>CAZTOW010000044.1:0-81128 GCA_964615375.1 uncultured Enterobacterales bacterium
TCACTCCTCCCCTTCTCCCTCCGGGAGAAGGTGGCCGAAGGCCGGATGAGGGGAGCCTCGGAGGAATTTTCCGGCACCGATGCCGATACCGATGCCGATACCGATGCCGATGCCGATGCCGATACCGATGCCGATACCGATACCGATACCGATGCCGATACCGATACCGATGCCGATACCGATGCCGATGCCGATGCCGATACCGATGCCGATGCCGATGCCGATGCCGATGCCGATACCGATACCGATGCCGATACCGATACCGATACCGATACCGATACCGATACCGATACCGACACCGATACCGATGCCGCCCCCACCCCCCTCTCCCGTCGGTTACATCCCTGGCCCCCCGCCCGGAGCCCGCCGTGCCCCTCGAGAGTCGCTACCCCTTCGATCCCGACGCCGCGAGCACCCCCGGCTCCGGCGTCTTCGGCCTCCTCACCACCCCTGAGGAGAGTCGGGTGATCCTGGTCCCAGCGCCCTTCGACGCGACGACCTCCTACCGGCGAGGGACGGCGGGCGGGCCGGCGGCGATCCTGGAGGCCAGCCGGCAGGTGGACGTCTTCGACCTGATGGCCGGGCGGATCTACGAGCTCGGCGTGGCCATGCTGGACGAGGACCCGGAGATCGCCACCTGGAACGAGGAGGCCCGCGCCTTCGCCGACCCGGTCATCGAGGCGGGCGGGGTCTTCCCCGACCGGCCGGACCTGATCCTGGCCGCCGACGCGGTCAACCTCCGCTCCCAGTGGATGAACGCCCGCGTCCGCGAGCTCGTGGACGGCTGGCTCGAGCAGGGACGGCTGGTGGGCCTGGTGGGCGGCGATCACTCGACCCCCTTCGGCGCCATCCAGGCCCACGCGGCGCGCTTCCCCGGGCTCGGCGTGCTGCACCTCGACGCCCACGCCGACCTGCGGGTGGCCTACGAGGGCTTCACCTGGTCGCACGCCAGCATCATGCACAATGTCCTCCAGCACATCCCCGGCGTCTCCCGCCTGGTTCAGGTGGGCCTGCGCGATCTGTGCGAGCAGGAGTGGAGACAGATACAGTCCGATGAGCGCATCGTCGCCTTCGTGGACCCCTGGCTCCAGGCGCAGCGGCACGCGGGCCGCCCCTGGGCCGAGCTCGCCCGGCAGGTGGTGGACCAGCTCCCCCAGCAGGTCTACGTCTCCTTCGACATCGACGCCCTGGATCCGACCCTCTGCCCGCACACCGGCACCCCGGTCCCCGGCGGGCTCTCGTTTGGCGAGGCCGTGTCCCTGCTGGAGGGCGTGGTCGCCTCGGGCCGGCGGATCGTCGGCTTCGATCTCAACGAGGTCGCCCCGGGCCCGGAGGGGGATGAGTGGGACGCCAACGTCGGCGCCCGCATGCTCTACCGGATGATCGGCCTCGCGCTCCGCAGCCAGGGAGATCTCTCCGCGCTGGAGCACGGGCCCCGCCTCAGGCTATAGTGTCCCGCTGGAGGTCCCCCATGCTCCTCGCCCTGCTCCTCGCCTGCACCCCCGATCCCGAGACCGAGAAGCCCGACAAGCAGAAGCCCGAGGAGCAAGCCGACGACACGGGCTCCGACGACACGGGCTCCGACGACACCGGCGTCGCCCCCACGAAGGCCCGCTGGAACTTCCTGGTCTTCATGAACGGTGACAACGATCTGGAGACCTACGTCACCCACGATCTGAACGAGCTCGAGCTCGGCGGCTCCAGCGAGGGCGTCAACGTGCTCGTGCAGGCCGACCGCACCCCCGGCTACGCCGACGACGACGGGGACTGGGAGGGCAGCCGCCGCTACTTCATCAGCCCCGACGAGGATCTGGAGAACGTCGTCTCCGAGGTGGTCGAGGACCTGGGCGAGGTCGACATGGGCGATCCGACGGTCCTGGCCGAGTTCGTCCTCTGGGCGGAGGAGAACTACCCCGCCGAGCGCACCGCGCTGGTCCTGTGGGATCACGGCGACGGCTGGGCGTTCACCGGCAGCCCCGCCCGCGGCGCCGTGAGCTGGGACGAGACCTCCGGCAACGATCTGTCCATCGCCGAGGGCGAACTGGCCAGCGCGCTCCAGACCATCGAGGACGCTCGCGGCGCGCCCCTCGACGTCATCGCCTTCGACGCCTGCAACATGGCCTCCTGGGAGGTCGCCCACGCGCTGTCGGACTACGGCTCCTACATGGTCGCCAGCGAGGCCACCGTGGGCGGCGAGGGCCTGCAGTACGGCCCCGCGCTGAAGATGCTCGCGAACGCCGAGGACGACTCCCCGGCCGCGCTGGCGAAGAACCTGGCCACCAAGGCCGTCGAGCAGGGCGGCGAGTGGACCTACTCCGCCGCGGACCTCACCCAGATGGCGGCGCTCAGCGCGGCCCTCGACGAGCTCGCCGGGCTGCTGCTGGAGCGCGAGGGCGGCGTCGACTGGTTCCTGGAGACCCGCTCCGAGGCCCGCGCCGTGGACAACTACTACCATGACTGGTACGTGGACCTCGTCGATCTGATCGCGCTGGCCTCCGCGTCGGAGGACCCGGACATCGCCGCCGCCGCCCTGGCGGTGGAGCAGGCCATCCCCGCGGTCGTCATCAGCAACAACTCCAACGAGCCGCTCACCTGGGTCGGCGGGCTGACCATCCACACCGACATCGAGTGGACGGACTACCTGGAGATCTACGCCGACGGCGAGGGCGCCACCTGGGCCCAGGACACCCGGTGGGACGAGCTGCTGCTGAGCGGCGCCGGGATGCTCTGAGCGTCAGCTGAGCAGGCGCCAGGTCCGCCGACCGGGCGCCGGCTCCACCGCGAAGGCCAGCTCCAGGCGCTCGGGGGCAGGGGAGGGGAGCGGCAGATCGAGGCCGCGCCCCATGCCCTGCCGGAGGGGGAAGGCGAAGGACTCCCCGCCCGGGTCCGCGGGCAGGGAGCCCGCCTTGCCCCGCACCCAGAGCCGCAGCGGGGGCGTGTCTCCAAAGCCTGTGTTGCGCACCACCACCCGGACGCGCGCGCTCTCGACGCGCAGGGGCTCCAGGGTGGAGAGCGCCCCCAGCGGCGCCTGGTAGTCGAACTTCGCCAGGAAGAAGCCGACCAGCGGGCCGCGGGCCTTGTGGTAGCCGGCCGCGTGCGCGCTCTCCTGAGGCTCGCGCGCCCCGCTGAAGTCATAGTCGATGGTCTGTTCACAACTGGGGGCGTTGGGCTCGAACACGTACAGACGGCAGCTCTCGGCGCCCCAGGGGCCGGGGCTCTCGTAGCCCGTGACCAGCACCTGGTGGTTGGCCATGGGGTTCGGGGTCGTGCCCAGGATGGCGAGGGGGCAGACCTCGTTGGCGTCGATTCGCCGCCGGATGTCCTGGAAGGCGGCGCGCGAGCGCTCCCGCGCCCAGGCCCGCCCGGGGGCCCCCAGGCTCAGGGCCACGGCCATGGTCAGCAGGGTCTCCGCCGCCACCCCGTCGCGCAGGCTGTCCATCAGGCGTCGCCACAGCAGCTCGCGCAGGGCCCGCTCCTCGGCGCCGGCCCAGCCCGGGTTGCGCGGCCCCTCGGGGAAGGCGCCCCGCGGCGGGAGCACCGAGCGCCGGAAGCAGTCCGCCGCCCCCAGCGTCATCCCCCCGCACAGGCCCACCGGGCCCGGATCGAAGCGCGAGAGCACGCGCTCGGTCAGCCAGGCGTCCAGCCGACCCCGCGGCACCGGGAGCTCCCCCAGCGTGCCGAAGCTGAGCAGCCTCGGCACGGCGCCCAGGGCCGCTCGCATCACGTCCAGGAGCTGCGACCAGTCTCCCGGACGCATCTCCCAGAGGTTCAGGAAGGCGTAGCCGTCGATGTCGTGAACGAAGCTGGTCCGGGGCAAGGGACCTCCGGACCAGCCTCTAACTCACCACCGATCCTTCTTGGCGGATCTGACCCGGTGGGCGAACTCCCGGGCCGCCCGGCGCTGCTCGGCCACGCTCACGCGGGCCTCCTGCCAGGCGGCCTCGCGCTGCAGCTTGCGGTGGCTCTCCAGGCGGCGCGCGTCGAGCTCGCCCTCCAGGATCGCCTCCTCCACCGCGCAGCCGGGCTCGCCCTGGTGCTGGCAGTCCCGGTAGCGGCAGCGCGCCGCGAGCAGGTCGATGTCCTCGAAGGTCTCTCCGAGGCCGTCGCCGCTCCACAGCGCGAGCTCCCGCATCCCGGGCGTGTCGACCAGGATCCCCTGCCCGTCGGGGAGCAGGTGCAGCGAGCGGGTGGTGGTCCGGTGCTGGCCCTGGTCGTCGCCCTGGCGCACGGCGCGGGTGTCCTGCTGGTCCACGCCCAACAGCGCGTTGACCAGCGTGGACTTGCCCACCCCGGAGCTGCCCACCAGGCCCACGGTGATCCCGGGGCCCAGCAGCGCGCGCAGGTCGTCCAGGCCCTCGCGGTACAGCACGCTCGCCGCGATCACGGGCGCGCCGCCGGCCACGCGCTCCAGCTCGGAGAGGTGGCGGTGCACCTTGTCCGGCGCCAGATCGGCCTTGCTCAGCACCAGCACCGGCTCGATGTGGCCGGCGCGCACCGAGGCCAGGTAGCGCTCCGCCCGCGCCAGGCTGAAGTCCTGGTTCAGCGAGGTCAGGACGAAGACCCGGTCCAGGTTGGTGGCGACGATCTGGCGCTCGGTGCGCCGGCCCGCCGCCTGGCGCTCGAGCCAGCTCCGGCGCGGCAGCAGGGCGCGGATTCGCACCAGATCGGAGCCCGCGACCGGCTCCACGAGCAGCCAGTCGCCCACGCGGGGCGGCTCGAGGCCGTGGGTCAGCGCGTGGCGCAGGCCGAAGGCGCCCAGCAGATCGACGCGCCCGCGGTGCTCGGCCGAGACGCGCGCGGGGAGGAGGTGGGAGGGGTGGGAGGAAGCGTGAGACGCGAACCAGTCGCTCCAGCCGAGCGAACGGAGGTCAGGAGAATTCACGGTGTTACAGCCCTGATACAGGCCGATCCGAAGATCGGCGGAGCCCTCGTTGACGAAGGCAGGAGACCCGGCCTGGTCTCAGGTCGGGTCGGCGGCTGGGGGCTGCTCGCGCGTCCGGCTAGCGCGCGACCCCAGCGCAGGAGAGGTGCCGGCGACCGACAATGGCGGCGTTGGTCATGGCCTTCGTCATCGGGCACCTCCGCGTCAGGGGTTGAAGATGTTCTCAGGATAACAGGGACGCCGGGGGAGCGTCCACAGGATCACAGGCAGACGGACTCTTCCGCGCCGGAGTCCTGGCCCTCCAGCGCCATGCAGCTCTGCTGGCCCGAGCAGTCCTCGTCGGCCGAGCAGTCCTCCACGCAGACCCGCGAGCCCGCCACCGCGCCGCAGCGCAGCTCCCCGCAGTCCGCGTCCGACTTGCAGGTGTAGCCGGAGCAGACGCCCTTGAGGCAGATCCCGCCCTCCAGGCAGCGCTCGGAGCTGTTGCAGGTCTCCCCCGGGCCGCGGACGCAGCCCAGCAGCAGGAGCAGGGTGATCAGGCGCATGGTGGACCTCAGTACGCGTAGGTGTCGGCGGCCATGCAGCGATCGCCGCCCACAGTGACGTTGTCGCCCAGCGCGGTCGTCAGCGCGCTCAGCTCGCTCAGTTCCGCGTCGTCCAGCGCCGTCGCCACCTCGGCGATCCGCGCGCTGGCCTCCGTGATCTGGCCGAGCGCCTCCTCCTGGTAGAGCTCTCCCGCGCAGTAGCGCGAGCCCGCCAGGAGGGCCAGGTACCCGTCGACCAGCACGCCCATCTTGAAGACGCCCAGGTCGTCCGCGGCCACGCTGGAGCTGGTGTAGGCCGTCCCGCCCTCCCAGCTCGCGCTGAGGCTCGCGTTGACCGGCTCGCCGTCCACCGGCAGATAGTCCATCTCCAGGGTCGCGATCTCGCCGCTCTCCGGCAGGCTCTCGCCCGCGGGTGCCACCAGGGTCGCGCCCATGCCGCCGTCGCGCGCGCTCAGGAAGAGGGTGCTGGCGCCCAGCTCCACGTCCGCCCCGTCCAGCGGCACGCCGTAGCCCTCCAGGAAGGAGAGCCCGCCCGCCGGGCTCAGGTGGACGCGCAGGTCATAGGCCACAGGCGAGACCAGGAAGGCGAACTCGTCCACGAAGACCGTGTTCGCGTCGTCCTCGTCGGCCAGGAAGTGGTAGTTCCCGCCCCGCGTCTTGGAGATGGCGTCGGCCAGCTCGGTGCCCATGTCGTAGCCCACGCCGATCATCGTCACGCCGATGCCCGCCTCACCATAGTACGCGGTCATCCCGACGAAGCTGTCCACCCCGGTCGCGCCCATGTTGGGCTGGGCGTCGGTGAAGACCATCACGCGGTCCTCCACCCCGCTGGCCCCGGCCCCCGGCGCGACCTGAGCGTAGGCGGCCGTGAGCCCGGCCTCCACGCTGGTGCTGCCGTTGATGTCGAGGCCGTCGATGGCGCGCATCATCTTCTCGCGCCCGTCCTCGTCCATCACCGTCATCGACCGCTCGACCTGCGCGTCGCTCCCGAACGCGATGAGCGCCATCTCGTCGCCCGCGTCGAGCTGCTCCACCAGGAGGCGCAGCGCGGTCTTCACCAGCTCGATCTTGTCTCCCTCCATGGATCCGCTCACGTCCACCGTGGCCGCGAGCCGCAGCGGCTGGCGCTCGAAGGGATCATCCTCGTACTTCGTGCCGAATCCGAGCTGAAACAGGAGCTGCTGGCCCGATCCGTCCACCGGGTCGATGAGGGCCGCGGCGCCGCGGGGACAGAGCACGTCAGCGCAGTCTTCGCCGCTCACCGGGAGGTCGTGCTCGCTGAACAGCCCCTCGGAGGTGAACATCTCCTCGTTGGGGATGAGGCCCTTCTCGATCATCTCCCGGGCGTAGGCGATGTCCTCCGAGCCGCCGGCCGAGATGCCCGCGCCTTGGAGGGAGGAGACCATGTTGGACTCTCCCAGGCAGGCGGAGAGGAGCGAGAGCGGGAGGAGCATGAGGCGAGCGCGGCGCATGGCGTTCTCCAGGGCGAGGGGTGCGGATGGAGACAATTGCAAACAGCGTGCCAACGCGAGCTGGCTGGCCACGAGTGGATGTTGTACCGATGTTACACGAGATCGGAGGCGCATGCGCGGCCCATCGCAGGACAGGCACCGCGACATGGCTGTCACGGCTCCCCCGAGCTACCTTTGCCCACCTGGGGGTGAACATGCCCGCGCCTGCGCCGCTCGCCGTGTCCGAGCTCTGTCGCCGCTGCGATCCCGAGAGCCTGCCCTTTCAGAGCAGCGAGGAGCTCGAGGATCTCCCTGTCGTTCTGGGACAGGAGCGCGCGATCGAGGCCATCCGCTTCGCCACCGCCATGCGGCACGAAGGCTACAACCTCTTCGTGCTGGGCAGCCAGGGCACCGGCCGCCACGAGGTCACGCGCCGCTTCCTGGAGGCGCAGGCCGCCAGCGAGCCCGTGCCCGACGATCTCGTCTACGTCCACGACTTCCAGGCCCCCGAGCACCCGAGGGCGATCACCCTCCCCGCCGGGTGCGCCGTCGGCCTGCGCCGCGAGATGGAGCGCCTGATCGAGGATCTGCGCGCCGCCATCCCCGCCGCTTTCGACACGAACGAGTATCGCACCCGCCGCCAGGCCCTGGAGCAGGAGCTCAAGGAGCGGCAGGCCTCGGCCTTCGAGGCGGTGCGCGAGCGGGCGAACCAGCAGAACATCGCCCTCATCCAGACCCCCACCGGCATCGCGCTCGCCCCCATGCGCGGCGGGGAGGTGCTGCCGCCCGCCGACTTTGAGAAGCTCACCGAGGCCGAGCGGGCCGAGATCGAGGCGCAGGTCAGCGCGCTCCACGACGAGCTGGAGCTGGTCTTCCGCGAGCTCCCCCGCTGGGAGAAGGAGGCCCGCGAGCGCGTGCGCGCGCTGGATCGCGAGGTCACCAGCTTCGCGGTCGATCACCTGCTGGACGAGCTCCGCGCCCGCTACACCGACCTTCCCGAGATCATCCGCTACCTGGACGCCGTGCAGGCCGACGTCATCGAGCACGCCGACCGCTTCCTGCCCCCCATGCCCGGTCCCCTCGCCGGGGCCCTGCCCCGCTCCCTGCTGGAGGGCATGGACGAGCAGGACCCGCACCGGCGCTACCGGGTCAACGTGCTGGTGGACCGCACGGAGCTCCACGGCGCGCCCGTGATCTACGAGGATCAACCGACCATGCAGGCCCTCGTGGGCCGCGTGGACCACCTGGCCCGCATGGGCGCCCTGTTCACCGACCACACCCTGATCCGGGCGGGGGCCCTGCACCGGGCCAACGGCGGCTACCTGCTCCTGGACGCGCGCAAGCTGCTCTCGCAGCCCTACGCCTGGGAGACCCTGAAGCGGACGTTACAGGCGGGAGAGATCCGCATCGAGAGCCTGGGGCAGGCGCTGAACCTGGTCAGCACGGTGAGCCTGGAGCCGCGCCCCGTGCGGCTCTCGGTCAAGGTGGCGCTGATCGGCGAGCCGATGCTCTACCACCTGCTCGCCCTGTACGACCCGGAGTTCAACCGGCTCTTCAAGGTGCCGGCGGAGTTCGAGGACCGCATGACCCGCGACGGGGACGGCGGGCCCAGCTACTGCCGGATGATCGCGACGATGGCCCGGCGCAGCGGGCTCCGCCCCTTGGACCGCGGGGCCATGGCCCGGGTGCTCGGCGAGGCCAGCCGGCTCGCGGGCGACGTGGACCGTCTCAGCACCCACGTCCTGACCCTGGGCGACCTGCTGCGGGCGGCGGACTTCGAGGCCGGGCGGGCCGGGCGCGAGCGGATCGGCGCCGAGGACATCCGGGCCGCCATCGCCGCAGAAGAGCGGCGCCGCGGGAGCCTGCGCGACCGCCTGCGCGAGGCCACGGCCAACGGCACCATCCGCGTGGAGACTGAGGGCCGGGTGGTCGGCCAGATCAACGGGCTCTCGGTGCTGGCCATCGGGGAGCTCGCCTTCGGGCGCCCCAGCCGCATCACCGCCCGGGTCTGGCCGGGTCGCGGGCGCGTGCTGGACATCGAGCGGGAGGTCCAGCTCGGCGGTCCGCTGCACAGCAAGGGCGTGCTCATCCTGTCCGGCTTCCTCGGCCACCGCTTCGGGCGCAGCCGTCCGCTCGCGCTCTCGGCCAGCCTGGTCTTCGAGCAGTCCTACGGTGGGGTGGACGGGGACAGCGCCACCATGGCCGAGACCTGCGCCCTGCTCAGCGCCATCGCCGAGGTGCCCCTGCGCCAGGACCTGGCCATGACCGGATCGCTGGACCAGCGCGGCAACGCCCAGGCCATCGGCGGCGTGAACGAGAAGATCGAGGGCTACTTCGAGCTCTGCGCCGCGCGCGGCCTCAGCGGCACTCAGGGGGTCATCATCCCCCGGGCCAACGTGCGGCACCTGCACCTGCGCGATGAGGTGGTAGAGGCTGTTACAGCTGGAAAATTCGCGATCTGGGCGGTGGAGGGCGTGGACGAGGCGCTGTGTCTGCTGACCGGCATGGAGTCGGGCACCCAGGACGCGGACGGGGTCTGGACCCGGGGCAGCTTCAACGCGCGCGTGGACGAGCGCCTGGGCGCGCTGGCCGAGGCTGTCCGCCGCTTCTCGCGCGCCGGCGAGCGCGACGGGGAGGCGTCGTGAGGGCCGGGGAGCCCCGCCGGGTGGTGCTGGCGCTGGAGCCTGGCGCGTCGGTGGGGCTGGCGACGCGGGAGGCGCTCGCGCTCGCCGGTCGCCTCGGCGCCTCGCTGACCGTGGCGTACGGGCCTGGAACCCAGCTTGTTGAGGCCCAGCGCCTCCCCTCGGCCCTGGTGCGCCACGCCCCGCGGCGCCTCTCGGAGGCGGAGCGCATCGCGTTGGAGCTGCGCTCGGCGGAGTCCCTGGCGCGGGGCGAGGTGGACCGGATCGCGCGTGAGCTGAAGGTACAGGCCGCGTTTCTCGGTCTGGACGCCCTGGAGGAGGGGCTGGCGATGCTCCTGGAGCGCGGGGACCTCCTGCTGCTCCCGGTGGGCCCGGACCGCGCGGCGAGCCAGCGCCTCGCCCGGCGCCTCGCGCCCCGGCTGCCCGCCTCCCTGATGCTGCTGGAGCCCGCGGCCCCCAGCGGGCCGGGGCGCTCGCCCGAGGGTCTGCTGGAGCGCCACGTCGTGATCCTGGGAGAGTGGGCGGACGAGCCCGATCTCAGCCTGCTGCGCGCCTGGACCCCGCACCTCGCCCTGCGCACGCGGCGCCTGAGCGTCTACGAGCCCGAGCGCCTGGCCCCCACGGACGCGGTGCTGGTGGTGCGCCACGAGGACGCGCAGCAGCTCCTCGGCGCGGGCGGGGTGATCGTCACGCGGACCCGCTGCGTGCTGGTCCTCCGCTAACCCAGGCTCAGTACAGGGGTTGAAGGCGGGGCATCCCGAAGCGTCGGGCGTAGCCGCTGGGCACCCCCGGGCAGCGGTCGAAGGCCGCGCAGGTCCAGCACTCCGCCCCGTAGAGTCCCACCATGGCCTCCAGGAAGCGCATGCCGTAGAGGGTGCGGCCGTCGCGGTCGTCCAGGTAGTGGGTCTCGCCGAAGCCGCTGCGCCCCAGGTTCTCGCGCGATCGGTCCCCGTGGACGCAGCTGGGGAAGCTCTCCAGCAGGAGCCTCAGCCCCCGCTCCCGCGCCCGCTGGACGGCGCGCCGCACCGGCTCGCCGACCTCCTCGTAGCGCAGCTGGATGCCCTCCCAGGCGCCGCCCTTGCCCACCAGGTTGGGGAAGCAGAGCTTCACCTGCACCTCCGGGCCCCAGCGCCGAAGCACGAAGTCCAGATAATCATCGAGTAACATCATGTTATGTCGGCTCAGCACCAGGTTGAGCATCAGCTCCACCCCCGCCGCGCGCATGGCGTCCGCCCCGTCCAGGATGCGCTGGTGCCCGCCCTCGGTGAGCCCGCTCATCAGGCGGCTGGTGGCCTCCTCGTGGCTGTGCAGCGAGAGGATGGCGCGCTGCAGCCCCAGCTCCCGGGCCCGGGGGGCGAAGCCCGGCTCGGCGAAGCGCCCGCCGTTGGAGTTGACGTCCCAGCGCACCTCGAGCGCCGCCAGCCGCTCGACGATCTCCCAGAAGTGTCGGTGTATCGTCGGCTCACCGCCGGTCAACACCACGCGGCGGAAGCCGAGCTGGTGCAGGTGCCCGGCCCGCGCCAGGGCCTCGGGGAGCGAGAGACCCCACAGCGCGGGGTCTCCCGTGTTCGAGCACATCGGGCAGCGGTGATCGCAGCGCTCCCCCAGGCGGAAGAGCGCGTTGCTGCCCGCGTCTACCGGGGCGTCGCGGGGCGGTGGTGTCTTGCGGTAGACGCTCACCCCGCGATCATAGCGCAGCTTCAGCCGCCGAGGGCCTCGAGGAGCTCCAGCAGCTCCTCCAGGTCGTCGTCGGACCCGCCCAGGGCGGCGAGCGCGTCGTTGATCTCGGAGCTCGCGGCGGAGATGTCCTCGGCGTCCGCGCCGTCGGTGACCGCGTCCACGAAGGCGATGATCGCCTGGGCCTTGGTCAGCTCGCGGTTCTCGCCCGCCATCATCTCGCCGAGCGTCATGCTGACCTCCTCGACGTGGTCCTCGCTGAGGTCCGACCAGGTGGCGCGCATCGTGAAGGTCTCGGTCCCGTCGCGGCTGTCCGGGTCGCAGTCGTGGATCACCAGATTGTAAAGCATCTGATCATTGGGCGCGAGGTGCTGCTCGCGCACCTCGGAGGCCGTCGTGCTCATCTGCTCGCCGTGGAACTTCTCGATCACGTAGCCGGCGGGAAGGTCCACCTCCAGGCGAACATTGTAGGCGGCGATCTGGGTGTTTTCGATGAAACGATCGTCGCTGAACTGACGATACGCCTCCTCTTCGGAGTCGATGAACAGGTAGGCACCCTTGCCGATGTCGGTCACGCGGTCCATCAGGTAGTCATTGTATCCGTAGGGCTCGGACGTGCCGACGGCCATCATGTAGATGCCCTCCTGCTCCTGGTCCTCGGCGTAGCCGCCGATCAGCTCCTCGTCGGTGACCCCGGTGTTGGCCCCGCCGTCGCTCATCAGGAAGACGCGGTTGAGGCGCTCTGAGTCGTAGTTGTCGCTGGCCAGCTCGTAGGCCTTGCTGAGGCCGCCGGAGAGATCGGTCGATCCACCCGGCTCGAGCGCGTTGATCTCGCGCAGGAAGGTGCTGTCGTCCGGGCCGGTGATCTCGTGGGAGGCCAGCACGACGCGCTGCTCCTGATCCCACCGCACGATGGAGACGACGTCGCCCTCCATCAGCGATCCGGCCACGGCGCGCATGGTCTGCTGCACGCGCTCCATCGGCGTGCCCGACATGGACCCGGACGTGTCCAGCGAGAACGTGAAGTTGGCCGGCTTGCGATCCTCGGGCGCAACATAGGGCGCCACGACGCCGACCAGGAGCTGGTAGCTGTGCTCGTCCTCTGAAGAGAGGCGGGCCTGCGGATCGACGGAGACGGTGCCCTCCGCGGGGCGATCATAGTCGAAGTCGTAATAGTTCAGGAACTCATAGGGCTTCAGGCTCGGCATGTAGTCGACGCCCGCCTGGATCTTCGCGCGCACCAGGGCCGGCTGCGCCTTGGAGTTGCTGTCGTCCGCCGAGAGGTACCAGGTGACCGGCTCGGCGGAGGCGCCCTCGCAGACGTCCTCCTCGGCCGTGTCGGCGCTGTCCTCCTCCTCCTCGGGTGGCGCGCTGTCGGCCCAGTCTTCCGAGGCGTAGCCGGAGTCTCCCCAGCCCCAGCCCCAGCCGGTCTCGTTGCTGCCCTTGTCGCCCCCGGCACAGCCGCCGACCGCGATCAACAGAAAAGCTCGCATGGTCTCCTCCTTCGGAGCCCACCCGTGACCACCCTGACCACCCAGGAGAGAGAATAGGCCAGCCTTCGTCGAGTGACAAGACGCGTGTATCAGAACAGGGTAACTCTATTGGGAAATCTCGCTCAGGAGCGCCCCGTGCGTTCGATCCTGCTCCTCCTCCTCGGGTGCGCCGAGCCGCCCACCCAGACGACCACCTGCGCGGCCTATGTCGCCTGCGTACAGGCCCGCGACCAGGTCCTCGGCATCGAGACCGACCTGCTCCGCTTCGAGCCCCAGGGCGACTGCTGGGGCGGGAGCGAGGACGGCGCGGCCCTCTGCGACCGGGCCTGCTCCGGCGGGCTGGAATGGCTGCGCGAGAGCTACGAGGATCTCCCGGAGGCCTGTCTGCCATGAGGATCCCCCTTCTGCTGGCCCTCCTGCTCGCGCCCGCCCAGGCGCACCGCCCCGGTCTCCTCGACTACACGCTGGAGGTGGAGGACCCCACCATCTCCTGGACGCTGAACGGCAGCTTCGAGGACGGGGACGAGGTCTTCACCATCCTCCTGGACTACGAGGCGCCCTTCGCCGCCCCCTTCGAGATCTTCGTCCCCGCCCGGCGCAGCCTCGCCGATCACCGCCCGGCCTACGCCATCGTGGGGCCGGGGCTGCCCGAGCCGGACGACGACCTGCGCGCGCTCCTGCCCGAGGAGGTCCCCGAGGGCGAGGGCGTCTTCGTGGACTGGAACGACGACCCCGAGCGCTTCGTCTACTTCGAGGGGGTCATGCGGCGCACGCTGTGGAGCAGCGGCACCACCGCCGTCGCGCTGCAGGCGGGCCTGAACCAGGTCTGGATCTGGTCGCCCGACGGCAGCGCCGGGGACTTCCAGTTCGCCTTCGGGGTGGAGGAGAACTTCGAGGACGGGGCCTGGGACGACCTCTTTCAGAACTGGGGAGAATTCGCATGGTGAGCCTGCTCCTGGGCGCGGCGCTGGCCGCCCCTCCCGATCTCGAGCGGCTGAGCGTCGGGCTCCCGGTGGAGATGGATCTGGTCGGGCTGGCCTTCGGGCTCCACCCGGAGCTGCTGTGGCGACCCCTGGGCGAGCAGGGCGCCTTCCACGTCCGAGGCGCGACGGGCCTCATGGTCGGGCCGGAGCTCGCGCTGCTCCCGCTCTCGCTCGGGGTGCGGGAGGTCTTCTTCCCCGCCCGCAAGGTGCGCCCCGGGCTGGGGGCGGGCGTGCAGCTCCAGACCTTCTTCCCCCGTCAGCACGCGCCCACCGCGCGCCTGGACCTGACGATGGAGGCCACCCTCGACGTGGAGGTGGCCGAGGGCTGGCGGGTGGGCCTGCAGATCAGCCCGGAATTCGGGATGGTGGGCGGCTTCGGCCTGGGGATGGCCACCCGCATCGGCGTGCAGCGCGATCTGGGCGCCCGCGCTCAGCCCACCCCCACCAGCGCCAGCGCGGTGCACAGGACCATGACCCCGTCCTGAATGCGCGTCTGGGTGCTCTCGGCCAGGCGCCGCGCCAGCCGGTCGCCGGCCACGTTGCCCACGGCGATGGAGAGCGCGAGCAGGCCGCCCAGGGCCAGGGTGGAGCGGTCGGACATCCCGTTGACGCCATAGGACATCACGCGGGCAAGGTGGATGGCGACCGCCGTGATCGCCGTGGTCACCACGTAGGCCCGGCCGCTGAGCTCCCGGGCGCGCAGGAAGGGCGCCAGCAGCACCGCCGCGCCCCCGCTGGTGGCGGTCAGCGCGCCCGTGATCAGGCCCACCGGCAGCCCGGCCTTCGCCGGCAGCGCCAGCTTCAGCCCGAAGCGCCGCCCCAGCGCGAGCGCCGTCATCGCCAGCATCAGCAGCGCCACGACCCGATCCGGGATGCTGGCCACCACCACCCCGCCCAGCAGCGCGCCAGGGAAGGCGCCGAGCAGCAGGGGCCTCGCCGTCTCCCAGTCCACCTCGCGCCGCCCGGCCAGGACGCGGTGCAGGTTGCCGATCAGCAGGGCCGGGGCCGTCGCGGCCAGGGCGCGGTGCGGATCGCCCAGCGTGGCCAGGGCCAGGAGCAGCAGCATGCCGCCTCCGAGGCCGGCGACCGTCGTGAGGGCCCCCGCCAGGATCCCGAGACACACGTACAGCAGCAGCAGCGACGTGAACATGACGCCTCCACACGGCGTTGAGCGCCGTCTCTTCTCTCTTCCGATGGTGTACGAATAGGCCGGCTCGAGACATAAATCCAACAAAATGTTTTTCTCGATGTGATAAAAATTCTTTATGATTGACGAGCTCCAGCACCTGCTCCTGGTCGTGTCCACCGGCACCTTCACCGAGGCGGCCCACCGGGCCCACCTCACCCAGCCCGCGCTCAGCGCCTCCATCCGGCGCCTGGAGGATCGGGTCGGCGCCCGCCTGCTGGAGCGCCTGCCTCGCGGGGCGCGCCTGACCGCGGCGGGGGAGGCCTGGCTCCCGCACGCGCGGGCGGCGGTGGGGGCCTGGGAGGCGGGCCGTCGCGCGGTCGCCGAGGTGGAGGGGCTGTCGGCCGGGCGCGTGACGGTGGGCGGGGGGGCCACGGCCTGCACCTACCTGCTCCCCTCCATCCTCACCGCGTTTCACGCGAGGTATCCTGGCGTTACACTACGAATCCGGGAGGTTCTCACCCCGCTGGTCCCCGAGGTGGTCGCCGCGGGGGAGCTGGACCTCGGGGTGGGGGAGCTCCTCACGGCGGAGGACGGGGTGGGGAAGCTGGTCGGCGAGCCCTGGCTCATCGACGAGCTCATCCTGGTGGGCGCGCCCGGCCTGGCCCTGCCCGCCCCCTTCGTGACCTTCGTGCAGGGCTCCTCGGTGCGCGCCACGCTGGAGCGCCTCTTCCCCGGGGCGGAGATCGCCATCGAGCTGGGCAGCATCGCCTCAGTCAAGGGCCTCACCCGGGCGGGCATGGGCGTGGCCCTGCTCTCGCGCGCGGCCTGCGCCGACGACCTCGCGCACGGGACCCTGGTGGAGATCCCCGACCCGCGCACCCCGCTCCAGCGCCCGCTCGGGCTCCTGCACGCGGGCGTCGAGCGCCTGTCTCCGGCCGCGCGGGCCCTGCGGGAGGTCATCCTGGCGCGGGGTCGGGTTGGCGCAGTGTAACATACGTTACAGGCTGGTTCGGACGTCCTCGAGCGCGCCCGCGTAGGCGCTCACCAGCTCGTCCACCTCGGCCTCGGTCACGATGTAGGGCGGCAGGAAGCGCACCGCCTTGTCCCCCGCAGGGCAGACCAGCACCCCGCGCGCGCGCATGGCGTCCACGATCTTCCCGGGCGGGAGCTCGGTCCAGGCGCCGAGGATGAGGCCCTCACCGGTCACCCGCGCGCCGGCGGCCTCCAGCCCGGCCCGCAGGCGGGCGCCGACGACCCGGTTGCGGGCGATGAGGCCATCCTCCTCGATCACGCGCAGGGTCTCCAGGCCGGCGGCGCAGGAGACCGGGTTTCCGCCGAAGGTGGAGCCGTGATCGCCGGGGTGGAAGGCGTCGGCCACGCGCGGCGAGGCCAGGATCGCGCCCAGCGGGAGCCCGCCGCCGACGGCCTTGGCCAGGGTGAGCACGTCGGGGAGGGGCTCGAAGCGCAGGCGCCCGGCCCGCCCCACCCCGCACTGGATCTCGTCGTAGACCAGCAGGGCCCCGGCCCGATCGCAGGCGGCGCGCAGCTCAGCCAGGTTCTCCACCGGCACGCAGCCACCCTCACCCTGGATGGGCTCGATGAAGACGGCGGCGGTGCGCTCGCTGACGGCCGCGGGGAGATCGGCGACGGCCACGTTGCGGACCTCGGCGGGCAGCGGCGCGTAACCCTCCTGGTACCTGGGCTTCGGCGTCATCGCCAGGGCCAGGAGCGTGCGGCCGTGGAAGGCGCCCTCCGCCGTCAGGATCTCCGCCCGCGGGTCTCCCCGGCGCCAGTGGTGCTTGCGCACCAGCTTCACCGCGCCCTCGTTGGCCTCCACACCCGAATTCGACAGGAAGATGGAGGCCGGGCCCTCCGGCCAGGCGTAGAGCTGGGAGAGGTGATCGACGAATTCTCGTTGTATATCGACGTGATACAGGTTGGACGTGTGCATCAGTCGGTCCACCTGGGCATGGATCGCCGCCCGCACGCGGGGGTGGCCGTGGCCCAGGGCCATGACCGCGATGCCGCCGATGCCGTCCAGGTACCAGCGCCCCGTCTCGTCCTGGAGCCGGCAGCCCTCCCCGCGGACCAGCGTGAGCGGATAGCGGGCGTAGGTATTGAGGAAGCTCACGACGCACCTCTCGTCACCATGGTGCCCACCCCCCGGGCGGTGAGCAGCTCCAGCAGCACGGCGTGGGGCTCGCGACCGTCGGTCACGGTCACCCCCTCCACCCCGGCGGCCAGCGCATCCAGGCAGGCCTCGGCTTTGGGGATCATCCCGCCGCTCACCACCCGTGACGCGATCCAGCCACGCAGCGTGGGCTCGTCCACCGAGGGCACGACGCCGTCCGGGCCGCGGATCCCGTCCACGTCCGTCAGGAAGATCAGCCGCTTCGCCGACATCGCCCCGGCGACGGCGGTGGCCACGCTGTCAGCGTTGACGTTGAGCGGCTCCAGCGCGTCGTCCACGGCCACGGGGGCGATGACGGGGATGAGCCCCAGGCCCAGGAGCTGCTGGAGGAAGAGGGCGTCCACCCGGCGGATGTCGCCGACGCGGCCCAGATCCACCGGCTCCCCGGTCTGACGGGAGGTGTGTGATCTCACACACCCTCGCAGCCAGCCCCCGCCGTCCTGGCCGGAGACGCCCAGGCCCCGACCGCCCACCCGGCCCAGCGCGGCCACGATGTCGCGGGAGATGCCGCCCACCTGCACCAGCTGAGCCACGCGCATGGTGGCCTCGTCGGTCACGCGCAGCCCGTCGACGAAGCGCGGCTCCAGCCCGAGACGCCGCCCCCAGTCGCTCACCGTGGGCCCGCCGCCGTGGACCAGCACCACGTCCACGCCCACCCGGCGCAGCAGCACCACGTCCTGCATGACGGCGTGCGCCAGCTCCGGGGAGACCTGCGCCGCACCGCCGTACTTGATCACGACCGTCTGCCCGGCCCACTCGCCCATGAAGGGCAGGGCCTCGACCAGGGCCTCAGCTACGGTAGTCGGCATTGATCTTCACGTACCCTTCGGTGAGGTCGCAGCCCCAGGCGAAGCCGAGGCCGGGGCCGGGCAGGCGGGCCTCGATGCGCACCTCGGGCGCGCGCAGGGCCTGGGAGGCGGCGCGCTCGTCGAAGGCCAGCGGTCGGCCGCCGCGGAGCACGGGCACGCCGGCCAGGTCCAGGTCGAGGGTGTCCAGGTGCGGCACGCCCGCGGCGCCCAGCGCCCCCACCACCCGGCCCCAGTTGGGATCACGCCCGAAGATCGCGGACTTCAGGAGGTTGGAGCGCACCACGGCGCGGGCGGCCCGGCGGGCCTCGGCGTCGTCGGCCAGCCCGCTCACCGCCACCTCCACCAGGGTGGTGGCGCCCTCGCCGTCGCGGGCGATGTCCCGGGCCAGCTTGCGGCACACGGTCTCCAGCCCGAGCGCCAGGGCCTCCCAGGCCGCCATGCCGGGCTCGGCCACCAGCCCGGTGCCCGTGGCCTGCACGATCAGCGTGTCGTTGGTGGACGTGTCGCCGTCCACGGTGATCGCGTTGAAGGTGCGGTCGGCGACCTCGCGCAGCAGGCGCTGGAGCTGGGCTGGCTCCACCCGGGCGTCCGTCGTGACGAAGGCCAGCATGGTCGCCATGTCCGGGTAGATCATCCCCGAGCCCTTGGCGACGCCGCCGACCTTCACCCCGCCCACGTCCACCGCCGCCTCCTTGGGCACCAGATCGGTGGTCAGGATGGCGCGGGCCAGGCGGTGCCCGTCGTCGGCGCCCTCCAGCGCGCGGGCGGCGGCCTCCTGGGCGGCGGGCAGCAGGCGGCCCATGGGCAGGGGGACCCCGATGACCCCGGTGGAGCAGACCAGCACCCGCTCGGGCTCGCAGCCGAGCACGCCCGCCACCGCCGCCGCGGTCGCCGCGGTGTCCTCCTCACCCTGGAGCCCGGTGGAGGCGTTGGCGTTGCCCGAGTTCACGACCACGGCGCGCACGGGGCCGGGGACCAGGGCGCGCGTCCAGCGGCAGGGCGCGGCGGCGGCGCTGGAGCGGGTGGTCAGCGCGGCGGCGACGCCGTCGGCCAGGAGCACGGCCACGTCGTCGCGGACGGGCGGCTGGTCGGGCTTCTTGATGCCCGCGGAGACCACGCCGCAGCGCGCCGCCTCCACGACGTCCCAGCTCCCGCCCGGGAGCAGGGGGGCCGCCAGCTGGGAGGGGAGGGCGAGGGGCTTCACGCCGCCGCCATCAGGGCCACGTCGGTGGCCCGCGCCAGGAGGGTCTGCGCGCAGGCGCCGAGCCGGTCACAGCCCGCGCAGCGGCGGGACTTCGCGGCGATGGCGCGGTCCAGCAGGGGGCCCTCGCTCAGGCTCTCGCAGCCGCGGGCGCGGGCCCAGGGGGCGGCGCGGAGGCGCTCGAAGCCGGCCCGCTCGAAGAAGGGGGCGATCCCGGTCAGGGCCACCACCACGTCGTAGCCGCGGCGCCCGGCCTCCTCGGCGGCGGCCTCCACCAGCGCGGCGCCCAGCCCCACCCCCCGCAGGGCGGAGACCAGCGAGCCGAGCTCGACCACGTCCTCGGTCCAGGGGCTCAGCGCGACGGTGCCCACCAGCTCGCCGTCGTCTTCGGCCACCAGGAAGTCCGCCGGATCCACGGCGCGCGGCAGCAGGTTCCCACGCGCGATCTCCGGGGCCATCAGGGCTCGGATCGCGGGGACGTCAGCGGCGATGGCAGGACGGATGTCCATGTTGGGGTCCCTCCTCGGCGCGGCTCAGGGCAGCAGGGGGATGGTGGGGAGTGAGAGGGTCTCGGGCAGGCCCAGCGCCAGGTTCATGCACTGGACCGCCTGACCAGAGGCGCCCTTGACGAGGTTGTCGATGGCGCAGACGGCCGTGATCTGGCCGCGCGCGGCGTCCAGGGCGAGGTGGATCATCGCGCGGTTGGTGCCGCGGACCTCCGCCGTGGACGGAGGCGCGTCGCGCAGGACGATCATCGGATGATCCGCGTAGAAGTCCTGGTACAGCGCGCGCAGCTCGGCCAGCGTCAGCGGCTGACGCAGCGCGCCGTGGACCGTGGCCAGCATCCCGCGCACCATGGGCACGAGGTGCGGCGAGAACATGACGTTACACGCGAGGGTCTGCTCGATCTCCGGCCGGTGGCGGTGCGCCCCGGCGAGGCTGTAGGCGCTGGCGCTCTCGGCGACCTCCCCGTAGAGGTTGCGCGGCCCCGGCGTCCGGCCGGCGCCGGAGATGCCCGAGAGGCAGCTGGCGACGAGCCCGTCCACCAGCCCGGCCCGGGTCAGCGGCAGCACCGCCAGGGCGGTGGCCGTCGGGTAGCAGCCCGGGTTGGCGACCAGTCGGGCGCCGCGCAGGGCCTCCCGGTGGAGCTCGGGCAGCCCGTAGACGGCCTCGGCGAGCAGCTCCGGGTGCGGGTGGGCCGCGCCATAGGCCGCGGCGTAGGCGGCCGGGTCGCGCAGGCGGAAGTCCGCGCCCAGATCGACGACGCGCACGCCCCGGGCCAGGAGCTCCGCCGCCACCGGCGCCGACACCCCGTGGGGCAGGGCCAGGAACACCAGATCGCAGCGCTCGGCCAGCGCGCCCGCGTCCAGCGCCTCTACCGGCAGCGCCCCCATCTCCCCCGTCCCCGAGAGCCCGGGCCACACCGCGTCCAGCCGCTGCCCCGCCTTCTGCCCGCCGGCCACCGCCACGAGGCGCACCCCAGGGTGACCCGCCAGGATCCGGCAGAGCTCAACCCCGGTGTAACCGGTGACACCAGCGATTCCGACGCGCGCGACCACTTCAGGAGGACTCCGACATGAGGGCGCATGTCTATACACTGTCATGCATAATTATGCAAGGGAGCGCGCTCCGCGCAGGACGGGCTCGCCGTCGGGCCTCGCTGGCGATAACGTGCCGGTTCGCCCTCCTGGAGGACAAGCGATGCACGAGATGATCCAGCAGCTTCTGCAGTGGTACTTCGGCCTGCTCGAGAGCGCGGGGCTCTGGGGGGTCGTGCTGCTGATGGCGATGGAGAGCACCATCTTCCCGGTGCCCAGCGAGCTGGTCATCCCGCCCGCCGCCTACATCGAGAGCTATCAGCGGGGCAGCTCCATCCCGCACGCGCTGGCGGTGATCGTGGCGGGGACCGTGGGCTGCTACCTCGGCTCCATCATCACCTTCCTCATCTCGCGCGCGGTCGGCCGCCCGCTCATCGTGAAGTATGGGAAGTACTTCCTGCTCCGCGAGGACAAGCTGCGCATGGCCGAGGTCTGGGTGCAGCGCTACGGCGCGGGCGGCATCTTCTTCGCCCGCCTGCTGCCGGTGGTGCGGCACCTCATCTCCATCCCCGCGGGCGTGGTGGACATGAACATCCGCACGTTCTCGGTGATGACCACGCTCGGCTCGGCGCTCTGGTGCGCGGTGCTGACGGTCTTCGGCGTGGTGATGGGGGAGGATCTGGCGGCGGTGCTCCAGGGCGGCGCGGCCACCGAGCACTACGAGGCGGCCTTCCACCGGCTGACGGCGGTGGTGGTCGTGTCCGTGGCCGTGCTGGGCGTACTCTACGTCGCGGTGGTCAAGCGGCAGACTCGGCAGGGGGACGCTGGTGAGGGCGCGTCGGGATAGGACGCGGCGAGAGGTGTCTCATGGCGGAGCGGGTGGCGGTGGTGACCGGCGCGAGCCGCGGGATCGGCGTGGTGATCGCGGAGGATCTGGCGGCGGACGGCGGCGTGATCGTGCTCTCCGCGCGGGACGAGGCGGGGCTGAAGGCGACCGCGGCGCGGGTGGAGGCGAAGGGGGCGCGCGCGGTGGTGGTGCCCGGGGACCTGACGCGCGCCGAGGACCGGGCGCGGCTGGTGGCGGAGGTCACGCGCCTGGGCGCCCCCGACGTGCTGGTGAACAACGCGGGCGTAGAGGTCTGCATGGCCGCGCTGGACCAGACCGAGGCGGAGATCACGCAGCAGATCCAGGTCAACCTGCTGGCGCCGCTCCTGCTGACGCGGGCGCTGGCCCCGGGCATGGTGGCGGCGGGCCGCGGCGTGATCGTGATGATCTCCTCGATGTCCGGCAAGTCGCCGACCCCCTACAACGCCATCTACACGGCCTCCAAGTTCGGGCTCAACGGCTTCACCGCCTCTCTGCGCCTGGAGCTGGAGGGCACGGGCGTCCACCTCGGCGTGGTCTGCCCGAGCTTCGTCGCCGAGGCCGGCATGTTCTCCGACACGGGCGTCGCCGCCCCGGCGAGCATGCGCGAGGTCACGCCCGCTCAGGTGGTGCGCGGGGTGCGCAAGGTCATCGGCGGGGCCTCGGAGGTGCTGGTCACCCCGACCCCCGTGCGCCCGATGCTCGCGCTCGGCCAGTTCTTCCCCAACATCGACGGGCCCGCGCTGCGCCTGCTGGGCGTGATGGACGTGCTCAAGAAGCGCGCCGAGGTCACGCTCCAGCGTCGTCGGGGTCCGGGCTCCGCGGGCTGATCGCCGCGAGCAGGGCGCGGTCGAGGGGCGGGAGGCCGTGGAGGGCGCGCGCGGCGTCGCAGCGGTCGAGCGCGCCGCCGAATTCGCGGCAGGGGCTCGGGCGACCGGCGTAGATCGTGCAGAACACCTCGGCGCCGACCTCGCCCCTCAGCGCCACGCAGCGGCAGGGCAGGTTTCGCGTGCCCTTCATGCAGACCAGGTGCGGCGGGAGCGGCTCCACCAGCGCGGGCGGGACGCCGCCGCCGGCCTCGGGGTCCGCCTCGGCCCAGTAGAAGGAGACCCGGTAGCTGGCGCAGCAGGCGCCACAGCGCATGCACAGCTCGGCCGGGACCATGGGACGCTCAGCAGCCCTCGGAGACCTGGAGCCGGATCCAGCCGCGCTCCAGCGCGATCTCGCGCGTGGACGAGCAGGCGACAGGCAGATCGATGGTCAGCTTGCCCGGGGAGGCCTCCAGGATCGCCTCGGCGGGGACGCGATCCCAGGCCCCGCCCAGCGGGACGGCCTGGCGCCCCGTCCCGCGCTCGCGCAGCAGGGCGGGGATGGGCAGGGCCGCGATCTCCGGCGGCAGCTCCATGCAGCGCTGGGCCACCGCCCAGATCTGGTCGAGGTCCGCCCCGGGCAGGGTGAGCGTGGTCCAGCCCCACTCCCAGCCGCCGCCCTCATCGATGCGCCCGCCCTCGGCGAGGGCCTGGGTCGCCGTCCACTCGCACATGTCGGGCGCGTTGGGCAGGCAGGCCCGCGTCTCCTCCTTCTGGCCCTTGCGGCCCACGGTCTCGGCGTAGAGGGCCAGCGTGCAGTCCTTGGGGGGCTCCGGCCAGACGCGGAACATGGCGCTGACGTCGGCCCCGCCGCCGCTCACCAGCACCTCCGCCAGGCCCGGCGCCACCGGCGTGACCACCCCCTGCTGGTCCACCTTCAGCACGGTCTCGTCCGAGGACGCCCAGGTCAGCGGGACCGTGACCTCCTTGCGGTCGAAGGTGGCGGTGGCCTTGAAGCTGCGCGGCGTCCAGACGCGGGCCTCCGCCTTGGGTGGGTCCAGCAGGATGGCGTTGGCCAGCTGCACGTCCAGGGCGAGCGTGGCGCAGAGATCCTCGACGCAGGCCCGGATCTCGCCCGTGCCCGGCTCCTCGGCCACGAAGGTGCCCCCGTTGATGGCCCCCAGCGAGGCCGGCGCCACCGTCCAGACCAGGCCCTCCTTCGTCACGACGGGCTCGCCCATGCGCGGGCTCAGCAGGGGCTGAGGCAGGGCGAGGGCGCGGGGATCGGTGACCAGCCAGCGCTCCTGCGAGAAGCTGAGGGAGACCGGCTGGGAGGCGTACCACCAGGCGCCCGCGGCGGCGGCCAGCAGGAGCCCGCCTCCGCCGCAGAGCAGCACGCCGACCCCGACGACGGAGCCGGCGATGAGCAGGGTCTTCTTGCCCCGCGGCGGGGCCTCGGAGGCTGGGCTGTCGTTCATCCGCCGAAGATTAACACGCCCGCGCTACACCTCGGGCGGCTACACCTTGAGCGGGGTGAGCAGGTAGCGTCGGCCGTTCGAGGCCGGTCGAGGCAGACGCCCGGCGTCGATGTTGACCTGGATGCTGGGCAGCAGCAGGCGCGGGGCGGCGAGCGTGGCGTCGCGCGCGGTGCGGAAGGCCACGAAGTCCTCGCGGGAGGTGCTGGCGTTCAGCTGGACGTTCTGCTCGCGCGAGGCGCCGATGGTGGTCTCCCAGGCCACGGGCCGACCGCCGGGCTGGTAGTCGTGGCCCACGAAGACCCGGGTCTCCGGCGGGAGCGCGTACAGGCGGTCGTGGACGGAGGTGTAGAGCGTGTCCGCGCTGCCAGCGGGGAAGTCGCAGCGCCCCACGCCGTAGTCGGGCATGAAGAGCGCGTCGCCGGTGAAGACCGCGTCCCCGATCTGGTAGCTCATGCAGGCCGGGGTGTGGCCGGGGGTGTGGATGGCGTGGACGCGCAGCGCGCCGGCCTCCACCACCTCGCCGTCGCGGATGAGATGCCCGAACTGGCTCCCGTCCCGCGGGACCTCGTCACCCTGGTTGAAGATCGGCGCGAAGATGGCCTGTACCGCCGTGATACTCTCGCCGATGCCCACGGGCACGCCCAGGCGCTCGCGCAGCACGTCCGCGCCGCTCAGGTGGTCGGCGTGGGCGTGCGTCTCCAGCACCAGGCGCGGCACCAGCGCGCGCTCCTCGAGGAAGGCCAGGACCGCGTCCAGGGACTCCCGCCAGATCCGCCCGTTCGCCGGGTCGAAGTCCAGCACGGGGTCGATGATGATGGCGTCGCGCGTGTCCGCGTCCCAGACCACATAGGTCAGCGTCCAGGTGCGCGGGTCGAAGAAGGCCTGAATCTCGGGTCGATTGGTCATGGTGTGTGCTCCTGCCCCCCTGTGAGCCGTTGGCGGGCGAGAGTGTGACACAGGTGCGCGCGTGGCGGGCCGCGGATACACTTCAGGGCGTGAGCGACGGGCTGACCTGCGATCCGATGAAGATGGCCGAGCTGGCGCGCTCGGGGGACCTGGGCGCGCTCGACCTGCTCACCCGCTGTCAGGGTGAGCGCCTGCTGGCGATCGGGCGGCGTTATTGCCGCGACGAGCAGGAGGCGCGCGACGCCGTGCAGGACGCGATGCTCAACGCCGCCACCCACCTGCGGGACTACCGGGGGGACGGGCCGCTGGAGGGCTGGGTCGTGCGCATGGTGGCGCGGGCCTGTGGGCGCGCCCGACGTGGGCGCAAGAACGATCCCCGGCTCCACGAGCGCGATCTGGAGCTGCGGGCCAGCGGGCTCAGCCCGGACGAGCAGGCCCACCTCTCGCGGGTGAGCCAGGCGCTCGGGGACGCCCTGCTGGCGCTCTCTCCCGTGGACCGCGCCGTGCTGGTGCTGGCCGAGGCCGAGGGCTGGACGGGCCCGCAGATCGCGGAGAAGCTGGACTCCACGCCCGAGGCCGTGCGCGCCCGCCTGACCCGCGCCCGCCGCCGCGTGCGTGAGGCCATGGACGGGATCGCGGCGTGAACGAAGACCGCCGCCTGCTGTGGACCGTCGCAGCCGCCGCCGCCACCGTCATCGGGCTGGAGATCCTGTCCTTTCAGGCGCTCTCCGTGGTCAACGACTACCTGGCCGCCACGCAGATCATCTCGGTGGCCCTGCTGGGGCTCTCGCTGGGCGGGGTGCTGGCCTACCGGATCGGTGACGGGGCGCGCGGGATCCGACTCGCCGCGGGCCTGCTCCCGCTCAGCGTGCTGCTCTCGTTCGCGGCCATCCTCCGGCTGAACCCCTGGCCGGTGCCGATGCTGCTCGTGCTGGCCGCGCCCTATGCGCTCACGGCGGTCGTGCTCTCCCTGGCCTTCCGGCGCCTGCCGGCGGGGCGGGTCTACGCCTGGGATCTGGTGGGGGCGGCCGCGGGCGCGCTGGCCGTGATCCTCGCGATCCCGTGGCTCCGGGAGGAGGGCGGCTTCCTGCTGCTGGCCCTGGTGGCGGCGCTGGGCGCGACGCTTCAGGCGCAGGGGCGAGCCTGGCGCCTGGCTCCGGCCCTGCTGACGGTGGCCCTGGGCGTGCAGGTGGTGGCCTCGCCGCTCAACCTGCTCGAGCTCGCCACGGCGGACAAGGCCCTCTTTGGCGACAAGGCCTTCCTCTACCACAACCAGGAGGGCGCCCCGCTCTTCCAGGTCTGGTACAGCCGGGGCAGCCTGATCGAGCGCATCGACATCGTGCGCCGCACCGACGGGACGCGGCGCTGGGTCTCCGTCTACAACGGGCGCACGGTGGACGTGATCACCGGCGGCGCCGTGAAGAAGGGCGGCCTGGACAACCGCCTGCCCACGCTCCTGCGCTGGGGCCAGGACCCGGACACCCTGCTGGTGGGGCCGTCAGGCCAGGGGCTCACCAAGGGCGTGCGCATGATGGGCGACGGCCACATCGACGCCGTCGAGCTCAACGGCGCCATCGCCCACCTGATGACCCACGAGATGTGGGAGCGCTCGGGCAAGGCCTACGACGAGATGGAGCTGACCATCGGCGACGTGCGCACCTTCCTGGCCCGCACCGACCGGCGCTACGACTTCATCACGATGCTGGACACCCACCGCATCTACAGCCAGCGCCACTACGGCCCGCCCGAGTTCATCCACACGCTGGAGGCCATGCGCGCCTACCTGGACCACCTGAAGCCTGAGGGCGTTGTGCTCTTCGAGGAGCGCACGGTGGACCGGGTGGCCGAGCTCGGCGTGATGCGCTTCCTCCAGACCATGAAGGCGGCCCTGCGCGAGCGCGGGGTGGAGGATCCGGCGCGGAACATCGCCATCTGGGAGCTCTGGCACGACTGCCCGAAGTCCAAGGTGATGGCGGACCCCGTGCGCTGCAGGCCGAGCCAGCGCTTCACCTTCCTCCTCATCAAGGCCACGGCGTTCACCGCCGAGGAGCAGGCGCACCTGCTGGAGTGGCAGGGCATGCTGGACGCTCGCCAGCAGGGGAAGGAGGACTACAACGGCGTCCTCTTCCGCCACCTGCCTGACCACCCCACCCCCGACCGGCTCTCGCTGGCGGCGCGGGCGGAGGGGGACATCCCAGGGGTGGATCCACTGGAGGTGGATCTGAGCGTGGTCACCGATGACCGGCCCTTCCCCTTCGACGTGATGCGCGACCGCGGGCCCATGCTGGCGCTGGTGGGGCGCACGCTGGGGCTGGCGGCGGGGATGGTGCTGCTGCCGGCGATGGTGGCCTTCTTCGGTCGGCGCGAGGCCGGGGGCGGGAGGCTGGCCCTGGCCCTGACCCCCTGGTTCGCCCTGCTGGGCGTGGGCTACCTGGCGGTGGAGGTGCTGCTGATGCAGCGCCTGGGCATCTGGCTGGGGTCGCCGAGCTGGGCGCTGGCGGTGGTGCTGCCCACCATGCTCTGCGCGAGCGGCGTGGGCGGCCTGCTCTCCGCGCGGATGGAGCGGCGGGGCGTGCTGTTGGCGCTCGCGGCGGTGGTCGCCGCCGTGGGCCTGCTCTCCCTGGTCCTGGACCCGCTCATCGATCTCACCATGCCCCTGCCCTGGGCCGGGCGGGTGGGGCTGGCGGTGCTGGGGACCGGCGCCCTGGCCCTGGTCATGGGCCTTCCCTTCCCCTGGGTGATGGGGCAGGTGCAGGAGCGCCTGGGCGAGCGCCACGCCGGGCTCTTCTTCGCGATCAACGGGGCGGCGGGGGCGGTGGTCACGCCGCTGGCCCTGCTGGGGACCATGGCGCTGGGCTTCGAGCGCAGCTGGCTGCTGGCGGGCGGGGTCTACGCGCTCTGCCTCGCGCTGCTGGCGCTGACGCCCCTGAGAAGGGAAGCGGCGTGATCCTGGCCCTCCTCCTGGCCTGCGCGTCGCCGCAGGCGGGCCCGAGGGTCTTCGCGCTCAGCTGGGGGCGCTCCGAGCGCTTCCTGCACCGGAGCCTGCTGGCGGACGCGCCCGAGGGCGAGCGCGTGCCAGCGAGCTGGATGGCCTGGCTGATCCTGGACGGAGATCAGGCCGTCCTCGTGGACACCGGGGCCACCGATCCCGGCCTCCTCGCCCGCTGGGGCATCGGCGAGCGCCGCCCGGTCCCCGCCCTGCTGGCCCGCGTGGGCCTCCGGCCAGAGGACATCGACGACCTCGTCCTCACCCACCCGCACTGGGATCATCTGGGCGATACAGGCCGGTATACGGGCGCCAGGGTCTGGCTGCAGCGGGAGGCGCTGGCCTGGGCCGAGCGGAAGGTCGCCGACGGGCGCGAGCACGCCGGGGTGCGCCCCCGGGACCTCGCGGCCCTGCGCACGGCGGGTGAGCGGCTGAGCCTGCTGGACGGAGACCACGCGCTCAGCGAGTCGGTCACCCTGCGCGCGGGCGGCGGCCACACCCCCGGCGCCCAGTGGGTGGAGGTGCGCCGTCCTTCGGGGAGCGTCGCCCTGGCCTCCGACATCGCCTGCGTCTACGAGAACCTGGAGCGGGACGTGGCCCCCGGCGGCAGCCTGGACGGTGCGGCCGACCGGCGGGCGATGGAAGAGATGCGGCGGCTCGTGGGTCTGGCGGGGGTGATCCCCGGGCACGACCCGCGGGTGGAGGAGCGGCTGCGGTGGTTCGCCGACGGGGTAGGGGAGGCGTGGTGAAGTCATGGTGTAACATCATGTTACACGCGGTCGTGTTGTGTCTTTTCACACAGATCGCGCGCGCCGCCGAGACCGACCAGCTCTCCGGTCGGCGCTACAGCGCCCCCGACTCCTCGGCGCAGGTGGACGCCTACGTGGGCGCCAGGCTGGAGGAGGCGCGGGCGCGCACCGAGCGGCGCATGCGCCCCGGCTGGGACGACGCCCGTCTGGAGCGCGCGCTGATGCGGCAGGTGTATCGTGAGTTTCCCTTCGATCTGCTCCACTTCGGCGCCCCCATCGAGGCCTGGATGAGCCACGGGCTCGCGTTCGAAGGCTACGCGGTGGAGACCCGCGGTCCGGGCACGGGCTGGCGCTACAACATCTACGACGACTACCGGGCCGCCTTCCGCATGCCCTGGCGGGAGGACTTCCCCATGGCCTCCATCGTCTTCTTCGGCGCCGATCTGCTCCTGGACACGCTGGTGGCGCCCACCTTCATGACCGGGGAGCTGCGCTACGGCTCTGACAAGTGGAGCCACTTCTTCCGGCTGGGCTACCGCTACACCCTCCACGACGCGGGCGGCGCCGACCCTCACGGGGCCCTGGCCTACGGGCTGGACACCGAGCTCGGCGGGGTGGGCTACCGCACCAGCGGCGCGGTGAGCTTCGCCGACCTGGCGAGCAATTACAGCGGTTACCTCTTCTTTCGTGCCCTGCTCTCCGGCCCGCGCCCCTACTTCGTGCGCGAGGGTGAGCGCCTCATCCAGATTCGCCCCTTCCTGGCCCGGGAGTGGGTGGAGCCCGCCTGGGATGAGTACTACAACCCGAACCTGTACCGACCGCACACGGAGGCGGTCATCCAGCTCCACTTGAAGCAGGACCGGGAGGCCGTCTGCCAGGACTACGCGGCCTGGAGGGACACGCTCGGGCGCCCGCCCGAGGACATGCGCCCGCCCGAGGACTACGTGGATCTGACCCGGATCGCGATGCCCCCGGACCCCTTCCGCCTGGACGAGCTCTGCGCCCCGCCCAGCCCGCCCTGACTCAGTCCGCGCAGACCTGGAAGCTCAGGTTGTCCTTCTCCGGCGTGTAGCTCCGCCCGCCCGCGCTCACGACCAGGTTGACCTCGAGCCCGGCCCCGGCCAGCGTGTTGGAGAGCTTGAGCGTACACTCCGAGCAGCCGCTCGCCGGGGGCGTGGCGCTGACGCTGAGGTTCAGCAGGCGCCAGGGTTCGTCGCGTGCGCCGAGCACGGCGTCCTTCTTCCAGGAGAGCACGGCGCCGTGGGTGAGGCCGTCGGCGACCACGTCCACGCGGGTGAAGCCGTCGTCGCGGCGCCCCTCGGCGTCCAGGCGCAGGTCGGCGATGGCGGTCCCGTCTTCGCTGGAGCCCGTGATCGTGCAGCCCTCGGCCTTGACCCCGAAGCTCCAGCCTTGAACGTCCAGGTCGGGGCTGGTCAGCTCCACGCCCACGGTGGCGCTCAGCGCCTCGCCCGCCGGGCCGGAGAGCTTGCTGGCGCCGCTCAAGCCCATCAGCAGGCGCCCGCAGGGGGCCTCGGCGATGGCGGTGGGGCTCTCGCAGTCCATCCGCGAGGAGGAGGGGAGCTCCACCTGGCCCGTGTAGAGGTAGTAGAAGACGGCGAGGCCGTCGCCGATGTCCACGAGATCGTCGCGGAGCAGGTCCACGGCGTCCTCGCAGGCCGGCGCCGCGCCGCCGTTCAGCACCCATCGCAGCGTCCACACCCCGTCGGCCACGTCCACCTGACCGTCGTGATTGGCGTCCGCCACGCCCACCTCGCCCTCGCCGGACGCCCGCGCGCAGACGCTCACCAGCTCGCCCTCGCCCTCGCCCTCGCCCTCTCCTTCGGCGGGCGTCGCGCCCTTGTCCTTGTCGGAGCAGGCGAGCGGGAGCAGCAGGGCGAAGAGCAGGACGCGCATGAGATCTCCGAGGGGCCACAGGATCGCCCACGGGGCCGCCGACGTCAACGTGGCGGATGCTATCCTCTGCGGAGCCCGGAGCCCCCCATGTCCCGTCTCCTCCCGCCGCTCGCGCTGCTCCTGACCGCCTGCGCCGAGCCCGCCCCGCCCCGGACCCCGGGCGACCCCCTCGCCCGACCCTTCGACGCGGCCAGCGCCCTGCGCTCCGGCCACCACATCCCCCTTCCCGACGCGCTCCGCGAGGCCCGCCGGGGCCCGCCCCCGCCGACGCCGGAGGTGGATCTGATGAGCGCCATCGGCGGCGAGCTGAGCGGCGGCGAATTCGACGACAGCCTGGGCGGCCCGCTGCTGGAGGCCCTGGCCGAGCAGCCCCCGGAGGACGTCGAGGCCTGGGGGGCCGGCGCGCTCACCGTCACCGAGCTGGTCACCGGCAGCGACCCCCTCTGCGAGGACCCCCACGCGCGCTTCCGCTTCGAGGAGGACGGCGTCTCCTGGGAGCTGGACATGCGGCTGTTCGCCTTTCTGCAGCTGACCAGCCCGCTTCAGGCGCTGTTCATGGAGCTCTCCGAGGGCTGCGCCGCGGGCGTGGCGGCGGCGGCGGGCGACGTCGATCTGGCCCTCAGCGAGGGGAGCTGTACGGAGGCCGAGGCCCGCGCCTTCTTCCCCGAGGGCGGGGCCTGCCGGGAGTGCGTGAGCGCGCTGGACGTCGCCGACTGCCAGGGCCTGGGCGAGTGCGCGGAGGAGGCCCCGCTCCAGATGGAGGAGGGGGGCGAGTGGCTGGAGTGGGCGCAGGCCGAGGCGCTCGCCTGCGCGCCGGACGTGCGGGTGCAGCTCTTCATGGGGGCGCGGGACATCCAGGACGACGGGACCCTCCCCGAGAGCTGGAACCAGACGGACTGGCCGCGGGTGTGCTTCGCTGTGCGCGACGAGGCCACCGGCGAGATCGGGCTCTCCTTCGTCGGCGACAGCGACGGCTACGAGGAGATCACCGACGGCTACGGGGACGGCATCATCGGGCGCCTGGGCTACCTGCGCGAGGAGGGCGAGACGGGCACCCCGCATGCCGACCGCGTCACCTACGCCCGCCGGCTCGGCTTCGCCGACGGCACCACCATCGACACCCTGATCCTGAGCTTCGGCGGGACCGGCCAGATCTCCGCGCCGCTCTACCCGCAGGACAAGGACGGCGACGGGGACGTGGACGACGACGACTGGGGCTATGGCTACGGGGGCTGGGGCTGGGGTCCCACCACGCTGCGCCCGGACGGGACGGATCCGACCGACGTGAACGACACCTACGCCCGGGACTGGGCGGCGGGCGTGGTCACCAAGATGTCCACCACCCGCGACGGCGTGCCCATCAACGACATGAACTACTCCCGCTGCGAGGAGTGGGCGGGCCCGCACGAGGACGGGTCCTGGACCTGCCTCAGCGTCGGCAAACCCAAGATCGGTTACTTTGTTGACAATCATGTGTTCTGGTACAATCGAGCCCACACGATGGTCGACGTCCGTCCGCTGATCACGCTCGGATCCACGGGCCTCCCCGACGACGACATGCCGGGCGGCGTGACGCCGCACATGGCGGGCTCGGACATGCTGGCCAGCGAAGAGTGGGACGGCTGTGCCTGGCCGAATCGCCTGGTGCCCGACCACATGCGCACCGAGGACGAGCCGGACGTCTTCGGCGGTCAGGCCTCCCTGGACGCCGACACCTACAAGTTCGGCAAGGACCCCGACCAGGACATCCGCATGGTGCTGGCGACGACCCAGAAGCGCGGATTCTGCCCGCCGGAGGCCGAGTGATCCTGGCTCTGCTGCTGGCCTGCGCCCACCCCCTCCCCGAGGCGCGCCTGCCCGAGGGCGCCCCGCTCCATGGTCTGCGCGTCGGCGCCTCCGCGCCCCTGCCGCCTGCGCTGCGCGTCGCCCGCCGCGGCCCGCCCCCACCCACACCGGAGGTGGATCTGTTGGAGGCCCTCGGCCCCCGACTGGAGGGCCTCGTGTTGGACGAGAGCCTGGGCGGGGAGCTCACCGCGCGGCTGGAGGAGGAGGACCCCGATGACGTAGAGACGTGGGGGGCGGGGACGCTCACGCTCACCGAGCTCTATGGGATCGAGGACTTCAGCGGCGAGGAGGGGCTCTGCGAGGCGCCGCATGCGAGCTACAGCTTCGAGGAGGACGGGCTCAGCTGGGAGGCCCGGGTAGAGCTCTCCGGGCTGATCACCCTCCTCGAGCCGCCCGCCACCCTCTACATGGATCTGTCCTCGACCTGCGCGGAGGCGGTGGACGCCGCGGTCGGGGACGTGGACGCCGCGGTCGCGTCGGGAGCCTGCACAGAGGGGGAGCAGCAGGCTTTCTTCGCGGACGACAGCGCCTGTCTCGCCTGTGTGCAGGATGGGGCTACGGTCGCCGGCTGCCAGGGCGAGGGCGCCTGCCTCGAGGAGACGGTCCAGGTCTTCCGGTACCTGGGGCGGTGGTACGATCTCGCTGGCGCCTCCGTGCTGGCCTGCGCGCCCGACCAGATCCTCCGCGTCTTCTTCGCCTCCACCGACCTGCCCGAGGACGGGACCCTGCCCGGGAGCTGGAACCAGACCAGCTGGCCGTGGATCTGCTTCGCCGTCCGCGCTGAGGGCTCAGGCGAGGTCGAGCTGATCTGCGCCGCGGACGGGGACGGCTACGACGACCTCACCGACGGCTACGGGGACGGCGTGATCGGGCGCCTGGACTACCTGCGCGAGGAGGGCGAGGAGGGCGAGCCCCACGCCGAGCGCGTCTTCTACGCGCGATCCCTCTCCTTCACCAACGGAATGGAGACCGAGCATCTGCTGCTCAGCTTCGGCGGGATCGGGCAGATCTCCGCGCCGACCTACATGACGGACTGGGACGAGGACGGGGACATCGACGACGACGACTGGGGAGGCGGCTACGGGGGCTGGGGCATGAGCCCCCTCGAGCTGCGCCCCGACGGGACGGATCCGGCGGAGGTCGACGACACCTACGCCCGCGACTGGCTGGGCGCGGTGGTGACCAAGATGGCGACCACCCGTGACGGCGTCCCCATCAACAACATGAACGACAGCCGGTGCGAAGACTGGGCGGGCCCGCACGAGGACGGCTCCTGGACCTGCACGAAGAACGGTCGCCCGGAGCTGGGCTGGTTCGTGGACAATCACACCTTCTGGTACAACCGCTCCCAGACCATGGTGCAGGTCATCCCGATGATGACCCTCGGATCCACCGGTCTGCCCGACGACTGGATGCCCGGCGGCTTCCTCCCCCACATCGCGGGCACCGCCGAGCTGGCCAACCCGGACTGGGACGACTGCGCCTGGCCCCACCAGTTCGTCGCCGACCACATCCGCACCGAGGACACACCTCTGGACTGGGGCTCCCCCACCTCGCTGGACGCCCACACCTACAAGTGGGGGAAGGACCCGGACCAGGACCTGCGCATGGTGCTGGCCACCACCCAGGCGCGCGGCTTCTGCCCCTCCGAGGAGGAGTGAGGCCCCCGGGCGGCGCTCTCCCCGGCTCCAGGATATGTCCCGGGCCCTTCGCCGAGGACCCCATGCCCCGCAAGCCGCGACCCGATCAGGAGCCAGAAGACCAGGACGTCCTCGCCGAGGGCGAGGAGGAGGTGAGCGAGCGGCCTTTCCGCAACGAGCACCGCGCGCGCATGATGGCGCTGAAGGATCTGGGCAACCGCATCGCGAAGCTGCCGCCGGGGATGCGGCGCGACCTGCCGATGTCCGACGCGCTGCGCGTGGAGATCGAGGCGCTGGTGGAGGCGGGGGAGCGGCCCGATCGTCGCCGCGTGCTGATGCGCGTGCAGCGTCAGCTCGGCGTCTCCGACATCGCCCGCCTGGAGGCCGCGCTGACCGGCGACACCCCGGCGGCGGCCCTGGAGCGCCGGCTGGCGATGTGGCGGACGCGCATCCTGGAGGGCGGCGATCCGGCCATCCAGGACTTCGTGGCCGAGCACCCGGCGGCGGACCGGCAGGCGATCCGATCCCTGGCCCGCGAGGCCCGGGGCGAGGGGAGCGGCGCAAAGAGCGCGAGTAACAGGCTGTTACAGAAGCTGCGGGAGGCCGCGGCCGGCGCGTGAGGCGCGTGAGCCTGCCCGGATCGCGGAGACGATGGGGCCTCGTCGTTTGCATGGGGCCATGAAGGTGTGCTAAGGGGACTTTGAAGAGTTTTGAAATGGAGGTCTGAATGAGCAGGACATGGAGCCCTGCGCGAGCGCCAGCTGCCCCGGCTGCTCGCCTCGCCACGCGCGATCCGGCAGCAGATGGGTCGGAGGATGCAGGTTATGGAAATTCTGCATTTCAAGAGGATAATCTTGAAGCCTCGACCAGCAGCATCACGACCTTTTCGGATGGGGGCGGCTACAGCTATGAGGCCCTTCCAGACGGAAGCTATCGGATTACGGCGGCTCCACGCCCCAGCGCCGTAGGCCTGGTGGTCTCTGAGGGGACCGCGTATGAGGCGATCCACGAGCTCTATCTGCGTACTGTCCCCCCTGAGAAGCGGGTCGGGAGCACCCCGCTCGTGGACGCCTCCTCCAGCGAGGAGGGTGCCTCGCTCGAGGCTGGCGACGGTTTCTGGTCCAAGCTCCTGGAGGACGCCACCGATGGCGTCTCGGAGGTGAAGGAGTACTTCACGAGCACCTGGGAGATGCTGGTGGGCTGGTGGGAGGGAGAGGAGACCGAGGAGGCGAAACAAGGCGCCAAGACGCCAGAGAAGACCAACGAGCTTCAGGAGCTGATGGCCAGAGAGCGGCTGAGCGCCGAAGAGATCTCCCGCGCTCGCGAGCTCATCGCGGAGGCACCAGAGGCCGAGCAGGCCGATCTCTACGCGGTCCTGCAGTCCAAGGTCGCCTATCGAAATCAACGCAACAACGAGTCGACCAGCGAGGAGTCGAGCGGAGGTACCTGCAACCTGACCTCCCTGGCCATGTGCCTCGAATACCTGGGCGTCCCCAACCCGTACCCCGAGATGCAGTACGAGGACGCGCTCGACAAGATTCGTATCGACAACAACTATGGGCCCATTACCTACGCTAGCACCTGGAGCAAGATCGCTCAGCATCTCGGGCATGAGGTCGTCGAGATGGGAGGCGGCAACTTTGACCGCTCCTGGTGGGTGGAGACCATGCAGGGCGAGTTTCTCTCGAAGGGGTACGGGGTGTTGGCGTCGATCAACGGCCACATCGTGCGAATCGAGGGTACTACGGAGACGGGGGTGGTTGTTGACGATCCCTACGGTGCGAGCGTGCTCAAGGGTGGCACCAGCCGCGGCTGGGATGGCTTCAACGGCACGGAGAGCGACGGCACCGAATCGGGGAACGTGGGCGAGGATCATGTCTGGCCATGGGAGTCGGTCGAGGCGTTCTCGTTCAAGTATTTTCGCGCTTACCGATAACGGTCACACGAGGAGGCCGACGTGTCGCAGGGTCAGGTCCAGTTCCTGGGGATTCCCGTTCCTCTGGAGGGCGGTGTGCTCACCCACAGCGGCGCGCGCGCGGTGAGCGTTCACCACGCCAGCACGGATCGCGATGGTTTGCTCGCCAGCTACATCGCCCACGCGGAGGCGCACGGCTTTGTCGCCAACCCTCTGCAACGCGACGTGGAGCTGACGCGCGGAGAGGTTCGGGTGCGGATGGCGCTCTTCTCCAACCTGGACGATGGGACCTTGGACGTCATCTTGCAGCGCGGATGACGGATGTTCAGGGTAGGACGAAGCGCCCATCCCGCCAGGACAGGCTGATCAGCTTGTTCCCATCTTCGCCCACGATGTCCAAGCTGGTCCCCTTCTTCGGAAGTCTGGGCCACCACAGCACGTCCGCACCTACCCTGGCCTGAATCGCGTCTGCGGGAAGGACGTCGAGGACGGCCCAGCGCTCTTCGCTGACGTTCCAGGTGAGGAACTCGCTGCGATTGCACATACAGCCGGCGCCGCAGTTCAGCGCCACGCCCATCACGTCCCGTTGGTGAGCGCGATCCTTGAAGAGCGCCACCTGGAACAGGCCAGGATCGGCGCGGATCTCCAGGTAACCATCGGGGATGAGGCGCTCCGCGATGGCTGCGTCACGGGAGGCGACGTCAACGAGGTCGCTCTCGACTTCACACTCGAACAGATGCCTGGGCAGCATCATGTAGTAGTCGTAGACGTTTCGGGACGCCTTGGAGGCGAAGGGTCTCTGCCAGGGCTCGATCTCGCGGGTGTCGGTCGAGGCTGGCTCCGCGGGCGCTGTCGAGGGTTCGGGAGGGCTGATGTGGGCGGGCGCGGGTTTGGACGGGGAGGGCACCTCGAGAGATCCCGCGCACGCCAGCGACCACGCGACCAGAGGGGAGAGGGTCAGAAGAGCGAAGGCGCCGCGGGACATGGCAGTGGGCTCCTGGTGCGGGATCAACAGGTCATTCGAGTCTCTATACCCGTCGAGCATCCCCCTCGCCACCGGCCGATCCCCGAGCGCATGGCGGAGTCCGGACTCCTGAGGCTGGGTCAGGTCTTCACCGCGCAGACGACGGACCTGAGCTGCTGCTGTCGGCGCCGTCGCCAAGACGCGACCTTCGGCCGCGCCGGTCGCTCTCTTATCGTCCGTCACGGTCCTGGCTCCGCAGGTCGCACCACGGCTGCCGCGGCGAGCCTTCGGCGACCTGGTAGGATCAACCTCCCAGGTCCAGCCGCCGCCCCACCGCCCGCAGCACGAGCTCCGCGGGGGAGACCCGCTCCACCGCCACCTGGGCCGTGCCCACCAGCCCGTGCTGGAGCGCGACGCCGGAGGGCACACGCTCGGGGTCCAAGGCCAGCTCCACGCGGATCTGGCCGAAGCGGGCCTCGCCCGCCACGCTCCCCACGCGGGCCGGGATGGAGCCGTACTGGGCCCAGGGGAAGGCGTCCAGGCGCAGCTCCGCCTCCTGGCCGGGGGCGATGCGGCCCAGGGCCTGGTGGGGCGGGAAGTGCGCCACCGCGCGGATCTCGCCCTCGGGGAGCACGCTGCCCAGGTGCACGCCCTCGCGGACCTGATCGCCCGGCTTCAGCGCGGCGAGCTCGATGATCCGGCCGGAGACGGGGGCCCGCAGGATGGTGCGGTCCAGCCGGTACTCCAGATCGGAGAGGGTGGCGTCAGCCTCGGCGGCGGAGGCGTCGAGCTCGGCCAGCTCGCCGCGCAGGGCCTCCACGCGCACCTGCCGGTCGCTCCGGTCGCGGTTCAGCTCGGCGGCGACGGCCTGGGCCTGGGCTCGCGCCGCCGCCGCCCGCGCCTCGGCCTGCTCTGCCGCGCTCGTCAGCCGCTCGGCCTCGCCCGGGGACAGGCTCTGGGTGCTCAACAGCCGCGCCGCCCGCTCCGCCTCCGCCCGCGCCTGTCGGGCGGCGGACTCCGCCTCCGCGGCCTCGGCCTCGGCGCGCTCCAGCGCCTTCTTCGTCGCGCGCTCGGCGGCCTCGGCGGCGGCCTGCTCGGCCTCCAGGGCGGCGCTGGTGGCGCCGGTGCGCTCCACCAGGGAGAGGCGCCGGGCCAGGGCCTCGTCCTCCCGGATGCGGAGCGGCTCCGCCTCGATCTCCAGGATGGGGTCACCCTCGGAGACCAGGCCGTCCTGGCTCGCGTAGACGACCAGCACGCGGCCGGAGCTCGCGCTGACCAGGGCGCGCGCGGCGGCGTCCACCTCCAGGCGGGCCGAGCGCGTGGTCTCGAAGAGCGTCACCCGGGCGAGGCCGAACCAGGCCCCCCAGCCGAGCAGCAGCACCCCGGCCACGGCGAGCACCGGGAGGGCCCGGCCGCGGTCCGCCTCGACGGAGCGCAGGGTGAGCGAGAAGGGCGAGGGCATGGCGCGTCTGTAGCCGATCCGACGCGCGGCGGCACGGCTCAGCCCGGCGTGAGCCCGGGGGGCAGCGAGATCACGCAGCTGTCGCCAGGGTAGACGCCGCGCTGGGTGAACCAGCCCTGGGGCACCTCCAGCGCGTACTGGAAGGGCTCATCCGGGCCGACCGCGGTCTCGTCGAAGGCATCCATGTCGGAGATGTCCAGGATCATCCCGCCCGCGTCCAGGAAGGCGATGGAGAGCGGGACGAAGGTGTCCCGCATCCAGAAGGCGCCGTAGGAGAGCTCGGGCATCACGAAGAGCATCCCCGTGTCCTCGGGCAGCTCCCGGCGGAACATGAGCCCGCGCTCACGCGCCTCGGGGTCCGCCGCCACCTCCGCCTGCAGGACCGCCCCGCCGCAGCGCACCTCGGCCTGGAGCAGCGGGATCTGGCGGGGGAGGGGCGCCTCCTCCCCGCAGGCCGACAGCAGCGGCAGCACGGCGCAGATCCGCGTTCGGGGCTGGGGCGCGTGTCGCTGACGCATAACCCTATCCTTTAAACAGGCACCTGTGATATGACAAGAGGTGCGGCGCGCCGCCGCGCAGAGAGGGGGAAACATGGCGCATATGCTCCTCGCCGAGGCTGGCGAGCACCGGAACGTATTGCTGGAGGATCTGAGCAAGGGAGAGTTGGCGGTACAGGCCAACAACCACATCATCGCCCACGGGAAGGACGCGCTGGTCCTGGACCCAGGCGGCCACAAGGTCTTCTCCAAGGCGCTGGCCGGGACGGCCTCGGCCCTGGGTGGGGCGCGGGTGACGCGGATCTTCCTGTCCCACCAGGACCCCGACATCGTCGCGGCGCTGAACGGCTGGTTGATGAGCACGGACGCCGTGGCCTACGCGAGCCGGCTGTGGCTGCGCTTCATCCCCCACTTCGGCATGGACCGCTTCGTCGCGGATCGTCTGCTGCCCATCCCCGACGAGGGCATGGTCATGGAGCTGGGCGGCAGCGAGCTGCTGGTGCTCCCCGCCCACTTCCTGCACTCGGCCGGGAACTTCCACATCTACGATCCGACCACGAAGATCCTCTACTCGGGCGATCTGGGCGCGAGCCTGGGCATCGACTACCGCGAGGTGCCGGACTTCGACGCGCACCTGAGGTCCATGGAGGGCTTCCACCGTCGTTACATGGCGAGTAACGCCGCGTTACGGCGCTGGGTCGCCATGGCGCGCCAGCTCGACATCCAGATCCTCGCCCCCCAGCACGGCGCCTTCTTCCGCGGCCCCGAGATGGTGGGCCGCTTCCTGGACTGGGCGGAGAACCTGCAGTGTGGGGTGGATCTGCTCCCCGAGCGTTACACCTTGCCTTCTCGCCAGGCCTGAGGCGGTCTCGGACGGTCCTCAGTTCGCGATGAACCAGTCCACGATCTCGTCCGGCGCCTCGTCCAGCCAGGCGTGGCCGGCGAGGATCTTCGTGTAGCTGACCACCTCGACGCCCTGATCGGCCAGGGCGTCCCGATAGTCCGTCATGGTCCAGATGGGGACCGTGGCGTCCAGGGCGCCGTGCAGGAAGAGCGTGGGCGGGTGATCTTCGGGCAGATCCTCGGGGATCTGGCAGAGCACGCCCGCGCAGGTGGCCCAGGAGCCCGAGTGGACGGCCAGCGCGCGGAAGGTGCCGGGCCAGCTCTCCGCCATGCGGCTGGTCATGTAGCCGCCGCTGGAGATCCCCGCGGCGTAGAGCGCGCCCATGTCCAGCGGCCCGAGATCACCGGCCTCCATCGCCTCGATCAGGGAGGCCATCAGCAGATCGTCCGGGCACCCTTCCCAGTCGTTCTTGTAGCCGGGCAGGTTCGTGTCCCAGGCCAGCAGCCCCTCTCCGGGCGCCTCGGGGGTGATGACGGCGAAGCCGCTGTCCAGGAGCTCGGCGGTGAGCAGCGCCTGGTTGTAGCCCCCGCGCGGGGCGGCCCGACGCGCCCGCCAGAAGGTGGAGGCCGGGTAGAAGGCACCTTGGAAGAGGATGACGGCGGGCCAGCCCTCCTCGGGGGGCTCGCCCGTGGGCACCTGCCAGTGGACGTCGCGCTCGCGATCCCCGGCCTCCAGGGCGACCGTGTTCTTGTCACAGCGGACGCGGCTCCAGCTCTGGGCGCAGCGGGAGCCGTCCTCGGCCTCCAGACAGGCGAGGAGAGAGAGCAGGACAGGCGTCAAGGGGCGCTCACGCGGCGCCAGACGAGGGTGAAGTTGTTGGCGGGCATGGGCACGCGCTCCTCGAGCACGAAACCCCTGGCCACGCCCGCGACGTCCCCGAGGTCGCGCACGCCCCAGGCGGGGTCGCGGGCGCGCAGGGAGGCGTCGAAGCTCTCGTTGGACGGCGCCGTGTGCTGACCATCCACCTTGTAGGGGCCGTAGGTGAGAGCCAGGCCGCCAGGCGCCAGCACGCGGGCGGCCCCGGCGAAGAAGGCCGCGGTGCAGGCCCAGGGGGCGATGTGGAACATGTTGGCGACGTAGACGGCGTCCTGCGGGCCCACCCCCCAGTCCTCCCAGCAGACGTCCAGGGCGCGGGCGGGCAGCAGGTTGGGCGAGCCCTCCTGCGCCCTCCAGGCCTCGGCGCTGCCGACGTGGCTCGGGTCGGGGTCGGTGGGGAGCCAGCGCAGGTGAGGGAGCGCGGCGGAGAAGAAGAGCGCGTGCTCGCCCGAGCCGCAGGCGATCTCCAGCACGCGCCCGACCGGGGGCGCGAGCGCCCGCGTGAGGACCTCGAGGATGGGGGCGCGGTTGCGGGCGGTGGCGGGGAAGCGCAGCGGTTCCATCCCCGCAACCTCGCCTCGGGGCGCGGGCACGTCAAGCTTGCGCGTCTCCGAGGGGTTAGTTATTCATGGATAAATAAATAACTGCGGAGGGACGATGCGCCCACGACGATGGAGCGACGCCGAGATCCTGGAGGTGGGGCGGCAGGTGTTCCTGGAGCACGGCCCCGGCGCCACCCTCCAGCAGGTGGCCGAGCGCCTGCACATGTCCCAGCCGGCGCTGAGCAAGCGCTTCGGCAGCAAGGAGGCCTTCCTGCTGCGCGCGCTGGCGCCGGACGACGGGTCCCCGCTTCAGGAGCGCCTGCGCCGGGGGCCGGACCAGCGGCCCTTCGACGCCCAGCTCCGCGAGCTCTGCCAGGAGGCGCTGGAGCTGCTCACCGTCGTCATCCCCAGCATCATGACCCTGCGCGCGTCGGGCTTCGCCCCCATCGAGGCCGCGCTGGCCCAGCCCGACAGCCCGCCGATGCTCATCCGACGTGCGTTACACGCCTATTTTGAGCGTGCGATCGCCCTGGGCCTGCTGCGCCCCTGCGACCCGGGCGCGCTGGGCGACACGCTGATCGGCGCCCTGGAGGCGCGGGCGCTGGTCGGCTGGGTCTCGGGCGCGCCCATGGGCGCCGCCGAGCGCGCCGCCCACGCCGCCGCGCTGGTCGATCTCCTCTGGCACGGCGTCCGCCCTGAGGGCGCGACCTTCTCCTCCCGCTGAGCTCTGGAGTCCCCATGTCCCTCCCCGTCTTCCGAGCCGATCCCCCTGTCCCTGAGTGGCTCCCTGGCGAGCCCACCCACCGTCGCCTGAGCGGGCCGGGGCTCTTCGTCCGCGTCCTGCTCCAGATCCTGCTCGTCACGGTCCTGCTGGCGCTCACGCTGCCGCTCTGGCCGCTCTACCTGCTGGGCTCGGCGATCTGGGGCTGGCCCCCCAACGTGCCGCGCGCCTGGCAGGTGGCCCGCTACCTCCGGCTGGCCTGGACGGTCCGCCCGCCGCACCCCGGGATCACCCTCGGACAGCGGGTGTGGGTCATGCTGGAGGTCTTGCGGAAAGTGGCGGTTATACCGTTTTGGGGCTGCTGCTGGCTGCTGGACGAGCTGCTCTACGGTCGGGAGCTGCGGGCGATCGAGCTCCGGGCACCCCTCATCGAGATCAGCGCCGCGCGCAGCGGGAGCACGCAGCTCGCCCGCTACCTGGAGGAGGACCCTCACCTCGCGGCCCCGGCCCTGCTTCAGTTCGTCTTCCCCTACCTCTGGCTCTGGAAGATCGCGCCCCACACCATCGGCCGCCTGGTGACCCGGGAGCGCCTCATCCACAAGATGGAGCAGCAACTCCCGCGTGAATTCCTGGAGCGCCACGAGGGGGACCCCTTCCGCACCGACACCTTCGACGGGGCGCTGTACATCTCCCACCTCAACTCGCTGTGCTCCTCGCTGGGCCCGAGGATCCTCGTCGAGGACTTCAACTTCAGCGAGCTCGCCCCGCACAACCGCGACCTCGTCGAGCGCGTCTTCCCCGACCTGATGGATAGGATCGCGCGAAAGACGCTGTTACACGCGGGTGCTGGGCCAGACGGGCGCCCGCGTCGCTTCTTCATCAAGGGCCACTTCCTGAACCTGGCGGAGTCGCTGGAGCGGCGCTACCCCGACGCGCGCTTCCTCACGATGATCCGCGAGCCCGCGCCGCGCATCCAGAGCGGGATCAACTTCCTGCGCACCAACCCGACCAACATGGTGCAGGGCCCGGTGCCCTGGGCCTGGCTGGGCGAGGCGATCGTGGAGATCGAGGTGGACTACTGCGAGCACGAGCGGCGCTGGTTCACGGCCGCGGGGCCCGCGCGGCGCTGCGTCATCCGCTTCGGGGACTACGTTCGCGATCTGGAGGGGGCGATGCGGAAGGTCTATCGGGAGTGCCTGGACATCGAGGAGCTGCCGGCCCATGTGCCCAGGGTCCATCCTCCGCGAGAGCGCACGAATTACAGGCTGAATCGCTCGCTGAAGGACGCGGGCGTGGACGAGGCGGCGCTGAACCAGCGGCTCCGCGACTACATCGCCTGGTGTCGCGGCGGCGCGTCCGGGGCGTGATAGAGGGGCGGCCCCCCCGCATGACCCCCGGATCGCCCCATGTCTCAGCTCCCCCATGTCGCCCCGCTCACCGGCCCTGACGGCCTCTGCCCCCCTGAGCTGCTCCCCCGTGTGCAGGCCCGCATCGACCTGCTGACCAAGCCGCCGGGCTCGCTCGGGCGGCTGGAGGCGCTCATGGCGCAGGTGGCGCTGGTGCAGGGGACGGAGCGCCCGCGCTGGGAGGCGCCGCAGCTGGTGGTCTTCGCCGCGGATCACGGCGTGGCGGCGCGCGGGACCTCGGCCTGGCCGCGCGAGGTCACCGCGCAGATGGTGCTGAACATGCTCGCCGGGGGCGCGGCGGTCTCCGTGCTGGCCCGCGAGCACGGGCTCGGGCTCACCGTGGTGGACTGCGGGGTGCTGAGTGACTTCGAGCCGGCCCCGGGCCTGAGGGTGGCCAAGACCTGCCAGGGGAGCGCGGACAGCGTCTCGGGCCCCGCGCTGAGCCCGGCGCAGCGCGACGCGGCGCTGGAGCACGGGGCGGCGCTGGTGCGGTCGCTGCCCGGAAACGCGCTGCTGCTGGGCGAGATGGGCATCGGGAACACCTCGCCCGCGGCGCTGATCATGGCGCGGCTGACGGGGCTGGCGCTGGAGCGCTGCGTGGGGCGGGGCGCGGGGCTGGACGACGCGGGGCTGGCGCGCAAGCTGGCCGTGCTGGAGCAGGCGTTACAGGCGCATCCTGACGCGACGCACCCGCTGGACGTGCTGGCCTGCCTGGGCGGGCCGGAGATCGCCACCATGACCGGGGCCGTGCTGCAGGCGGCGGCGGAGCGGCGGGTGATCGTGGTGGACGGCTTCATCACCACGGCGGCGGTGGCGGTGGCGGCGGCGCTCCAGCCCGCCGTCCTGGACTACTGTGTGTTTTCGCACACATCGGCGGAGAGCGGTCACGCGCGCTGGCTCGCGCAGCTTGGTGTAACGCCGATGTTTGACCTTGGGCTGCGCCTCGGCGAGGGCTCGGGGGCGGCGCTGGCCTGGCCGCTGCTGCGGGCGGCGCTGGCCCTGCTGGACGGGATGGCCAGCTTCGCCTCGGCCGGGGTCAGCGGGCGCGAGGCATGATCCGCGAGCTCCGCCGCTTCCTGGTGGCGCTCCAGTTCCTCACGCGGGTGCCCGTGCCCGACCGCTGGCTGCAGCCCTGGGATCCTGACTGGCTCCAGAAGGGGGCTCAGCACTTCCCGGGGGGGGGGGCGCTGATCGGGGCGGTGGCGGCGGCGGCGCTGGTGGGCGCGTCGCAGCTCTGGGGGCCGCTGGTGGCGGGGGCGCTGGCGGTGGCGTCCACGGTCTGGCTCACGGGGGCCTTCCACGAGGACGGCTGGGCGGACACCTGGGACGGGCTGGGCGGGGCGGTCTCGCGCGAGCGGGCGCTGACCATCATGAAGGACTCGCGCATCGGGACCTACGGGGCGGTGGGGCTGGTGCTGATGCTGCTGGGGCGGGTGGGCGCGCTCGCAGAGCTCGGCGGTGTCGATCTGCGCGGGGCGGCGCTGGCGCTCTGGCTCTCTCACGCGCTGGCCCGGGGCCTGCCGGTGCTGCTGCTCTGGGCGCTCCCCTACGCGGGGGACGTGGAGCACGCCAAGGCGAAGCCCATGGCCCAGCAGGCTACGGCGGGGACGCTGCTGGGCGCCGGGCTGTGGAGCGCGGCGGTGAGCGGGGCGGCCCTGGGCCTCGGGCTGGCCCCGGCGGCGCTGGGGGCGGCGCTGCTCGGGCTGCTGCTGGTGGGGCTGGTCATGGGCCTGTGGCTGCGTCGTCGCCTGGGCGGCTACACGGGCGACACGCTGGGGGCGTCCGAGCAGGCGGGCGAGCTGGCCGTGCTGCTGGCCGTGCTGGCGGTGCTGGGCTGAAGCAGCGCTCTCAGAGCCAGCAGATCGGCCAGTCGGTGTAGACGTCCAGCGCGCGCTCATCCCCGTCGTCGATGGTGAAGAAGAGGGAGCGCGTCCCGTCGTCGCAGTCCTCGACGGCCTCGAAGGCCATGCCCTCCAGGTTGTCGTCGCCCGGGTAGTCGAAGATCATCTCGGTGTCGAAGCTGCGCGCGCCGCCGGAGAGCGTGGACGTGAGGCGGACGATCTCCAGATCGTTGTCGTCGCCGCCGTGCCAGACGTAGAGGCGGCCGGTGCCCTCGTCGAACTCGAGCGCGCTGGTGTCCTCGCGCGCGGTGGCGTACTCGCCCACGTACCCCACGTCGTCGCTGGAGGACGACAGGTCGAAAACATGAATGTAACCGCCATTCTGGGTGCCCAGGAAGAAGAGGCCCCCGTAGCCCAGGCTGCTGGTGCGCGGCTCCCCGTCCTCGTCCACGAAGCCCCACTCCTCCAGGGCCTCATCGGGGATGAAGGCCATGCCCTCCGATCCGCGCGTGCCGGAGATCTCCAGCCAGGGGGAGGTGTCCCAGGTGCGGATCTCCACGGCGTCGCCAGAGCCAGAGAGGTCGTAGGCGGTGACGAGCTCGTCGAGCTCCTGGAGCACGTGGAGCACGTCGGGCTCGCCCTCGGGGTCGGTCAGCACCAGGGACTCGGCGTCGATGCGTCCGACCGAGCTCTTCTGGGTGATCTCCCAGCCCCCGCTGCCGTCCTCCACGAGGCGCCAGGCGGTCGCCCCGTTGCCGCGCAGGACCCAGAGCTCGCGGGTGCTGGCGTTCCAGGTCGCGCCGGAGAGCGAGGTCCCGAAGTCGGAGTCCAGATCGGCCAGGGCGGTGACATCGGGGGGAAGGGAGGCGGGCCAGTCACAGAGACCGACGGGGGAGTGGATGCAGCGATCCTCGGCGTCACAGGCGTCCTCCGTGCAGTCCAGGCCGTCGTCGCAATCGGCGGCGCAGTCCGGGTCGCCAGAGTCGCCCGAGTGATCGGTGTCGGTGTCGGTGTCGGTGTCGGTGTCGGTGTCGGTGTCGGTGTCAGTGTCGGTGTTCGTGTCGGTGTCGGTGTCGGTGTCGGTGTCGGTGTCGGAGTCCGGACGCCCGGTCTCCTCCTGGCCGGTCTCCTCGGGGAGACCTTGCTGAGAGTCTTCAACGACGACCTTGGGGTTGCATGCGAGGAGGAGGATCAGCATGCGGCGAGCATACACCCGGTCAGGCTCACGCGCGCGGGGGATCAGCGGGCGTCGATGACGCGGTAGACGCGGGCCTCGAGACCTCCCATCGAGAGCGGGAGCGCACCTCCGGGGGCCTCCTCGACCACGCCGTCGTAGACACGCTCGGCGCGGGACCCGGGGAGCCCGCTCAGGGTCGCCTCCACCGCCTCCTCCGAGGAGTTCACCACCACGACGGTCCAGGCCCCCGCGTGGCTCCAGGCGCGAGCCCAGACGCTCGGGTAGGAGAGGGCCACGTCGTAGTACAGTGGGGTGACGCTCAGATCGGTCTCCCCGCTGCTCACGCTCACGGAGAGCTCACCGAGGTCCTCCCCGCGCAGGATCCACTCGCCGAGGGCCTCGGGGCCGGACACGCGCGCGGCGATCTCCAGGACGCCCTCGGCGCTGTCACCCACGTCGGGGTCCACCACGGCGTGCCACCAGGAGAAGGTGTAGAGGCCACGGGCGCCGGCGGCGAGGGCGGCGAGGTGATCGTGGACCACCTCGGCGCGGTCGGGGACGCCACTGTAACCGAAGGTCTCCGCGTTGAACACGCCGATGACGCCCAGCGGGACCCGCTCATCCACGGTGTAGCCGGCGGCCTCGATGGCCTCGATCTCGCTCTCGACGCGCCAGCGGATCCAGACGTGCGGCTGCTCGGAATATTCGGCGTAGGCGCCCGCGCCGATGAGGTCGAGCGCGTCGATGTAGGGCGCGAGATCCTCGGGCGGGTAGTGGCCGGGGATGTACATGTAGACGGGGCGATCGTCGGCGGCGCGCAGCGCGTCGGAGAGCGAGATCAGCAGGCCGTACTCGTCCTCGTACCAGTAGCGCAGCTCCTCGGGCAGATCCCACCATCCGGCCCCGGCGTCCGCGACCGCCGCGGGGACCTCGTCCTCCGAGGGGACATGCTTCGAGTAGGCAAGCTGTAACGCCGATGATTCAGCCTCCCAGGTGGAGAGGTACTCTCCCTCCCCATAGGTGTGGACGCCGTTGACGCCGGCCGCCTGGAGGTCGGCGAGGGTGTAGCCCCCGGCCTCGTCTGCCGAGTAGACCGCCATCCCCATCCGGTCCCCGCGCGGGTGGACGCCGCTGGGGGGGATGACCTCCAGGGTCCCCACGGGCTGCTCAGGGCAGCCCTCGGCCCCGGCGTGGAGGGCGTAGGTGCCGGAGGTCTCCGGGGTCCAGGCGCAGGCGAGCAGGCCGTCCACGTCCGCGCAGCTCAGGGCGTCGCCGTCCAGGCTGGCCGCGCTCGCTCCCTCGACCACGAGGTCATAGCGGGAGCCCACCCACAGCGAGGTCTCCTGAGGGGCGCGCAGGGCAGGGGAGGGACAGAGTTCGCCCGTCTCCCCGCTGTGGGCGGTGTCGGTGGCCGCGCTCTCGGGGGGAGGGGTGCTCTCGCCGCTGGGCTTGTCGTCAGCGCAGCCGGAGCTGAGGAGCAGCAGAGAGAGGGTGAGCACATCTCCTCCCGATCCTGGTCTGTCACAGACGTTACACGCCCAGGTTGATCCCGAAGCCCAGGCTCTGCTGGGCGCCGGTGGCGACGATCCGGTAGACGTAGTTCACGCTCAGGCTGATGGGGCGCAGGTTCAGGCTGGCGCCGGCCAGGTAGGAGAACTCGTCGCCGAAGCCGGGGACGGAGACCTGGGACCAGTCCACCTCGCGCGACGCCTCGGCCAGCCAGGCGGGCGAGATGCCGCCCATGATCGTGAATTCCTTGCTCAGCTTCGCCGTGGCGACCACGGGGAACTCCAGGCCCACGGAGGGGTCCAGGCTCTCGCCGCCCTCGACGGACATGCGGTTCCAGAAGACGTCCGGGCCGAACTCCAGCCCGATGTGCTTGTAGCGGGGGCCGATGAAGCTGCCCAGCCGGGCGTCCAGGCTCTCGATGCCGCTGCCGGTGCCGTAGAGGCCGCGCACGCGGGTCTGCCCGGTCCAGACGGGCGGGGGCGCGCCGACGCGCGTGTAGCGCACGCCCGCGCTGGCGCCGAGGGTTACGAAGGTGGAGGTCCCTCCACCGCCCGTGTTGATCTGCGCGCCGGCCTCGGGCTTGACGTAGGGCTCGGTCTCCCAGTGGGGCTGCTGCTTGGGGGGAGGGCCCTTGGGGCGCGGGCCGGGGGCCTTGCCGCCCGGGGGAGGGCCTTTGGGCGGCGGTCCACCCTGGGCCAGGGCGAGGGCGGGGGCGGCGGCGAGCTCCGCGGCGGGTGCGGGCTCCTGGGCCAGGGCGACGCTGAGCAGGACGAGGGAGAGCATATCGATCCTCCTCGGGACATTCTACGCCGCGCGGCCGTCCAGGTAACGCTCCAGGCTCTGGTTCACGCGGGTCAGGTTGGGCGTGACGAGGTCCACGATGAAGCGCTCGACGTGAGGGCCGACGCGCCCCGCCAGCAGGGAGGGGACACCGGGGAAATTCTTGAGATCGATGGAGAGGTCGCCGCTGAGGATGACCCGCGTGCGGTCGGGACCGTCGGCGACGAAGCGGTTGGTGCCCGCGCAGCGCACGCGCTCGGGGAAGGCGGGGATCACGAGGCGCCAGGCTACATAGTGCTCAGCGTCGTACCAGCGGGCGTGGTCCTCCCACTGGAACCACTCGGGGCGGGTGAGGCTGGCGACCGCGCGCGGGGGCTCGCGATCGGAGACCCAGCGGTTCAGCAGGCGCAGGCCGTCAGGCAGCTCCTCGCGCTCCAGCACGACGATCTCGCGGATGTCGGGGATCATCGGCGCGAGCTGGGGGAGCTCGTCCCGGTAGGTCCGATACACGCGCTCCAGCGGGTGGTGGACGAGGCTCTCGGACTCGATCTTCATGCGATCGGGCATTAACACACAGCGCGTGTGGACGACCCGCCTCTACCCTCGCGACCGGGCCGCGCTGGAGCGCCTCCTGCTCCAACGCGGCGTGGAGAACCTCGTGCCGCTCGGCGTCCTGGCCCTGGCCGGGCTCACGCCGGACGCCGACACGCTGTGGGAGGGGGCGCGGGCCGCGCGCGAGGGGGGCGCCTGGGAGGGGGCGCTCCTGCGCATGGGGCACCTGGGCGAGGGCTGGGCGGCGGCCGTGCCTGCAGGGAGCTCAGAGGCCTGTTTTGCCCTGGGGGAGCGGGCCCGCGGCGTGGCGCCCCGATTCATGCTGGCGGCCCGCCCGCAGGCCGACGCGCTGTGGGCGGGCCTGGGGGCTCCCGCGGCCCGGGTCTGGAGTGATCACCGCCTGTACCTGTGTGATCGCGTCTCTGAGGGGCCCCGGCTCCGCCTGCGCCGGGCGCGCCTGGGCGAGGCGCGGCTCATGGCCGGGCTGGCCCAGGAGATGGAGCGCGAGGACATGGGCGTGGACCCGCTGGCTGACGCGCCGGACGCGCATCTCGCTGATGTAACGCGCAAGATCGCCGAGGGTCGCGTGCTGGTGGCGGAGGAGGAGGGCCAGATCGTCTTCAAGGGGGACGTGGGCCTGGTATGCGGCCGGGGGGCGCTCATCGGCGGCCTGTGGGTCGCGCCCGCCGCGCGCGGGCGGGGGCTCGGGCAGGCCGGCGTGCGGGCGCTGTGCGCGGACCTGCTCCGACGCTCGCCGGTGGTGGGCCTGCACGTCCGGGAGGACAACGCGCCGGCGATTGGGGCCTACCTGCGCGCGGGCTTCCGCGCCGACGCGCCCTTCCGCCTGGTCGTGTCCTGAGCGGGCCCGGGATGCTATAGGGCGCCTATGGACGACCTCTCGCAGTACTATCTGTTCGCGGGCGCCCTCGGCGCCGTCCTGGCGGTGGTGGTCACCATCATGGCCATCCGCACCGCGCGCTCGGCGCGCCCCAGTCGGCCCGGCTTCGACGCGGACTCTCCCGACCCGGAGCTGGTCGACGAGGTGGGCACCGAGGACGATCCCGAGATCGAGGGGCCGACCGCCGCCACCGAGGATCTGCGCCCGCCCCCGCCGACCCGGGTGGGGCTGAGCGCGCTCCAGGAGTCCGACGGGAGCGTGTCGGAGCCGGAGATGGCCACCGACGTGCAGGCCCTCTTCGCCGCCGCCTGGGCCGCGCGCGGCTCGGGAGATCTGGGGGCGCTGAGCCGCCGCTTCTCCGAGGGTGCCGCCGAGACCCTGCTGGCCGGTCGGGGCGCGCTGGGCGCCGTGCGCGAGGTGCTGGTGGACGCGCCCGAGCTGGTGGACGCCGCGGTGGAGGAGCCCTGGGCCCGCGTCACCTGGCGGCTGCGGGCCATCGTCCACGGCGTCTGGGGCGGTGAGACGCGGGACTTCCTGGTGGAGGAGCGCTGGTCGCTCGGCCGCCCGGCCGCGGGGGGCTCGCCCTGGGTGGTGCGCGCGCTGCTGGACCGCGAGCAGTCTCCGCTCTCCCGCCCGCCGCTGGAGCGCGGGCTGGAGGTGGAGGCAGGCTCCTCGCTGCCGACGGTGACCGCGCCGGACCTCGCCGAGCGCCGGGCGGAGCTCCTCTCCCGGCACCCGAGCCTGGACATCGACGCCTTCCTGGGCTTCATCCCTGGGCTCTTCGCGCGCGTCCAGCACGCCGTGGACACCGGGGATCCGGGCACGCTCGGCGAGCTGGTGAGCGTCGACCTGCGGCAGGCCCTGGAGTTCGCCGCCGCCCGCATGGCCCGGGTGAACCTTCGCGCGCGCAGCGAGGACGCGCAGGTCGAGCAGGTCGAGCTCTGCCGCGTCACCCGCGACGGCCGCTACGATCTGCTCACGGTCCGCGTCCACGCGGAGGCCCGCCAGTGGCTGGAGGACGACTCCGCGGTGGTGGTGGACGGCGTGAGCGACCGCCCGCGTCGCTTCAGCGAGTACTGGACGCTGATCCGCCCGCTGGGCGGCGTCGCCGAGGTCGCCCCCGGCCGCCAGGGCTTCGCGCTGTGGAAGATTCAGGCCGACGAAGACTACGACGGCTGAGCCAGGATACGTGAGCGCCCGTCAGCGACAAAGGAGCCCGATGCGCCGGCAGCCCGAACCCGAACCCGTCCCCGAAGAGCGCACCCCGCGCCGCCCGGGGCCGCCGCCCGCGCTCACCGTGCGCCGCTTCGGCGAGCCCGCCCTGGCCGAGGTGCTGGCCTTCGCGCTGGCGGCCGAGGGGCGCGTCTCCCGCGCCACGCACGGCTTCCACACCTACCCGGCCAACATGCACCCGGACGCCGCGCGCGCCATCCTGGAGGTCTGCCCGGGGCCGGTCTACGATCCCTTCTGCGGGGGCGGGACCGTTCTGGTGGAGGCCCTCCTGGCCGGGCGACCGGCGGCGGGGGCCGATCTCTCGCCCATCGCCGTGCTGGTGGCCCGCGCACGCACCGCCGGCCCCGAGATGGCCACGCCCCTGCGCGCCGCCTCCCGCCGCGTGTCCGAGCGGGCCAGGACCACCCGCGCCGAGCCGCTCCCCGTCCCCGAGTCGGTGGTCCCCTGGTACGAGCCGCACGTCGCCCAGGAGATCGCCCACCTGCGCGAGGCCATCGGCGCCGAGGAGCCGGCCGTGCGCCCGCTCCTGCTGGCCGTGCTCTCCAGCGTGGTGATCAAGGCCAGCTTCCGCGAGAGCGACACGCGCAACGTGCGCACGCCCACGCACCGCGCCCCCGGGACGACCAACGTGCTCTTCCACAAGAAGGCCCGTGAGCTCGGCCGCATGCTGGAGGAGCTCCCCGCGGGCGCGCACGCCGACGTCGCCAACGCCAACGCCGCCCTGCGCCCGCCGCCCCCGCGCACGGGCCTGGTGCTGACCAGCCCGCCCTACCCGGGCGTCTACGACTACCTGCCCATGCAGCAGCTCCGCTACGCCTGGCTGGGCATGGACCCCGGGGGCGCGCTGGGCGCCGAGGTGGGCAGCCGCCGCAGCTTCCGGGCCCTGGGCCGGGCGCGCGGGCTCGCCGCCTGGCGGGAGGACACGACGAAGTGGGTCACCACCCAGGCCCGCGGCATCGCGCCGGGGGGCCGCATGGTGGTGGTGGTGGGCGACGGCTACGTCGGCGACAAGCTGGTGGACGCGCTTCACCCCACGGTGGAGGCCATGAGCGCCGCCGGCCTGCGCCCCCTGGCCCGCGCCAGCGCCGACCGCCTGGACCACGCCCGCGAGGTCATCCGCATCGAGCACATCGTGATGATGGAGAAGGCGTGAGCACCACGCTGGTCTATCTGCCCGTCTCCCCCTGGTCCGAGCGCGCCCGCTGGGCCCTCGACCACCACCGGATCCCCTACCAGACCCAGGTGCACCTCCCCTTCGTGGGCGAGCGGCGGCTGCGTCGACTGGTGGGCCCGGGGCCGACGCGGGCGACGGTCCCAGTCCTGCTGACCGAGGGCGAGGTGCTGACGGAGAGCTGGGACATCGCGACCTGGGCGGACCGGAAGGGTCAGGGCACCCCGCTGATCCCGGCGGGCAGAGAGGCGGAGATCCGCGCCTGGGTGGCCCGCGCCGACGCCTGGATGGGGGAGGGGAGGGCGCTCATCGTGGCCGGCATGCTGGCCAGCCCGGCCGCCCTGGACGAGTCCCTGCCTCGGGCGGTCCCGGGCTGGGCGCGCTGGCTGATGCGGCCGTTCACGCGCTACGGCATGGTGTGGTTCGGGCGGAAGTATGGCGTCTCCGCCTCCGATCTGGACGCGCGGCGGGCCAGCCTGCGCGCCGGGCTCCTGACGCTCCGGGCGGAGCTGGGCGGGCGCGAGCACCTGCTGGACGGCTTCACCTACGCCGACGTCGCCGTGGCCAGCGCGCTCCAGGGCGTGCGCCCGGTGGACTCCAAGGCCATCCGCCTGGGCCCCGCCACCCGCGCGGTCTGGACACAGCCCGAGCTGGCGGCGGAGTTCGCCGATCTCCTGGCCTGGCGCGACGGCCTGTACGCGAGGCTCCGCGGGCGATGAGCCCTGCGCGGACCCTGGCGTTGGGGCTGCTGGCCCTCGGCGGGGTGGCCGCGGCGGGCTTCGGGATCGCCTGGGGGACGAGGGAGGAGGCCGTGGCGCCGGCCGCGGACGAGCCCGCCGGTCTCCCCAGCCCTCGGGGCGACCGGGGCGAGAACGGGCTGTGGATGCGGCGGGTCTGGCTGCACGAGGCCCGCACGGAGGCGGAGGTCCGGGCCCTGGCCGAGGCGCTCCGCGCGCGGGGGATCACGCAGCTCTACCCCTTCCTGGGGCCGCTGGGGCCGGAGGGGCGGCCGGGCTGGCGCGACGGCGAGACCGTTCGGCCTTATGACCCGGAGATCGTCCGCAATTTCTTCGCCGCCCTGCGCCGGGCCGACCCGGGGATGGTGGCGCTGCCCTGGACCGGGGGCGTGTACCCGCGGGACGTGCCGCTGGAGGACCCGGCCTTCCGCGCCCGCTTCGCCGAGGCGATGGCGGAGGTGGTGCGCCTGGGGGCCCACGGGGTGCAGCTCAACGTGGAGCCCATGCCCACCGGCCACCCGGACTTCCTCGCCCTGATCGACGCGGTGCGCGCCGCCATCGGGCCGGACGCGATCCTCTCGCTGGCGGCCTACCCGCCGACCACGCCGCTGCACCCCTTCCCCGACGTCCACTGGGAGCTGGACTACGCTTCAGAGCTGTGCCGGCGGGTGGACGACATGAGCTTCATGGCCTACGACACGGCGCAGACCGACCGGGACGTCTACGCCGGGCTGGTCGCCACCTGGACGCGGGAGCTGGCGGGCGCGCTGCCCACGCCCGAGCAGGGCGGCTGTACCTGGCGGATCGGCCTGCCTGCCTACGAGGACGACTTCCTCTGGCACCGCCCGGACGTGGAGACGCTGGAGGTCGCGATCCGCGGGCTCCGCGAGGGCCTGGGCGAGGGCGAGCTCCCCAGCGGCTTCCGCGGCGTGGCCCTCTACGCGAGCTGGACCCTGGACGCCGCCGAGTGGGCCACCTACGACCAGCAGTGGAGGGGCCGGGCGCCCGTGCAGGCCGCGCTCCCCGACGAGACGCCGGCGAATTGAACGATCGTTCAACGCCGCGGCCCGTGCTCCATCCAGGCCAGCAGGCGCAGGGCCTCCCCGTGGGTGAGGCGCGCGGGGCGAGTATTGAGATTGGTTAGTTTATCGAGGATTGCGGTAGGTGGGGCCTCTCGCCGCCACGCCGCGCTCTCCCGCGCGCTCTCCGCCGCCTCCCTTCCGCGGCGCCCGATCTCGTAGTCCACGGCCTCCACGGCCTGCTCCATGCGCGAGAAGCGCGCCATCTCCTTGCCGTCCACCGTGACCTTCCAGCGTCGGGAGCCCGCCCGCCCGCCCTGGTCCAGGACCAGGATCTCGGAGAGGGCGCCGCGCCGGGCGGCCTTCGCCCCGAAGAAGACGTGGATGGCCACCCCGCGCGAGCCCAGGCTCTCCCAGCGGTTGCGGGAGATGGCCTGCACCTCGGGGTCCACGCCCAGCGCCAGCGGATCGAAGGCGGCGGCGCGGCGCTGGATCTCGCCCAGGGTGATGCTGCCGGGCTCCACCTCGAAGCCGGGGAAGGCCCGCCAGATCGCGGCCATCTTGCGCTCGGCCTCGTGCAGCTCCTCGCCCTGCAGGTCGAGGTCCCGGGGCAGGGCGGCCAGGCTGGGCAGGGTGACCAGGGAGAGGTCGGAGAGGTCCACGAAGTCCAGCACCAGGCAGTCGCTCTTGCCGGGGGCGAGCCGGGTCCCGCGGCCCACGCACTGGGCGTAGAGGCCGTCGGAGCGGGTGGGGCGGGCCATGGCGATGCAGGAGACGCCCGGATCGTCGAAGCCCTCGGTGAGCACGCCCACGTTGGTGATGGCGGCCAGGCGTCCGCGGCGGAAGTCGGCCAGGATGCGCTCGCGCTCGGGCGTGGGGAGCTGGCCGTGGACGACGCCGGTGGGCACGCCGACGGCGACCAGGGCGCGGGCGAGGTGGGTGGCGTGGGCGACCGTCACGCAGAAGGCGATGGTGCGGCGGTCGCGGGCCAGCTCCTGGATGGTGCGGGCGACCAGCGCGTTGCGCTCGGTGACGTCGATGGCCTCCGCCAGCTCCTCGATCACGAAGTCCTCGCCGCCCGCGCTCACGGCCCGCAGATCGGCGGCGGTGGAGATGCGGTAGCCGCGGAGCGGGACCAGGTAGCCGTCGGCGATCATCTGCCCCAGCCCACGGGTGTAGACGATGCGCTCGAAGACCTCGTCCAGGCCGACGCCGTCGCCGCGCCCGGTGGTGGCGGTGAAGCCCAGCAGGGTGCCCTCCCACTCAGGATCGAAGGCGCCCAGCGTCTGCAGCACGCGGCGGTTGTCCTCGGCGGGGGCGTGGTGGCACTCGTCGTAGATGACCAGCCCGAAGCGGCGGCTGGCGAGCAGGCGGGCCAGGCGCTCCTCGTGCAGCGAGCGGATGGAGGCCACCACCACCCGCGCCTCCGGGTGGGCCGAGGCGTCGCCCTGCTCGATGGCGACCACGGTGGGATCCTGGAGGGCGTCCGCCAGCTTCTCGCGCGCCTGGCTCACCAGCTCGCGCCGGTGGGCCAGCACCAGCACGGGGCGGCGGGCCAGGCGGGCCAGCTCGCTGAAGATCACGGTCTTGCCGGCGCCGGTGGGCAGGCAGACCACCATCCGCCGGACGCCGGCCTTGCGGGACTGGATGACGGCCTCGATGGCCTCGCGCTGGTAGGGGCGGAGCGTGGGCATGATCCGCCAGGATAGCCCGCTGGCGGCCTCCGCGGGGCCCCCTGTCAGCGCGCGGGGCGCCGACGGCGGAGGGCCAGCGCGAGGCCGAGCGCGATCAGCAGCCCGCCGCGGGGAGCGGGGGCGCTGGAGCAGGCGCAGCCGCCGCCCTTGTCCTCCCCGGTGTCCTCGGCGCCGGAGCCGTCGCCCGTGTCGGCGGTGTCGGCGGTGTCGGCGGTGGCGTGCGCGTCCTCGCCGTCGCAGTCCTGGTCCACGCCGTCGTCGGGGATGTCCTCGACCTGCGGGCCGAAGGCGGGGTCGCTGTCGTCGCAGTCGCCCTCGCAGGTCATGACCCCGTCCTCGTCGGCGTCCACCTCGTTGGCGCGGATCTCGCCGTTGCAGTCGGTGTCCTTGCCGTCGCAGGCCTCGTCCACGCCCGGCAGCACGGTCGGGTCCGCGTCGTCGCAGTCCAGGACCGCTTCGCCCAGGGCCTCGCCCGCGTCGTCACAGTCGAGATCCGCGCCAGGGACGAGCTCCTCGGTCCGCGCGCCGTCGCCGTCGGCGTCCGCGTAGCAGGACTCGACGCCGTCGCAGTCCTGGTCGACGCCGTCGCCCACCACCTCCTCGGCGCCGGGCCAGGCGTCGGCGGCCGCGTCGTCGCAGTCCGCCTCGCAGACCATGTACCCGTCCCCGTCCGCGTCCTGCTCGTCATCGGGGAGCACCCCGTCACAGTCGGTGTCCTTGCCGTCGCAGGTCTCGGCGGCGCCCGGGTAGACGGTGGCGTCCTCGTCGTCGCACTCCTCGCTGGCGAGATAGCCGTCGCCGTCCTCGTCCTGCGCGTAGCCCAGGTAGAGGTAGGCGGCCCCCAGATCCGAGGTGCCGGCGTAGAGGGCGCCGATCAGCACGTCGTCGCAGCCGTCCGCGTTGACGTCCCCGACCCCGGCCACCGCGCCGCCGAAGTAGTCCCCGTTGGCCGCGCCGGCGAGGGTGGTGAGATCGGCCATGTCCAGCCCGCTCTCCGAGCCGTGCGCCAGGTAGACCTCCCCGGGGTAGGCCCCCGCCGCGTCCCGCGCGGTCACGGCGCCGACCATCACGTCGTCGTACCCGTCGGCGTTGACGTCTCCGACGCCCGCGAGGGCGTAGCCCAGGAAGTCACCGGAGACGGCGCCGGTGAAGGTGGCGCTGGCGGCGGTGTCCACGCCGCTGGAGGACCCGAGGAAGACCTGGGCCTGACCCTGGTAGTAGTTGTAGAGGTAGCCTCCCGCCATCACGTCGTCGTAGCCGTCTCCGTTGATGTCCCCCGCGCCCGCGACGCTGGCGCCCAGGAGGGCGGAGGGCGGGAACCCGCTCAGCTCCACCGAGGGGCTGCTGTCCAGGCCATCCTCCCCGCCATGGAAGATCCAGGCCGAGCCGGAGCCGTCCAGGTACAGGGGGCCGCCGCCGATCACGTCCTGGTAGCCGTCCCCGTTGGTGTCGCCCGCGCGGGCGACCGAGTAGCCCAGGTAGGTGTTGGAGGTGTCCGAGCTCAGCTCCGCGCTCGCCTCCGTGTCCGGCCCGCCGTCCGCGCCGAGGTAGACATAGACCACACCCGCGCCGCTGTCCGCGCCGGGCGCCCCCACGATCACGTCCCCGTAGCCGTCCCCGTCCAGATCGCCGCCGGCCACCGAGAAGCCGAAGATGCTGCCGGAGCTGGGGCCCAGCAGCGTGGCGATGGGCTCGCTCTCCGGGCCGTCCGCGCCGCCCCCGTAGACGTGGACCGCGCCCTGGCCGGTGGCGTCGTAGGTCTCGCCCACGCCGATGTCGTCGTAGCCGTCTCCGTTGACGTCCCCCAGTCCGGCGACCGAGTAGCCGAAGGTCCCTCCCCCGGACTCGCCCACCAGCTCGGAGGGCGTCTCCGAGAGGCTCTCGCCATCTCCATAGTAGACGTAGACCGAGCCGAAGTAGTCGTTGGCGCCGAGGGCGCTGATGACGACGTCCTGGTATCCGTCTCCGTTCACGTCGCCCGCCGCGGACAGGCTCGAGCCCAGGTAGGCGTTCGTCGAGGCGCCCTCCAGGGTCATCTCCGCGGTGTCGTAGACCGGATCGACGATCACCGGGAAGCGCGCGCCGCGCGTGTCCACCACGAAGCGGAGCGTGTCGCCCTCGACCTCCATCCAGCTCTCCAGCGCCTCGCCGCGATCATCCCAGCTCCGCAGTCCGCTCACGGTCCAGCGCCGACCGTCCGCGCCGCGCATCCAGGCCAGCTCCCCGTCGGTCTCCAGCGTGCGCGCGCCCTCCACCGCGACGTGCAGGGTGAGCAGATCGGGGTCGTTGGGTTGGACAACCTGGAAGACCTGGGTGAGGCCCCTGTCTGTCCGTGTCCAACGTTCGGTGAGCGTGGGGTGGACGAATTCCACCCTTGGACGACACGGCGAGCTCTCGCAGGCCCCCGGGCGGGGGAGGGTCCGGGCCAGGGTGTCCTCGCCCTGGGCGGCGAGCCGCACCCGCAGCCCGCCGCTGCGCGGGTCGCCCAGGTAGACGCCGTCCTGGTCAATCTGCGCGTGGGTCCCCGCCGCGGGCAGGCTGGCCCCGAAGACCCCCGGTCCGGTCACGCGGAAGGGGCGCGCATCGGCCTCCACCTCCAGATCCCCGAGCGCGGGTCTCTCAGACTCAGGATGGATCCGTAGGGCGTCGCTCGTACATGCTGAGAGGAGAAAGAGCAGGGCGCGGACAGGCATCAGGCGGGCCTCGACATGGGGCGTGAAGGTGAAGAGGGGGGCTCTGTTGTCGTCAGAGGATGACTCACCATACCTGGAGGCGCCTCGACCCGCGCGGGGTTTCTGAGGGCCTCGCGCATGTGTTCGCTTCAAGTCGAAGGATGCGCTCATCCTGGCGCCGCCTGGGATAGACTTCGCGCAGGTCTGCCTCTGGAGGGTCGCCCAGGAGTGTAGGAGGGTCGATGTCGAGCCGGCGCGACGACCTTGACGCTGCTCAGCGCGAGCTCGCGGACCTTCGAGCGGTCTTCGACGCCTCGCCGATCATGTTCTGGTTCAAGGACACGCACAACAACCACCTGCGGGTCAACGCGGCGGCGGCGGCGCTGGAGGGCGCGACCCCCTCGGCCCTCGAGGGGCGCTCCGGCTGGGAGCTCTACCCGAAGGAGCAGGCGGACGCCTTCTACCGGGATGATCTGGAGGTGATCTCGACGGGGCAGCCCAAGCTGGGCATCGTCGAGCCGCACACGGCGGTGGGGACGGGCGAACTGCGCTGGCTCTCGGTGGGGAAGGTGCCCATCCACGGGGCGGACGGGGCGATCACGGGCGTCCTGGCCTTCGCCATCGACGTCTCGGAGCAACGCAGGCTGGCCGAGCGGCTGCAGCGGCTCTACGAGCGCACGCCGGCCATGCTGCACTCCATCGACGCGAGGGGGCGGCTGCTGACCGTCAGCGACGCCTGGCTCCAGCGCCTGGGCTACGCGCGCGAGGAGGTGATCGGGCGCCCCTCCACTGACTTCCTCACGGAGAGCTCGCGCCGCTACGCCCGCGAGGTGGTGCTCCCGACCTTCTTCGTCGACGGTCGCTGCGACCGCGTCCCCTACCAGATGGAGACGCGCTCGGGCGAGATCGTGGACGTGCTGCTGTCGGGGATCATGGAGCGCGACGAGAGCGGCGCGCCCGCCCGCAGCATGGCGGTCATCGAGGACGTGACGATGCGCCTGCGGGCCGAGCGCGCCCTGGAGGACGAGCGCAACCGCCTCGCGGCCACCCTGCGCGAGCTCGCCGAGAGCCACGAGCTGCTGCGCGTCACGCTGGAGTCCATCGGGGACGCCGTGATCACCACGGACGCCCTGGGCCTGGTCCGCTGGCTGAACCCGGTGGCCGAGCGCATGACGGGCTGGAAGACGGTGGACGCGGCCGGTCGCCCGCTGAATCAGGTCTTCAACGTGGTCCACGAGGAGACGCGGCAGCCCGCGGACAGCCCGGTCACCCACTGCCTCTCGATGGGCCGAACGGTGGGGATGGCGCGCAACACGCTGCTCATCGCCCGGGACGGATCGGAGTTCGGCATCGAGGACTCCGCCTCGCCCATCCGCGACAAGCAGGGCAGGATCCTGGGGGCGGTCCTGGTCTTCCACGACGTCACCGAGCAGCGGCGCCTGTCTGGCGAGATGAGCTGGCGCGCCTCGCACGACGCGCTGACGGGGCTGGTCAACCGCCCGGAGTTCGAGCTGAGGCTGCGCCACGTCCTGGAGAGCGGCCCGGAGCGCCCGCACGCGCTCCTCTACATCGACCTCGACCAGTTCAAGCTGGTCAACGACGCCTGCGGGCACTCCGTGGGCGACCAGCTCCTGCAGCAGGTCAGCAAGGTGCTGGCCGACTGCATCCGCGGGCGGGACACCCTGGCCCGCCTGGGCGGCGACGAGTTCGGCGTCATCCTGGAGTTCTGCCCCCTGGACGCCGCGCAGCGCGTGGCCCAGCACATCTGCGACCGCATGGAGGAGTACCGCTTCGTCCACGAGGGGCGATCCTTCCGGGTCGGGGCCAGCATCGGGCTGGTCCCGCTGGACGGCCGCTGGGTGGGGGCGGCGAGCGTGCTGCAGGCGGCGGACACCGCCTGCTACGCGGCCAAAGAGGCCGGGCGGAACCGCGTCCACCTCTGGCTGGAGACCGACCGCGTCGTCCGCGCCCGGCAGGGCGAGATGCAGTGGGCGAACCGCCTGACCCAGGCCCTGGACGAGGACCGCTTCGTGCTCTTCGCCCAGCGGATCCTCCCCCTCCGTCCCGCGGAGGGGGAGGGGCTCCACTGCGAGCTGCTCCTCCGCCTGCGCGAGCCGGACGGCACCCTGGTCACGCCCGCCGCCTTCCTGCCCGCCGCCGAGCGCTTCCACCTCGCCTCGCGCATCGACCGCTGGGTGCTGCGCCACGCCATCGCCCGCCTGCAGCGTGTCCCCGAGCTGGGCACGGTGAGCTCCGTCGCCATCAACCTGAGCGGCCAGTCCATCGGGGATCGCGCCTTCCACCGCTTCGCCGAGAGCGCCATCCGCGGCGCGGGCTTCGACACCTCCAAGCTCTGCTTCGAGATCACCGAGACCGCGGCGATCACCAACCTGGCGGACGCGACGGTCTTCATCGAGGAGATGCGGCGGCTCGGGGTGCGCATCGCGCTGGACGACTTCGGGGCCGGCGCCTCCTCCTTCGGCTACCTGAAGGTGCTGCCGGTGGACCAGATCAAGATCGACGGGCAGTTCGTCCGCGATCTGGTGGACGACCCCCTGGACGCGGCGGCGGTGCGCTGCTTCCAGGACGTCGCCCGCGTGGTCGGCGTGCGGACCGTGGCCGAGTGGGTGGAGCGCCAGGACGTGCTGGACCGCCTGCGCGAGATCGGCGTGGACTACGCCCAGGGCATCATGCTGCACGCGCCGCAGTCCTTCTGCGACCTGCTGACCTGCGACGATCCGACGCCGCTGGGATAAACCACGCGCGATGCACGCCCTGGGTCAGCACCTGCTCGTCGAGATGCATGCCTGCGAGCGGGCCGCGCTCGACGATCTCGCGGGGGTGGAGCGCGCCATGCTGGAGGCCGCCCGCGCCGCGGGGGCGACCGTCCTGGACCACCGCTTCCACCGCTTCGCCCCGCAGGGCGTGAGCGGGGTGGTGCTGATCGCCGAGAGCCACCTGAGCATCCACACCTGGCCGGAGCACGGCTACGCCGCGGTGGATCTCTTCACCTGCAGCCCCGCGCTGGCGCAGGACCGGGCGGTGGACGTGCTGCGGTCGCGCCTGGGCTGCGCGCGGCTCACGCGACAGGTCATCGAGCGCGGGGTGGGCCTCGGCTCGCCCCGGGAGGTGTAGGCCATGGGGCTGCTGGGACTGCTCATCGCGGCGGCCATCGCCTGGACCCTCCTGCGCGTCTGGATGTACCGCTCCGAGGCGCAGGAGTCCCGGGAGCCTCCCCCGGATGAGGACGATGGTCAAGCAAATTGACGATTTGCGCTACTGCGCGGGCGCGTCGAACCAGACCTTCCAGCTCCCGTCCGGCTGCTGGCGCCAGACGGTTACGTACCAGCCGCGGCCCTGCTCGGCCCAGCTCCCGTGGGTGTCGCGCGCGGTCGCCACCCAGGTCCCCACGGTGTAGCCGGCGTCCCCCGCCGGGGCCCAGCCGGAGTGGACCGGGCGCCAGCGCAGCCCGCGCTCCGGCGAGAGGGCCTCGCGCATGTCCGGGAGGCTCTCCCGCGGGGAGATCCGCCCCTCGGGCCCCCACTGCGCGCCCTCCGGATCGAAGGTCCGAATCCAGGCGTCGGCTCCGCCCTGGGCCACCGCCTCGTCGAAGGCGCGGTCCACGACCTCCAGCTCCAGGGCCTCGTCGGCCTTGCCGCGGATGAAGTTGAGCTCGATGGTGCGGCCCGGCCCCTCGACGGTGGCGCGGAGCAGGTCGTCCTGGCGCGCGTAGGCGATGCGGGTGGGCCAGTCGTGCTCGGGGTTCTCGAAGACGAGCGCGCCCGGGTCGGGCGGGGGGAAGCTCACCCGGCTCTGGCCGCCCGGCATGGCGGTGTAGGCGTAGCCCGCAACCGGGGCGCCGTCGGTGTTCAGCGGCCCCAGCAGCAGGACCTCGAAGGCGGTGGTCCGCTCGGCCGTGCCCTCGAAGCCCACGCCCACCAGCACGCTGTCCGCGCGCACCCAGCTCTCCGAGGCGAGCCCGTCCTCCCGCTCCCAGCGGCCGAGCAGGGTGGCGGGCACCCGGGGCGCGGCGAGCGGGGCGGCGGCGGCGCCATTCGCGGGGGTGCGGTGAGCGCAGGCGAGGGTGAGCAGGAGGGGCAGCAGGGGCATGGCCCGGATCTAACACCGGGCGCCCGACCCCACAGCTCGGTTGCGCCAGGTTGCGACCCGTAGCGACCCGCGAGGGGGTCCGACTACGCTCTGTTCATCGTCGACGGTGCGCATCGCCGCCCGCGACGCCCACCCGGAAACCCTGGAGAGAGCCCATGTTCGGTCGTCTCACGCCGCTCGTCTGTCTGTCCGTCCTCGCCGCCTGCCAGCCCACCGACAAGCCCTCCTGGGAGACCGGGGAGCCCGAAGAGACGGGGGAGCCCGAGGAGACCGGGGAGCCCGAGGAGACCGGGGAGCCCGAGGAGACCGGCGAGACCGGCGAGCCCACCGACGTGCTGGAGCTGCTCGAGGCCCTGCCCGACCTCGAGGCGCGCGAGGTGGACGGTTACAGCGGCGTCCGCTTCTTCCGTCTGACCATCACCCAGCCGGTGGACCACGCCGACCCGGACGGCGCCACCTTCGAGCAGAAGCTGAGCCTCATCCTGCGCGACGCCGCCGGCCCCACCATGTTCCAGACCACGGGCTACGACGACTTCTACGGCGACTCCCAGAGCTCCGTCGCCCAGGCCTACGAGCTCAACCAGCTCACCATCGACAAGCGCTTCTACGGCTCCTCCGTCCCAGACGACGCCGACTGGTCCATGCTCACCCAGGCGCAGGCCATGGCCGACATGCACAAGGTCCGCGAGACCCTGGCCCCCGTGCTCACCGGGCCCTGGATTGGGAAGGGCGACTCGCAGGGCGGGGTGGACATCACGACCTACCGGAGCCAGTACCCCGACGACGTGGTCGGCACGCTCGCGTTCACCGCCTCCTTCATGAGCGGCCTGGAGGACCCGGCCTACGCCGCGATCTTCGACACCTTCCCCGCGGAGTGCCAGGAGGCCCTCGCGGCGCTGCAGGTGGCGATCCTGGGCGAGCGCCGCGCCGAGATCCTGCCCCTGGTGGAGAGCTATGTGGACGACAACGGCGTCGATCTGGAGCGCGTGGGCGGCGTGGAGAGCGGGCTGGAGACCACGGCGCTCTCGCTGGCCTGGGTCTTCTGGCAGTACAGCGGGGTGGACTACTGCGACGAGGTCCCGGCCCCCGACGCGGACATCGAGGACATCCACGACTTCTACCAGACCCACGTCGGCATCGTCTCCGCCGATGACTCCTTCTTCGACTACTACGCCTCCTACTACTACCAGGTGCAGGCCGAGCTGGGCACGCCGCTCATCCCCCAGGATCACCTGGCCGGGCTGCTGTCGGAGGAGGTGGTGGACATCGAGAGCGGGCTGCTCCCCGACGGCGTGGCGACGCCCGGCTTCTCGGCGACCACGCCCGCGGTGCTGGACTGGGTGGCGACCGAGGCCAGCGAGCTCCTCTTCGTGTACGGATCCTACGACCCCTGGAGCGGCGGGATGCCCGCGGTCGAGGGCAACGACGGCGTCGAGCTCCTGATCATCGAGGAGGCCAGCCACAGCGGCGCCGGCTACCGCGCCCTGGACGGCGAGAACCTGGAGCGCTTCGACGCGAAGATGGCGGAGTGGACGGGCGCTCCTGCCGCTCGACCCGAGCTCCTCCGCGCAGGCCTCGCCGAGCTGCGCCCCATGCCCTTGCCCGCGCGCCTCGCCCTCCGGCAGAGTGTTCAGGGGGAGGCGGCGTGGAGCTGCGGCTTGTGGACGGACGGGTCGACCTCGGCGAGCGGCGGGTGCTCCGCGCAGGGGCAGAGCACGCGCTGACCGCGCAGGAGGTCGCGCTGCTCCAGCACCTCGCCGAGCGGGCGGGGCGGACGGTGGGGCGGGAGGAGCTCTGCCGCGCCGTCTGGGGGGAGGCGCGGCCGGACTCGCGGGCGCTGGACTTCGCGGTGCGGCGCCTGCGCGAGAAGCTGGAGCCCGATCCACGCAACCCGAGGGTGCTGCTCAGCCTGCGCGGGGCGGGGCTGCGCCTGGTCCTCCCGGGGCCGGACGCTCCCCCCGTGGACGAGGGGCCCCGCCTGCTCACGCTCGGCGCGATCACGGTGGACCTGGAGAGCGGCGAGGTCGAGGGCGGGGGAGGGGAGCGGAGGCTCACGCCCCAGGAGCTGCGGCTGCTCCGGCTCCTGGCGGAGCGACCGGGGGAGCTGGTGACGCAGGCGGAGGCGCTGGAGCATGATCTCGGATATCGATCGGGGACCCGAACCCATACCCTGGATACGACCCTGGCCCGCCTGAGGGCCCAGGTCGAGCGCGATCCGTCGCGCCCACGGCACCTCGTCACGGTGCGCGGGCGCGGGCTGCGCCTGGACCTCTGGCCGCACAACCTCCCCGAGTCGCCGCGCGCGATGCTCGGGCGGGACCTGGAGCTGGCCCGCGCGCGCTCGCTCTCCGAGGGGGCCGCGATCCTCACGATCACAGGCCCCGGCGGCGTGGGCAAGACCCGGCTCCTGCTGGCCCTGGGGCGCGCCCTGCTGGCCCGCGGCGGGCTGATGGGCGGGCTGTGGCTCCTGGACCTCAGCTCGGCGCGCAGCGGGGCGGAGCTGGTGCAGGCCCTGGCCAGCCTGCTGGCCCTGCCGCTCCCCGAGCGGGACCTGCTGGCGCCGAGGACCCTGGAGCGGGTCGGGCGGGCGGCCGGCGCGCGCGGGCGAGGGGCCTTCCTCCTCGACAACCTGGAGCAGATCCACGACGCCGCGACCGCGGTCTCGGGGCTGGCGGCGGCGAGCCCGGAGCTGGTCTGGCTCTGCACCAGCCGGCACCGCCTGGACCTCCCCGAGGAGCGGGTGCTGGAGCTCGGCCCCCTGGCCCAGCCCGACGCCGAGCGCCTCCTCGTGCAGGTGGCCAGCGCGTGCGGGGCGCTGAGCCTGGACGGGCAGGTGGTGGCGGCGCTGGCGGAGCGGCTGGGGGGCCTGCCGCTGGCCATCGAGCTGGCGGCGGCGCGGGCCGGGCTGCTGGGGGCGGAGGCGGTGCTGGCTCGGCTGGACCGACAGCTCGACCTGCTGGCCCAGGGGGGACGACCCCACCGGCACAGCTCGCTGCGCCTGAGCGTGGAGAGCTCCTGGGCGCTGCTCGACGCGGACCAGCAGAGCGCGCTCGCGCGTCTCTCTGCGTTACACCAGCCTTTCTCCTGGGATGCCGCCGAGGCTGCCCTGGGGCCCGGTCTGGACCCCGCCCTGCTCCTCCCCGCGCTGCGCGCCCGCTCCCTGCTCCAGGACGCCGAGGGCCCGGGCGGGGAGCCCCGATTCGCCATGCTGGTCTCCATCCGACAGCTCGCCGCCGAGCGCCTGGAGGAGCGCGGGGAGCGGTCGGCGGTGCGGGCGAGGGTGCTGGCCTACATGGCGCGCTACGCCACCACGCTCTTCGCGGGCACCGAGGGGCCTGAGCCGGACGAGGCGCGCCAGGTGATGCGCTTCGACCTGCCCGCCTTCGAGGACATCTGGGGGGAGGCCGGGGATCCCGAGGACGCGGTCCGGATCGGACTCGCGCTGTTGCGCTTCCTCAAGAGCCTGGGCTTGAGTGCACACGTTGGGCGCATGGCCACCGCGATCCGCGCGTCCTGTGGCGATGACCTGCTCGCCACGCGCGAGCGGGCCCTGCTCTGGGGCTGGCTGCTCTACGCGGCGACCGACGAGCAGATCCCTGACCGTGGACCCCTCATCGACGTGCTCGTCCGCCACGCGCGCGAGCGAGGGGACCCGGAGGTCCTCTGCGTCGCGCTCATGAGCTCCTGCGTGTTCCACCGGCTGAAGGGTGAGGATCTGGCGCGTGGGGACGCGCACGGACGGGAGGCGAGGGAGATCGCTCGGATCGCGGGGCTGACCTACCTGCAGATCTGGTGTGGCATGCAGCTCGTGGAGTACGGGGTGCTCTCGCTCGAAGATGGGGGGCGCGTGCTGGAGCGGGAGCTCCGTCGGGCTGAGCAGCTCGGCTCCCTGGCGCTGGTCATCCTGATCCGGTTCTCGCTGGCGCGGAGCTGCACGCGGCGGGGCGACCATGAGCGCGCACGCCACCTCCTGCTGCTCAACCTGGAGACGTCGCGGCGCAGCCCCGAACCAGGGCGGCAGGTCCGGTTCCTGGGTTGGCTGGCGCTCGTGGAGATGGAGCTCGGGGAGCTCGCCGCTGCGGAGGAGGCGCTACGGCAGGGCCTCGTGCTGAGCCGGGAGATCGGGTCGGGCGCCTTCGAGGCGGTGATCCTGCGGGACTGGGCGCTCGTGTTTCTGATCCGCGGAGAGCAGAGCGCAGCGGAGCGCGCGCTTCAGGAGGCGGAGCGCGCGTCCCGGTCGGCGCGGGTCCCGGAGGAGCTGGTCGTCATCCGAGCCTATCAGGGGCTGGAGCGCCAGCTTCGCGGCGACCTGCCAACGGCCGAGGCGCGCTACGAGGAGACCCTGGAGCGCATGTACAGGGATGACATGGTGGAGCTTCGGTGCGCGGCCCTCAGCTGGCAGGCGATCCTCCTGGGCGAGATCGCGCCTCATCGGCGGGGCGCCACGATCGAGCGGCTTCACGGCGTGTCGGCCAGCCCTGGCGTGCCGGAGGCGGCCCGCTCCATGGCGACGCTGCTGGCCCGGGTGGAGCGGGAGCCCGCGGCGGTGCTCGCCGAGCTGGAGGCCCGCGCGGCCCGGGGGCTGGAGCCCTGTTATCAGCGACTCACGGCCATCCTGCTGCGTCGGCGGGCCGCGGCGCTGCTGGCGCTGGCCGAGGTGTCCGGCTGATCGCGCCTCGCGGCCGAACGAGCGGGTCCGGCGTGTTCGCATTAAGATGAGCTGATCTCAAAGACCCGGCCCCCTGGAGACCTGATGCGCGCCACGACGCTGACCCGAACCCTCCTCCCGATCCTGATGTTCAGCCTCGCGGCCTGTGACAAGACCGGCGAGTCCTCCGACGAGAAGAAGGAGGCCACCGAGCAGAAGAGCCCCTCCAGCGTGCCCACGGGCGAGGCCGGGCGCGGCGTGCAGCCTGGGCAGGGCGCCTGGCGGGTGTTCCTGATCCTGGACACCTCCGCCGATCACTCCTTCTTCGCCCCCGAGCAGGCGCTGACGCGCGTGCTGGACGGCACGGGCATCAAGGTGGTGCGCGCCTGGGCCCTGGGCCCGGTGGAGATCAAGAACGACGCGGGCGAGGTCATCGCGACCGTGGACCTGAAGAACGTCACCGACCAGGGCAAGGGCTACGTCTTCATCGAGGACGGCCGCATCCCCGACTTCGTCGCGCCCGCCTCGTTGCCCTTCGTGCTCCAGCAGGCCTCGGCCTACTACGGCACGCAGATCAAGATGAACAACGGGCGCAACGCCGGCGCGGGCATGGGGGCCGGCGGCGGCGGCATGGGCGCGGCGGCGAGCAAGATCAAGGGCAACAAGATCCCGAGCGCCGTCAAGAACGGCAAGGGGATGAAGATGCAGAAGGGGGCCGCCGGGGCGCGCAAGGTGGGCAGCAAGCCCACCGAAGAGGTGACCGGCGAGGGCACCACGGAGCAGTGAGCTCTTCTCTGGCCCCGAGGCCGTGTTAAAAGCCAGCGGCAGGAGGTCTCTGTCGATGGGTCTGCGCAGCCTGGCGAAGAAGATGATCGGGCAGGTCCTGGGTCGCGGGGAGGCGCCGGCCCGGCCCGCGCCCGCGCCCACACGGCCCGCGCCCCCGACCGCGTCCCCGGTGAAGGTCGTCGAGGCCGCCCCGGGCGAGCCGGTGGCCGACGGCGAGGCTCTGGCCACCATCGAGTGCGGGGCCCAGGAGCTGAAGGAGCGCCTGGACGCCGGCGAGACCGTGGTCATCGTGGACGTGCGCGAGCCCTTCGAGACCCAGCAGGGCATCCTGCCCCACGCCCGCCTCATCCCCCTGCGCCAGCTCTACGAGCGCTGGGAGGAGCTGAAGGACGCCAACGAGATCGTCTGCTACTGCGCGGGCGGCGGGCGCTCGCTGGAGGCGGCGACCTTCCTGCGCCAGAAGGGCCTGTTCAACGCCACCAGCATGGAGGGGGGGATGTTCGCCTGGCGGAGCGTCAACGGCCAGGTGGTCATGCCCGGGACGTGAGCGCGCCGCTGCTGATCGTCGGTCGGGGGCGCATCGGCTCCCTCTTCGCCGACCTGGCCGCGGCGCAGGGGCTGGCGCACAGGGCGCTCTCGCGGGCGGATCTGCCGGGGCCCCTCGGAGAGCCGGGCGCGGGGCCGGCGCTGGTGTGTACGCGCAACGACGACCTGGACGGCTTGCTGCCCCTGGTCCACCCGTCCCGCCACGCGCACCTGGTCTTCGTGCAGAACGGGATGCTGCGCCCGTGGCTGGAGGCGCGAGGGCTGCAGGGCGCGACCCAGGGTCTGCTCTACGTGGCGGTGCCGCGGGTGGGCGCGCCCCCGGAGCCGGGCGGAGAGAGCCTGCTCTGGGGCCCGCATGCCGAGGTGGTGGCGGCGCTGCTCCAGCGCGGGGGCGTCGCCGCGCGGGCGACCACGGACGCGGCGGAGTACGCGCGGGCCTCGGCCTACAAGTTCTCCTGGAACGCGGCCTTCGGGCTGATCGGGCAGGCGACGGGCCTGCCGGTGGGGGCGGTCGCGGAGCGGGAGCCCGAGGCCGTGAGGGCGCTCTGCGCGGAGATGGCGCCGGTCCTGGGCGCCGCCCTGGGCGTGGACCTGGACGGCGCGCACATGGCCGAGCACGGCCTGGCCTACGCGCGACGGATCCCGGCCTACAAGGCCAGCTTGAAGGAGTGGCGCTGGCGGAACGGCTGGCTGGTGGAGGAGGCGCGCGCGCGCGGCGTGGCCCTGCCCGAGCACGCCGGCTGGCTGGCCCGCGCCGGAGGGGCGCCTCGTGGCTGAGAACCCGCTGGTCAAGGTCCCGGGCGCCCTCCCCGCGCTGAACGCGGTCAACCAGCTCCGCCGCCGCGTGGAGGGCCGGATCCGCAGCTTCGACGTGCTGCGCTGGGCGGAGGTCCCCTACGGCCCCGACCCCGCGCAGCGGCTCTGGTTCTGGCAGCTCGACGACCTGGGGCCGCGCGACGGCTGGCCGGCGGTGCTGCTGGTCCACGGCGGCGGCTGGGTGGAGGGGAGCTGGGAGAGCTTCGAGGCCCTCGGCCCCACCCTGGCCCACCGCGGGCTGATGGCGGTGGCCATGGACTACCGGCTGGCCCCGGACCACCGCTGGCCCGCGCAGCGCGAGGACATGACGCTGGCCCTGGACGTCCTGCGCCACGCCCAGGTGGATGTAGAACGGATCGCGCTGTGGGGGCACTCGGCGGGCGGGCACCTGGCCCTGGACGCCGCCCTCCGCCAGCCGGAGCTCGTGCGCTGCGTGGTCGCGCTGGGCGCCCCCACCGATCTCGCCCGCCTGGAGGAGGAGGGGCCGGACGAGCTCTCGCAGGTCTTCGCGCGCGCGCAGCTCCGCGAGGCGAGCCCGCTCTACGCCGAGGGGCGGCTCCCGCCCACCCTGCTGGTCCACGGCGAGCGCGACCGCGTCGTCTCGGTGGAGCAGGCCCGCGCGCTGGCTCGCCGGCGTCCCGATCAGGTGGAGCTCATCGAGGTCCCCGACGGCGATCACGGGCTCCGCTGGCCGATCCTGCCCTGCCTGGCCGCGCGACGCCGGGCGATGGACTGGATGATCGCGAAGCTGGACCCCGCCCCGCGGGGCAGCAAGTGGAAGATCCGGCGGAAGAAGAAGCGCTGAGCCGCGCCCGGCGCTCAGGAGAGCGGCCAGTCCTCGGGGGCCCAGTCGCCGACGGCGTGGACCTCCGGCTCCAGGGTGACGCCGAAGCGCTCGCGCACCGTGTCGCGAGCTAATCTGATTAGTTTAAGCGTGTCCGAGGCGCGGGCGTGGCCCAGGTTCACGATGAAATTGGCGTGCTTCTCGCTGATCTGCGCGTCGCCGATGCGGGCGCCCTTGAGGCCGGCGGCCTCGATCAGGCGGCCGGCGTGGTCTCCGGGCGGGTTCTTGAACACGCTCCCGCAGGAGGGCAGCTCGAGCGGCTGGGTGGCCTTGCGGCGGGCGAGGTGGTGGGCGACGGCGGCGCGCTCCTCGTCCACGCCCTCGCGGGAGAGGCGCAGGGTGGCGCGGGTGACGATGGCGCCCGCGGGGAGCTGGGCGTGGCGGTAGCGGAAGTGGAGATCATCCACGTGTAACGTCGTGTTACGGCCGCCGGGCAGGACGACGTCGACACGCAGCACCCGCGCCCCGATCTCGCCGAGGGCGGTGCCGGCGTTCAGCCGGATCGCCCCGCCCACGGTGCCGGGCACGCCGGCCAGGGAGGCGAGGCCGCAGAGGCCCTGCTGCTCGACGCGGCGCAGCAGGACGGCGTTCAGCAGCCCGCCCCCGGCCTCGACCACGGGAAGGCCGTCCTCCTCGCCGAAGCGGGCCTCGCGCAGCTCGCCCACCAGCCGCAGGGCGAGGCCGCGGATCCCGACGTCGCTGACCAGCAGGTTGCTGCCGTTGCCGACCACGGTGAGCGGCACATTCATGGCTTGTAACGCCGACAGCTGCGCGGTGGTGGCGACGTCCACCCAGAGGTCCGCCGGACCGCCGATGCGCCAGAAGCCCTTCGTCGCGAGGGGGAGGTCCGCGCGCGGCTCCAGCCCGAGGGCGACCAGGGCCGCCGCGAGCCGCTCGCGATCGATCACGCGCCCTTCCCCAGCAGGCGCTTGAGCATCCCGGTGTCGCCCTGCAGGGCCACGCGCTGGGTGTAGAGCTCCATCCCGCGCGTCCCGCCCAGCTCCTCGCCGCCGCCCGCGCGACCGGGGCCGCCGTGGACGAGGGTGGGGAGCACCATGCCGGGGGGCGTGGTCTGGTCGGAGACCTTCTCGGAGGCCACCAGCACGCGCCCGTTCCAGACCGCCAGCGAGAGCAGGGACTCGCCCAGCCAGCCCTTGTCGTCGGAGTACACCGCGCTGACCAGGCTGCCCTGGCCCAGCGCCACGAGCGCGCTGGCCCGCTCGGCCGAGCCGTCGTAGGGCAGCAGCGTGGCGCAGGGGCCGAAGACCTCGTGCTGATGCACGCGATCGGCCGAGGCCGGGTCCCGCGCGACCAGCAGGGTGGGCCGCACGAAGTAGCCCCGGCCCTCGGGCGCGCCCAGGCCGTCCAGCGGATCGGGGCCGCCCAGCGCGATCTCCGCCTGGGCCGCGAGGTGCTGGATGCCGGCGCGCACGTCCCGCAGCTGGGCGGCGGTGGCGACCGGGCCCATGGTGACCTGATCGTGGGCGGTGTCGCCGACGCGGACGCGGCCGAGCTCCTCCACCAGGGCCTCGCGCAGGTCGCCCAGCCGGGCCTCGGGCACCAGGATCCGCCGGACCGCCGTGCACTTCTGGCCGGTCTTCTGGGTCATGTCCTGGACGATGTTGCGCACCGCGAGGTTCCAGATCGGATCCCCCGGCCCCACGTCCGGCCCCAGCACGGCCGCGTTGAGCGAGTCGGCCTCGGCGTTGAAGCGGGCGGAGCGCTCGGTGAAGGCCGCGCCGGCGCGCAGGCGGGAGGCGGTGCCGGCCGAGCCGGTGAACGCGACCACGTCGTGGGGGCCGAGGAGGTCCAGCAGCTCGCCGGTGGAGCCCACGATCAGCTGAAGGGCGCCCGGCGGGAGCTCGACCTGCTCGGTGACGATGCGCACCATGCGCCAGGCGACCAGGGCGGTGGCGGTGGCGGGCTTGGAGATGACGGGCACGCCGGCCAGCAGGGCCACGGCGACCTTCTCGAAGGTGCCCCAGCCCGGGAAGTTGAAGGCGTTGATCTGCACGGCCACGCCGGGGCGGGGCAGGCGGACGTGCTGGCCCACGAAGCGCGCCCCGCGGCCCAGCGCCCGCTCGTCCCCGTCCAGCAGGAAGCTGCGCGCGCCCAGCTCCTCGCCCAGGCTGGCGTAGGCGGCCAGGGTCCCGGTGGCGCCGTCGATGTCGAACTTGGCGTCGCCGCGGGTGGCGCCGTTGTTCTGCTGCTCGAGGTCCAGCAGCTCCTCGCGGGCGGCGTGCAGGGCGCGGCTCATGGCCTTCAGCAGGGCGCCACGCTCGGCGAAGCTCATCTTCCGCAGGGTGGCCCCGCCCGCGCGCGCCGCGTCCAGGGCCGCGCCGACGTCCAGCCCCTCCGTCAGCACCTCGGCCATGGGCGCCTCGGTGGACGGGTTGACGAGGATGGCGGGCTTGCCGCCGCCGGAGACCCAGCGCTGGGCGATGTAGCTGTCGAGGCGGATCATGCGCGCTCCCGGGGGAAGTTGCGGGCGGAGGCCCAGCACAGGGACGGGAGGCTAACGTGTCGGGGGCGCGCCGTCACAGCCTGCCGCGGGCCTCCAGGATGCGGCGCTCAGCCAGCTCCGCGTCCACGCTCTCGGTGGCGCCGGCCTCGTCCGCCAGGCGCCAGATGGACTGGGTCGCGCTCATGAGCTGCTGCGAGAGCGCCACGATCAGGGCCCGGCGGAAGGGCCCGGAGACCTCGGGCGCCCCGGCGCGCAGCAGGAGGTGGACCTGGATGCTGGACATCTCCAGGGTCTCGCAGCGCCCCCGCGCCCGGATGGAGGCCGTGCGCCCGGTGGGCAGGAAGAGGCCCACCTGCCCGAAGAGCGTGACCGGCTGGAGGGTGGCGACCACGAAGTCCCGGCCGCTCTCCGAGCGTTTCAGCACCTCGGCCGCGCCCTCGGCCAGCACCCACAGGCGGTCGGCGTCCTCGCCCTCGCGGCAGATGAGGCGGTCCTTGTAGGTGCGGCGCTTCATCAGCGCGGCGATCCCGGCCAGGGCCTTCGGCTCCACGCCGGAGAGCCCGGGGAGCTGCTCCAGGATGGAGACCGCGTCGGTCATCGGCTCGCGCTCAGCAGCCCGCGCAGCCAGCCCGTCGCGGCGCTCGGCCCGCTCAGGCGGGCGCGGTCCATGAGCTGGGCCATCATCGCGTTGGTCTCGGCGAGGCGGTCGGTCAGCACGCTGAGCACGGCCTTCTCCATGGCGATGGCGGTGAGCGGGCGGGTGCGGCTCAGCTCCTGGTAGAGCTCCGCGCTCAGCATCGCCACCATGCCCGGCTCGCGCCCCACCACGTCGGCCGTGCGGGCCTGCTCGGGCGAGAAGAAGGCGATCTCTCCGAACAGCGCGCCCGGCTCCAGCAGGGCCACGCGGAAGCGCGAGCTGCCCTCCCGCGCGTAGACCTCCGCCTGGCCGCTCAGCAGCACGAAGAGGGCGCGCCCGGGGGCCCCCGCCTCCAGGATCCGGTCTCCCTCCTTGAAGGAGCGGTAGAGCACGCGCGCGGCGATCTCGTCCTGCACCCCCCGCTCCAGCGTGCGGAACAGGGTGGAGCGGCGCAGCAGCTCGTCGGGGGGGAGGTCGGGGCTCATCCATGGGAATGTCGCACGATCCGGGGGCGCGTGCAGCTCCAATTGGAGCGGTCGCCCTTGACACCACGCTCGAACGCGCGCATTCTATGAGCGTCCCCCGCGATGTCTGCGCACGCCCGCCCTGCTGGCGCCGCGCGAGACGCCTCGGGCGGGCGGCCGGCCTCACGGGGCCGCGCTCTTTCACATGGGGGCGAACTGGTTTCGACGGGGCTACTATAAGCCGAGGCTGCGCGTCGAGGTCGCTTGGAACCTCGTAAAACACCGAGCAAACCAAAGAAGCTGCCAACAACAACGCGCACTTCGCTCTCGCTGCCTAACTAACAGCAGAGCCGCTCTCCGTAGAATGTCAGGGTTCTGCGTGGGAGCGTGTCAAGACCTGAATAGTCGTGACATGTCCCGCCATGTGGCGTGAGGCGACAATAAACAAACACATCAAATCGTGGTCGACCCCAATTGTCGGGCGGGCCACCTGGCCTGACTGGGGAAGTTAACAGGCGGACACACGCGTAGACGCTGACGCTGCGTGGTTTCGGACGCGGGTTCGACTCCCGCCGCCTCCACCATTTTTTCTTCAATGATCTCAGGGGGTTACGCATCGTTACCCCTGGGCCTGACGGCCCGCGTGCCATGGATGTGCCACAGGCGCCGCGGGGCCGTCGAGCACCATCACCGCGTCCGCCTGAGTCTCAGGGCTCAGGTGGGCGTAGCGTTGGGTCATCTTCGGGTCCTGGTGACCGAGCAGGGCCTGGACCTTGAACAGGCTCGTGCCGGCGATGACCAGCTGGCTCGCGAAGCTGTGCCGCAGGTCATGGAGCCGGATGCGCTTGACGCCCGCCGCCTTGATCCCGGCCCAGAAGGCGTGCTTGACCCGGTTGCTGTCCAACAGCGCGCCGTCCTCGGACACGAAGACCCGCTCGCGACCTCCGGCGGCGAGCCGGTGCTCCTTGAGCGTCAGCAGGAGCTGGGCGCTCATGGGCACCGAGCGCGACTTTCCACCCTTGGGCTTCGTCTCGACGCCGTGGCTGTAGCTGCGGCGCACGTTGACGAGCCCGCGCGTCAGGTCCACGTCCTCCCAGCGAAGCGCCGCCAGCTCGCCGAGGCGGAGGCCGGTGCGCAGGGCCGTGAGGAAGAAGGCCCGCCAGCGGGGGCGGACCTGGGCGATGGCGGCGAGGAAGCGCTCGGACTCCTCGGCGGTCCAGTAGGCGAAGTCCAGCGCCGTGCGATCCGAGCGGCAGGGCTTGATCTGCCGGGCCGGGTTCGCGGCGGCGTAGCGCCACCGGACGGCGTCCTCGAAGAGCGAGGAGAGCACGCCCAGGTGGTTGTTCACGGTCTTCGCGGACAGAGCCTCGGGTCCTGTGGACTTCGCGGCCTTGTAGCGCTGGATGTCCTCCGCGGAGATGGACCGGAGCGAGCGCTCGCCGAAGGCGGGGACGAGGTGGACCCGGAGGATCTGCTCGTAGCCGCGGTAGGCGGTGGGCTTCCAGTCGACCTTGCGCGTGTCCTTCCAGTAGCCGGCGAAGTCGGCGAAGCTCGCGTCCTTCTGGACCTCCTCTGCGCGCGGCGGCGGCGTGGTCAGGCGGGTGTAGATCTCGCGCTCCGCCTGGAGCGCGTCTGCTCGGGTGCGCACCTCCCTTCCCCCGGCGCGGCGGTAGCGCCGGGTCTCGCCGCTCGTGGGGTCCTCGTAGGTGAAGTCGATCATCCAGCTCGTGCTGTCCTTGTTGGGGCGCTTGTACACGGACATGAGGGGGCTCCTCAGCCGCGGCGGTCTGCCGCGGTCAACCTACCATGAGGATTCAGCGCCTGTGCCAGTCGTAGGGCGGCAGATCGCGCGTCGGCGGTGGCGTGGGCGGCGAGCGCCTCGACCGGGCGGGCAAAGGCGCGGGGGGCGGCGGCGCGGAGCTCGGAGCGCCGCTGGCCGCGAGGGCGGCGCGCACCTCCGCCAGGTCGAAGCGGATCGTGCGATGACCGAGCTCGTACCTCGGGATCTTTCCCTGTGCCGAGAGGCGCTGCACCTGGGAGACCGACACCCCCAGGTGTCGGGCCAGCTCCTGGGCGGTCAGCAGCGCTCCCGCCATCGAGGCGGACTTGTTCGGGATAGGGGGTGCTGAGGTCTGCATCGTCGACTCCTGATGACACCTTCCATGTCATGGGTTACCATGACTAACATAAGATAGCAAGGATACCGTGCCAGATCAGCGTCCACCCCGAGTCCAGCGCCGCCCAAGAGTCAGCTCTGCCTTCCTCTTTGGTCGGTGCGTCGCCGCTGTGCGCGAGGACCTCGAGCTCACGCAGGCCCAGCTCGCGGAGCGGCTGGAGGTCTCGCGCGCCGCGCTCGCGCAGATCGAGTCCGGTCGCTCGGCTCCGTCGTTCTGGCTGCTCATGCGGCTGGGGCAGCATGTCGGCGACGAGCGCGTGGATCGCGACGCGGCAGCGATCTTCGCGCTGTTTCACGCGGCGGCGCACGAGCTGCGGACGGATGGGGTCCGCGTCGTCAACCGGATGCTGCGCGAAGGCGAGCCGACGATCCCCCAGGCGCAGGTAGACCGCGCCGTGGCCAGGGTCTTCGACGAGGAGTTCGCCGAGTACGAGCCGCTCCAGGTCGCTGTCTTCGCGGGAGAGGAAGGGGAAGAGTGAGGTGCTGAGAGCACCGGGAGGCGGAGATGCGCTGGGATGATGATGTTCTCGAGAACGATGACCTGGACGATGTCCTCGAAGCGCTCGGGGAGCTGGAGCCCGAGGACGAGGAGGAGCAGGAGGACGAGGAGGCGGTGCTCCTGCGCGTCGAGCGGGCCTTTCGGAGCGAGCGCGCCCGTGTCCGCGCCTGCGAGGATCTCGACGAGCTGCGCGCGCTGAGGTCCTCCTACCTGGACCTGGAGGCCGGCGGGGGGCTCCACCTGGCGGGGAGGGTGCGCGTCCGGGACCTCGTCGAGCTGATCGACGACCGCCTGACCGATCTCGAGGCCTGGCGCCTCGTGGCGCAGCGCGGCCGATGGCCAGCGTAGACGAGACCTGCCGCCAGGAGCGCCTGTTCATTGCGCGGTGCGCGGACGTGCGCGCGCTGCTGGACCGCATGGCGGAGTACCGGGACGCTCAGGCGAGCGCTCAGGCGTGGGGGTACACCGAGTGGCGGCTGCGTCTGGGCGAGCTGCTGGAGCTGGCCGAGGCGCGGGTGGTGGAGCTCAAGGCGCGGGAGTTGGCGCGGACGGAGGCCCGGCCAGAGCTGAGGGGGGCGGTGGTTCGGTCGGCACCGCCGGTGGCGACGCCGCGCCCGCAGGCTCCGGGGGGGGAGACCCCGGCGCGAGCTCCGGCGAGGGGGCCCTCGCGGGCTGGTCCGGTCGCTCCGACCTCGGCGGCGGCCTCGCGCGCGGAGCCGGCGAAGGTGGCGCCTCCCGCGCTCACGGGCGCGGACCTGGTGCGATGGCGGAAGCAGCGCGGGCTCACGCAGCGCGCGGCGGCGACGCTGCTGGGCGTAGCGCACGGGACCGTGGGCAAGGCGGAGATGGTGCCGCGCAGGGCGCTGGGGGAGGCGCTGACGGTGGCGCTGGGGCGCGTGCGCGAGGGGGAGCGCGGGGGCGGGTGAGGTGGAGGCTGGCGGGGGAGGGGGTGTGGTGCTTCCTTGCTTCCTGGCGGAAGCATTGGGGTTTGGGGGAAGCAGGTGCTAGGCGCCGTGTCCAACGGGCGCAACTCCCCACCGCCGTCGCACCTGATTACCTTGACCCCCATGTCCTCTTCGTCGCTTACCCGCGTCGCCGTCGCCCAGCTCGACTTCCATCCCGCCGCCCGGGTGGCCTGGGGCTCGCCGTTGGAGGACCCCCTCTTCGCGTTGGATGCGTCGAGCCACCTGCTGCCCGCGGACGGGCTCGCTCCGAAGGGCTTCGAGGAGCGGTTGCAGGCGCTGGCCGGGCGGGTGCGCACGACCTACCTGGACAACCAGCGCCGCAAGTTGCTGGCGATTCTGGGCGCGTGCGTGCGCTGGGGGGTGCGCCTGCTGGTGCTCCCCGAGTACAGCGTGCCCTGGGAGCTGCTGACCGACCTGGCTCGCGCCGCGGGTGACATGGTGGTCGTGGCGGGCACGCACGCGGTCGAGCCGGGCGTTGCCGTCTACGACGAGCTCGGCTGGGGCGCGCGGCCAGCCCGAGGCACGGCGGTCTGCCCTGTGCTGCATCAGGGGCGCATCGTGGCGCTCCAGCCCAAGCTGAGGCCGGCGGCGCCCGAGCAGAGGGCGGAGATGAGGCTGGGAGAGCGCTGGGCGCCGATCAAGGTCGAGGGCCTGCCTGACTTCGGCGTGCTCATCTGCCTGGACTTCCTGTTCCGGGAGAGCCCGACCCACCAGGGACATGTGCGCGGGCAACTGGACCTGTGCCGGTTCCTTGCCGTGCCCAGCCTCACGCCCTTCTGGACGGAAGGTGAGTTCGGCGCCAAGGGCTGGGAAGAGGCGCGCCGCTACAAGCGGCCGGTGCTCTGGAGCAATGACGCCGGGGGGGGCGGATCGACCATCTATGTGGACGAGGGCGCGCCGGCCGACCTGGCTCGCTTCCCCGAGCGCGCGGGCCTGTTGGAGCGTGGCGTCGAAGGGTTGGTGGTGGCCGACGTGGACCTGGGCTACGCTCGCCCAGGGCCGTCTCAGTCATACGCGGGCGCTGTGCCGATACGGGCCTTCGCGCAGGCGGGGCTGGTCTACGCGGCGCAGCCCCAGGGCGCGGCGCTGGCGCGCTGGCTGGGCGAGCAGGCCCAGATCCTGGAGCGGGACGACGACGAGGCGCTCGACCTGCTGGTCCCGCGGGTCCGACAGGCGCGCGGTCTGCTGTTGGACGCAGCGGCGAGGGTGGGCGCGTCACAGGAGCGTCGCACGCGCCAGCTGCTGCAACGACTAGACAATCTAGTTCATGTCGAGGAGCTCCGCCGCTTCACCCGCGACGTGGTTTTGCCCGTAGACGTGCTGCCCCATACGATGCTCCGCGCCGCGATGGCGCACGGCGCCGCCGAAGCGGTGTGGGCTCTGTCGGCCGAGGAGCGCGCGCAGGGCATGCACGAGGTGGAGCACGCGCTGCGGGAGGGCGGCAAGGCGGCGGGCTCGGTCGATGCCGAGGAGTGGACCGAGGCGGGGCGAGGGGAGATCCGGCGGGTCATCGAAGTGGTACAGGGCGCGAAGCCCAAAGAGGTGGTGACGCCACCGGCGGTGCCATTGGCGGAGTTGGAGCCGACGATGCTCGGTGAGCGTGAGATCGGCGGTTTCCAGATCCTCTTCCGTCGGAAGCCGTCCGAGCTGAGGGCAGGGCTCCACCTGAAGGCGCTCCGCCGCAATGGCTTCGATCCCGCGGGCAGCCCAATTCTGCCTCGGTTTTTTCGCAGGAGAGACGACGAGTCCGAGCTCGTGTTGACCACTGACGACATCGAGCTCATGCATGGGCAGTGGCTCGCGTTGGCGGCCAACGATTGCGAGCGCATCTGCACCCTCGTCACCGGAGGCGTGGACGAGAGGCGTCAGACACCTGGGAACAGCATCGGGATTCTCGCCCGTCATGAGGACCAGTGGTGGCTGTTCACCCAGATGGAGGAACGGCAAGGAGAGCATGCAGCGCCGGACTGGAGAGCCGTCGCCCAGGCGTTGTCCTCGGTCTGGTCGCCCCTGGAGGTCAAGTTTCCAACCCGCGAGCGCCTGCGGGACTACGCCCGCGACCTCCTCCCGCGCGTCTCGGCCACCCCGCAGGTCATCGCCGAGCGCCGCGAGCGCATCCTCGCTGACGTAGACCAGCACTACGTCGAAGTGTCTGTCCGCCTCGGTGAGGTGGTCCATCCCGGTACCGAGGCCCTTCAGCGCTGGGTGCACGGGGCCGGGCCCGCCAGCGCCCTCCTCCTGCTCGGGAGCTTCGGGTCCGGCAAGTCCACGCTGTTGGCCCAATGGGCACACCTCCGGTGGTTGGAGCGGGATTGGGCCCCAAAGCCCCTTCTCGTCAACCTCGCCGAGACCACCCCCGCTCAGGACCCCTGGGACATGCTCGCCCAGGCAGCGCGCCTGGATCCCACACCCGCCAACAAGGCCGCTCTCGAGCTGATGATGAACCAGCGCGAGATCATGGCTATCTTCGATGGCTTCGACGAGATGGCCACACGCGTGAGCCAGGCCGAGCTCGCCGGCCGCCTCCGCGCCCTGCTCGCGGTCGCCGAGGGCGGCGGGACCGTCATCCTGTCTTCGCGTGACAGCTACTTCGGCAGTGAGGACGAGCTTGGCCGCACACTCTCGGAGGCGCTAGCCAACGCGGCCGTGTCCGTGGAGCGCGCCCAGGTGAGGCCCTTCGAGCCCGCGCAGATCGAGGCGCTGGTCTGGGCGATTCGCGGGCAAGATGCGCCGCAGGCCCTGAACAAGATCTCGAGCACCTACGATCTGCAGGATCTGGTCACTACCCCGCTGCTGCTGGCCATGGTGTTGCGAACCGTCGACCGGCTCCGACCGGGCGTGCGCGTGGGCCAGGCGGACATCTACGAGGCCTATCTGCGGCGCTGGCTGGAGAACACCCACCAGGGCCCGCGCGAGATCTTCACCGACGACCAGAAGATAGCCTTCGCGGAGGCGCTGGCCGAGCAGATCTGGCGCTCGGGAAGCGTCGGTCTGAGCATCACGGCCTTGCGGGAGAGCGTGCGGGCGCGGCTATCGGCCGCGATCCCCGACGAGTTCCCTCGCGAGTCCGCCTATTTCGAGGTCCAGGGCGGCGCCTTCTTCGTGCGGGAGGAGACGGATCGCTTTCGCTTCGCCCACAAGAGCTTCTTGGAGTTCTTCCTGGCGCGCTCGTTGGTCGCTACGCTGGCCGAGCGGCCGGGCGCCGCCCTGGACACGCGCACGTTGACGCCTGAGATCGCCGCCTTCCTTTATGACCTGCTGCGGCGGGAGGGAGATCCAGGGCAAAGTGCTGCTCTGACGGCGCTCAATGACTGGTTGGTCCACCGTACAGACCCGGAGCGGAGCGCGGCGTCCGCGGCGAACGCGCTCCGGCTGTTGCGCGACATGCAGCGACATGCTCAGTCTTCCGAGCCAGCGGTGCCCGAGGGGGCTCTGCTCCCTGGGGTTCGGATGGTGAGTGAAGACTTGCAGGGGTTGCGGCTCATCCGGGCGGACCTGCAGCGGGCCGAATTGCGGGGGGGAGACCTGCGCGGGATGGATCTGAGCGGCGCCTCCCTTCGAGGGGCGATCCTGGCGCACGCCCGGCTGGACCACGCCCGGCTGGTGGAGGCTGACCTGCGCGACGCCGAGCTGTGCCAGGTCGAGGCGGATCAGGTTGATCTCGAGGGCGCGGATCTCCGTGGCGCTGACCTCTCTCTGAGCGCCTGGACCGAGGGCTTGGACCACGCGACGCCGTCTCAGGTGGTTGGTGCCTGGGAGGCTCCTGGGCCCCGCCGCCTCGGCGCCTGGGACCCCCCGACCGCAATCCAGCTCGGTCTGCTTCGACGGTGGCACCGCGGGCGCGTGTGGTCCGTGAGCTGGTCGCCGGACGGGGCGCGGGTGTTGAGCGGCGGGGACGACGGGACGGTGCGGGTCTGGGACGCCGCCACC
>CAZTOW010000045.1:0-62333 GCA_964615375.1 uncultured Enterobacterales bacterium
CGGTGGATGAGCGCCGGGTTCTCTCAACCTATGCGTCTACGTACATTCTGGGTTAAGGCGCGGGGGTCTTGAAGAGAAGTGCATGAGTCAGAATGTCGATATGAGTGATCACTCATGCCCCTTGGCGTCGGCCACCGTGCTGCCCGCGGCTCGCGGCGCGCGACGGGATAGATCATGCTCATGCGCCCGCTGCTCCTGCTCGCCCTCGCCTGCCAGCGCTCGCCCTCTTCGGCCGAGGCGCCCGCCCCGCCGGGCCTCGCCGAGCGCGCCCCTGGCGCCGCCGCGCCCCCCAGCGCCGGGGCGACGCTGGAGGACGACGGCGCCCTGCTCCGCGGCCAGCGGATCTACGTCCCGGCCTACTCCCACGTCTTCTCTGGGGACGGCCAACCCCTGCTGCTGGCGATCACGCTCAGCGTGCGCAACACCAGCGACCGCGCCCCGATCACGCTGCGCGAGGTCCACTACCTGGACGCCGACGGCCGCGTGGTCAAGGAGCACGACCGCGGCCCGCAGAGCATCCCGCCCCTGGGCAGCGCCGAGTTCTTCATCCCCGAGCGGGACACCTCGGGCGGCTCCGGCGCCAGCTTCCTGCTGACCTGGAGCGCCGAGGAGCCCGTGTCCGCCCCGGTGGTCCAGGCCGTCCACCTGAGCACGCGGGGGCAGCTCGGGGTCTCGATGGTCACCGAGGGCCGCGCGCTCAGGAGCTGGACCGGGGCGGCGCCGGACTGAGGGCGAGAACCGAGCTGCCCCCGCTCATCCCGTGGCCTCGAAGACCGGCCCGCAGCCCACGCTGGGGGCTACGCCGGTGGCGACGCGCAGCGTGTCGCGGATGGAGAGCTCTGTCGTGTGCCGCAGCGCGGCCAGATCGGCGGGCGCGACGCCGGGCGAGGCGACGAGGTGGTGACCTCGATCTGGGGGCCTCGTGATCCCCAGACACCGGGTGCTGGGGACGCTGGAGCTGGACGAGCAGGTGATGGTCGTCGGGTCGTCGCCGGTCTCCCAGTGCCAGGCGACATAGACGGTGCGTGTGCGCAACGTCGGCCCGCCGGAGAAGAAGCGGCTTCGTCGCTCCATCGGGACGCTCCCCGCCCAGAGGCAGAGGCTCACCTCGCCGCTCGGTGGGCAGGAGAAGAAGGTGTCGTCACGGTCGTACTGGAGGCGAAGGACGTGCTCTCCGCCGCTGGCGGCCTCGTCGAAGCTCCACTCGCCCGCCCCGTCGGGGTAGACCAGCGTCATTCGGATGTCCGCCTTCTCCTCCCCCTCTCCGGTGTTGACCTCCAGCCACCATGCGGTGATGCGGAGGTGGCGAATCCCCGTGGGGAGGGGTTCGGAGCTGTTCGTGATGTCGATAACCGAGAAGGAGTCTGTCCACACTGCGCAGCTCGTGGTGCCCCAGCAGGAGGAGTTGCTGTTCAGCATGTCCGTGTACAGACGCATCCGGAAGCGACCGAGGCCCCATCCTGGGTAGGGTGGGTTCACCCGTTCGCCCCCGGTGTTCCAGGCGTGACCATCTCCGAAGTGGAGCAGGTTGACCATCAGCCTTCCAGCGTCGTTGCCATGCGAGCCGAACTGCTCCAGGTACCAGTGCTTGAAGATCAGCGCCGCGCCCGCCACCCGCGGGGCGGTCGCGCTGGTCTGCCCGTGTAGGCCGTAGGAGTTCGCGTCGCCGTCCTCGGTGGCCTGGGTCTCGGCGACGCCGCAGGTCTGCGACAGGACAGCCAGCAGGGGGTAGGAGCGCCCGTCCGGGGTGTACGCGCGGTTCGAGTCGTCGCGTAGCGACTCTACCGTCTGCATCTCGGCCGCTGTCATCCCGTGGGTGTCCAGGGCGCTGGAGGGGATGGCCGCCGGAGAGGCACCAGGAGGCGAGATCTCGAAGGGGGTGTCACAGCGTGCCAGCATGTGATGATCGTTGCCGCCGGCCTTGGTGACGATGACGCCTCCGTCGATGTGGGCGTAGACGATGCGCAGTGAGCCCGTGTCCAAGCCGCGGGCGTCGTCGTCGCTGACACAACGGCGGCTCTTGCCGCCGGCCATCACATGCTCACCATGGCCTTCATTCTCGCTGCTGGAGATGGCGTCGATCCCCTGCGGCGGATCGTCTTCGCCCGTGTCCAGCCCAAGGAGGATCTGGTCAATCATCTCCCAGAGGTGGACGTCATCGATGGCCGCCATCGCTGTCACCTCGCGGGCCACACCGCTGCGAGCGCCCTTGTCCTCGTTTGAGGTCAGCTCCGCGTCGCCGTTGAGGTAGGCGTTGGCGATGGCGATCGCTGCGCAGCGGGTCGCGTGACCCTTTTCGTCGCCAGGAGTGTCGGTGACGGGGGATAGAATCGCAATGTCCGTTTCAACGCGCACTTCAATTTCGTCTTCTGGTCTGACCAACTCATAGAGGAATCGGCTACTTCCATACCACTTGAAAGCCGGGTGGTTTGCCTCCAGCGGCTGCCCGTCGCGAATCCCATAGGTCAGCGTCGGCACCGCTTCATGCGAGATGTGCGGTGGATGGCCCCAGTTGGCCGAACCACCTCCGATGCGGCCGGTGTACCCGGCGTCCACGTAGTCCAGCACTCCCGATGCGGCGTTGACCGCGTCCAGGTAGCCGACCTTCTGCCGGATGGTGTTGCCCGCTCGGGTCGGCTCGCAGGACTCGTAGTCCGAGTCTCGACCCCAGATCCAGCGTGAGGGCAGGTTGGAGCAGAGGTACTGGTCGGTGACGTCGCCCTCGGGCGCAGGATCGCTGTAGCGCGGCTCCACGCGCACGACCTCGGGCCGCGCCAGGAGGGCCGGGAGGTGTCGTCGCGGGACGCGGACACGCAACAGGCTGCCATACAGGGTGGAGATCTCACCCACCACCCCACCGACGCTACGAACCCAGGCGCAGAGCGGCCTCGCCTCCAACCGTCTGCGCTGGTCGTTCTCCGCCAGCAGCCGCTGACGCCGAGGAGACAGCGTGTCCAGGCGGTGATGCTCGGAGAAAGCCAGACCTGTCTGGGCCACGGGCGGGGGGCGCTGAGCCGGCAGTCGATCCCGGAGCTGGACGACGACGGGCACCGGATCCTGGGGGTCCTGGAGCAGTCGGGCCAGGGTCCGGGCCTGCGCCGGGGCGTCCATCGTCGGCAACACCTCGCGATTCGGCTTCAGGACCGAGGGATCCGGGCCAGGGAGGTGGTGGTAGCGGGTGACGCGGTGCCAGCGCCCGGCACCGTCCGTGTAGCCGCTGGTGGTGATCTGGACGACGCTGCCATCGTCCAGGAAGGGGTGCTGCGGATCGATGGGGACGCGCCCCATCGCGTTCAAGTGGACATGGGGCTCCCCTCGTTGCTGGCGATTGACGACGCGCCCCTGGGGGTCCACCACCTCGTGGCGCTCATAGAACGTGCTCCGCCGTGTGAGCTGTCTCAGGTGTCGCATGCGGCTGGCCAGGGCGGCGATGGCTGCGGAGGTCTGGAGCGTGGAGCTTGGGTTTGTGGTCTCGGCTTGCGATGGCCGCGCTGGCGCCTCGGATCCGGTCGAGCACTGTTTGGAGGTAGAACCACCGCAGCCACAGGGTGTGGGTCTGCACGTACACGTGGAAGAGGCGCATCCGCAATGGGTGGAGTCGTTGGGGTGTGGTGATTTCCCCGCATCCTGAGCTCCACTACATGGCCTGTCCGCTCGCATGGGTCACCTCTGTCAGCAGAACTGGGAACAGGGGATCAAGATGTGCAGGATAATTTGTCGTTCTCTGAAGTTGTTGGGTAGTGTGTTCGGGCTCAGTCCCCGTCATCCCACTCGAGCTCACACGTCACGTCCAGCGTCTCATCGACGCAGGCGCACTCTCGAACTCTGCTGGGACCGAAAGCCGCGCCGCAGGAGTTGTAATAGTCCTGTCCTTTACCTGAGGTGCCATAGCCAAGGGTGCTCGCGCACACCCATCCCTCGGAGACCTGATAGGTCCTGCTGAAGTCGAGCTCGGTCAATCGAGCGTCTATGTACCTGGTGGAACTGTCAAAATGATTACAGTCGTCGAAGTTCTCATCATTCTGCTTGATCAAGAGCTGCATACTCGCCCCCAAGCCCTCATTCACCGACTCCGTATACTCATCCTCGAACACCGTCGTCACGTGCAGCGTCCCATACCCCGGCTCGCAGGGGCCGCACCAGTCCTTCCCGCGATTGCACCCTGCCGCGAGCGCCCCGACCAGGGCGAGAATCGTCCACCTTCCTGTCGGTCGGGGCTGCTCGATCATGGCGTTCTCCTGTCTGGGTTGGTTCGTGTGCTCACTCCCGAGCGATGAGATCGACCACCACCTCGGCGTCCGCCTCCAGGGTCCCGTCGCTGAACCAGGCCAGCCAGCGGGTGAAGCAGGCGACGTGAACCCAGGTCCGCCCGGTGGTGCTCAGGTCCACGGCGACGGGGGTGGCGAAGTCTTCGTAGGCGTCTGCCTCGTTGACGGGGGCGTGGCGAAGCAGCAGGCGAGGGCTCTCGCCCGTTGTGCTCTGGGTCACGCGGACCATGAGCTCCAGCGTGCTGTAGGCGATGAGGTCCAGGGCCGTGCTCAGGTCCTGGGAGGCGCCATTGGAGACCGTGAACGTGAACTGCCAGCTCTGGGCCTTCATTATCAGGTCCGCATCCGGCCAACGGCCTGAATCCGTACGCGGGCGACCGGCGAGCCGGTCCCTCCAATGGTGACGCCCAGGCGGACGAGGCGCCCCAACGGGCCGGTCTGGGCGACGACAGAGAAATAGGGGAGAGACCCGAGGCTGGCGCCGTTGATGGCGGTCGCGAATTCCATCCAGCGCTTGCCGGTGTTGCTGGTGTAGACCTTGACGGTGATGGTGGGGCTGCTGCCCGCGCTCGGCATCTCCTCGCACTCGACCTCCAGGGCCAGATCATAGCTGGATCCGAGCCCCTCGTCCCATTTGGATGCGGTGTAGGACTCCGTCCCTCCGCGGACAATCATGTTCATGACCTCTTCGTTGAACGCGATCATCAAGCCTCCCACCCCCGGAGATGGCGGCCAGGAGACCGCACAAGGGGATACCTCGAACGTAGCGGGGGGGGGGGGGGGGCTCGGTGTCAAGCGCTACCTGTCTCTGGACCTGCCTGACTGTCCAGCGCCCAGGTGCGGGTCACCGAGGGCCGCGCGCTCAGGAGTTGGAGCGGGGCGGCGCCGGACTGAGCTCGGTCGCCGGCACGAAGGTATCCAGGAACAGGGCCATCGCCGCGTCCACCCCGGGGCGGTCGCCCGTCGCCAGCAGGTCCAGCAGCAGGCCGCGGGTCACGGCCATGCCCAGGCGGGCCTGGGCGCGGGCGAGCTCGGGCGGGAGGCCGGCGCGGATGCCGCTGGCCGAGACCGCCTGGATCCAGGGCTCCACCAGGGTCTCCCGCAGGCGCTCAGTCCCGGGCTCCCCGCGGAGCGCGCGGGCGGAGAGCTCGAAGAACAGGCGGACAGCCGGGTGGGTGGAGGCGTCCGCCAGCCCCAGCCAGAAGGCCCAGAGGCTCTCCCGCGGGGGCGCGTCGGACCGGGCCAGCGCCTCCAGGATCGCGCGCTGCCCCGCCTCCACCTCGGCCACCACCTCCGCCAGCAGGCCCTCGCGCGAGCCGAAGTGGTAGAGGATCATCCGGTGGCTGGTGCCGATGGCCGCCGCCAGCTCGCGCAGCGAGAGCTCGCCCAGGCCGCGCTCGGTGATGAAGGCCACCGCCGCCGCCAGCAGGCGCTCCCGCGGGTTCTCGACCGGGGGGGGGGCCCTCACGCCTCGGCCTCGGCCGCGCGGCTCAGGCGGGCGATGGCGTCCTGGATGAAGCGGCGCAGCACCAGCGCGTAGAACCAGCCCGTGCCGGTGATCTGCGCGTCGAAGCTGGACGACCAGCGGATGTTCGTCCCGCCGGCCTCGTCCGGGCTCAGCTCCACCCGGCCCTGGTAGCCCCGGAGCGGCAGCCCCGAGAGCAGCTCGTAGACCAGCAGGCGCTCGGGGACCAGCTCCACGACGCGCTCGCGGCTGACGATCTCCGTGCCCAGCGTGCGCGAGCGCAGGCAGCGCACCGCCCCCACCCCGCCCCCGCCCTCGGCGTCGGGGGACTCCAGGTCGGTGGATACCCAGGTCCCCCAGCGGCTCCAGGTGTCGATGTCGGCCAGCAGGGCGAAGATCCGGGCGGGGGGAGCCTTGGAGGCTCCGGTGGCTTGAACGGCGTGCGCGGGCATGAGGGCGACCTCCTTGTACCAGATGGTACATATCGTGTACCGGGTGGTACAGGCAAGGGCGGATCGGAGAGCGCGCCCCGCCCCCGCCAGGATAAGAGCTGGACATGCGCCACTTCAACATCTCAGGCCCCTGCGACCCGGTCATGCACTACATGGTGCCGCCCGAGGCGCGCACGCCGGATCTCAGTGGGTATCTGGCCAGGAATGCCTATTTTGTCGTTCACGCGCCACGCCAGAGCGGGAAGACCACCGCGCTGCGCGCCTTCGCCGAGCGGCTGACCCGCGAGGGGCGCTACACAGCGCTGCACTTCTCGTGCGAGGCCGCGCGGGCGTTCAGCGACATCGCCGCGGCTGAGGAGAGGGTCTGGTTGGCTATCGAGGAGGCCGCCGTGCAGCGCCTCCCACCGGAGCTGCGCCCCCCCCCTTCGGCGGACACGAGGACGGGGGGATTTGTCTCGGTCCAGCTCCGCCGCTGGGCCGAACAGAGCCCTCGCCCGCTGGTCCTGGTCTTCGACGAGATCGACGCGCTGGAGGGCGCGCCGCTCAAGAGCGTGCTCAGCCAGCTCCGCGACGGTTACCCCAATCGCCCTCGCCACTTCCCGGCCGTGGTCATCCTTTGCGGGATGAAGGACATCCGGGACTACAAGCTCGCGAGCGGCTCGGCCTCGCCCGCCTACGCCGGATCCTCCAGCCCCTTCAACATCAAGGAGCGCTCGCTCCGGCTCCCCAACTTCTCGGAGGCCGAGGTCCGCGACCTCTACGCGCAGCACACCGCCGAGACCGGCCAGCCCATCACCGACGAGGCGGTCGCGCGGGCCTTCGAGCTCTCCCAGGGCCAGCCCTGGCTCTCCAACGCGCTGGTCTTCGAGGTCATCGTCGCGATGGGCGTAGCGCCGCCCGCGCCCATCACCGCTGCGCACGTCGACGCGGCCAAGGAGCGGCTGATCGTCGGCCGCGCGACCCACCTGGACAGTCTGCTGGCGCGCCTTCAAGAGGACCGGGTCCGCGCCGTGATCGAGCCCATCATCGCCGGCGAGCTGCCCCATGGCGATCCGCTGGACGACGACTACACCTATGTGCGCGATCTCGGCCTCATCGCCGTGGACGAGCCGCCCCGATTCGCCAACCCAATCTATGAGGAGGTCGTGCTGCGCGTGCTGGCCACCGGCGCCGAGCGGGCGGTGATGATCAAGCCCAGGAGCATGCTGGCGCCCGACGGGCGACTGGACATGCGGCGCGTCCTGGAGGGCTTCGCCAGCTTCTGGCGCGAGAACGGGGAGATCCTGCTGGGCCGCATGCCCTACCCCGAGGCGGCGCCGCTGCTGGTGATGATGGCCTGGCTGCACCGCTTCGGGAACGGGCAGGGCGGCGTCATCGATCGGGAGATCGGCGTCGGCACGAAGCGGGTGGACCTGCAGCTTCGCTGGCCCCATGTTGGATCCAATGGAGAGCGCCTCTGGCAGCGGGAGGCCTTCGAGCTGAAGGTCTGGCGGGATCGCGACAAGCGGCGGGACCCGACCGTCACCGGACTTCAGCAGATCGACGGCTACCTGGAGCGCCTGGGGCTGGACCACGGCACGCTGGTCGTCTTCGACGCGCGCGCGGCGGCGCCGCCCATCGAGGACCGGACCACCCTCGAGACCGTCACCGCTCCCTCGGGGCGGGTCATCACGCTGCTCCGCGCCTGATCCGGCTGCGCTCCTCCTTGCATCTGTCCTCATGCCATGCCATCCTCCCATGAGGACACCTTCATGCCCGACCTGCATCAGCTCTCCCTCCACCAGCTCCACGTCCTGCTGACCCTCCTCGAGGAGCAGAGCGTGTCCGGGGCGGCCCGGCGCCTGGGCGTGACCCAGCCGGCGGTGAGTCATGCGCTGCGCAACCTGCGGGAGAACCTGGATGATCCGCTCCTGGTTGCGGGGGCGCGGGGGATGGTGCTGACGCCGCGGGCCAGCGAGCTGCTGGGGCCGCTGCGGCGCTCGCTGCGGGAGCTGGGGCTGCTGCTGGGCGGAGCGCCGAGCTTTGATCCGGCGACGGCGCGGCGCACATTCGTCGTGGCGGCCTGGGACGGGCTGGCGCTGGACCTGCTGCCGGACCTGCTCACGCGGCTGGGCTCCGAGGCGCCGGGGGTGGACCTGGACGTGCGCCCGGCGCCGCCCGCGGGGAGCGGGCCGGGGCTGGAGGACGGGACGCTGGACCTGGCCCTGGAGGTGCGCCCGCGTGAGCGCCCCGGGCTCAAGCAGCGCAGGCTCTACGAGGACAGCTTCGTGTGCCTGGCGCGCCGTGACCACCCGGACGTGGGCGAGAGGCTGGATCTGGAGACCTTTCTGCGGTTGCCGCACGCCCTGATCTCGCCGCAGGGGGAGGGCTCGGGCGTGGTGGACCGCTGCCTGGCCGAGCTGGGCCACACGCGCCGCGTCGCGCTGCGCATCCGCTACTTCCTGGCCGCGCCCCTGGTGGTCGCGCGATCCGACCTGCTGCTGACGGCACCCCGTCGGCTGGGGGAGGCGATGGCCCAGCAGGCCCCGCTGCGCCTGCTGGAGCCGCCCCTGCCACTGCCCGGCTTCACGACCTCGCTGGTCTGGCACGAGCGCGCCGACCAGGACCCGGGGCACCGCTGGCTGCGCGATCTCCTGGTGGAGCTGGCCTCGGCGCGCGACGCGCAGGCCTGACCCTTGCGCGCGCCCTCCGGCTGGGTGATCCGAGACCTGCGAGGTACACGATGAGCTCCCCCGAGATCCTGCGCGTCCTGCCCCTGGGCTCCCCCCCCTGGCCTACGCTGGACCCCTTCCTCTTCCTGGTCTGGCACAAGGACGACTACCCCCGCGGGGACGGGAAGCTGGGCCCGAAGGCCTCGCTCGCGGGGCGGTCGATGGGCCAGGACTTCTCGGGCAAGGACGGCTGGAGCATGTACCACGGCCGCACCATCCCGGGCTTCCCCCAGCACCCGCACCGCGGCTTCGAGACCGTGACCGTGGCCCGGCGCGGCTTCGTGGACCACTCCGACTCGCTGGGCGGGCGGGCCCGCTACGGGCGGGGCGACGTGCAGTGGATGACCGCGGGAAAGGGCGTGGTCCACTCCGAGATGTTCCCGCTGCTGGAGACGGAGGCGCCCAACCCGGCGGAGCTCTTCCAGATCTGGTTGAACCTGCCGGCCCGGGACAAGATGGCCGAGCCGCACGTCACGATGCTCTGGAGCCCGGACGTGCCCCGGGTGAAGGTCACCGACGAGAATGGACGTGTAACGGATGTTACAGTGACCGCTGGCCCCTTCGGTGACGCCCGGCCGGGCGCCCCGCCCCCGCGCTCCTGGGCGGCGGACCCGGACCACGACGTCGCCATCTGGACGATCCGCATGGACGCGGGCGCCCGCCTGACCTTGCCCCCGGCGCAGGCCGGATCCAACCGTGTCCTGTACTTCTTCCGTGGGGGCACGCTGAAGATCGGCGAGCAGTCGCTCGACGCCCAGCACGCCATCCAGCTCCGCGCCCAGGCCAGCCCGACCCTCCAGGCGGGGGCCCAGGAGCTGGAGATCCTCCTGCTCCAGGCCCGGCCCATCGGCGAGCCGGTGGTCTCCTACGGGCCCTTCGTGATGAACACAGCCGCGGAGATCGAGCAGGCTTACCAGGATTATCAGCGGACGCGCTTCGGCGGCTGGCCCTGGTCCAGCGACGGGCCGGCGCACGGCGACAAGGCGGAGACCTTCGTGGACGCGGGTGGGCTCTCGGTGAGCACGTCCTCGCCCGGGTCGCGCCCGTGAGGCCGGCGGAGCTCCTGCTCCCGGCCGCCCTCGCCACCGGAGATCCCCCGCCGCCCCCGCCCCCTCCCGAGCCCGAGCGGGTGCGGGTGGTCTACATGGGGGGATCAGGCGGGGTGGGCTCGACGAAGTACGGCTTCGACGTGCTCGGTCAGCTCCAGCGGCGGGCGGCGCAGGTCCAGATCAAGGAGATCCGCGCCTTCCACGGCGCGCTCGCCCAGGGAGACTGGCTGCTGTGGGCCGAGGATCGCAGCGTCGCCAGCGTGGTGGAGGCGCTCGAGACCGGGGTGGGCTGCCAGGGGCTGCGCGGCGTGACCGTGGCGACCACGGGCCTGGACCTGCTGGTCCTGGAGCGGCCCAGCGCGCCCGCCTGGCTGGACGATCTGCCGGGAGATCACGCCGAGTGGCTCCAGTACGCCTGCACGGCGGGTCAGACCCGGCTCACGATGCTGGGGCCGCCCGGCGCCGCGCCCGCGGACATGGCGCTGGAGCGGTGGGAGTTTCGACGCGCGCTGACCGGCCGGCTCAACGACGCGGAGGGCGAGGCCGGCTTCTCCATCGTGGGCCGCCCCGTGCAGGAGCTCACCCGCGACGTGCCGGCGATCCAGGCCCAGATCGAGCGCGGGGCGATCTTCGTCCACGCGGGCGACCTGCTGGACGGGGCGAGCTCGGTCTCCGACGGGGCGCTGTCCCTGCACCGGCCCACCGATCTGCTGGCCGCCCAGCGCCTGGGGCCCACCGCCCTGGTCCCGGCGGAGAACGAGCTCCTGGCCGGGCCGCGCGCCTTCCTGGCCGAGGTCTCCGGGGCGGGCCTGCCCTGGGTGGCGACCAACTGGCGCGCCCAGGACCCGGCGCTCGCCCTGCCGCCCTCGATCGTGCGCGAGGTGAAGACGAAGACCGGGAGCGTGCGCCTGGCCTTCCTGGGCGTGGTGGACCCGGAGCTGGCCACCTTCATCCCGGCCATCGCGGCGGACGGCGTGAGCCTGGCCGATCCAGTCCCGGCCTTGAACGCCGAGGTGGAGCGCTTGCGGTCCTCGGAGCAGCCCCCCGACGCCGTCCTGCTGCTGGGGGTGGCCTCGGATGCCCTGCGCGCGCAGATCCGGCGGCAGGTGCGCGGCGTGGACGTGCTGATCGGCGATCCCACCTTCGCCACCCTGCGCGTGAGCTCGGACACGGTGCAGCTCCGGTCGCTGCCGCCCACGGCCAAGGGGGCGGCGATCACGCTGCCCATGGACGGGATCGGGATCCTGGACCTGGAGGTCCAGTCCAACACGCCTGTATCACTACGTTACACGCCGCTCCTCGTGCCGCCGGAGGCGCCGTCGGATCCTGAGCTGCGGGCCCGCATCACCCGGGTCCGGGCGGAGGTCTACCCCAACCTGGACCGCCCCCTGCTGGACAACCCCGCACCCGCGCCCCTGGACGCCGCCACCTGGTCGGCGCTGGTCTGCGAGGCCGTGCGGCGGAGCACACAGGCGGACACGGTGCTCCTGGGCGAGCTGCCCGCCCCGCCGCGGCAGCCCGGCCCGCTGAGCGAGATGATGGTGGCGGACGCGCTGGCCAGCCTGGACCTGCTGGAGGCCCACGAGATCCCCGGCGACCGCATGGCGGACCTGCTGGACAAGGTCTACAGCGTGGCCCCGGTGAGCTGCGGGGCGAAGCCGGGCGAGCTCTATCCCCGGGCCCGCGGGCGGCTGCTGGAGGACGGGCGCACCTACCGCGTCGTGACCACGGATCGCACCCGCCAGGGCTCGCTGCTGGACGGCATCCTCTCGTCGGTGGAGAGCCTGCGCCCGCTGGATCAGCCGACCTGGCGCGTGATCCGCCGGGAGGACGGCGCCCCCCTGACCCTGCGGATGGCGGCGCTGGACGGCCTGCGCACCCTGCGCGACGCCCGCGGGGGCACAGACGGGCTCACCACCTACATCACCACCCAGGCGCCCCGAGAGGTGCTTCCCCTCTGGCTTCTGCGCCTGAGGACCCTCTCGCTCACGGCCAGCCGCTTCCAGGGCGTGAACGACGACGCCTTCGCCAGCGTCCCCGAGACGCTGGTGACCGCGCCCGACAGCCTGCTCCTGGACGGCGGGCTGGACCTCGCGCTGGAGCACAGCAGCGGGCGCGTGGAGTGGGACCTGCGCGGCCGGGTGGACTACGGGCTCTTGAGCTATGGCGGCGCCGAGGCCGAGGAGAGCGCGGACGACGGGGTGCTCTCCACCTCGCTGGGGCTGCCTCGCTACGCCTGGCCCGGCGCTGGCCCCCTCCGCCTCATGCCCTATGGCGAGCTCCGCCTGGACAGCGAGCTCACCCCCACCAGCGGCAACGCCCGCCAGGAGGATCTGTCCGCGCTCATCGGCGTGTCTGCAGTGAAGAGCATGAACGTGCGCGGCCTCCACCTGGGTGTTTTCGCACAGGAGGACCTGGCCCAGGGCGGCGCGCCCGAGCTCGGCCTGCGGGCGGACGTGGAGACCTTTCACCTGGTCAGCCCGGCGCTGAAGGTGATGACCTCGGCCGATCTTCAGCTTTATCTACCGGGATCCCAGGACGACGCCAGCGACGTTGGTTTACTGACCGAGGGTCAGTTGAAGCTGGCGATGCCGCTGGCCCACTGGCTGGACCTCACGCCCTGGGCGGGGGGGCTCCTGGTCCGGGGGAGGGTGCCGGAGACGGAGCACCTGGGGGTGTCGTGGTCGGCGGGGGTGGCGCTGGAGGCGAGCGCGGCGTTTGAGATGTGAGCCAGGGGCTGGCGACGGTCTTCTGTTGGGCGGGGGGGCATGCGATCACGCGCGCGGAGGATCGCAGATCTGCCCGAATCCGATTCACATTGGCCCGCATCGGCGCTCTACCAGCTCGCCCAGCGCCGCCGCGGCGTCGATCCGAGGCCCGATCCCGCTCCCTGGTTGCGGCGTGCCGGTGCGGATCAGCAGCCGCGCGGCGTGCTCCGGGCGCAGGTCTCGGCAGACGGCTTTCATGAGGCCGAGCAGGCCAGAGACCGTGGCCGCGGACATCGAGGTCCCGTCCGTCCGTTGGTAGCCTCCGCCCTGGGTGGCCACGCAGACGTTGGCGCCCGGCGCCGAGACCGCAAGGCCGACGCCATCGGTGAGGTTCGAAAAGGCCGCGCGGCCTGCGCCCTGCTCCGCGCTCGATCCGACGACGAGCACGCCCGGCAGGTTGGCGGGCCACTGCGCGACGGCCGCGCTCACCCCGACCCGCGGATCATGATTCCCCGCCGCGGCGACCACGATCACGCCCTGACGCAGAGCGCGAGCCACCGCGGTCTGCACGACCCGCGGCGCGGACCCGCTCGCCCCGAAGCTCATGTTGATGACGTTGGCCCCCGCGTCGAGAGCGTCCTCGATGGCGTTGGCGACGTCGTCGGCGGCTGAACGGTCCCGACTCAACGCGGGGAGAGACAGGAGCTTCAGGTAGCTCCCCCAGAGGTTCAGGCTGGCGATCCCTCGCCCGTTGTCCGCGACGGCCCCGACCAGGCTCGCCACGGAGGTGCCGTGTCCCTTCCGATCGTCGTCGACGCCGATCGGCGTCATGACCGCGCGAAGATCCTCGTGACTCCCAGCGATCCCGGTGTCGATGACCGCGACGATCGCTGGCTGGAGACTGGGGCGCTGGGGCAGGGCGCTGAGGACATGGTGCGCGTTGATCTCCACCAGCTCGGGCTGCCCTCCGGAATAGGGGTCGTTGACCGGCAGCGCGGAATAGCCCCCGGTGCAGGGCCCCCGCGAGCTCAGTGGGTCCGCCGAGACCGCTGAGTTGAGCTCGATAGCCGACACGTTCTCGTCATCGAGCTCCAGCAGCAGGGCCAGCGGAGCCGCCTGCTCCACAGGTACGGTGACCACCCAGGTGCTGGCCAGGGTCGGGTCCTCCAGCGCGCTGGCGCCAGGGACCGCGCGCTGGACGACGGCGCCTGCGAACTGGAGCTGGCTCGCGATCTCGTCGATCCGGTCATCGGGCCCCAGCTCGACGAGCAGCTCACGGTCGCTGCGGTTGTCGGGCGGCGCGCTGGCGACCTGGATCCCGGTGCTCAGCGCCGCGACCAGGCGGGGATCGGGAAGCCCGAAGAAGGCGAGGAGTAACGTCATGGTACACCAGCCGCCGACCACCCAGGGCAGGGTGACGGGCAGGTCGGGCAGGCGCAGACCGCGCGCGGCGACGCGGAGGCGTATCCGGCTCAGGCCGCCCAGGAGCACGTAGGCGACCAGCAGGCTCACGACGGTCCAGGCCACGGTCCCGATGCTCCAGATCCAGAGGACGGCGGGGCCCTCCTTGACCTCGTGAAGCCGCGAGGAGAAGAGCAGGATCGCGAACGCCCAGAAGCCGAGCGAGAGGAGGATCGTCAGGCACCCGTGGGTAGCCCTCTCCCAGCGGTTGGGGATCTCCCGACCCGCCTGCCTCAACGCGGCCTCCAGGGCCAGGATCCCCCGGCTGAGCTGCACCCACTCCACGAAGGCCAGCGCGGCGGTGCTCCCGAAGAGCGTCAACCGGCCCAGGAAGCCCCGCCCATCGGCGCTCACCTCCTGCCCGTCCAGCAGTATGGCCACGCCGAGCGTCCCGGCTGTCCACAGGCCCCAGAACAGGATGATCCGCCACGTGAGACCCAGGATCCAGCTCATCATCACTCCGGTTATCCGTAGTATCATGAGCCCCGCCGATCGCACCAAGTCCCATCTGGGAAACCCATGCATGCATGAGCCCAGGCCGGGCTATCTGAACACCTTCGCGGGAGAGAAGCCGGGATGAACGCCCCATCGCTGACCACAGCGCAGCTCGCCGGGCTGGTGGAGGCCCTCGCGGCAGCCCTGGAGCGGATGCTCGACGAGAGCTGCCCGGACATGGGGCCGCTTTGGGTTGAGGCCACCCGCGCTGAGCGTGCCTACCTCGGAGACGGTGCCGTCACCGAGCTCGGGTTCGCGCCGTCACCACGCTATCTGGCGCTCAGCAAGGGCGCTCGGAGCAGATACCGTGGGCTCGCGGCATGGCGGCACGCGGTCCTGTGGCGGGAGATTGAGGCTCGCGTCGAAGATCCTGACTTTCGGGCCGCGCTGAGGGCGGTCTACTTCACCCCGTACCCGGACAACGCGCCCCCCTACGCCTGGAGCAGCCGGGCGAGCGACGCGCCGGGCGTGGAGCGCTTCGAGAGCCCCACCTCGCTCAAGCACCTCGCCAAGGAGGGTTGCTGGCACACGCTGCGCCTCCTGAGCGCGGAGCGCGCCACGCTGAGGGCGCGTGGAGACTGGCTGAGCGAGCTCTGCGCGCTCCTGCTGCGGCCCGCCGTGCGCGACAGCAACCGCGAGCTGTTGAAGCTCGAGGACCACCCTCCCCTGGAGAAGGACCGATGAACGAAGCGACCCTTCGCCGCTGGGTGCGCGGCGAGCTCGCCCCCGGAGAGCGCCGGGAGGTGAGCCGATGGATCGTGCGCTGCACCGACCCGAACCTGGGTCCTCTGCTGCACGGGCTCGCCATTGAGGCGACCGAGGAGCGCGCCGACGCCGCGCTCTCTGCGCGGGGAGGGCCGTGGCGCCGGCTGGTCGCCTCGTGGCGCGCGCTGGTGGACGCCGGGCTGGCCGAGCTGAGCACTGGCGCAGAGCCATCCTTGATCCTCGCGGATCTCGGCGTCGAGGATGCCGGTCCCGCGCTCCGTCTGGTGGAGCGGGACGGCGCGCTGTTCGCGGCGCTCCGCCTGAGGGAGGAGCTGGCCGAGGCTCCGGTCACGCTCTTCCTCAGCGACGATGATGGGAGAGTCGAGGTGCTGACGAGCGCCGAGGTCGGAGACGAGCGCCTGGCGCCGCTGCCCGATCCCCTGGGCCCCCGCGCGACGATCTGGGCCGTCCTCGATCCTGTCGCCGTCGGCGATGGTGACCCCGCGCTCCTGCTGGCCGCCGCCCTGGAGCGACCCGAGCGTCGCGCCATCGCCCTGCGCCTCCGAGACGCTGGCGAGGATTGGGAAACCTGGCCCCGGTGAGCGCGCGCCGGGAGACAGAGCACAGGCAACATGGAGGTGCCTGTGTCCTCATCCAACGAAGTCACCATCGTCCGCGTCGCCCTGGTCGGCGGTGATTGCAGGGTCGATCTCCCTTCTCTCCCGCCGAACGTCGCGCTGGAGCGCTATGGGAGCGCTCGCAATGTTGGGAACGGTGAGCAGCGCCGCCTGATCGAGTCCATCCACGCAGGGATGGTCGACCTCGTGGTCCTGCTGGTGCGGTGGGTCGGCCACTCGACCACCGGGCGCGTCCGGGCCGCCTGTCGCCGCGCCTCCGTCCCGGTGCTGATCATCCCTGGCGGCGGCAGCTCTGCGCTGCGCCGACTGAGCGCCCTGGTCTCGGGAGGTGCCGCGTGAGCGCGTCGGATCTGCGGATCGCTGTCGTCATTCCCACCCGCGATCGGGCCACGTCGCTCGAACGTTGTCTCCAGAGCGTACAGCGCTCCCTGCACAGGCTGCCGGTCGGTGTCGTCGCGGAGATCGTCGTTGTGGACGATGGATCGACGGACTGGACCCCTGAGCTGCTTCGCGCGTCGGCTCGCGAAGGACGGGTGACCGGCGTGCTGCGCAACGAGCGCTCTCGAGGGCCCGCGCACGCCCGGAACCGTGGATGGCGCTCCACGCGCGCCGAGCTTGTCGCGTTCACGGACGATGACTGTCTGGCTCATGAGGAGTGGCTGGCTGCATTGGCCCGTGCCCTGCAACGCGCCGATGGCGCCGTCGCAGGTGTGGGCGGGCTGGTGTTGCCCGCAGTCTCCGGGCCTGTCGCCGACTACATGACCCTGCACCGGATCCTCGAGCCGCCGGAGAGCCTCGCATACATCGTCACGGCCAACTGTGCGTTTCGACGCTCTGCGTTGGAGGTCGCGGGTGGATTCGACGAGCGCGTTCGCGCCGCTGGCGGCGAAGACCCTGGCCTGTGCCTGGCGCTCAGAAGGTTGGGGTACCGATTCGAGCGCCAGGACGCTGCGGTTGTCCACCATCATTATCGAGAGGGTCTGTGGGAGTTTCTCCGGACCTTCTATCGCTATGGAAAGGGGTGTCGAATTGTCATGGATTCATGAGCTTCAACCAATGCTGCCCACACCCTCACGCATCCTGGAGGACGTTCGCGGCTGCTGGCGCGATTATCGTGAGCTGACTGTGCCGGTTCCGATGAGGCTCTTCTTCTGCACGCTGCGGGTGGGGCAGCGCTGCGCCTACTGGGCAGGCTGGACAGCTGGCCGCGCCACCCTTCGGAGGTTCACACCATGATCTCACTCATCGAGCAGCGGCGCCGGGACGGGAGCCTGCGCGCTTACCTCCTCGGTCGGGACTTCGATCTCGACTCGGAGCATCTGCTCCGCCGACACCTCGCGGCCCACAGCCTGGAGCTGCTGCCGCGCTGGCCTTACCTCGTGGGTCTGGAGTGGCGCGCCTCGGACGGGAGCCAGGGGGACCTCGTGTTTGGTGACGGCGGCGAGAGCTTCGCGGTCATTGAGGTGAAGCACCTGGGCGACCGCGACCGGACTCGGCGTCGTGGTGACGTTGAGGATCAGGCGTATCGGTTCGCACAGTGCTGGCGCGGGCTACATCCAAGCAGCGTGGTCACGCCCCTGGTGTACACCTGCGACGAGCGGATACGCTCGGCCCCACCGCGTGCGCCGGCCGATCGCGGTCACGCTTCGGCCACTCGTGGGTGACCGACGCGCAAGGGAATGAACCGCCAAGGCGCCATGGACGCCAGGGCCCGACGCGGCGAGAGGTTGTTCCAGGGCGGCGCCGCCCCCCGCGCGTGGGAGCATGCAAGCATGCTGTCGCGAGGGGCGCGGTCGCCATCTGTCGCGCGCCGATCAGTCCGGGGCTGCATGGAGACCGCGTTGCGTCGGGCCTTGGCGTCCATGGCGAATTGGCGGTTTAACCTGGCTTATCGAAATGCGCGAACCTGTCGTGCATGCTCATGGAATGGGGGTTTGAGTAGGATCTCCACCACGACCCCAGCTCCCCCCTCCTCGACGCCGGAGTCCCCGACCTCACAGATCCCGACATGGGCCCCTCGGACATCGGCGCATTCGGCACCCTGGACGACGACTGGGGGCCGCCGCTCCCCAGTGACCTCGAGTGACCCCGGCCCCGTTTCACCCCGCGAAACAGATTCGGTGAGGGGCCACGTCCAGCGCGCCGGCGTCGTGGATACCTTTTTTCCACCACACCCAACCCAACCCACCCTTGGAGCCGACCATGATCTTGTCCCGCCCCCTCCGTCCACACGCGACCGCCGCGCTGCTCCTGGGGCTCATGCTCAGCAGCGAGGCCGCGCCGAGCGGGACCAAGGGCATTCAGCGGGCGCCCGCTGGGGGCGCGTCGACCAGCGCGAGCCCTCCGCTCGCCGTTCGCGCGGTGGTGGTCGGGATCGACGACTATCGCCACCTCCCGGCGGAGCAGGATCTCTCCACCTCGGAGGGGGACGCGCGCCTGATCGTCGAGGCGCTGAAGCAGACGGTGGATCCGGCGGACCTGGTGACCCTGCTGGGGAAGGAGGCGAGCGCGGAGGCGCTGGAGCGGCAGGTCCGCGGCGTGCTCCAGCGCGCGACGGAGCGGGAGGCGGTGGTGATCTACATGGGCACGCACGGGGCGCGGGTTGGGCAGCGCGGCTACCTGCTCGCCCAGGACAGCCAGCCCGAGGGTCGACTGCCGGCCACCGCGCTCTCCATCGAGGCGCTGGAGCGCGAGATCGAGAGCTCCAAGGCGCAGAGCGTGCTGCTCTTCCTGGACACGGTCCACGCGGAGCTGAAGGGGGCGGCGGGGGTCCGGTCGGGCCCGGAGGGCTCGGTGTCCGCGCTGCTGGGGGCCCTGGCCAGCGCGCGCGAGGGGGTGTTCGCGCTGCTCAGCGAGGATCTGGGCGCCTCGGACGCGGAGTGCCCCGGCCACGGCGCCTTCGCCTGCGCGCTGAGCCAGGCTCTGCTGGGCCGCGCTGATCTCAACGGGGACGCCAGCGTCACCTTCGGGGAGATGGCCCGCGCCCTGCCCAGCGCGCTGCGGGAGCGCGCGGCGCCCGAGGCCGAGATCGCCGCTTATGGCAGCTATGACGCCGAGCTGGCCTTCCTCGCGCCCCCGGCGAGCGCACCCCTCACGAGCGCCACCGCCGCGCGCGTGTCCCCCGCCCGCTGGACGCGCCCGCCCGACAGCCTGGACGTCTGTCTGTTCGCCAACGGCGCCCCCGTGTCTGCAGATCACGTCTTCCGTGACGGAGATCGGCTCCACCTCAGCCTCACGCTGCCGCGCACCGGGCACCTCTACGTGATGAACATCGGCCCGGACGGTCAGGAGAACATGCTCTTCCCGCTGGAGGGCGAGGAGAACCGGGTCTCCGAGGGCGCCACCGTGCAGCTCCTGCCCGCGGACAGCCCGACGCCGATGGTGCTGACGCCGCCTGCGGGGGAGGAGCGTCTCTTCATCGTCTGGTCGGCCGAGGCCATGTCGGGCACGCGCGCGGCCCTGGCCTTCGCCCGCGCCGAAGCCGGCCGCGGAGAGAGCCAGGTGGCCTGGAGCGACATGACCCGCACCAAGGGGATCACGCGCCTGGCGCCCGCGACGACGCCCGCGGCGACCCCCACGCGCTGCCAGAGCTACACCCCCCAGGGCGGCGCGGAGGCCTGGACGCTGGCGCTCGCGCTCCAGCACCGCTGAACGTCGTGGGAGGTCGAGGCGATGTTCCCTGAGCAGATCGGTCACTTCATCCTGCGACACGAGCTGGGGCGAGGGGCTTGCGGCGTGGTGTTCCACGCGGTCGACCAGGACGATCCCACCTATCAGGTCGCCGTCAAGGTGCTTCACCCGAGCCTGGCGGGGGACGCGGGCTTCGTGGCGATGCTCCGACAGGAGCGGGACATGCTGGTGCGCCTGATCCACCCCGGCGTCGTCCAGTTCCGCGATCTGGTCCTCTGGCCGGGGGGCGCCGCGCTCATCCTGGAGGCGCTCGACGGGGAGAGCCTGGAGCGCCGGCTGGAGCAGGGACCGCTCGCGCTGGAGGAGGCGCTGTCCGTGCTGGGGCAGATCCTCGAGGCGCTGGCGCACGCGCATGAACAACAACCCCCGGTCGTACATCGGGATCTCAAGCCGTCCAACCTTTTCCTGACCCGATCCGGGCGCGTCAAGGTCCTGGACTTCGGGCTGGCGCGCGCGCGCGAGGGCTCGACGGCGTCCCAGACCGGCGTGCTGGGCGCGGGGACCTGGAGCTACATGGCGCCCGAGGTGTGGGGAGGTCAGGCGGCCACGCCCGCGTCCGACGTTTACGCCGTCGGGCTCATCGGCTGGGAGCTGTTGACCGGGCGGCCCGCGTGCCCGGAGGGCAGCCTGCCGCTGCGCATGCGCTGGCACCGGGAGGGCGCGCTGGGTGATCTGCGCGCATCGCGGCCAGAGCTGCCAGCCTGGGTCGGGCCGACGCTCGAGGAGCTCTGCGCGCGGGATCTTGCGCGACGGCCGAAAGGAGCGCGCGCGGCGCTGAGCCTGCTGGAGCGCGCACGCCAGCGGGGGGACGCGGACCCACCCGCAGGGGACCCGCCCGGCCTCCGCTGGAGGTCTCGGTACGCGCTGCTCCCCGCGGGCTTCCTCGCTGTCGCGGCGCTGGCCTTGGTCCGTGGCTCTGGAGAAAGTGCAGAGACGGCGACCGAACGCCCGGTCGTCTCGGTGGAGGATGCGACGGACGAGACGCCCGCCCCAGTGGCGAACCCGGCGCTGACGACCGCGCCCACGCCTCCTCCGCGGACCAACACACCGGCCCTGGTCCCGATGGAGGCCGCCGCGCGCGCGTCCGTCTCGACCGTGTCTACCGCCAGCGCCGCGCGCGTGCCGCCCACACCCACGCAGGATCTCACCCGACGGCTCTCCGAAGAGGAAGAGAGGCTCGCCGCTCGTCTGGTAGACGGCGTGGTGGTCACCGGGCTGAGGCTCGACCCCGTCGCTGGCGACCCGGGCGCGCGGGACCTCGTGCTGACGGGCGGCTGGAGCGCCTGGTTCTCTCTGCTCCAGGCCGCCGCCGAGGACCCCTCCCGCCAGGATGAGACGCAGCAGCAGCGCGCCGCCCTGGCCCGACTCTGCGCCGCCGCCGGAGAGGCCAGCCAGGGCTCCGAATGGCGCGGCCGGCGCGTCGTGCTGGAGGACGCGGGCGCCTGCGTCCGGACGATGGAGGCCGCCCAGGCCCGCGAGGCGTCCCGTCGTCTGAGAGAGGCGAAGGTCGCGGACGATCGGCGACGTTGGACAGAGGCGGTGAGCTGGACCTTCGGCCAGCTCGATTCCTGCTGAGGAGCGAACATGAGCATGACGGGGAGACAGATCGGCCCCTGGGTGGTCGATGAGCCGATCGGCGCGGGCGGGATGGGCGCGGTCTTTCGCTGCCACCAGGCGCTCCAGCCGGAGCGACAGGGCGCGCTGAAGGTTCTGCGGGGCCTCGGCGAGCGCGAGCACCGCGAGCGCTTCCTCCGTGAGGCCTGGGTGCTGCAGAATCTGTCGCATCCAGCCATCGTGCGCCTCCTGGACGTCCTGTTGGATGAGGAGCCGCCCTGCCTGGTCATGGAGCGCGCCCCGGGCCGCACCCTGCGCGCGCTGATCCATGAGCGCGGCCCGCTCTCGGTGGAGGAGGTCGTCACGCTCGCCGAGCCCCTGGCCTCCGCCCTGGCCTACCTGCACGCGCGCGGCGTCTACCACCGCGACCTGAAGCCGGCGAACATCCTCGTACATGCGCCCGAGGGTGACGCGCCCTGGGAGGTCCAGCTGGTGGACTTCGGCATCGCCCTGGAGGAGGGCCGGACCCGCCTCACGAGCCAGGGGTTCGCGCCTGGGACCGCGCTCTACGCGCCGCCAGAGTGGCTCTCCAGCGAGCACCCCGATCCTGCGCGTTGGGATCTGTTCTCGCTCGGGGCGCTGCTGTACGAGTCGCTGGTCGGGAGCCTGCCCTACGTCGGCGAGCCCAGCACGCCCGGCGAGGCCGCGATCCTGCGCGTCGTCGCGGAGAAGGAGCACCACCTCCCGCTCGACCCCGGCCCCCGCTGCCCGCCCTCTCTGCGCTCGCTGCTGCGCGCGCTCACCAAGCTCGACCCGGCCGCGCGGCTCGGGGACGCGGCGGGCGCGCTGGCGGCGCTGGCGCTGGTGCGCGAGGAGCTGGCGGGGCGCGGCCCTCCGCTGTACTGGCTGCGTTGCCTCAACGGAGAGCAACCAGACGCGCGCTACCCGCTTCGATATGGGCTGACCCGGATTGGCCGGGGCCCCTGCGCGGACGCGGGGGCCCGGGTGGACCTCCGTGAGCAGGAGCGCATGCAGCGCCTGAGCTGGGTGAGCCGGGACCACGCCGAGCTGCGCGTCGGGCCCTCGGGGCTGACCCTGGCGGATCGCGGCAGCGTCAACGGGACCTATGTGGGCGATTCCCCCCTCGCGCCCGGCGAGGAGCGCGCGCTGCGCGTGGGCGCGACACTCCTGGTTGGCCGCCTCGAGCTGCAGATCGAGGCGCATGACCCCGAGGAAGGGTAACGCTCCGCGTGACGCTGGCTCCCTCGCCAAGACGCGACCTTCTGCCGCGCCTTGGCGCCTTCTTGCTGGTCGATAGCTCACAGTCGGGCGATTATAGGGGTTCGTGTATTGGTTGGCACGTCAACGCCCGACAGCTGTCGTTATCTCCCCGCCTGACTATCTACCATACGTATAGTTATCATACACGAATCGATCGGAGGACAGGTTGACATCGCCAGTATGCTCGCGCGACCTGGATCCTCTGTATGCTACAATCTGAACTCCGAGGTGCTGAACGAGCCAGTAGAGGCCATGCCAACGCTGGCTCATGGGTACCGAGACGGATGACTCGGTGCGCCCGATGGCTTCTACCCTCCGATCGCGCACGTTCCAGACCACATAACGCGCGTACATGATCAACTGGAGCCGAGCCTCGTTGCTCCTCTTGCGCTTCGTCGAGAGGGTAAGCGGACCGTAGGCCACCTGAACCCCCATCTCGTTCTCGATGCGCTCATCTCGCGAAGCGGCAAGGACAACCTGATCGAGTATGATGATGTGCTCCGCCGAGGTAGGAGGAGCAGCGCCCCAGATGCCCGGGTCTGGCATGGGCCAGGCCTGCACGGTGAATCCACTCTGAGCGCCTATGGCAGCGCGATAGTTGACGAATGGATCGAGGTCGTTCCGGCATCGGGTACCATTTGATGCGAGCCTGTTGGCGATGACCGGCGAGATCACCTCACAGAGGTGCAGGACGGCCAGCTCCTCCGAGGTTGGACTCCCTGTCGGGCTGGTCCACCCGAAGATAGGTGCGATACTGGGAGACATCGCGAACGTGTTGCGTCGCACGACGATGTCGATCTTGTCCTCGTAGAGGTTCAAGCCACCACTCACGAGGACGGCGTGTTCGATGTAGGACTTCTTGGACATGCATCCAAGTGACGATAGACACAACATCCCGACCAGGATGAGATTCGCCACATTCTTGATGGGGTTCGACCTGCCACGAGAGTTCGCGGATGCGGAGCTGCGCATTTCTATCTCCTGAGTGGTGTGTAGTCTGCTCTATTTGTCGAGTGTGCAGGACATCGCCCGCGCATCGCAGTGGATCGTCACGCTGTCGCGGGGGAGAACCTCAAGGGGGTAGCTGCCTAGAACTCCGCTTTCGAAGCGCGCCATGATCCGATATGTCCCGGCGTGGACCTTCCCGAGCGCGATGGACCTTCCGCGGGCATCTACCATCCACACTTCCGCCCCACCGCTGACCGCAGACACAAACCCTGCGTCCTGGTCAGGTACGGCCTCCCCCTGCCGTATCCAGAAGGTGGGGCTGATGGCATCAAGCGTGAACACGAGGTCATGCGAGAAACGACCGAGCGTTTGCGGGCTCTGCCGTTGTTGTGTTCGACGCCACACCCAGGTGGGGATCCAGCTTTGAAGCTCGCCCAGCGTGACGCCTCCATCGCCGTTCTGGTCGGCTGCACCCTCCATGGCCTTAAGGAGCGCGCAGGTGTAGACCCCATGCCCTCCACAAGGTCCAACCTCCTCTTCACTGGACTGTGTGAAGCTCGAGGAGCTCTGGAAGAAGACCTGCTGCATCTCTGGCTCCCCATCACGCAGGGGGGGCAGCTCGCCTCCTGAGTAGAACGTCTGACCGACTGCGCCGGAGTGGCAGGCGTCGATCAGCGTGATCACCTCGCGAACCGAGCTCTCGCGGATTCGGTCCTCGATCTCCGCGAGAGGGAGAGAATTCTTGAGGACCTTTCCAGAGAAGTAGGAGTCTGAGAGGACCAGATCGCTGTGCTTCGTGTCCGCGTAGCCATGAGTCGAGGCGAACAGGATGACCCGCTCGGCGCTTGATGTGTCGGAGAGCGCCATGTCGAGAGCTTGTACTACCTGAGTGAGGGTAGCGTCAGCCCCGAGGAGCAGAACGCTGTCTCCCTCTGCTATCCTACACGGGCTCCCTGACAGGAGCACAGACATGAACGACCGAGCGTCGTTCTCAGGGTAGTCAAGGTGGAAACGTGCTCCGATTCGTGGAAAGTCGTTCACGCCGATGGAGATGACGATGGTGCGGGGGCACTGCGTCTTCGGGGAGGCCGTGGCAGGGGACGCGACGAGATCGGGACGCGCGATGTCCTTTCTCGAGGGGGTCGGAGGTCTGGTCGGGATCGGCAGCCTGGGGAGCGCGACGCACGAGAGAAGGAGAAACACCTGAAGCACTGCACGCTCCCACGAAGCCTTGTGGAGACCTGACCACGAAGGTGCTATCTCGGGCGGGTCACCTGGGCGACCCGGTCGGCAAGATGCGACCCCCGGTCGCGCCTTGGCGCATTCTTGCTGGTCGATAGCTCACAGTCGGGCGATTCTAGGGGTTCGTGTATTGATTGGCACGGCAACGCCCGACGGCTGTCGCTACCTCCCCGTCATCACGAGCGAAGCGCGGTTTTCTAACGCGCCCCCGCTCGTGATGGCACCCTGTTTCGACGCGCGGTCGAGCACCACGTGCCGATCACGCCATCACTCTGCCACGCAGGCCCCAGCGTCCTCCCCGAAGCTCTCCACGTCCTCCAGGCAGGCGAACCCGTCGGGGCAGGGGAGACCGAAGACGTCCAGCGCGCCGTCGCCGTCCAGGTCGAAGTCGGGGCTGCTGCAGTCGTCGGTCGTGTCGGGGCAGGTCTCCAGGTCCTGATTGTTGGCCACGCAGAGCAGGCGCTGCACCAGCGGCAGGAAGGCCTCGCGGTCGACCGTGGCCGCCGCGCCGAAGATCTGGTTGATGTCGTCCTTCAGGCCAGCGGCGACCGCTGCGGGCTCGCTGAGGAGATCGTCGAGGTCCTTCTTGTCGGGGTCCAGGCCCAGCTCGGCCATCACTCGCTCCTCGGTGAGCGGCTGGGAGAAGGCGCGGCTGAGCGCGAAGATGGGCTCGGTCTCGTAGACACGGGGGACCTCGGTCCGGTCCACCGCAGCCAGGAAGTACTCTTCGTCCTCGGTCAGCCAGTCCGAGGTCTCGTCCGCGTCGTAGAGCTCGCCGATGGCGTGGAGCTGGTCGGAGCTGAACGCGAAGTACTCGGTCTCCCGGATGAAGTCCGCCACCTCGTCGTCTTTTGGGATGGTCCCATTGTAGTGGCAGTTCATGCAGCTCCGACCGTTCTGGACGACGTAGCCCTCCTCGTCGTTGTTGGGATCGCTGACGACGTTGATGGGGCCCTCGGAGAGGTAGTTCCCCGCGGCGTCGGCCAGGTAGTACACCTGCAGACCGTTGGGCAGCGAGCAGAACATCTCCCCGCCGTCCGGCTGGAAGCCGTCCTCCTCCAGGAAGTCCTCGCCGTCGGCGCCCAGGAAGAGCGCGTCGTCGTTGAGCGGGTGGGCGAAGATGTTCTTGTCGCCGGTCGAGCTCCCGAAGTCGTAGCTGACCCAGCAGTAGCCGTCGTCTGTGCCATGACGCTCGATGATCCGGTTGTTCAGCGAGACGCCGGACTGGTAGAAGCCGGCGCGGCTGGCGTTGAGCTTGCGCACGCTCTCGGCCAGGTCCGGGAGCCCGAACTGGTCCAGGAACTCGTCCACGGTGTCCGGGAGCTCCAGCACCTCCTCATAGAGCGGGGAGACGGAGGCGGCGAAGACCAGCCAGTCCCCGTTGAGGATGGGGGTGCGCGTGCGGGCGTTCTCCTGCAGGTACTCGAAGTTCTCGTCGTCGTATTGGAAGGCGTAGGGGTTGCGCTTGACGAGCTGCTCCCAACCGTCCACGACGCCCAGGCGGCTGCTGGCGTCCCAGTTGTACTCCTCGAGGTTGATGCGGAAGAGCACGGACTCGTAGCCGCTCACGCCCACCAGCTCGGGGATGTCTCCGTTGCGCGAGAGGCTGTTGATGAGCTTGTTCAGCCCGACCCGGTAGCTCTCCAGCTCGTCGGCGGAGACGCCCGCGTTGTACAGATGCACGAAGGAGATGTAACGGATGTACTGCCGCTCGCTGGTGGTCTGGCCCGCCAGGTCGTCCCGCAAGGCCTCGAAGACGGTCTTGTTGTCGATGAACTCCCGCTCCTCCGCCGCGGAGGGATCGCAGGCGCCCTCCGCGATCCAGGTCAGGATCGACGCGATCTCCTCGTCACCCGGCCGCGGCTCCTCTCCGCGCGGGGGCATCTCGCCGTAGAGCATCCGGTCGTAGATCCGCGAGCCCTCCGGGTCGCTCAGGTCGATCTTGCCCTGCTCGATCATCCGTCCGGGCTCCAGGACGTAGTTGAAGCCGCCCTCGATGGTGCCGGCCTGCCCGTGGCAGCGGTAGCAGTAGCTCTCCAACACCGTGAGCGCCGCCTCGGCCCGCGCGCGCGTCGGCTCGTCGGGGCACTCGGAGATGCCTCCTTCGCCTTCGCCTTCGCCTTCGCCTTCGCCCTCTCCCTCTCCTGTCGTCGGTTCGTCCTCGACGAGCGTGCAGCTCCCGGGGTTCTGTTCGCTGTAGCAGTCGGGGCAGCCCGGCAGGAGGGGCGTCGCGAGGAGCAGGGACAGCAAGACCAGCTTACGTTTGTTCATGTCGTCTCCCGTGATGCAATGGATGGGCTCAAAGCTCGAGGGCCGCGCGCAGGCGAGCTGTGTACAGGTGGCCGTAGCGGTGAAAGGCGCCCTCCTCGACGGTGGGCTCCGAGGGATCGGGCAGGGAGTGTCCGCCCGGCGCGGCGTAGAGCTCCCCTCCCAGCCGCAGCCGGCCCCTCAGCAGCGCGTCGACACCCAGGGAGGCCGCGGGGCCCAGGTAGGGGTGGAGGTTGTTGGGGACGTTCCCGGCGCCATCGCCGATCCAGAAGAAGGTGGAGACGTCCACCAGCCCGACCGACACATAGGGGGTGAGCTGCGGTCCCCCCTCCTCGCTCTCCAGCTCCCAGCCGAGGTGCAGATCCAGCCCGAGGGAGGAGGCCACGTACAGATCGTCCACCTCCTCGTCTCCCTCCACGAAGGCGGTGGCCACGTTCCCCAGCGTCCGCTGGAGGGTCCCGTGGCCGCGCGCCCCCAGCTGCAGGTGCTGGCCCGCGTACAGACCCGCTCCCAGCTCGACCGAGGCCAGCAGGGTGCGCGTCCCGCCGATGTTCACGGGCGGCACCAGCGCGAGCCCGGCGTAGGGGAAGACCACGCCGCCGATGGGCTGAAAGGCGAAGGTGGCCCGCGGACGGGGCACCACGGGCGTCTTGTTGGTGTCCTCGGTCTTGCTCCACTCCTCCACCATGCGCTGGCCGCAGCCCAGGGGCGGGATCCCGGCGAGCTCCACGCCGACGGCGCCGTGGCCAGCGCGGTGGGGCACGGGGGCGTGGACGGGAGAGAGGGTGGTGGCCAGGGCGACGTAGTTGGACAGAAAGTCGCGTTGAACCTGATCGTCGTAGTCGGCGGGCTTCCCGAGCTGGTCGCAGTCTTCATCGACCACGGCCAGCGCCTGCCCCGTGCTCAGCAAGGCGAGTCCAAGGTGTACGCTCAACATGGGCTGACTCCTGTGCGCCTCACTCCGCGGGAGGGGCGCCGTCCGTGATCCAGGTGGAGAGGGTGAGCAGATCGTCCTCGCTGAGAGGATCGGCGTTATAAGGCATGTCGTTCCCGCCGCCGCCCACCTCGCGCTGCCTGCCCGTGAGCTTGGCGTAGAGGTAGCTCGCGTCAACGTCGCCGGGCTCGACGTAGTCCAGACCGTCTACGCTGGAGGGCGCGTCCACCACGGAGGCGTGACTGTCCAGCTCGGGGCTGGAGGAGCCGCCGAGGTGGCAGCTCGATCCACTGCAGGTCCGCGTGAAGATCTCCTCGACCTCGGCGGGCAGCGCGGGCTCTGCTCCGCCCCCGGTCTCCTCTGTCCCGGCGTCCAGGGGCTCACCGTAGAGAGGGTCATAACAGGCGTTCAACCAGAGGGGCAGAGTCCACAGTACACGGTACATGTTCGCCTCGCGTCGATAGGACCCTCATAGGGCGCCACGGGCCATGGTCGCAAGGTGGCCCAGGTGGCTCGCGCGAGACCCAGGATCGGGATAAATAAGGAAGTAGAAAGCTTTACGCCGTTTCTACACCTGAAGCACGGAGCTTCAGGGCTCGCCCGAGTGCTGAAGGGTCAGCTCCAGGATCCAGAGGTCATCCGTGCCGGTGGCCTGGAGCAGGCCGCAGCCCGACGCCTCCTCCGCGCGCAGGCTGTCGCGCCGGATGTCCTTGGTGCGCCCGTCGCGCTGCACCACCTCCACCCGCGAGCCGGGAGAGCTCTCGACGGGAGAGGGCGCGGCGGGAGAGGGAGCGGCGGGAGAGGGCGCGCCCGGGCTCTGCTTCAGCGCCTGCTCCACCTCCTTCGTCGGTGGACCCTCCGGGGACCAGGCCAGGGTCAGGCGCTCGGTCCCCGCGGGGGCCTCGAAGCGCATCGACGCTGAGCCGCGGGGGGGGAGGAGCGTGGTCACGCCGCCGGTCACCCGCCCGTCCTCGCCCGCGCGCGCGTCGGGGTAGAGCTCCACGATCTCCCCGCTGGCTCCGCGGCTGCCCAGCGCCAGGTAGCCGGACTCCGGGACGCGGAGGGTGAGCCCGAGCGCGTCGCCGTCGCGGAAGACGTGGTCCAGGGCGACGGGCTGGTCGTTGGCCCGCAGGCAGAGCTCGACCGGGACCGGGGCAGTCGGGGGAGGTGGGGGCTCGGGGCTGGGGGCCGCGGCGGCGGGCCCGTTCCGGGAGGCGCGGGAGGGCCTCGTGTTGGAGGCCAGCTTCTCCACCCCTGGTTTGACCTGCCACAGCGCGCTCAACATGCCCGAGGCACGGAGATCCTCTCTGCTCCCACCGTCGGCGGAGAGCCAGGCCCGCGTCGCGGCGATCAGCTCGTCTCCCTGGAGGGCCCCGTCACCGCTGCGATCCGCGCTGGGGGAGAGGGCCGAGGCCAGCGCGCAGGAGCCCCGGGGCTGGCCGGGGCAGCGGGCGCTGGGTCGGGCGAGCGCGAGGCCGTCGAGGACCAGGATGTCCGGGCGCACGTCCGAGAGCTGGAGCACCTGATCGCGCTGGGAGAGGGTAGGGGGAGCGGCCCAGTCGAGCTCCAGAAGGATCAGGGCAAAGCCCGCGTCTGAGGCGCTCAGGGATCGCCTCAGCCAGGCGAGGTCGAAGGCCACCTGCCCGTCCGATCCCAGCAGCTCCACCCGGTCGCCCACGGCGCGCGCGGGCGCCGAGAGGGTCAGCACGACCAGCTCCTGCTCGCTCGAGCGCGCCAGCAGCGCCTCCACCTGGGCTCTCATGGTCGATGCGTCGGCCGGCGCGTAAAGGGACCGCGCGCCCGCGTCCGGGATCCGCCTCAGGGCCTCGTGCAGACCCCGGGCGCTCGCCCCCTCGCCCGCCGCGAGGGAGAGGGTCTGGGTGGCCATCGCCTGGGCGTCGGCGGTCGGGATGATGTTCTTGGTGGACGCGCGCGCGGTGTTGTCCGCGAGCAGCGCGCAGAGCGCCGCCATGGCGGGGACGGTGCGCGCTGGGGAGGGTAGGCGAAGGTCTCTCATGGTCTCTCCACGTCGATCGGGATCTCGAGCATCGCGGCGTCGCTGGCGGCGATCGTCGCGTGCAGACAGGGTCGGTCCTTGGCGTAGGTCTGCCGGTGCCAGCGCGCGGCCCCCGGCAGCGCGGCCTCCAGGAGCGCCGCGGAGGGCGTGGCGATCCCGTTGACCAGGGGGTCGGGATCACCTCCCGCGCCCGGCGACCAGACCAGGGCCATCCGGTCGCCTGCAGTCTCCGCGCCGAGGACGGTGGGGTTGGTCGGCGGCAGTCGGGCGCGCTGGCCCGCCACGACCGTCGCGGAGTCGCCGCGCACCGGGGACAGGCGGACCCAACGCCCCTGCTGGCTCCGCGCGTAGAGCCAGGCGACGCCGTCCCGGCTGGCCTGGAGCGCCAGCGTGAGGCTCGACCCCATCGGCTGGGGCTCGCGCAGGTCGGCGAGGCCGGACTGCGTCTCCAGGCACACTTGTAGTGTGGTGGGGTCTTGGAGGGAGGGTTGTATTGTTTTGTTTGTTTGTGTTGTGTGTGGCAGGCTCGACGTCACCCAGGCCGCCGCGAGCAGGACGAGCGCCGCGAGCCCCGCGACCAGCCATCCTCGGCGAGGGGGAGGGGCTGGGGGCTCCGGCGGGGGCTCCGGCGGCGGCGCTGGCGCGACCCTGTCCAGCCAGGCCCAGAGCTCCTCGAGGTTGTCTACCCCCACCAGCTCCAGGTCCGGGGCCACGGGCGGGCCCAGGAGGCGCCCGATGTCCTCGCGGGGCGCGACCACGCCGCGCAGGCCCGCCTCCGAGGCCGCGCTCAGCTTGGCCTTCAGCGCATGGACGCCCCGCACGCGGCCGTCGGGGTCCACCCGGCCGGTGAGCCCCCAGCCCGAGATCACGCGCCGCTCCCGCGCGCAGCGGGTCGCCGCCGCCGCGGCCAGCCCGATGGACATGCCCTCCAGGGCAACCAGAGAACCGTCCCGCGCCTCTACCTGCCAGCGGCAGCTCCAGTGCCCGCTCTCCCCGCGCAGCGCGGCGTTGACCGCCATCAGCGCCGCGTGCTGGCTGTCCACGGCGTGCTCCTGCAGCGTCCACGCCCCCTGGCTCCCGGGGCAGAGGTCCAGGGTCAGCTCGCAGGTCACGCCCACCCCGGCGCGATCCACCGTCAGGGCGGGCACCCGCGCCGAGGCGCGCGATCCGCCCGTCGCGCGCGCGCGGAGCTGGCGGATCAGGGTCGCGTCCACCGCGCCGAGGCGCTCCAGGGCCAGGGCGGCCTGCTCGGCGATCAGGGGGTCCAGGCGCGTCGGCTCGGGGAGCTCGCGGACCAGGGCGTCCCGCATGGCGCCGCTCTGGGGACCGCCCTGCGGCGCGCTGGAGGTCAACGAGAGTGAAGCTCGGATGAGATTTATCAGGCGCTCCACGAATTTCCTCCTGCGCCTCTGCAAGTTCTCGTTTGAGCGCTCCTCCTGGTCCTCGCAGAGGGAGCCACCGGCCGGGACCCGGCTGCACACACGGCGCCCTCATGGAGGAAGCTGGCCATGTCCCTGCCCCCCGTCGTCGTGATCCTGCTCTGCGCCGCCTGCGCGCTGCTCGGCCTCCCCGTCCACGCCATGATCTGGGTCGGCACCCCCGTCGGCCTCTCCGGCGATCCCATCCTCGGCCCCACCCAGGGCGAGCTGAGCTTCGAGACCGCCCGGCTCCAGCCCTGCGGCGGCGGGTCCCCGCTCGTCCTCGGGCCCTCCTCGGTGGCCCTGGGGGCCGCCCTCCCGCTGCCCGCCGGCTCCTGGTGCGGGCTCACGCTGGAGGAGGTGGTCCTGGTCGTCTGGGGCCAGACCAGCCAGGGCCAGCCACTGGACCTGGAGATCGAGGCGGAGGAGGTGGTCTTCGACGTGTCCGCGCCGGTTACGCTCGCGCCCGGGCTCCCCGCGCCCCCGCTCGAGCTGTTCGCCCCGGGTTGGCTCTCGGAGCTCGGGGTGAACCCCAACCTGCCTGTGGACATCGGGCCCGGCCACCCGCTGCATGCCGCGCTCTCGGCTGAGCTCTCGACGGAGAGCGCCTGGTAGGTCCGCGTCCGCGGCCCGCGACCACGACTCCTCGGAGGTCCTGCGTTATCTACTCCTCCGCAGCCGCGGAGAAGAACTGGATGACGCCGGACCTCTTCGAATATCTGGATTATCGCGCCTACCTGAGCGACTGGTTCAAGGCGGAGAACGAGCTGCGCAAACAGGAGCGCCGCATCCCGCTCACCCACCGAGCCTTCCACGAGCTGGCGGGGGTGAGCAACGTCGGCACCCTCATCCAGATCCTGGAGCACGACCGCCGCCTCACGCCCGCGCTGCTCAACAGCTTCCTCACGCCCCTGGAGATCGAGCCGGGCTCCCTGGAGGCGCGCTACCTCGGCGGGCTCGTGGAGCTGGAGGCCGCGGAGCTCCAGGTGAAGAAGAGCGCGGAGCGCCTGGGGTCGGAGCGGGAGCGAGGGGCGAAGCCGCGCGCGGCGCCCTCCGCCCGCGTGCGGGAGCCGAAGCGTCACAAGAGCGCGCTGGTCGCGGCCGAGCGGGCGCATCAGGAGGCGCTCGAGGAGCGGGCGGCGACCCTGGCCCGGCTGCGGGCGCTGCGCGAGCAGGCGCGGGCGCACCCCATCGCCGGGAGGGCGGAGGAGATCCTGGGCTCTCTGCTGAGCTGCGCCGTGCTGGAGCTGGCTCGCGCGCCGGACTTCCGGGCGGACCCGAGCTGGATCGCCTCCCGCCTGCGCCTCCCCGCCACCTCGGTGGAGATCGAGGACGCGCTCCAGGCGCTCCGCGGGGCGGAGGTCTTGACCGAGCAAGGGGTCCTGGCCCCCGTCTTCCGCACCGACGCCCGCGTCCCGGCGCACGCCGTCCAGCGCTACTACCCCTCCGTGAGCGAGGCCGCAGCGCGGGCCATGGCCGAGCTCTTCGGCCCCGAGCGGCTCGCGGCCCAGCGCCGCCAGCGCCTGGGCGCGCTGACGGTGGCGATCCCGTCCGCGCGGATCGCGGACTTCGATCGCCTGCTGCTGCACCTCCAGGAGGAGGTCGCGCGCTTCCTCTCCGGGCTGGAGGGGGACCGCGACGTGGTCTACCAGATCTACCTGCATCTCTTCCCGCTCTCCAGGGGACCGGGGGAGGGTTCAGACGGGCCTTAGCGTGAAGCGCTGCCCGGACGCATGGGCGAGGAGCTCATCCGGCGCCTCGTCCACCCAGGGCACGAGCACCGGCTGCTCCAGCTCCAAGAGGGCTCGCTCCCCCTCGAGCTCGACCTCCAGCCCAGGTGGACCCACCACCAGGAGCAGGGCGGGCAGCCCGCCCAGGCCGGCGCGCAGCTCCACGGCGCAGCCGCCGCCCTCGTAGCGCACGGGCAGCGGCCTCCGGGGACGATCCGCGGCGGCCAGGCGCCACACGTCCTCGTCGGCGCCCGGATCCTCCAGATCCTCCTCGAGGGTGGCCAGCTCGCTGACCAGCTCCAGCGCCGGTCGGCGCGCGCGGCCCAGGCGCGAGAGCGCCACCACCAGGTCCAGATCTTCCCCGGGCTCGGTGGAGCCCTCGATCAACGCCTCGAATTCGTCGCGGGTCATGGGAGCACCTCCACCTGTCCGGGCATGGCGAGCAGCAGGACGGCCAGGATGAGCTCGGTGAGCTGCTTCTGACCCCAGCCCTTCTCCGGCGCGCGGCCGAAGCGTGCCGCCAGCGCCTCCTTCATCTCACGGTTGATAGTGCCGAGCGCGCGGCTCACGGCGCTGGGGTCGCGGAAGCGGGGGACCTCGGCCACGATCTGCTCGTAACGCTGGCCCCTGGCCAGGCGCTCCAGGAGGTCTCGGTCCTCGTCCTTCAAGCTCTGGTAGCAGCGCAGGACCGCCTCGCGCACGGCCATGCGGTCGAGCGGATCGTCGTCCTCCTGGATGGGGATGGGCTCGGGCGGCTGGTCCGGGTCGTCCGAGCGCTCGAAGCCTCCGCGGTTCTGCCCAGGCGGCGGAGGGGGAGGAGGCAGAATCTCCGCCAGCAGGTCGGAGATCTGCCCCTGCGTCGCGGGCCCCAGGAGCAGCAGGGCCTCGCGCACCAGGACCGCGGTCCCCTGGTCCGCCACCGCTCCCAGGCGGGCGCGCACCTGCTCCGGGCGGGCCAGCGCGCGCAGGCGTGGCGCCTCGCGCAGGGCCCAGCGGGTGTTCGTCCCCGGGCGTGGGGGCGGGAGCGGGCTGCCTGGATCGCGCGGCGGGAGCTGGGGATCGGCGAGCTCCTGGAGGGCCTGGCCCACCTCGCGATAGAGCCGGGCGCGGGCGGCCTCGTGGGGGTCGCGCGCGCACAGCCAGGCGCGGTCCAGGCGGATCACCTCGCGGGCGATGCTCAGGTGCGCGAAGAACGTGTGGTGGCGGATCATGCGGGTGTCCAGGTCGTCCTCCACATATCCGCGGAAGGGCACGCGCCCCTGGTGCGGGAAGCGCGACTTCTGCACGCGGTCGCAGACGAAGAAGACCTCGTCGGCCAGCGAGAGCACCGACTCCTCGGAGCGCTGGGCCAGGGCGTACCAGCTCTCCGGCATGCGGCGGAGCAGCTGCTGGCAGCCGGCGTGGATCTCCTGGAAGACCGGGCGAGCGGGGTGGTGGAGCAGGATGTAGGCGCGGAGGAGCTCGGGGAGGGGGGGCATGGGAGGGCTCTGTGCTAGTGTTATTAGTATGAGTGGGAGAGGAGGAGGTAGGCGGCGCCGGCGTCGGATTCGTGGCCGGGGGCGCCGATGAGGAGGTTGGAGAGGCCGTCGGCGTTGACGTCGCCGAGGGAAGATATTGAAGAACCAGCGTTGTCGTAGGCTTCGCCAAGGAATTTCGCGTCTGCGTGCGCCAGGTCGAGGCTCCCTGTCACGGGCCCCAGGATCAGGTAGGTCGAGCCGGCATACTCATCGCTGGGGGTGTAGCTCGGGGCGCCGACGAGCAGGTCCGCCCGCTCGTCGCCGTTCACGTCCCCGGCCGTGGAGACGGTGTCGCCCGCCCAGGCGTCACCCAGCTCCCCAAGCAGCCGAGCGTCGGCGTCACCCAGGTTCAGGTCTCCCGTCACAGGTCCCAGGACCAGGTAGGCCGCCCCCGAGTCGGACTCCGCCGCGTCAACCTGTGACGCTCCTACGAGCAGATCGGCCCAGCCGTCGCCGTTCACGTCCCCAACTGCGGCGACAGCGCGGCCGGCGAGGTCGAGGTGTTCCTCGCCTGTCAGCCGAGCGTCGACCAGCGTAATGTCCAGGTCTCCGCTCGCTGGCCCCAGCACGAGGTAGGCGGCGCCGGCGAAGGAGCCGCCCGCGTCAGGGTGTCGAGCGCCGACGAGCAGATCGACGCGCCCATCACCGTCGATGTCACCGGCAGCAGAGACGCACCAGCCGGCCTCATCGCCCGTCTCGGCACCGACGAGTCGTATGTCGGCGTCGACGAGTTGCACTTCTCCGACCCACTGACAGAGATCATACGCCGTCGCTTCCGTGCCGTCGCAGTCCTGAACGATCCCGTCGTCGCAGACCTCCGGCGCTCCTGGGTAGCGGGTCGGGTCGGTGTCGTCGCAGTCTCCAGCGATGTTCGCGTAGCCCTCGGGACCGTAGCAGGTCGGCTCGATCTCCACCTCAGCGTCGCCGTATCCGTCCCCGTCCTGGTCGAGATACCAGGGGGTGGTTGAGCCAACGTCGGCGTCGGTCGGGTCGCAGTCTTCCTCCAGGGGTACGCTGTCTCCGTCCTCGTCCAGGGGCCTCACAGCCTCGGCTTTGTCGGTGGTGCAGGCGGATGTAATACTCACCACAGTCAGCGTCATGATCCACCCAGACCTGCACCTCTTCTCGGTCATCCTCTCCATCCCTTCGTTGCCCCGAAGGAGAGCGAACCGCCAAGACGCCAAGGTCGCCAAGAGGACGCCCTCCTTGGCGGCCTTGGCGTCTTGGCGGTTTGCGCCACGCTCCTTGGTGGCGGCGCGGTGGGGAGGATGATCAGCGCTGAGGGTAGACAGGTCTGTGGGGAGGGGCATGAGCGCCTTAGAAGTTGTGTGAGAGGAGGAGATAGGCAGCGCCGGCGTTGTCGCCGGCCTCTGGGGCGCCAATAAGGATGTCTGCAAGCCCATCGTTGTTGACATCTCCTGCAGCCGACACAGCACCTCCCGCTTGACCACCTGGCACGTTTCCTACGAGCTTCGCCCCTACATCAGAGAGTGAGTTTACGCCGATGACTGGGCTGGGGACTATGTACACAATTCCAGCATCGCCATCGTTGTGTGGCTGGGGGGCTCCGACGAGGAGGTCTGATAAGCTGTCTCCATTCACATCGCCTGCCGTTGAGACCGATTGGCCTGCATAGTCTAGACCCTCGTCGCCGATCAGCTTCGCTTCGGAACCCGAAAAATAGTGTTGGCCACTGATTGGAGTGAGCACCACGTAGGTGGCGCCCGCTGAAGCACCACCGGTGTAAGAACCTGGTGCGCCGATGAGCAGGTCTGCGAGTCCATCCCCGTTCACATCGCCGGCAGTAGATACAGATGTACCTGCATCGTCACCTTCCTCTTCGCCTATCAGCTTCGCGTCCGCGTCTTGAAGACTCTGCTGTCCAGATACTGGCCCCAAAAGTAGATACGCTGAACCCGCATCATCCGAGAGGGAAGAGGCTGTAGGAGCGCCGATGAGCAGGTCTGCGAGTCCGTCACCATTCACATCGCTCGCTGTTGACACAGCCCACCCTGCATAGTCTCCCACTTCTTCACCGAGGAGTTTGGCGTTGGCCTCTGACAGAGTCCGATCTCCCTCGCTCGGTCCAGACATCAGATAGACCGCGCCGGCAAATGTGCCGATCTCATTCAGGTATGGTGCGCCTGCCAGCATATCGGCGTAGCCATCTCCGTCCACGTCACCCGCCATGGAGACGGACACGCCAACAATATCCAAAGGGGCCTCACCAACGAACTTCGCGTCGGCCTCCGAGAGGCTGAGCTCGTCAGTAACCGGGCCCAGGACCAGGTAGACCGCGCCTGCTTCGCTGCCGCCAGCATCCTGACTGGTGGCTCCGATGATAATGTCCGCGAGGCTATCACCACTTACATCTGACCCTCCCGAAATGGAACAAGCAGCACCATCGCCCCTGTCCTCAGCCAGAATCTTCGCGGTTGCTTCCGACAGGGTATGTTGTCCGCTTACTAGACCAAATACCACGTAGACGACTCCTCGGTCATGGCGCCCGACTCCCAACCCTGGCGCGGCTACTAGCATGTCTTCGACTGTATCGCCATTCAGGTCGCCCCCCGTCGAGATCTGCGATCCTGCGTGGTCGTTCTCCTCGCCTGTGAGTGTCGCGTCGGCGTCGTTCAGGCTTCCCTCCCCATGCTGGAGGCACTCCATCTGAGCATCCCACTCGGTTCCTGTGCAATTCTGAACAATTTGATCGTCACAGATCTCTGTCGCTCCTGGATATTGCGTGGTGTTCGTGTCATCGCAATCCCCGCTCTGCGCAACGTGAAGCGCAGGTCCCTCGCAGCCAGCCGAGGTCTCCTGGCCGGCATCGCCGAAACCATCTCCGTCCTGGTCCAGATACCATGTTCGCCCCGAGCCCACCTCAGGATCCTGCGGATCACAATCGTCCTCCAATCCCACTCCATCCCCATCCCCGTCCAGGAACACCTCCAACTCCACCTGGCCGACGACGCACCCTCCCTGCACCCACGCCAGCCCTATCGCGAGAATCCACCTACGGTTGTTCTGATCGCCGATCTTGCGCATCACCATACCATCCTCCAAGCCACTACCCCCAGCCCCACCGACACGCCACCTGTCACCACCGCCCCCGCGCCCAGCGCGTTGGTGGTCCACCGCAGTCGGCGCTCCTCGGTGACGCCCTTCTCCCGGGCCATCTCCGGATCCCAGGTCGTCTCCCCACAGGTCTCCCCGGCCGCGATGCACTCCCCTGTCTCCACATAGGCCCGCTCCGCCAGCGCGCTCAGCGCCCAGAGCCCTCCGCTCACCGCCGCTGCGCCTCCAGCGCCCAGCGCGAGACGCAGCCCCCGAGCGCGCTCCCCGGCGATGGGGGGCCGCACGGCGTCCGAGAGCACCGGCGCCTGGCCCTCGCCGTCCCAGCGTGTGGGCAGGTCCGCCACGCCGTAGCCCCAGTCCACCTGCAGCGTGAGCGGCAGGGGGCTCGGCATGCGCGCGCGCTCGAGCCCGCCCACCGTGACCGCGCCCTCGGGTGGCGCGCGGGGCGTCGGCACCAGGCCCACCCCCAGGCGCTCGGCCTGGGCGCGGATGGGCTCGGGCAGCCCACAGCCCTGGGGCAGCTCCAGGGACAGGCCCGCCTCCTGCGCGGTCCAGGTGGCGGCCCGCCACTCCCGAGCGGCGCCAAGCTCGTCATGCACAGAGGCCGCGTAGAGCGCCCCGATCTGATGATCCCGCAGATCCTGGCGAGGCGAGAGCGGTTGGCTCAGGCAGTCCAGCGAGGCGCGGGCCCGGGTGGCGGCCGCGGTGAAGCGCGAGGGATCCTGAGCGGCGCAGAGGCGCAGCGCGTCCTCCTGGGCCTGATTCAGCGAGTCCCCGGTGGCTGGGCAGCGGGCCTGCTCCTGGCGGGGGACCTGCACGATGGCCAGATCGCCTCCCTGGACCTCGCCCGCGCGCACGGGCACCTGCGGGCCGCCCACCCGGGGCACGGTGGCCAGGCGCTGGCGCGTGTACTGGTAGAGCTCGTCGAGGCTCACGACGCCGTCGGCGGGCTGGCCGGGCAGCGTTCCGTCGGCGCTCCCCTCCAGCGCCTCCACCGCGAACGCCGTGAACGCCCCGTGCCCCAGGCTGTCTACCTCCTGCGCGGTCTGGTCGAAGGGGGTGGCGAAGACCGTCACCGTGCCCTGCAGATCGTACTGCCGACCCATGGGGACGAAGCCGCCGCTGCCCTCCAGGCTCTTGCTCTGGTCACGGCAGGCGTCTACCAGCACCAGCCGGGCGGTGGCGGGGACCTGCTCGACCAGGTGCAGCACCTCGGTCATCGGCACGCCGGTCTGCTCCAGCACCGTAGGCGAGACATCCAGAGGAAAGAGGTAGTTCTCCTTGATCTTCCCGTCCGTCGATGCCCCGCCGTGCCCGGAGAAGTAGACCACCAGCAGGTCCAGATCGCGCCGCGCCTGCAGCGCCGTGAGCTGCTCAAAGATGTGCGTGTAGGTGGGCGAGAGCGGGTCGTTGGTGTCCGCCGTCGTCATCATCACCACGTCGCCCGGCGCGAAGCTGCCGCTCTCGATGAGCGCGCGCGCCACGGCCTGCGCGTCGTCTACGGCGTAGCGGAGCGGCGAGACGCTCTTGTAGGCCTCGACCCCGATGATCAGCGCGGCGGCCCGTCCCTGGTGGAGGGGGGTGGGGGCAGGAGAGCGGTCGAGGTCGCGCTCGGCGGCGAGGGTGAGGGGGAGGAGGAGGGGGAGGGGGAAGAGGGGGAGGAACATGGGGGGCCTCAGTAGGAGGGGGACAGGAGGAGGTAGATGGCGCCAGCGTCCTCTCCGCCTCCGTCGTGGCCTCTCGCGCCGACGAGCAGATCGGCCAGACCGTCGGCGTCGGCGTCGCCGGCCAGGGAGACCGAGCCGCCGGCGTGGTCGTAGCTCGCCTCGCCCGTGAGCGTCAGGTCGGCCTCCTCGACGTCGTGTGCGCCGGTCACGGGCCCCAGGAACAGCCAGGCCGCGCCGGCCCGACTCTCGCTGGACTCGTCCTGCCAGCCACCGATGAACAGATCCGCGTGACCGTCGGCGTTGGTGTCCCCCTCCAGGGAGACGGAATCCCCCGCGCAGGCGTGGTCCAAGGCGCCTGCGACCTTCGCGTCGGCGGCGCTGAGGCTGGCTTCGCCGCTCACAGGGCCGTAGAGCAGGTAAGCTGCGCCCACATAGGAGCCCCCCGCCCCCAGGGTCGGGGAGCCGATGAGCAGATCGTCGAGGCCATCGGCGTTCACGTCCCCGCCGCCGGAGAGGATGTTGCCTGTCCCGGTCTCGATCATCTCGCTGGTGAGCATGGCGTCGGCGTCCGCCAGGTCAAACTCGCCGCTCACGGGGCCCAGGACCAGATAGACGGCGCCAGCGTTGCGGCCGTCCAGCTCCACGCCTGGCGCGCCGATGGCCAGGTCGCCCTGACCGTCGCCGTCGGTGTCTCCCACAGAGCAGACGGCCCCGCCCGTGCCGCTCGCCCCCCGGTCGCCGTACAGCGTCGCATGCGCTTCGCTCAGGCTGTGCTCGCCGCTCACGGGACCCAGGACCACGAAGGCCGCGCCCATCGACCTTCTACGAGCGCTCCAGGAGGGAGCCCCGATGAACAGATCCGCATGCCCGTCGGCGTCCATGTCTCCCGCGCCGGAGACGGCTCCGCCCGCGTGGTCGGTCTCGTGCTCGCCGATGAGCTTCGTGTCCACGTCGGCCAGGCTGAGCTCTCCGCTCGCGGGGCCCAGGATCAGCCAGGCCGCGCCCGCCCGCTCTCCGCCCGCCTCATGGAGGTACGAGCCGATGAGCAGGTCGTCGAGGCCGTCGGCGTCCACGTCTCCGACGCCGGCCACGGCGGCGCCGATCTCGCCCTCGACCTCCGCGCCGAGGAACTTCCCCTGCGGGGAAGACAGGCTGGCCGGGCCGCTGGCGGGGCTGAGCACCACATAGACCGCGCCCGCCCGCTCTCCGCCCGAGCTCTCGGTCGGCGCGCTGATGGTCAGATCCGCAAGACCGTCGCCGTTGACGTCGCCCGCGAAGGACACACTGGAGCCTGCCTGATCCTCCTCCTTCTCACCGACGATCTTCGTGGTCGCGCTGGACAGCGAGCGCTCGCCGCTCCAGGAGCAGAGCGCCTGCGCCTCGGCCGCGGTGGCCTCGCAGTCCTGCACCACGCCGTCCCCGCAGATCTCCTCGGCGCCTGAGTAGCGGCTGGGGTCGTCGCCGGGGCAGTCGGGGGTGGAGGTGTCGGGGGTGGAGGTCTTGTCGTCGGGGCGGCAGGCGAGGAGGAGGAGAAGGAGCATGGGGGCCTCAGTAGGAGGGGGAGAGGAGGAGGTAGGCGGCGCGCTCCGAGCCCGAGGGGATGTCCACGCCGTTGGCGCTGATCCGCAGGTCGCCGAAGCCGTCCCCGTCCAGATCGCGGTAGTGGTCGAGGCCAGCGCCGTTGTCCGGCTCACCGCTGCAGTCGTTGTCCACACCGTCACATCCGTACAGAGCCTCATCGGCGCCTTCGTACATAGAAGCGTTACTATCCTTGCAATTTAAGGGTGTGGACTGTCCGTCCCCGTCCAGATCACTGTCGCGTGTGGAGGGGGCGCAGTCGTTGTCCAGGCCGTCATACTCGACCTCCAACGCCCCGGGATGAACGCCACGATCTTCAGGCCCACAGTCCTCGGCCAGGTTGTGGCCGTCCCCGTCTGCGTCCTCCAGTCCCTTGAAGTCCTCGCTCGGCGACAGCGCGCAGCCGGGCTGGCACAGGCCCCCGAGCAGACTCAGGAGAGCGGCAGGGGAGACGCGGATCATCATGACCTCCGACCCAGGGAGCAGGGCGAACCTGCCCGCAGCATGCCACCCATCATAACGGCAGAGAAGACAGTGGGAGAGAAGCTGTTTCTCATTTCGAAACGACGCCCAGCATGGATAGGCTCGCCGCGAGGCCCCCAGCTTCGCCTCCCCCGCGCTGAGGAACACGTCATGGTCTGCCTTGTACGCCTGCTCTCCCTGCTCGTGCTCGCCCTTGGGTGGGGTGGGGCCGCCTCGGCGCAGGAGCCGGCCCGACCGGACCTCGCGCGCGGCGAGAGCTCCAGCGCGCGCTGCTGGAGAGCGGCAGCTTCCAGGGCAAGGACATCCTCCTGATGACGCCGGATCAGCCGAACCCGACCCTGCGCCCGACCCGGGCCAACGTGCTCAAGCAGCTCGTCGCGTTGGAGCAGAGCGGCGAGATGGATCTGCTCCTGGTCTACTTCTCGGGCCACGGCACGGCGGCGGACACGGATGGGGGGCGGCGCAACTACCTCTACCCTCAGGACACCGTCCCGGTCGTGCTGGAGGAGACCGGCCTCGGGGTGGAGGATCTGCTCACCCGGTTGGAGCGCATGGAGGCCCGCGGGCGCGTCGTCATCTTCGACGCCTGCCGGGGGGATCCCGGCGCGGCCAGGAGCGGCGGAGAGACGGGCTTCGCCGACGAGCGCTACGACAGCCGGGGCATGAAGATCCTCTTCAGCGCGGAGTTCGGCTCGCCCTCCTACGAGGACCCCGTGGCGCGCCAGGGCCTGTTCACCCGGCACCTCCTGGACGCGCTGGAGGGGCGGGCCGACGGCTTCCTGGGCTCCGCGCTGGTTCTACCGGAGGTTGTAGAGCAGCGAAGGCGCGCGCGCCGGCTGGCGCTGAGCGCGGGGGGGCGCGGCGGCGGCGCGTGAACGCGCTGGGCTACGGCGCGCAGGCGGCAGGGGGGGGCCGTGGGGCTGGTCGGCCTGGCGGTGACGGTGCGCTTCTGAGCTGGAGCTAAGGTCATGAGGCTCGCGGCGCTGATCTTCCTGGTCCTCCTGGGATGTGGGTCAGAGAGCAAGCTCACGCTGGGGGACACCGGTAGCCCGGCGGGCTCGCCACGAGAGGGTAGGGCCCACCTGCAGGGCAAGGTGTGGACGGTGGATGGCGACCCGGTGGCGGGCGCGATCGTGTCTGTGGGCGCCCGCAAAGCCGCGACCAACGGCCTCGGCTTCTTCGTGCTGCAGGATCTGCCGGTTGGCCAGGCCGTGATCTCGGCGGAGGCGGAGGGCTTCGGCACGACCGGGGCGGTGAGGACGCTGCAGGACGCGCTGGGCGAGGAGGTACAAGGGGAGGTGGAGGTCTCGGTCACACTGCTGAATGATGCGGGAGATCCAGACTCTGGCGAGAACGACCCGGACGGGACCCGCAACGACACGGGCGCCTTCGGCGGCCCCGCCGGCGCGTGGTGAGCCATACCATAACCCGATTCTGCACCGACCCCAGAGCGACGTGTGCTAAGCTCCACATCGTGAGGTGCCTGATGGCTGGCTCGACCCATCCTAGAAGTTTCAGTCTAATCTTTCTGCCGATGCTCATTCTGATCGCCTGTTCCGGTCCCAAGACGGAGGGTGAAGATCTGTGCGGTGAAGGCACCATCTGGGATGGCGAGCACTGTGTTGCGGCCGCGGACACAGACGACAGCGCTGTCCCCACGGGCGAGGGCGAGGGTGAAGGCGAAGGCGAGGGCGACACGGACTCCGGCGGGGAGGGCGAAGGCGAAGGCGAGGGCGACACGGACTCCGGCGGGGAGGGCGAAGGCGAGGGCGAAGGCGAAGGCGAGGGCGAAGGCGAAGGCGAGGGCGAAGGCGAGGATCCGCTCCCCGCGGCGCGCCTGGACGGCACCACCCGCCTGCCTGACGGCTACGCGCTCAACGGCGTCCGTGACGACGAGACTGCAGGGGCCAGCGTGGAGGGGATCGGCGACTTCGACGGGGACGGGATCGCCGACCTCGCCGTGGGCGCCACCAACAGCAACGAGGGCGCGAGCTCCGGCGGCGCGATCTACGTGGAGCTCGGCCCCATCGCCGAGGATCGCGACCTGGGGGATGCCAGCCTGGTCCTCGCGGGCGACACGGTCTCCGGCTTTGCCGGCTGGACGCTGGCCGCGGTGCCCGACGTGGACGGCGACGGGATGGACGAGCTGCTGGTCTCCATGCCCGGCTACAACGCCATCCCCGGGCGAGCCTGCCTGGTGGAGGGCGGCAGCGCCGGCGAGGAGGATCTCTCCAGCCTCGATCGCTGCTGGACGGGCGAGGGCAGCCAGGACACCGCGGGCTCGGGCCTGGCCAGCGGGGACTATGACGGCGACGGCGTCGCCGATCTGCTGATCGGCGCGTCCATGAACGACGAGTTCAGCGCCGACGGCGGCGCGGCCTACGCGGTCCTCGGGCCCGCCGAGGAGGGCGATGACCTGGGGGGCGCGGACGCGCGCATCTACGGGGACTCGAACTACCTTGGGTTGGGAGCCTCGGCCGCGGACGGCGCAGACTTTGACGGAGATGGCGCGGACGAGCTCATCGTCGGCGGGCAGGGCTACAGCAGCAGCGGTCGCGCCTGGGCCGGCGCCGCCTTCATCTTCCAGGGCTCGCCATCGAGCGGCGTGAGCTCGGACGCCGACGCCATCGTCCACGGACACACGGGCAACTGGTACGTGGGCGAGCGGACCCACTCCCTCTCGACGGGATCCGACGTGGACGGCGACGGCACTCTGGACCTGATCGTGGGCGCCCACGGCTATCAGGAGGGGGAGTCCGAGGCCGAGAGCAACCGCGGCGCGGCCTACCTCGTCTCGGGAGCCGGGCTGGAGGGGACGCTGGACCTCAGCTTCGCGGACGCGGAGCTGACCGGCGAAGATCCTGGGGATCACGCTGGATATGCGGTCGAGGGCGTGGGCGACCTGGACGGGGACGGCTTCGGCGACCTCATCGTCAGCGCCCCTTTCGCCAGCACCTACGGGCGCTACAGCGGGCGCGCCTATGTCCTCTACGGCCCGGTCGACGGCTCCTCCTCTCTCTCCGAGGCCGCCGCCGTCTTCGAGGGAGACGACGCCTACTGGCAGGCGGGCACCGCCGCGGCGGGCGGGCTGGACTGGAGCGGCGACGGGCTCGCCGACCTCGCGCTCTCGGCGAGCGCGGCCGACGGCGGGGCAGAGAAGAGCGGCGTCGTCTACCTCATCCCGGGCCTGGCGCCCTGAGCGTCCCGGGCGTCTCGGGTGGTGGCCGGGAGCCATCACGAGCGGGGCGCGTCAAAAACGCGCTTCGCTCGCGTCTTGGCGACGGGACCCGCAACGACATGGGCATCTACGGCGGCCCGATGGCCTGGGAGTGACGCCGTGACGACACGAGGGACGAGGGGCCGAGCCCAACACCAGACGGCGAAGCCCCCTCCCACCCCATCGAGCGCGGCCGATCGGCCACGACCCGCCACGATCATCTCACGCGTCGACTCTGCGCTCTCGGCGGCCTCTGCGCTGAAATTTGTCTGAACTCAACGGTAGAGGTTGAGGCTTGTCGCCAGGGTCCCGGGGTTCTCGTGGTTTTAGCGCTGAGAACGCTGAGGTCGCAGAGAGCGCAGAGTCGGCGCGGGCAGGAGACTGTGGCGGGTGCGGGCGGATGGGACGCGCTTACAGGGCGACGGAGGGAACAGATCGGGTGAACGTCGGAGCGGGAGAGAGGGGCTTCGCGCGGAGGGGCGGGGCCCTACGTCGGGGGGGCCGGCGGCGACCCGATGGGCCTCACCCTGCAGCCCTACAGCCGGCTCCGGTGCCGTAACATCTGGCGGCCGGTGTACAGGAACAACACGGCGCTGATCAGGTAGAACACCAGCGAGACGGTGGGCAGATCGAAGAGTCGGGTGGGCTGGTGCTCGATCGCCAGGGTCCCGCACAGGGCCGCCATGCAGGCGAAGGCGGCCATGATCTGGCGGTTGGCCCGGCGGTCGGCGGCGCGAGCCTCGGCCTTCCACTCGACGTGGGAGACGTTGAACTGTACGCGCTGCTGGTCCACGTCGTCCAGGAGCTGACTCAGCGTGACGGGGAGGCGACGGGCCAACGCAGAGAGGGTGATGGCGCGGTAGGTCCAGTCCTCGGACAGGCGGTCGGCTCCCCAACGCTCACGCATCAGCCTGTCCACGTGCGGCTGGGCGGCGCCTATGGGGTCCACCTCGGGCACGACCGTCTTGGCCAGACCCTCGGCGGTGAGGATGGCCTTGAAGAACATGGTGAAGGCCGGCGGGGCGCGGACGCGGTGGCGCAGGGCGCCGCGGGTGATGTCCATCAGGAAGGCGCCGATCTGCATCTCGGCGATGTTGCCGCCCGACCAGTGGCGCTCCATGACGTCGATGCTGTCGCGCTCGAAGGCGTCGTAGTCGACCCGGCCCTCCTTGATGGCGATGTCGAAGAAGAGCCGGGCGATGGTGCGGTGATCGCCCCGGTGGACGGCGAAGAGCAGCGCCGCGATCCAGTCCTTCATGTCGTCGGTGAGCCGGCCCACCATGCCGCAGTCCAGCACGGCCACGATCCCGCCCTCCTGCACCAGCAGGTTGCCGGGGTGCAGGTCGCCGTGGAAGAAGCCGTGGTCGAAGAGCATGGTGTACATGACGGTGAGGGCGCGGCGCCCGACCTCGTCCATGTCGAAGCCGGCGGCGCGGGCCTCGCGGATCTTGACCCCGTCCAGGTAGCTCATGGCCAGCACGCGGCGGGAGCACAGGGCCTCGATGGGCTCGGGGAAGCAGACCCGCGGGTCCTCGGCGAAATTCCGGCGGAAGCGCCGGAGGTGCCGCGCCTCCTCCACGAAGTCGAGCTCGGCCAGGATGCTGCGCTCGAACTCGGTCAGGATGCCCCGCGGGTCGAAGAGGGCCACGTCGGGGAACTCGATGACGGCGCGGTTGACGATGAACTGGAGGATGTTCAGGTCGGAGCGGATCTGCGGGCCGATGCCCGGCCGCTGCACCTTCAGCACGATGGGGCGCCCGTCCAGGGTGCGCGCCCGGTGGACCTGGGCGATGGAGGCCGTGGCCAGCGGGGTCTGCTCCACCTCGCCCAGCCGCGACCGCCAGTCCGGCCCCAGGTCCGCCGCCAGGACGCCCTCCACGTCCGTCCAGGGCAGCGGGCTCACCTCGTCCTGAAGGGTCTGGAGGGCCTCGATATAGCTGGGCGGGATGACGTCCGGGCGGGTGGACAGCACCTGGCCCAGCTTGATGAAGGTCGGTCCGAGCTCCTGGATCGCCGTGACCGCCCGATCCGGCGTGGAGCTGTACTCCTGGCGCTCCTGGCCTCCGGGCAGCCCGGCCACCAGCATCCCCAGCCCGTGTCGGGTGAGCACCATCGCCACCTGCCGCAGCCGCCCCACGTCCCGGACGGTGCTGCCCAGCGAACCCACGGTGCGAACGACCGGACCGACGATGCCCATGCCCTCTCCGTTATCCTGGCTCCGACGTCTGGGCGGGCTATCCCGAAAGTCGGGCCGGGGCTCGCGGGCGGGGGCGAGCGCTCACGGCGCCTCGCGCGCGGCGGCCAGCTCCAGGACCCTCGCCTCGATGGCGTCCCGCGCGACCCGGAAGTGCTGGAGGCGCTCCTCGTCGCTGAGATCCTCGTGCTTGCGGTCGGGGTCGGGCATGGCCCAGCTCAGGCGGCGGGCCCGGCCCAGGAAGACCGGGCAGGACTCCTCGGCGCAGAGCGTGATGACCAGATCCACTGTGCTGGGATCGATGGTGTCGACGTGCTTGCTGTGCTGGGCGCTCGCGTCGATGCCGCGCTCGGCGAGCGCGCGCAGGGCGTAGGGGTTGACGCGGGAGGGCTCGCTGCCAGCCGACTGCACGCGCACGGCGTCACCAAAGTGGTGGCGGGCGAGGGCCTCGGCCATCTGGCTGCGGGCGGAGTTGGCGACGCAGAGGAACAGGACGCTGTCGAAGCGCATGGGATACCTCGACGCCCTCTTAACCGATGGGCGCGGGCGGGGTGGGGGGCTGGCCAGCGGGATAAGGGAGGCCATGTCGCACGATCGCTGCCTGTCCGAGCTGCTGGCCCACGCGCCGCGCACGCTGTTCTTCACCGGCAAGGGCGGGGTGGGCAAGACCTCCCTGTCCAGCGCCGTGGCCCTGGCGCTGGCCGACGCGGGGCGGCGGGTGCTGCTGGTCAGCACGGACATGGCCTCGAACCTGGATGAGATGCTGGGGGTGCGCTTCGGGGAGGATCCGGTGGAGGTCCCCGGCGCGCCGGGGCTCTCCGTGCTGAACATCGATCCCCAGCTCGCCTCGGAGGCCTACCGCCAGCGGGTGATCGCCCAGCTCGGGCCGGGGGCCACCGAGGAGGACCGGGCCCGGGTGCGCGAGGAGCTCTCCGGCGCGTGTACGACGGAGATCGCCGCCTTCGACGCGTTCACCACCATGCTCACGGAGGACGGGGGCTGGGACCACGTCGTCTTCGACACCGCGCCCACCGGCCACACCCTGCGCCTGCTCAGCCTGCCCGCCGCCTGGACGGGATTCCTGGAGGGCAACGATCGGGGGGCCTCCTGCCTGGGGCCGCACGGCGGGTTGAAGACGCAGGAGGCCCGCTTTCGCGCGGCGATGGAGGAGCTGGCCGACCCCGGGCGGACCACGCTGGTCCTGGTGGCGCGCCCCGATCTGCGCTCGCTGGCGGAGGCGGCGCGGGCGGCGAGCGAGCTGGCGGCCCTGGGGCTCACCCACCAGCGCCTGGTGGTCAACGGCGTGTTTCACGCCAGCATGCCGGAGGATCCCGTCGCGCGGGGCCTCGAGGCCGAGGGAGAGGCCGCGCTCGCCGCCCTGCCCGAGGCCCTCCGGGGACTGCCGCGAGAGGAGGTGCCGCTGCGGCCCTTCGACACGGTGGGGCTGCCCGCGCTCCGGGCGCTGCTGACCGGGGGGGAGCTGCCGAGCGCCCCGGTCGAGGGCGAGGCGCCGGTGGGGGAGCTGGGGCTGGACGCGCTGGTGGACGCGCTCGCCGAGCCCGGGCGCGGGCTCATCCTGATCATGGGCAAGGGCGGGGTGGGCAAGACCACGGTGGCGGCGGCGCTGGCGCTGGCGCTGGTCCGGCGCGGCCACCCGGTCCACCTCACGACCACCGACCCGGCCGGGCATCTGGGGCTGGCGCCGACGGAGGTGGTCGAGGGGCTGCGCGTGGACCGCATCGACCCGAAGGCTGAGACCGAGCGTTACATCGCGAAGATCATGGAGGCCCGGGGAGCGGGCCTGGACGAGGCCGGGCGCGCGCTGCTGCGCGAGGACCTGGACTCGCCCTGCACGGAGGAGGTGGCGGTCTTCCACGCCTTCTCGCGGGTGGTGGCCGAGGCGCGCCACAGCTTCGTCGTCCTGGACACGGCGCCCACCGGCCACGCCCTGCTGCTGATGGACGCGACCGGCGCCTACCACCGCCAGACGATGCGCTCGCTCAGCCCCGCCATGAGCAGCCGGGTCGTCACCCCGCTCATGCGCCTCCAGGATCCCGACTGGACGCGCGTCATCGTGGTGACCCTGCCCGAGCCGACGCCCGTGTCCCAGGCCGCGGCGCTCCAGGAGGACCTGCGCCGCGCCCACATCGAGCCCTTCGCCTGGGTGCTCAACCGGAGCCTGGTGGTGGCCGGCGCCCGGGATCCGCTGCTGGCCGCGCGCCTGGCGGGCGAGCGACGACAGATGGCGCGGATCGCGGGCGGGCTGGCGCGGCGACTGTACACGGTCCCCTGGCGTCGGACGGGATAAGCGTCCTCATGCCTGACCCTTCCCCCTCCCTCCCGTTGCGCTGCGCCTGCGGCGCCCTCCGCGGACAGTTTGACGCCACGCCCAGCCCGGGCGCGCGCGGCGTCTGCTACTGCGACGACTGCCAGGCCTACGGCCGCTGGATCGGCACCCCGGGCCTCCTCGACGCGCACGGCGGGACCGAGGTGATCCAGAGCTGGCCCGCGCGCGTGCGCCTGGAGGTGGCCGGGCCGCCGCTGGCCCTGATGAAGCTCTCGGAGAAGGGGCTTCATCGCTGGTACGCCGCCTGCTGCCGCACGCCCCTGGCCAACACGATGGCCAGCCCGCGCATGCCGTTCACGGGCGTCCTCCGCCGCGCCATCGACGCCGACGACGCCCGGCTGGACGCGCTCTACGGGCCCGCGCGGGGCGTCCAGGGCCGCTTCGCCGTGGGCGGGTGCCCTCCCGGCGCGCACCCCTCCGCCAGCCTGGGGATCATCGGCAACGCGGTCGGCCTGATCGTGCGCGGCGCCTTCGCGGGGGGACACGCGCCCTCGCCCTTCTTCGGCCCCGATGGCCAGCCCGTGGTCGCGCCCCTGGTGCTCAGCCCCGAGGAGCGGAGGGCGTTGTACCCGGGCGCCTGATCCGCTCAGCGCAACCAGCGGAAGGCCCGCTGGAGCTCCGCGACCCCGTCCCGCTCGTACCAGCGGCCGTGCGCCAGGATCACCCGCTCGGGCGCCCAGGCGAGCATGCGCTCCAGGCAGGCCCGCGCCTGCTCCCGCCGGTCCCGGCCCCCATAGGTGCCGCGCAGGTCGAGCGGGGCCTTCCCGTCAGGGTCGGCGGTCCCGGCCAGCCGGACCAGCCACCACAGCGGCCCGCGGACGTGGGCGCGCTCGAAGTTCTCGATGAGGTCCGTCAGCAGCAGCGTGCGGCTCGCCCGATGGAAGAACACCACCTCGGGCAGGGCGCTGCTGCCGCGGAAGATGAGCTGGTCGAGATCCTCAGCCCAGGCGGCCGGGGCCTGGTCCTGGAGATCGGCCTGAAAGGCCACGGAGATCCCCTGAGACGCGGCCCGCTCGCGCACCCCCGGCGAGGCCCAGGCCGTGGCCTGGGGCCAGCGCGCGGCCCAGTCGGGGATCCAGGCGTAGTGGATCGCGTTGGGGGAGACGAGGTGGGTCACCGGGCCGAGCGCCTCGATCTCCGCGGCCAGACCCTCGCTCAGGCGGGTCGGCGAGTGGATCCACAGCGCGCCGGAGCTCAGCCGCACCACGACCATCCGCGTGGGGAAGGGGATGTCCACCAGCGGGAAGGCCATCTCGATGACCGGGCCGTCCACGATCCAGAGCCCGTCGGCGACCGGCTTGAGCGTGTCCAGGGGCTCGTAGGGGAGGACGGCGTCGGCGAAGGCCAGGGTACACCTCAGGGGTCGGGCTGGGCCGGAGAGCTCGGGCGGTCGGGCGCGGGCGGCTCACCCACCAGGTCCAGGCGCGCCCCTCGCCGCCCTGCCATCCAGGGCACCAGCGCCACCGGCAGCCCCAGCGAGGCCACCTCGCGCAGCCAGGGTGCCTCGTGCGCTCGGCGGCTGACCAGCACCGGATCGCGGACCTGGAGCGGCGTCAGGCTCTGGTTCACCACCCAGGCGAAGGGGTGGATGTCCGCCCGCTCCAGGTCGCGCTGGAGGGCCCGCGCCTCGTGGACCGGGGTGGCCTCGGGCAGGGTGACCAGCAGGATCCGGGACCAGGCGGGATCGCGCAGCCGGGGCAGCAGCGCCCGCACCTCGGGCGGGGCGTCGCCGGTCTTCTTCAGCACCTCGCGGTGATAGCTCTCGGCGGCGTCCAGCAGCAGCAGCGTGTGGCCCGAGGGCGCCGTGTCCAGCACGACGAAGCCCGACGCGGCCCGCGCCACCGTGCGGGCGAAGGCGCGGAACACCGCGATCTCCTCGGTGCAGGGGCTCCGCAGATCCTCCTCCAGCAGCGCCCGCGCGGCAGGGTCGAGCGCGGCGCCCGCCGTCGCCAGCACCTCGGCGCTGTAGGCGGCGGTCTCCGCCTCGGGGTCGATCCGGCTCACGGTGACGCCCTCGACCGAGCCGCCCAGCGCCTCGGCGACGTGGGCCGCCGGGTCGGTGGTGCTCAGGTGGACGGCGTGCCCGCGCGCGGCCAGCGCCACCGCGATGGACACCGCCACGCTGGTCTTGCCCACGCCCCCCTTGCCCATCGTGAAGATCACGCCGTGACCGTCGGCCTCCAGCGCGGAGAGCAGGGAGGGCAGGCCGGGGAACACCGGGGCCGCGCCCTGAGCGATCGTGGCGGGCGCGCTCCCGCCGCCGAGCGCGCGCAGGGCCTCGAGCCCGACCAGGCCGAAGGGCATCAGGCGCAGCTCCGCCCGGGGGAGGGCGCTCAGGCCCTCGGGCATGGCGGTCAGCGCCTCCCGTCCCCGGGCCTCCAGGGCGAGCGCCACCGGATCCGTCCGGTCGGTCGCCGAGAACAGCCCGTTGACCACGAGCTGCGCCCGGGTGATGCCCAGGGCCGCCAGCTCGCGCCGCGTCCGCTCCGCCTCGCGCAGCGCCGCCGCCTCGGGCCGGGTGACCAGGACAAGGGCCGTCCGCGCCCCGTCGCTCAGCGCCGCGCGGGCCTGGGCGTAGAGCGCGCGCTGGCCCGCCAGGCCGGAGAGCGGGCCCAGACAGGAGGTCCCGCCTACGTTGTCGTCCAGGAAGCCCGACCAGGCCGTCGGCAGCTCCAGCAGCCGCAGGGTGTGGCCCGTGGGCGCGGTGTCAAAGACGACGTGATCGAAGCCCGCCGTCGCCCCGGGCTCGCCGAGCAGGGCGGCGAACTGGTCGAAGGCGGCGATCTCGACGGTGCAGGCGCCCGAGAGCTGCTCCTCGATGCTGCGCAGCGCCGCCGCCGGAAGCACGCCCCGGTAGGGCCCGACCACGCGCTCCCGATAGGCGCGCGCCGCGGCCTCGGGATCGACGTTCATCGCCGAGAGCCCCGGCACGCCCGGCACCAGGAGCGGCGCGTCCCCCAGCGCGAGCCCCAGCACCTCGTCCAGGTTGCTGGCCGGATCCGTGCTGACCAGCAGCACCCGGCGCCCGCGCTCCGCCAGGCTCAGCGCCGTGGCGCTGGACACCGAGGTCTTGCCCACGCCGCCCTTGCCCGTGAAGAACAGGAAGCGCGGAGGATCGGGGTTCAGCAGCACGATCCACCGCCGGTCCCGGTCTTCGGCGCGCAGCAGCTCGCGGCCTGGGGCAGCTCCAAGGGCAGGCCCGCCAGCCGCGCCAGCACCCCGCGGGAGGGGTAGTGGCCCGTGGCGATCGTGGCGCCGCCCAGCTGCACCAGCGGCAGCGCCGCCTCCCCGAGGGTCTCCAGCGCGGCCCGCACGGTGGGCTCGACGAAGGCGCCCGGCTGCTGGGCGAGGTTGTAGCGCTCGATCGTGACGCCGCGGGCCGACAGCCAGGCCAGGTCGCCGGCGAAGCGGGCCAGCTCGGGATCGACGCTGGTGCCGCAGACGCCGGTGGCGCAACAGAGCGCGGGGTCGTAGACGCGGATGGTGACGGACATGGTGTTTCCCCCCAGTTCAGTGTTCGGCGCCCGGCCTGCTCAGAGCCGGGCGATCATCGACTTGAGCTCCGCGAGCGCGGCCGGCTCGACGCAGTAGGAGCGGCGCGGGCCGTCCACCTCGCCGCGGATGAGCCCCGCCTCGCGCAGCAGCGTGAGGTGCTGGCTCACCGTGCTGGCGGCCACCGGCAGCTGATCGGCGATCTCCCCGGCGAAGCAGGACGCCTGGGCCAGCAGGAAGCGCAGGATCGCCACGCGGTGCGGGTGCCCCAGCGCCCGGCAGAGCGCGGCGAGGCGCTCATCGTCGAGGGGCAGCTCCGGCGGGACCGGCGCGCAGCAGGGCTCGTTGGCGGCTTGATTCGTCATTCGACGAAATACGTAATCCCTGGGAGCGGGTCCGGCAAGGGAGGCCCCTCAGATCGCGCGCGCCCCTTCGCCGCCTTCGAGGCCAGGGTCTCCCGCATCCGCGCCGCCACGACCAGGCCGGAGCCGAGGGTCAGCGCCGCGACCGCCCAGAGCGCCGCGCCCAGCCCGAAGGCGTCGGCCACGAGGCCGGCGAGCAGCGCGCCGACGGCGCTGGCCCGCCAGCTCGGGTGGGCCACGTCGCCGATCGCGGCCAGCTGGGTCGGGTACCCGCGAAGGACGACCTGGGCGCCCCTTGACACGCCCGAGCCGGGATGCCGGGCGCGCTGTCCCGGTAGGAGCGAAGGCCAGGGCGGCGGGGGCGAACCGTGGCGCCTCGCCAAGACTCGACCCCCGGTCGCGCCTTGGCGCTTTCTTGCTGGTCGATAGCTCACAGTCGGGCGTTTCCTGGGGTTCGATACTTCATGGACACGTCAACGCCCGACTGCTGTCGCTATCTCCCCGCATCCCGTTCGGAGCGCGTATATCAACGCGCTCCTGCTCGTGATGGCTCCCTAAGGCCGGCGATCTCGCAAGAGCTGGGTCGACAGCTCCCGAGCCATTTCGTCGCCCGCGAGGACGTCGGCGAGCGATTGTACAGCGAATGTTGGTATTCGTGCGAGCGCGTCTCGCACCGAATCGACGATATCAAGGTAGGTTATCTCCCCCCCAAGAAATGCTCTGACGGCGACTTCGTTTGCAGCATTGTAGATGATCGGTCCAGACGGACCCAGAGACAGGCTGTCATGGGCCAGAAGAATGGCGCCAAATCGTTCATGATCAACCTCATGAAATGTCAGGCTCGTCATCTCGGGGAGCCCAAGAGACAGGTCTGGCAGGTCAAGCCGGTGAGGCCAACCCAAGGCCACGGCTATCGGTACGCGCATATCATGCATCCCAAGTTGAGATAGGACGCTCCCGTCGCGCATGTAGACCAGAGCGTGGACGATGGCCTCGGGATGAACCAGCACCCCGATATGCTCACTCGGAAGACCGAAGAGATAATGTGCCTCGATCACCTCCAGCCCCTTGTTGACGAGCGTCGCGCTGTCGACCGAGATCTTCGGCCCCATCTTCCACTTCGGATGTTGAACAGCATCCGCTGGTGACACCGTCTTCAGCTGCTCCATGGTGTGCGTGCGGAAAGGCCCGCCGCTGGCTGTCAACGCAACCCGAGAAACCTCCGTGATTCGACAGCGTGAGAGCAGCTGGAACAATCCGCTGTGTTCGGAGTCCACAGGTATCACCCGGCCGCCACCGGTGGCGGCCTCGCTCATGATCAGTGTACCTGCGCATACGATCGCCTCCTTGTTCGCCATCGCGACGGTCGCGCCTCGGCGGAGGGCTGCCACCGTAGGTTCCAGAGCAGCAAAGCCGACGATTGCGGACATTACCCAGCTCGTCGGTCGAGACGCCGCCTCGATGACAGCGGCCTGTCCAGCGGCTACTTCAACGCCTGACCCAGCGAGCGCATCCTTCAAGTCGCCATAGCGACGCTCGTCGCCAACTACGGCCAGGGTCGGTCGAACCCGCAGAGCTTGCTCCGCCAGGAGCGAGACATTGCTCATCGCGGTGAGGGCCTCGACACGTATCTCAGGATACCTGCGAAGTAATGAGAGGGTCTGAACGCCGATGGTTCCGGTGGAGCCCAGTATCGTCGCGCTGCACGGTAGGGATTGGAGGGGATCTGAAGGCGCGTCCTCTCCGATCAGGCGCTCCGAGGGCTTGTGGCCCGCCGGGGGAGGCAGATCATGGCGCATGTTCAAACAGTCGCTCCAGTTCGGCTCGAATCTGATCCTTCGCGCTGTCGAGCCCGGATGAGACATTGAGGTACAGCACGCCCGAGAGGTCACTCGGGAGCTTCAGCGGGCCCCGGTAGAGCAGGATTACCCGTCCAGACTTGCGACCGAACTTGCCGACGAAGTACCCGAGCTCAAATATGACGTTCTGGCGAGCCTGCCGGTTGGACCTCGATGTCGCAGGATCGAGACGCGTGTCGTCAGGTGTGAGGAGGATGAATGCGACGTTGCATAGTCCGCCTTCTTCTTCGAACTTCTCGATGATGGTCCTCCCTGTGTTCGGGCGTTCGAGCAGAACGACTGGCTCCTGAGTGTGGAGGCGGTTCTGCAGGAAGTTCTTGAGCTGTTCTCGAAGCAGCACGTCGTGCCCATGCACGATGAAGGGCCGAACCTGTTGCATCATCAGACTCCTTATGGCTGGGCGATGAAGCGCCATGGGGTTGAGATCGACGGATAGCGCGTGAGCATGGGCAGCGTCGCTCATCGGGGATGGCGCATCGTCATGAAGGATGTGGTTGATCTGCGAGGCCTCGCCCGTCAGGAGCATCGGCAGGAGCTCGAGGGCTACACCATGTGCGTGTCGAAGGCGCGCATCGCTTGCGATGAGTGTGTACTTTGCGCTGGTGCTGCAAGTCATGTATTGGAAGCCGAACGGCCAGATGACTGGTGCGGTCGCCATGAAGGGCTCCATGCCAGCGCCGAGCCGCGCGACGGCCCCGGTTATGTCGAACAGCTCGCGCGAAGCGCACAGGAAGACCAACGCGCGCGCGGTGTTCCCCGTCGAGCTGTGAGCAGCCGCGACGCCTGCCAACAGGTGGGCATACTTCAGTGTTGGGGGGAAGTACGGCGAGGCCTCTGGTGGGTTCGCTGCGAAGTTCTCGGCTGCCAGATGGAATTGCGCGATGGCTGCGTGTGCCTTCTTCGCGAGGAGTAGAAGATGTGCGTAGACGAAACACCCGTTGCCGCGCTCATGGCCTGGCGTGTCAGCGAGCTCATAATGCGCATCGAAGGCAGATCGCCACGCCGAACCTGCGGCGCTCTCGGCCAGCGCCGCGCGCCATAACAGCGAAAGGTTGGTCCGATTCGGCCTCGCCTCGGCTGCGCGGAGTGCATGTCGCAGATCGAACTCCGGGCGGCCCGTCTGGCCGAGCTGGAAGTGTATCTTGCTGTCAATGAATGCGAGAGCCGGATGAAGAGGGCGATCATTCCCTGCAGTTCCGTCCTGCGCGCGCGCGATGGCCTCGGATGCGATGCGAATGTGTCCACAGGACTGTGCGACCGCCGCGACGGCGTGTATCCTTACGAGTCTGTGTGACGGGTGCAGTGATTCAATTGAAGGAGGCGCGAGGAGCAGGCGATCAAGGACCCAGGGAACCGGATGGTTCCGTAGCGATGCCGAGATCCAGCGCCACAGACTTGGAGCATCGGTCGCGAGCAGGAGGTGTTGTTCATGCTCAGCGGTCTTCATGTCAGGCCATCGTTCGGGATGTCAGACAGACACCCGCTCCCTGCACGTGGGCGATGACGGTACGACGCCGCGGACGGTCAAGTTCGACAAACAGGACTCGCTGCCAGCGGCCGAGCAACAGGTCCTGGCCGGCGATTGGAATGGAGATGCTTGGGCTACCCATGAAGGCATGCCTGCAGTGCGCGTGGCCGTTGATGGGTTCGCCCTCTACAAGGTTCTCCGTGCGGCGTGCGTGATCGTCATGGTCATAAGGCGCCAGCTGTGGGGCGAAATGGTCCAGCTTTCTCGAGAGATCGTTGAGGTGGCCGGACTCGGACTCCGCGATCAGCAGAGTCGCCGTCGTGTGCTGTGTCATGACCGTCAGCTGGCCATGTCGAACCGCCGAGCGCTCCACGACGGCGTTGAGGATGTCGGTGAGATCGAGGAAGTCGTAGGTGCATTCGGTTGAGAACGTGATCGCCTCCGTGAGGGCCGGAGGTGCTGCGGAGTGCGCGAGGACCTGAGTAGACGGTGAGGGGCGACGCACGGGGGACCATGGTGTGCGCACTGGCTGCTGTGTCGATTGGTTGGATTCAAGTGGGTCGGGAGGTTTGGGGCTACGCGATGTCACCTGAGCTCTCCTAGTCATAGTCGATTCAGTAAATATTCGCACTCCTTGGGAGGTGCAAGCGGCGTGCGGACTTGACCCGATCTCGTGGACACCTTCGAACGAACGAGGAAGCGTGTCCTGATGCTGAGCTGGACGCCTTCGAGGCGAACCTGCCCCGCGTCGGCGTGCGCGCGCTCGGCGAGGGGAGGATGAGCATCGACTACCGGCGGGGCTACCACGGGGTCATGGTGGAGGACCCGGATCGGGTCCTGGTGGAGGTGGTGTGGCATGATCCGCACTACTACTCCGCAGCTCCTGCGTGATTTGGACTCGGCGATGGTCGGAAGCGTCGTGTACCCCTACTCGGCCCACCAGAACCCCAGCGCGCAGGCGTCAACCCAACTCCTTCCGTGGGCCAGCGATCGACTGGAGTGTACATCCTCGCCTTCCCCCCCTTGCAGCGCAGGCCCGAACCGAGCAGCGCCGGCCCGAGGCTCAGGCGCTCTTGGCAGCCGCCCTGGCGAGCTCGTCGTCGGTGGGCAAGGCGAAGGGAAGGACGACGGCCTTCGGATCCTGGAGGGCCTGACGGGCGGCGATGCAGAGGTGGGCGGCGGGGTTCACGCCGCAGCGCTCGGCGGACCCGATGAGGCCGTAGAAGAGGGCGGCGACCCTGGTGGTTGTTCCGGCCGAGCACGAGGTCTCGAAGGGCCTGCTCGCTGTGGTTGTTTTCGAGCGGCACGGTGGGGTAGTCGAGGAAGAGCAGGAGGCTGTCCCAGCGGTTGAGCGCGTACTGGACGGCCTCGTGGAGCGCGGTCGGATGGTCCTCAGTTTTGTCAGCCAGGCGTGGACGCGCTCGGTGATGGGCCTGGACTGCTCGTGGCGCAGCGCGAGCCACCGGAGGAGGCGCTCTTCGGGAGGTGCCTCGCCGGCGAGGGCCTCGACGGCGTAGAGCTCTCCGATGAGGTCGAGGATCTCGGCGACCTCGGGGTAGTGCTTCTGGATCTTGAAGAAGTTGCGGCGCAGCGCACCGCCAGACGCTCCGTGATGATCTTCAGCTCCAACTCCAGCTGGGCCTTGGCTTCGCCCCGCGCGATCGCCAGATCGGCGCGAATCTCCGAGACCCGCTCGTACAGCACGCGGTTCTCGGCCATCAGCACCTGCGCGACCATGCGCCGATGCTCGATGTCTTGCGTGCGGGCGATCAGGGCGGGATCCACACCCCCTCCTACCCAGAGGGCGCGGCGACGGGTCGGGAGGGGGGGCGAGGATGTACGTGACAACCCGCCCAGCACCCCAGCGATCGTCCGTCGATCCCCTGCGTCGCGCACCAGTTCGACAACGACCGCTTCGACGCTCGCCACGCTGGCACGGCCTCCGACGCCTTCACCTTCCTGCGACCGCTGGGCATGACCGACCTCCAACAAGAAGGTCACATCGACGCGAACGGCCGGATACCCCGGAGGACTGGGGGGTCACCGGGGTGCGGTCACGCAAAGCCCCGCTCCGGTCTCCGCCTCACTCCATGGTGGGGTCCCGCAGGGTCGGATCCCGCAGGGTCGGATCCCGCTCCACGTAGACATCTGGCGAACTTTCGAGACTCGCCACCGCCGTATACGGCGAGCCGGTTGCGACCGCTGCGGGGGTGCCCGCATGGGAGGCTCCGATACCCAGCAGGCTCGCAGTGACGAACACGAGCGTAAGCATGGCGTTCAGGCCGGCGTCGAGCGTAGTCGCGGCATCGCTGCGGGTCGCCTTGGACCGCTGACGCTCCAACCAGCCCTGGGCCCTCTGCCACGCCTGCTTTCTGCGGAGACCGGCGTAGGCCGGATTCGAGGTCAGATCCTCGACGAGATCGGCCCGCTGCTCCACCGACATGTTCTTGCCCGACGCGATGTCGATCACGCGGTTCAGGTGGAACTGAGCGCGGGCGTAGGAGAACCGGTCCGCGCGACACCAGATCGCCATCAGGTTCGTGTGCGGGAGGATCTCGTCGGGTGCGAGTGCGGCGGCGCGCTCGAGATGGCTGGCGGCTTCGTCGAACATGCCGAGGTCGGCGAAGACGCTGGCGACGTTCGACAACATCTTCCACCGCGTGCCCGGATCGTCGGCGAACTGGAGCCCAATCGTGCCGAAGCTCAGCGCCTCGGGGAGCTTTCCGAGCTTGCGATGGATCATCGTCGCGTAGCGGTACCAGTGGGGGTCGCGTCGATGGGCGTCGCGAATCGCCTGGAGCGCTTCGTTGGCCCGCTCCATCTCGCCAGCCATGTAGCGTTCGTGCACCTCCTGAAGTTTCGAGGGCACGGGCCCCGAGGGAGGAGCCGGCCGGTTGGAGAGGAGACGGGCGGCCTGCGCGCGGAGGAAGCGCCGAGCGCGCGACAGCGCCTGCCGCACGACCGTCGGCTCGACGCCCGAGGACTCGGCAATGGCCGAAGCCGACTCGTCTTCGATGGCCGCGCGGATGAGCCACTGGATGTCCCGCACCGTGCTCGCGTTCGGACGCACGTCCCGCGCCTTGGCCAGCGACAGCAGCTCGTTTCGAAGCGCCGGGTCCAGCAGGACCTCGTCGTTGCCCGCGGGATCCGGCGCTGGGGCGGCAGCGACGAGCTCTTCTCGAACGGGCAGGGGACGGCGGGACGGGTGGAGGTCCCGCAGCGCCTTGCGGAGCGCAGGCTGCGCGCGCGCCTGGAGGAGGGGCACCAGGGTCCCCTGCGCCAGGGCCTTCTCGTAGGCCTCTGGATCCGTCTTCGGGAGCTCGGCGAGCACGAGGTAGAGCTCGCTCAGGAACGTGTTCCGCAATTCACGCGAAGCGTTGTGAAGCGCCGGCATTCCGTCGATAACCGTGTCGAGGATGTCGATGTTGCTCTGGTCGCTCATGGGAAACCTCCTCGGGTTGTTGCAGGGACGCGCCTCCTCTCTGAGCTGCAGATGCGTTAGCGAAATTTCGCTCACACTGTCGCCCGATGTCCAGCGAAAACGTCGGCGAACGGCCTCTCTCGACGTGGGTGAAGCGACACCGACGGACCCGCCGCAGAAGACGCCACCGCCACCGGCGGGGCGGAGCTGCCACGATGGACGTCCCAGCCCCTGACATATTCATCAGTCACGCGTCGTCCGACGAGACACTCGCATGCGCGGCCGACCGCGCCCTGCGTCGCGCGGGACTTCGCACCTTCCTCCTCACGCAGCGCGAAGGTCGTCCAGGCAGCGCGTGGTTCGCAGAGCTGGATGCGGCCCTCGGCCAGGTGCGCATGATCGTGGTGCTGGTCACCCCGCGAGCCGTGGTCTCACGCTGGGTCGAGTACGAATGGCGCACGGCCAGCGTGAGAGCGATCGAGACCGGCTCGTGCGTCGTTCTCCCCGTTCTCGTCGAAGGTCCCGATCCTTCGGAGCTTCCTGCGGGCCTGAAGTACTGGGGCGTCCTCGACCTCCGGCGCTCTCGGAGCCCGCGATCGCGTTGGCGTGCCGTGGTCGCGGCTGCCGGAGTCGCGGCCAGGGTGCACACGCGATGACGTCTGGTTCGGCGCTGCCCGGCCCGTCGCTGCCCGCTTCCGCCGCCCCCAGGCCCGGCGCCGACCCGCAGACCGCCCCCGCGCCCGCCGAGCCCCCAGCGCCTGCCGAGCCCGCCTTCGGCGAGGACACCACCGGCATCGTGTTCCCACCCGAGCGCACCTGCACCCCGGACGAGGTCGCCGAGGGCCAGGCGCAGGCGCAGCGGGACGCGGATGAAGACCTGGTCGCGCAAGGGGTCGGGGACGGCGCTGCCCTCCAGATCGAGGTGCAGGTCGGCGACGGGATCCAGGAGCCCGCGCCCCCCGAGGTGGCGACCACCGCGATCCCCACCAGCGCCCCCGAGGCCAAGGCCCAGGTCGACACCTTCCTCGCCGCGCGCGGGGTCAAGACGCTGGGCAAGCTCAGCGTGGACGACCTCCGCGCCCTCTAGGTCCAGGTGATCGGGCGCGAGACCGGCAGCACCGACGCCGGCTACCTCGTCTGGAAGATCCGCTTCCCGGAGGGTCATCCGGTCCGACCGCGCCTGCCCAGAGGGCAGCCAGCACCCGATCCGCGATGTTCTGCGACTGGAGCCGCACCTCGGCGTAGGCGTCGGACGCCGTGCGATCCAACCACGGAGACGTCCGCAGCCACAGCGACGGAGAGGTGGGGAGCTCTGGGTCGAGGGCCGGTAGCAGGTACCGATCGAACGCGCTGGGCTTGTCGAGGTCCGCCGACACTACGACCACGAGCCAGAACTGCAAACGGCCGTAGGCATGCAGCTCCAGCCACTTGCTCAGGCGCTCCGCCCCCTTGGCGTCGGCATCCCAGTCGATCAGCACCGCGACCGGCACCTGCTCGATGCCCCCACGGTCCTCGGAGAGCTGCGTGCCCACCTCGACGACCTTGCCCAGCACGTCCAGCAGCGTGATGGCGGGCGCCAGCCCGGTCATGCCAGCCACGCTCTGTCCGAGGGCCGTGTACCGCTGGCCTCGAATCCAGCCAATCTCTCTCCAGAAGTGCGCGCTGACGGCGTCGGCCGCTGCTCCGTTGGGGTCCAGCGCGTCGCCGAGGTCCCGTCGCCCAGCCACTGCTCCCACTGGCGCGCCAGCTCCGCGTTCCGCCCGATCATGGGTGCTGGTTGCGAGGCCACCGTGGAGCCCTCCGGAGGGAGGCTATAACGAGCAGGCTGGCGCGCGGCGCTGGCGGGGCCGCTCGACGACCTGGAGGACCACGACCGCGGACGCCACGGCGAGGGCCTGCTGACGCTTCTCGTCGGCCGCGGAGGTACGGAGCGGGGAGGGTGGGCCTGGAAGTCAACCTCGACATCCTGACCTTCAACCTTTGTTGCCTGGTCGCCGATCCCGTGGCGGCGATGACGTCACTCACCTCGGCTCTACGCTACGCATCTCGCCGCGATGCCTGACCATAGAGCTCAGGAGGTGGTTATTTCAGGGACAAAGTCGGCAACGACGGGGTGGGGAGAAGAGCGCGGGCCATCGGGTGACCGGATCCGAATATGCGGAACGACAGATCACGACCATAGAGCCGTCGTGGGTGGGATTGCGGCCGCCGGAGCCTGCGATTGGCGAATCAGGCAGGAGCTACCTGAGCCATGACCGAGCAGCCTTCACGGTGGGATGCTCGGGGCCAAGTGCGCGCTCCAGCCGGTCAGCGGCCTCGCGCATGTGGCGCTCGCCATCTGGATCTCCCATGTCGCGAAGGCAGCGCCCCATCTCGAACAGCGTGATCGCCGTCTCCGGGTGCTCGGGTCCGAGCGTCTTCTCCGTGATGGCCAGGTCGCGCCCGTAAGAGTCCAGCGCCTCGGCGTACTTCCCCTGGCGCGCCAGCGCCTGGCCGATGGCGTTCAGCGTGATCGCCGTCTCCGGGTGCTCGGGTCCGAGCGTCTTCTCCGTGATGGCCAGGTCGCGCCCGTAAGAGTCCAGCGCCTCGGCGTACTTCCCCTGGCGCGCCAGCGCCTGG
>CAZTOW010000045.1:62433-80799 GCA_964615375.1 uncultured Enterobacterales bacterium
CGCCTCGGCGTACTTCCCCTGGCGCGCCAGCGCCTGGCCGATGGCGTTCAGCGTGCTCGCCGTCTCCGGGTGCTCGGGTCCGAGCGTCTTCTCCTGGATGGCCAGGGAGCGCCCGTAAGAGTCCAGCGCCTCGGCGTACTTCCCCTGGCGCGCCAGCGCCTGGCCGATGGCGTTCAGCGTGATCGCCGTCTCCGGGTGCTCGGGTCCGAGCGTCTTCTCCGTGATGGCCAGGTCGCGCCCATAGTAGTCGAGCGCCTCGGCGTACTTCCCCTGGCGCGCCAGCGCCTGGCCGATGGCGTTCAGCGTGCTCGCCGTAGACGGGTGCTCGGGTCCGAGCGTCTTCTCCTGGATGGCCAGGGAGCGCCCATAGTAGTCGAGCGCCTCGGCGTACTTCCCCTGGCGCGCCAGCGCCTGGCCGATGGCGTTCAGCGTGATCGCCGTCTCCGGGTGCTCGGGTCCGAGCGTCTTCTCCGTGATGGCCAGGTCGCGCCCATAGTAGTCGAGCGCCTCGGCGTACTTCCCCTGCCTCGCCAGCGCCTGGCCTCCCTCGTTGTAGAAGTACGAGGCCCACTCGCCCTCGCCGAGCGCTGGCGCCAGGGTGGCGCACAACACCAGGCTTTCCGCGTAGCGGGCCATGTGCTTGTAGTGCTGGGCGAGCCGCAGCGCGATCCAGAGGTGCGCCTCGGGGCTATGACCGTCGAGCCTCACGGCCGCTTCGGCCAGGTGTGGGGCGACGAGCGCCAGCCCGCGCAGGGCCATGGTCTCCGAGGCCGTGGACGAGGCGACGGCACCGAGCGCGTCCAGCACCGCCGTGGCGGCTGCTTCCCCTCCACGGTGGCGAGCGTACTCCCGAACCACTCGGTGGAGGAACGGCGCCCCCACCCCGTCGAGCTGCACGAGCCCCAGCCCGATCAGCCGCTCCAGCGTTGCGACGCCCACGTCGTCCGGGACCGGACCTCGCGACAGCGACGTCGCCGCCTGGAAGAGCACCTCGCGCGGTATCGGCGCCGCTGCGAACCAGCCCCCGACCCACAGCATCCGCCGGGCGTGCGCGTCCACCTCGTCGGCCTCGTCGAGCAGGTCCACGCTCGCGTCGAACAGGCGCCGCAGGCTGGAGTCCTTGCGCAGCAGCTTCGGGACGCCTTTCTCGTCGAAGAACGGGACGACGCCCTTCCTACGGATCTCAGCCCGCAGCGTCGCTGGCGTGCGCACGCCCTTCGCGAGGATCTTCGCGGCGACCGCCAGCGCCAGGGTGAGGTGGTCGAGCTCTTCGCAGAGGTCAACGGCACCCTCGGGTGGCTTCTGGGCTGCCTCCGCGCTGCCGAGGAGGAGCTCCAGCGCCTGCGCGGGCGGGAGGCGATCGACGTCGATGCGGGTGACCCCGTCGAGGTCGGTGAGCCGCGTGGTGACCAGCACGCGGACCCGCGGGCTCACGGGGACCAGGTCGGGCCAGCTGTCCGCGTGGTCCACGTTGTCGAAGACCACCAGCACCGGGCCTGCCGCCTGCTCCAGCGTCTGCCGAACGGCGACCACGCGATGGGGCAACTCGGCGGGGAGCCCCTCCAGGCGCAGCGGGTCCTCGGCGAGCCTGCCGAACTCGGCCGAGGCGTCCTGCTCCTCGGCGTTCACCCAGCAGAGGATCTCGTAGTCCTCCAGGTGCCGCCAGGCGTACTCGCAGGCCAGCGTCGTCTTCCCGAGGCCCCCGAGGCCGGTCAGCCCGCCGGGCTTCGCCGCCCGCTGGTCGAGCGCCACCTGAGCGCCGCCGAGGAGCAGTCGATGGATCTCCGCGAGCTCCTCCTCGCGGCCGACGAAGCGCTTGGGGCGAGGGGGGAGGTTGGCCTTGCGGGTGTGCGCCGATTCGCGACGCCCCTCCGAGCCTGGCGGCGGCGGCGGAGGGGCTACACGGGGGGGCGGATCACATAGGTGGCGGCGTTCACGCCCGCCTTCGTCTTGATCTGCGGTTCCGCCGTCGCGGTGATGCCCTCCAGCTCGTAGGCGGCGCGCCCCAGGGCCACCGCGTCCTCGATCGTGCGGTCATGCCCGATCGCCTGGTACAGGCCATCGGCGAAGAGGACTCCTGCCCGATCGACGACCGGGCCCTTCATGCCCACGACCACCGGGATCTGCTGGGCGATGGCCTCCGCCTGGTCGTCCGAGTAGCAGGCGTTCAACACCACGCATTGAACGTGAGCCGTGAAGAGCCCAAAGAGGGATGCCAGGGCGGAAGAAGGGATGCGCTGGCGGGTGCCGGTCTGCCCCTCGAGGATCAGGCCCTCCGGCGTCCCGTGACCGGCGAAGTGAACGATCGCGGGCTTGTGCGCCAGCAACTCCTGGCGGAGGTCGCCTGCGCGCACGGCCCAGGCTGAGACCAGCTCGAAGCGGTCGCGGAGCTCGGACATCTGGAGCCGTTCGCGGATACCCCGGATCTCCTGGTCCAGGGCAAGGCGCCCGGTGTCGCTGGGGTTGGCGGCGAGGAAGAGGATCTTCATGCGGGTGGTCTCCGCGGCCCGAGGGGTGACTGAGGTGCCGAGGTTGAAGGTGTGCGCGCCGCCCTGGAAGTTGAACTGCTGGCCGACCGGGCCGTGGTTGATGATGGTCTGGGTCGCCGCAGGGCCGGGCCTGCTCAGGGCGGCTGAAGGCGCCATCGTCCTGGGGGTCACCTCCGCGACCTCGGGCAGGGGGACCTTCCACGCCGCTGCCGTCTCCCGGATGCGAGCGGCCTGCTTCGGCTTCGCCACCAGCAGCGCCTCGAAGAACTCCTGATCCGCCATCCCGTTGCGCTTGAGCTCGGTGACGGCCTGGTGGATCACCTCGGCCGACGAAGCCGACCCGCCAGGGAGCTCGTCCAACAGGGCCGCACCGCCCGGCAAACCCACGAGGAACCGCCGCAGCTGCTCGACACCGAACAGCTCCTTGAGCAGCCTCTCCAGCGCCTTCTCGGGGGTCTCCGGCAAGCTCAACCTCCACCGCGCCAGCCCCGGCCAGCGCGCGACACCCTTGCTCTATAATTGGTGTCGCGCCAGGCGGGTGTGATCCCCAGCACGCCGAGCAATGGTGCCTCCCCCAGAACCAGCGCAACGACGGGGCTCCTCTCCATCACCACGCCGCTTGAACACATCCCGCGGCACCAGATCGCCGAAACAGCTTGTCCAACTCCGTGAGGCCGGGCCAGGGCCATATCCGGCTGAAGGCGACCTGTGAGTCGCCAGGCAAGGGAGCCATCACGAGCGGGGCGCGAGCCGACAGCGCCTTCCTCGAGCGCGCGGATCGGACCGCTGTGGGCGTGCTGCTGGGCCACCTGCTGGGTGAGGAGCACGTCTTCGACTTCTCGGCCGGGCGGATCCAGCGCAAGGAGTCGCGCCCGTGAACGCCGAGCTGGGGCGGCTGGCCCGCGCGCTGGCGAAGGGGCTCACCGACGGCGAGGGACGCCGCCTCGCGCGCGACGGGCCGCAGGGCGAGGACATCGAGCCGGAGCTGCCGGGGGACGCCGCGAGGCGCATCGAGCGCGCTGGAGAGCTGGTCCAGGTGTGGTCCAAGCGTGGGCTCATCGACGCCGAGCTGCGAACCCTCGGCAGCCTGCCGATCCGGGCGCTCGGCGCTGGCGTGCTCCCGTTGACGCTGGGGCTCCCTCCTGCGCCGTGTACCCTGAGCGCGGGCCAGCTCCAGGCCTGGCTCCGGCTGGCGTCGTCGCCCGAGCTCGCGGCCGTCTCCGATCTCCCTGGCGCCTTCCTGGACCGGGCCCTCTCCGGGCCCAGCCCCACGCTGGCCATGCGACCCCTCCAGCCAGGGGACCGGGCGCGCGCGGCGGAGGCCCTGTCGCTGGCGATGCTCACGACCCTCGCCGAGCGGGATCCCGACTGGCCCTACCTCCCGGATGAGGCCGCGGCGGTGCTGCTGCCTGCCCTCCTCGACCTGGAGCGCATGCGCGTGTACCCCCGGGGAAGATCGCTGGCGGTGGAGGTGCCGGCGCGGGCAGGGGGGCCTGGGGTGGACGCAGCGCTGGCGGAGGCCCGGAGGGCCCTCGACGCTGCCACGGTGGAGCGGGTCCGCGCGCGCTGTGGGGGTGGGCTCCGGTTGTTGCTGCCGGTGGCTGGGGGGGAGCGAGGCTGTTGATGTACTGATCGTGGACGCCGCGGTTCTCGAGGCGATGAAGGTGAGCACGAGCGAGCCATGAACCTGTGCACCAGGCTCGATGTCCATGATCGTCACCCATCCGCCCGCACACGCGGATCGATCTCCCCTCGCGGGACGTCGCTGACGCTGATCTCCCTCCCGGCCTCGTCCACCACGACGAGCCGCGCCGCGGTGAGCACCGCGTACCAGGAGGGCATTCCGAGCCCGACCCGGTAGGTGGTTGACAAGCGCAGGCGAGACGACGGGCACCCTCCGCGTCAGCGCAGCCCTGGTCGAGGACCACAACGAGATCATGTCGCCTGGTCTTGGTAGGGGCGACGCGCGGGTTGTGCTGGTGAGCGTCGTCCAGCTGAACGGCTGCGCGACCGCATCGGTGGACGAACGTGCGCTCGCCTGACGAGCGAGAGCCGCGAGTTCTCGGTTCATGGACCCCACGGGCGGAGGCTCCAGACGGCCATGACGCTCGCCGAGGTGGACAAGCCCAACTGCGAAGGCGGAATCAATCCACCCGTGATGAATTTCCCGTGAAGCCGCCCACCGATGCCGTTCAGCCGCGGAGCCCCCACTGGGGCTCTCGCCGACGCGAACCCGTAGGGGAGATCTCATGCGCCTTGTCCTGCTCACGCTCTCGCTCACGCTGCCCGCGAACGCCTTGGACCTCGACCTGGACCACGACGGATCGTTCTCGACGGCCGACTGCAACGACCGGGACCCCACCGTATACCCTGGCCACCCCGAGATCATCGGCAACGGCAAGGACGAGAACTGCGACGGGGTCGAGATCTGCTGGCTCGACGCCGACGATGACGGCTACCCGAGCCTCGATGACCACACGGTCGCCTCGGCGGACGCCGACTGCACCGACGCGGGGGAGGGGCGTGACGTCGAGCCCCGCATCGATTGCGACGACGAAGACGACCGCACCCCCGCCACCGAGGGCATGGAGGCCGACTATGACTGTCACTGGGAGTCCTACGGCGGCCACGACTACGTCTTCTGCGCCGAGTGGGTGAGCTGGGAGGAGGCGCGGGACGTCTGCCATACGTCCTGCGGCGATCTCATTACCATCGAGGACAGCGCGGAGGACGCCTGGCAGAGCGCGGTCTCCAACGACTGGTCGGATTGAGACAGTCGTGGTGGATCCTGGTGGATCGCGTATGTGGACCAGCTCTCGGAGGGGCGCTGGAGCTGGGTGAGCGGCTCGTCCAGCACCTACACCAACTGGGCCTCGGGCGAGCCCAACGACTCGGACGGCGACGAGGACTGCGCCATCAACAACCACAACTACGGGACGTCGTGGAACGACATCGACTGCGACAACACCTACCCGTTCATCTGCGAGAGGGTGTCCGCGCGCTGAGCGTCGCGCGCCTCGTTCGCGCCCCCCCGGATTTTCTCATGAACCCCGCCGTGTATGCTGTTGACGCACGGACCCTCACCGTGGAGCTGCCCATGCCCCTCAGCCCTGAGCTCGAGCGCCTGCTGTCCGAGGCGCTCACGCGCGAGCACCGGGGCCCGCCGCGCCTCCCACACTGGACCTTCGGGCCGCTCCTGCACGGCTGCCGGCAGCTCTTCGCCGACCCGGAGCGGGGCTGGAGCTGGAGCCCGTCGCGCGCGCCGCTGATCGCCAGCAACGCCGCGAGCTGGATGGTGTGGCAGCTCGGCGGCGAGGGTCGGGGGGTGGCGGCGCTCACGCTCCACGGCGAGCGCATGGACCGCGAGCACGGGGTGGAGGCGGCGCTGCGGGCGGCCTCCACCCTCGCCGAGAAGCTGGCGCGCACGGGCGCGGACCCGAACCCCCTCGACGCCCTGGCCGGGCGCCGCCCGCTCGGCGCGGACAACCTCAGCAGCCTGCACCGACGCCAGCTCCAATGGGAGCTCCTGCGCCTCCGCCACGCCGCCGGGCGCCTCTCCAGCCGGCCCTTGGAGACGCTGTGTGAAAATGAACTAGATCATTTAGCCGCTTCGGATCCCGAGCCCGCCGCGGCCCCCGACGCGCCCCCCGAGGAGGGCTCGGCGACGCTGCCGGTCTGGGCGGCGGCGGCCTGGTTCTGGGAGCGCTGGGAGCGGGTGGACGAGCCGAGCTTCCTGTGGTGGCTCAACGACTGGTTCCGTGGGGTCTTCGGCGGCGCGCGCGGCGGTGAGCGCCCCCCGCACGGCGGCCCCGCGGAGGCCAACTGGCGCCGGGAGGCCCAGCTCCAGGTCCGCTTCCGCGCCGCCTTCTGCCTGGGCCTGGGCGTCTGGCTGGAGCGCCGGCTCCAGGCGCTGGACCCCGCCCTCCTGGCCGAGGATCTGGGCGGCCCCGATCGGGCTCCCCCCCGCCTGCGCGCCCGGGTGGCGGCGCTGCTGGAGGAGGAGGTCGTCCCGGTCGCGCTGGCGCTGCTGGAGGATCGCGCGTTCTCGCTGCCCGGGCTCGAGCCGGACGCGCGGCGCGCCCTGCGCAGGGTGCTCGGGCAGCGCAGCGACGGCTCGCTGTACCGGGTGGACTCCCAGCTCGGGAAGCTGCCGGGCCAGGACAACGAGGCGCGCGAGCACCACCTGTACACCCTGGCCCGCGCGCTCGGGCAGGCGGTGGTCGCCGCGCGCCTGGCCAGCCCCCCCTCGACGGATCTGCGACCGGAAGGAGACGCCATGAACGGAGACGCACCCGGCTGTGGACACGGCCCCGAGCGCGCCCGGCTCCGCGCCGGCCCCCTGCGCACCGCGGAGGATCTCCGCGCGCTCTCGAGCCTCGTGGAGGGCTGCCCGGACTGCCGCGCCTGGTGGCTGGAGCAGTCGCAGACGGAGGTCCTGAGCTGGGAGACCGCCCGCCTCGCCGCGGCCCGGAAGGTCCGGGAGCGCCCGGCCCGCCGACCCGCGCTGCTGCTGGTCCCCGCCGCGCTGGCGGCCGGGCTCCTGCTCACCCTGCTGCCGGACGCGGGCGAGCCCGAGCTCACGACGCTCGCGGGCGAGGTCGCGGTGGCCGGGGTGGTGACGGTGCAGGAGACCGGAGGGGGCGTGGTCCAGCACCCGGTCCGCGAGCAGGACGCGGAGCTGCGCCTGGTCGCGCCCGCGGAGAGCTGGGTGAGCTTCGGCGCCACCGCCGTGCGCCTGCCCGACGCCGCCAACTCGGAGGCGACCTTGATGGCCTGGGCCGCCGGCTCCGGGCGCCTGGACCTGGTCCTCCGCGAGCGCCTGACCCGCGCCGCCGACGGGGTGGCCAGCCGCGCGCCCGCCCAGGAGCCGCTCGCCGTGACGGTGGGCGAGGGCGTAGAGCTTGTGGTCGTCGTGCTCCCCGGCGAGGTGGGCGCCATCCCCGACACCGTCAGCGCGCGCAGCCCCCTCTCCGGCCTCCCCGAGCGCGCGCTGGTCCACCACATCCGCGTGATACCCGGCCCATGATCCTGCCCCTGCTGCTGGCCTGCGAGGCGCCCACCCCGCCGCCACGCCCCGTCGGCGCCGTGGTGGACCCGCCCTTCCGCGTGGCGGTGATCGTCGGCTACGATCCGGCGGATCGCGCCAGTGACACGGCCGAGGCGGGCGCGGAGCGGGTGGCCGAGGCGCTGCGCGCCCTCGGCTGGCGCGTGGAGCTGCTCCTGGGCGAGCGGGCGAGCGCGGAGCGCCTGCGCGAGGCGGTGGGGGGGCTCGCGACCCTCCCCGGTCACGCGCCCTCGCCGGAGGACCGGCTGCTGCTCTACGTCGCGGCCCACGGCGAGCGCCAGCGGGACGCCGAGGGCCTGCTCGCGCCCTCTCTGCGGCTCGCGGCGGGCTCGGCGCGGGTGAGCGCTCTGGTCGATCAGCTCGACGAGCTCCCCGTCCTGCGGAAGGCGCTCGTGCTGGACAGCTGCTTCCCCCAGCTCCCCGAGGGCGCGCGATCCGGGAGCCTGCACGCCCGCTCCACCCTCGTGCTGAGCGCGGCGGGGGCGGACCAGGCGGCGGGGGCGGAGGTGGGCGAGGGTGGGATCTACACGGGCTGCCTGCTGGACAGCCTGGGGGAGGGGAGCCTGCTGCGGGCGCACGAGGCGGCGGCCCGCTGCGTGCAGGCCCGCCGTCCTGCCCAGAGGCCGAGGCTCTACCCGCCGAGCTCGCCGGTCTTCGATCTGGCGCTGGCCCCGACCAGGGATCCGTTCACCGCCCTGCTCGACGGGCTGAGCCCCACGCTCCCCGAGGGGCTGGCGCTGACCCTGGACGGCGAGGACCTGGGCGCGCGCGGGGGCCTCGCGACGCTCGAAGGTGGAGGGGCGCACACGATCCAGCTGCTGCAACAGGGCGAGCCCGTCTCGACGCTGACCCGAGACTGGCCCGAGGGCGCGATCCTCGGCCTGCGCCCGGCCCCGGAGGGCGCGCCGGGACCCGACTGGCTGGCGCTGCTCCCCGAGGCGCGCCCTCGCGATCCCGTGCTCCGCGAGATCGCCCACGCCTCCGGGCTGAGCGCCCTGGTGGCTGGCGGCCGCCCCAAGGGCGCCGTGGCCGTGAGCCTGGATGGCCTGCGCTCGGGCTGGTTCGTCCTGCGCGCCGGGACCTGGCCGGTCTACGCGGTGAACCAGGCGGGCGCGGGTGAGGATCCACGCTACGCCGCCGAGCTCGATCTCCGCGGGGCCCCGCTCCCGCACGCCGTCGCGGACGCGCCGCGCGTGTTGGACATCGATCAGGACGGCCTGCCTGAGGCGTGCTATCTGGGATCCAACATGAGATGGAGTTGCGTCAACAGGCGCGGGCTGCTGAGGCTGGACATGCTCCCGAACGTGGACGTGTACAGTCAGGTGTACCAGGCCGATCTGGACCAGGACGGTGACCTCGATCTCCTCGCCCGGACAGCACGAGGCTGGGAGGTCTGGATCTTCGACGCGATCGAGCGCGTCTACGCGGCGCGGACCACCCTCCCGATCCTGGCGTCAGATACAGGGGTGGCGATCCTCGACCTCGATGGCGACCAGCAGCAGGATCTGCTGCTCAGCGGCCAGACCTCCGAGGTGCGCTTTCACGGCGCGGCGGGCTCTCCCTGGGCGACGGCGCTCAACGCGGCCTCTCTCGGCCTGGAGCCGGGCTCGCACGACCTCTCGGTCGTCGGTGAGGACGGTAGATGGGGGCTGCTCTCCTTGATGAACGGCGCCTGCAGCGCCTTCTTCCCGGCGCAGCGCCTGCGCCTCGGCCCGGCGCGCCCGGGCCCCATGTCGCCTGGTGAGAGCGCCTGCTACGCGCTGGCGTCGGGCGATCTGGATCTGGACGGTGTATTGGATCTGGTGAACGTCCACCGCGACCTCTACCAGTCCCCACATCAGATCTTCCTGCGCCGCCCTACGCTGGGGGGCTGGCGACGGCTCGCGGGGGTCCCTGGGTTGGACGTGTCCACCGACGATCAGGGCGTGTACCTGGACGACGTCGATGACGACGGAGACCTGGACCTTCTGGCCCTGAACGGGGAGGAGCTGGCGGATCTGCCGCCGGAGGGCTGCTGCCGCCTGTACGTCTCGGACGCGAGCGACCACGCCGCCCACCTGAGCGTGGATCTGGTCCCGGGGGGCGGGCCCGCGCTGGGGGCGGAGATCCGGGTCTCTGGGCTCTCGGCCAGCCCCGCGCGCGTGAGCGGGGCGCGCCTGCGCGGGGCGGCCCTCTTCGGCCTCGGGGCGGGGCTCGTCCCGGCCAGCGTCAGCGTGGCCTGGCCTGACGGGAGCGCCGAGACGATCACCGATCCGGCGCGCTTCGTGCGCGAGGAGGGGGGCTATCGCCTCGAGCTCCGTCGCCCCTCGGCGCTGCGCGGGCGCCTCCTGGTCGGGCCCTGGATCGTCGAGCTCGCCGCGGCCCCCGCCCAGCGGGTGAGGCGCGCGCCCGGTCTGCCGGAGGGTCTGGACGTGCTCCACGCCTGGCCCACGCCCGAAGGGCCTGTGGTCTGGTCGTGGCCTCAGCTCGGTCTGCACCTGCTCAACCCCCAGGGCGAGGCCCGCGCCAGCCTGGCGGTGCGGGGGGGCTGCGACTGGGGAGGCTACGTGGGCGGGCAGATCGGCGCGATGCTGGTCGGCTGTGGGCGACCCGAGGGAGCCAGCTACGAGGAGCCTCTCTACACCTGGAAGCCGGGCGCGGGGCTGCGCCGGGCTCCTGAGGGAGCGCCCGCCTACATCCGGGGGATCGCCGCCCTCGAGGATCGGATCTGGATCGCCTCCCGGCGGCGCAGGGTGGAGGAATTCCGCGCCTCCCCGACGTTCGAGGCCACGGGTCGCGCGCTCCCCGCCCCCGAGGGGGCCGTGGACCGGACCTGGCTGCACCCCCTCCCGGACGGCGGGCTGATGGTCCTGGACCAGTACGCCGGGCGCGTGGAGGTCTGGGCGGGTGATCCTCTCACGCTGAGGCGCCTGATCCCGGTCGGGACCTCCCTCATCCAGCCAGGATGGGACGAGGCGCGCGGGGCCTGGATCGTGGGCAGCGGAACCTCTCTGCTGGCGGTGGACCCGGACGAGGACCTGCCCGTGGCGCGCTGGGATCTGCCCGGCCCAGCCCTGGCGGTCCTGGCACTTGCGGGCGGCGATCTGGCGGTCCTGATCGGGAGCTCGCCGCTGGAGCTCTGGGTGCTGGGAGCGCCCGGGACCACCCCGAGGCTCACGGTTCGGGTTCCGCCCACGATGACGAACACCCTCCTCTCTCTCCAACCCTGAGGTGTAGAATGCGAACGATCACGCTCCTGTCGCAGGGGCTCCTGGCGGCCTGCGCGCCGACCCCCAAAGACGACTCTCACCAGGAGGACTCCGCAGACACGGCCGACACCGCCGACTCTGGCGCGCCCGGCGCGACCCGGCTCTCTGGGGTCCTCACGCCGGCGCTCACGTACACCGCGCTCAGCGAGATCGACGCGCTCACCGGGCTGGACCTGGACGGCGACGCGCGCGCCGAGTCGGTCGTGGTCGGCGAGTCCAGCTATGGGACCTGGCACGGCGCGCTGGAGCTGCTGGATCGGGACGGGCTCCACTTCCTCGTCCAGGGAGACCAGCGCGGGGACGCCCTCGGCTACCTGCCGGCCATCCAGGTCGGGGGCGCTCTGGTCGTCAGCGCGGTCAACGCCGATCTGGGCGGCACGGACTCTGGCGCGATCTACGCGGTCACGGGAGGGGCCCTGGGTCCGCCGGTGTACGGGGACGGCGCCTCCGGCTCGGTCTCGGCCTACAACGGCAGCCTGGTCGGGCTGGATGACGGCGCCATCCTGGCCGGCTTCCCGACCTCGGGGGGCGAGGATGACGGGGCGGCCTTCGTTGTCCCCCGCGCCGCGCTGGAGGAGGGCGGGCTGGTCAGCGCCGTCTCGACCTTGCAGCTCGCCTCGGCCCGCGCGGGCGAGCGCCTGGGCGCGCGGGTGGGCCACCTGGACCTGGACGGAGACGGCGCGCGTGAGCTCCTCGTCGCGGGGGACGACGGGGTGTACGTCGCGCCCGCTACATTGTCAGGCAACTTGACGATATCCAGTGTTGCGACGGCGCTGGTGCCCGTGGCCGCGCCTGGCTGGCTGGGCGGCGGCGATCTGGACGGCGACGGGGCGGAGGATCTCGCGCTGATCGCCGAGAGTGCGCTGCAGGTGATCACGGGCCCCAGCGCGCTGGAGGGCGGGACGGAGGCGCTGGCGACCCTGGACGGGGTCGCGCAGGCCCTGGTAGTGGACCTGGACGAGGACGGGAGCGCCGATCTGCTCTGGATCACCAGCGCCGGGGAGCTGGGGCTGTGCTACGGGCCGCTGAGCGGGGAGCTGAGCGCGGAGGCGACGCTGAGCGGGGATCTGCGGCGGGTCGGCGTGGCGGACGTGGACCAGGACGGCGCGATGGACGTCCTGGTCAGCGTGGGGAGTACGGAGATCTGGGGGGTGATGGGAGGGGGGTAGGGCGAGTGAGAGTTGTTCGCATGGAGCAGTTGTCTTGGGTGGCTTCGTACAGTCTCACGGCTCCAGGTTGACTGGTGCCCAGGTAGAACAGCGTCTTGCACACAAGGAGCTCGAGATCGAACCGCCAAGACGCAAAGAGCGCCAAGAGGGCGCCCGTTCTTGGCGTCCTTGGCCCCTTGGCGGTTCAATTCCGCAGGCGCCCCACAATCAGTCAACCTGCACGCGCGTGGCTGTACTATTCCGGTGAGCAAACAGGCGACCCTCACCCGCCCAAGCCGGTCTGGAGGACGGCACCCTCTCCCGCTCGCGGTAGAGGGGGAACTTCTGACTCCTCTTCTCCCACTTGCGGGAGAAGGGGGCGGCGTGTGACGCCCACTTGCGCCGGATGAGGGTCGTCTGTATAGCCGCCGGAGTGGTCCCCCAGAGGCTTACAAAGGAGTGCACACAATCTGCCCCTCCAGTCCCGTGGAGTCCGAGTAGTAGGTCTCATTGGATCCGTAGTCTACCGCAAAGTCGATCGTGTCGCCTGGCTCCACGTCGACACTCGATGTGAGCGTCGCGGTGTCGCCGACGCTCCAAATCTCGTCGCTGAGGTAGCCTTCCCCTTCTGTGGTCAGGTAGTACACATAGACGTAGCTGGTGGTCACGTCGACAGCAGAGAATGTCGCCTCGAAGGTGCAGGAGGCTGCTTCATAGGCGGTCCAGCGGATTCGTGAATACTCGCCCTCAGGGCCGGGATGGAGGGAGACCGCGCCGTCGGCGGCTATCGAGACGGAGAGTGCTTCAGCCTTCGTTGGATCCCACCAACGAACCCCAGACTCCTCCGTGGCGATCTGGGAGTAGACCGACAAATCCGACCCATCCAGCTCACTCGACCAACCGAGCGTCCACGGCGGGTTCGGGTTGGCGCTTTCGGAGACCGCGTCGGCGATGGAGCACTCCTCCGCGCCAGTACAGTCCGAGTCCACGTTATCGCCGCAGACCTCTACCGCCCCCGGGTACACCCCCTCGTCGGCGTCGTCGCAGTCCGTGGCGTCGGTCACACCACCCTCCGGCGCCTCACAGGCCCGCTCCTCCCAGTCGGGGGCGCCGAAGCCGTCGCCGTCCGCGTCGGGGTGCCAGGCGGTGGGGCCGGTGACGCTGGCGTTCACGTCGTCGCAGTCGCCAGCCTCCGTGGCGTCGTAGCTCCCGGACGAGTCGCATGCCTCGATGAAGTCGTCATTATTGTTGCCGTAGCCGTCCCGATCGTAGTCCAGATACCAGGTTTTCAGGACGTCCTCATCCTCCGAGCCGTCGCAGTCGTCGTCGAGCTCGTTGCAGGTCTCGGTCGCTCCAGGGTACACGCCCGGGTCTTCGTCGTCGCAGTCCAGCGCGTTGGTGGACCATCCCGGCTCCAGCCCGCTGTCCAGGCAGCCTCCCTCCCCGGCCTCGGCGCTGCTCCCGTAGCCGTCGCCGTCCTGGTCGGGGTACAGCGTCGCGGTCTCGGCGCAGTCCATGTCCGAGGTGTCGTCCGTGGGGCCAGGGTCCGTGTCGCCGCCCTCCGCCCCCTTCTGCTCGCGCCCATCGCAGCCCGTCAGCATCCCCAGGATCCCCAGCGTCCAGATCATCCTCATCGCCCACCTCCGGCCCACGCGGGCCCGCTCGGCGGCCGAGCATCGACCGCCGTCCCCCCACAACGCGGGGCCGCGAGCGCTTCACGAGATCCCTGCGCACGTTGATGGCCTCACGAATTCTTCGTGAACGCGACCACCGCTCCCGTTTCGGCTCGAGGGCGGGAGGCCGCGAGCTCCTCGCCCAGGAGGCACCCTTGAAGCGACTGATCCCTTGGACCCTCGGCTGCGCCCTCGGCCTCACCCTGAGCGGCTGCCCGGATCCCATCCTCCGCTGGCCGGACTCCGGCGACACCGCTCCACCCTGCGTCGAGACGCAGCCACACGATCCTGGCGTCGGGACGCTAGGCGCTCCGCAGACCTTCTACCTGGACTACGACGGGGACGGCTACGGCGACGACGCTCGCGCCCTTCAGGCCTGGCAGGCGCCCAGCCCCTACGTCGGCGTCGGCGGAGACTGCCAGGACACCGTCCCACAGATCCACCCTGGGGCGGAGGAGGTCTGCGACGGGGCCGACAACGACTGTGACGGTTCCGCAGACGACGAGGACCCCGAGGTGCTCGACCAGAGGACCTGGCACTGCGACGGAGACGCCGACGGCTACGGTGACGCCGACTGGAGCGTCCTCGCCTGCGATCAGCCCGACGGCGCGGTCGAAGACGCCACGGACTGCGACGACGGGGACGCCCAGGTCCACCCAGAGGCGGTGGAGCGCTGCGGCGACGGCGAAGACGACGACTGCGACGGCGAGGTGGACGAGGGCGCCGTCTGCGCGTGTCAGCCCGAGATCCGGGACGATCAGGCGTACTGGTTCTGCACGGACGCGCTCACCTGGACCGAGGCCGCGAGCTCCTGCGCCGCCAACGGCTACGGGCTGGTCGCGGTGCAGGATCAGGACGAGAACGACTGGCTCGCCGAGACCGCGCTCGAGCTCTCGCCCGAGGAGCAGTGGTTCATCTGCGCCGATGATCGGGTGACGGAGGGGGCCTGGATGTGCGATGCTGAGCCCGTCACCTACACCAACTTCGACGAGGGGGAACCAAATGGCGGGGCGTCAGAGAGCTGCGCCATCCTCATCCCCGAATCCCCCTGGAGCGGCGCCTGGAACGACGGGACCTGCGATGTCCACGCACTCGGATACATCTGTGAGGATCGTTGAGAGACTCCACCCCTGCACGAGAACACTCCTGGAGATGACGATGATGATTGTTCAACGGACCCTCCCCTCTGTCGCCCTCCTGCTCCTCTCGACAGATGCGCTGGCCGCGCCCACGCCCTGGTACGCCGACGCCGACGCCGACGGCTACGGGAGCGAGCTGGTCCGCGTGAGCGAGGCGGGTCCGGCCGGAGCCACGGCCGCGCGTGGGGACTGCGACGACAGCGACAGCGGCGTCCATCCCCGGGCTGTGGAGATCTGTGACGGCCTCGACAACGACTGTACGGACGGCCCGGACGACCACGGGGTCTGCCGCTGGAGCGGGACCATCACCACCGGCGCGAGCTGGTCCACGGGGACCGCCGTCACGTCCCTGGGCGCCGTGGACCTGGACGACGACGGGGAGGACGAGGCCGTCATCGTCGGGCTCTCCCGCTACTGGGTCCACCGCGGGGCGGCGTGGCGTCTGGACGCCGCCGGGCTCAGCGCGCTGGTCCTGGGAGAGAGCCGGGGCGACGCCCTGGGCTACCTCCCGGCGATCACCGTGGGAGGCCTCCTGCTGATCACCAGCGTGAACGCGGACTACTCTGGCATCGACAGCGGCGCCCTCTATACGGTTCTGGGCGGTACACTGGGTTCGCCGGTCTACGGGAGCGGCGCCTCGGGCAGCACCTCCGACTACAACGGGACGCTGGCGGACGCGGGATCCGGGTCGGTGCTGGCCGGCTTCCCCAGCGCGGGTGGCGCGGACGACGGGGCCGCCTTCGTGGTCGGGCTGGACGCCACGCTGATCGGCGGGCAGGTGGACACCCTCGCCGACCTCTCGCTGTGGCCCGAGTCCACCGGCGAGAAGCTGGGGCGCCGCGTCGGCGCGATCGATCTGGACGGCGATCACGTCTCCGAGCTGCTGGTCGCGGACAGCGCCGTGATCCACGTCGTGCCCGGCGGCCTCAGCGGGAGCGCCACCATCACGGACGTCGAGCTCGGCCAGCTCAGCTACACCGACGTGGACTGGATCGGCGCGGCCGACGCCGACGGAGACCGGACGCTCGACCTCGCGATCCTCACCGACGGGACCCTCGTGGTGCTGGACCGCGCGGACGCCGTGGCCGGCTACGAGACCGCCTTCGCGACCCGTGCCGAGGTCCAGAGCGCCGCCTTCGGCGACCTGGACGGCGACAGCCTGGACGATCTGGTCTGGGCCGGCGCCGACGGCTCCCTGCTCCTGGCCTATGGCCCCTTCGACGGGGAGATCTCGGCCGACGCCACCGGCGACGCTACCGGTGTGGAGCACATTGCCCTCGCCGACATCGACCGCGACGGGATCCTGGACGTGGTCTACAGCACCAGCGCCGATGTCCTCGGCGTCCATTTCGGCGAGTGAGCGCGGTTGCGCAGAATGTCTCGTGAAGCGGGGCGGGGCGCGCGTTGAGCGGGTGAGGCGACGGGAGATCAACCCAGCCCGCCGCCCGGGAGAGCCCCATGCGACGCGCCTGTCTGATCCTGTTCACGCTGAGCGCTTGTGAGCCTGTTGGACCTGATGGGCCGGAGGAGAACGAGGACACCAGTGAGCGTGGAGAGGAGGAGCCCGAGCGCGCCGACACCGAGAGTGAGGGCCTCCAAGCCCAGATCGACGCGCTGACGGCCCAGCTCGCGGAGCATCAGGAGGACTGCGCGAGCGATGAGGAGCTGGGGGCGCTGCGGGAGGAGATGTCGGACAGGGACGAGGAGCTCAGCGCCAGCGTCGAGAGCCTGGGAGCCTCGATCGACGCCCTCGTCTTGGAGTTGGGAGCGCTCGAAGACAAGGTGGAGGCTGGCTTCGAGCAGATCGCCGACTCACTGGATGGGCTGGATGCGCGGATTGACACACTCGAGACCGCCGTGGGGGATCTCACCGCGGCTGTAGCGAGTCTCGACGAAGAGCTCGCCGCGCTGAGCGCCTCCCTGGACGGCGCGCCCGAACTGCTGGCCAGCCTGGACACCCTGCTGGACTACGTCTCGGTCAGCGACGCGGGCGACGTCGTGTTCACCGAGACCAACGTCTACATCCAGAGCGGCTCCGGCGCGACCGACGGAGACGTCAACGGCACGGGGAACCTGATCATCGGGTACGGCGAGCATGACGACTCGGATGAGCAGACGGGCTCCCACAACCTCGTCGTGGGCTCCGAGCACAGCTGGTCGAGCTACGGGGGCATCCTGGCGGGCCGGGACAACGCGGTGACCGACGCCTACGCATCCATCGTGGGTGGATTCGGGCACATCGCGTCGGCGCCCTACGCTTCCGTGCTCGGCGGGCACCAGAGCACGGTCAGCGGGTCCTTCTCCACGATCTGCGGCGCCTCGTCGAGCGAGGCCAGCGGCGACTACGCCACGGTCTCAGGCGGATACGAGAACACCGCCAGCGCCAGCTACAGCAGCGTGAGCGGGGGAGCGCTGAACGAGGCCGCGGGGACCTACGCCGCCGTGTCGGGGGGGATGTGGAACGACGCCTCTGGGGAAGGAGCCTCCGTCACAGGAGGAGTCTACAACGAGGCGAGTTACGCGCACGCATCTGTTCTGGGTGGTGCGTACAACTACGCAAATGGGTACTACGGCGCGATCCTTGGGGGCAACTCGAACACCGCGAGCGGCGAGTACGCTACGATCTCTGGAGGGTTGAGGAACGGCGCGCCCAACTCCTACGCCAGTGTGGCAGGTGGTGAAGCGAACGTTGCGAGCGCCTACGCGGCCTCCGTGGCAGGAGGATATGGCAACTCAGCTTCGGGCGACTACTCGTCAATCGGCGGCGGTCACTCGAACACCAGCTCCGGGGCATACGCGTCGATCCTCGGCGGACACGCCAACGAGGCCCCCGGCATGAAGTCCGTCGTGGCAGGCGGCTACAGCGGCTACGCTGGGGCCGAGTCCTCGGCGGTGTTGGGGGGGTACTTGAACGAGACCGAAGGCTATCTCGCCACGGTCAGTGGGGGCATGGAGAACCTCGCTGGGGGCACGGGCTCGGCCGTCAGCGGAGGCATCTACAACGTCGCCTCCACGGATGCCTCCTCCGTCTCTGGGGGGCACTCCAACCTGGCATCCGGCCCGTGGGCCAGCGTGTCCGGCGGCGGATCCAATGAGGCGAGCGGGCCCTACGGCTCGGTCTCGGGCGGGTCCGGGAACATCGCCTACCAGTACTACACGAGTGTGTCCGGCGGCTATGCCAATGGTGCGAGCAGCATCTGGTCTTCGGTCTCGGGAGGCTCGGGCAACGCGGCTTCAGGTAACTACGCCTCTGTCTGTGGCGGAAGAGGGAACAACGCCTCGGCCTCCTACACCGCTATCCTCGGCGGCCTGGACAACACCGCGTCGGCGGACTTCGCGACGGTCTACGGTGGGTATGCCTGGACCGAGAGTGAGTACATCGGGTATGGACCTTGAGCAGGACGCCCGGGTCTTGCGCGATGATGGTGGATGGCGTGCCGCGCAGCTCCGCGACGACGGCACGCCGAGCGCTCCCGCACACCGAAGTGCGATGGGTGCGGCTCTTCTGCGTCGATGTGGTTGGTCGGATCAAGGGCGCTTGCCCAGCCCTCCTCCTCCCGCGTCAGCGGGGGGAGGTGCCGGCGAAGCCGGCGGAGGGGGGGGC
>CAZTOW010000046.1:0-19685 GCA_964615375.1 uncultured Enterobacterales bacterium
TCGCTGTCAGACTCTTTCATTCTTTCCTCTCCGCCGGTTTGACCGGCGCACGGAGTCTCCATGTCTCACCGCCCCAGCTTCTGCGCGCTGTCCACCGTGCTCACCCTCGGCGCCTGCACCGGTGGCTTCGACACCGGCGGCAAGGACGACACCGGGCCCCCGCCCGTGGACGCGCTGGACTCCGACACCTCCGACGAGGAGACCGACGAGACCGAGGACACCGAGGAGACGGCCGAGGAGGAGGCCGCCTACATGGACCCCGGCGTGCTGACCGGGACCATCAACTTCCAGCTCTACACCACCGACTCGTCCGGCGCCGTGGAGTACCTGGAGTGGAAGGACTGGTACGGCGAGGACTTCCCCTTCGGCGCCGTCTTCGTGTCCGGCTACACCGTGGACGACGAGGGCGAGACCACCTGGTGGTCCAACGACATCCTGGCCGACCCCGACCCGACCGGCTCCGAGTACGAGCTGGAGTTCGGCTTCGACGAGGAGACCGAGGTCTACGTCTACGCCGCCCTGGACTACTGGGGGGACGGCCTCGTCGCCCCCTATGACCCGAGCGAGGTCTACGGCGCCGCCGTGCCGGTCATCCCCGAGGCCACCCTCTCGGGCATCGATCTGACCGTGCTCGTGCCCTATTACGACTTCTCCACCCCCGGTGGAGGTTACTGGAACCCCGACGACTGGATCCTGATCTCCGGCGAGGCCAGGGTCAGCGAGGTGCTGGCCGGCGGGAGCTGCATGGCCCTGGTCTACGACACCACGGACTACGGCCCCTACGGCTACAACAGCTTCGTCCCCACCGACGCCGACGACGGCGCGTCCGGGACCTACAGCGTCTACGCCCCGAAGAACATGGGGGCCAGCCACCTGCTCGGCGCCTGCGACACCAACCTCAACAGCCTGATCGAGCCCTCTGACGCCTGGGGCGGCTACACCGAGGACGGCGAGGAGGTGGCGGAGCTCACCATCGCCTCCTACCCCCTCGACGACTACACGCTGACCATCCCCCTCGGCGACTCGGAGAGCGTGGACCGACCCGACGTGAACTATGGCGGCACGGTGAGCCTGGACGATCTGACCATGGAGAAGGTCACGGACAGCTCCGTGCTCTACGTCACCGCCCAGAAGTACCGCGTGGACAGCTCCTTTGACCCCGACGCCTCCGGCCGCACCCACGACGTCCTGGTCTGGTCAGGCTCAGAGATCGCCGCGACCAACGCCTACTCGCTCAGCGTGCCCTCCAACACCGTCATCTACGTCTGGGCCTGCCTGGACTCGGACGCCGACGGCGTGGTCAACGAGGCCGGCGAGAGCTGCGGCCAGCCCGTGCTGGACGGCCGGGTGGCGACAGGCTCCCGGTCGAGCACGGACGTGGACTTCTGGATCCACACGATGGAGCCGGGGGGCGGGTGAGCGCGCCGGCCCGAGCTATTTGAACACGTTCAAAATCCTGTGGAGGCCCCAAACATCCCCGCCGCCGAGGCGACCGGCTGGATCACCTGCCGCCAGGCCTCGTCCTGCCGGGCCTCGCGGAACACCGCCGCCACGGCCGCGCGCACGGGCTCCCCGCCGACGCGGACGGCCCACTGGACCGCGCGCCAGGCCAGCGCCGCGTGGCGCTGCTCGTCCGACGCCAGCCTCCGCAGCACGCCGGCGACCACCGGATCCGGCTCGCGGGCAGCGCGCTCGACGAGCTGGAGCACAGAGCGGGTCTCGGCCAGGCAGCCCTCTCGCGCACAGGCCACCGCCATCGCCCGCAGATCGGTGAGCTCCACCGCCGCGATCGGGAGCGGACCAGGACCGACCGCGCGACCGGCAAACGCCGAGGCGAGGCCGAAGGCGAGCTCCGCATGCACCACCTCGTCGGCCAGCGCGCGCTGGGCGTCGCGGACCAGCTCCGCCGGAGCGCCGTGCGCCAGGAGCTCCAGGATGAAGCGCGAGAAGCTGGCCACCGAGGCGTGCTCCGCCAGCCCGATGGTCGTCCACTCCGCCGCGCACACCGCGCGTTCGACACCCTCGAGGCGCGGGCGGAGCGGGGAGGCCCACTCGGCGCGGTCTGTGGGCTCGGCCAGAGCGGAGAAGGGCCTGCCGTATGCACAGTCCTCGACCTGGCGGACCGTGACCTCGTAGACGCAGCCGGGGTGCTCCGCGGTGTCGCCGCCAGGTCCGTACCAGCACTCCCCCTCGGTGGGACCGCCATCGACCGACACAATCTCCCCGCCGCAGATGGCCGAGCTCAGCGCGTCGCGCTCGACCTCATCGGCGTCGGGGCACTCGTCGCCGGCCTCGTCGATGCCCATGCAGGCCGTAGTCTGGAGAAGCTCGCCCTTGGAGCCGGGACAACCCAGGGCGAAGAGGAGTTGGAGTCGAAGCGCGGTGTAGGGGGTCATCCTGGCCTCCAGTGGTCAGGAGCAGCGTAGCAGGAGCGGACGGGGGCTGGCCTGGCGACCCGTCGTCTGCGGTCATGGCACGCTCACCCCCACATTACCCCGCCCCCGGTGGCTCGCCTTCCTCGCCACCGCCTCGCCCGCCTGCGCTAACGGCCACACGCCGTCCATCACGCAGCGGGTCCGCCCGTCCAGCAGGGCCTGCGCGACCGCGTCGAGGTTCTCGCGGGTCGGCTGGTGCTCGACCGAGCGCATGGACGCGCCGGCCGTGGCCTTCGCCAGCAGCCAGGGCAGAGGCCCCCACCAGGGGCTCGGGCCCACGCTGTTGGGGATGAGCACACCCCCCGGCCGCAGCCGGCGCCGGATCGCCGAGACGGGCGCCGCCATCACGTTGTCCAGCACGAGGTCCCACGCCTCGTCGAGCCCGGTCCAGTCGGTCTGCGTGTAGTCGATGAGCGCGTCCGCCCCCAGCCCGCGCGCCAGCTCCGCGTTGGCGCCCGAGCAGACCGCCGTGACGTGGGCGCCCAGCGCCTTCGCCAGGGGCACGGCGAAGGTGCCGATGGCCCCCGAGGCCCCGACGATCAGCACGCGCTGGCCGGGTCGAACGGGCGCCACGTCGCGCAGCGCCTGCAGCGCCACCACCCCGGACATGATGGCGGCGGCGGCGTGATCCCAGGGCAGGGCAGCCGGCTTGCGGGCCAGCCGCTCCACCGGCGCCAGGGTGTGGGTGCGGAAGGTCCCCGGCGCGCCGCGCGCAAACGGGAATCCGCCGGTCGATCCGAAGACGGCCTCGCCCACCGCGAGCTCGCGCACGCCCGGCCCCAGGGCCTCCACCTCGCCGGCGAAGTCCGTCCCCCGCACGGGCGCGCGCGGCCCGAAGAGCCCGAACATCGGGCGCAACGGGTAGGGCTGGCCCAGCGTGCAGAGCCAGTCGGGGGTGTTCACGATGGTGGAGACCACCCTCACCCGCACCTGGCCCGGGCCGGGCTGCGGGAGGGAGCGCTCCGCGGGGACGAGGACCCGGGTGGGGTCGCCGTAGGCGGTCTGGACGATGGCGTTCATGGGGACCTCGTACCCGTGCGCAGACACACCCGCATCGCACGAATTTGCGATCTGCATGTGCAATAATGCACGCCATGATCTGGGAACACCTTCACCTCGTGCTCACCGTCCACCGCGCGCGCACGCTCCAGGAGGCCGGCGAGCGCCTGGGCGTGGCGCGCACCACCGTGGCCCGCCGCCTGAGCGCCGCCGAAGAGCAGCTGGGGGTGCGGCTCTTCGACCGCACGCCCGAGGGGCTCACGCCCACGCCGGCCGGCGCCGAGCTGATCGAGACGGCCGAGCGCCTGGAGGACGAGGTGCTGCAGGTGGAGGGGCGGCTGGCCGGGCGGGACGCCGAGCTGCGCGGGCGGCTGCGGGTGTCCACGCTGGAGCTGGTGTGGGACAGCTTCACCGAGATCTTCGCCTCCTTCGTCGAGCAGCACCCCAGGGTGGATCTGACGGTGCACATGGGCGACGAGATGGTCTCGCTGCGGCGACGCGAGGCCGACGTCGCCCTCCGCCTCTCCAACGCCCCGGGCGACGGGCTGGTCGGCCGACGACTGGGACAGCTTCAGTTCGAGGTCTACGGCGCGCGCGCCCTGGTGGAGCGGGTGGGACCCGACGCGCCGCTGGCGGCCTACCCGTGGATCAGCAACGACGAGCGCAGCGCCGCCCCCTGGCTGGACCGCTGGCTGGAGCAGGCGGCGCCGGGCGCGCGGGTCGCGCTGCGCTCGGACAGCTACCGGGTGATGCGCCGCGCGGTCGGGGCCGGCGTGGGGGTCCACTTCCTGGCCTGCGTGGACGGCGATCGGGATCCGAGCCTGGTCTCGCTGGGCCACCGCCTGACCGCCGAGGCGCGCTCGCTCTGGGTCCTGACCCTGCCCGAGCTGGCCAGCACGCGCCGGGTGCGCGCCTTCCTGGACCACTGCGTCGCGGCCTTCGCCCCGCACCGGGCGGCGCTGGCGGGGGAGCGTCCTAGCCAGACGGCGGCGCAGCGCGCGGAGGGGTAGGGGCGCGTCTCCTGGGGCGACGCGACGCCTTGGAGCATAGGTGCTCCTGGTCCGAGGTCATGCTCGCATTCAGAGCGCTCCCCGTAGACGTCATGTTAGTCTCATTGTCAAGGAGTCTCGCCATGCACGCCGCTCAGCTCGCGCGCCAGGACCGGCCTGCTGAGGTCCAGTACCCCGACAGCGACGGGATGCCGATGGCCGAGAACACGTTGCAGTTCCAGTGGATCGTGACCCTGAAGGAGAACCTGGACGCGCTCCTGCCCGACTTCGTGGCGGGCGATCTGCTCTGGTACCCCATCGAGGGCGACAACAAGACGCGGCAGGCGCCGGACGTGCTGGTCGCGCTGGGCCGCCCCAAGGGTCGACGCGGCTCCTACAAGCAGTGGGTCGAGGACGGCGTCGCCCCGCAGGTGGTGTTCGAGGTGCTCTCACCCGGCAACACCCTGCCGGAGATGTACCGTAAGATCCTGTTCTATGCTCACCATGGCGTCGAGGAGTACTACGTCTACGACCCCGACGACAACGTGCTCTCGGGCTGGATCCGCCGCGGGTCGCGCCTGATCGAGATCGAGAGCATGGACGGCTGGGTGAGCCCGCTCCTGGGCATCCGCTTCCAGCCCGGAGAGCCTCTCGAGGTCTACCGCCCCGATGGGCGACGCTTCCTCGCCTTCGGCGAGCTCATGCAGCAGGCCGAAGACGCCCAGAGGCAGGCCGAAGACGCCCAGAAACAGGCCGAAGACGCCCAGAAGCAGGCCGCGGAGGCGGCTCGCCAGCGCGACGAGGCCCTGTCCCGCGCGGACGCCCTGGCGGCGAAGCTCCGAGCTCTCGGACTGGACCCCGACGCACCCTGAGCCTGAGCTCCGCCCCACCGTCCCATCGCCACGAGCCGGCCCGCCGCCGCGAGGCTCGGGCAGCGGTCGAGGGGATCGGGCCGAGATCATCCAGGCTGCTCTACCGACGTTGCCTGGGCCTCGCGGGCCTTCTCGACGCAGGCGGCGTGATGGGCGCTCGCGTCCTCCGGGTTCTCGCCGAGGAGGGTGCTGCGCTCGTCGGGCGGGAGGCAGTAGGGGGTCGCGCGCCAGAGCCAGTCCTTGAGATCCTCGGGCTGCCAGAGCCAGGAATAGCGGTAGTGCTCGGTGAGGCCGATCACGCGGCGTCCGTCGGGCGAGAAGCCGATCCACTTGAGCGGCTCCAAGACTGGACCCAGCCGAATCTGTCTTCCGGCGCCTGATCCGTCCAGAGTCAGCACAACGGCATGTGTCTGCGTGCTCAAGACCAGCGTGTGCCCATCCGCCGAGAATCGCCCGCTGTCAAACCAACCCCTATCAAGGGCTAAATTTCTCTCTGTGCCGCTCTTCAGATCGATGAGACTGAACCGACCACCCCCAAAGTAAGCAGCCTTGGAGCCCACTCCAGAGATACCAAGAACACGTTCGATGGGCATGGCATCAATTTCCTTGCATGCCTCATCGAGTTCGAGCACCTTACCCATTGAACGGTATTCGGTGGAATTCAGGTCAGGCACACCATCCGATCCAATCCAGGCACCATCCTCAGAGACGATATCGACATGCATCAGACCGGTGGCGTCAAAAAAGCACTCGGATGCGTTGGCTCCTCCGACGCGCCATCTTCGCAGATACCCGTCCTGAAAGCGCCCGAGTATCCAGCTTTGATTGGCCGCACTCCAGTATTGCTGAGGGGGTGTGTCCAGAGTCGCCAGCAAGTCTGGGGCGTCCTGTCCCCGTAGATCGAGCACAACAAGCTGCTGTGTCTGGTCCGCCGCGACGTGGACGACCACGTGGTCTGCATCGCCCCAGAAGCTGGCCCACAAGATCTGCTTTCCGAGCACCTCGACGATCTTCGGGGTCGTTGCATCCGCCCGGTCCCAGACCTCGAGTGAGCCACGGTCGAGCAAGAGCAAGACCCGTTTGCCGTCCAGGGAGGCTTGGACAATGTCTCCTGGACGTTCGATCGGGCCAGGCCCTCCCCACTCCGGGTTGAGCTTGAACGTCGTAGTGGATAATTCTCCAACGAGGTCGACGATGTCAACCGCTTCCTCGTGCACGCTCCACGCCCAACGCCCATCTGGGGAGACCGAGTTGAAGCTGCCGTATGGCAACAGGTGGACGCGGGGTTCCATCGGCGAGGACAAGTCCCACAGGCCGATACGCCCCGAGGCATCGATCCCAGTCAGGTGGGTGCCTTCTGGAGAGAGCGATTTGTTCGAGGCAAAGTTATACCCTCGGAGGTGTGCGATCGCTGCTGTTCTACCCCACATCGCGAGATACGCCTCAATTGGGCCGTCAAATGTGGAGTCGGGCTCAGAAGACAGCATCATCCAGTCTCCCTTGGGTGCCACTTCCAATGATAGACCCTTGGGCGCGAAACGCAACGATTCATCTGATTCGTCCTGAAATGGGGACACGAGTACTTCCTGCCATTTGACAGGGAGGGTGGTAGTAGGATCGCCCAGCGCAGATCGCCAGACTCCACGCGAGGTGGTGACATACAGAGCATCGCTCTCGGGGGAGAACGCTGTCCCTACGAGACCACCCTCGGGAACCGAAATCAGTGGAGGGGGCGCGACATCGTGTAACGGCCAGAGTTGCACAACGTCAGGGTCTTGGCCTGCCAACGCGAGCCAATGGCCGTCTCTCGAGAAGCTCTGGTCAGAGATCGGCGCGATATTCCTGACTGCTGTCTGAAGGAATTCTGGACGAGATTCACGGGTTGTGCTTCTCCAGAGCACGACCTGTCCATCATCCAACAGCATAGCAATCGCGCCTTTGGGCCCTATTGCGACCGAGCTGACATCCTGGGTTGGTTTGACGGAGGTGAGCAGATACCTGGCGTCGGACATCAGGTCCAGAACCTCAAGTACGCCGTCTCTCGCAATGATCGCCGCGCGACGCCCATCGGGCAAGATATCTACCCGAACAGCTTCCTGCTCTGAGAACCCCCATCCAACAGTGTGGCTTGGCAAGAAATGTAGATATCGCCTTCCAAGGTCACTCCAGACGTTAAATTCTGTTCCGCGATGAGGAGACAAGTATTGTGTCAGAAAGGCCCGGTCAGGTTCATCGTCCGATTGTTGGTTGGATGTGAGGTTTCGAACGGGTTGCTCTTCGTCGGTATCCTGATCCACAATGATCGTGGGTTCATCTCGCGGGCTGAGCAGGTGCATTCGGCTACCATATTCCCGTGCTACGATGCGCTTCCCGCTCCGTGTCCAGGTGACGTCCCGCCAGCCCGTGAGTGTTTGGTCTTCGTCCTTCAAGGTGAATAGCTGTCGTGGGAAGTAGGTGTACGCAACCGTGCTTGCGGCCTCCCACCATCCGATGGTCTCATCGACGTGCTCCACCTCGCGAAGCAGCAGCGCTCGGGTCAGCTCGTCCGTCTCCGGGACGGAGCGCATGGCCGCCATCAGGCCCCGATCCCGCGCCCGGATGGTCTCCTCCGTTGCGCGCTGCCGCGCCTCCTCGGCCTGGTCCCGCGCCCGGAGCGCGTACCACCCGATCAGGCCCATGACGACCGCCGCGCTGAGCGAGATCCCGACCGTCCACCGCACCCGCCTCCGGGCCTTGCGCTGGGCCTCCGCCGTGGCGCGCTCGGAGGCCTCGATGAACTGGAGCAGGTCGGCCGGGAGCTCCGCGCCGAAGCGTCGTCGGGCCTCGACCGCCGCGCCGAGTTGGGCCCCCCGCAGGACGAACCCAGGATCGCGGGCCCGCTCCGCGGCCAGCCCCTCCAGCCAGTCGCGGGCGGAGCGGGCCTCGGCGCCCTCCTTCAGCCAGCCCTGCAGCGCAGGCCAGCGGCGGATCAGCGCCTCGTGGGCGATCTCCAACGTGGTCCCGTCCCCGTCCCCGTCCCGTACGAGGAGCCGCGCGTCGGTGAGCGCCGCAGCGACGGCGTCGAGGCGTGCGGGGCCGCTCAGGCGGCGGGCGAGCTCGGGCAGGGCGAGTCGGACGCGGGTGGCGAGGGTGGCCTCGCCGGGCCAGCGCACGAGCTCGGTGAGCAGGCGGCGGGCCAGGGTCTGATCGGCGGGATCGAGGGCGCCGACCACCTGATCCGCGTGCCGGCTGAGCGCGCCGTCCACGCCGCCGATGTCCTGCTCGTAGGCGCGCAGCGTGAGCGCCCGACCCTCGCGGCGCTGCCAGAGCTGGTCCAGCGCATGCTGCATGAGCGGCAGGGCTCCGGGCTCTCCGCCCACATCTCCGAGGATGCGCTCGGCGAGACCTGGCTCCAGCGCGAGGCCGACGACCTCGGCCGGTCGGGCGATGGCCGAACGCATCTCCTCGGGCTGCAGCCGGGGGATGAAGGCGCGGTGGGCGTCGTCGTAGGCGATGGCGTCCAAGCGCCGACCGTCCGGGAGCGGGATCTCGCCGAGCCGGTCGAGGTAGTCGCCGCGGATGGCGGCGAGGCAGCGGACGCCGGACTGGAGGATCGCCCAGAGGCGGGTGGCCCAGGCGGCGCGATCCTCCGCCGTGGCGCCCAGCGTGAACAGCTCCTCGAGCTGATCGAGGACCAGCAGCGCCGGGCCGGGTTTGAGGCCGGCGACCGCGGCCTCCAGGGTGGCGAGGGGGGTCGCCCCGGGCCGGGTGCCGACCACCTGCAGGCCGGGCCAGCGCGCCCGGAGCCTCGGCAGCACCCCCGCGGCGAGCAGACTGGACTTTCCGACACCCGAGGGCCCGGACAGGAAGAGCAGGTCCGGGAGCCCCGGGGTCTGGACGAGCTGGTCGAGCTCATCGCAGACCTCTCCGATGACGCGCTCCCGGCCGAAGAAGTAGGGCCGATGCTCAGCCCCGAAGGGCAGCAGGCCGCGGTAGGGTCGGAAGGGGACGGGGCGGGTGTCGAGCCCGTCCTCGGCGCGGGCGTAGAGCTGCAGCGCGGCCCAGTCGAGGCTGTGGCCGCCGCGGAGAGCGGCGCGAGCGTCGCCGAGGGCCTGCTCCATACTTTTGAACATGTTCAAAATGCCCACATACAGGGCCTCGGTCGCCTGGTTCGCGCCCACCTGGGTGACCGGGAATCGGAAGGCGACGACGCTCGGCACCCCGAGCCGGTGGACGGTCTGGGCGAGGCTGCCGAGCGGGCTGGCGACGGCCGACCAGGCGCCGGAGCCGCAGGCGCAGAGCACGACCTGGCGGAGATCCTGGGCGTAGGGGGCGAGGAGCGACCGGAGGCGGGCGGTGTCGAGGATGGCCTCGTAGGCGTCGTCGCCGGTGAGCACGAGCCCGCCCGTGGGTCCCGAGCGCCCGTGGCACAGCAGGTGGAGCAGCGTGGGGCGGCGGGTCAGGGCCTCGGCGAGGCGGGCGGGGGTGGCGCGGGGCAGGACCTCGAGGGTGATCGGCGCGAGCGGGGCGGCGCGGGCGACGGCCTCGCGGAGCGTGCGCTCCTGCTCGCGCCAGGGCACGGGGTCGGCGGCGTCGGACCAGGCGAAGAGGATGTGCCCGCCCTCGGGGCGGACCGGGGGTCCGACGGTGACGGTGGCGGGCCAGGTGTAGCGGAGGAGGACGCCGGGGAGCTCGGCGAGCGCCACCCCTGCGGCGCGGATGGGGACGAGCTCCCAGGGGAGGCTGTAGAGCTCGGCGGCGGCGCTGAGCATGTCGATGACGATGGCGTCGCCGCGCCGCGCGGCCTGGGCGAGCTCGCGCTCCGTGCTCTCCCAGCCGGCGAGGCGGAGGATCCGGCGGAGGCGATCGCCCATCCGGGTGACGACCTCGGCGGGCGGCGCGGGGCGGGCGAGGGCCGAGAGATCGTCGAGCAGGGCCTGGTCCCAGTCGATCTCGAAGCCGTCGTACACGCCGCCAGCCTCACGGAGCAGGTAGCTCTGGCGGCCGGTGGCGAAGGCGTAGGGGTCCTCGGCCTCGGTGGCGCGGGTGAATTCGAGCGTCAGGTGGTAGAGCATGGAGGCCTTCAGCCGTCCAGCCGTCCGGAGTGCGCGAGTGCTCCGGTCCGGTGGAGGACGAGCCGATCTGATCCTATGTTCGGGTCGAACGCTGATCGGTCCGCAGAGATATTTCGAGCTCTTCGGAGATGATCAGCGCTCGGGATACGAGTCCTGAGCCCGACGCCCCCCGCCCCTCACCCCCCCTCCTCCAGCACCTCCAGGAGCCGCACGAGCCCCTCGTGCAGGGCCGCCATGGCCTCCGGCCCCATCTTCCCCGCCAGCTCCGCCTCGATCTGGCCCAGCACGCTGAGCCCGTGCATGAGCCCCTCCAGCCCGCGCTTCGTGTAGACCACGCGAATGGCGCGCCGATCCCCGGGGTCGGCCAGGCGCTCCACCATGCCCATCGCCACGAGGTCGTCCACCAGCTGGCCCGCCGCCTGCTTGCTGACGCCCATGCGCCGGGCGAGGTCCGTGAGGCGCGTGCCACCCTCCACGTCCAGGTGCGGGAAGACCGCCGTGTGGGCCACGCGCAGGCGCTCCTCGCCCAGGGACCGCACGCGCGCCACGGCCGCCTCGTTCCACAGGCGCGCCGCCTTGAAGAGGAGCTGCCCCGCGCTCTTCTGCTTCGCGCGCTCGAAGTCGTCCCGCATCTCCGCCTCCCGATTTAGTCAAGTAGCTTGACTATATCCCCTCCCCGGGTGAAGATCCAGCCCGAGGAGGACATCTGACATGCCCTGGCGCCGCTGGCACCCCGATCTCTGGACCCTCGACCACCCCCTCGTCGCCGGGGGCCTGCACCTCGGGGCGCGCGCGACCGCGATCCGCGGGCCCGAGGGGGTCAGCCTGGTCTCCCCCGTTCCGCTCACCGACGAGGACGCCGCCGCGCTCGCCGAGCTCGGCCCGGTGACGGCCCTGGTCGCCCCCAACCTGCTGCACTGGATGTACGCCGGCGCCGCGCAACAGCGCTGGCCCCAGGCGAGCCTGCACGGCCCCGCGGGCCTGAAGAAGAAGGCGCCGGACCTGCCCTGGAGCGCGCCCCCCTCCGGCGAGCGCTGGCGCGGGCTGGTCCCCGTCCCCCTGGGCGGGCTGCCGGGCATGGACGAGACCGCCCTCTACCACCCCGAGAGCCGCACGCTGGTCACCATGGACCTGGCCTTCAACGTCGTGAGCTCCGACTCCTGGTGGACCCGCACCTTCATGCGGATGAACGACGCCTACGGGAAGTTCGGCCCCAGCCGCATCTTCCGCACCATGCTGAAGGACCCCGCCGCGCTGCGGGTGAGCCTGGACCAGATCCTGGCCCTGGAGCCCGACCGCGTGGTCGTGGCGCACGGCGAGGTGCTGGAGACCGGCGGGACCGACACCATCCGCGAGCGCTACGCCTGGGTCCGCGGCTGATCAGCCCCCGGCGCGGATGCGCGCGTCCCGGGCCCGGCCCCGCGCCCGCGCCCGCTCCGCCTCCACCAGCCGGTCCCGCGGGCGGGAGGTGGTCTTCAGATCGTCCACCAGCAGCCGGCGCGTGATCTCGGCGACCTCCGCCACGGCCCGATCGAAGGCGGGGCGGTTGGCGGCCGAGGGGACCTGCATCCCGCTCACCTTGCGCACGTACTGGAGGGCGGAGGCGTGGATCTCCTCCTCGGTGACGGGAGGGTCGAAGTTGTAGAGGAGCTTGATGTTGCGGCACATGGGTCGTGCCCTATCGCGCCCCCTCGCGCGCCGCGAGCCCTCCCCGAGGAGCCGAGGTCGGGTCAGAATTCCCGTCGAATCAAGCCCGATGTAGAGAGCAGCACTTGGCCTTGCGATCCTGTGGGCACATGGTTGTTGGTTTCCCTCTCGCCACAGGAGTCCTACCGATGGAGCGCACGCAGGTCCAGGCCCCCGCACCCGCACCCCTCACCGCCCGCCAGGCCGCGCCGCCGGAGGCGGAGCAGGAGATGGGCGGGATGGACAACAGCATGGCGGTGGCGATGCTGGCCCAGGCGCTCCCCGAGGGCGAGGCGGCGGCGCATTACACGGTGCAGGACGGGGACACGCTCTGGGACATCGCCGACCGGCATCTGGGAGACCCGACGCGCTGGTCCTCCATCGCCGACGAGAACGAGCTGGCCGACCCGAGCCAGCTGGGCGTGGGGCAGAAGCTCCGCATGCCCGGCCAGAGCACGGGCGCGCCGCCGAAGCCCGAGGGCGACCAGACCCAGACCCCTGCGCCGCCCGTGGAGCCCACGAAGGCGGAGACCCCGCAGAAGCCCCCGCTGACGCGCGCGAAGAGCGGCCTCCAGAGCGCCTGGTCCAGCGCGCCCGCGGGCTCCTATGGGGCCACCAAGAGCGGCGCGCACCAGGCGGCCGAGGAGCTGCGCGGCGCCGTCGAGCGCGGCGAGATCACCGAGGCGGAGGCCGCGGCCCACATCTCGGCCCTGGGCCGGGTGTGGACGGCGGCGGACCTCGCGCAGAAGGCCATCGCCTCCTACGAGAGCGGCGGCTCGGCGCAGGCCATGGAGTCCGCGCACCGGGCCGCCGAGATGACCCGCGCGCTGGTGGACGCGGGGCACCTCAGCCCCGAGCAGGCCGCCCCCGTGCTGGCGGCGATGGGCGGCTTCTACACCAAGGCCAAGGCGAAGCTGCAGGTGCCCACCAACACGGGCACGCCGGGCTCGCCGTCCAGCGCCGGCTCCGGCATGCAGGGCTCGCTGTCCACGCCCCGCCTGGACCAGAACACGGCGGGCGGCTCCTACCCGGGCGGCTACTGCGCGATCACCGCGCTGCGCATGATCCTCCGCCGCGAAGGCATCCAGGACCCGGGCGCCGACAACATCGCGCTCACCCACGTCCCCGGCTACGGGCAGCCCTACGCGCCGGGCCAGGGCTCCTCGGGCGCCATCCTGGCGCAGCGGGCGAAGGGGCTGGGGCTCAAGGGCGCGGCCTTCTCCACGACCGACAACATGGACAACATCAGCGCCAGCCTGGAGGCGGGGCGGCCGGTGATGGTCGGCGGAATCGGCGCTTTCAACGGGAAGTTCGAGTCGGCCCACAGCAGCGCGCGCTACGGCCACTTCGACGCGGGCGACCGGCACGCGCGGCGCTATGACGGCTCGGGGCACTGGATCCTGGCCGTCGGCGTCAAGAAGGACAGCAGCGGCCGGGTGACCGACGTCATCGTCAACGACCCGGACACCGGCGGTCGCATGACCATGTCCCGCGCCGACTTCGAGAACTTCGTCGGCCACAACGGCGACATGTGGACCGTGCGCTACCAGAGCGGCCCGAAGTCGGACCAGGAGGCGGCGGATCGCGCGAAGAACAAGGACCAGCCCACCACGGGCGGTCCGCAGAAGGGCCCCGACCCCACCCAGCCGAAGCTCCCCGGTCAGAACCCCGACCTCTCCCGGGAGGGTCGGGCCACGCTGGACGCCGCGCGCCAGGGCCTGATCGGCGCCTGGGGCCAGGTGGGCGGGGGCGGCTTCGCCTCCGCGCGCGAGGGCGCCCACAGCTCGGCCGAGCGCGTCCGCGAGGCGATGAAGCGGGGCGAGCTCTCGTCGGAGGCCGCCGCCAGCACGCTGGATCAGGCGGGCAAGCTCTACAACGCCGCGAAGCTGGCCGAGACCGCGCAGAAGGCCATCGCCGAGGGGCGCTTCGAGGACGCCATGACCAGCGCCCACGAGGCGGCCAACCTCGCCCGGGCGCTGAGCGCGGGCGGGCTGCTGAAGGAGGAGGAGATCCAGAGCCTGGTGGGCGCCATGGGCTCCGTCTACAGCAAGGCCAAGGCCAGCGCGCCCAAGGACCAGGAGCAGAAGCCCCAGGGGGACGAGGGGCTGGGCGTCCAGGACCGGATCCCGACCGGGCAGCTCAACGGCCTGAGCCGCAACATGGCGGACATCTACAACACGAAGGGGAAGTACCTCCAGGCCAAGGCCGCCGAGCTCGGCATCGACGTGGCCACCGCCGCGGCCGTGCTCCAGGTGGAGTCGGGCGGCGAGGCCTTCAGCGAGCCGGGCAAGCCGATCATCCGCTTCGAGAACCACATCTTCTACGACGAGTGGGGCAAGCGCGCGCCGAAGACCTTCGACCGTCACTTCACCTTCAACGACAACCGCCCCTGGACCGGCCACCGCTTCAACGACGGCAAGAGCGGCTGGCAGGGCTTCCACGGCGACCAGGAGGCCGAGAACCGCGTCCTGCAGCACGCCGCGGGCCTGAACGAGGCGGGCGCCTACAACTCCATCTCGATGGGGCTGGCCCAGATCATGGGCTTCAACCACAAGATGATCGGCTACGACTCGGCGAAGGAGATGTACGACGACTTCGCCAAGGGCGAGCGCCAGCAGCTCGACGGCCTCTTCAAGTTCATCCAGGCCAACCCCCAGGCCCTCGCCGCGCTCAAGCGCAAGGACTACACGACCTTCGCCTATTATTACAACGGCTCGGGCCAGGCCGACACCTACGGGCAGCTCATCGGCGAGGCCGTGGGCTCCTACCGGGGCGTGACGAAGGGCAAGAGTTACCGCTGATCGTTCCGCGCCTCGCAGCGCGGTGAGCTGGGGAGCCATCACGAGCGGGGCGCGCACGTCCGGGCGCCCCTGTGCGCACATCGGGGCGCCCCTGCCCGCCCGCTGGCCGCACAGATCCTGGAAATTCGCCGACGATGGCTCGAACCCAGGCTGGCACGCTCCTTGCTTCAGGTCGCCGCGCGCTCCCGCGATCGACGGGAGCAACCCCCTGGAGAAGGAGCACGTCATGAACGCGAGACTCATCCTCATCCTCACCCTCCTGGGCTGCAAGGACGACGAGGACACCGGCATCAGCGAGGGCGCCGCCGAGGTGGAGGCCCACGTCCAGAGCTTCATCGAGCAGAGCTTCCCCGGAGAGCTCACGGTCAGCGTCGCCAGCCACGCCACGGTGGACGCGCGCACGGATCTGGACGCGCTGGGCGCCACCATCGCCGACAGCTTCTACCGGATCGACGAGACGGTGGAGGACGACACGACCACCACGGGCACGCGCTTCGTGCAGGTCACGGGCGACGCCGCCGATCGCGACGCCTTCGTGGACGCGGTGATCGCCCCCTGGCTGGTGGAGGGCGCCGAGGTGTACACCCTGGAGTGGACCTGGGGCTCCGCCACGGTCACGACCTACGCCGTCCGGGCGCCTGGCGGAGGCTCGCCCGGCGACACCGACGCCTTCTTCGAGCCCATCAGCAGCACCTTCCGTCGGCTGTCCGCGGATCCCCCCGCCGTGACGGCCAGCGACTCCTACGGCCCGAAGAGGTTCGTGAACGGCTTCGGGACCTTCGTCGGCAGCTACAGCGCCTCTGTCGAATGCAACGACTACTATCGCTGCGACGGGGTGGCCGAGGCCACCGAGTCGCGCGTCGGATGCAGCGCCTATGAGGAGTTCGAGAAGGCGTGCAAGGAGGGGAGCCGCAACTACTGCGAGGGGGCCTTCGCGTTCGCGGGCACCTGCGGCTTCCCCGACGTCGAGTTCGAGTCGGACAGCTTCAAATTCAAGGTGAGCGGCTGGGGCTGGGCGTACTTCACCGCCAACGGGACCATCAGCTGCGAGTGCCTGGAGTGTACGCCCGATTGAGCGCCTCAGTCCAGGGCCGCCTCGACCTCGGCGCGGCGGTCCTGGACGTGGGCGTAGAGATCCTCGTAGGCCGCGTCCCAGACCTCCTCGGAGCCGACGAAGGTGCTGTCGGCCTCCTCGCCGTCCTCGCCCACCACGTAGGGGGCGAGCATCGCGCGGTAACCCTCGGCCACCTGCTCGAAATTCTCGACCTCGTAGGCCCCCTCCAGCGCATCCCGGAGCGCGTCCTGGTATGCGGCCATGTAGGTCTCGTCGTCCAGCGTGTACCGGATGAGCGGCCAGCTCTCCTCGACGTCCGCCAGCAGGGGATCGTTGGAGCCCATGAGCCCGTCCATCAGGCTCATGTTGTGATCCCAGGGGATCCAGCTCAGGCGCCCGTCCTCGGGTGAGGTGTAGAGGTAGTAGTTGTGGCTCATGGCGCCGTAGGCGTCCCAGTTCTCGATGGCCGAGTTCACCGCCAGCCAGCGCAGGAAGGCGTCCACGTCCAGGGTCTGCTCCAGGCTCGCCCGCCAGGCCTCGGCGTCGGAGCGGTCCGCGGCCAACACATCCACCAGGGCTTGTATCTCCGCGCCGTCCGCCTCGTCCTCGTTCATCTTGGCTTCGAAGCTCTCTGCGTCGTAGCAGGTGAGGTCGGCGCAGTCGCCGTCGCCCTCGTAGAGCGCGCCGTCGTCGTCCCCCCAGATCCGGTCCACCAGCGCGTCCGAGGGATCCTCGCTCAGCGTGTAGAGCCCGAGGTAGGTGCTGCCCTCGCCCGCGTCCAGCGTGACGGCAACGAAGCGGTTCCGCGCCGCCGGCACGCCCCTGTCCTCCAGGATGGTGGACGCCATGACGTCGCGGATGTAGGTGCTGTCGGCCATGTTGTTGCCGAAGCCCAGCTCCTCGAAGCCGTAGAAGCGCTGGTCGTCGATCTCGGGGTAGTCATCCTCGAACCTGTCGAAGTTGAGCCGGAAGGGCAGCTTGCGCACCCCGGCCGCCCAGGTCTGGTCCAGGGTGGAGTTGCCCTTGAAGCGCATCCCCACCTGACACCACACCGTGTCGCCGACGGTGACGGTGACCGGCACATAGCTGGGATCCTCGGAGACGAGGTCGAGGGCGTCCTCGCCTCCGCCCTCGCCCGCGCCGTCCGGCGGCGCCCCGCCCTCACCGCCCGGGGGCCCGCCGCCCTCGCCGCCCGGCATCGCGCCGCCCTCCCCGAAGGCCGAGCCCAGGATCTCCTCGAGCTCCTCATACATGAAGGCGTAGTCGTCCGCGCTCACGGTCAGGTGCAGCTCGAGCACGCTGGAGCGGTCGAACACGAGCGCGTAGTCGGGGTCGGCGTCGTTGTCGTGGCTGGCCTCGCCCCAGCCGGCGGGGCGATCCCCGTCCACGACGCAGGCGGGGTCGAGCGTGACGGCGGTGTCGGCGCTCTCGTTGGCGGCGGTCTCTTCGGTGGAGGCGAGGTCACAGGCGGCGAGCAGCAGGAAGATCATGAAGCGTCCCTCTTTTCACTGGGTCAACGCGCGTGGGCGCCAGACCTGGAGAGAAAAATGGTAGAGATCGGTATGGACCGCAGCTCAGCCCTCTCCGTGCTCAGCGCCTGGCGCCTGGTCCAGGACGGCCCGGATCACGTCGTCTTCGAGGGAGACCGGGCCTTCTGGCGCTGGCCGCCGGAGCAGCTCTGGCCCCTCCTGCGCCCCTACCTGCTGCTGGGGCTCGTGCTCGGCGTGCTGATCCTCCTGCTGGTCCTCGCGGCCCGCACCACCTACCCGGGCCCCGACGGCATGCCGGTCCACGGCTGGCGCAGCTCGCCCCTGGCCGTGGCGCTGGGCCTCGGGCTGCTCTACGTGGGCCTCCCCCTGGCCTGGGGCCTGCGCGCGCCGGCCCGCTGGGAGGCGCGGCCCGGCCGGCTCATCGTGGAAGGCCGCGCGGTGGAGGTACAATCCGGGGTGGAGCTGCACCTCGTCCGCTACCAGTACACCACAAAGCACGGCGAGGGCATCCAGAAGATCCGGGTCACGCGGGGCCTGATGAACGTGGAGCTCGTGACGCCGGGCGGCGCGGGCGAGCTCCTGGCCACCTTCCACGAGGCCGACCACGCGCGGATCTGGGGGGCGCTCACCCGGCTCTGCGAGGTCTCCGGCGCGCGCTGCGTCGAGCGCGCTGGACCCTGAGCCCGCTCAGGCCAGCCCGGCCCGGATCTCCGCCACCCGGGCCTCGAAGTCCGCCTCGTCGAGCTCATCCACGTCGGCGAAGGGGTCGGAGACCTTGCTGAGGTACTGCATGGCCCGCTCGAACTCCCCCGTGCGCATGTTGAGCGCCAGGATGTCCAGGCCGCCGTCCGGGGTGGGCACGAACTTCACCGGCCGGTCGTTGACGGCGTAGTAGCGGGTGACCGGGGGCGGCGCGGGCTTCGTCCAGGTAGCGGGCCAGGTGTCCAGGCGCACGACCTCGAAGCCGTCGATCAGCAGCGTGTACAGCGGCTCCGCGGGGAAGTCGCCCAGCCGAACGCGCCAGCGGTGGCTGTCCACGCGCGCCTCGTAGGGGTGCTCGGCGTCGCCGGTGGCGGTCCAGGTGATCGCGCGCTGCTCTGGCCTCATCCGCGGCCTCCGAGGGCTGTCTAACCACCCTGAGCGCAGGGAGCCTCAGGCAGGGTTGCCCGAGTGGGAGTCCTTGCCTTTGAGCTTGAATTTGTCGTTGGTGGCCTTGTCGGTGCGCTGCGAGCTGTCCAGGATGGACTCGTAGACAGCGTCGCCCTTGAGCCCCTTGGCCTTGGCGGCCTCCACGAGCTGATCGAAGGTGGGGCCGTCGGGGTTGCCGTACTTCTTCAGGTCCCGCTGGCGGAGCTGCTCCACCTCCACCTGATCCTTCATCATCGCCCGGCAGGTGATCCGCGCGTTGTGGCGCGTCTCGTAGGCCCGCAGGGCGCGCTCGGCCACGGGGATCCCCGCCTGTATCCAGGCCTGGTTCTGCGACTCGACGCTCGCGTTGACCTTCAGGTAGTAGCCGCGGATCTCCTCGTTGGTCCACTCGATGTTGGCCTGCTTGAGCGCCAGCGCCTCCTTGGGGTTCGACGGCAGCGGCTTGACCTTCTGATCCTCGGGGACCTGCTTCGTGGGATCCACCTGGGGTGGACCCTTCGCGTTCGCGCCCTTGAGCGAGGTGGCGTAGGCGTCGTCGTAGAGCGCCTTCATCTCGGCGTTGAGCTTGTTGACCTCCGCCTGCTCCTCGGAGCTGAGCGGGCGGTTGGCCGTCTTCGCGTTGGCCTCGATGGTGCGGACACGCTCGTACATGACGTGCCCGCCCTGCTTCTCCTTGGCCTCGTACATGGCCTTGACGTGGAGCTGAACCTCGACGATGTGCCCGTTGGGCATCTCGACGTTCAGCAGCATGTCGCGGTAGCCGCCCTTGGGATCCTTGAAGCGGTCCTTCTCCCGCAGCACCGTGAAGCGGCTCTTGATCTGCTCGAGGGCCTGGTAGACCTGCTCGGGCGTCTCACAGAGGATGCTGGAGCGCGCCAGATCGGTGATCCTCGAGGAATCCCCGCCATAGTCGGCGTTGATCTTCTCCAAAGCGCGGTCGCGACCCTTGACCGAGGGCGGGATCAGCGCCTCGCCGCCCACCGTGCTGGCGATCTCGGTGGTCGCCTTGCTCAGGTGCTCCTGCGCGACCTGCGCGTGCTGGTAGAGCTCCTCGAGATCCTGGCTCTTCTGTTTGAGCGGCGCGCCCTTCTTCTTCTCCCCGTTGACCTCGGGGTTGGTCTTGACCCCGGTGACCGGCTCCTCCTTGGGCGGCGGA
>CAZTOW010000046.1:19785-80242 GCA_964615375.1 uncultured Enterobacterales bacterium
AGCAGCTTCTGCTCCTCCTTGTCCTTCGGCGGCGGAAGCAGCTTCTGCTCCTCCTTGTCCTTCGGCGGCGGAAGCAGCTTCTGCTCCTCCTGCTCCTTGACCGGGGGCGGCGGGGGCTCCTTGGAGTTGTTCTCGGGCTTGTTCTCCGGCGGCGGCGGGGGCGCCTGCTCCTTCTTCTTGCGCTGGTAGTAGACGTGGTCGGCGACCTCGGCGGGGACGTCAGGCACCTGCTTGAGCTGCTCGAGCTGCTTGAACTGCCCGTTCGCCTCGCGCCAGGCCACGATCTTCTTCGCCAGCTCCGGCGTGATGCCCTCGTAGCCCACGAGCTGGTCCGCGCTCTTCGTGTTGAGCGTGGTCAGCATCAGCGAGGCCTTGTGGAAGGCCTGCGTGCCGGTGATGAGGCTCTCGCTGGTCATCGTGAGCAGGCCCTTGATGATGTCCTGCTCGGACATCCGGCCCTCGGACAGGGCGAAGTCGATGCCCAGCTTGGTGCTGTTCTCGATGAGGGACTCGCCGGTCTTCTCCATCCCGTGCTGGAATCGCCCGCCCTTCAGCCCCTCCTGGTTGATGCCCGTGAACTTGAGCACGCCCTGGGTGATCGTGTTGGCCAGCAGGTCCTTGCTCACGCCGGTCCCGATGGCCGGGCCGAGCGTCTCGATGACCCCATCGAAGCCGCTGCGGAAGAAGCCCTCCTGGTTCACCATCGTGTTGAGCGTGGACTGGGAGATATTGTTGACCAGGGTCTCCGGGAGCAGCGGGATGTTGCTCGCCGCCGTGCCGGCGATCTTCCCGGATGCGTTGGGTCCCAGGAACGCGAGCGCCTTGGTGAGCCGACCCTCGACGCTGCTGCTCAGCTTGCTGAGCTGCAGAGAGCCGCCGAAGGCCGACTTCGCGCCGCCGCCGATGGCCCCGCAGACCGCGCCCAGCAGCACCTCCGCCGTGCCCTCCTCCAGCACCGAGTAGCTCCCGCCCTGGATGACCTCCTTGACCGCCACCGACGCGATGGCCGAGTAGGCCCCAGCCTGGGCGCCCGCCAGCACCGCCGCCCAGAAGCCGGCCGCGCCGCCGCCCGTCAGGATGGTCGTCACCACCGCCACGATGGTCCCGACCACCGCCGCCACGACGTTGGCCGCGAACGCCTTCATGTCCTTGTAGGCCTGCAGGCGCTCCTCGAACTCGCTCTGCTTCGCGTCCGTCTGCTTCACGACGTCGGAGACCGTGCTCTCACCGCGCTCCACCGACTGTATGCCGCTGCGCAGGGTCCCCATGTAGCTGCCGTGCGCGTCGTCGAGCTGCTTGCCTTTGGACGAGAACAGATCGTTCGGTGAGTACGAGCTCCCCTCTCGACGATGTACGTCCATCTCCTCGTTGGACTGCAGGTACTCCATCTTCTCCAGATCGAGCTCGTTGATCGAGAGCCCCGTGGCGCCCAGCGCCTCCTTGAACTCCGGGTCCGTGCCGGCGGCGTCGCGGAGCTTCTTGCGCAGCTTCGCCAGCACGTCGGTCCGGTCCTTGCCGCTCGTGTCCCCGCGGATGGTGGCCAGCACGCTCGGGTTCACGTCCAGGATGAACTCGTGACGCCGACGCTGCGCCTCCGTGATCCGCTTCTGATCCTTGGAGCTCAGCGCGTCCGCCAGCTCCTTCTTGATCTTGCGGAACTCCGCGATGTTGCTCCAGCGCTCCAGCAGGTCCCGCCCGCTCAGGTCCTCGATCATCGCGGCCATCGCCGCGTCGTCGGTGCCGGCCCCGTTGGTGGCCTGCTTGAGCCGGTCGATGCTGGTCAGCTCCTCCTTGCCCTCCAGGGCCCGGTAGACGCGCTGGAAGGCGGGCACCATCGGGGAGACGCGCCCGCTCTTGCGCACGATGTCCAGGATCTGCTGAAGGTTGGCCTCCGGCGGGTTCTTCTTCGCCAGCGCCTGCGCCTCCAGCACGGCCTTGAACACCTGGTCTTCGTTGGCGTCGAAGATGTGATCCGCGCCGTCGATGATGGTCCAGGCGATGCGACGTGAGTTGGCCTCCGCGGGCCCGGCGTCCTTGGACACCGCGATGCCCAGGACCTCGCAGAGGGTCGCGTAATTGTCCGCGCTCATGCCGCCCTTGAGCTTTGCCAGCCGGATCGTGTCGCCGGCCAGCTTCGCCCGCTCAGACGCGTCCATCCCGATGGCCGCGTCCAGGACGACGCGATCGTCGGTGTTGAAGCCCGCCAGCTCCTCGTCGATCTTGTCGATGCCGCTCTGCTTTCCGCTCTCCAGCAGCGCGCACGCCTTGGCGTAGTCGGAGTCGCCGAGCTCCCGACGCAGGGCCGCCAGCAGCTGTGCCTTGCGCGTGGGATCGTTCTTGATGGCGTCCCGCTCCTTGGCGTCCATCTCGGTGAGCGCCTTGAACACGCCCTCCTCGTCCGTGCCCAGGCGCTTCTCCTCGCTCTCCAGCACGTCCTGGAGCGGTCGGGTCCCGCCGTTCTTCAGCAGGCCGAGCGCCTTGTCCAGGTCGCGCCCGGACAGCTCCTTGGCCAGGGCCTTGTACAGCGCGCTCTCGGGGTTCCCCGCCAGGCTCTTCGCCAGCGTGGGGTTGGCCTTGGCGAACTCGATGAGGTCCTTGTAGCTCCCGTCCTCGTCGGTGCCCCAGCCCGCGCCGCGGTGCGCGAGGCGCGCGACGATGGCGTCCTCGGTCTGGGCCAGCTCCCCCTTCTCGTTGACCCCCTTCTTGAGTCGGTTGAAGATCTCGGGCCCGCCCTCGGCGATGAGGCGGGCGCGCAGGGCGGCGTACTTCTCGTCGTTCAGGATGGCCAGGCGCTCCTCGGGGCTGGCCTTCTCGAACATGGCGGCGATGCTGTCGCTGTCCGCGCCCCAGCCCTCCATCGCCCGGTCGATGCGGGTGCCGAGCGAGACCTTGCCCGTGCTCAGCAGCTCCTGGGCCTGGGCCAGATCGTTCCCGGAGAGCTCACCCTTGAGCACCTCGGCGAGATCCTTGCCATACTTCTGCTTGTAGATGGCGGCGACCTGCTTGTTCTCGTCGGGCGTGCCGTTGAGGCAGCGCAGGAGCATCGTCTCGTCGGTGCCCAGGCCGCGGACGGCCTTGTAGATCCAGTCGGCGCGCTCCTCGGGCGTGAGGAAGAGCTCCTTCTCCGGGGTGAGGCCGGGCGAGGTGTCGGTGAGGGCGTCGAAGGTGTCCTTCGCCTCCTGCCAGATGCCCGTGACCGTCGAGACGAATCCCTCCTTCAAGGCCCGCCCGCGCTCCTTCGCCGCCTCCCAGGTGGCGTTCACCGTCTCGGTGACCTTGTTCTTGACCGACTCCCAGGCCTCGCTGAGCCCCTTCTGGATCTCCTGGAGCTTCGCCTTCAGCTTGCCGCTGATCTCCGCCCACTTCGCCGCCACTGAGGCCTTGATGCGCTCGAGCGTGCTGTTCAGCGTGGCCTTGAGCTGGTCGATCTGGGCCTTGAGCTGGGCCTTGCGCTCGGCCACCCACTGCTGGAGCGCCGCCGTCCAGCGCGCCACCGTCGCCTGGGCCTTGGTCATCAGGTCGTTGGCCAGGGCCTTGGCCTTCTCCCACAGCCCGCTGGCGCTGGACTTGATGGAGTCCCAGGTGTTGCTGGCCAGGGTCTTCGCCCGGTCCCACAGCGAGGGAGAGCCGGCCTTGGCGCTCGCGTCTCCCGACTTCGCCTTGGCGTCCTCCTGTAAGGCCTGCCCCTGCCGCTGCGCCTGGGAGATCGTGGCGTTCTTGTCCTGCTGGAGCTTCTGTTGCTTGCCCTGGATCTGCTGGTTGGCCTGGCTCTGGGCCGAGTTGATCTGCGCGCCCGTGTTGTTGCGCGCCCCGGTCTCCTGGGTCTTGCCCTGCTGCTGGTTGGCGCCCTGCTCCTGGTTCGAGCTCTTCTGGGCCGCGAGCCGCTGCTGGTCGTTCTGCGCCTTCGCTCGGGCCTTGTCGTCCTCGCCGGTCTTGCGCGCGCCGGCCTCGTTGTTCTGGGCGAGGGTCTTCTCGCCCTGGAGGCGGGTGTCCACCGAGACCGCGCTCGTGTCGATCTTCGCCTTCACCCCGTCCAGGACGTGCTGGACCCGATCCCGGGCCTTGGGATCCAGGGTGCCGTCCCGGAACGCGACGAAGGTCGGGTGATCGCCCAGAAAGGAGCCTGGATCTTTCATGGTGTCGGTCGAGACGGAGAACGGATCACGCTGCGGGCCGAGCCCCCCGAGCTCTGGCGTCTTCGGTCCCCCGCCGCCCAGCTCCGGCGTCTTCGGCGCGCCCACCAGGCTGGGGTCCCGCGGCTCCGACAGCACCGGGGTCTCCGGCTCACGCGACTCCGGCCCGACGGGGGGATCCGGGCGCGTCTGGAGCTCCTCCTTCGGCGGGGGCGGGGGCGGCGGGCTCTCGGGAGATCCTGACGAGCCCTGAGGCCCGGACGGCGGCGGCGGCGAATCCTTGGGGCCCCCGTCCTCGGGAGGGCCGTCCCCGCCGAGCTTCGGCGCCGGCGTCCGGGGTTTCGCGACCAGCGGATCCTGGAGCTGATCCTGCTCTTCCGGCTCGACGAGCGGATCCTGGAGCAGAGGATCGACGCGGGTCTGCGGCTGTACCTTGCGCTCCGGTGTGGTCTCGGCGCGGGTCTGGACTCCAGGGTTCCCCATCGTGACGCTCCGCGGGCGCGCTGATCGGACCGCTCCGACGGCGGGTCGAGCACGGCGCCCCATCGCTCAGGGTAGCATGCAGGCCCTGGGGGTCGTCACCCGTCTTCATGTCAAGTATTGGATTCGACGTAACATACAAGTAACGTCTGAAATCAACACATCACTCCTTGCTCACCGCCCCGGTGAATCGCCCCTCTACGGGCAGCTCCTGGCCGTCCGCTCCGCGCAAGGCGCCGCGGAAGCGGACCGAGAACGCCTGCTCCACCACGCTCCCCCGGCCCTCCATGCGCTCGGCCTGGAGGGTCCGCGCCTGCACCTCGCCCGCCGCGTCCTCGCTCCCGTGGATCGCGCTCAGCGCGAGCGGCGCCCCGCTCCACACCGCGTCGGCGATCTCCGGCACCCGCAGGTCCAGCACCAGCGTCTCCCCAGGGCGCGGCACGAAGAGCGCCTGTGCTCTCCACCCCTGGTTGAAGGGGGCGAGGGTGGCGCGCGCCGGCGTCAGCCGCTGGCCGCCCAGGGCCAGCTCCAGCTCGCCCTCATAGCGCGCGGGCTGCGCCTCCAACACCCAGCCCAGCAGCCCGGAGAGCACGATCTCCCCGCCTTCTCCGCTCAGCCTGGCCTCCGTGATCCGCGCCGTCCGCTCTCCCCCCGTCCGGGCGACCACTACTCGTGTAACACCTGTGTAACGTCGCTGATCTGGAGCAATCGCCACCAGCTCCAGCGCGCGCGCCCCGTCGCCGTCCACCCCGCTCACGTCGAGGATCCACAGCCCCTCGCACTCCACCCCCAGCAGGAGATAGGGCCGCACCCCGGCGCGCTCCAGCGCCCCACGGAAGCTCCTCGCCGGCGCGTCGCCCAGCCTGCCCTCGAAGCGCGCGGCCTGCGGCCTGTCCGTCGTCCCCACCATGCGGACCTCCGCGCTCAGTGTAACCGAAGGTGCGGGTCTACACGGCACACCCGCCCCTCCCATGGTACATCTCCCGTATGAGCCCTGCGCCGCTGCCTGTTCACGACGACCTCTCCGGCGAGATCCCGGTCACTCCCTCCTTGGAGCGCTGGCGCGCCATGTCCCTCGAGGCCCGCGACGCCCACATCCTGGAGGTGCAGGCCGCGCTCGAGCGCACCCAGGATCTCATGAGCCAGGGGCGGCCCCACGCCATCGCCCGGTCCAGCGCGCTCTCCGTGCTCGGCGACTGGTTCCGGCGCGTCGGGCGGCGCATGTACCTCGCCAGCGAGCTCCCCGTCCTCTACCCCGACGAGGCCGCCTTCGAGCCCGACCTCCTCGCCGTCCGGGACGTCGATGACCCCGGGGACGCCGACACGCGCATGGCCTGGGTGGTCGCCGACGAGGGCAGAGGCCCTGATCTGACCATGGAGATCCTCTACCGGGGCTCCCGGGAGAAGGACCTCGTCACCAACGTCGCCCGCTACGCCCGCCTCGGCGTCCCCGAGTACTTCGTCTACGACCGGCTCCGGCAGCGGCTCTACGGCTACCGCCTGCCCAACCCCGCGGCCCGCCGCTACGAGTCCATCCCCTCGCGCTCGGGCGCCCTCTGGTCGGGCGTGCTGGGGCTCGACCTCCGGATCGTAGACCAGAAGCTGAGCTTCTTCCACGGAGAGGCCGCACTGCCCGAGGCGCGCGAGCTCATCGACCGGCTCAGCGCGCTCCTGGACCAGCGCACGCGGCAGATCGAGGGCGAGGTGGCTGAGCGCGAGGCGATGGAGCAGCGGATCGCCGCGGAGCGTGAGGGCCGTGAGCTCGCCGAGGCCCGCGCCGAGGAGGAGGCTCGCGCCCGCGCCGCCCTGGAGGCCCGCGTGGCGGAGCTGCTGGCGCGCCTCGGCGAAGGGTGAGCGCCGGCCCTGCAGGCCGCTTGCCCCTTCCTCCCCGCCCGGATAGCCCCGGCCGGGCCCCGACCCGGGCCGCCAGGAGGGACCGTGTCCGCCGAGTCCGAGACGCCTGACAGCCCGCTCGCCGCGGAGATCCTCCGCCGGCGCACCTTCGCCATCATCTCGCACCCGGACGCCGGCAAGACCACGCTGACCGAGAAGCTGCTCCTGTACGGCGGCGCGCTGCACATGGCGGGCTCCATCAAGGGGCGAAAGGCCGACCGGCACGCCGTCTCCGACTGGATGGCGATGGAGCAGGAGCGCGGCATCTCGATCACGTCGTCGGTGCTGCAGTTCGAGCACCAGGGGCGCCGCTTCAACCTCGTGGACACCCCCGGACACGCCGACTTCAGCGAGGACACCTACCGCGCGCTGGCCGCGGTGGACTCGGCCGTGATGCTGCTGGACGCGGTCAAGGGCGTGGAGGAGCGCACCCGGCGACTGTTCGAGGTCTGCCACCTGCGCCGCATCCCCATCGTCAGCATGGCCAACAAGATGGACCGCCCGGCCAAGGACCCGCTGGAGCTGATGGACGAGGTGCGGTCCACCCTGGGTCTGCGCGTGGTGCCGTTCAACTGGCCCATCGGCGACGGCCCCGACTTCAAGGGCGTGCTGGACCTGCGCGCCCGGCAGATCCACCTCTTCGACCGCGCCGGTCGCGGCGCCACCATCGCGTCCGAGCGGATCGTCCACCTCGACGACCCGAGCGTGCCCGAGCTCATCGGCGAGCAGCGCCTGTTGAAGCTGCTGGAGGACATGGAGCTGCTCGAGGCCGCCGACGCCTGGGACGACGAGGCCTTCCGCGTGGGCGACCTCTCGCCCATGTTCTTCGGATCGGCGATGACCAACTTTGGTGTCGGCGCCGTACTAGATGGGCTAGTCAACCTCGCGCCCCCGCCCTCCCCGCGCCCGACCACCGTGGGCTCGCGCTCGCCTTTCGACGAGAACTTCTCAGCCTTCGTCTTCAAGATCCAGGCCAACATGAACCCCAAGCACCGGGACCGCGTCGCCTTCGTGCGCGTCGTGTCCGGGCGCTTCGAGCGCGGCATGGACGTGACCATCGCGCGCACGGGCAAGACCCTGCGCCTGTCCAAGGCCCACACCTTCGTCGCCGCCGACCGCGAGGCCGTCGAGGAGGCCGTGCCCGGCGACATCGTGGGCCTCTTCGACCCCGGCCAGCTGCGCCTGGCGGACACGCTCTACGTGGGGCCGGAGGTGCGCTTCCAGGGTATCCCGCGCTTCGCCCCGGAGCATTTCGCCCGCGTCCGCCTGCTGGACCCCACCCGCCGCAAGCACCTGGTGACCGGGCTCGAGCAGCTCTCGCAGGAGGGCGCCATCCAGCTCTTCTACCGCTCCAAGGACGGCCCCGCCGACGCCTACGTGGGCGCCGTCGGTCTGCTGCAGCTCGACGTGCTCATCGAGCGCCTCCGGCTCGAGTACAACGTGGCCGCGACCCTGGAGACCAGCCGCTTCCGCATCGCCCGCTGGATCGCCGGAGAGCCGTCTGGCCTCGCCTGGCTGGAGAGCCGCTCCGACTACCTCGTGGTGCGCGACCGCGAGGGCGCCCCCGTGCTGCTGCACGACAACGAGTGGGCCGTCCGCCGCGCGCTCCAGGAGGCCAAGGGCCTCAAGCTCCTGGAGTTCTCGCCGCTCGGCCCGGAGGTCTGAGCCATGATCACCGTCCATGGCCCCACCGCGCGGGTCGGTCGGCTCAACGCGAGCCCCTTCGTCTCCAAGCTGGAGACCTGGCTGCGCATGGCCGGGCTGCCCTACGTCTTCAAGCCGGCCAGCCCGCTGAAGGCGCCCAAGGGCAAGGTCCCCTACATCGAGGTGGACGGCCAGTTGATGGGCGACAGCCAGCTCATCCTGGAGCACCTGACGCGAAAGTACGGCGTCACCCTGGATGATCACCTCAGCGCGCGAGAGCGGGCCGAGGGCCGCGCGATCCGCCGCATGCTGGAGGAGGGCACCTACTTCTGCACGCTGCACTACCGCTGGGTGTCCGACGCCGGCTGGGCGGAGACCCGGCGCCTCATGAAGGAGATGGGCCCCGGCTTCATCCTGGCCTTCGTGCGCCGCATGCAGCGCCGCAAGACCTGGGAGCAGGGCGCGGGCCGCCACAGCCTGGACGACATCTTCGCCATGGCCATCCAGGATTTTCGCGCGCTCGGTGAGCTGGTGGGCGACCGCCCCTGGACGCTGGGCGACCAGCCCTCCAGCGTGGACGCCACCGTGCTCGGCTTCCTGCACGCCGTCCTGAACTTCCCCGCCCGGAACCCCATCCAGGACGCCGTGCGGGCCCAGGCCAACCTCGTCTCTCTGCATGATCGCGGCATGGCCCGCTGGTGGCCGGAGGGAGAGGTCGCCACGCGCTGAGCTGAGGACTCCTTTGTCTACTTCTTCGCCCCCAGTCCGCTCGGTCGCTGACCCATCGGTCGAACGGCAGCGTGACCCCCTCGCTTGCGGCTTTGCCTGCGCGGTCATGCTGGCCGCGGATAGAGGAGTACCTCTGAACCAGAATGAGCTGATCGGGAGGTGGCGGCTCGACAGCGCCGACCGCTGGGCGGCGCTGAACGGCCTGAGCCCTGGTGAGCTGGCACGGCTCCTCACGCTGGAGCTGAACGGCAGCCTCTGGCGAGGCGGTGACACCTCTCTCCAGGAGCCCTCGGACGTGCTCCACGCGCTTCGGGGCCGGAGCTGGGCGGCGCTCCTCGGCCCTGGCCGCATGGGTCACTGGGTCGTGGTGGACGGCCTGGACCGCACCGATCGTGTCGCCGTCCGAGACCCCACGGGCCATCGCCGCCGCTTCACCGTGGGAGCCTGGACCGCGGCGTGGTATCATAGAGAGGCGGTGTTCGAGGTGAACGATGGCTGAGGTCCCCGAGGTGCTGAGCGTGACCCGGAAGAGCGCAGACGAAGCGCGCGTCATGGTCCGCGTCCACGGCACGGAGCGCAGCTACTCGGTCCGAGCAGAGCGAGGCGCTCCCCTCACCGTCCTCGTCGCGGACGAGGCTCTGCAGAGCGCTGTGCGTGACTGGCCGGAGCTCTATCGGGATCTCATGGCGCGCTGTCGTGAGCTGCTGCGCCAGCAGGTCGCAGCCGCGGCCTGACTTCGACCTGTACCCACAGAACACCTCGCGGAAGCTCAGGCTCCGCGCGACCTCCCCCACCGCGCCAGCGCCGCGAGCCCGCCCACCCCCAGCGCCGCGAGGCCCAGGGGCGCCGCCGCGCCGAGCTCGATCCCCAGCATTCGCCCGCACAGGTAGGCGAGCGCGGACGATCGTGAGAGCAGGAAGATCAGCCCGCAGGCCAGCTCGACCCGCCCCCCGCCGAGCAGGGCCAGCGCGGGGAGCAGGAGGGCGGCGCGGAGGTAGGCGCCAGCACCCCCCGAGGCCGCGCCCAGCTCCACATCGACGAGGGCCAGCGCCGCCAGGCCCAGCCCCAGGGCCCACCCCGCTCGCCGCGCCAGCGCGACCGCCCCCAGCGCCGCCGCCCCCAGTGACACCGCCGCCAGCCCCGGAGTGAGCGCCCCCTCGCTCAGGCGCTCGACCCCGACCAGCCCCGCCCGCGCGACCAGGGCCCAGGCGATCAGGCTCGCCGTGTCCAGCGGCGCCGCCTCGGCCTCCCCCGCCGCCGGGGGGCCTCGCACCACCCGCGCCAGCAGCGCCGACCAGAACAGGAGCCCAGAGAGCGCGTACAGCAGCGGCGGAGCCCGCCAGGTGCCCAGGAAGGGGTCCAGCGGCAGCGCCTGAGCGAAGGTGCCGACCCCCACGAAGCCCAGGATCGCGGCCTGGGACAGCGCGCGCGAGCCCGGCCCCCAGGCCAGCGCGAGCGCCGGCAGAATCGCGAGCGTAAAGTAGTGGACCCACACGATGGGCGAGCCGAGCAGGGTGGCGATCACCCCGAGCCCCGCCACCCCCCAGGGGTCCGCCAGCAGCTCGGAGAGCGCCCCGCGCAGCCCCGCGCGCCCTCCCCCCCGCGCCAGCGCCCGCGCCCCCAGCGCCCCCGCCAGCGAGAGCCCCAGCCCACCCAGGACCAGCCGGGAGAGCGCGCTGGCCTCCACCCCGCTGGCGTCCGAGAGCGCGCGGACCAGCGACCAGTTCCCCTGCTCGGGCGTGTAGACCAGGCGCTCCACCCCGCCCAGCGCCCCGAGCCAGTCCCCCCACACCCCGGGCGCGCCGAAGACCAGCGCCGGCCAGGCGATCAGCGCCGCCCCCGCCACGCCCGCGCCCGCCCCCAGCGCCCGCACCCCGCCCCGGACCCGCGCGGCCCGCGCCAGCGCGCACAGCCCGAGCCCCAGGCACGGCGCCAGCACGCTGGGCTTCAGCAGGACCAGCGCGGCGAGCCCCGCCCCGAGGACCGACAGCGGCGCCCGCGCCACCCCCGCGCACAGCAACGTGAGCCCCAGCAGCTGCCAGGCGCCCACGTTGCCGACGTGAGCGTCGATGGCGACCGGGTGCGCCCCCGCCAGCAGCGCCCCCGCCAGCCCCGCCGCCCCCAGGAGCTCCCGCCCGTGCGCCCGCGCCGCCGCCAGCGCCGCCCCCACCAGGGCCAGGGCCAGCCCCGCCTCATAGACGGCGAAGGCCCGCGAGTACCCGCCCGGCAGCGCGCCCCCGATCGCGTAGGAGAGCGGCGTCCCCGTCAGGTCCAGGCGGCGCCGGAAGCGCTCGGCGTCCTGATAGCGCCGGTCCTCGCTCTGCGCCGCGTCTCGACGCAACACATCCGCGTAGGACGCCGTCTCGACATACGGGCTGCCCGGCGGGCCCTCGCTCAGCGCCACCACCCGGGGCAGCGCCCAGTAGTGGTAGAAGTCCACTCCGTAGGTGTTGGCGTAGCGACGTGTACAGACCGCCGCCGCGTACAGGCTGATCAGCAGCGTGAGCAGGATCGCTGCGGTGCGAGCGGTCCCCGTCATCTCCCGTAGTCCACCAGCTCCGTGTAGTCTGACTTCACCGTGCCCACGTCGCGCGCCACCCAGCTCTCGTTCCCGTAACGCTCGCGGATGTGCAGCGCGGTGAAGTCGCCAGCCGGGACGGACACCGACGCCTCCTCCTCGACCGTGTAGCTGTACGTGTAGCTGTAGTCCGTAGGCGCCGTCGCGTCCGTCTCCACCGTGAAATTCCACTCCACGTCCCACTCGTCGCCCACGCTGAGCGTCTTCGGCTGGATGAAGCCGTCCTCGTAGGTGGTCAGGCTCCACCCTGAGTAGGTGTAGCCCGTCGCGACGGTGGTGTAGGCCAGGTAGGACTCCTCGATGTACAGCCCGTCCGACGCGCAGGTGTACGTGCTCGTGCCCTCCGCGTCATACGTGTAGGTGGAGGCCTCGGTCTCGTAGACCAGGGCGGCCTCCACCTCGCCGCCCGAGAGGCGGGTGATCTCCATCGTGTACGTGCCCTCGTAGTCCAGGTCCACGAAGGCCCACTCCCAGGAGGCGCCCTCCTCGAAGCCCGTGTACGCGCCGCAGGGCCCCGCGTCGGCGTCGGTGTCCGTGTCCGTGTCCGTGTCCGTGTCCGTGTCGGAGTCGGTGTCCGTGTCCGTGTCGGTCTCGTCGCCGCCGCCGTCCTTGGCGGAGGGGTCGCAGGAGCACAGGAAGGCGAGGATCAGCAGGCTCAGGCGCATCGGAGCTCCGTCGAGGGGTCACTGATGGTATATTCAGTCCCCACCGCGGGAGCACCCATGGGCTTCACCTGGCGTCCCCAGCTCCAATCCCAGGATCAACCGGCCTCCGCTCCCGTGTGCGAGGCGCCCGAGCTGGAGGTGGACGACGCGACCAGCGAGGAGCTCTCCCCCTGGACCGCCTGGGGCCTCCAGGATCTGAGCGGCAACGCCGAGCTGCTCAGCCGCCTCCCGATGGGCATGGAGGACGCCGGCACCGAGCTCTGCGAGGAGCCGCCCGCCGAGGAGACCCCCGCCGAGGAGACCGAGGGCGAGTGCCCGCAGGAGACCGATGAGGAGGCCGTCGCCCGCGTCACCGGCGACGCCAGCACGAAGCTCACGGACGGGGGCTGGCTCGACACCGTGGACGAGGGTGAGGCGACCGGCGCGCTCGAGCAGATCCTCACGCTGAAGCCCGAGCTCCAGGGCCAGGTCATCGACAAGCTGACGCCCGAGCAGCTCTCCGCGCTGATGTCCAAGGTCCCCGAAGACCAGCGCGAGAAGTTCGAGAGCCTCTACCAGAACACCACAGACCCGGCGAAGAAGGTGCAGCTCTGGTCGGAGGTCTACAAGGCCCGCGCGCGCAACAAGGCGGCGGCCGAGGAGCAGGACACCGACTGGTGGGACTGGTCCCCCGAGGCCGAGAAGAAGCGGCTCAGCAACGGCAAGTGGGACCACATCACCGACACCACCGCCGCCGAGGCCGACGAGGAGACCGCGAAGATCCTGGCCGACATCGAGAGCGGCAAGGCCGGCATGGCCGAGGTGGACAGGCTGCTGGAGCGCAAGGAGAAGGAGCAGAAGCTGGAGCAGGAGTACGGCATCGCGCTGACCAACGACGCCGGGAGCACGGGCATCTTCGGCTGGGGCAAGCGCGACGCCGCCACCTGGTCCAAGGACGAGCTGGACCGCCTGGAGACCACCCTCTCCAAGATCCCGAAGGATCACCTGCACGACAACCCGAAGCTCAACGAGATCTACCGGGCGGGAGACACCGACTGGCGCGGGCTATACGACCCGAACAACGGCCGGGTCTCGGTGAGCAATTCGGGCGCGTCCAAGGAGATCCACGACCGCCACGACCCGCTGGAGACCCTGCTGGCGACCAGCGCGCACGAGGTCGGCCACTCCGTCGAGGAGGCGAACCCGGACCTGAGCAAGGAGTTCATGGACGCCGCCGGCTGGAAGGACGTCGGCAGCAAGGGCGACCTCAAGCAGCAGTTGATCGACGCCGGCATGTCCGAGGCCGACGCCACCGCCAAGGTGGACGCCCTCTTCGCCGACCAGGAGAAGGGCTACAGCGGGCGCGGGCGCCTGGAGTACAACGGCAAGACATACGTGCTGGACGAGTACGACACGTCCAAGGTGCTCTCCTTCGACACCGGCGCCATCCCCAAGGGCAGCGCCTGGGCCTACGGCGATGGCTCGCCCGGCGAGTACTGGGCCGACTTCTACTCGCGCTGCGTCCACCAGCCCGAGACCGTCTACGACGCCTTCGTGGACCAGCCGAAGAAGGACGTGGACGCCCGGCAGTCGGACGTCCAGCGCGCCGAGGACGAGGTCAAGGCGCTGAACCTCGCGGGTGCTACGCCCGAGCAGATCGCCGCCGCCGAGGAGAACGCCCGCAAGGCCCGCGAGGCCCTGAGCGCCGCGGAGAAGGTGCAGACCAGCCGCAACAAGCAGTGGGAGATCATGCGCGGCAAGGTCTTCGGCACCGACGACAGCGACATCCAGAAGCTCGTTGCGCCCGCGGGCAAAGAGGCTATTTACGACGCCTACAAGCAGGAGGCCGCGAAGTGCGCCACCCCAGGCCAGTTGAGCGCCGTCCGCGAGAAGTACAAGGACCAGTTGTGATCCTCGCGGGAGAGGGCGCGTGCGCGTGAGCCGCCGGACCCTGCTGGGCGGGCTGCTGGCCGCCGCGGGCGCGCTGAGCTGCGGGAGCGGTGGCGCCGATCCGCTGCCTCCACGCGAGCTCCCGGGCTACCTCCGCGTCCCTCGCGTCGCCTTCGGCGCCCTGGGCCTCGCCCACCTCGAGCGCGCCCGCCTCCGCGTCTACGACCCGGGCACCGGCGCCGTGGTCCAGGAGCGCGCGCTCACCGAGGGGCTCGCCCTCACGACCCTGGCCGATGGCAGCTTCCTGGCCGTGGATCGCGCGCCCGGTGGGCTCGTCCTCCACCAGCTCGGCCCCAGCGTGGACCTCCGGCTGGAGCCCACCCAGACCGGGGCGCTGTCCACCGACGTCGGGCTGCTGCTGCCCCACCCGGCCGACCCTCGCCGCTTCCGCCTGCTGGACAGCGCGCAGCACAGCGTCATCCAGGGCTCGCTGGACCTCCTGGCCGGGCGCATCGCGCTGGACGCCGCGCTCACGCTGCAACGCAGCATGCCGGGCCCCCTGCTGGCCGCCGCCGACGGGAGCCTGATCTGGTTCGAGGCCGGCGCCCTCTACCGGATCGCCGTGCGCACGGGCGCGAGCGCGGAACGGATCCCCTGGACCGGCCCCCCGCTGGTCCGGCTGGCCCGCGGGCAGGGCTCGGAGCTGTGGGGAGCCAGCGCCGAGGGGAAGATCTCGCGCTTCTCCCTGGGCTCCAGCGTGAGCGTCGCGCAGACCCTGGAGACCCGGCTGGGCCTGGAGGACCTGGACGCCGGCCCCGACGGGCTCGCGGTGCTCGGGCGCGAGGCCCCGGGCGGGCTGCAGGACGCGAGGGTACTAATCTATCTAGCAGCATCTGGCGAGGAGCGCGCCCGCTGGCCCCTGGACCGCGCGGGTGAGCCCTCCGTCGTCCTGGGCCCCGGCCCCTCCCTGGCTGTGGAGCGCGGGGGCGAGCTGCTCCTGTTCACGCCCGGCAACCCCGCGCCGCGGGTGCTCTCCGCCTCCTGATCGCCCGTCGCGGCTCCTCCAGGCGCATGCTATCGTCAGATCAGAGGGGAGGAGGCCGGTCTTGACGAAGCAAGTGCTGCGTCTGGGGATGGGTGTGCTCATCGCGCTGATCCTGGGCTCCCGCGGCGCCCGCGCCGAGGACTGCGCGCCCATAAGCGCGAGCCTGGACGTGCTCACCTACAACACCTGGGGGCTGCCCGAGCCCGTGGCCCGCGACCGGGCCGGGCGCATGCCGCGCATCGCGGCCATGGTGCGCGAGGAGCCGGCCGATCTCGTGGGCCTCCAGGAGGTCTGGCGCGGTTCGCTCTCCCTCCTGGACCTGGACCTGCTGCGCTCGGACGAGCGGGGGGACAACGGGCTGGCCCTGGTCACGCCGCATCCGGTGAGCGAGCAGCGGGTCGTGGCCTTCGACGCCGAGACCGGCACCGACCGCCTCAAGGCCAAGGGCGCCCTGGCCAGCACCGTGCGCCTGCCCGAGCTCGGCGAGACCCGCGTGGTCGTCACCCACCTGCAGGCGGGCCCCGGCGAGCGCGCCGCCCGCGTGCGCGAGCGCCAGGTGGAGACCGTTCTGGCGCTCGTGGAGGGCGAAGAGCGGCCCGTCATCCTGATGGGCGACTTCAACCTGCACCACGGCAGCGAGGACGACGCCCGCGTCGAGCGCCGGCTCTCCACGCTCGGCTTCGCCGACGTCGCCGAGCAGCAGGGCGACCCTCGGCCCACCTATATCGGCAAGGACGAGCGTTTCGACCGCATCCTGGTGCGCGCGGGCCCGCGCCGCTGCCTCACGCCGCTCTCCGTGGACGTCCCGCAGATCGACCTCTCCGACCACCTGCCCGTCCGCGCGACGCTGGGGGTCGGGAGCCGCTAGTCAGGGCTCGTGCGCATGCCGGTGGTGCAGGTCCGGCCGGTGCGGGTGGCTGTGGGCCCGCGGCGCGTGCTCGTGCTCGTGGGCGTGCCAGCCGCGCACCTCGCCCTCGTGCGGGTGATCGTGGTGGCCGTCGTCGTGGCGGTGCCAGTGCGTGTGCCGCCCCGCCTCGTGGGTGTGGGCGTGGGCGTGGCGCTCGCCGTAGACCAGGGCCAGCCCCGCCGCCATCAGCACCCCCGCCACCACCTGCGCCGCCAGCACGGGCTCGCTCAGCCAGGCCAGCAGCACGCCCCAGAAGGGCGCCGTGGCGAAGATCATCTGCGCCCGCGTCGCCCCAAGCTGCTGCGCCCCCGCCACATAGAGCACGATGGACGCCCCATAGGAGAGCGTGCCTACCCCCAGGGAGATCGCGACCGACCGACCGTCGGTCGGTGAACCCTCCAGCAGCAGCCCCAGCCCCAGGTTCACCGCGCCTGCCACCAGCCCTTTGGCGAAGGTGGTCTGCGCCGGCGTCAACCGCTCGATCACGGCCGTCAGGTTGTTGTCGAGCCCCCAGCACAGGCAGCCCGCCGCCACCAGCAGCGCCGCCATCACGTCGCCCCCGCCCGAGGGCGAGGCCAGGATCACGCTCGCCACCCAGGTCAGCACCGCCGCGCCCAGCGCGCGCGCGCCCAGGTGCTCCCGGAAGAAGGCCCAGCCCAGCAGGGCCGTGGCCGGCGCCTCCAGGTTCAGCCACAGCGCGACGGAGCCCGCGGGCGCCAGCCGCAGGCCCAGCAGCACCAGCACCGGCCCCAGCACCCCGCCGAAGACCACCGCCCCCAGGAGCCGCCTCAGCTCCCCCCGATCCCAGGGCCCGCGCGCGAACGGCGCCGTCGCCAGCGCCGCCCCCAGGTACAGCAGCCCCGCCAGCGTCAGCGGCCCCATCCCGCCCAGCAGCGACTTGGAGACCGGCGTGCTGGCGCCGAAGAGCGCGGCGGCCAGGAGGCACCAGAGGGCGGGGGCGGCGAAGGGGAGGGTCATGGGGGCATCATAGCGGATTCGGGCTTCGATCCGCGTCGATAGTAACGCCGGCGTTACAAACGACGCGCGTTAGGAACGCGAGCGTTATCAGCGGAGCCCAATCAGGTGCCAGGTATCTTGATCATTGATCAGGTGCCAGGCATCCTGGTCAAGGGACCTCTCCTCAGGGACCTCGCTCGAACGCCGACCCCCTGAAGCGAGCGAACCACAGAGACTCAGAGCGCTCAGAGGGAGGCGCGTCGAGCGGTAGAGCCTCTCTCGGCCTCCCCGCCGCGCCCGAACCTCTGTGTGCTCTGAGTCTCTGTGGTTCCCTCTTCTCGTCGAACCACACCCATCGCCCCACCCGCTCGCCAGCCGTCCCCTGGCGCGGCCCTGATCTGGACACCTGGCGCCCGCTCCTCCCTCCGCGTCGCTGATAACGCCGACGTTACCAACAGCGCACACTAAGAACGTCCGCGTTATCAGTGCGCCGACCAGGGAACGATGGCGTTCCCTGGCCTCCCGGAGCGAAGCGCATGGCCCGAATCACCGGCCGCTACGAGACCACCGTCGCTGGCGGGGAGGCTGTGCGGGCCTTCGTCCCGCACCCGCTCCCTCCGTCCGATCCGCCCCTCGACCTCGCCCGGCTGGAGCGCCGTCTCCGCGCCGCGGAGCAGGGGCTCGCGCGCCTGGAGGTCGCGGGCGCGATGGTGCCCTCCCTCGACTGGTTCATCTACGCCTTTGTCCGCAAGGAGGCCGTCATCTCCTCGCAGATCGAGGGCACGCAGGCCACGCTGGTGGATCTGCTCAACCACGAAGCGGCCGACCAGCCCACGCAGCCGACGGCTGACGTCGAGGAGATCTGCAACTACGTCGACGCGCTCGCCTACGCGCGCGCGCAGCTGGTCGACCCGTCCGCGCCGCCGCTCTCGATGCGGATGCTCAACGCCACCCACGCGCGCCTCATGCGCGGCGTGCGCGGCGCGACGAAGCTCCCTGGCGAGGTCCGCCGCAGCCAGAACTGGATCGGAGGATCGCGCCCGGGCAACGCGGCGTTCGTGCCACCGCCCCCCCAACTTCTGCCCGAGGGGATCTCCGCCCTGGAGCGGTACATTCACGCCGACGACGGCATCCACCCGATCGTGCGCACCGGCCTCCTCCACGTCCAGTTCGAGACGCTGCACCCGTACCTGGACGGCAACGGCCGCGTGGGCCGCCTCCTCATCAGCCTGCTCCTCGAACACTGGGGTCTGCTGACGCGCCCGCTCCTGTACCTGTCCCTGTTCTTCAAGCGGCATCGGGCCGAGTATTACCGGCGCCTCAGCCTCGTACGGACGGACGGCGACTGGGAGGGCTGGCTCGACTTCTTCCTCGATGGCGTGGCGACCATCGCCGAGGAGGCTGTCGCCACCGCGAGCGCCCTCTTCGAACGGGTCGCCGAGGACCGCGAGCGCCTGTTGGGGCACCCTGACACCGCGCTCATGACGGTGCGCCTCTTCGAGCGGCTGCCCACACACCCTGTCGTCACGTCCGCGTCGGTGATGCGCCTGCTCGCCACCTCCCGCCCGACCGCGAGTCGCGCGCTCGACGCGCTGGTCAAGGCGGGCATCCTCGTCGAGACCACCGGGAAGCGGCGCGACCGTACCTTCGCCTACGAGGGCTACCTGCTGCGCCTGCGCGAGGGTACCGAGGTCGGCGCAGAGTAGCTACACTTCACGTCTCCCGGAGGCCGCGATGCACGTCCATTCCAGCACAGGGGCCCGCTCCTCCTGGGTCGCCCTCGGGCTGCTGACGGCCACGGCCTGCCAGCCCGCGATCTCCAACAAGGGCAGCGACAGCGGCACCGAGGGCGAGGAGGACAGCCCCGACCCCTGGAGCGGCCCCAACGAGGTCGCGCCGGGGACCTTCGTGTCCACCGCCATGTGGGCCGAGGGCGGCGTGCGCTGCTCGCGGCTGGCCCAGCTCGCGCTCCAGGACGGGGGCGATCTCTCGGCCTGGAGCTGGACCTTCTGCCAGGACGCCTGGGGCGGCTACGCGGACGTGGTGCCCATCGGGGCCTCCGAGCAGGACGCGCCGGCCGAGGACGCCGCCTTCGAGGTCCAGTCCCACGCGATCTTCATCGGGCAGGAGCCGACGCTGCGGGAGGGCCACTGGGACGCGCTCACGGACACCGCGGTGGAGCTGAGCTGGGAGGACGGGAGCACCGAGCGCTGGGCCCGCACCTGGACCGACGAGACCTTGGACAAGCTGGAGCTGTTCCAGGTCTCCGCCGCGGACGCCCCCACGGACACCTGGCTGCAGGAGCAGGACGGAGCCTTCGCCCGCGACGAGGACGCGACCGTCCTGGGCGTCGCCTTCGGCGGCCCCGAGGACCCCGGTCTGGAGGTGGGCCTGGACGGGCTGGACGACTACATGGAGACCAACTACTTCGGCCGATTCCTCCGCTGGAACGGCTACTACACCGCGCCCGACGACGCGCTGGGCGTCAACTCCGACGAGCTCGGGCTGAGCTCGTTCTACCTCACGGACACCGGCGTCGCCCGCTACGTCTACGGCGGCGACGGCGGCGGGATGTACATCTTCTGCTACCTCGCGCTGCCCGAGGACCGCGAGGGCCTGCGGACGCGGCAGATCGTCTACCAGACGAGCCACGACTTCGACAACGACGGCAACATCGCCGACGGGCCGGGCCACGTCTACGCGGGCCTCCAGATCGTCGACGCCACGGGCACCTTCCGGGGAGTGGTCTTCGCCGACCAGAGCTACGACACCGGCGTCGAGGCGGTGATGATCCTGTCGTCGATGTACTACCTGGACGTCTCGGACGACGCGGCCCACAGCGGGACCGGGGACTGAAGGGCCCCTCCCCCGTCGATCCACACCCCCCGCCTCCGTCGTATGCTCCCCACGATGCTCACCCTCCTCCTCACTCTGCTCGCCTGTTCCCCTGATCCCGCGCCGGGGGCCTGGCCGCCCGCGGCGGCCTCCCAGGAGGACCCGACGCTGCCCGTGACCTGGAGCATGAAGGCCAAGGACGGGAAGATCGCGGTGAGCTGGACCATCACCAACGCGGGCGCGGAGAGCGTCTGGCTGCTGGACACGGACTTCGTGCCGGTGGACGGCGGATATCAGCGCTCCGAGCGGATCATCACGCTGCCCGGGGAGGAGCCGGGGCTGGTCCGCCTCGCGCGCGGCCACCTGCGCCCGCCCGAGGGCCAGGCCGAGGCGCGCCCGCCCAGCGCCCGCGAGCTCCCGCCCGGCCAGTCCCGCCCGGGTCGCGGCGCCCTCCCCCTGCCGGTGGCGAGCTGGCACCCGGTCTACCTGCTGCCCGGCCTGCCCGAGGCACCTGTACGGGCGGTGCTGGAGCTCGGGGTGCTGGTGGGGCCGCCGCCCGAGGGCGTGGAGCCCTTCGAGGAGGGCGCCCGCAGCGTGCCCGAGGGGCTGCCGCTCCGCCCGCCGACCCTGGCCTACGTGACCGCGGCCCAGCGCCTCGTGCGCGGCGGTGTCCAGGAGCTGCCAGGCGCCACCGCGCCCTGATCCGGACGCGCGACGCCGATGTCGCGGTCGCGCGCGCACCGCCAGGGTACCTCGGCGAAGAGGCACGACCAAAGGCCCGCTCCACACTGGTACAGGTCTTGCTTGGAGGGACCGGCGGAGGTCCCCCATGCACGTCCGCTCCCTCATCCTCGCGTCCCTCACCCTGGCCGGCTGTGAGCCCGGCAAGCTCATCAACAGCGGCTCCGGCTGCGAGGGCGACCCGGTCCCCTTCTCCATCGACGCCGACTTCGACACGGACACGCGCGACGACCTGCTGAGCATCTGGGGCCTCTCCGACCCGGCCGAGCTGAGCTGCGAGCAGCTCTGCGACTACCTCGTCGAGCAGAGCACGGGCGCCGAGATCGAGGTGCTGGACGCCTGCACCCACAGCCTGGACGCGAGCGGGGCGGACAGCGCCGACACCGCCGGGGAGGCCGTGGTCGGGCACGTCACCTGCGAGGGCACGCGCTCCTACTTCTGCGAGGGCCGGCGCCCGCTGGGCCACGTCGAGGCCGCCTGCGCTGACCCCGACCTCGGCCCCACCCTCGCCGCGTGCGCCCACCTCGAGGCCGCCAGCGTCCTCGCCTTCCGCCAGCTCGTCCGCCAGCTCCGCGACTGGGGCGCCCCCGAGACCCTGATCGACCGCTGCCAGGACGCCGCCCGCGACGAGCTCGCCCACGCCCGCGACATCGGGAGGCTCGCCCGCCGAGAGGGCGCCCGGCTCCCCACCCTCCGCCTCCAGCCCGCGCCCGAGGACCGGCTCAGCGTCGCCCTCCACAACGCCGCCGAGGGATGCGTCGGCGAGAGCTGGGCCTCGCTCCTGGCCTTCTGGAAGGCACAGAACGCCCTCGACCCCGAGCTCCGCGCCGCCTACGCCCGCATAGCCGAGGACGAGGCCCGCCACGCCCAGCTCTCCTGGGATCTCCACGCCTGGTTGATGTCCTCCCTCTCCCCCGACCAGCAGGCCGAGGTCCAGGCACGCCTCGCCCGCGCCGCCGCCACCCTGCCCCAGGTCGCCGAGGCCCAGGCCAGGAGCCTCCCCCGCGCCTTCGGCCTCCCCTCGCCTCCGATCCTGGCCCGGATCGCCCAGGACTTCGCCGCCCGTCTGCCCGTCGCCAGCGCCTGAGCCACACCCTCACCCGACGTCATGCCGGAACCTCACCCGACGTGAGGGTGGACACTGACGTTACGTGAGGTCTTAGACCAGAGGGGCGACGCCGAGGAGGGCCGATGACGGACGAGCTGCTGCGGGTGGGTGAGCTGGCGAAGCGCACGGGGCTGACCGTGCGCACGCTGCACTTCTACGACGAGGTGGGGCTGCTCCACCCCGCCTGCCGCACCGAGTCCGGCCACCGGCTCTACGACGCGTCGTGCGTCGCCCAGCTCCAGCGCATCGTCTCGCTGCGCCAGCTCGGGCTCTCTCTCGAGGAGATCGCCGACCTGCTGGAGGGACGGGAGACCGCCCTGCCCGCCCTGCTGAGCCGCCACGCCGCGCATCTGCGCGCGCAGGCCCGCGCCGCCGAGGCGCTGGCCGCACGGCTCACGGCGCTGGCGGAGCAGCTCGCCCACAGCCCGAAGGTCACGGTCGACGAGCTCCTCCAAACCGTCCAGGAGACCGTCATGTACGAGGTTCACTACACCAAAGAGCAGCTCGCCGAGCTCGAGGCCCGCCGTCAGAAGCTGGGGGAGGAGGGGATGGCCCAGGTCCACCAGGAGTGGGGCGAGCTCATCGCCGCGGCGAAGCAGGCCCAGGCCGACGGCCTGCCCGCCACCGACCCGAAGGTGCAGGCCATCGCCCGCCGCTGGAAGGAGCTGATCGAGATGTTCACGGGGGGTAACCCCGGCATCCGTCAGTCCCTGGAGCGCACCTGGCAGCAGCAGCCGGACGCCATGGCCCGCCAGACGGGCGTGGACGCCGGCCTGCGGGAGTACATGCAGGAGGCGATGCGCGGGGCCTGATCTACTCCACCCGAGGCCGCACCAGGATCCGATCCGCGTCGATGAAGCCCAGGCTCCGGTAGAGGCGCTCGCCGGCCTCGCTGGTGCGGAGCACGAACTTGACGCGGTCGCGCCCGGCCATCAGACGCCGCATCAGCTCGCGGCCGACGCCCCGCCGCTGCCAGTCGGGGCGCACGGCCACGGTGCTGACGTAGGCGTTGGAGACGCCGTCCGAGATCACGCGGGCGAAGCCGATGAGCTCGTGCTCGTGCCAGGCGGAGAGCACCCAGCGCGCCCCGTCCATCATCGCTTGGAGGTTGGCGGGGTCGATGCGCCGATGGAACCCGACGGCCCCGAAGAGCTCGGCGAGCTGCACCACGTCCACCTCGCCCCCCTCCTGGTAGCGCACCGAGGCGCGCTCGGCGGGGGTCTGGGGCCGAGGCGGCGCGGGGCTCCAGTCGGGGCCGGAGCCCTCGTAGGCCGGCAGCTCCGGGTCCAGGTGGACCCAGGGCTGGCGGGACTCCGTCCAGATCTGGTAGGCGGGGCGAAGCTCCTCGGGGTAGTCGAAGGCGCAGACGACGATGTCCACGGTGGCGCCGCCGCCCGCCGCCCGGAAGAAGAGGCTGCTGCCGCAGGCGGGGCAGAAGCCGCGCTCCGCCGCCACCGACGAGCGCCACCAGCGGGGCTCACCCTGGATCAGGCGCAGGCGCTCGGCGCGAACAGAGGCCCAGGTGACGAAAGGCGCGCCGACCGAGCGCTGACACATGCGACAGTGACAGTTGCCGATGTTCATGCGCCGACCGGGCACCTCGAAGCGGATCGCGCCGCAGGCGCAGCCGCCCGTGTGGATCTTCTGGACCTGAGGCTCCATGAGACCTCCCGGCAGGACTCTATCCCCCAAGCGCCGCGGGCACACTCGCCTGGCCCTGCGCGTCGTTGCCCCAGCAGGCGACGCTCCCGTCCGCGCGCAGCCCGCAGCTGTGGTAGCCCCCGGCGGTGACATCGACGAAGCTATCGTCGGGAGGCGAGCTCTGCCCGGCGTCATCGCCGCCCCAGCAGCTCACGCCGCCGTCCTCGCGCACCCCGCAGCAGTGGACGACCCCGCAGGCGAGGCGGGTGAACAGCTCGCCCTCGGGCGGGAGGGTCTGGCCCACGTTGTCGTAGCCCCAGCAGCTCGCGCCGCCGTCCTCGCGGACCCCGCAGGTGTGGAGCGCGCCCGCGTCGATCTGGGTGAAGGCGACCTCGGGCGGGCTGGTGATGCCGTAGGCCGGGTGCCCCCAGCAGGTGGGGGAGCCCGCGCTGTCCAGGGCGCAGCAGTGGTACTGCCCGCAGGAGAGCGCGACGAGGCCGCTGGCGTCCGGCGCCGTGGACACGGGGTAGCCGCCCGCGCCCCAGACCGCGGCGTCCCCGCCCTCGGTGATGCCGGCGCCGTGGAGATAGGCGGCGGAGGCCGCGATCATCGGGAAGGCGGGCGGGGAGGACTGGCCCCAGGCGTCCTCACCCCAGCAGAGGGCCAGGCCCTCGCTCACGCCGCAGGTGTGGTACCAGCCGGCGTCGATCTGGGAGAAGGTGGCCTCGGGGGCGTCGATCTGGCCGTCGTCGTCGCCGCCCCAGCACAGGGCGGCGCCGTCGTCCAGGAGGGCGCAGGTGTGGACCTGGCCGGCGCTGAGGTCCACGGCGACCCGGGGGAGGACGGCGGTCTCCCCGGTCTCGCCCGTGTCACCACCGGTGGTGTCGCCGGTGGTGTCGCCGGTGGTGTCACCCTGGGTGTCGGCGGTGGTGTCCGGGGCGCTGTGGCCCGCGCCGGTGTCGGCGGTCTCCGCCGTCTCCGAGGGGACCCCCGTGTCGCACACCGCGTCCACGGCGACGGGCGGGGCGGGGGCCCGGCACCCGGCCAGCGCGGCGAGGGCGAGGGCCCGCCGCCGACGCCCCGCCAGCCCCAGCAGCCCGAGCACCCAGGCGAGGCTGCCCGAGCCTGCGCTCCCACACCCGCAGCCGCCCGCCGCGGGCTTGTCCGCCGCCGCCGGCTCGCAGGTGTCCGCGGGCGCGTCGCCCTCCGGCGTGCCGCTGTCGGTCGTGTCCGCCGAGCCGCTGTCCGCAGTATCAGCGACCCAGGGGCAGGGAAGATCCACGCAGATCAGCACGTCCGCGGCGTCCGCGCCCGCGTCGTTGCTGGCGATCAGGGACAGGGAGACGTAGCCCGCCGCGGAGGGCGTCCAGTCCACGGCCCCGGTGGCCGGGTCCACACGCGCCCCCACCGGCGCCCCGGCGATCGACCACCAGAGGGTCTCGTCGCCGCTGGCCGTGGGCAGGAGCGTCAGGGGCTCGCCCGCATGCGCGCGAAACGCAGGCGCGACCGCGATCTCCGGCGCGACGCGCGGGGGGCGCTCGCGCAGGCGCAGGGGGCCGCCCTCGCTCACCAGGCTCAGCGCCTCGCCCAGCGCGGGATCGACGGGGATCGCGCGGACGATCTCGCCCCCGGTGGCCTGCCAGCGGGCGATCTCCTCGCCCCCCGCCTGCACGGAGAGGGCGCCCGCGCTGTCCACCTGGACCGGGAGCGCGCAGGCGAGGCCGCCGGGGGTGGGCTGGATCCGCGGGGAGCCGACCAGGGCCAGGCGTTGATCCTCCTCTCCAGCGGGGTCGGGGTCCTCCCAGTCCTCGTCGTTCAGCACGGGCGCGCACCAGGGCGGGGCGTGCGCGGCCAGGAGCGCCCAGCCCTCCAGCACCGAGCCGCCGGTCAGGGTCTCGGCGGGGTAGGACAGGTTGAAGATGTTGTAGACGGTGGTCCAGACGCGGGGGTCGCGCCCGGCGAGCGGGAGCCAGTTGTACAACTGGGAGTCGTAGTCGTAGAGGAACGCCTCGTCCCCGGCCAGGGTGTTGTAGAAGGCGCGGTCGTCGATGGCGATCCGGTCCAGCAGGGAGGCGGCGAAGCGGTCCATGTCCTCGTCGTCGAAGACGATCCCGCGCTCCCAGGCGGAGATGGCGAATCGCACGTTCATCCCGGCGTGCGAGATGTCCTCGCCGTTCTCCAACACGTCGTCCCCGTAGTAGGTCCAGGCGTAGCCGCCCCAGGACATCAGCACGAGGTTGGAGTGAAAATACTCGGCCAGGGCCGTGGCCTTCTCCAGGTAGGCGGGCTCCCCGGTGGCGTCGTACAGGTAGAGCAGCGCGCGGCCCATGGCGTTGGAGCAGTTCAGCGGGTAGGGCGCGCCCGCCTCGGTGCCCAGGAAGGTGGCGTCACCGCGGACGATGTAGGTCCCCATCTCGTGCCACTCGACGTCGTGGTAGGCGACCGTCTCCTCGGCGCGGGCGACGTACTCGGCGGCCTTGTCCGCGTAGGAGAGCCCGTCGTAGGCCAGCTCCTCGCCGAGGCCACCCTGCTGCACCTCGACGGCGAAGGCGATCATCGGCTCGATGATCACGCCCGAGTGCAGCACCCAACAGAAGGGTCGCCCGCCGGTGTAGTACATGTCGCGCCAGCAGGGGGTGCTCTCGCCCGTGAAGTCGGTCACGCCGCGCGCGTCGTTGCGTTGGGCCAGCACGCCGTCGGCATGCCAGATCAGCCGGTCCAGGTAGCGCAGATCCCCGGTGGTCCGGTACATGGAGACCAGGGACATCATGACGTAGCTCTCGACGCCGTTCAGGTAGGGCGCGTAGTCGTCGTTGGAGTCCCGGTACCAGTCGCCGTCGGCGACGTTGTCGTAAGCCTCCTCGTAGGCCCAGCGGGCGGTGCTGGCGCGGGCCGCGGGGAGCTGCGTCCAGAGGAGGGCGGCGAGGGCGCCGAGGAGGATCATGGGCTCACCGGGCTGGGGCGGAGGGCTCCGCCGAGGGCCGCGCCGCCCGCGCCGCAGATCATCGGCTGCTGGGAGCGGAGGGCTCGACCCAGCGCGTCCGAGGGCTCCACCCCCAGCAGGCGCGCGCTCGCCGAGACGTCGGGGTCGCCCGCGCAGAAAGCCTGGAGCTGGCCGGAGCGGCGCAGCAGGCCCTCCAGGGGCTCGGTCTGGAGGAGGGCGATGGCGTCCTGGCAGCGGCGCGGCCCGGGGTCGGGCAGCGTGGCGCAGCGGGCGGGCTCGACCCGGCCGGCGGCGCGGAAGGCGGTCCCGAAGAAGGCGAGCCAGAAGCTGCTCTCCAGGGCCTCGCTCGCCCCGGCCTGGGACACGGTCCGGGCGTAGAGCTGCTCGGCCGAGGGGTAGCGCGCGGCGAGCTGCTCGGGCCCCATCCCGTTGGTCAGCCGCCCGAGCTCGGGGCGCCAGACGTGAACCAGACAGTCCGCGGCGTAGGCCCCCGCCTGCTGGCAGAGCGAGGCCGCCCGCCCGGATCCCTGGCTGGAGAGCGCCGCCTCCGCCACCTGGAAGCCGCACTCGTCGCGCCAGCGGCCCTCGGGCACCCGCTGGCACCAGGAGGGGTCGCCGCTGGCCCGCGCCGCCGCCACCGCCGCCACCGCCGCGCAGTCCCCGCGCAGCCCCTCGTCGCTCAGCCCGAGGCAGCGCACCAGGGCGCCCGGGGGATCCTGTCCGACCTCCGCCAGGATCTCCGAGTAGCGCGCGGCGTCCTCGGCCAGGCTGGCCTCCCGCTGGCAGGCGGCGAGGGCGAGCGCGCTGGCGAACAGGCGGGTGGGGCGCACGGGGCGGGCTCCGGGTGAAGGGGACGACCGACCCATGGTACCGCACATCCTTTCCCCCCTCGATCGCGCGGCGTCCGTGTATGCTGTCCGGGTGCGCTCTCCCGCGCCTGCCCCTCTCCTCTTCCCGTGAGTCCACCATGAAGTCCCCTGTACTCTCCCTGCTCCTGCTCAGCCTCGGATTCGGATGTGAGGGAGGGGACAAGACCAGCGAGACCGGCACCCCCTGCGAGGGCGAGTGCTGCGACGACACCACGGGAGACTGCGACAGCGACGGCTTCATGGAGAGCGTGGACTGCGACGACACGGACCCGACCGTCAACGGCGGCGCCGACGAGATCTGTGATGGGCAGGACAATGACTGCGACGGCCTCATCGACGATCTGGACGACGATCTGACCGACGGCCTGGTCTACCTGGACGCCGATCGCGACGGATACGGCGACGAGGACGTCAGCAAGGCCGGCTGCGAGGACATCGACGGCTGGGTGACCGCGGGCGGGGACTGCAACGACACCGACGAGGCCATCAACCCGGACGGCGCGGAGGTCTGCGACGAGGAGGACAACGACTGCGACGGGCTCATCGATGATGACGACGACAGCCTGGACGGCTCGACCTACTACCTGGACGGGGACGGGGACGGCTACGGCACGGCGGACGCGACCGACATCGCCTGCTCGGTGCCCGACGGCTACTCCACGCGAAGCGACGACTGTGACGATCGTGACGACACGGTCTACCCCACGGCCCGGGACGTCGAGGACGGCATCGACAACGACTGCGACGACGAGATCGACGAGGACGCGACCACCGGCAGCGAGACCGGAGAGTGGTCCAACTTCCTCGGCTACTTCGTCGTGGGCAAGTACCTGGACACCTGGCAGTGCATCAACTACTACCAGGCGGAGGGCGCGGACGTCTCCGATGAGATGCTCTGCCCCAGCTGCGAGTTCAGCTTCTACGTCGAGGCCACCTACGACGAGGGCGCGCTGGCCGGCACCTATGACGAGTGCGACTGGGACGACTTCGAGTACTGGAGCGAGGTGAGCACCTTCGCCAGCATCTGGGGCTTCAACTACGATCCGCGCGGCTATGACTCCCCCGTGGCCTACTATTACGCCTACGGTACGGGCTCGTGGTACGCGACGGCGTACTTCACCTACGGCAGAGGAAGCTACGCTTACGACTATTTGAACTGGGTCTTCTTCGCCCAGTACGACTCGTCGGATCTGATCGAGGCCGGGCTGTTCTGGGGCTACGTCTACTGAGCGACGCTGCAGGCGCTCTCGGGCGCCCAGACCTGCTCGGCGGCGGGGAAGGGCTGCACCGGGACCACCGCCGCGCCGCCGGGGCAGGCGCGCAGGTTGGTCTGGCTCCCCTGCGCGGGGCGGGTGAGCGGGCCTGCGCGGAAGCCGGCCTCGTCCCAGATCAGGAGCCGATCGTCCTCGATGAGGCAGGCCCCGGCCTGCGTGCCGGGCGTGGCGCTGGTCCAGCGCTGGACGGGTCGGCCCTGCAGGACGTCCCAGATGCTCACGGCCCCGATGTTGGACATCAGGAAGAGGAGCGCGCCGTCGGCGCTGAACTGCATCCTCGACGGGGAGAGGTCGCCCGTCTCGACGTGATGGAGGACCTCGTAGGTGCTGGCGTCGAGGAGCGTCAGCTCGCCCTCGGCGTCCACGACCGCCAGGCGCCGCCCGTCCTCGCTCACCGCCACCGCGCTCAGCGCGACCTTCCCGAGATCGCGCTCCAGCAGCGGGGCCTCCTTGCCCGCCTCCCAGACCCGCAGGACGCCGCGCTCGTCGCCGGCTACCCAGAGGCGGCCCTCCTGCCAGGAGCGGAAGGCGAAGGGCGCGTAGACGTTGAGCTGGCCGGGCGCGAGCTCCCCCCGGGTGGCGCCGCTGGCCCCGTCCACGAGCAGGACGCGGCCGTCGGCGAGCGTCACGGGGAGCAGCGGCTGGGCGATCAGCTCCTGAATCGCGATCGAGACCCACATGGTGTCGGTGGGCGGCGTCTCGGCGAGCACCGCGCCCGTCTCCGCGGAGAGGAAGCGGAAGCGCCGGTCCTCGAGCTGCAAGACCAGCGCCTCCTCGCCCGGGGAGAACGCGGCCCCGTACTGGCCCTGCCCGGGGTCGTGCCGCCAGATCGCCTCGCCCGTGCCGGTGTCCAGCAGGGCGATGTCCCCTCCCTTCTCCCGCACGAGGATGCGCCCGCCGTCCTCCGTGATCGCCAGCCCGCGCGCGTCGAGCCCCTGGACCGCCGCCCGAGGCTCGTCCCGGTCCAGCTCGCGCACGCAGAGCCCGTCCCGCCCGTTGTAGAGCAGGTGCCTGGCGTGCCCGGCGCTGGCGACCAGGGCGGCGGGCGCTCCACCGCAGCGGTTCAGGGGATCGGCCTGCAGGGCCCGCGGCGCCCAGATCCGGGCCACGCCGGCGTAGGAGGCCACCAGCACGCTACGCCCGTCCGCCGAGGGGCGCGCCACCGGCACGCGCCCGGAGGGGTCGGTGTAGACGGCGACCTTGCGGAGCCCGGGGAGCTCCCAGACCACGATCGAGCCCTCCGCCCCCACGCTGGTGAGGCGGGTTCCGTCCGCCGACAGGCTCATGATCTGCACCGTCCCGCCGTGCCCGGGGACCGCGGAGGTCTCTCCGCCGTCCGCCAGGTTCGTGCGCATCAGGTGGCCGTCGTGGCTGCCCGCCAGCGCATACTCCCCGTCCGGCGTCACCAGGAGCTGGGTGATCGCCGAGCCGAAGCGCCGGGCCTCCGCCCAGAGCCGGCGCGGGCCGCGGGTGTCCCACACGGAGATCTCGCCCAGCTTGTTCGCCGCCACCAGGCGCTGACCGTCCGGGGTGAGCGCCGACGCGCTCCACTCCCCCACCGGGAGCTGGGCCACCCGCGCGCCGCTCGCCACCTCCCACACGCTCGGGCGCGGCCCGGAGACCAGGATCCGCTGACCATCGGCGGAGAAGGTGGCGACCTGCGGGGCCTCCAGGCCGGTGTCCAGGGCGCGGATCAGGGCCCCCGTGCGCCCGTCCCAGACCCGCACGTCCGGCCCGCTCGCGCTGCTGACCACCCGCGCGCCGTCCGGGGAGAAGGCCGTCCAGATGCCGAAGGTGCGGTGGGCGGGGTCGCGGGCCAGCCGCTGCCCGGTCCCCAGATCCCAGAGCTCGAAGGCCCCGTCCTCCAGAACCGCCGCCACGCGCTGACCGTCGGGGGAGACCGCGATGGTGACCGGCGCGGCCCCGCTCTCCAGGACCGCGAGCTCCACGCCGCGGCCGGCGTCCCACACGCGGATCGTGCGGTCGATGGAGCTGGTGACGAAGCGATCGGCCCCCGCCCACTCCGCGTGGTACACGTAGCCGTGGTGCCCGGCAAACACCATGACTGGATCCAGGCCCGCGGCGAGAGCGGCCAGGTGGGCCTGGGTGGGCTCGTCCTCGGGCAGAGAGGCGCCCGCCGCCAGCTCGAGCGCCAGGGCCTCGTGACGGTCGCCGCGCACCGCCGCCAGGGCCGCCCGGGAGCCCAGATCGCGGGCCCGCGCCTCGCGCAGCGCCGCCTGCTCGCTGGCCCGCGCCGCCTCCGCCTGTGTGAGCGCCTCGCGCGTGCGGCGCTCGGTGAGCAGGGCCCAGATGAGCCCGCAGGCCAGCACCAGGACCAGGGTCCCGACCCCCACCTGACGCCGCCGCTGGGCCCGCCGACGCGCCTCCTCGCGGACCTCGTCGAGCCAGCTCTCCCAGCGCGGCCATCGCTGAAGAAGCTCGGCGCTGGCCAGTAAAACATTTTCGTTTTCTGTTTTGCAGACGCCCGCGGCCACCAGCGCCCTGCAGGCGACACCCTCCACCGCCGCCAGGGGGCGGGGGGACACGCGGCCGTCCTCGTCGCGCAGGCTGAGCGCGAGCGCCCTGGCCGCCGCCCGCTCGGCCTCGCTCAGCGCGAGCCAGCCCTGCTCCATGCGCTCCACGCGGGCCCGGGTCTGCTCCTCCTCGGCGGCGCGCTCCTGCCAGCGGCCGACGGCGGCGGCCAGGGCCCCGGCGTCGGGGTAGCGGTCCTCGGGGCGGCGGGCCATGGCCCGGACGCAGATCTCCCGCAGGGCGGGCGGCACGCGCGGGAGGGCGGCCAGGACCTCCTCGGGCGCGCGGCCCTCTTCCGGCGCGCGACCCGCCAGGATCGCGTAGAGGATGCCGCCCAGCGCGTAGACGTCAGAGGCCGGGCCGAGGCGCTCGATCTGGCCGGTCGCCTGCTCGGGGGACATGTAGCCGCGGGTGCCCGCCACCGCCCCCGCGGTCGTGGGTCCCCCGCTGGAGGGCACAGGGCTCTCCCCGCTCGGGGGGAGGGCGGGCTCGCGCGCGCCCGAGGCGGCGGGCTGCCGCTCCACCACCTTGACCAGGCCCCAGTCCACGACCCGGACCTCACCGAAGGCCCCCAGCATGATGTTGGCGGGCTTCAGATCGCGGTGGATGACGCCGCGGGCGTGGGCGAAGGCCACGGTCTCCGCCACCTGCCGGAAGGCGTCGAGGAGCCCGGCGAAGCTCACGCCGTCGGGGCTGCCGAAGCGATCGGGCGTGCTGCGCGCGTGCAGCTCGGTGAGCGCGGCGGCCAGATCCCGGCCGCGGATCTCCTGCATCGTGTAGTAGATCCGCCCGTCGGGCAGGCGGCCCAGCTCGTAGACGGGGACGATGCCGGGGTGCTCCAGCTGGGCGGTGGCCTGGGCCTCGGCCACGAAGCGGGCGAAGAGCGGCTCGGAGACGCCAGCCTCCAGGCGGATGATCTTCATCGCCACGACGCGGTTCAGGTCCACGTCGCGCACGCGCCAGACCTCGCCCATGCCCCCGCGGCCCAGCAGGACGAGCTGCTCGAAGCGGGCCCCCGCGTCGCGGCCGGGCGCCCCCGGGCCCTCGTGCGCGGATCGCGGGATGATCACGTCCTCCCCAGCGAACCCTACGGCCGCCAGCACGCTCTGGCCGCCCCAGGTGTGGGCCGCGTCCCCCAGCCAGGTGGGGCTGGAGCCCTGGTCCAGGGACGGCGGTGTCGGGGGGCGGGTGCTGCTCATCGGCCGCTGTTCATCGGGGTGTGCTCCGACGACGCTCGCGTCTCGGTAGGATCCCAGTGTAGCGCGGGCGCGCGGTGTTAACCGAGCTGTGTTCACATTCATCGAACTCGGAGCTTTCATGGACAACACCGCCGCGCTCATCGTCAACGTCGCCGAGGCCCCCGAGGAGCAGTGGGGCGATCCCGTCTGGGGCGGCGTGGACCGCGTCCTCACGCCCGGGATGCGCGAGCGGGGCGGACGGCTCGGGGTGGTGCAGGTGCGCCTGCCCCAGGGCCACGTCGGCTGCCCCTTCCACCTCCACACGCGCGAGGACGAGGTCTTCTTCGTGCTGTCCGGCCGCGGGGTGCTGCGCTACGGGGACCATCTGTACGAGCTGCGCGCGGGCGACTGTGTCTCCTGCCCGGCCGGCACGGGCCTCGCCCACCAGATCGCCAATCCCCACGCGGAGGATCTGGTCTACCTGGCCATCGGCGACCACGACCCGCACGAGGTCTGCGCCTACCCGGACACCGGCAAGATCTTCGCCCGCGCGCTCAAGAAGGTGGGCTTTTTCACACAGGCCGAGTACATGGCGGGCGAGCCCAACCCCCCGAAGATCCTGGAGATGATCGCGCGCCAGGGCGAGGCGCCCACGGAGGGGTCGGGCGAGCCCTGAGGGAGCGCCGCGGGGCTCGACCGATGAGGCCGCGGCTGGCGATCGGCTCGCGGGGGGCCGACCCGGAACAGGTGATCGGTATTGGAGCGCTCGCCCCTTGATCTTCGGCGCGCGCTCCGGCTCGATGGACTCTGGCCACCCTCACCCTCCGCCGCCCGAGCCCCGAGGTCCGCATGTCCAGCCTCCAGCGCGCCCCCGTCGAGCCCGCTCCGCGCTCGCTGCTCCCCACGATGGATCCGAGCCCGGGCTACACCGCTCCTCAGGGCCCCCAGCTCCAGGGGGAGGGATCGAGCCCGCTCGAGCTGCTGGGCCTACAGTCCTCCTTCGGCAACGCGGGCGCGCTGGCCGCCATCTCGGCCCAGAGCTCCAGCAGGAAGAAGAAGGTGGATCCGGTGGCCGAGGACCGCAAGAAGGCGGCGCTGGAGCTGGCGGATCGCTTCGAGGTCGTGGGGGACGACTTCGAGGGCGAGCGCCTGTCCAACCAGGTCACGAAGGCGGAGTACGAGAAGATCGTCGCCACCTACAGCGACATCCGGATGGGGCGCGGGGACCTGACCATCGACGCCAGCAAGTACCGCTCGAAGAAGGACCAGGACGCCTACAAGACCGGGGTGATGGGCGACATCGCCAGCCTGCTGCAGACGAAGGCCGGGCGATCCCTGGTCTACGGGCTGCACGACAACGCCACGCAGAAGGACGAGAACGGCGACCCCATCCACCGCCACACGACGCTGACCCCGCTGCTGAACGACGACGGCAGCGTGGACGTCACCAACGGCTACGCCGCCCCCGAGGGCTACGGCGGGGACGCGACGGTGGGGCGGGACGGCAAGCTGACCCCGGGCGAGGGCACGGACGTCACCATCGCCTACAACCCGGGCGTGAACGTGGGCGAGGCCTACAAGGACTACTGGGACGCCAACCCCTGGCTGGCCGGCTTCCGCAGCGACGTGATCCTCATGCACGAGGGCAACCACGCGCTCATGATGACGCACGGCACCTGCGATCCGCGCACGGTGCAGCGCACGGACAACAAGGCGAACCCGCGGGATCCGCTGATGGCACAGGACGCCGCGAGCCGAATCTCGCGCACGGAGCACCAGGCGGTCGGCGTCGGTCTCTATGCCAACGACCCGATGACGGAGAACGCCTACCGGGCCGAGCGCCGGGCCATGGCGGAGGCGGGCGCGGAGGGCATGATCGAGGGCGACGAGACGCTCACCCAGCGCACGTCGTACACGCCCTCGGCCGGGCGCGCGGCGGTCGCTCCCCCCAGCGCGGATCCGCTCGCGACGGGCGGCTAAGCCAGATACTCGCGGGCGACGGCGCGCAGGGTCCCCGCCGGGTCCTGCGTGACGTCTGCGCCGTGGCCGAAGATCACGCGCTTGAGGTCCGGCGTGTCCGCCAGGCGCTCCAGGTGGCTGGCGAACGCCTTCTTGTCGCTGACCAGCATCATGGCGATGGCGCGGGGCACGCTGGTCTTGCCGGTGGGGCCCAGCAGCAGATCGATGAAGAAAGGCAGCTTCGGCATGTTCAGCACGGCGTCGTTGAAGACCAGGGTCGTGCCGGACTTGCTGCGGACCTCCAGCACGCCCTCGCGGCTCTTCATCCCGTCGAGGTGGAAGAGGCGGACGGCGCCGTCGCTCGGCGCGCGCGTGTAGTCGCCGCCGTCCACGGGCACGACCTCCTCCACCTTCTTCGTGGCGCCGCCCGGACAGAACACGCTCGCCCCGGGGAAGCGATCCTTCCAGATCCGGGCGTCCATGCGGTGAAAGGCGTTGGGCACGATCAGGGTCGAGACCTTGCCGAAGCCGTCGAGCTCGGCCATGCCCTGGTCATCGAGGGCGATGGCGTTGTGGACCACCAGGCGCCCGTCGTCCAGCCGCGCGACCACCATCCGCCGCTGGGTCTTCCCGTTCGCCATCATCCCCGAGACCGTCCAGAGGTTCTCCTCCAGCTTCTCGATGGGCTTGTTGTCGAGCACTGTCCAGGTCGTGTACGCCTTGGCCACAGACACCTCCGCGCCGGAGGCTAACCGGGCGCCGCTCAGGGCGGGGGCGTCGGGCTCTGGCGGATCAGGTCGAGCGCGGGCATGTAGAGGCCCTCCTCGTCACGGTGGCGGCGCACCCAGCGGGCCAGCTCGCGGGAGGAGCCGCGGAGGATCACGTCCGAGCCCTTGCTGATCGTCTGCCCATCCTCGACCACCGTGACCAGCGTGCCCGGGAGGAGGAGGTCCAGGCCGAGATCCTGATCCTTTCGCGCGTAGAACCACTGCGGATCCATCAGGCTGACCATCATCCGGTCCACGTTCAGCGAGAGGCGCACGGGGCACCAGATCTGGCCCGTGGGCGAGCGATAGTCGCCCGCCATGTCCAGCTTCTCCAAGCGGAGCTGCGTGTAGTAGTCACCTCGGATTTGCCGCACCCTCATCGGCTGCGCCTCGCCCCAGCCCCCGTTCTCCTGCGCGCGCATGCGCATCCCGCCCCCCTGCGCGTCGATGGCGAACACGTCCCCCGTCAGGAGCTGCCCCAAGCTGTCTCGGCTGTCCAGGGCCCACACGCCGATGAGCTCGTCCACGACGCGGGCGCGCTCCTCAGGGACGAGCGGGGCTTCGGTGGCGACGACGGGGAAGGAGCAGGCGAGGAGGAGGAGGAGGAGCATGGGTGGGGCCTCTGGGAGGGCTTTATCGCGTCTCGAACAGGCCCGAGGCGCGGACCTCGGGTGAGACCGGAGCGTAGCGGGCGGACTCCAGGTGGGGTGTCCGCGCCTGGATGAGCCCGGCGCGAGTCGAGGAAGGTGAGAGGGCCATCAAATATCGGAGCACCTGGATCCTATCAGGCAAGAGTGTCCAAACATCCAGGCGCTCACATCCTCGAATCTCGACGACATCTATAATATTTGAACCTTCATCTTCCCGCATCACCCATCCAACCGATCAGCACAAAAATAGGAGTGTACAACTCCAACACCAATGAGATGTCCATGACCTTGCTCTCTCGGGGCAGGACGAGGACATCCTGACGAGCACGAGGCCATCTGCCTCAACCACACGTCCACAGGAGCATTCCATGTCTCGAAGGTCTGGCTTCACCCTGGTCGAGCTGATGATCGTCGTCGCCATCATCGGGATCCTGGCCGCCATCGCCATCCCGAACTTCGTCGCCATGCAGCTCCGCGCCAAGCGCGCTGAGCTGGCCCCCAACCTCGACGGTATCAAGACCGCCGAGATCGCCTACGAGGCGGCGATGGATGAGTACGTGGAGGTGGCCGACTTCCAACCCGAAGAGGTCTCGGGTGCGCTGCAGGACTGGCCTACGACCTCCAACTTCGAGATCCTTGGATGGAGGCCCGATGGTCAGGTGCGAGGCCAGTACAAGGTGACCATCGACGTTGAATGCACCATCACCTGCTGCCCCATCAAGTTCTCGTGCTCGATCGGGATCAGCTTCCTCGCCTTCGGCCAGACCGACCTCGATCAGGATGGGGAATTCGCCCAGTACGCCACCACCAGGGACGAGAACGCCACCATGATCACAGAACCATACGTCTACTGATGACTTTGCCGACTGGACGTAACGCGGCTTCTCGTGGAGCGGAGTGGCGCCGCACCACGAGCGCATCCCACGAGCGTATGCTGCCTCGGGTGCGGGACTCGGAGACGACGCCCCGCCGATGCCGAGCAGGATGCGGAGCACCGGACTGACGTGGGGCAGGCCAGTGGAGGAGACCTGATGGACCGTGAGCATGAGCAGAATGGGATAGCGAGCGGACGCGCTGGGTGTGGCGCGCTGGTCGTCAGAGCCATGGTCCTGGGAGGGCTCGCCTGTGCGTGGGAGCCGGACGCTCAGATCGGACGGAAGACACGACCCCTGAGGGATCTCAGGATCGGGGACGAGGCCTTCCGGCCCAACGAGCCGGTCCGGTGCTCCTACAGCCTGTGCGAAGTGGACGGGGAGCTCTGGGCGCTCGGGGCCTGCGACCCCGACGAGGACGGATAGGGTCGCGGGCTCGCAGAGGGAGATGGAGATTCGGAGGCTGTCGATGTCACCGCATATGGATGGAGAAGAAGGGGCGATCGGGGCGTCTGTCGTGGGAGAGCAGCCCGCCAGGCCCCCTGATTCCCGTCCGAACCTCTGCGTTCTCTGCGAACTCAGCGTCCTCTGCGCTAATTCGGCGAATGTGGTCAAACACACGAAGCTCCGAACGACCTGCGGTCCCGGCCGGGGGTTGCGGCCCGGAGACTTGAGCTGTTCCCTCGCCGTGGTTGGTGATTCAGCTCAGAGAACGCTGAGTTCGCAGAGAACGCAGAGGGAATGGCGGTCGCGATGGGTGCGCGAGGGGATTTCCCATGCCGCCCTCGGAAGGTTCATGAGGGGTGGAGCGCCAGAGTATCGGATAGGACGTGGAGATGCAGCTCGCGGCGACGTGATGGGCGGGTACCGAAGACGCAGAATCTTGACAGTGCGGGCGATGAATCTACCGAATTGCCAGAAGTCTGTAAGAATCGGAGCGTCGGCACGCGACCCCAGGGTACCCGTGAGACCCTCACTCTCGAAGGAGCGCGAAGTCGAACCCCTCTCCAGCGCCTATAGACCTCTCCTGCGTCACGATCTCAGACGTGGCCAACCTATGTTTACTGGAGTATCTGACATGGCTGCCTTTCCCCCGTGCAACCCTCCGAGCCAATACACCTCGCGTCGCGGTTTCACTATTGTCGAGCTCATGATAGTGGTCGCCATCTGCGGAGTGCTCGTCGCAATTTCCATTACATTCCTATCACCTGTGGTTGATGAGCTCGCGCAGAAGAAGGAGCTTGGCACGGCCATGCCAGCCCTCTGCTCGCAACTGAGCTTGAAGACCGGAGGAGATGGAGCGAACTTCGTATTCGACGACTGGCTAGGAGACAACGCCGAAGTCACGTTGAGCGTCGAGTCCGGATACTCCAAGGAAGAGTCCCCTGGTGACCTGGTTTCTGCACCCAAGCTCTTCAGCCTCGAAGCCCCGAGCGCCAACACCAACTCCCCCCGGGGCTTCATGAGATGCGCTTACCGGGTCATCCGAACGGACGACGGGCTTGCGGTGTTCGGGAAGTGCCCGCAGGATGACGATGAGTACCTGGTGCGCATGCAGATCTGTTCCAAATTGTGCGTAAGCTCCGACGACGGTACAGACCTTCCAGCAGCGAGCACCTTCGATGTGGGACTGACCTCAGGGCAGATCACAACGTTGATCGACAACGAGTTGACATTGGACAGCTTCAACCCTTGCGATGTCATGGCGGAGCTCCGCAAGTCTACCATGTCTACATCCTAATGCCCGCCGCTCAGCCCCCTTGCCAGCCGAAGTGAGACCACCTCACTTCGGTGGCCGGGTGTGTAGGGATGACGGGTCGCGGAGCGCGCAAGCAGGCTCGTCCCGGTATAGCCAGCGCCCCGAATCGTCCGATTCGCCATGCGATCAGCGGATAGATGTGGAGAAGCCCAACTGCCCCCATTGAGGCCCTCGGGTCCTCCAAGCTGGAAGACATCGGCGCACCAGCTCAGCGCGTTTCCAGCCAGGCCTCGCACACCCCACACGCTCTCATCCGTCTGGTAGTCCCTTACATGAGTAGGCAACGGTGCAGGGACGCTCTCGGAGATTCTAGAGAACGTAGGATCAAACACGTTGCCCCAGGGGTAGACTCGTGCGTCTACACCACGCGCTGCCCTCTCCCACTCCAGCTCCCAAGGCAATCGCCAGGGGGCACGCTCCCGCTCGCCAGACCAGGCAGCGAACGCACACGCCATCTCCCAATCAATCAGCACCACAGGCCAGTCGAGCGGCGTTACAAAACCGTCGGCGTCGCCCACAATAGACCATCCCTTCTCAGCAGCGTAGGCGAAGATGGATGGAGCTCGCCCAGGCACCCACCCCTCCGCCTCATCACCCCTCCCCTGCGCCACGAGATCATTGAGGAAGGCCAGATACTCCCGATTCGTCACCGGGAACCGTCGCATCACGAAGCCCTCCACCCACACCCGCTGCCTGGGCAGGCTCCTCGGGGCCCGAGCGTCCCCGCCGACCCAGCTCCAGCCCGCGGGGACGTACACATCCTCCGGCCCCAGCTCCTCCTCCCGCGGCAGGTACACGGGCCTCGGCTCCCGTCCTGCCGGCGGCACCCCATCCCAGTGTTCACATCGCCCGATGGCCACGGGGTAGCGCACCGCGGCGCGGCCGGGGGCATGGAGGGTGCAGAGCCAGCTCCCGCGCTCCAGCGGCAGCTCCACCAGCGGGGTGGGCCCGAGCTCGCGCTCGAAGACGGGGATCAGGCGGCGATCCTGCTCGACGTAGCGGTGGAGCCGGACGGTGGCGCCCGGCGGATCGCTGAGCAGGGTGAGCCGACCCTCACCGGAGAGCCAGGCGGCGTGGCGGCCGGTGTCGGCGGCGCGCAGGAGGACCTCGTGCTGGGCGGCGGCGCGCACGTCGCCGCGGGCCTCGGCCTCGGCGTGGCGGATCTGATGCAGATCGGCCAGGGCCTCCCGCGCCTCGCGGAGCCCCGGCGAGCGCTGCAGCGCCGCCCCCAGGGTCTCCTGTACGGACACCTCGTCCAGGGCCACCTCGTCCCGCAACGCCTCGATCCGGGCCTCCACCGCCCAGAGCGGGCGCTTGAGCGCGACGGGGTCCCAGGGCTTCAGCCCCGCCGAGAGCCTCCCCTTCTCCGCCTCCAGCCGCGCCACCTCCTCCTTGCGCGCCTCCAGGAGGACCCGCCGCGACGTGGCCTCCGCCACCAGCCCGAGCGCGCGCTCCCGCTCCCGCGCGCCGTCCAGCCAGCTCTGGAGGCCCTGCGCGAACGCGAGCGCGCTGGCCAGCCGACGGCGTCGCTCCGGCTCGACCGAGGCGCGCAGCAGCTCGGCCAGCTCGTCGGGGGTCCCCGCCGGGATCTGCTCGCGGAGAGGTCGCTCCTTCGAGAGCATCCCCCCCGCGACGAGCTGCAGCAGCGTGGCGCCGAGCCCGTAGACGTCCGCCCGCTCGTCGATGGGCGCGCCGCTGTAGGCCTCGGGCGCCATGTAGGGCGGCGTGCCCGCGATCTGCGTCGCCCCCTCCGCCTGCAGCGCGAGGCCGATGCCCCAGTCCACGACCGTGACCTCGCCGCTGTCGCCCAGCATGACGTTGTGCGGCTTGAGATCGCGGTGCAGCAGGCCCTCGCGGTGGGCGAAGTCCACCGCCTCCGCCACGCGGCGCATGACCTCCACCCGCCGCCGCAGCTCCGGGCCGTCCGCGGGAGCGTCCGACCACAGGTCGCGCAGGCTGCGCCCGCGCACGACCCGCATGGTGAAGAAAGGGCGCTCGTCGCCGAAGAGACGCCCGACGTCGTAGAGCGGCACGATGTCCGGGTGCTGCAGCCGCGCCTGCAGCCGCGCCTCGGCAAGGAAGCGCCCCTCGTCCATCACCCTGCGCCAGAGGTCGGCGCGGATGAGCTTGAGCGCGACCTGCCGCTCCAGGAGCGTGTCCTCCGCGAGCCAGACCTCGCCCATCCCCCCGACGCCCAGGAGCTGGAGGAGCTCGTAGCGCCCGGGCGTCGAGACGGGCAGCTCGCCGCCTCCGGGGACGGGGGGGGCGCCGGAGCCTGGGGGCGGCGCCGGAGGGGTCCCAGAGTCCGTCACGCTCATCGCGGTCCTCCTCGCGCTCAGGGGCGCGCGCACAGCCAGGTGTTGTCGCCGAGGTGAAGCAGATCTCCCGCCATCAGGGTGCGGACCCCCTCCGAGAGCGGGAGGCGCGCCCCCATGCGCACCAGGGCGTTGCCGCGGCGCAGCATGCGCACCCGCCCCGGGCCCAGCCACTCCAGGTGACGGCGGCTCAGGCGCAGATCCTCCACCAGCGTCTCCGCGTAGAGCGCGAGATCCGGCCTGAACCGCGGATCCTCGTCGTGTCGCCCGACGCTCTGCCCCGGCTGCGGGCTCAGCACGCGGCCGTCCTCCGGCCCTCCCAGCACCTCCAGGCGCGTCGGCGGCGTCAGCGTGGGCGGGGCCAGCCCGGCGGCGCCGAGCGAGCCTCCGCCGAGCCCCTGCGTGCGGCTGAGATCGTGGATGGTGCGCAGGGTCGCCCCCGGATCGGCGCTCCCCTGCGCCATCATGCGCACCGCCTCGGCGGAGGCGAGGGCCCAGAGCTGCTCGGCGTCAGCGCCCTGCGGAAGGGCCCGCCCCCAGGCCAGGAGGCGCGGGCTGGGCCGGGGATCCTGCAGGCTCTCGACGCCCGCGCGGGCCCGCCAGGGATCCAGCCCACGCAGCACCCCCTGAAGCTGAGGCTCGAGCTGCCGCAGGAAGAGCGCGCTGAGCGGCCCGCCCAGGTCCGAGCCCCCCACGATCGCGCCGAGCAGGTGCTCCAAACCGACAAAACCGCTGGCCCGCTGCGCCGCGAGCTCCCGCGCCCGCGTGAGCAGCTCCGCCAGGGCGGGCTCCACCGCCGGCCAGCCTGTGGGGAGCCAGTACAGGCTCGGGTTGACCCAGGGCTCCGCCGCGCAGAGGTGCAGGCGCAGGTTGCGCACCCGCTGGCGCTCGTCGGCCCGCTGGTCCTTGGACAGAGCGTCCCGGGCGAGCCACACCGCGTCCAGCAGCCGCCGCTGCCGGGCCAGGTTCTCCTGGAAGGGGAGCAGCCACCGGCCCGGCCAGCGGGTGGGGAGCTCCAGGGTCGGCGCCAGCACCGCGCAAGCGCCGGCCGCGATCAGCCGACCGGCGAGGGTCTCCAGCAGCCCGGCGGACTGGCTGAGGCCGTGACAGCTCCACAGCACCACCAGCGCGGCGCGCCGCGCGGCCTCGGCGATGGCCTCGGTGAACGCCAGCACCGAGCACCACTCTCCCTTCGCCGTCTCCACGAACAGATCCTCACCCTCCAGGCGACCGTGCAGGGCGAGGTGCAGCACCGTGAGCGTGGGCTCCGCGGGCTCGGGCCAGGCGCCCAGCGTGAGCGTCTGCAAGGGGAGCTCCGCCGCCGCCGCCGCGCTGGCCAGCCCGGCGCGGATCGCGGCCATGTCCTTGTCCTCCGGGTCCGGCGCGTAGATCAGGTGGCGCAGGCGGGGCCCATGGGGGCGCGGGGCGGCGCCATTGGGTTGCAGTCGCGCGATGACGGCGTTCAGCATTGGCTTCCCGTCGGCCACGTGCAGCGTCAACAGCTCCCAGGGCAGCTCGGCCAGCCGCGGGGAGTCCGCCTCCAGGAGCAGCACGGGCTTCTCGGCCCCCGACCGCGTCCCGTCCATCAGGGCCTGGCCCACCCCGCCGGCCTCGCGCAGCGCGCTCCAAAGTTGCGCGGCGAAGTCGGCCTCCGCCCGATCCCAGCGCGCCTTGACGGCGGGGTAGTTGGGGAGCTCCTCGGCGCTCCCGCGCGGGAGCGCGGCGCGCGCGGCGAGGAGCGCCTCGAGCGTCTCTGCAGAGAGCCTGCCCTCCGCCGAAGCGGGGCCCCGGAGCGTGAGCGTCACCCCTCCATCATTGGATTCTAACATCGATAAAGCTAGATAGCCAGATCCCTGCATGGATGTATCCTCTCACAGGCGAAGCAGAGACGTGCTCGTCCTGGGGTTCAGGGAGCTTCAAGCTCAATGGAGAGCGTGGGGATCCGGCTCTGGGCCAGCGCGTGACGCAGCGCCTCCCAGCGCAGATCCTCGGGGCCATCCCAGACCGGATCCGCCTCGCCCACCCGCGGGAGGGCCACGACGTAGCGCAGGCGCCCTCGGACGCGCGGGCGGACCTCCAGGATGTGCTCGGCGCCCTCGCGGTCCAGCTCGCGCAGCCGCAGCGCCATGTCCGGCGAGCTCGGCAGCAGCACGCGCCAGCGCTCCCCCTCGTGAACGAGCACCACCACCAGACGATCCTCCTCGTCGGGAGGGAGGACGCGCAGCGTCACCAGCAGATCCTCGTCTCCCCCGGCGAAGCCGGTGGCCCCCTCGACCTGACCCGCCCACCGGGCGCCCTGGAGCTCCGCGCGGCCCTGGAGCGCCGCCCCAGGCTGACGCGCCCAGGGCGGCGGGATGCGGAACACAGGGGCCTCGTCCTGAGGCTCCGCGATCCGCGCGCGCAGCACGTCCAGCCGCCTCCGGAGCGCGGGCGAGCTCGCCAGCTCGCTGGCCAGACGCCGCTCCTCCCCGGGCTCCAGGGCCCCGCTCAACCAGCCGATGAGCTCGGCGTCGCGTGGATGAACCGTCGTGTCCTGGTCCGCAGCGCTCATCGGCCACCTCCCTTTCCCTTGCGTCGCGGGGTCCACCGGCGCGCCTCGGTCACCATCCCTGGAGCTCCTCCCCCAGGCTCCGGTCCTTGCCCAGGGGCCGCTGCTTCTCTGAGAATTTCCTTGATCTTCGCCAGCGTGGTTCGCTTGTCGGGATCCAGGAGCGCGACCTGCTGAAGATACGCTATCAGCTCCTCCCCCGGGGCGCCCTCCGCGCTGATCAGCTCGGGCGCGCGCATCAGCGCCAGCGAGAGCCGGGCGAGCTCATGAATCACGTCCCGCCTCGGCGGGTTGCGCAGGTTCGCGGGGAGCTCCTTCTTGCGGCGGTCCCAGCTCCCGGCGGTCTTCCCGACGGTGCGGTCCCGCCAGCCGGCCAGCAGCGCCCCGTCGCCGCGGAGCACGCAGAGCAGCGCCCAGGCGCGGAGCGAGCCCATGGCCTCCGCGTCGGGGAGCAGCGCGCGCAGGCCTGGGATCGGCGGTCCGGGCGGGGTCGGCGCCGCGCTGGAGCTCCCGGCGAAGCCGTCCTCCGCCTCCCGGAAGAAGAGCGCGTAGGCGTAACGCCGCAGCCCGGCCATCAGCCGCGCGTAGGGCGCCGGGGCGCCGAGCAGGGCCGCGCAGCTCTGGGCCACCCGGGGGCTCGCCGCCGCGCGCAGCCGCGCCCTCCCCCGGCTCTGGCCCGCCTCCACCCGCCGCCAGCTCGCCGCGGGGAATCCGATCTCCGGCCGCTTCGCCCAGAAGCTGAGCAGGCGCAGCGCCATGACCGCGCGCATGTCCGCCTGGAAGCGCGCTGGATCCTCTCGCCAGCACGCGGCGACGGCCGCGACGCGCGCCACCTTCCCGCGCGGGACCCGGTAGATTCGGCTGAGCGGCCCCCGCCAGCGCATCTGGGCGAGCTCGCTGGCCAGCCGCTCCCAGCCGTCGGCGTCCATCAGCCGCGCCACCGGCAGCGCCGGCCCCTCCGCGCCGCCCAGCGTCTCCACCGCGCGCAGGAGCACCTCGGGGAGCGCGGCGGGGCGGCCCTCCCCTCCGATGACGAAGCTGTAAGGCCACTCCTCCCCCAACCGCTCCAGCGCGCGACGCTGCAGCTCGGCGGGGAGACCGCGGGCGCGCATCCCCACCCGGAAGACCCCGCGGACCACGGGCCAGCTCAGCCTGGCCAGCGGGTCCAGGATCTCCCAGAGCTCCCCGCGCGCGATCTGGCGCAGGAGCTTCGAGGTGGCCGCATCGCGCTCGTGCGCTCCGTAAGCGACCTCCGCCCAGGCGTCCTGGTCCAGATCGAGGTGATCCTGCGCGTGCCCCAGCAGCGCCGCGCAGCGCCAGGCCAGGGGCGCGTCCGGCTCCTCGAGCGCCAGCGGGGACGAGCGCCGACAGACCTGCTCGCGAAAGTGCAGGTCCAGCGCCTTCTCCACGGGGAGGACCGGCAGATCGGCGGCGGGCCGGAGCAGGTTGGCGGGGCCGGGCGCGGGCGGAGTGGAGGACCGCGCCAGCGCGACGGCCAGCGCGGGCGCGGTGGCGGGGTGGAGCCCGAGGGCGGAGGCGAGCGCCTCGGCGGCGGCCCTGGGGCCCAGGCGGGCGAGCTCCCAGGCTCGGAGGCGGCGGCGCTCGTGTCGCTCCAGGTAGGTGGTAAAGGTGATCATGGGGCCCTCCTGCGCAAGATATAGATCGAGCGCTCCGGTTTTCGCAACCACACATGCGTTTTTTACGCCACTTTATAGAAGATCACCATTCAACCCGCGATCAAGACTCAATTGCATAAATTTGCACACTCCGATATTTGCGATCAGCGGTGAGCGGTCCGCGCATGCGCGCGCAACCGCGCGCACCTCGAAGACGGAACAGGTGGCCCGCATGCTCGTACAGAATGCAGCTTTGAACATGATCCTGCGCGCGCGCCTCCCGGGCGCGGCCTGGCACGCCGCGTGCAAGAGCCTCAGGCAGTCCACGACGACCACCTGACCCGAACCCACTGGAGCTCCCATGCGCGCGATCCTCTCCACCCTCCTCGCCTCCGCCGCCCTCCTCTCCGCCAGCGCCCACGCCGAGACCCTGCCCCAGGGCTATGCGTTCGTGGACGACGCGCAGGACGCCGCCCAGTACTGCGGGGTGGGCGACTGGTGCCTGTACGGCGCCTTCATGCTCGACCACGACTACGAGATGATGGACGCCTCCACGCCCAACACCGACTACTTCGACCCGCTCCAAGGCTACGTGGTGCTCTTCGCGATGTCCTTCGACATCGCGCCCTATGACCAGTTCACCCTCCCCGACTCCATCGTCCACACGACCTACGACATCACCAACGTCAGCGCCCAGTTCACCTGCAGGCCCCAGTGGATCTGCGACGGCCTCACCAAGGACATGGACGGGGGCGGCTCGTCGGGGATGTACCTCTACTACGACTGGTACACCTACCGCACCTCCGAGATCCCGGGCATCTTCTATGGCTCCGAGTTCGGCTTCGAGATCTACCAGCCGGTCGACGCCATCTTCAACTACACGCCCGACTCGCTGGACATGAACTTCTACTATCCCGAGGTCACGGACAACAAGGGCGAGGCCTACGCGGTGGTTCGGCGCTACGACGTCAACAACTGGCCGAACATGACCGACTTCACCACCGGCGACGCCTTCTTCTACCTCATCGAGCAGTGAGCGGGCCGCGACGCGGGGGGTTAGAGCCCGAAGCCCGAGGCCCCTCCTGCGCGCCCCCCAGCCCATCCCCTACCAGGGCAGCAAACGCCGGCTCGTACCGCAGATTCTGAGGTACGTGCCCGCGGGGACCCGCGCGCTCTACGAGCCCTTCGTGGGCTCGGGGGCGGTGAGCGTGGGCGTGGCGGCGGCCGGGAGCGCCGAGCGCTTCGTGCTGGGGGACTCGCTCCGGCCCCTCGTCGGGATCTGGCGGCAGATCCTCGAGGAGCCCGGCCGGCTCGCCCAGGACTACGAGCGGATCTGGCGGGCCCAGCTCGCCGACCCGCGGGCTCACTACGACCTCGTCCGCGGGGAATTCAACCAGGACCAGGACCCGGCCCGCCTGCTCTACCTCATCGCCCGATGCGTGAAGAACGCCGTGCGCTTCAACGCCGACGGCCACTTCAACCAGTCGCCCGACCGGCGGCGCCTGGGGCTGCGGCCGGAGACGCTGCGGGCGCGGATCCTGGCGGTCCATGGCCTGCTTCGGGGCCGCGCAGAGGCGGTCTGCGCCGACTACGCCCAGAGCCTGGCGCAGGCGGAGCCCCCGGACCTCGTCTACCTGGATCCACCCTACATGGGCGTGAGCGGCGCGCGCGACGGGCGCTACCACCAGGGCCTGGACCTCGACCGCTTCGTGGCCGAGCTCGCGCGGGCCAACGCGCGCGGCCTCTCCGTCCTGGTGAGCTTCGACGGGCGCTGCGGGGAGCGCACCTACGGGCCGGAGCTGCCCGGGGAGCTCGGCCTCAGGCGCGTCGAGCTCCACGCCGGGCGCTCGTCGCAGGCGACGCTGCACGGTCGGGTAGAAGAGACAGTGGAGTCGCTCTACCTCTCGCCCGCGCTGGTGGAGCGGCTCGGGCGGGGCTGAGGGCGCTCAGAACTGGACCCGGTAGATCTGGCCCTGCGATCCCGCCGTCGTGCCCGCCCAGACGAAGGTCTGGAGATCGCTGGCCTGACCCTCGGCGTCGGCCAGGCGCAGGGCCCGGTTCAGCCCTCCACTGGCGGTGTTGACGCCGATGGTCCCATTGTAGGTGGACACCGCGTAGGTGGTGGTGTCGAGGATCACGACCTGGCTGTGGCCCGTGTCGTCGAGCGCAGACACGAGCAGCGCCGAGCGGTCCCGGGTCAACGCCACGCCCGCGGGCGTGCCCAGCGAGAGCCCCTCCGCCACCACCTCGGCGACGCCCCCCTGGACGCGCACGATGGCGCCGCTCCCGTCGGAGCCGGCCGCGTGGTCCGCCACCCAGAAGGTGTCGTCCGGGCTCACGGCGAGCGAAGAGGGCTCGACGAGGGGGGCGCCTCTGTACAGCGTCTCCACCTCGTCCGTGAAGGCGTCCACGCGGTAGAGCGCGGGCGCGTCGGTGAAGAAGTACACGCGGTCGCCGTCCAACAGGTTGAGCTCGTCGCCCTCCGCCTCGTCGCTGCCCGCGTCGCCGCTGCTCGACTCGGTCCCGACCTCCTCGTAGTCCTTCTCCAGGAGGGTGAGGCTCGCGTAGAAGAGGCCGGGGACCAGGGTCCCCGCGTAGAGCTTGCCGCCGCCCACCACCCAGATCTCCTCACCGCCCGGCAGGACCGCGAGGCCCGTGGCGCCCTCGACGGTGGCCAGCAGCACGCTCGGGCTGCTGCCGTCGACCGGCGAGGCGTAGATGCCGCCGTTCTCGGAGAGCGAGAAGATAGCCGAGCCGTCCGCGGCATACTGCACCTCCAGCGGATGGTAGACGTCCGTGACGACCGGCGTGATCTCGATCCCGCCGTCCTCCCCTGTGTCTGAGCCGCCCGTGTCGTCCAGGGCGGTGTCGTGGGTGTCCGTGGCGTCCTTGCCGACGGGCGTTCCCGAACAGGCGTAGAGCAGGGCCAGCAGGTGCATCGTGCCTCCTTCGGCCGAGGGTCAGGTGCCGGCCGCGCCGTGGATACGGGAGACAACTTCGGGTGGATCGACCCGGGGCCAGGCACCTGGCGAGGTCCAGAGCGACGCCTCGCCGGTTAGAGGCGCCCGGCGAGGCTGAGCCGATGTACCTCCACGAAGCGGGCGACCCCGGGGCCCCAGCGCTCCTGTTCCTTCACGGCGCCGGCCTGAGCGGGCGGCAGTGGACCCCGCAGATCGAGGCCCTCCGCGACCGCTTCCACTGCCTCGCGCCCGACCTCCCCGAGCAGGGCCGAAGCGCCGATCTGTCTCCGTTCACGCTGGACGACGCCGTCGCGCGGACCCGCGATCTGCTCGCCGCGAGGGTGCCCGCCGGGCGCGCGCACCTCATCGGGTCCTCCCTGGGCGGGGCCGTAGCGCTGGCGCTGGCGAGCCGTCACCCCGAGCTGGTCGACAGGCTCGTCGTCAGCGGCGCCTCCTCGGGCCTGGGGCCGACGCTGGCCTGGCTGACCGGCGCCAGCGCCGCCCTGCTCGCCTGGGTGCCGGTCGAGCTGCTGATCCGGCAGACCCTCGACCAGTTCCGGCTGCCCGAGCGCTACCGCGAGCTGCTCCACGACGATCTGGTGATCGGCCTGCGCCCGGCCTTCAACCGGCACGTCGCCGACGCCCTGGTCACCGTCCCGCTCCCCGCGCGCGCCCAGGCGCTCATCCTCGTGGGCGAGCGCGAGACCTGGCTGGCGCGGCGGCAGGCGCGGGCCTTGGTGGCCGGGATCGAGGGCGCCCGCGGCGCGCAGGCCCGCGGCGTCGGCCACGTCTGGAACCTGGAGGCGCCGGAGCGCTTCACGGCGACGCTGGAGGCGTTCCTGGCGGGCGCGGCGCTCCCGGAGGGGGTGGAGCCACTCTGAGGGTGGCGGCGCTGGCCAGGCGGATCAGAGCGGCTCGACGAACGCGCACTCGCCCTCCACGACCTGGCACTCGCCCGGCCCTCCCGTGTCGGAGGTGTCGGACGTACAGTCGCAGGGATCGGGCCCCAGATCCTCGCGCTCCTCGGCGGTGGTGCAATGCCAGGAGCAGCAGTACTGGTATGCAACACAGGTCTCCTTCGCGGACTCCTCACCGGGACATCCCGCGAGGACGACGACGACGAGCGCGGCGAGCGGCGGCCGGACCATGGTCTCTCCTCCAGGTTTGATTGTACTCCATGCGGCGCGGAGCAGGCGCGGAAGCGGCGTTGCCAGGCGCCTGTCCAGAGAGAGGCCGGCTTCCGGGCGCGCGGGAACCGGTGGGTTCCTGCGACGCCCTCGATCCGTTGCGCCAGCGCACACGGGCAGGTACCCTCCCGCCATGGCCTCGGACGCGCTCATGGTTGTCATGAAGTTCATGAACGACGGTGGAGACCTCATGTGGGTCGTGGTCGCGCTCACGCCGATCGCGCTCGTCCGGCTTCTGCGACTCGCGCAGCGACAGCGTCAGGGCGAGGCGGTGGCGCTGGCTGCGTGGTTGGCCGTGCCGACGGCCCTCGCCGGCCTGGGCGGCCTGGGCGGGATCCTCAGGCTGGAGGGCCTCCGGGAGGCTTTTCGCTGGGGCGTCGTCGAGCGCCAGGGTGCGTTTGCCGCCATCGGCATCTCGCATACGCACAACCCACCGATCCTGGCGCTCACGGTGGCGAGCGGGCTGTGTGTCTGGAGCGCGGTGAGCGCCGGGCGGGCAGCCGTCCCTCGTGCCCCGCCTGACCGCAGGATGCGGGTCGCAACCCTGGCCCTCGCGCTCACGACAGCGGCGTTCAGTTGGCAGCATGACCTGGGGTATCTGGCGCTCCTGGCGTCTGGGGCGCTCGCCCCCCTGGGAGCGTGGACCTTGACCACCCGCGCACCCTCCGACGAGCACGGCCTCCGAGCGAGCGTCACGTCCACGCTGTCGGGCCTCCTGGGTGTAACCGCCGCCTGGGCGGCCTCCGCCTTCGCGCTCGATCAACGCCGACTTCATGCGCGTGCGGCACTGGATGAGCAGGAGGTGTGGGGGGCGCTGGGGCAAAGCGTCCAGACACGCCCGACGGTGGCGCTCTCGACGCTTCCGCCCTCGCTCCATGAGCTCGCCGCGCCCGCGCTTGTGGGCGTTCTCCTGACTGCGGTGATCGCGGCCAGGGTGCTGATCCCCTTCGTGCGCCAGAGCGACCCACGAGCGCGACGCGACCTGCTGGCCTGCGCGGCGCTGGTGGCCCTGGCGGGTGGACTCCTCCTGGGGGCGAGTTGGCCTGGCGCGTTCCTCGAGGAGCGCCTCGCGCGCCTGCCGGTGTTGCCGACGCCGTAGGCGTGGAGGGTCCGAGCCTGGGCTCCCGTGAGCGCTGGGGCCTCGATGCGCGGAGACGACGAAGCCCGGTCACAAGGACCGGGCTTCGTGAGATGGTACACCGAACCAGGCCCAACCCGCTGTCAGGAGGGCGACCGGGGCGACCCGCTCGCCTGGCAGGAGTCTACCGCGCTGCCCGCGCACCCGAACTTCGGGCCACGGAGAGGCCGGGCCGTCCCCGAGGTCATGCGCCCGGCGGCGTCACTGGACGACGAGGGCGCGGCGCGCGAGGTCGAGGCCAACGTGAGCGCGAAGCCCGACCCCTGGGCGACCCGGTTGCAGAAGGTGCGCGACCGGCTCGCGCAGGCGCGGGCGTGGCGGGCGTGGCTGGACGCGGAGCCGGGCCGCATGGCCGTCGAGCTGGCGCGGCGCGAGGGGGTCAGCGGGCCTCGGGTCTGCCAGGTGACCCGGCTGCTGGATCTGGCGCCGGAGATCATCGCCGACCTGGAGCGCGAGGGGCGGTCGGGTCCGGTCCCGAGCGAGAAGCAGCTCCGGGCCATCGCGCTGGAGCCGGATCGCCTCTCGCAGGTCCGGCGGTATCGGGGGCTGGTCGAGGCTGAGGAGCAGGGCGGCGAGGAGGCCGGCGAGGAGGTCGAGCGCGTCGCCGCACCGACCCGGCCGCACCAGCGCGGGTTCCAGCGTGCGCGGGCGCGGTACTACCAGGGGCTCATCGACGGGGAGACCGTGCGCTCGGAGAGCGACATCGCGCGGATCGAGGGCATCACGTCGTCGCGCGTCGGGCAGGTGCTGGCGCTGCTGAACCTGGCGCCGCAGATCGTGGCGATCCTGGACGTGCCGGAGGGGCTGGGGCCGACGGTTACGCACCAGGAGGTGTTGAGGATCGCGCGGATCAAGGGGAAGCGCGAGCAGATGCGCGAGTTCTGGGGGGTGGTCAGCCGGCAGGAGGAGCTGGCGGCGAAGTTGGCTCCTCACCAGCGGCCCGGCGCCATGCGACCAGCGCTACCCGCCTGAACGGCACGCTGGCTGGGCGTGCCTCGTAGACAGCGAGCAGAGCATCTGCGAGGATTTGCCCATGGGCCCGAAGTGCCAAGAGATCCGCGCACTGTTGAAGCGACTGCCGATATCCGATCGTGGTTGGGTCGTAGTTGATCACTGGGAGGGCGACCTGAGCGCCCTTGGCATCGCGCACACGCGGGATCTCCGCAGGCTCGTCTACGTGACGACATGGAGGCAAAGCCAAGGTCGGTACAGCTACATCTGTGAAGTGCCGGGCGAGACGTCCGCGCCAACGGACTTCGTCCACGGTGAGCGGAAGGAGGACGTCGACGAGGTAACCCTCGTGGATGCCCTGATGCGCCACCTCGGCTGATCTCCATCGCGACACCGGCGGTAAGTGCGACGCTGGCGGCCCTGGCCGCAGCACCGCTCATCGGGACAGGCTGATCAGGGGTTTCCCCGAATGAGCGTCTCATATGGCTGCCATGAGGCTTCAATGTCGCTCGATAGACCGCCTACGCTGGTCGTACACCCGAAGGATCCAGAGCACTCCCTCACGGCGCTGGTAGTAGACCCGCATGGGAGGCACCGGCCAGCTCCGCACACTCGTCCCATCCGAGAGCGTCGCCTCCGGTCCTTCCAGCTCAGCCACGCCGAGCTGTTTCACCGTCGTGAGCACCTCGGCCAGCAGCCTCGCCGCAGCCTGCGGGTCGCGCGACTCCAGCCAGTCGAGCGCCGCCTCGACGTCCGCGAGCGCGTCTTCGGTCCATCGCACCTTCACAGGCGCAGGCGGCTTTTGAGCCTGGCCTCTGCGGCGTCGCCATCGACGCCTTGACCGGCGTCCGCAGCCCGCACCGCTGCCCGAAGTCCCCGATCCTGAGCCTCCGTGAGCGCGGGAGCCTCGTCGATGGACTCGAGGACATAGCGTCCAGGCGGCAGGTGTCGCAGGGCTTCAGGGAGGTCGGCGCCGTTCCAGTTGAGGATCGCCATGGACCCAGTATAGCGGCCTCGGGAAGCTGCGTCAGCCTCGAGCGCGCAGCCGGGGGCTGCCGCACGCATCTCGTGCTGGCCAGAAACAACGAAGCCCGGTCACCAGGACCGGGCTTCGTGAGATGGTACACCGTACCAGGCCCGACCCGCTGTCACGAGGAGGGCGCCGACGCCCTGATCGCGTGGCAGGAGTCTACCGCGCTGCCGCCGCATCCGGGTCTGGGGCCGAGGAGAGGGCGGGCGGACCCAGAGGTCATGCGGCCGGCGGCATCGCTGGACGACGCGGGCGCGGCGCGCGAGGTCGAGGTCGAGGTGTGCGTGAAGCCCGACCCCTGGGCGACCCGCCTGCAGAAGGTCCGCGACCGGCTCGCGCAGGCGCGGGCGTGGCGGGCGTGGCTGGACGCGGAGCCGGGCCGCATGGCCGTCGAGCTGGCGCGGCGCGAGGGGGTCAGCGGGCCTCGGGTCTGCCAGGTGACCCGGCTGCTGGATCTGGCGCCGGAGATCATCGCCGACCTGGAGCGCGAGGGGCGGTCGGGTCCGGTCCCGAGCGAGAAGCAGCTCCGGGCCATCGCGCTGGAGCCGGATCGCCTCGCGCAGGTCCGGCGGTATCGGGGGCTGGTCGAGGCTGGGGAGGGCGGTGAGGAGGCCGGCGAGGAGGTCGAGCGCGCGGCGGCGCCGGCCCGACCGCACCAGCGCGGGTTCCAGCACCTGTTCGCGCGGGCGAGGTACTACCAGACGCTCATCGACAGCGAGGAGGTTCGCTCCGAGGCAGACATCGCGCGGATCGAGGGGATCACGTCGTCGCGCGTCGGGCAAGTACTGGCGCTGCTGAACCTGGCGCCGCAGATCGTGGCGATCCTGGACGTGCCGGAGGGGCTGGGGCCGACGGTTACGCACCAGGAGGTGTTGAGGATCGCGCGGATCAAGGGGAAGCGCGAGCAGATGCGCGAGTTCTGGAAACTCGTGTCTGGAGAGGAGCTTCCTCCGAAGCGGACGGAGACCTCCTTGGAACCTCCGCGTCGGCCATAACGCATTGCGCCCGACCGTTCGGGCAAGTAGCCTCACAGCATGGTCTCAGACATCCTTTCAGTCATCTTCCCTGCCATCTACAAATTCACGCATGAGGGCGGGGACACGACGTGGATCGTGGTCGCGCTCACGCCGATCACGGTTGCCCAGATTCTGCGCCTCGGACGGCGGCTCGTCCGAGGCGAGGTGGTGACACTGGCCGCATGGGTGCTCTTACCGGCGATCATCGCGGTGGTAGGCGGTCTGGGTGGGGTCCTCAGGCTGGAGGACCTCCGGAATGCACTTGGTATGTGCAGCGCCAACTACCCAGGTGGGCTTGCCGCCAACGGTATCGCGAATGCCCACAACCCGCCGATACTGGCGCTCACGCTGGTGAGCGGGCTGTACGCCTGGAGCGCGGCGTGCGCCGCTCGGGCCGCTGGACCACTCGCTCAGCCAGACCGCCTGTTGCGCGTCGCCACGTTGGTGCTTGCGCTCGCGCTGGCCCTCTATTGCTGGCGCCTCGACCTGGGAACCCTGGCGCTTCTGGCGTCGGGCCACCTGGCACTCATGGGTGCATGGACGCCGCGCTCGACGGGGTCCATCAGCGCGACGGGTCTGCGCGCGTGCGCCACGGCCGGGCTGGTCAGAGCGCTCGGGGTGATCGCCGCCTGGACAGCCTCGGCGTTCGCGCTGGACAGACGGCGACTCCTGGCACGGGTGGCATTCGACCTTCAGGAGAGCTGGCGCCCGTTTGGCAAGAATGACGCGCACTCGCCACTGCAGGCCCTGCCGATACCTCCCTCGTGGTTCGAGCTCGCCGTGCCCGCCACCGTGAGCTGCCTCGTGGCCACCGCGATCGCAGCCAGGGTGCTGGTCCCGTTCGTGTACCGATGCGACCAGCGAACACGGCGTGACCTGATGGCGTGCGCAACGCTGGTGACCCTGGCCGCTGTACTGCTGGTCGCCGCAAGCTGGCCTGGCGCGTACTTGGATGAGTTCCTCGGGCGGCTGCTGGTTCTACCCACACCGCAGGCGAGCGGCGCGACGTTCGACGATAGTCACGGTGAACTGGACGCACCGCCCGTAGCAGAGCTTCCCGTGTAGCTTCAATGCCGCACGATCGGCTGCCTTCGCTGGTCATAGACCCGAAGGACCCAGAGCGTCCCCTCGCGGCGCTGGTAGTAGATGCGTATCGGCGGTACGGGCCAGCTCCGCACGCACGTCCCATTCGAGAGCGTCGCCTCCGGCCCTTCCAGCTCAGCCTTGCCGAGGAGTTTCACCGTCGTGAGGATTTCGCCCAGCAGCCTCGCCGCAGCCTGCGGGTTGCGCGACTCCAGCCAGTCGAGCGCCGCCTCGACATCAGCCAGCGCCTCCTCGGTCCATCGAACCTTCACTGCCGCAGGCGACTCTTGAGCCTGGCCTCTGCGACGTCGCCATCGACGCCCTGATCAGCGTCCGCAGCCTGCACCGCCGCGCGAAGGTCCCGATCCTGGGCTTCCGTAAGCACAGGAGCCTCGTCGATGGACTCCAGGACATAGCGCCCAGGCGGCAGATGTCTCAGGGCTTCAGGGAGGTCGGCGCCGTTCCAGTTGAGGATTTCCATGGGATCAGTATAGCGGCCTCGGGCAGCAGCGTCAGCCTCGATCACCACATCTACGGGCGTCCACCCGGCCTTCCGAACCGCTGACTCCGACCTGGACTCGAAGGAAACCTGGCAGGTCCAAGGCAGCTCTCTGCTCGTGCACTGCCAGAACGCATGTTCAGAAAGTACGAAACCCAGCCGCAATGGCTGGGTTTCGGAAGATGGTACACCGAACCAGGCCCAACCCGCTGTCAGGAGGGCGACCGCGGCGGTCCGCTCGCCTGGCAGGAGTCTACCGCGCTGCCCGCGCACCCGAACTTCGGGCCACGGAGAGGGCGGGCGGACCCAGAGGTCATGCGGCCGGAGGCGTCGCTGGACGACGAGGGTGTGGCGCGCGAGGTCGAGGTCGAGGCCAACGTGAGCGCGAAGCCCGACCCCTGGGCGACCCGCCTGCAGAAGGTCCGCGACCGGCTCGCGCAGGCGCGGGCGTGGCGGGCGTGGCTGGACGCGGAGCCGGGCCGCATGGCCGTCGAGCTGGCGCGGCGCGAGGGGGTCAGCGGGCCTCGGGTCTGCCAGGTGACCCGGCTGCTGGATCTGGCGCCGGAGATCATCGCCGACCTGGAGCGCGAGGGGCGGTCGGGGCCGGTCCCGAGCGAGAAGCAGCTTCGCGCCATCGCGCTGGAGCCGGATCGCCTCGCACAGGTCCGGCGCTATCGGGGGCTGGTCGAGGCTGGGGAGCAGGGCGGCGAGGAGGCCGGTGAGGAGGTCGAGCGCGTCGTGGCACCGGCCCGGCCGCACCAGCGCGGGTTCCAGCACCTGTTCGCGCGGGCGCGGTACTACCAGGGGCTCATCGACGGCGAGGAGGTTCGCTCCGAGGCGGACATCGCGCGGATCGAGGGCATCACGTCGTCGCGGGTCGGGCAGGTGCTGACGCTGCTGAACCTGGCGCCGCAGATCGTGGCGATCCTGGACGTGCCCGAGGGGCTGGGGCCGACGATCACGCACCAGGAGGTGTTGAGGATCGCGAGGATCAAGGGGAAGCGCGAGCAAATGCGCGAGTTCTGGGGCGTGGTCAGCCGGCAGGAGGAGGGGTTGGCGGCGAAGTGAACCCAAGCGTATACCCGTGTGACATCTTTAGCATCGGCTATGGATTGTGACCTGGGCTACCAGTTCGTTCAAGCTGCGGCAGGTGCCCAAGCCGCTGAAGCGATGGCACAACTTCTTGCTCATCAGACAACACCAGATCAAAAATCCAACGCTCGATGATCGTAGACACGAGATCAACATGCACAGCATTGCCAAGTGCCGTGCATGCAGCGCTTCTGCTTTCTGGTAGCCGCCAATCCGTGGGAAACCCCTGTAACTGAAGTGCCTCACGCAGGAGCAGGTATCTACCACGTCCGGGCACTTCCTGGCCCGGATTTAGGCCATCCGTGGTCAGATGGGGCACGATCGGCACCTGAGTAGATGTCATTGCAACTAGAGCGGGGACATGCACGAATCGCTTTGCCCGAAGGCCAGAAGGTCTAAACTGCAGAATATGACCCCACAAGTTCAGCTCGCCGCCGCGGCAGTTCCACTCCAGCTTCTGATGAGAGGCCGGAAGCCGGTAAAGCCGCTCAAGCCACGCACGCAGCCACACCCGATCCAGCCTCAACCAGAGTTTGAGTGCCCATGCACGATTCTGCCTAATGAACTCAACCTTCCACTCAGGCCACTCATCACGACACGCGGCATACTTCGGCCAACTCGCCTTCCACTTTTCCACGCCATCCTCAGTCAACACCTCTTCGGCGAGAAACGCAAGTTCACCCGGCACATACTTGTCTATGCGCAACCCTCGCGTTTGAACAATGGAACATTGATGGAATGTCCTCAATGCGTCATCGCCACACTTCGCCGGATTCGTTGCGAACGGATACCAGCGCCAGGGATCCAATTCATACCCCCAAATTGGAAACGAAGGCATTGGTTGGATGCGGTCGTGGAGCTCGCCCTCAGAGAGACCGTTATCATGAGCAGCAATCTGGTCAAGGAGCTCGTTCCAGAGGCTGATACAGGCTACCTTGTCTTCGCCAAGCGCAACGGAAACGAGTTCGTCCTCAGCAACACAGGCCGATGACGAAGAGATGATGGCGCGCAAGCGATCGCGCGACTCTCCATCAATGCGCTCTTGTGCTCTTGTATCCTTGGTCTTCTGTCGATACTCGGACTGGAACGGATGCCAAGTATCGGGCATCATGGTTGCACAACTACGATGCTGTGCAACCACGAAAAAGCGTTCACGATGATGGGGAAAACCCAGATGGTGTGGCGAAAAAAGACCACAGCCATCACCGGCTCCGACGTGCGAGGTCGCCCGAATGTCGTACTCAAGGCCATCTAAGACTTCTTGCACTCTTCGCCATGTATTCCCCTGGTCGTGACGTTCGAAATTGCCAACATTCTCCAAGAGAACAAAGCGCGGCCGCCGACACTTGATAGCGATTGCGATGAGCCGAAACACTGTTCCATTTAGGTCTTCGAACCCGCGCTGCGCTCCAGATTTGGAGAATGACTGACATGGAAACCCGGCCATCAGTAGATCGTGCTCGGGTATCACTGCCCCGTCCTCCGTTGGCGCCCCATCCCACCCACGAAGTTGATCCGTCTCTGGGTCGATCAACAGGTTTAGGTCTCCATGAATTCGCGCCAGTCCCCTTTCGGACCACAGATCTCTCCATACAGATTCGCGACATCTGCTCGGAGGAAACAGCTCCCGATAGGTGTCCTCTATTTCAGGGAAGTTCCTCACATAGAGCTCGCGGAGCTCTGCGTTCAGCTCAGCAGCCAGAACGCACCTGAACTTGATACCCCTACCAGCGCGACCCGAGGCGAGATGCGCTGCCCGATGAAACCCTCCAAGCCCGGCACAGAGATCTACGAACCGCAGCTCATACGGTGCGCTGTGCCCTGCGATGTGTTCGAAGTTCATGCCTCCTGATATCACGTTCCCGGGAGATGGTGCCACTCCCCTGGCTACCCGCACCGAGAAGCCGACGACGGAAGCCTCATCCCTCCTGATATCACGTTCCCGGGAGATGGTACCACTCCCCTGGCTACCCGCACCGAGAAGCCGACGACGGGAGCCTCATCTGAATCAGCAGATAGAGCTCCTTCACCCTCATATTCGAGTCACCTCCCTACCGTGTCTCCCCGTCAAGCGCACCCGAGAGCCCCTTGAGCATAGAAGCGACGAGCCCCGTGCTTGATCTATCAGTCCCAAGGGGACTACATTGGCTCAAGTCGACCCAGAAGGTCACTCCGCTGACCTCAGGGGGCACCGCAGCAGGGCGTACGCGCGGGATCACATCCGCATCATACAGAACAACAGCTTGGCCCCCATCGCGAGGGCTCAGTCGGACGCGGTCAGCCTCTCTCCACTCCGCCCCCAGGGTTCGACCTACGACATCGTGAATGCGTGCAATGGCCGCCGGATTGTCCTTAATGTGGCCGCATAATGAGTCTACGAGCTCCGAAACAGTCCAACCGTTCGGAGTCGGCACAACCAGTAGTGAGGCCACTGTAAGTGTCGCCCCAGCCGGGACCAAAAACTGATCGAGTGAGAAGTGATGTTGGCGTAGGACTCCCGTTGAGGTCTTTACCTCCACGCGGTTCTCACCGCATACAAAGTCGTGCAGCTCCTCGGGGTCGTTGTGCCAGGCCGCGATTGCCGTGTGAGGATCAGCGCAACACGCCATCAGATATAGCTCGCCCCAGATCCCCACTAGAGTCCCGTTGCCTGGCAACGTAAGCTGACAGAATAGTGCGAAGAACTGCTCCACACATCTGTCCACCTGGGCTCCAGAGTTGCAGCTATCTATCAGAGGCAACCACCCTGCCAATGCCCACACAAAGCACTCCTGTAGAGACACATCTCGGGATCTACACCGTATGAGCTGAAAGTTCCCAGATATCGGGCCGTCACAATCGCCAAGTAAGCATTCAACCGCCGGAAGGTACCCGATGTGGCGTAGCGTTATCGGCGCCGCAGACTCGTTGACATCCCGACCTCCGATTACAAGAACAGGCCGAGAGCAACTGTCCCGAGCCAACCATAGATCACGCGAATCAGGAATGCGGTATGCGCAGAGAATCTCGCTCCCAGAAGACTCCCGGCCTGGATCACCGAGGCGATTGAAAGTATCCCATAGGGGTGTCGAATTGGCCGGCACGTTTCACCTCGGGGACACGAGCACGTCACCTGTCATCTCAGGTGGAATGTAGATTGCGAGGGCGGCTACGTTGCCTTCCGTCCTCCCATCAGACAGGTCAATGTCCACTCGATGGATCTGAATAGTTACCCGGCCGGTGTCTCGCACTGCGGCGTCGCCCGGATATGACCGACCCTTCGGATCGCGCCCCTGTTGAAGGTCGATCTCCTCATCGTCATCGCGTGCAGTGCGCCGCCGTAACCGATCACGATTCGCATCCATCTGGACGATTGTACATATGGCCCCAGGATGATCCGCAACGTGGTCGCTAATGCGACACAGCGCCGCCATACTCCCCTTTGCGTCATGGTCGCCAATGAAGGCGAACTCAACAAGGAAGTCGCGAAGAACTTGAGCCAAAGGTACACTCCTACAGACGGCATGACGATCAAGCTCGTGTGGAACGAAGGTGTACTGACTCACCAACTTCTCCACGAGCCTGCGGTTACTCGCGATGGACTCCGACGAGTAGTGCGGCCGCTGCTGTTCAAACCAGCCCTGAGGGGCCGGCACTTTGAAGTAGGGATCAGCAAGGACGTTGCGTCTAGTTGGCTGATATGGAGCTTCAAGGAAAAACGCTCGGCGCCATGCCTTCAGGGGCTTGCCACGGAACACTGTCAACTGGTCTCGAATATTCTCTTCATGTTCAACATAGGTCCGGTAGGCCACTATAATGTCGCTTGGAAGAAAAATACGACAGAATCCAACGTACTTGGCCTTGTAGCCAAAGAATCGAGCTCGTTGCTGAATAGTGTCCGCGGTCCATGTGCCTGGTGGTCTTGGCATATAGGTCACCGTCAATCCGCGCACCGTATAGCCTCGACTCATCTTCTCTCCACCAATCAGCACATGGTATGGCCCCTTGTTCCATTCAACTTCCTGTCCTGTCTCGGAATTGATTTCGGTCACGATGAGTCGATTTGCCGCGACAGGCATCTTACCCACAAGATCCTGAAATGGCGGCATCCGGCTCTCCGTGGACTGAAGGTCAACGTATGACGCCCGGAGCTCGTCGAGCAACTCCTCACGCTCCCCGTCTCCCGGAGGAAGCTGTAGCACCCGCCGCCATCTACTAGTTATACTTGCAACCCATTGCGAATACTGCCCTTGAGTTGGTGTGAGACGCGATGGATGAATCAACATGGAGCGTCGCTGTTCACCTCTGGGATCGATCATATGGCAGGCTACGCCCACGAAGAAGATTCGGAGCGCACCCAGAAGGCTTTCGGGAGGCCCACTATTTCCGCTACCGACAGTAAGGTCGGATGGAGGAATAGTCCGCACCAGATTTGGACGATCCAGAAAGAAATCGCGTCCGCCGGTATAGCCCTCTCCCGGCTGGATCACATCAGCAAACTCAGGAGACAATGTATCAGCCAAACTAATGAGTAGCGGAGCCTGTGGAGTAGCCGTGTACTGTAAGTACGTATGCCTCAAAAGCCTGGCACGCACGGCCTTTATGCAACTATAAGTGGTACTTGACGGCACGCCGCTACCTGCTGAGGAGCGCGCGCGGGCACTTGTATCGAGCCCAGCCTGATCGGCCTCGTCATCGATGATAAGGGCAGGGATACCAGCGAGATTGGCCTTTGAGAGTAGCGCATCGAGTTCAGACAGGTGCCCATGGTGTTTCATGACCACCATAAATAGCGCTTGCTGATCTTCAGGCGCGACCACCGACGAGCGCCACTCATCGACAAGCCGAGCCAAGTCTTGACCATGGGCAGACTGATTGGGATTCTTCAAGATTACCCAATTTCGATGGCCTACCTCGGAACCGCGAAGGTCACGATCGAACCGCTCGAACGACTGATTGAATAGCCCGCTCGGCGATTCAAAGCGGGCCTCCCCCCGTCATCACGACCCCGTAG
>CAZTOW010000047.1:0-77054 GCA_964615375.1 uncultured Enterobacterales bacterium
TCTCCGACGAGCTGGTCCACGCCGCAGGCCCGGCGGGCGCCGCGCAGGTCGAGGGATGATCGAGCGTGTGGTGGTGGCGGCGGACCAGGGGGATCTCCCTGCGATGCGCGCCGGAGCAGACGCGATGCGCGCGGGCTGCATCGACTGCCATGAGACCTTTCGTGGGGCGCGGCCCTGAGCGTCGACGAAGCCAAGGCCAGACGACACGCTCACCCCGGGTCGCTGCTCGCGCCGAGCCAGGCGAGCTCCACCACCGGTAGCGTCCGCAAGTTGTTCGCTCCGCTGCCGTCCGGGTTGGACCGCAGGTACGGGCGCCCGCGCCGTGGTCGGACGACGTGTACGCCTCGCAGGCGCCCGCCCCGCGACAGCCACGCCATCAGCGCCTCGTGCTCCAGGTAGAGCCCACCCGAGAGCAGCCAGCCTTGGACGGCAGACTTCGGCCCGAGGACCCTCCCGACCACGCCGCGTTGCGGCGCCGACACCAGGGCCGATGCCCGCGAGACCAGGGCCTCGTGCAGCATGTTCGCCGTGACCAGGACGCCCGAGGAGAACACCCGCACCCCCGAGAGCCGGATCAGCCCTCGCGCGCCGGGCCCGGCCGGGAAGGTGTGTAGCACACCCTTCGCCAGAGACCCAGCCAGCGCCTCCGCGGCCTTGCCCTCGACCACCGCGCCGCTGATGGCCTCCAGGATGGCCTTGAACGCCCAGGCCGGCGGCCCCCCAAGAATGTGGTACCAGCGCCACGGCGAGCTCACGCTGGCGTCCACCTTCAGCTCGTCCGGGAGCAGTTCGGGGCGTAGGGTGACCGTGAAGTCGGGGTCCTGATCGGCGTCCGCATGCAGCAGGATGTCCAGCACTCCTTCGCGCAGCTTCACGCCAACCCGCGGTGGAGCTCCGGCTCCGCTCGCCTGCGCGCGCGCCAGGTCCTGGCCGAGCTCAGCGGCGAGCGCCTCGACGAAGACGCTGTCCAGCCGCGCGATCAGGTTGGCGCCTGGATCGACGCCGCGGTGGTGCGAGAAGATGGGAGTGGGGGAATCGACGTCCCGACTGACCCGGTAGCCGGGCCCGCCCGTTCCCTTCACCGGCGAAGCCACCACCATCCCGCGCCCCGTCGGCTCCGACGTGAGCACCCAGCCAAACCCGGTGAGCATCCCCGGCAACGCGGTCTGCAGCGCCGCCACCATCGCGCCGCGGATCCCCTCCGTCGGGACCAGGGTGTCGCTGTCCTCGAGATCGAAGCGGTCGAGCCCGGGCGTCCCGCCTGCCGGGAGCCCCACCCCTGTGGAGCCGAGGCCCATCAGGGCTCGCCGCGCCTTCACCCCCTCTACCCTGACCTCGGCGAGGTGCGTCGTCGCGGTGGGTCCGTACAGCCGGGCGATCGCCCGGACCGGACAGACGAGCTCGACGCCCCCCGTCTGCTTCGAGGCGCCCAGCGTGGGCGACGCCATCGGCTCGACGCTGAGCTCGAGCTCATGCGGCTCCTTCTGGCCCGGCGGCGTCCAGGGCTTGCGAGTGCCCACGCTCGGAAACACGAACTCTCCGGCGCGCAAGCGGCGATCCAGCAGCTCCGCGAGCGCGTCTGCAGGTAGCTCGTGTGTCCAGGACGCCAAGACGCCGAGATCGAGTTGAGGCTCCTGGCTCAGGGGGTGGTGGGTCTTCAGGCGGGCGGCTTCGACGAGCTGCCCCATCAACGCGCCCAGATGCACGTAGAGCGGCTCGGGCTGCTCGCTGGGAGGAAGGGAGGGGTCCGGCAGCAGGAGCTCCTTCAGCAAACCGATGCCCAGACGCCCTCCCAGGTTGTCGCCGACCTTCTGCCTCATCTCCACGGTGTCGGCCGGGTTGTGCGTGATCTCCCCCACGGTCACCGACGCGGCGACGCCCCCTTGCGAGGTCATCGCCGGGCGCGCGTACAGCTCCAGGCGACCTGGCCAGGGACAGGTCAGGTGCGGGACGAGGCGCGCGCGCACCCCGACCGAATGCGGCTCCGTCAGCGGGGGCACCTTCGCTCGGATGGTCGCCGCGAGCTCCACCGCCGTCTCGCCGGGCGGCAGGGCCAGATCGAGCTCGCTGACCCCGTAGGCCACCGCCCCCTCGTGATCGGTGCCCTGGACCATCAGCGTCAGGAAGGTCTGGACCTGGGGCAGCAACACCTCCGGTGGGGCGAGCTGACGGACGAGCCGGACGAGCGCGGTCTGGTTGGCGGAGAGGACGACGTCGAAGCCGCCGCCCAGGAGGGGGCGCGCGACGGACGGGACGCCCGTGTCGGGGATCAGGGGCATGGGACCTCCAGTGTGAACACCGCCGAACGAAGCAAGGACCGTGCCGACGCTTCGGCGCCTGGGAGGCCGTCGCGGTGAAGCACCGCTCCAACCGGATCGAGAGACGAGGGCGGCCTCATGCCGGGCGAGCCTCGTACTCACGCGCTGCGAGCCTCATGCGCACGCGCTGCGCAGCGTCTGCGCACGTCCTGAGCGCCCCCAGTGGTGCTAAGCTGAGCCCCGGAGGCCCGATGCCCGAAGCCTTCGCCACTGCGACCTTCTCTCACCAGACCTCCGCTCCGGCCGCCCCGCCCCCCCTGCCCGCCCTCGACGTGGAGCTGCTGGGAGAGACGCTGGGGTTCGGCGGTATGGGCGAGGTGCTGAGAGCCTGGGATCCCCACCTGGGGCGCGCGGTCGCGGTCAAGGTCCTGCAGCAGCGCCTGTCCTCCGACGCGCTGCCTCGCTTCCTGGAGGAGGCGCGGCTGACCGCGCGGCTGGAGCACCCCGGCATCGTGCCTGTCCACGGCCTGGGCACGCTGCCCGACGGGCGCGCCGCCTACATGATGAAGGAGATCCGGGGTCAGACCCTGGCCGAGCTCACGCGCTCGCTCCAGGCGACGCCGTTGCGCCGACGGCTGGAGTGGCTTCGGCGCGCCGCCGAGGCGGTCGGCTTCGCCCATGCCCGCGGGGTGCTGCACCGCGATCTCAAGCCCAGCAACATCATGGTAGGCGAGCACGGCGAGGTCATGGTGCTGGACTGGGGCATCGCGACGCTGCTGCGTCGGGCCGAGCCGCACGCAGAGGCCGGACTCATCGGCACGCCCGCCTACATGGCGCCCGAGCACGCGCGTGGCGCGGACCTGGATGCGCGGGCGGACGTGTTCGCGCTGGGCGCGATCCTGCTGGAGCTGCTGGGCGGTGGGCCGCTCTGGGGAGATCGCCCGACGGACGGCATCCTGTCGGCGCTGCGCGCGGGAGCGATCCCGGCGCCTGATGCCCGCCTGAGCGGCGCGCCCGAGGATCTCGCCGCGCTCTGCCGCGCCAGCCTGCAGGCGACCCCGGCCCTGCGCCCGCCGGATGCCGCCGCCTTCGCCGTGGCGCTCGGCCGCTGGCTGGAAGGCGAGGCGCAGCGCGAGCGGGCGCTCCTGCTGGTCGAGGAGGCGGGCCGGGACCTGGCCGAGCATGATGAGGCCCGAGCCGAGGAGGAGGTGCTGCGCTTGCGGGCCGCCCGGCTGGCCATCACGCTTCCTCGTCACCTGCCCGTCGAGACGCGCCGCCCGCTCTGGGCGCTCGAGGACGAGGCAGACGCGCTGGCCGCGCAGGCAGACGAGGCCGAGCAGCGCGCCCTGCTGCGCCTCGACGCCGCCTTTCAGCTCTCTCCGGGGCTACCCGAGGCCCACGACCGCCTTGCGACGCACCACCGCGCGCGCGCCGAGGCGGCCGAGGTGCGAGGCGACGCTACGGCCGCCCTGCCGCACCTGCGCGCCGTCTCCCGACATCATCGCGGGCGCATGCAGCGTTGGCTGGACGGCGTGGGGGCCCTCACCCTGGTCACGGAACCTCCTGGCGCGGAGGTTCAGATGAGACCCTACATCCTGCGGGATCGTCGGCTGGTGCCTGGGGAGCCCGTGTCGCTGGGGCCCACGCCGCTCCGGGAGCTGCCCGTGCCCGCCGGGTCCGCGCTGCTGGAGATCCACGCGCCCGGCCGGCGCGTCGTGCCCTACCCGGTCCTGATCCAGCGCGACGCCTGCTGGGACGGTGTCCGCCCCGGTGGGGAGGTGCCGCACCCCATCTATCTGCCTGGCCCCGAGGATCTGGGGCCGGACGAGATCTACGCGCCAGCGGGCTGGTTCCGGACCGGCGATCCCGGTGGTTTCAAGGCCCTGCCTCGGCGCCGGGTCTGGCTGGACGGTCGGATCGCCCGCCGGCACCACGTCACGGTCGCCGAGTACATGCGCTTCCTCGAAGACCTCGCCGCGCGGCAGGGTCTGGACGCGGCCCTTGCCCTGCTGCCCCGCGAGCGACTGGAGCGGGCGGGCACGGATCGCGGCCGTGGCGGCGTCACGCTCGACCCGGACGGACGCGCGCGGCTGGTCCCGGACGCCGACGGCGACACCTGGGATCCCCAGCATCCCGTGATCCTGGTCGGCCTTCGCGAGGCGCGGGCCTACGCCGCCTGGCTCGCCCGGCGTGAGGGTCGGCCCTGGCGCCTGCCCGGCGAGGTGGAGATCGAGAAGCTGCACCGCGGCGTGGACGGGAGGGCCTGGCCCTGGGGAGACCGCTTCGATCCCTCCTTCTGTTGGATGGAGGACTCTTTCGGGCCGCGGCGCGTGCTGCCCACCGTAGGCACCCGCCCCGAGGCGACGAGCCCCTACGGGATCGAGGACGCGGTAGGGCTGGCGCGCTACTGGTGCATGGAGCGCTTCGAGCCCCTGGGCACAGTGGCCGCGCAGGGCGAGGTCCAACCCGAGCCCACCGACTCCAACCCGAGCGACCAGGACTACTACGCCATGCGCGGTGGGTCCTGGGTGATGAGCGCCACCAGCGCGCGCGTGGGCATGCGCTTCAAGAACCGGGCCACCTATCGGGCCTACGACATCGGCGTGCGCGTCGTGCGTACCTGGGATCCGGCGCTGCGCACCGGCTGAGCAGGGTGAGCAGGGCGTGCGCGTCGGCCGGGTGCGCAGCGCGTGCGCGGAGCCGAGCCGTGGGCGTGCAGGCGCGCGCGTTTTCCGCCTTCGCTGGGGATCGTTTCCGCCAGAGGCATGTTGGCACGGCGCTTGCTTATCTGTCCGACGTCCCCCCCTGGCGGACAGAGAACCTGCCCAGCAGACCTGAGAGGAGCGCCGCCGTGCCTTACGCCCAGGAGCCCCCCGTCTCTACCTTCTTTCGATCGGACAGGCCCTCGCTCCAGCGGGAGCCCTGGCCGTCGCCGCCCAAGGGAGAGCGCGACCCGAGCTCGCCTCTGCTGCCGCCCTCGGACGAGCACCTGGGTTTCGTGACGCAGGTCTCGGACGGCCTGATCGAGCAGGCCTCCCGCAGCAATCCAACCCACGCCTACCTCGAACAGATCGCCCGATGTCCGGTGATCCACTACGCGACGATTCTGCTGAAGGGAGCGGGGGGCTCCACCCCTTCCTATCTCCAGGATCTCCTCGGGCAGGAGCGGACGCCCTGGCACTACGCCCTGGCCGCCCGTGCGCGCTACAAGCAGCTCCTCCGGTGCCTGCTCTTCCTGAAGGACGCCTACGACCCTGGGCGCAGCCCGCTGGCGCTGGGCACCTACCTCAGCGGCCAGGGCGTCGTCCGTGCGCCGCTCTCCGCGCCCGGTGGAGCGAACCCCTGGGGTCAGGACGAGCCGGAGCTGACCAGCTATCAGTTCCCCTTCGAGTGCGTCATGGTTCACCTCGAGGAGCCGCAGGGGCTCCCTGGTCGTGTGCAGAGCCTGCTCGCTCCCTACATCAGCAACGCCACGCCGAGCGTCGAGTCCAAGATCTTCGCAGACGTGCTGGCCCCGAGCCTGCTTCTGCCGACCACCGATCCTTCGGGGGCGACCACGACCTACGCCTTCGATGAAGCCGGGAGCGCCGCCGCGCGCTGGGTGCGCAGCGTAGACCCCACCACGGGCGCCATCACAAGCTACAACCGCGCCACCGTGAACCTCGTGACCCCGCAGGTCCGGCGCTGGTGGACCGAGAAGTGCCTCAGCTACGTGGACGCCGTCCAGGAGATGGCCGCCGAGGCGGTGGCCGAGTACCTGGGCGCCCCGCCGGACCCACGCGAGGATGCCTTCTATGCGGTGCTGCTCCCGGCGGGTCGCGAGACGCGTCACGACCTGGGCTGGCGGCATGCCTTCCTCTGGATCGACAACACGTCGCCGACATCCCCGGCGCCGCTCGACAGCGCCTCTGGCTATGACGCGTACACGTTCTATGACACCGCGTATCGACGATCCACGAACGCCTGGCCTTTCTGCGCGACCTTCCTGGCCGACCTGCGCGAGCAGCTCCACCGTCGCGGGATGGGGCTGGTCCTGAACGCGTCGAGTCCTGTGAACACGTGCAGACATGGCTGGGAGCTGCGCGCGGGCTACGGGCACATGTCCTGGCCGTTCCGCGCCGATCTGGCCGATATCCGGGCAGCGGGGCCGGGCTCTGGCGCGCGCCTCGTGTCCTTCGAGCAGTCCATCGCCTTTCTTCAGCAGGTGGACTCGGAGGGGTTCGGAGGTCACGACGTCTCCTCGCTCATGGCCGAGAGCGTCTCCGATGGTCTGTACTTTGAGCGCGTCTGGCCCCCCGCAGGCGGCAAGAGTGGCTTCCTCGACGCCCTCTTCCCACCTTCGAAGCCCATCTACACAGTAGACGGACGGCTCGCCCGACCCATTGGGTTCGGCAGGACTTTCCATGTGTCGAGAGAGGAGACCGATCAGCTCGTGCGCTGGCTCCGCGAGCTGAGCGAGCGTGGGAAGGGCGTCTATCTGGACACGATCCTCTCGAGCGCGGAGTGGAGCAGGCAGGTCCCAGCGATGTGTGCGCTCGCCTGGGCGGTGCGAGCTCCAGGGAGTAGCGTGTGCGTCAGCCACAACCCCTTCGCGCAGAACGCGCGGCTCAGCCAGGGGCTGGACACGTCCTATCTCGACTTCTACACGCTCCCCGCGCGCTTCGCCGTCGCTGGCGGCCAACAGGTGAACCTCACACCGGACAGGACCGTAGCGCTGCTCGTCGAGGCGAAGACCCTGGTTGACCTGCCTTTGCCCGACCCCAGCGCCGTCGCCGGTCTGACGGCGGACATGCTGCGCCCGGGTGGCGCTGCGCCGGCCGGCACGCCCGTCGCGGTCGAGCTCGTCTTCGACCACGCTCGCGCGGTGCCCACCACGCAGCCCTCCTCCGATCCGCTCTGGGGCGTCCCCGTGCGCGTTCGGGTCTGAGCCCGACGCTGCGCAGGATCTGAGCAGGTCGGCTGCGCAGCGCCTGCGCAGCCTGGGGCGCTCTCTGGATGGCGCGAGGTCCCGATTTCAACAAATGGCCGGTTTAACGTACATGGATCCTCCCGAGCCCACGTTGGCACACCCCTTGCAATACCTGGATTCACCTACCAACAGGAGCCAACATGCTGCGCAACACCCGTATCGTCCTGCTCTCCGTGCTGTCCTTCGGCCTCCCCTCCAGCGCGCTCGCGTCCATCTGCGACGCCGAAGAGCTCGACCTGCTGGGCGACGTCACCTGCGCGCGCCTCGACGCCGACGCCGCCGTGCTCGAGGCCGCCGGGCTCTCGCCGCTGGCCCCCGTCGTGCTCGCCGCCCCCGTCCAAGAGGAAGGTGACGCCGCCTGGATCGAGGCCGTCGATGGGCGCATCGCGCTGGAGGATGTGGCGGCCCTCACCCTGCGCCTCGAGGACGGCCTGGCCCTGGGCCTCGCCGTGGGCCTGCTGGCCGAGGGCGAGCAGGGGCTCATGCTCGCCCTGCCCGGCGAGCAGCTGCTGGCCCTGGACGGCGTGGGCCTGGTCGCGGTCGGCGTCACCAACGATCACCTGGGCATCGACGAGATCGCGGTCGGTGTCACCAACGATCACCTGGGCATCGGCGAGCGCGCCGTCGGCGTCACCAATGATCATCGGGGCATCGACGAGGTCGCCGTCGGCGTCACCAACGACCACCGGGGCGTCGATCTGGTGGCCGTGGGCGTCACCAACGACCACCGCGGCTCCACGAGCCTCGTCGTCGGGCCGGTGCGCGAGGAGGCGGTCGGCTGGGGCGGCGTGCTGGTGGTCCAGACGCGCTAATCCGCTCCCTCGGGCTCCAGCCCGTGGCGAACAAGCTTGGCGCGCAGGCCGTTGCGGGACAGGCCGAGCAGACGCGCCGCCTGGGAACGGTTGCCCTCGGCGCGCTGCAGGGCCTCGGCCAGCAGCACCCGCTCCAGCGCCTCGACCCGGCACTCCAGGTTCAGGGCGTCGCCCAGATCGGTCGGCGGTTCGGGCGCGGGGCGTGGGGCCTCTGCTTCGTCGATCCGCGGCCGGTCCAGCAGCTCCGCAGGGAGCTGGTCGGCGCCGATGATGCCATCCTCGCCCACGCCATAGACCATGTAGGCCACCGCGTTGGCGAGCTGCCGGACGTTGCCAGGCCAGGGCGCCTCTTCGAGCGCGACCATGGCCGCGACCGTGACGCCTCGCACGGGCCGCCCGGCCTCGACGCTGAGACGGCGGATCAGGTGCTCGCACAGCGGGGCGATGTCCTCGCGGCGCTCGCGCAGCGGGGGGACATGCAGCGTCACCGCCGCGAGCCGATAGTACAGATCGGCGCGAAAGCGGCCCTCGGCGACCCGATCGCTCAGACGCAGGTTGGTCGCGGACACCACCCGGACGTCCACGGCGTGCGCCACGGAGCCCCCCACCGGGACCACCCTGCGCTCTTGAAGGGCGCGCAGCAGCGCCACCTGCGCGGTCTCGGAGAGATCGGCCACCTCATCCAGGAACAGGACCCCGCCGCTGGCCTCGCGCAGCCGCCCTGGACGCGCGCCCACGCCGGTCGCGGCGCCCTTCTCCACGCCGAAGAGCTCGGCCTCCATGAGGTCGCGGGGGATGGCGCCGCAGTTCAGCGCGACCATGGGGCCCTCGCGCCGCTCGGACCACGCATGAAGCAGCCGCGCGACGTGCTCCTTGCCGGTGCCGGTCTCGCCCTCGACGAGGATCGGTACGCGGCCGGAGGCGAAGCGGCGGAGCTCGGCATAGAGCCCGATCATGGGCGGCGAGGGGCAGCGCAGCAGATCGGGGGGGAAGTCGAGCGCCGGGCGTGGGCGAGGCGTCGGCGCGGGCCCTGTCGCATCCCGGTCGAGGGCCAGCAGGGCGATCTCGGCGAGGGCCGGGGCCAGGGCGCCGCCGGGGATGGCGCCGCGCAGCACCAGCAGCCGAAGGCGAGCGCCACGCCAGCGCGCGGCGTAGCTCAGGTCCGGGCCCAGGCGCCCGCGCTCGACGAGGGGCTCCGCGTCGGGCTGGCCGCGAATACGGGCCGCCAGCGCCGGCTCTGACAGATCGGGTCGCGCGCCCGCGCCCGTGCGCAGCAGCACCTCGCCCCGAGCGTCGCGCTCGAGGAGCCAGAGACCTTCCGCGCCCAGGCCCTCGCGCAGGGTCTCCACGGCGGCCGCCGGACCAACGCCATCGAGATCCGCGAGAAACGCCGCGATGAGCGCGGGCCACCAGGACGGGACCACCTCGGGGCCCGCCAGCGCCACGCTGCGGGTCGCGGCGCGGACCGGGCCGAGATCCAGCGCCAGGGCCAGCGGCTCGGGCTGATGCACCTCGACGCGGTAGCGCGCGCTCCCCAGCGCGAGCTCGTCGCCGGGCAAGAGGGGGGCGCGCTGCACCGCGCGGCCGGAGACCCAGGTCCCGTTTTTGCTGCCCAGATCCTCGATCTCCGCCGCTCCCTGGCGGACGTGGATCCGCGCGTGCCGTCGGGAGACACCCTCGACCGCGATGACGCAGGCGCAGCGCGGGTCGGCTCCGAGCTCGTGCGCGCCCTCGCTCAACGGCGCGAGGCGCGGCGCGCCGCCCAGAGGCCGGAGCAGCAGCGTTGGCGGCGGGAGGCTCATCGGGGCAAAGATAACGGGATCGGGGCTCGGCGGCGCCGCCCCCCTACCGCACCGTCCCCTCCAGCCCCGAGACCTCGCTGAGCAGCCGCAGCTCCGCGCGCCGGTTCTGGCCCCACGCTCCCTCGTCGCCTCCTGAGCGAGCCGGGCGCTCCTCCCCCTAGCGCGGGCTTCGCCCGCATCCCATCGGGGCTCTGCCCCGCCGCTGGGGGGTGGGGAGCGAAAGGTGGGGTTCGTGGAGGTGGGGGTGAGGCGGACGGGGGGGCGGTGAGCCGAGCCCGGGTGCCTCTCCATGCCACGACTCCCGGTGCGATGGTGATACAGAGAACCATGTTCAGCTGGCTGAAAGAACTGTTCTCCCCCTCACCCAAGGCCCTCCGCGACAGCATGCGCTTCGTCGGGAGGGCTCGCTGGATCGTGCACCTCTTCAACGAGCTCGGCGAGGACAACTCCGAGGAGTTCGGGCCCCCGGAGGCCATCCCAGGCTACGAGGATCTGCTGGTGTTCGCCTTCGCGCCCGTCCCCGGGCGCCCCTGGTGGACCTACGCCACCGCTGGGATGAGCCTCTGCCCGGCGCTCGACGCCCACCCCCCCACGGAGCTGATAGCCTACTCGCGCGAGGAGCAGCGCGGACTCGTGTCGCTGCTCTTCCAGCTCGCCCTCCGCGACGCCACGGCCCTCCCGCTGGCCGGGGGCGACATCATCTGCTTCGACGAGCCGCCGCTGGATATCGGGATCGAGCTCGGACGAGCACTGGGCGTTCTCCCAAGCGCCGAGGCTGCCCACCTGCTCGACTTCCCCAACCCGGTCCTGCGCCCAGAGGACCAGCGCTTCACCATGGCGCGGCCAGGCGAGGACGCTTCGCCGCTGCGGCTGCTGCGCGTCGTGGCCCTCACGGATGACGACGGGCCCCGATTCTTGGCTGCGCTGACCTCCATCGCGAGCGAGCGCGCCTGGGAGCTGTATTGAACACCTGCATCGCTCCAGCGCCTTACCCACCGCGTGCGCGGGCTCGCGGAGCCGGCCTTCTCCACGCGAGAGATCACGGCCCCAAGCACTATCGCTGGCGATAGCGCCTGGTCAGCCGGATGTTCCAGCCGTCGTCGGCTTCGAGCATCACGCTCTCCTCCAGAGTGCCAGCCCATCGTGAACAGCGAGTAGTCGTGAGTGTGGCCTGGGCTCCATCCCCCAACGTGGTGCGGACCTGCTCCACGAAGCAACCGTCGGGGCTCCAGCTGTAGCGGGTCTGCTCCTCCTCGCCCCCCGGGGTGGTCTCAGCGCGCCAGGCGCCGTCGGGGACGACCCTTCGATCAGTGTCGCCGACCCCGGAGCACTGCCGGATGAACAACCGATCCTCCTCGACAGAAATGGTCAAGGTCAGCCCCTGTGTGGCTGCGATCATGCAGATTGTCCGGGGGGCTCCGCATAGCGTCACCAGCTCTACGAGGGAGTCGGATGCAGCGCGGTCCAGCTCCCAGATGCCCTCGATGTTCACAGCGCGGGGGGAGTTGGCAGCGAGCAGGAGTGGGAAGATGGACAAGGAGGCTCCAGGGTGCGCGCTCACGGCTGGCTTCCCCGCTCGAAGAGCGCCGCCAGGCTGGCGTAGACCACCGGGATCAGCACCAGCACCACCGCCGTCGCGAAGAGGATGCCGAAGCCCAGGCTGATGGCCAGGGGGATGAGGAAGTAGGCCTGCACGCTGGTCTCGAAGATCATCGGGAGCAGGCCGAAGAAGGTGGTCAGGGAGGTCAACAGCACCGGGCGCAGGCGGCGGGAACCACCCGCCAGGATCGCCTCGCGCATGTCCAGGCCATCGCGCCTGGCGCCGTTGATGGCGTCGATGAGCACCAGGGAGTCGTTGACCACCACCCCCGACAGGGCCACGACGCCGAACACCGAGACCATGGACAGCTCGAAGCCGAGCAGCAGGTGGCCCAGGATGGCGCCGACCAGGCCGAAGGGGATCACGGCCATGATCACCAGGGGCTGCCAGTAGCTGCGGAAGGGGATGGCCAGCAGCGCGAACATCGCGAGCAGGGCGATGACGTAGCCCTGGGCGAGGGCCACCATGCTGCCCCGCTGTTCCTCCTGCATCCCCACCGCGTCGGCCCGCAGGCCCGGGTGAGCGACGCAGAGGGCCGGCAGGATCTCCTCCTCCACGACCCGGTTGATGTCGGTGGAGGCGGCCACCCCCGGCGCCAGCTCCGCGCTCACCTCCACCACACGCCGGCCCCCCACACGTCGGATGGAGGCCGGGCTGGTGCTGCGCTCCACCGCCACGACGGCGCCCAGCGGCACGGATCCTCCCCCGGTGGTGCGGAGCGGGAGCTGCTCGAGATCGCGCTCGGAGCTGCGCTGCTCCGACCGCCTCCTCGTAGGCCTCCAGGTTGTTCTCTGTCCATGAAGGACCTCCTTCGGTGTCCACGACGACCAACGCGGAACCGTGGCGACACAGCGCGGCCCAGGTCAGTCGATCTCGAGCGAGACCTGGAACCACCCGGTCCCGCCCCGCCCGTCCCGCACCACCAGGGCCAGCACGCCCTCCCCCTGCTCGGTGGCGAAGAGCACCGTCTCGCCCTCCTCCAGCTCGGCGGCCGCGGCCGCCCACCCGCCACCCCGACCGAAGCCGGTCTGCGCCGTGAAGCTCCCGACGCTGGTGTACCAGCTGTAGCTCAGGTCTTCGGTCCGCCATTCCCAGGCGCCGTCCGAGTTCAGGTAGCGGTACTTCTCCGCGGCGCCCTCGTCGATCAGGGGGCCGAGGACCGGCTCGTCGTCGAGCTTGAGGACCAGGGGCTCCCCGGCGGCCAGTTCGACCCCATCCACCGTGATCCCGAGCAGCTCCGGGTTGTGGTTGGGGGTGATGGCCAGGCTGACGGGCAGCGCCTTGCTGGCTTTCTCCACGTCCTCGCCCACCGTCGGCCAGACCTCCACCTCCAGCGTCAACGCGAGGCCCTCGTAGCTGTCCTCCTCGGGCAGGTTGTCCAGCAGGGTCGCGGGGATGGTCAGCTCGGGAGGCAGGCCCGGCTCCACGCCCATGATCCCACCGGCCGCAGCCTCGGCGCGCCAGGCGGCCCGCTCGTCGTCGTCGAGGCTGGACCAGTCCAGGGACGCGAGCTCGCCGACCAGCTCCGGATCGAGCTCGGCGGGGGCGGCGGTGTCCCAACCCCAGCCCCCCAGCTCGAGGCTGCGCCAGACGGCCCAGCCCTCCCCCTCGGGGACGTAGACCAGGCTCTCGATGCCGACGGTGTCCCCGGGGCGGGGCTCGGCGGGGGTCACGGTGGTGCCCAGGATGCGGGTGCGGTCCAGGTCCCACTCCTGGGGCTGGTCCGCGAGGTCGCAGGCCACGCCGACGAGGGAACAGCAGACGAAGACGGCGGTGGAACGGAGCATGGTCCCTCCCGGCTAGAATCGCGTCCGGAGCTCGAGCCCCGGGTTGAGGTAGAAGCCGAGCCCGCTGATGTTGTCGTGCTCGGTGTAGTCGTAGCTCCACTGGATCAGCTCGGGGTTCTCCCCGTGCAGCACGTTGAGCAGGTCCACGTAGGTGTCCAGCTGCCAGCGATCGAAGGTCCAGAGCTTAGAGGCGCGCAGGTCCAGCGCCCAGTAGGGTTCCAGCCGCGCGCTGTTCTCGTCCAGGGTCGAGGTGGGGCTGTAGCGCCCGCTGTCCAGGTCGTAGGTGGCGTCGTCGTAGGGGGTGTAGGGGTTGCCGCTGGTGTACTGGAACTTGGCTGAGAGGTCGAAGTCCAGGGGCAGCGTGTAGCCCGTGACCGCCACCAGGTTGTGGGTCTGATCGAGTTCGTAGAGCACCCAGTCGCCACTGGCCTCCTCGTCCCGCTCGGCCACGCTCCAGGTGTAGGAGAGCCAGCCGAACAGCGGCCCGGTGCGCTGCTTGCGCAGGATGGTCTCGACGCCGTAGGCACGGCCGAGCCCGGCGTTCTCGTACAGCACGGTGCCCGGGTCCGAGTCCTGGCGCACCATCAGCTGGTCGATGCCGCGGTAGTAGCCGACCACGTCCAGGCTGGCCTGCTCCCCGAAGCGCTGCTCGATGCCCGCCTCGGCGGTCCAGGCGCGCTCCATGTCGAAGTCCACAGCCTCGGAGAAGGCCATGGCCGTCGCGTCGGGGACCTGGTGGTACAACCCGGCGCCGCCCTTGAGGGTCCCTCCCTTCCAGGTCCCGACCCGCAGGCTCCCCCGCGGCTCCCATCCGAGGTCGTACAGCCCGTCGGTGCGGAGCATGGTGGCCAGGCGGAGGCCGGCGGAGAGGGACAGCCGATCGGGATCGGGCAGGGGACGAAGCTGCAGCTCGAGGTAGGGGTCGGGGGAGCCGATCCAGCCCGTGACGTCCTCCTCGATGGCCTCCGTCTCCTCGATGGAGCTGCCCGTGTCCCCGTTCCAGTTCGGGACCTCGGGCGCCGAGGCCTCGATGCTCCGCTGGCTCAGCCCGGCGTCTAGGCCCCCCAGCAGCGTGAAGCGCTCCGAGGGCATCCAGCGGCCCTCGGCTCGCAGGCCGAAGCGCAGGCCCTGCTCGCCGAGCTCCATCACGGTGCCCGCGTTCATGAGCTGCTCGTCCCAGCCCAGGGAGGGCTGCAGCATCCAGCTGAAGGTCTCCTCGCGGTGGGTCCAGTCCAGCAGCACCCGGTGGCTGGCGTAGCGGGTGGTGAGCTGGGGCTCCTCCTCGGCGTCGCCCCGGACGATGTTCATGTCGTCCCAGAACCCGAAGGCCAGCAGGCGAAGGCTGTCGGGACCGTCCACCAGGCTTTGGGCCTGGAGCTGGTAGTCCCGCCAGGAGGGCGCGATGCTCGCGTCACCTGTGCGGTCGGCCATCAGGCCCATGATCAGGTCCAGGTAGCTGGCGCGGAAGGCCCCCGCGAGGCCGATGGGGAGCTGTTCGAAGCGCCCGCGCACTGTCGCCGAGCTGTCGAGCAGGTCGGCCTGGGCCCGGGCCTGCCAACCCTCGTCCCAGTCCTGCTTGGTGCGCACGTCCACCGAGCCGGAGATGGACTGACCGTAGCGCAGGGGCTGGGCCCCGGGCAGGTAGTCCACCGCCTCCACCAGGTCGGGGTTGATCACCGAGCGGAACCCACCCAGGTGGTAGATGATGGGCACCTCCACCCCGTCCACGTAGACGTTGGTGTCGCCGCTGTCGCCGCCTCGGATGATCAGATCGCTGGTGCCGAAGGGCGTGCGCGCGGCGCCGGGCAGGGTCTGGATGACCCGCACCGGGTCGCCGAAGGTCCCCGGCACCCGCCGCACCTCCTCCATGCTCACCGTCCGCCGGGTGACGACGACGTCCTGCTCCTCCACCTGGTACAGCCCGAGCGCCTCGTAGTCGGAGTAGCTCGAGGCCCGCAGCCACAGCTCCAGATCCAGCTGCTCACCCTGGGCGCGCTCGATCTCCACGCGCAGATCCTCGTGCCCCGGGCTGCGGCAGAGCAGGGTCAACGCGCCGACGGGCGCAGCCCGCAGCTCGAAGCGCCCCTGCTCGTCGCTGCGGGCGTAGGCCTCGGCACCCTCCACCACGACGTGGGCCCCCGCGATGGGCTGGCGGGTGCCCTTCTCCCGCAGCAGGCCCTGCACGGCGATCGGCAGAACGGCGGGGTCGGCGGGGGCCGGCTCGTCCTGCAGCTCGAAGCCGTAGGCGAACTCGATCACCACCGGGACGGGGCCCTCGGCGGTCTCCGCGGGGGCGAAGGTGAAGGCCTGGACCGCCTCCACCGCCGCCTCGTCGAAGCCGTGCCCGATGGGCTCCATCAGCTCCACCGCCTGCACCGCGCCCAGCTCGTCGATGGCCACCCGCAGCCGGACCACCCCCTCGAGGCCCGCGGCCTCGGCCTCGGGTGGGTAGGGCGCCTCCACGAACTCCATCAGCTCCGGGGCCTTCACCAGGGCAGGCGCGGCCTCGCCAGCGGCGTCGGGCGCCGTGTCATCCGGCGCGGGCTCCTGAGCCGCCGAGGGGAGGACGAGGGTAGTGAACAGGATCAGCAGGGAAGGGCTCATCGGATGGCCTCGAAGCGACAGCTGTGAGGCATGCCGTAGACGGTGACGGCTTCGTGATCGACGGTGCCCGGGCGGCAGCGGGCGCCGCGCCAGGCGGTGATGCAGGCCAGATCGGCCTCGGGGCTCAGGCCCCGGGTGACGAGCGCCTCGGTGACCGCCCCGCTGGCGTCCACCGTCAGCTCCACCTCGACCACCCCCTCGAGCCGCGCCTCGATCACCGCCTCGGGGACCTCGAGCTTCGGCACACGGCAGCGGGGGCGCTTGCCCACCTCGGTCCAGCTTGCGGGACCGCCCACGGTGTGCTCGGAGGGGGCTGGAGGGGCCGCGCTGGCCGCCACCGCGGTGCTCGAGCCCGCGCGGACCTTCAGGCTGGAGCTGCCGGTGCTCATGGAGCTCATGGTGAGCCCCTGGGTGAGCGCCATGGGCTCCCCCGCCAGCGGCTCGAGGAAGGCCGGCGCGGGTGGCTCGTCCACGATGCGCTCGTACTCGATGACCTCGGCCTGCTCGGGTGGGGGCGGGGACGGTGGCTCGCGCTCCTTCACCGGCTCGGGCTGGGGCTCTGGCTCCGGCTCGGGTGGCGGAGGCTTCGGCCGCTCCACCACGCGCATGGGCGCGTAGTCGGGCCGCGGTGGCGGGGGCTCCACCGCGGCCACGGCCACGGCCACGGCCAGGTGCGCGGCGACGGAGAGCGCCACCCCGATCACCGTGGGCCAGCGGGTCTCAGTCATCGTGGACCTCGACGGGCTCGATCTCGATGGCGAAGCTGGAGACACCGGCGTCGCGCACCCGGTCGATCACCGCCACCACCTCCCGGTGCGCCGTGTCGCCGTCGGCGGCGATCAGGCAGATCACCTCGCGCCCGGCGTCCCGCTCCTCCTCGATGCGGCTGGCGATGGCGTCCAGGGTCGACTCGCGGCCGTCGAGGTAGACCGTGCCCCGGGCGTCCACGGTGACGCCGAGGCTGGCTTGCTCCGCGGGCATCTCGCCGGTGCTGCCCTCGGGCAGGTCCAGGGGGATCTGCCGCACGGCGACCACGGTGCTGGTGACCATGAAGATGATCAGGATGACCAGCAGGATGTCCACGAAAGGGGTGACGTTGATCTCGGTGATGCCGCCGCGGCGGCCACCGCCCAGGCTGCCCCCCGCCATCAGGCCGCCCTCCGGCTCGCGACGGCCTCGAAGTGCACCAGGACAAGGTGGGCGCGCACCCGGGCGGCGTCCAGCAGGGACCCCACCTGGCCACTGAGCAGGTTGTAGAGCACCACCGCCGGGATGGCGACCACCAGGCCGACCGCCGTGGCGATCAAGGCCTGGGAGATGCCGCTCATCACCACCTCGGGCTCGCCACCGGCGGCGGCCAGGTCGTGGAAGGCCTCCATGATGCCCAGCACCGTCCCGAGCAGGCCCACGAAGGGGGCGTTGCTGCCGACGGTGCCCAGCACCATCAGCCCCCGGCCCAGGCGGCGCTGCTCGGCCAGCAGCTGGCCCTGCATGGCCTCGTCGGCGGCCTTGGCGCCCCCCAGGCGACCCGCCGCGATCCCCGCGGCGACCACCCGGGCCGGGGCCCCGTCGTCCTCCAGCAGCGCGTCGGTGAGCGCCGGGGTGCCGTCGTGGGCGAGCAGCTCCACCCTCTTGTGGTGGTCCTTCGGGCCGCGGGCCATGGCGATGCGGATGGCCCGCTCGGCCGCCACCGCCAGGCTGGCGATGGACATGGCGGCGAGGACGTAGAGGATGACGGTCTCGCCGCCCGTGGCCCAGGCCATCAGCTGTTCGGTCATGGATGCCTCCTCGGTGTGCTTCGTGCCCGTTCACTGTCACCAGCGCGGTGCCCCATGACCGTGGAGGATTGTTCTCGCTCGGTATCGAGCCCGATGAGCACCGATACAATCGGACACAAGGCCGCGCTGGTCGGCAGCCCGCTGCGCAGGTATCTCTGTCTCATGAGCCCCGACCCATCAGCGCAGCCCCGCGTCCTCGTGGTCGAGGACGACACGGAGCTCGCACAGCTCACCGCGGCCTTCCTGCGCCGGAACGGCATGGACGCCACCGTGGTAGGCCGTGGCGACAGCGCGGTGGAGTGGATCTTGCGGCGCCACCCGGACGTGGTGCTGCTCGACCTCAACCTCCCGGGCTTGTCGGGCTTCGATGTTTGCCGCCGCGTCCGGCCGGGCTGGACCGGCATCCTGGTGGTGCTGACCGCACGCCGCGAGGAGGTGGACGAGGTCCTCTCCCTCGAGCTGGGGGCGGACGATTACATGGCCAAACCCATCCGCACCCGGGCGCTGCTCACGCGTATCCAGGGGCACCTGCGGCGCCGTGCAGCCGGCGCGGCGGGTGCAGGGGAGCACGCGCGCCACCTCGAGAGCGGCGATCTGTCCATCGACCTGGGCACCCGCACCGTGCGCCAGGGAGGCAGCGAGCTCGAACTCTCGACCGCGGAGTTCGACCTGCTGGTGTTCATGGCGCAGCGGCCCAACACCGTGGTGGACCGGGACACCCTCTACCGAGAGCTGCGTGGCATCCCCTGGGACGGGCTCGATCGCTCTATGGACCTGCGTATGTCCCGCCTGAGGCGTCGCCTCTCACCCGATGGCCTCTCCGCTATCAAGACCGTGCGAGGGGCCGGGTACCTGCTGGTGGCGCCATGAGGCGGCTAATCCTGCGGCTCGGCCTGGGCATCGCGCTGGTGGTGTCGGTCACCCACGCCCTCACCATGTCGATCATGGCCTCGCACTTCGGCCAGGTGCGGGATCGCGCTCTGGGATCGTGGATGCAGGGGGCCGGCGAGGAGCTGGTCGAGGCCCTCGAGTCGCTCCCCGCGGGTGAGCGCGACCAGGCTGGTCCAGAGCTGGCGCGGGCCCACGGGCTCCAGCTGACTTGGGGCCAGGAGCGGCGCCACCGGCGCCGGTTACGGGCACCACCGTGGGTCGACTCCCCCGTGCCGGCGCGTTTCGTACTCTCGGATGGAAGCAGCTTCTCCCTCGCCCCGCTGGTGGGTTCTGCACCTGACCCCGGGGATGGCCTGCTGCTGCTGCTACCCAGCGTGATGTTGGTGGGTCTGGTGGCCTACTGGCTCTTCCGGCCTATCCACCGGGACCTCTCCCGGCTGGAGGAGGACGTCCGGTTGGTGGGTGGTAACGATCTGTCCCGGCGCGTGCGGGAGCCCGCGGTGGAAGCCCTCCTCCCCCTGGCGCAGGGGCTCAACCACATGGCCGCCAGGGTGGAGGGCACGGTCCAGGCCCAGCGGGAGATGATCCAGGCGCTCTCCCATGCGCTGCGGACGCCGCTGGCGAGGCTCCACTTCAGGCTGGACGAGCTGGAGGGCAGCGACCAGGGGGCCGCGCGTGAGGCCGCGCGGCGCCAGGCCGAGGGCGATCTCGAGCTGGTGGACGCGCTGCTCGAGGAGCTGATGGCCTACCTGCGGGCCGACGTGGACGCCCTGCCGAGCGAGGAGTGGAGCGGGACGCTCGCCGAGGAGCTGGAGGCCCTGGTGGTCCACCTGACCCCGCTGCGCCCGGAGATCCCCCTCGCGCTGCGTTGCGCACCGGATCTCCCGCCCCCTCCCATGGCCCAGCGCTGGCTGCAGCGCGCGGTGGAGAACCTCGTCACCAACGCGCAGCGCCACGCCCTGGGACAGGTGCGCATCGAGGTCGAGGACCGTCCAGCGGGGCTCGAGCTGCGCGTGTTGGACGACGGCCCTGGCTTTCCCGACGAGGTGCTCGCGCACCCTGGGACGCCCTTTCTGACCATGAAACGGCCCGGGGAGAGCCGCTCGGGTGGGCTGGGGCTCGGTCTGGCCGTGGCGCGCAGGCTGGTGGAGAGGGCCCGGGGGAAGCTCGAGCTCGAGAACCTGCCCGCAGGGGCGCTGGCCCGGTTGGTCTGGCCGAAGTGAGGGTAGCGGGTGTTCGTTCACCTCCCCGTCCGCGGTCGAGTCCAAGTGCGGACCACCCGCGGGCCAAAGATGGAGAACCGCTACTCTTCGGATGCCCGCTGAGACGAGCGACGCAGCGCTCTGGACCCTGCCGTCCACGATCCCGTGTTGCTGGGCGTCCACTCTCCTGATCCGCATTTTGGACCGTCCGAATCTTGGAGCAGCGTCCTGGACCGCTCCTCTACGGCTTCGAGCGATCACCAGGAGGCCGCAGCCGAGTGGCCGACGCGCACGAGCCGGTAGACCTGCATCGGGGAGCGTGGCAGTGGTGCCAGGCGCTCGACCTGGCCCGCCTTCACCAGACTGGCCAGCACGTCTCGAGTCGTTGTCCGCGGCCATCCCAGATGCTCCGCCAGCTCTTTCGTCGTCGCCTTGCCACGGGTCTGCAGGGCGTCGAGGAGCTGCTGCTGCTTCGGCGTGGCCGGGAACCAGCGGGGTTCGTTCTCGCGCACCGTTGCCGGAGGCGGCGGCTGGACGAGTACAGGTTCCGATGGGGCGACGAACGAAGGAGGCGGCTTCGGCCTCTCCGGCTCCCGATGCTGCACGCGGTCCCGCTCATCCTCGGCCTCGGGTTCCTCACCCAGCAGCCAGCCCGGCAGCTCCGAGGCCAGGGTGATGGTGGCGGTCACCATGCCATCCTGCGCCTGGAGAAATGGTCCGCCGCCTCCCTCGTCGGAGACCCGCCTGCGCAGCAGCGAGAGGCCCTCACCCTTGCCACCAGCCATGCCGAGGCACACCAGCAGGCGCAGCAGGGTGGGGTTCGATGGTCCCTGCCCATCGAGCATTCCAGGGTGGGAAAGCTCCAGCCTGTCGGCGCTGCGCCGGAGCACGATGGGGTTCCCCCGGGCAGAGGCACTCCAGTCCCGATGCGCCACGGCGTTGACCAGCAGCTCTTCGATCACCTTGGCGCCCACACCCTCGTTGAACACCGGAAGCGCCGAGACGCGGTCCACCAACTCGATCAAGCCGCCACCGAACAGGTGCTCCCCCTTGCCCTCGACCACCACCTGCACGGCCATCCCCGGCAGGGCCAGGTCGGGATGCCGCCCCGTCGCCACCAGCCCGGCCACTGTCGGCACCAGCGCGCCGCGCTGAACGTAGGCGATGCCCGAGGTGGCCACCGCATGTTCGAAGTCCTCCCGGTTGCGGGGACGCCTGGGGGCATCGGGCACCACGCCCATGGCGATGAGTTGCTCGACCAGGCCCTCGTCGAGATCCTCGAAGGTCGTGCCGTGGACCATGTCGAGCTCCGGGCGGTCTGCTGCCTCTCGCTGCCTCGAAGCAGGCCTGGACCTCCGACCCGAGGGGCTCCGGGGCGACGTGCCCGTGCTCGGATGCCGCGACCGCACATGCACCAGCGTGATCCGCCCCTCCTCACCCTCGTGGTCCAGCACCTGCGCGATCACCCCGGGCAGACTCCGCGCGAACTGCAGCCGCAGGTCGCTCTGGAGCCGCTCGGCGGAGCGCAGCCCGCGCCCGCTCCCCTGGTGGATCATCACCACGCCCCCCGTCCGCGTCTCCGCAAGCTCGCGGATGGCCCTCGAGAGCCGCAGCATGATGGTCCGGCCCTCCAACTCGAGGATGGGAACGTCGCCCAGCCTCTCCCGGAGGCAGAGACGGAGCAGCTCGATCTCGGTCATGACGGCACCTTGGCGGGGGCTTGGCGAGACCATGGCGGAGCATGGCGAGGCCATGGCGGAATCTCGGCGGACCGAAGGGCCAGCCCGCCCCGACGATGTGCCCGCGCCTTCGGTGGGCGGCCAGCAGATCCACTTACCCATCGCTGACCGCGGACCGGCGTCCGCTGACCGCGCATCTACCCGCACTGACCAGAGCTTCCCCAGCCCTGACCGGCCATCCGAGCGCGCTGACCGAGCCCTCTCCGTCATGCTGGAAATCTGTGGTCGCGAGGACCCCCGAGCAAGCTTTCCTTACCCACTTTCCCGCTCCTGACCGGCGCTAAGGGTCAGCGAAACCGTTGGAAGGTGGCAGATCCCGGTGACTACCGTCTGGTCATGGAGCCCTGCCCGTGACCACCCCGACCGCCAACGCCGAGCCGAGCACCAGCGCCGCCAGAGACGCTGGACACCGCGCCGCCACCAGGCGCGCTCGGCCCGCCCGCGTCGGCGTTGAGATCACCAGCAAGGGCACCCCCGACCTCGACGCCTGGGCCTCCTGCCTCACCCTGGCCGACCTGCAGGCCGCACTCGACGCTGGCCGTGGAGGCGGTTCTGCGGAAAATGGGTAGGAAGGCTGGCGTAGTTATGTCAAATAGAACGGGATCTTTCCCGTGGAGAGCCCCTCATGATCATCGGAGCCGCCTACCTGCGCTGCAGCGACCCTCGCCAGGACAAGTCCGTGGAGCAGCAGCGCGAGGTCATCCTCCAGCGCGCCGCCCAGGATGGCGTCCACATCCCACTCGAGAACTGGTTCATCGACGAGGGCATCAGCGGTCGCGCCGCCCGCAAGCGGCACTCCTACCAGACCCTGATCCGAGCCGCCGAGGCCCAGCGCGATCACCGCAAGGGCCGCCGCTGTCGCGTACCCCAGCGCCAGCCCATCGAGCGGCTCTACGTCTACGCCTTCTCCCGCATCGCCCGGAACATGACCGACTGTCTGCGCGCCCTGGCCGTGCTCGAGGAAGCCGACATCGAGGTGCTCTCCCTGACCGAGCAGGACGGCCAGGACCGCTCCATCCGCAAGCTCATCCGACCCATCCTCGCCTGGCTGGCCGAGCGCTACTCCGAGGAGCTGTCCAGCAGCGTGCGCCGCGGGATGCGCTCCGAGGCCAGCAAGGGCCTGTGGGTCTACGGTCGCCCGCCCTTCGGCTACGCGGTTGAGGACCGCCACCTGGTGGTCACCGATGAGACCCGGCCCGCCTTCGAGACGGTGCAGCGGGTCTTCGCCCTCTACTTGGAGGGCCGTGACGGCTGGAAGCGCCTGGCCGAGCGGCTGACCCGCGAAGGCGTGGCCCCTCCCGAGCGCGAGGACAACCCGCGGCAGCGCTCCCCCGGAACCTGGACCCCCAAGCACGTCGCCCAGATCGTCACCAACCCCGTCTACTGCGGCCACATGGTCCACAAGGGTGAGGTGGTGGCCCGCGACGTCCACAAGGCCGCCGTCAGCGACGAGGACTTCGAGCAGGCCCAGGCGCTGCGGAAGCTCAAGACCCGCGCCCGCAAGGACGGCACCCGCAACGGCACCCACCCCATCCGCATGGGCGAGCAGGGCCTGTTCACCCCCTGGCTGCGCTGCGGGCTCTGCGGCGGGCCGGTGTCCATCACCGCGGGCGGCGGAGCCAACGGCCAGCGCTACTACTACTACCGCTGCTCCAGCCGGGCCTCGAACAAGCAGTGTTGCTCGGGGCTGACCATCCGGGTGGAGAAGCTGGACGCGGCCCTGCTGGACTGGATCGAGGCCGAGCTGCTCACGCCGAAGAACGTCCAGGCCCTGGTCCGCTCGGCGGTGAGCAGGCTGAACGAGCAGCCCGACGAGGTGCAGGCCGAGCGCGAGGGGCTGGAGCGCAGGATCGCGGACCTCGACCGCCGCATTCGCATCGCGGGTGCCCAGGTGGTGGAAGGCGTGCTTAGCATGGACGACGCCCGCGCCCTGAACGCACCCCTGATCGCCCAGCGGGAGACGGCGAAGCTCAAGCTGGCGGGGCTACCCGCCCGGCGGGTGCTGCCCGGTGTGGACGAGATCGACCCCGGTCGGTTCCGTGAAGCGGTGCTCCTGGCCTGGCGACAGCGCCCCCTGGACGAGCGGCGGGACGCGCTGGACCGGCTCATCGAGGAGATCACGCTGTCGGAGGGCGGCGCCCAGGTGGCCTACCGGGTCAAGGACCCCCGCCTCGGGTTTCGCTACCAGGAACCATACGGCCCGCCACAGGGGCAACGGGACCGATATCGGTTGGCGGTGGTGGCGGAGGAGGTGCGGAGGCCGCGGGCTCGGGCAGCGTAGCGTAGGGAGCCACATGCCGCTCCTACAACGCGTGATAGGCTGGCCTACAGCAGCCTGCCGGCATCGACGCTGACCTACGACGCGTCAAACGGCACGGGCCACGAAATGCGGAACATGGCGTGTTTCGCATCCGCGGTTCAGCCAGGTCAGATGGCAGAAGTCGTACCACTTCGCTGGGCACGATCGGCGACGCCACGATACTGCCCAGGGGCTACAACCGCACGCCGAGCAGCATCCCATGTCGCAGTTCAAGGTCAAAGACCCCGTTGTTCTCCGCCTGGATCCGGGTCGGATCGGGCGTGTGTTTCGTGTGGATGAGGACGACCAGACGGGTGAGGCCGTCTACTGGGTGCGCTTTGACCAGCGCCAGCAGACCTGCCTCGAGTACGATCTCGCGCCCGCTGAGGAGACGCGAGATCCCTGGGCTTGCCTTCGTCAAGGCGCATTGGGCTCGGCCAGCCGCCTGACCACGCTCCTGACCTGGGAGCGCATCCGTCGGCCCCCTGGCGTCGTGGGCGCGGCCATCGGCTCCGCGCGCGCCACCCTCTACCCCTACCAGCTCAAGCCCCTGGTTCGATTCCTGGAGAGCGCCAACCACCGCCTGCTCATCGCCGACGAGGTGGGCCTCGGCAAGACCGTTGAGGCGGGCTACATCATCCACGAGTGGATCGAGCGGACTGGCGCGAGCCGGATTCTGGTGCTGGTGCCCGCGCGCCTGCGCAGCAAGTGGAGAGACGAGCTGTGGCGGCGTTTCGGGCTCACCTTCGAGATCGTGGGTCGCGCAGAGCTCGGGCGGACCACGGCGCGACTGCGCGCTGGCCAGGAGCTGGAGCCGTTCCGCTGGATCGCGAGCTACGAGCAGCTTCGCGGCGCGGAACTGGCCGAGGCGCTCGACGAGCTCCGCCCTCCGCTCGACCTGGTGGTGCTTGACGAGGCGCACCGGGCGAGGAACCGCGCGACACAACAGCACGCGCTGGCGCGGTCGCTCGCGGCGTGCGCGCAGGGCATGGTGCTGCTCACCGCGACCCCTGTACAGACCGGGCTCGAGGATCTGCACGCCCTGCTGGACCTGCTCGAAGAGGGTGCGTTCGGTCGGGCCGACGAGTTTGGCGAGCTCGTCGCGGCGAACCGGCCGGTTCTCGAGGCGACCCAGCAGGTCGCGAGCGGCGATTACCGCCGCGCCGCGCAGACGCTGCGAACACTGGGGCGCCACCCCCTCACGACCTCGCTGGCGCACGCCCCTGCGTTGCGCACCCTCCTGGATCGCCTGGAGGGAGCATTGGAGGACAGCCGCGCGCTCCGCGTCGAGCTTCAGTCCGCGATCAGCCAGCTCAGCCTGACCAGTCACGTGGTCACGCGGACCCGCAAGGCGGAGGTCCTGGAGGACCGGCCGATGCGCACCCCCATGGTGGTCCGCGTCGAGCTCACGGACGAAGAGCGCGCGGTCTACGCCGCCGTGCAGGACGCCACACGTCTGCTCTGTGGCGTGGCCGGCGACTGGGGACAGAGCATGGCCGCGCTGACCGCGCTGCGCTACACGGCCTCCTGCATCTCCGCGGCGCGAGAGTACCTCATCGAGCGCCTCCAGACCGCGGGCGCCTGGCTGGATCCTGAGGCGCTGCGCGGCGAGGTGGACGAGGACGCGCTGCTCGACGAGCCGGCCCTTGGGAACGCCACCGATCGTTGGACCGCCGCGCTGCGGGCGCGCGTGAGCGCCGCGCTCGCGCGTCCGCCTGCGCAGGACAGCAAGCTCCAGCAGCTCGAGCGGACGATCCGCGAGGTCTGGGAGGACGATCGGCGCGCTGGGCGGAAGACCCTCCGCAAGATCATCGTCTTCTCGTTCTTCAAGCGCACGCTGCGGCACCTGGGTGACACGCTCGCCCGGCACCAGATCTCGCACGAGCGCATCGACGGTGACGTGCCGCTCGCCGATCGTGAGATCGCCATCACGCGCTTCCTGAACGACCCCGGCGTCAACGTGCTGCTCTCCAGCGAGGTCGGCGGAGAAGGTCTCGATCTCCAGGCGGCTTCGGTGGTGGTCAACTACGATCTCCCCTGGAACCCGATGGTCGTCGAGCAGCGCATCGGTCGCGTCGATCGGCTCGGGCAGCGGTCCAGCCGCATCGTCGTGGTCAATCTCGTCGCCGCCGGCACGGTGGAGGACCGCGTCCTGCATCGGCTCTACCAGCGCATCGGCCTGTTCGAGGCCGCGATCGGCGAGGCAGAGGAGATCCTCGGCGCCCGCATGGTTCAGGACCTTGTGTTGGAATACCTGCGGGGAGATCTGTCTGAGCAGGAGATCGAGTACCGTGTGGAGCAGACCGCGCTGGCGGCCGAGGCGCGCCAGCAGACCGCGCGCGCCCTCGCCGGTCAGGTGGAGGGACTGATGGCCGCGGATCAGGGGCTGCTCGATCAGCTGAACCTGCTGGTCGAAGGGCACCGTTTGCCCCGACCCGAGGACATTCCGCGCCTGCTTCGGGGCTTTCTGGCCGACAGATTCGCAGGCTCGCGACTGGACGGCGACCCGGAGCGCGCCACAGGCGTGCTGCATCTCTCGGACGCGGCGATTCAGCGCTTCGCGATCTGGTCCGAGCAGCATGGCGGCGCAGGGCGGGCCCAGGTTCAGCAGCTTCGCCATGGTGGGGTCGAGGTCACCGCCCAGGGTGAGGTCGCGATGCGCTGCCCCAGGGTCTGGTACCTTCAGGCCCGCCATCCGGTCGTCCAGTTCGCGGTGGACACCGTCGCCGATCACCTCGCGCAGGGCGGCAGCAGCTACGCCGCGCGCGTCCGCGTCGGCGAGGTTCCTGCTGGCACCTGGCTGGTCGGGGTCTGGTCGCTCTCAGGGGGCGGCCTCGGTGTGGACACGGAGCTGCTCTCGGTCGCGCAGCCGATTGGGGCCGAGGCGACCCGCATCGGCGCCGAGGCTGAGCCGCTGCTGCGCGCCCTGCTGGATCGACCTGACGAGCTCGATCCGCGCCCGACGCTCGCTGCTGCGCGCCTCGAGGCGGCGTGCGAGACCGTGCAGTCGAGCTTCGCGCGAGCGTTCCTGCGCCATCGAAAGCTCGCGGAGGAGGCGGCGCAGCGCCGCGACCTGCGGCGGCGCGCCACCCAGGAGGCCACCCTTCGCCAGCGCCTCCTGCGCGCTGAGCGGCATCTCGATCGCGCCCGGCAAGGCGGCCATGCGTTCGCAATTCGGATGGCGACCCTTCAGGTCGAGCGCTGCACGCAGGCGCTCGGCGCGCTGCTAACCTCCGCGGAGTCTTCGGCGCGGTCGAGTTGGAGCAGCCACCTCGTCGCGGTGATCCTGGTCCAGAACGAGGCATAGGAGCGCGTCATGGGGGTCTGGAGCTGGTTGAAGGGACTGTTTGGGGGCGTGCCAGCCGAACCTGCGCCGCCCCTTGAAGAGACGTCCACCACCGAGCCAGCGCCGCCCGCCGCGGTGAGGTCGTCGTTTGAGCCTGATCCGCCGGCCGGGCCAACGCCGCCCAATGTCAGCCGTCCTCCCGCCGATTTGTTGTTTCAACGCTCGGACACGCCCCCCGCCAGGCCATCGCGGCCCCTCCCTCCCCGCCGGTATCACCTGGGCCTGGACTGGGGGACCAGCACGACCAAGATGGTGTTGCGGGATTATGGCGCCCCGGGCGCTGTTCACGGTCTGGCCTATGTGTTGGAGCCGGAGGGAAGCCTCCGTTATCCATCGACCGTTGCATGCATGGACGGGAGATTGTACTTCGGTCACGAGGCCGAGCGGCGGCGCGATCGGCCCGGCGCGAAGCTCTGGGACAGCCTCAAGCGCGCGGCCGGAGTTGGCAACGGGTGGAGCGAGCCGGCCGGCTTGGACCAGGCGCTGTACGAAGATCTGGTCACCTTGAGCCTCGCCCACATGATCGCCCTCGGTCTGCGTCACGCAGAGCAACTCGCAAATGGGGCCTTCCGGGTCGTCCTGGGCTTGAGCGTCGGCGTGCCGGCGTGGGACGCACAGCACCGGCACCTGCCCTACCTCCGCTGCGCGGCCACGGGTTATCGCCTCGCCGTCGGCCGACGGTGGGATCCGCAGGGACGGCCGCTGGCAGAGGCGCTCCCCCTGGTCAAGGAGGTGCGCGCCGAGGTCCTTTCCTCGCTCGACACCTCGCTGCCCAACTCGGAGCGGTGGCTTCGCGCCGAGGTCGTGGCGGCGCTGATCTGGCCCCTGACCTCGCCCGAGACGGGGGAAGGGCCGTACACCATCGTCGACATCGGCGCCGCGACCACACACGCGAGCTGGCTGCGCGTACACCACAGTCACGATGAGGCCGGTCGGTACCTGGAGAGGTCGGCGATCACAGTATTCGGGACGAAGACGCGGCCTGTTGCGATGGACGACCTGGACAAGGCGCTGGCTGCCGCCCTCGGCCTGTCCAGCTGGGAGCGGCTGCGCGGTCGCGAGAACGAGCACACCGCCACCAGCACGGGAGAGGTCGCGGGTGTCCTCGGGGCCATGTTCGAGACCTGGGCGGAAGCGCGAGTCGCAGCAGCCCATCAAGGTGGCCACGGTCAAGCGACCTGGGGCGGACTGAAGGTGCTGCTGATCGGCGGCGGCTCGAAGGTGACGCGCGTACAGCGGGCGTTCTCCCAGCTGCCCGGAGCCGCGCAAGGTCAGTTTGGCGCTCTCTGGATCGTGCCTCCCGCCCGGCCGTCCGACCTCCGGCGCCTACCCGGCGATGACCACCGCCGTGTACCGCTCGACGTCACCTTCCTGCTGGTCGCTTACGGCCTCGCGTTCCACACCGGCGATCTGCCGGAGATCTTCCTCGGGGGCGCACGGGCGGTCGGCCGACAGCCGCCGCCGCCGCCAAGGCCGACACCCGAAGAGCTGGGCTACGACAACCCGTGAGGGCGCGCGGTGACGGACCGACAGCCGCCACCAGCCCCTCCACGGCCCGAACCGCCATGCTCGTCCCGCCCGTGACCTCCACCAGGGGCACGCCCGCCCGGGCGGCCGCCTGCTTCAGCGCGCCGGACGCGGAGTGACCGATCCACCGGGTCAGCAGGACAATCCGGTCCGCCCGGCCGTGAGGCAGCGCGGCGAGGAAGCTCTCCCAGCGGCCGTTGCCCGTGTACTTCGGGGCGGGGACCCGCTCGATCTGCACCCCCGGCGGGAAGCGCCCCTGATCCCGGCCATCACCCCCCACCAACGCGATCTTCATCTTGTCCATGTGCACCTCGGTTGTTGCTCCCACAAGGTGCTCTGGGTTCGATCTCATGTCCATTTTGCTTCATTTTGGATTCAAAGTGGATGTGCTCGGTGCATTCAATATGCACTCCATGATGAACATGGATATGGCTTCGACGGAGGCGTGATGGGCTGGCTGATACAGGCGCGAGAAGAGATGGACTACACGAGCGACCGCAAGCTGGCCGAGCACCTGCTCGCGCAGCCTGGGCGCCCGGGGGAGCTGACGCTGCCGAATCTCGCCAACCAGCTCGGCAAGCTCGACAAGGGTGACGCGGCGTGGTGGCTCGCGACCGGGGAACCCTGGCTCCCACTGCTGGCCGAGGCCCTCGGGTTCGACGTCGATGAGCTGCGCGGGCGCATCCACCGGCAGGTCCACCCGCCCGACGCGACCGAGGGTGGAGAGGAGCGCCTGGTCCAGCTGGGGTGGCTGCGCGCCCTGGATCTCGCCGTCGAGCCGCTGCCGCCGGGGCTGCCCTGGCCGTTGAGCCCGCTGCTCGGGGCTGATGTGCGCCGCGTCTGGTGGACCGCGGGCCCGGGCGCTGGCAAGACCCTGCTCGGCCGCTGGCTGGCCCTGAACCTCCGGTGGATCTTTGTCAGCGCTCCGACCTGGCGCGAGGCGCTCTCCCGGCTTCCGAGGTCGGGACGGGTCTACGTCGAGCTGCAGCAGCCCAGTGAGGAGCCCTGCCGACCGGAAGACGCGCCCGAGGGCCTGGATCTGTGGGTGGCGGCGCCCTTCAGGCCCGGACTGCCCACAGCTCCAACGGACGACGATGGCGAGGATCGCCAGCCAGCCGCGCCGACCTGGACCGAGATCCACAGCCCGCCGCTGCGCGAATGGATCGACGCGCTGCTCGCGTGGGTCGAGCCGCGCGTCAAGCCGGGCGGTCGCTACGACGCCGAGGAGGTGGTCGCGCTGCTCCGCACGCTCCCGCTGGAGGAGCTGTTCGAAAGTCCGGGTGACCTGCTCGAACTCCTCGCGCTGACCGATGAGCTCGGGGCTCGCGCCCTACAGGACGAAGACAGCTTCGAAGCAGGAAAGCTGATCCGTTTGTGGCTCCGGTTGGCCCTGAGCCGCGCCGAGGTCACCCCACTGGCTTCCCTGTTGAAGCGCCACGGCGACGGCCTCCTGGTCGATCTCGTCCGCGAGCGTCTGCGACATGGCCTCCCTACGAGCCTGAGCGAGGCCGGCTGGGCTGCGCTGGTACCGAATGAGATCGCCCCAGAGCTCGATCGCGAGCAACTGGCTGCGCTCCTCGACCAGGCCACACCGGACTCCCTGGCCAGGGCGAGGGCCCTGGTCAAGCCGGGGGCCAGAGAGGTGATCGCGGCCCTCAAAGCCGTCCGTGCGCTCATCCGCGACCCGCTGGGAGGCTGGCACATTCGTCCAGCCTGGCTGGCGAACCTCGCGCAGGGTGCCGCGGTCGAGGCGCTGTGTGAGGAGGGGCCCGAGGGTCTGGGCGCCCTGCTGCTCTACCCCCCGACCTCGGCCCAGGGCTTGTCGGCGCTTCTGGAGCGGACGGCAGCAGGTGATCTCGAATCAGTGCGCGCCTGCGTGAGGGACGTGAACCGAGCCTCACCCGAGCGCCTCGCCGCGCTCGAAGGGGCGTTTCGGGTCCTGGGCCACCGACTTCTGCTCGGGGATTCGCTGCCAATTGAGCTGCTGGCCCAGGCTTGGGCGGCGCAGATGGAGCACATCGCAGAGCGCTATCTGAACTTCCCGCCGCTCCCGATCATCCAGGTCGCGCAGGCGGAGCGCGCGGCGTTGACCGGCCAGGGCGCCTGGCTGCGCGCGGCGCTGGCGATCAGCTCGCGGCTTCAGGAGCAGGGGGAGGTCCCCGCTGCGGGTCCGCTCAATCCCTGGACGGGCATCCCCACCAACCAGAACGAGCGCGAGGCGTACAAGCAAAGCCTGGACCGGGCTCTGAGTGACACCTACGCGGACCGAAGAGACGAGCCTCAGGGTCATGAGATCGCGTGGGCCTGCGCTCGGCTTGGCGTGGAGCTGTACGATCGCCTGGGACCTCAGACCGATGTTCACCTGCTCCTGCATGCCGTAGCGCCGACCCTGCTCGTGCGGCTGGCCCGCGATGGCGCGCAGGAGATCCCGGGAGGCCCCCTTTGGGAGGCGATGAGCCTCCCTCGGGGCCTCAGACCGATCGAGCAGGCCTGTGAGGCCGAGGGGGTGCCCATCACCGTGGTGCTCGACTGGCTCTGGACGGTCTGGTCGTCGCCCGCGGGCACTGGACCCCAGGGCTGGCCACCCTTCACCTGGAGCTCCCGCGACCTCAAAGACCCGAAGCTGAGGGCGCAGATCGAGCGCCTCTGGCGGTGCCTGCCCGACCAAGCGGTCACCGACGCAGTCATCCAGCACATCGGCTACAGGCCGGTCGTCTGGCCCTGGTTGCCTGTGTGCTTCTGGTCGGCATGGGTGCGTGCCCGTCTGGAGCGCCCGCACGCCTGGCACACGGGGGAGCAGCTCTGGGACCACGTCCCGCTCCCACTGCTCATGGAGACGCTGCGCACAGCGCCCCTCCCAGCCCACATGCTCCCGGCCTTTGGCGCAGGATGGAGGCGCGCACCAGCCGCGCTGCTCGCCATGGTCGATGATCTCGCCACCGAGCCCGAGCGTCCGCTCATGGGTGGCACCAATCTCGTGTTGGAGTTGATACACACGGGCCTCGCCCACAGCTCGGAGGCGCTCGTTGAGCTGGCTGAGCGCTGGTGGCGCGCCCCGCAGGCGCATCCCGGCGTTGGCTCAGGGCTCAAGCGGTGGCTGCTGCGCGCGGTGGAGCAGCGCGTGCCCGGGTGGCGCCGCGCGTTCTCGCTGCTCATCGAGGATCGACCCGCATCCCCAGGCGACGAGGAGCGTCTACCCACCCCGCGATCCCGCGCATGAAGTCCCACACGCCGCCCGCCTCGGGTTGGCGGTACCCTGGACCTGCCGGATCCAAGCCGAGCCAGTGAAAGGCTCGCTCGACCCAGGTCTTCTTGGGCTCGCGCGGGACGTCCGGGGTCAACCAGTCTTCGACCGTGCCCACGGGCGCGACGAACACGCCATATCGAGCCATCTCTCTGACGATCTCGTCCACGCGCGCGGGGTCAGCGGCGCCGTCGGGACGCAGCGCGGCGAGCGTCTGGCGCCAGGACGAGGCCACTGCCTGGGGCACGCCGGCCGCGAGGAGCAGCGCGGTCGCGGTGGTGTCGGTCGCGAACAGCACGTCCCTGTCCACCACCGGCACCGCAGGTACCCCCATCTGGCGAAGCGGTCCCACCAACAGGTGCTCCGTCTGCCAGTTCTGGAGGTTCAGGAAGGTCCAACCCTCCGCGCGGCGCGGCAGCCGACCTGGTCCGTCGTGCTCGTTCAGCCGTTCGAAAATCTCCTGGTAGAATGCGCGATCCGAGTCACCTTCCCCGATGACGACCGCCTCCGTGAACAGCCCGGCCAGCGCTGCGACGCTGCGCATCCGCGGATCCGTCGTAAACGAGCGCAAGGCACGGTTGTCGAGCAGCCAGGCCCGACCTTCGCCGTGTCGGTAGCTGAGCCGCACGACGCGGGCGTCCGTGTCGGCGACGACGCAGCCGGCCAGCAGGTCGGGGCTATGGGTGGCGATGAAGAGCTGGATCTCCCTTCGGCGCGCGAGGTCTGCGAGCTGACGACCGAGGATGCGCGCGAGCGACGGATGCAGGAACGCCTCCGGCTCGTCGATGAAGACGAGGCGGGCGTTCGACGTCAGGATCGCGGCCAGGATCCCGATGTAGGCGTGGATGCCGTCGGATCGCTCGGCGAGCAGCTCGGCCGCCTTGAGAAAGGCGTCGCTCTCACCATCGCGACGCTGCTCCAGGCCAGGACCTGGCTCGACTTTGGACAGCCGTAGATGCACATGCGGTGCGTCGGTGACCATGTCCACGACGAGCCACTGTCCGAGCGCGTCGTGCACGTTGGCGCGGAGCTGCTGCCGCAGATCCTCGTTGTCGAGCAGAACAGAGACGGCATGGTCGCGCAGATCGGCGTCGTACCCGCGTTGGCGGACGGATGCGGTGATTTCCAGGCGCTTCAGACCGTCCAGATAGAGGACGGACCGGCGCAGTGGTTCGGGCGCCTGTCGATGGCCCCAGGATCGCTCTTCGTACCTGCGCTCCAGCTCGGCGCGAAGCTCTGCCCAACGGTGCGGCTCCAAGGCCCACGGGCTCAGGGAGGCAAGGCGTCCAAGCCGGGCGGCATCCGGTGGGAGCATGGAGGCTGGATCGGCGATGACATCTGGTGGGAGCTGCTGCGTCAACGTGGCGCCGAAGGACTGCATGGTGTTCTGAACGTGGTCACCCAGGCGAAGCGGCCCCATCGAGCGCAACGCCGTGAGGTCGAGCCCTGGCAGGTCGAGGATTCGCAGGCCGCGCTCGATCATGCATCGCAGCAGCTCCTCGGCCCAGGGAGCGACCACCTGGTCCTTGCCCTCACCGAGCAGCGCCACGATGCTCGTCACGAATGTCATGTCGCGCCGCCATTTCTCGCTGTTCAAGAGGCTGACCAGCCCAGGAGGCATCTGTGCCGCCAGCGGCGACTGCGCCAGCTCTCGAGCGAGCCAGTCTACCAACGCGCGCGCTGCCTCTTCCCGCTCCCCCAGCGTCCGGATCATCTCTCGCCACGGCAGGTGCCGCAGCGCGTCGTGGACCTCATCACCCCTGTTCAGGCAGCGATCCTTGACCTCGTCCGCGAGCTGATCTTCAGCCTCCTGGCCGTAGTCCACGCGACGCACGAGCCTTCCTGGCAACCACTCCGACCGGTGGTTGCTGTATCCGCGCGGCTCGACCCCCGACAGCTCCCGCAACATCAGGCTCTTACCCGCGTTGTTCGGCCCGATGAACACGTTCATTCGCCCGCTGGTGAACGCCAGCCCACCATCAGGCCCCGGCCCCGACGGCCCACAGGTCAGCGCAATCTCGGCAAAGAACGGATCTCTCGCCATCAGCCCTCCACCTCGACCACGTCCACGAAGCGCGCGATGGCCTCCAGCTCTGATCCCTCGTCCACCGGGATCGGCTGATGCCGCGGATCGGAGCTGATCGGCGCCAGCTCCGCCCTATTTAAATTTAGTTCAAAACGTTTAAATGTAAACCGCCCCAGCTCCGGGTCCGCGCCAGCCGGCGCGCGCACGACCAGCAGCTCACCGGGTGCCGGCCCGGACGCATGGGCATCGCGCAGGTCATCCCACAGGCACCAGGCGCCGTCTGGCGCCACACGATCCATCGAGGTGCCGACGATCCGGGCCACGAAGCGCCTCCAGGGACGCCGCAGCGACTCCGGCAGCAGGACGTGATCGATGGCCTCGGGCACCTGCCCCTCGGAGAGCTGGCCCGCGGCGATGCGCAGGTCCACGACAGCGATGGCTCCAGGCGTCTCGGGCGCCGTGCGGATCAGACGGAGGCGCGGTCTCGCCGCCGCCGCCTGACTGGGAGCCGGCACGCCGCCCGCCCGCTCAAACCAGGAGTTGTCGTCCCGGACCGCCCTCTGCTTCTCTTTCCCCACCAGCAGCAGCGCGATCTTCGCGATAGTGCGCACGATCAACGGCCGGTCGTCGAGATCGTGCGAGCGCAGCTCGAACACCTCGTAGCCCAGGCTCCGCAGCCGCTCGCGCAGGAATCGGTCCTTCGCCGCCTGATCGTCATTGCCATGGATGTGGGCGGACATGCCGTCCACGTACACGCACACCCCGGGCTCCTCGTCCTCGCCGGCATAGTAGAAGTCAGGGATGGTGCGCCCCCAGCCGGGCCCCAGGTCGAGGGGGTGCTGGCAGAGCGGATCGGGCAGGCCCGCCTCGACCAGGAAGCGCCGGAATCGCGTCTCGATGGGCGTCTGCGGCTGGCCGGTCGTCGATTGCGTCCGGGGCAGGTGCTCCGGCAACGGGGTGGACGAGCCCAGCGGGCCTGCCAGCACCCCCAGCACCTCAGCCGCCTTGTGCCGGTTCAACCAGCGGTGGTAGAAGCGGTTGCGGTAGGTCTGGAGGCAGTCGATACAGCTCGCCTCGCAGGCGCCAGGGCAGCCATGCAGCAGGTCGAGCGCGGCGCAGCGGACCTCGTCCCAGCGCGCCGTGAGCTGCTCCAACAGTCCCGAGCCGCCGGGCATGGGGTCGTAGAGCATGACGTCGGCCTTGTCTTCGCCGGGGTGGCCGAGGGCCAGGAGTTGCAGATCCTCGACCTCCATGTCCAGCACACGCGCGGCCCCCATGCGGATGGCCTCGATGACGCTGAAGCCCAGGGTGCGATCCTCCGCGTCGTGCAGGCCGAGCACGTCGACGTCCACGTCGCAGTAGAAGCCGGTGGGCTGGACGATGTGTCCGCAGCGGGTCAGGTGGCTCTTCTCGAAGTCTTCCCTCGCCTTTCGCGAGGCGTAGGGCGAGAGCGACTGGCCGCAGGCCAGGCAGAGCGGGAAGCCCAGGCGGGCCTGCTCGACCTCGCTGCGCGGACCGACGTTGACCAGCCGCAGGTGCACGCCGCGGCGAAAACGAAGATCGAGGCCCGACCAGGACCAGGAGGCGCCGCCGCGGTGGTAGCCCCGGTCGTTGCCGTAGGTGGCCACGGGCATCTGGAAGCGGAACTCTTCTTCATCCGAGATCTGCGACTGGGACGGCAGGATCGCGTCGCAGACCGGCACGGCCCGGATCTCCTGCTCGCCGAGCATGGCGGTGGCGCCGTTCACGCCGATCTCCTGAACCACCTGCTGCGCCGTGACCACGCGGAAGCGCAGCGTGTCGTCCGCCGTGAGCTGGAAGCGCCGGGGCACAAAGCGGAAACCGTTGGCGTAGATGGCGTTTCCGGGGACGAATTCACGCAGCGCGAGGATAGGAGGGCGGGCCAGCTCGAAGTCGTCCAGGCCCTCCGTGAGCCGCGGCGGCTCGGCCAGGCCCACGATGCTGCCCACGTCCAGGCCGTAGCCGGGCAGGAAGCCCTCGCGGGCCAGGGCGCCCATGGTCTCCGAGTCGTCCTGACCGCCCTGGGCGGAGGATCGCGTGCGCCGCGCCGTGCCCTTGAGGCGAGCGATCACCTGCTGGCAGCGGCGACGCTGGGCCTGGTCCTCGGCGTCGAGCACGCCCTTGGTGGCCTCGACGGTCGCCAGCTTCGCGAGCTGGTCGCGCGCCCAGTCCAGGCGACGCTTCAGGCGGCCGATGACCTCGGCGAGCGCGTCCGCCATGCCGTCCACCATGCGCGCCAGCGCGTCTTCGGTCACGGCGGCCGCGTCCTCCGCGGGCCAGGAGGCCAGGAAGGCCCGGCGCACCTCGGCCAGCACGCTGGCGCGATGGCGGGCGATGAGCGCTCCGAGCGGCCCCACGTCCAGGGCCTTCGCCATGACCGCGCCGTCGGGCGTGAACAGGTAGGGACCCAGCATCGGGGGGAGACAGCGCTGAAGCACCTCGCCGATCTCCGCGCGCTCAACCTCTGTGCCCCGCCGCGCCAGGGCGTGCAGCGCCGTCAGCACGGTCGCGTGCACGTGCTTGCGGATCATCAGCTCGTTCTTCAGGTTGAAGCGCGGCGGCTCCACCGCGCCCGAGAGCAGCTTGAGCGGATCGCGGAAGTACGCCTGATCGAAGCCCGTGGCCTGGGCGTAGGTCAGGTCCACGGCCATGCGATGCCGACGCCCTGCCCGACCGGCGCGCTGCCAGTAGTTCGCTGCGGTCGGCGGCACGTTACGCATCAGCACCGCGTCCAGCGCGCCGATATCCACCCCGAGCTCTAGCGTCGGCGTGCAGACCAGGGTGTTGACCTGCTCACCCTCGCCCTTGAAATGGTTCTCGTAGCGCTCGCGCAGCGCGGTGGGCACCTGGGCCGAGTGCTCGGCGGCGCGCAGCATCTTGTAGTCGCCGTCCAGCAGGCGCAGGTCGAAGTTGTCTGGGTCCTCGAGCTCCCAGGCCAGGTCCCCGCCGCAGCGCCAGGCCATGCAGGTCCCGCCGGGGCCGCGATGCACGGTGGTCCGCCGGCAACGCTCGCAGCGCCAGCGCCCGAGGTTCGGGTGCAGACGCAGACGCCCCGCGTCGAGCTGGTAGACGCCGGTGGCGCCGGGCAGCGGTCGGCCCCAGCCGGTGAGCGAGACGGGCAGGATCAGGCCCACTCGCGCCAGCTCGGACCACAGCTCGCGCAGGAAGGGGTCGATGTCGTCGGGCGAGAGCCCCCAGCCCTTCACCGCGCTCCACACCTGCGTGGGCCGGCTGCCGATCCACTGGGTCACGCGCGCGGCGGTGTCGTCGGCGCCGCGCGACAGCTTCATGCCCTTCGGCCCGCCAGGAAGCACCGGGATGTAGCCGTACTGGACCTCCTTCTTGTCCGGGCCCCACATCTGGCCGAAGAAGCGGGTCGTGCCGTCGTGCACGAGGCGGATCCGGCGCAGGTGGTCGAGCAGCGCCTCCAGGCCCTCCACCAGCGCGGCCGGCGGCAGGTTCATCCGAGCTGACCAGCGGCCCACGAAGGGGAGTTGCTCGTCCAAGCCCAGATAGCTCACGCGCAGTCGGCCCCAGGGCTCCAGGCCCAGGCGCTGCTTCACACCCAGCGCGATCTCGCGCAGCACCTGGAGCCGCAGGTAGTACACCCGCTCCTCGCGGTGCTTGACGCCCGCATCCTCTTGCGGCACGTACTGCCAGACCTCGGGGATCAACGCCCGAGACAGCTCGCGGTCAGCCCCCAACAGCTCGTCGAGGGACTGGGTCACGTCGCCCACCGAGGCGCCGCCCTCGGGGATCTGCTGCGCCATCAGCGCGCGCAGGCGGAAGCGCCGGGCGTGATCCCGCATCCAGCCCGCCTGGAACGCCGCGTCCTGGCGGTTGTCGGCGAAGACGAGAAGCCTCGGCCGCTCGGACTTGTGGACCATGGACTGGGCGAGCACGTGCACATCCGAGACGGACACGGCGCGCACCGGGCGGGCGGGCTCACGGTAGCGGCCTCCGCGGGGGCGTCGGCCCGGCGACTGGCACGCCACGCAGGAGCTGAGCTGGCCGGGGTTGTCCTCGCGGGTGCGCACGACCTGCACCGCCACCAGCGCGCCCGGCGAGGGACAGGCGGCGCAGGCCGGAGAGCGTTCCTCGTGGAGCGCGCCGCAGGCCCGGCAGATCCACAGGGGGTGGAGCCTCGGGCGCTCGATGTCGTGGGCCGAGACGGGCAGCGGATCTCCGTCCTCGTCCAGCTCCTCGGCGTCGTCGTCCTCATCGGAGGCCACCACCATGCGGTCGATCAGCAGGGCGCGGCTGCCGCCCAGCTCCTCGGCCAGGTGCTCCCAGACCCGGGTGCGCCCCACCTTGTCGCCGCCCTCGGGGCCAGCTTTGACGCCGGCTTTGAGCTTGAAGTCCTTGACCCAGGCCACATAGTAGTGCTGCCCGCAGGTCGTGCAGGTGATGAGCGGGAAGCGGCACCAGCCAGAGCCCAGCTCGGACTCGGCGTCCTCGCCCGAGAGCCACAGCTTCGACGTGCTTTCTGGTCCCGAGAGCGTCACCACCGCGCCGCCCACGCCGCGCACAAAGGTGTGGGCGACTGGCCGCAGCAGGGGATCCTGCTCGCCGCGTCCGGTCGCCGCGCCGAGCGCCAGCCAGGCCAGGATCTCGGACTCGGGCACCTCGCGTCCCACTTGCTCCTGGAGCATCGCCGGCAGCTCAGCCAGGGCGCGGGGCCGCTCCAGCAGGGTGGCCAGATGAAACACGATCTCGTTGGACGCGAGCTGGCTGGTCAGTGCGGCCTGCCAGCGGGTCCGGGGCAGGCGCGCGCCGCCGAGCTCGAGCAGACAGGAGGTCAGCGCGTCTGAGACCTGATCGTCCGGCGCGTCCACGGCCCGCAGCAGGCGACCGAGCACCGCCGCCGGGTCGGCGGGAGGTCCATCAGGGGTGGAGCGGTGGTGGTTCCAGCGCAGCTCGTCGTAGACCTCTCCGACCAGCCGGACCCGCTCAGGTGCGACGCCGAAGAAGCGTCTCGCGAAGTCGCGCGCGGAGGCGTCCCCGCCGCGCGGGTCCGCCATCGTCGCCGAGGTCGCGATACAGGTCACCTGGTCCGGGGCCTTGCCGCAGAAGGTGCGCAGCCGGCGGATCAGGCAGGCCGTCTCGGCACCCTGGGCGCCGCGGAAGGTGTGGGCCTCGTCGAATACTAGATATTCTAGTGGTGCATTCGCGAAGATCCCGACGTCTTTTCCGCGCGTCAGCAGCAGCTCGAGCTGCTTCACGTTGGTCAGCAGGATGCGTGGCGGACCGTCCGGCCGTCGCAGGGCAGCGCGGCTGGCGCGCTCCTCGGGCGGCAGCAGCGTGATGTCCTGCCCGGCTTCGCGGATCTGCTTCAACCGGGACTTGTAGTCAGCGTTCGACGACCCCTGCGGCATCCGCTCCCCGCGGATCTGGCTCTCCTCCTCGGGGGTCTTGCCGACGTACATCCCGAACGAGATGCCGCGCCCGGCCAGCAGCCCCCGCATGCGGTCGAGCTGATCCTCCGCCAGCGCGTTCATCGGGTAGATCAGCACCGCGAGTACGCCCGGCGGCGCGCCCGCGGCCTGGAGCTCGATGGCTCGGCTGATGATCGGGTACAGGAAGCTCTCGGTCTTGCCCGAGCCCGTGCCCGTGGCGACCAGCGTGGTCTCGCCGGCCCGGATCGCGCGGATCGCCTGCTCCTGGTGGGCGCGCAGGCGGTCGAAGGGCACGATGCCCTGCATGGCGGGGTGCAGCACGCCCTGGGAGACCAGCTCGGCGATGGTGGCGCCCGGTCGGAAAGGACGGGACAGGCTGAGGAAGGGACCTCGGCGCAGCGGAGAGGTGCGCGTCTCGTCCAGGCGCAGCAGGTCGCGGAGCTGGGTGTAGAGCGGCTCGTCGGCGAGCGGGTAGGTCGTGAGCTGGTAGCGGAGGAAGTCGGCGACGACCTGCTCGGAGAAGGAGATGGGGTTGATGGCCATGCGCTTCGCCCCGTCCGGTCAGAGGTTGCGGAGCATGGGGTCGGGAGGCAGCGCAGAGCGGGCGGTCTCGGGCGCGACGTTTCCTGGTGCAACGGGCGAAGGCACCCCGAGCGCGTCCGCGATGTCCTCGATCATGGCGCGGAGGAAGCGCACCTGATCTGCGGCCTGAAGCACCGCACGCCAGTCCAACCCCTCCAAGGCAACCCGCCCCTCATGGGTCTCGCGATAGGCGCAGCAGTCCTTCTCGGCCGCGTCGCGCGACAGCCAGGCGAGGTAGTCCTTCGGATGCCGGACGCGGTCAGGGCCGCGCTTGAGCCAGCCGGGCTTGTACCGCTTCGAGTCGCGCTTCGGCGGCGGCAGCGTGCGCCAGGTCGTGCACCCGCTGCCGTCATCGGCGACGAAGTCCGGGTCGTCGGTCAGGAAGGCTTCGGGATCCCAGTTCGCGACCAGCTTGGGGGGCAGCCGCTCAACGGGCACCCCAGCGCGGCGGGCCCCTGCAGGGTCGGCGAAGAACCACGCCTCCAACATCGGCACCGCCAGATGGAACGAGACGCGCTCGCGCAACGCGACCTTGGCTCTCGGGGCCAGCGTCGGCCGAATCCGCGCGAGCTCATCCAGGTGGCGCCGAGCGGCCTCACGAACCGCGTTTACGACAACCCGAGGCTGATCCCCATTCTCGAGCTCCAGGTCGTCCAGCACCAGCACAAGGTCCACGTCGCCAGCGCAGACCACCGAGGTGGCCTCTTGGACCAGCCGGGTCAGGTTGGTGGGCACGCCCTCCTCGGGTGCTGGGAGACGCGACGACGTGAAGCCATCAAAGGGGAGGTCAGGCTCAACCGCCGCGATGCTCCAGAACTCGTGACCTGGGAACAGCCGGCCGAGCGCGGTGGGCAGGCCCAGCAGCTCCGCCTTTCCAGTAGGAAGAAGGGCGATCCGCACGCTCAACGCCCCTTGTCGACGCGCTGCGGAGCGATCTTTTCACGCTCGTACAGGTCGCCGAGCGCAAAATGGGCCAGCCAGTCTGGGTTGTGGGCTTCCTCCAACGCCACGGGCTGGGTCTGCTCCCGGCCACGTTCGAGGACAAAATAGCGATCTTCGTGTCCCTTGAACTCGTTCATGACTACGGGTGAGTGAGTCGTGAGGATGATCGTCAGGTTTCGCGCCTCAGCCAACTCGCGCATGGCGGCGAGGATCACCCGGATCGCGTGCGGGTGGAGATGGTTTTCCACCTCGTCAAAGGCGAGGACCGAGCCGTCCTGTGCTCCTGCGACCGCAGTGAGGTGCAACAGGCCGGTCAGGAGACCGTCCGCCATCCGTTCCGGTGGGAGCCCGGCATCCGGATCGGGCAGGTCGGGACGAAAGACGGATAGCGTTGGGACGAAGTTGATGTCCTCGATCAGGTCGGGAAATGCCTTCCGTGCCCTTGCCAACACCCAATCATACTGCGCTCCCCCCTTTTTCGAACCCTTCCAGGTGTCCAGGACGGTCCACAGGTTCGACCCATCCCCGTGCAGGTACCACTCGGCGCTCTTTCGCTGCCAGGGATCGCAGAGCCGCCCGAGCACATAGGACTTGTGAACACGCGCTCCGTTGAGCATCTCAAAAAACGGGCGCAGCCAGGCTGGCTTCTGTTCGTCCCAAAGCACCTTCGCGCAGCATCGAATCTCGTCGTCGTCGTGGATCCTGCGCTCCGCGCCGAGGAACCATTCCTGCTGGTACATTGCCGCGCGAAGTTGGACCTGATCGCCCAGGTGTAGTTCTTCACCATAGAAGGACTCGAGGCCCGACGAGTTCACGGGCAGGCGAAGCACCCAGCGCACGTCGCCTACCTTGAGCTCGAAGACCAGGGGAGCCTCAGCGGGCGCGTTCAGCCTGCGAAGAAAGGTACCCTTGATCACCTTGAAGGCGGCCTCGTGACCGCGCGAAAACAGCGTCCGAAGAAAGAGAAGGGCGTCGAGGACCGTCGTCTTCCCCGCGCCATTGCTTCCACCCAACAGGCACACGCCCTCCGGGCTCCAGTCGAAATGGGCGAAGACGCGAAAGTCTCTGAGGCGAAGAGTCCAGGTCGGCGGCGTCATCGATCTCCCTCGGGGTGGCTGGTACCCATTATCGCGTCCACGGTGCGGTTCGCCCGCACCCCACCGCGAGACCAGTGCTCGCTGATCGCCTGAACGAAGGCCGGCCGGACCAGCTTCGCGCGGTCCAGGGTCCAGGAGACGTCCTCGGCGCGCATGACCAGGCCCTCCATTGGGCCGTCGGTGACCTTGGAGTGGCCGAGCATGGCAACGAGCTGCGCGAGCGTGAAGCGCCCGCGCGCCAGGCGCGGTGCGGCGTGCAGGCCGAGGTCTCTGAGCAGGGTGTCCCGGCGAGCGGTGGACCAGAAGCGCCCAACGGAGCGGTCGTAGATGTCGAAGGCCAGAAACCAGTCGGGAAGCCGGGTATAGGTGACCGAGTGCGTGGCATAGCACCACTCGCCGAACAGCATAAGGTCGGGCCACAGGGTGTCCACCAACAGGGCCCGCCTGGGCTGGAGCCAGCGCCAGAGGGGCTTGAACTGGGGGTGAGCGGACTCAGGGTTCAGGTAGGTGCCCCGGTTCTGCGCGAGCAAGTTGCCGTCTTCGTCCGTGGACAGGCCGAGGTTGGCGCCGTCCACCTTCTCCTCCACGACAAGCTCGCATGCAAGCAGCGCCGCGACCTCCTCGGAGGACAGCAACTTATCATCGCGCGGCGTGCCTGGACTCAGCCAGGCGAGGTGCGGGGTGTGGGGGAAGCGGAAGAAGGGGGGCATCAGCTCAACTCTCGCGTCTTGCATCCCGCGCGCTCTTCGTCGGTGAGAAGCTGTACGACGGTCACGCCGAGGTGTCCAAGCGCTTCCTGGACGGCAGGTTCTGTCCAGTCGCTATCGGTCGCATTGATGATCGGTGCCTTTGCCTCGTAGGCTGCGGCGACCATCTTGCGGTCGCCCAGATCGTGGAGGAGGGCCTCCACTTCAGGAGGAAGCACGGCGACGAGTTCGGCGCCGTTGGCGGTGTAGCTGAGCTGCGCAATCGCGAGCGCTCCAGTGTCGAATTTGTGCTGGACTACCTTACGACCATAGTGATGAGTCTCCAACTTACTCCTGTACTCACCCAGTATCGTCTGCTCAGGCTTGTCCATCACCAGTAGACGTGCCTCGTCCGCCCTGAACGACTCGACCCAGTCGAAGACACGACGGATGAGCACCAGGTCGTCCAATGGGATCCTGGGGCGCGTCCACCCCTGCTCCATCGCAGTCGCGACATGGAGGACGTTGGTATCGAGCACCTCCCGGCTCAAGGCTTCGCTCCAGGAGCCATGCGCTCGAAGATTCGCTTAATCTGCCGCTCCGTCTCCCCGACAGCGTCTCCGAAGAAGTCCTTCGGCCAGTTCCTTAAGCGACCGAATTCGTCCATGTCCAGGGTCCGAAGCTTTACTGAAGGATCACCATCGCTCTCCACGTAGTACAAAGCACAGTCCTTCGGCTTCAGATCATCGTTGGCGACGAGAAACTGTAGCCTTCGGAACAGGTGCTCAGAGTGAGTCTCGACGATCAGCTGCAGGTTTCGTTGAGAGGCCACCTCCGCGAACAGGTCAGCGAGCTTCGCCTGCGCCATGGGGTGCAGATGGGCCTCCGGATCCTCGATCATCAGGGTAGATCCCGGCTTCGCGACGTGAAGCAGGACGATGACAGGCAGCACCTGCGACACACCGTATCCCACGTCCATCAGGTTGTGGGCCCGGCCCCCTCGCACGACCACGATCTCGTAGACCAGCGTGTCGCCCTTACGTCTGACCTCGATGCTCTCAGCCAGATCGAGGCGTTTGAGCCACTCGGAGACCCGGGGAAGAACTTCTTGCAGCTCCGCGCCCATCTGACTTGCGATCAGCGCCTGAGCGGACAGCGCCCCCAGACTACCGACGGAAGCCACCTTCTGCTGGCGCCACAAAACCGTTCGTCCTGGAGGTGGGCGCAGAGGTCCCAGGTAGTGCACTTCCTCCAACCCGGCGCGGAGGCGAGCAAATGCCTTGTTCCAGCGTGAGTTGAGCTCCGATCCGATCGTAGCTCGCGCAGCGCTGGAGAGCTCCACACCGCGATATGGAGCGTAGCTGCTGGAGGGCTCCAGGGGATTGACCCGGTCAGGTGGCTGATAGGATGGAAGTCTAAAGTGTGGACTTCGAAGCTGGTAATGGTCCTCAAGCAGTTCGGAATCTGCGTCTAAACCTTCCCTGATCGCCCCGTCCCGCTTCTCCTGCGCTACACGCTCCAGCTCGATGTGGTCGTCGCCGAAGTGCCAGTCCAGATGTGCGACGACCGGCCGGCCATGACGATCCATGCGGTACTGGACCGCCACGCGAACGCAGTCATCGTCGATGTCGACGCCAAGTCCTACGAGGCTGTCCTTGTCCCCGTTGTGAACCAGGCTGCTGAACTCACCTACCTCCAACATCTCGGGGTCGTCGGATCCGAGCTCCAGCTGTGTCGCGTCATCACCTGACCTGACCGTCTGCTTCAGCAGTCGGATGGGCTGAATCAGGCTGGTCTTTCCAGATGAGTTGCGGCCAAGCAGCACGGTCAAGGCGCGGAGCTCGACGCCAGGCTGCCAGTGCTCATCGGTCCAACCACGAAAATTGAGCAGGCGTACGGCGGACAGGTGCATGGCCGGCGGCTCCCAGGCGACAGGGGCGTCGCCTTGAGGTGATGAGGAACCAGTGGTCGTCCTGGGGCGCTCCACGAACAGCGCGGTCTGCGGGCTCAGGGCTTGCGGCGTCGAGGCCTGGCGCCTGCCGCGTGCGGGACGCTGGTTGTATGGATTGAACGTTCCGAAGTCGGCGGGCCCTGGGCCCATTTGCGAGACCCCGAATCGCTGGGTGAACTCTTCGTCGCCAAGGAGCGCCCTGGCATGTCTCTCGCACTCCAGCCACGACTCCCTGACGCTCTGGTTGAGCTGCCAGTCCAGGAAGCGGGGGCCCACCATTGACGCGACCGGCTGCGCGACGTCGGCGCGTTCATCCTGGCCCAGACCGTGTTCAGCGAGACACAAGGTCTCGGGCAGCATCCACCCATCGCCGTCGTTCTGAGCGCAGAAGTCGACGATAGCCGCATCGAGGTCGCCCCGGCGCTCGACCACCAGGGCCTGTAGCGTGTCGAAGGCGACCTGCGTGAGGACCGTGTGGCGAAGCTCTGGGGGGCGATCTCGCTCCGCGCGCCAGAATCCTTTGGGGTCCAGCGTGCGGCAAAAGGCGCTCTCGCTCAGGCGCTGCGCTGGATGGTCACAACCCCGCAGGATCCAGGCGAGGTCCTCGGAGTCCAGCCCATAGAGCTTCGCCACGATGGCGTCGAGCATGCAGCGCAGGCGGAGCCGCTCATGCGGAGTGACTGCCCAGAGGCGCCGCCAGGGGTGAGACCGGAGCGACACCGACTCAGCCAGCTCGAGCCAGTAGGGCGCGAAGCGCTGGCTGGCCATCCCGAGACGTGCGGCGAGCAGGGCTGGCGCACTCAAGCCATCGCCTGGTCGGGGGCAGACCAGCTCCTCCAAGAGATAGAGGTTCAAGTGAGTGCCGGCGCTGCGGAGACGGGTCACCCAGTCAAAGGTCAGGCTGGACATGAACATGGCGAGAGAGACCGCTCGTAGTGTCGGAGCGCTCAGTACACCAAGCACATTTCCACAAGGGTGATCGGCGGCGAGCGCCGCGATCGCCGTCCGCTCGTCCGTAGACCGCGCGATGTCCCGAAACACAACCTTCAGACCGCGAACGCTGCCCTGGGCGTCCCGGTAGTCCCGCTCTGCCATCAGGTACTTCGGCAGGGGGCTCTTCTCGCCAGGCAGGTAGCGCACCCAGGCGTCTTTGGACTGCCCGGGCTCACGCGCCCGGACCAGCTCGTCCCGACCCTGCGCCGCGACCAGGAAGGCCCAGTCCGGCCGTCCCGCCTCCGGCTGTACCCAGCCCTTGTAGGCGTGGTCCAGCTCGTGAATCATCGCCCCCTGGAGCAGCGGCAGCGCCACCGTGCCGTCGGACGTGACCCAGCGCCCCAACGCATCGGCCTGGAAGCCACGGGCCTCCCAGCGCTCACGGGCCGGGAAGAGCGCCGAGTCATTCGTCATGTCGAACTCTCGGGCGTAGCTGGCCCCCCACCCGCCCTCGGTCCGGTCGCCCAGCAGCACCCCCTGGGTGTACATCCGGTCCAGGATCTCCAGGTCGCGTTGGTGGCGCACTTCCAGGAGCGCCAACGAGCGGGGGCTGTAGCGGCTCACCTGCTCGGAGCTGAGCTGCACGGCGCCGCGGGCCAGGGCGATGTCGTCGGGCAGTTCGTCCACCTCGGGCGAATCGCCAGGCCCCACGCGGAAGATGGCCGGGAACGCCCCGCCGCCGCCGCCCTTCTCCACTACAACCACGAGCTGCTTGAAGCGGTGGTCCACGTCAGCGAACACCTTGCGCTCGTTCTGGAAGACATAGAGGAGCTGGACGCGCCCCTCGTCGATCAGCAGCTTCCGCAGCGGGCGAGAGCCCTGGTCGCTGTAGAAGCCGCTCGGGACCACCAGGCCGAGCTGCCCCCGATCTCGAAGCAGGGCATGTCCCTGCTCCAGGAACATCTTGTAGGTGTTGAGATCGGCTGACCCCTGGTGCCGGAACGGGTGACCGGGATCACAGAGCCCCTTGTACTGGCGCTGCCTCCTCCACCGCTGGTGCAACACGGTGTTCTCGGCGCGCCCCAGGCTCACGTCACCGCCGTCGCGCCCGACGACCTTGGCGTCCCCGAAGGGCTCAGCCGCGAAACGCACGAAGTTGCCTCGATCCTTGAAGCCACCAAAGTACCGAAGCCAGCGCTCCTCAATCTCGGGGCGGGCCTTGAAGAGCTCGCGCTGCTTGCGGAGCGCGTCCTGCTTGCCGTAGCTGCGGTAGAGCGGGTCCAGGTCGGAGAAGAACTCGCGGCTGTTGGGCTTCTGGATCTCCCAGGGTGGATTCCCGACCACCGCGTTGAATCCTGCCCCTTGCGCCACGAAGACGTCGGGGAACTCCAACTCCCAGTGGAAGTAACGCGCCCGGTCACGGAGCTCTTTGACGACGCCACGTGCCGCAGCGTCCGGCTGGTGCAGTGTGCCGGGCCCAGGGGCGAGGGTGATGCGATCAGGCGGCCAGAACCACAGCGCGCACCAGGTGTCGAAGGCCTCCTTTACCCGGATCATGTCCGGATCGTCCTGGATCTTCTCCCGCCAGATCCGCGCCCGCTCCTCGGGGTGGCTGGCCGGGATCTTTCTCAGCTCACCATACCGCCGTCGCACCCGCACGATCGCGGCCTGAAGCTCCTCGTCCGAGGTCTCGGCGAAGGCGAGCTTCTGCTGACCCGCCAGGATGGCCACCTGCTCGGCGATGACGGCCTGCTTGCGGTCCTTGAGCTGCTTCGCCCACCGGTCCGGCTCGTGGTTCACACCGTTCCAGCGGCTATCCGGGCTCTGTCGCTCCCAGGCCAGCAGCGGGTAGTGCCGGAAGCGGTCCATCCAGGTGCCGATGAGGGCGTCACCGCAGCGCAGCTTGTGATCGAGGAAGGTGAACGGCAGGCGCCGATCCAGCGTCTCGATCCACAGCGCGACGCGCGCCAGCTCCACCGCCAGAGGATCGATGTCCACACCGTACAGGCAATGCTCGACCACGGCGCGGCGTACCACGGCCTCCAGACGGTCTTCGGTGCCCTGCCGATCCTCCTCAGGGAGCGTGGCGCAGTCCACCACCAGGATGTCCCCCTGGCGTCGAACGAGGCCATGCTCATGCAACGAGCGCAGCACCGCCTCTGTCAGCACCCGCAGCGCGGCGACGAGGAAGCTGCCAGATCCCATCGCTGGATCGCAGACCTTGAGCGCCAGGATCTCCTCGGGAGTGCGTGACACGCCATCTGCGTCCCGCAGCAGCGGCGCCAGGGTGCGCCGAATCGTCGGCATGGTGAGCTGGGGACGGGTATAAAAGGTGCCGTGACCCTTTCGCGTCCCTCCCCAGCGCACGAGGTACAGCTCACCCGGAAGCTTGACGCTCCTGACGAGCTGGTTCGCGGCCAGAGAGAGCTCCTCGCGATACGCCTTGTCCTCCTCAGCTCTCCTGCCGCGCGGTCTGCGAACAAGACCTCCCACCACGGCCGCACGCTCGGCCCAGCGGCGCGCCCGATCCCTTGCGGTCGCGTGATCTGCGTCTTCGGGCACGTCGCCCACCGGGCCGACGTCCTCGGTCTGCTCCGCGGGGGCTTCATCCTCCCCGCCGTCCTCCTCGTCAGCGTCCTCGTCAGCGACGCGCGCGGCCTTGGCCTTCTCGACCAGCGCGGCCAGGGCCTTGTCGTCCAGCTGCTCCAGCCGATCCAGGGGAAGAGCCGGCTCATCACCCAGACCCAGAAACAGGACAGGCTGGGCCTCGGCCCTGTGCAACTCGTAGTCCAGCAGCCCCTCGTACAGGATGCCGATGTACTCGCTGGTCAACTCGGTGAAGTTTACGGGCGCCGCGACCGTACGCCTGACCGCGCCCTCCTGAACCGTCGTCGTGGTCCGAGCCAGTAGGAGCAGAAGTTGAAAGACGGCCTCGTCGTCAGGCTCGTCGTCCGGTTTGGGTGAGGGCGCCTCCAGCAAGGCGAGGGCCCGCTGCACGCCGTCCCCTTCCGGCTCCCCTGCCGCGAACAGGGCGCTGCCATAGGCGGGCACCAGCAGGGCCTCGTGCCCCGAGCCTCCGTGCAGAAGACGAAACAGGGCCAGGAGCCTGGGCCACCCGCTCCGCCGGCCCCTGCGCTGGTCGGGCGACAACCGCTGGAGCTGGTCGATCAGGCCGCGCAGACCGTAGGCCTGGTGGTAGATGGGGTTGTCGACGGGCAGCAGTTCGCGGTGCTCAGCGAAGAGCAGCACCACCAGCCGCATGACGAAGTGGCAACCTGCCACATACAGCGCCCGCCGGTCCTCGACCTCGAGGCGCTCAGGAAGCACAGGCTGGCGGGCTCGCAACAGCAGCTCTACGGATCGACGAACGTTTTCGCCGAGCGCGCTGCTCAGCTTCGCCTGACCGCGACGCGTCGCTCGGATGGCGGTCAGCAGCAGCGAGAGCTCGGCGGTCTTCGGGGTGCAAAGCGATTCCCAGCTCAGGATCCTTCGGAACACGTGGAGAGAGTTCGAGAGCTGATCCCCCTCCAGCCAGCGATCGGCGTCCCACTCCACCCACGCGAACGCGTCTGGTTCGGCCCAGATCAGGCGCCACTCTCGACCGTTCGTCAACAAGCCGAGAGGAAGCTTGCGACGGCGCAGGTATTCGGTGACCTGGGCCACGGGCCTGCGCCCCACGCCGACGCCCAGGCGCGTGACCGGGCTGAGGAACACCGCGAGCGTCTCACCCGCAGGTCCCCGCCACAGGCGCCGAGGCTTGAGCGCGGTGCCGTCCAGCAGCTTCTCCGCCTCAGAAGCGCCGATATCGGAGCCCTTGCGCCAGCCGGCGTGCAGGCCCGTTGCCCGCTCCAGAACGACATCCAGCAGCGCGCTCAGGGCCTCGCCTCGCGCAGCCCCCTCGTCTGGCAGGTCGGTGAGCGCGTATCGGAGACCGTCGGCGAGCCCCACCGGTGTGGTGCGCAGCGGTGGTAGCCCCCTGAGCGCGTCATGATCGAGCAGGTTCCCGCCATGCCTCAGCCCGGACCAGGCGTCGTGCAGATCGATCATCGCGCCTCCCCTGGCAGGCGGATCTCGACCGCGATGGGGTAGACACCAGCCTCACCGCGCAGCCTGTAGCGGAGGGGCAGCACCTGCTCCAGCGTGCGTTGCTCTTCATCGGCCAGTCGCGCCATGACCTGCTCATAGTGCGTCTTGCGCAGGTTGATCTCTGCGTTCAGGTCGGCCAGCTTCTTCTTCAGCTCTTCGTCCAGCTCGGTGAAGAGCTGACGCTGGCGCGCTTTCTCGCGCACGCGCTCGGCCTCTCGCTCGAGGCGGTTCATCTGGGTGTCTGCCACCGCGCGCTCAAGCTCCTTCCTTCGACGCTCAAAGCGGCGCTTCTCCTGGTCGCGTACCACCCGACCCGCTTCACGCAGGCGCGTCGCCAAGGAGTCTGTGAGCGCGACCGCGATCTCTCTGCGGCGAAGTTTGATGTCCTGCTCCACGACATCCCAGATCAATCTTGCGGCCTCGGTGTCCGCCGCGTTCGGTGGCGTCGTGAGCTCAGCCGCGGGGACGTGCGTTAACGCCGGGCCGAGCTCATCGCGCGTCACGGGGAAGGCCAGGGTTCGGACCCAGTGGTGGCATGGCTCGCGAAGCTCGTTTACCGCGAGCTCCTCGACCGTGATCAACACCAAAGCGGTCGCGTCCGGAGGCACAGGCCCAATGCGGGCAGCCCAACGGGAGGCGGGGCTCATCCCTGGAAAGCGATATCGCGCAAAGGTAGACATCACGCGGTGATAGAGCGCGTCCCCCAGATGCAGCAGGCGGCTGTCCGGCTCGGGGACATAGACCGGTCTACCAGCGATGTCTCGTACGTAGTGGGCGGGGTCGAACACCAGCGCAAGCCGGCCAGGTTCATCCCCTCGGCTCAGCACGTTGTCGACGAGCTCTTTCCAGAGCGGCGGCACGGGAGGCACAAGGCGATCCCGTCCGGGACGCTCAGGCTTGAGGCGGGGCCGGCCCGCCTGGATGGCCAGGGCGGTCTCCAGGGTCTCTCGCAGGGAGGCCGGGGACAGGTCCAGCTCCGCCCGGAGCTGATCGAGGCGCCGCTGGTCGTCGGCGCCTGGCAGCGGCGAGCCCTCAGGCAGGTCCTCTGCGGCCTCCCGGTTGGCGTGGCGCGCTGCGCCAATAGCGCGGTCCAGGCGAGCCTCGACGCTGGCCGCGTCCTCGTCGTGCTCGAAGTGAGCCAGCAGCGCGTCGGCGAACAGCTCGTCGGTGACGACGCGATCCTCGCGGGTCTGGCTGCGCTTGCGGAGCACGTGGCCTAGGAAGCGCATGCTGGCGTCGTCGGTGCTGTCGAAATGAAAGATCTCGACGTCGCGCTCTTGCCCGTGGCGATCGAGTCGGCCGTTTCGCTGCTCCATCTTGCCAGGGTTCCAGGGGATGTCCCAGTGCAGCAGCAGGCGCGCGGCGCGCTGAAGGTTCAGGCCCTCGCCCGCAGCGTCCGTGGCGATCAGCACCCGCGCGGCGCCGCTCGGATCGTTGAAGCGGCGCTTCACATCGTCGCGCTCGGCGTCGGTCATGCCCCCGTACAGGGTCAGCAGCCAGTCGCCATCGCCGTGCCGACCGCGCAGCCGCGCGCTCAGGTACTCCAGGGTCGCCAGGTACTCGGTGAAGACGACCAGTCGCTCGTCGTCGCGCCAACCGGACCCCTTTCGCAGACGCTGATCGAGGAAGCTCTCCATCGTGCGCAGGCGAGCGTCGGCCCTGACGGCGTTGGCGGCCTGGGCGACGGCGATCGCGCGAGGGCCAGGCTCCAGATCGGTGGGTACGCGGAGCACGTCGAGCTGTTGAACCAGGGCGGTCACGGCGTCCAGCTCTGGTTCCAGCGTGTCCCGCCAGGGCCGCAGCCACGCGCCGACGGTGCGGTGGGCATGTCGGGTGCGGCTCTCGCGCTCGGCGTCATCGTCGGTGTCGTCGTCGTTCGCGCTGGCCGCCCGGCCCACGGTAGAGGCCGAGGCGGGGGCCTGCTCCAGCCCCTCCAGCAGGTGCAACCAGCTCTGGCCGAAGGCCCAAGGGCCGCTCAGGAGGCGCTTCTGAAGGACCTCGCTCGCGAAGTTCGCGGCGGTGCGCTCGTTGTGGGTGGCGCCCCGCACAGCGCGCTTGAGCGCGCGCTGGAAGTCGCGGAAGGCCAGGAGCAGCTCGCGTTCCGCCGCACCGAAGTGCAGCGCCGGCAGCGCTTTGACGTGGCGCTCCGAGAAGCGTGGAGGCTGCCCCAACGCCACGTGACTCTGGTTGATCTCGCTCTTGAGGCGCCGGATGACGGTCTCGGCGACGCGCACGCGATCCTCGGCGTCCAGCTCCGACTTACGGGTGAAGCGGACCGGGTCAAGGCTCTCGAGCAGGCCTGAGAACGACCGCGTGTGGCCATTGTGCGGCGTAGCCGTCAGGAACAGGCGGTGCTCGAACCACGGGGCGATGCGCTGGAGCATCTCCGACAGATCCGAGTCGGCCCCGAAGCTCGCGGGAGCCAGGTTGTGGGCCTCATCCACGACGAGCAGGTCCCAGCGGAGGCGCCCATCCTCGCCGGGCTCGGCCGTGGTGCGGAGCTGCTCGAGAACGTCGGGCTGCTTCAGGTAGTGGTAGCTGGCGACGATGCGCTCGTGCGCGCGCCAGGGGTTGGCGTCCACCCCCAGCTCCTTCTGGAGTCGTAGCGTCTGCGGCCGATCAACCACCTCGAAGGGTAGGGAGAACTTCTCCATCATCTCATCGCGCCATTGGGTCCGTAGCGCGGCAGGGCACAGCACCAGGATGCGCCGGATGCGGCGCCGCAGCATCAGCTCGCGAAGCACCAGACCCGCCTGGATGGTCTTGCCCAGTCCGACGGCGTCCGCCAGCATCAGCGCCACCCGGGGCATCTCCAGCGCGCGCAGCACCGGCACGAGCTGGTAGGCCTCGGGGTAAATGGCGCCGTAGAGCGGGCTGGCCAGGGGGGGGCGATCCTCGTCCAGGCCCGAGAAGGGTAACGATGGGGTGAGCGCTGACCAGCGGGCCGCGCGCACCATCGCGTCGAGCTCACGCAGGTCCATGGGAGGGGCGGTAGCGACCTGGGGGAGCGCCCCCGGCTCCAGCAGGCTCGCGCCGACCTCGACCTCCCACAGGAGCTGGTCGGTCTCCGCGCCCATGCCGTCGGTATACTCCACCTCGACGATGTGCAGGTTGCGCGGCTTCTCCGAGCGGTCGTCCAGGAATGGCTGAACGCCGGTGATCATCGCCCGGCGGTTGCGGACGACGGCCATCATGCCTTCGCGGGGGTTGGGGGCGGCAGGGGGCATTGAGCTCGCGGGAAGAGGGGTGGAGAGGAAGAGGGGCAGAGGGGCACCTTATTGTGGAAAAGGGTGGGCTCCCAGGGGGAGCGGCGCAGGAGCGGTCAGAAGTGCCTGGAAGGCGGCGGAGATCGATCTCACGATTCTTGGGATCACGATCCCATTACACGAGATATACAGGATTTTAGCATTCTCCTGCCACACAGGAGGGCTCATGGCACGACGATCTGCCCACCCCGTCACCTACAGCATCCACGCGCAGCGGCGGGCGGATGCCCGCAGCATCTCTCCGGCGGCGGTCGACGCCGCGCTGGCCTGGGGGCGCCGGACCTGGTCGCACGGCGACCAGGTGTTTCGCCTCGATCGACGCAGCGTGGCGCGCGCGCGCCGACACGGCCTGCGCCTGGACCCCCACGAGGGCGTCACCGTCGTGCTCGGCGTGGACGGCACCATCAAGACGACCTTCCGCAACCGCGACCCGCGCAGGATCCTCCGATGAGCGACACGAACTTCGACCTCGACAAACAGGCCAGGGAACAGTGGGCCGCGTGGCTCCAGGCTGCCTTGGAGCGGCGGGGCTCCTCCCAGAAGGCGATCGCCATCGAGATCGACCAGGAGGACGGGTCGAGCGCCCGTTCGGACGTGAGCCGCTTCGTGACCGGGAAGGAGGGCGCTCTTCGCGCCTGGTTCACCGTCCACCTCAACCGGCTCGACCTCCTGGCGCGCCACGCGGGCCTGAGCGTGGACGAGCTGCGGGCGAAGCTGGCGGCGCTCCAGCGCGGCGAGCTGGAGCCGGAGGTGGCGTGGCACCCCGCCTTCCCCGAGCTGCGCCTCGAGGACGTCGAGATCCCGGCGGCGCTGGAGGGCGAGCGGGGCGAGACCTTGGAGCGGGTGCTGGAACAATTCATCGCGCGCCTCGGGGAGCCCCAACGATGGACATCGAGCGTCAAGGGGGAGAAGCTCGGGATCATCGGTGATCCGGGGCGGACCCGAGACATCGCCGTGCGGCAGGTGCGCGAGGCCTTGCGGGCGCGGCTCGACGCGATCAGGGCGGACGCCGTGGCGAAGGTCCCGGACGCGCCGCACCTCTCCATTGAGGTCGTCGTCGCGCCCGCCGCCGCGGAGCCAGCGCCGGGTTTTCTGCGTATCCTGGTCATGAATGAGGGCCAGGCCCGCGAGACGGCGAACCTCGTGCCCTGGCGCCTGCGCTGCCTCGCGTGGGGTCCGGCGCAGGCCATGGCGCTCGCCCGCAGGTTGCGGTCGGCGCTGCCAGCGGGCCCCGCCCGGGAGGTGGAGCGCTTCGCTGAGAAGGTAGAGGCTACACCCGCGATGGTGGGCGCCGAGGGGGCCCCCGATCTGATCATCCGGCTGCTGGGGGCGGTGGCGCGGCGCGGCTGCCCGAGCGCGGTGCCAGAGGCGCGGGATCTGGTAGCGAGCGCCGCCTGGGAGCAGGCGCTCGTGCGGGGTGGAGAGGCCCTGAAGCCCTTCGACGAGGGGCTGATGGACCGGCTGATGTCGGACCTGGTCAGGCGGACGCGAACCCGACCCGACGACGTGCGCGCCTGGACCCTGGCGCCGCGCCCGGTGGTGTTGGAGGCGCTGCGGGACGCGCTGCGGGCGCTGCTGGGTCCGGCGGCGGGGCGCCCGCTGACAGCGCTGGTCGCCGAGCTGAAGCAGGCGAAGGGCGCCGCGCGTCAGGCGGCCATCGATGCGCTGGAGCGGGCGCTGGCCAGCGAGCCGGCTGACGCAATCCTGGAGGCGCTCGTCCGCGGCGGCCTGTTCACCGAGGAGCGCCGATACACGGGCGTGTTCCTGCGCGTCGCCGAGCCCGCGGTCGCCGCCATCTGGGCCGCGCGTGGGCTGGGAGAGCTGCCCCCCTTCGACCCCGACTGGCAGCGGCTGCTCGATCCAGACTGGCTCGTGGTGCTCGACGAGCTGGGGCGGCGGGGGCTCCGGGCCGAGACCCTGGCGGCGCGGCTGGCGGACTGCCCCGCGGAGCTGTGCCTGGACGCCGCGGCGATGGCGGTGCGCCACGCGCTCGCAGCAGTGGAGCACGTGGCCCCGGATGTGCTCGTGCCCGCCTGGGCCACGCTGATCTGGGCCCAGGCCCACGGGATGTATTCGTCGATGTTCGCCTGGAGCGATGGACCCTGGGGCGCCTGGGCGAAGCGCGCGCTCCGGGAGGTCTCGCGACGCTACCGCGATTCGCTGCCGACCTTCGATCGCGATCCGGTCGAGGAGCTGGCGCGGCATGTGCCCGAGCCGGTGTTGGCGCTGGTGGCGCGGTGGCGGGCCACGCCAGATGTTGCAGAGCGAAGTCGTGAACAGATCCAACACTGGGGCTTCTTCGCCTGGGTCGATCTTCGAGACCGGGACCAGCTCCGCCACCTGATCTGCGAGCTCTGTCCCGACCAGGTCGTTCCGACGGCGCCCTGGTCGCTGGACTGGTGGGAGAGGCAGGATCTTGGGCGGGGGCTGGTCCGCCTGGTCGAGCGCGCGCGGGGCGGAGACGATCGGGCGCTTCGTCTGCTCGACGGGCGGGCGTGGCTGGAGGAGCGGGCCGAGCGAATCGCCCTCGATCTCGACGCGATCCGGCGCGGACAGGCTGCGCAGCTCGCAGACCGGCTCTGGCATCACCTCCCCGCCAGCGGGGTGCTGTCCTGGGTGGCGCAGGCTGGCCACACCGGCGAGGACGCCGCGATCCTGCTCCATCAATTCGCGCACTGGCTGAAACCTGTGGAGCGCTCGGCCCAGATCGAGCCCCTGCTGGCGCTGGCCCGAGCGGCCGATCCGGCGGAGATGGAGCGGCTCTGCGCGCGCAGCCTGGTCATGGATCTGCGCTGGCATCGCCCGCTGGACCCCACGTTGGCGCTCGCCATCGCCGAGCGCGTGGGGTTGCGCAAGCTGCTGCGCGCGATCGTCGCGCGACCAGCCCGGCTCCTGACTCGAAGCCGGCTGCGCGTGCGCGAGGGGCGCGTCGTCGTCGAGCCGACGGAGGAGTGGACGCCCTTGGTCGGCGTGGTGGTGCTGGGAGAGCCCCACCGTCCCCACGGCGCTCGGGTCGAGCTGGACGAGGCGGTAGAGGCCATGGAGGAGCAGGCACACGCCGCCGCCGTCGCGCTCTATCGGCTTGGGGAGCGCGACGCGCTACGCGCCCGATGGCAGATCGGGCCGGACTACCTGGACGGGCTCGCGCTGTGGCGGGACCTCGCGCGGGCCGAGGGGCTGTACTCGCTGGTGGTGTGCGGCTTTCCGTCGCCGTACCACAGGCTGGACAGCCTCCTCGCTTTGGGGGAGCTCGAGGGGGACCCGTACAAGCGGGAGTCCTTCCTGCCGGCGATGCACCAACGGGAGCACGGCGCGTACCCGGCGCGACCGGCGCTGCTCGACGACCTCGATCAGATGGCGCCGATGCTGCGTCCCGAGGTCCTGTCCATCGGGCGCGGCGTCCGGATCCTGCTTCAAGACCTGCCCGAGGTGCTCTCGGACGAGATCGAGGCGATCCTCCTGACTGGCCCGTTCGCGCAACACCAGCACCGCGCGGCGGGCCTCGGGCACCAGATCGGCGGGTGGCGTGACCGCGCGGCGACCGCGCTCCTGGACCTCGGCGACGACGGGCCGCTCCGGGTCTGGGCCCAGGTGGACGGCGGCCTGCACGCCAGCACGGAGCATGAGCAGGAGACCGCTCATGTGGTACAGCGCTGGCTCGACGCGGATCGTGCGCGACTGGATCGGGCCTGGACGCTGGTGCAGTCCGAAGCGCGCGCCGGCAGGCTCTCCGAAGAGCGGCGACGCGAGGCAGAGGATCGGCTGCTGCATGAAGGCTCGGCGACGGCGTGGCGCGAGCCTCTGGCGTCGGAGGTGTCGAAGCCCGTGGACCCGCGCCCTTACGTCATCGCGTTCGCGCTGAGCACCGACGATCATGGGCGCTGGACCTCTCTGCATCATCAGAACCGCCACCACCGAGACTGGCTGCCGGTGATCCGCCAGCGCATCCGTCAGGTGGATGAGACGCGCACCCGCGCCGCGCTCGCCGTGGAGCTGAGCGCGCACGTGCCCAACCCGCATGAGCTGGAGCGCGAGCTGAGGCGCTGGGCCACCGAAGATCCCGATCCCTTTCTCGGTGGCCCCCGCTTCGACTGGCGCTGCGCTCGGGCCGTCGGCGGCTACGAGGTCCTGCTGGAGCGGCTCGTCAGGCTCGACCGGCCGTGGGTCGCGGAGGCGCTGGTGCGCCTTTGGGGTCTGGCGCTCCGGCTGCCGATTCGCGGCAACCGCCCTCGCTACGAGACGTATTCCTGGACCGAGGACCGCCCCCCTGAACCGATGGTCCTGGTGCCTTCTGGCTTCGGGACCTGCCCCTCACCCCTGGCCGAGCTGGCGCGCCACCTGGAGGCGCATGGGCGGACAGGGCAGCTCCTTCAGGCCTGGGCGAGTCCGCCGCTCGATCCGGCGCCCGAGCTGGAGGGTGATCGAGACCGGTCCTGGTGGATCCGCGCCTGGCTGCGCCCCTGGTGGCTGCGCCTGGCCGACGACGAAGCCCTGCTGGTCGAGCTGCGCCGCGACCCTGTGCGCTTCCCGATGGACGTCGTAGACGAGCTCATCCGTCGGCGCTCGCCAGGGTTGGAGGCGTTCTCTGCGCACCTGGCGCGGGTGACGGACCACTTCGTCGTGCGGCCCCTGCTTGAGATCGATCCGGGCGCGGCGGTCCAGGTGGTGAGGGAGCGGGTCATCGAGCCTGTCGCGCCGATCCGGATGGAGCTGGCCTCGGCGATGGATGACGCGGCGTCGCGGTGGTTCCAGCATCTTGGGGTGCAGCGCGCGCTGCGGGCGGCTGTCGCGTCGCTCGTTCGGGGCGACGCCGCAGGATGATGGCCCTGTGGAGCGCTCGTTGATGTTCCAGGCCGTCGAGAACGCGCGCCGAGAATCCGGCTGAGGGCCATCGCGCTCGGCGTAGCGCCCTTGGATCTCTCGTGCGCCTCAGCTATCGTCTCCTCATGGAACCCACCGTCGACCAGATGACCCCGACCGAGCGTGCCACCGCCGGCCAGGACCTGTGGGACCGCATCGCTGATCGGCCGCAGGACCTGCCGATCACCGAGGCCCAGCGCGCGGAGCTCCAGGACCGGCTCGCGGACTACCGGGCGCACCCGGAGACGTCGATCCCCGAGGAGGTCGCCCGGGAGCGGATGCTTCAGGCCCGGTAGGAGCGCGGCATCACCATGTCGATGTTGAAGATCAACGTTCGCCCGGCTGCGCTCGATCCGCTGGTGTACCCGTGTGTCGAAGGGGTGCGGCGGTGGGCAGGCGGCAGATGAGCGCGGAGTCAGCGACGCTCCAGTTTACCGGCCTCGACCGGGTCCGACAGCTCGTGGACGAGCACCGGGACGCGGTGGGCTACGCTGTCCTCCTCCACGTCCTCAACAGGGCGGACAGGAAACCTGTTGTTCGGATCAACCTGGCGAAGTCGGAGCTGGGGCCGTTCCTGGACCCCTCGCACGTGGGGGCGCCCACCCCGGCCCAGCTCTGCGAGGCCCTGCTGCGCCGGGTCCCGGTCGAGGTCGAACGCCACTGGTCCGAGCCGGGAGATCGGACGTACATGCTCCGCCTGCACCAGCCAAAGGGCGGCTATCTGGCGAGCAGGTCCTTCCACGCGCACCGACCGTCTCCCCCCGCCCCGACCGCCCTGGCGCCCATCGTTGTGCAGCTCCACCCAGACCTGCTCCCCGAGGCCCGCGTCTGGCGCGCGCTGGGCGGCGCGGTCGAGGACTTCGTCGGCACCGTGGTCCGCGCCGTGAGCGGGCTCCTGGACGCCGAGCACCGGGTCGCGGAGCAGCTCGCCGATCGGCTCGCGAAGAGCTGGAAGCTGGTCGAGGCGCTCACCGAGCAACTCCTGATCGAGCGGGCCGAGCGGGCGCGCCTGGAGGGGGAACGACGCGCGGACGAGGGCGCGCAGCAGCTTCGCGACGTGCTGGCGGGCAAGCTGCTGGAGGAACTGGCCACGCTCGGACAGGCGGTGAACACGCGGCACGGGGATGTCCCGCCGGAGCTCATCGAGGCCTTCGACCGCTTCGCCGCCAGCCCGGCGCTGGTCGCGGCGCTGTCCACACCGGAGGTGAGGGTAATGCTCCAGGGCCCGCGGGCCTGCGAGGCGCTGGCCGCGCACCTGCTGGAGGCGGCACGCGGCGCCGGTGAGCAGAGCCCCTGAGGCTGGCACGATTCTTGACAGGGGTGTCGAAGGGTTCGTCAGGTTCGTCACCGGTTCGTCAGTCGAAATCATAGCCGTTCTAAGCTGGTAACTCTTGATTCTGATGTCATGGCGGGGTGACGAACGCCGATGGACGCTCTCGCGATTATCGGCGTTTATATTTTGGCACGATCCTTGCTTGACTGGCAGCCGTCCCCCGGAGCTGTCATGGACCTCGACCGTGTCCCGCGCGAGACCTCCTCGACCCGAGCGTCGTATACGACCACATCCTCGACCAGCGCGGCTGAGGTCAGCGGCGCGGAGAGCAACAGCGCGACCCAGGACGCGCTCGTGGATGTCGGCGGCGTCGAAGCGGCCGAGCCGGCTTCGTCCACGCTCTCTGGGCGCCAGGTCGGCGTGCTCGCCAACTTCGGGATCGGCCCCGAGAACCTCGACGACGAGGCTCAGGCACGCATGGCCCACGCCATCGGACGCTTGGACGACATGCTCGCCTGCACCGGCGGCGACGAGGCCGCCTGCGCCGCGCTGGGCTCCGGCCCCATCAACCTGTCCGACGCGAGCAGCGCCGACGGGAGCGAACAGGAGATCCTGCTCGAAGAAGCTGACTACACGCTCTCGCTCCAGGTCAGCACCGACCCCCTGACCGGCGAGACCACCTCGCGCCTCCTCTACATCGACGCCGACGGGACCTACATCTCCGGCCTCTCGAACCAGCCCGTCGAGACCCTGTTCGCGCCGGAGCCGACGCCCGAGGCGGAGGCACCCGCCGAGGACGCACCGAACGCATCGCCCGACGAGAAGACCTGGCTGAACACGCTGGCCGGCCTCGACGCCGACTATCACGTCCTGGCGCGCCTCGGCGGCGCGATGCAGGCGTACGGCGCCGCCACGGATCTCGCTGTCGCCGTCCCGCTCCTGATCGCGCCCGAGCCCACGATGCTCACCAAGGTCGCGGCCGCGGGCGCTGGCCTGCGCGGGCTCGACGACCTGCAAGCGGGCGTGCGCACCCTGATCTCGGGCGAGCCCACCGAGGCCGCGACGCAGACGCTGGCCACCGAACTGGCCCTTGCCCTGGGCGCCGACCCCGAGGCCGCGAAGACCATCGGCCTCGGCGCGGACATGGTCACCGGCCTGCTGAACCCGGCGGGCCGCCTCCGTCACATGACGACCGAGGCGTCCGAGCGGCTGGCGGCCGAGGCGGCAGAACAGGCTGGGAAGCACACCGACGAGGCCGCAAAGGCCCTCGGGGCGACTGACGAACTCGGCAAGCAAGGCGCCAAGAAGGTTGACGACGCAGCGGACCTGACGCGGAAGATCCCGACGCCGGATGAGGTCCGGGGCGGGAGCCCGATCACCATCCCGGACAACGCGGCGATCAACCAGCAGACCAAGAAGGCCGGCTACGAGCAGATCAAATTCATCTGGGACGACGGTGTCGCGAAGTACGAGGCGCGCTGGCACACCCGCACGCCGGGCGCGCCAGTGGACCAGGGCGACACCTGGGTCATCTGGCGCAAGATTCATGGGAACCCCAACGGCAAGCAGTCCGTCGAGCAGATCATGGTGGGCGAGGACGAGTGGGTCTCGATGGGAGCCTGGATGGGCGCGAGCAACGCCCGTAAAGCCGGGACTGCAACGATCGAGCAAGAGGCCCTGCTTACGGCAGGTCACCACGCAGCCAGATAGGAGGGTCTATGCGAACGGTCATCAAGGACTACTTCAGCGGCTTCGAGGGCGAGGCGGAGATCACGTTTGTCCGCAAGGATGCTCGGGGTAACGAGGCGGCCTTCACCCTGTGGTACGGCTACTTCTACAAGATCATGGAGCCCATTGAACCGGGCCCTACCGGTTGGACCGGCCTCGCGCTGCCCTACCACACGGTGACGGGCTGGTACGACGACAACGACTGGCTCGTGCCGAATCCTGCTGAAGTCGCTCAGCAGCTCGACGCCGTAGAACGGGGCGCGCTGAATGCGCCGGCATCCCAGATCCTCGATGAGCTGGTCGCGTTTATCCGCGAAGGTATCGAGGCCGGCGACGCGCTGCACATCCAGTATTTCTGAGCCGGTTGAGGCGTGCCCGTCGCTCCTGCTGATGCGCCCTACCTCCGGTCGAACGCGAACGACAGCGCCTCGCCGTCGCCGCCAGCCGCCTCCAGCGCACCGACGGCCGGGTCGGGCCGGTTCGCGCCGCATGAACGTCGGCCGTCTCGCCATCTCGTACCCCCAGCACCCCTCAGACACGCGCGACCGACCGCGCCCAGGGCGCCAGCTCTGTGATGCTGGTGCGCTGTGCAAAGATGTACCTGGTGCCAGTTCCAGTGCCCGAAGGCACCTGGCAGATCAAGGCCGGCTTCAAGAGCAGCCCAGTGGACGCCGGCAGCGTGGTTGTCCCGGCGAGCGGCACCGTGTCGCTGATCTGCGAGCGGAGCACCCGTCTGTGCAAAGGATGTAACGCGGATCTGTAGCATTTTTCCGATTTTGAGCGCGGCGCTGGTTTCTGCTCTCGGAGCCCTTGCCAGGCGCTCCGAATTATGTCCAATAGAAGGAGTCGCCCCAACGGGCGGCGGCAGCCCTTCGAGCGCCGCGTTCTTCGCGGTGATCGGAGAGGTATGTCCTGTCTACACGAGTCAACCCGATCTCGGAGATCCCGATGTCCGACACACCCCACATTCGCCTGGAGCAAGGAACGGCCTTGAGCCTGCTCTGGGAGACCGCCGATGATCTGCGCCAGAGCGCCGCTGATCTTCACGCCGCCGCAGACGCGCACGCGATGAGCACCTTCGCCTTCTTGCGCGACATGGCCGATGGCGGCGCGCCTGATCCCTCGGGCCTGCTGCGCACCCGCGGCCACCTCGAAGCGCTCCTGGATCAGCTCTCTGAGCGTGCGGACTCGGAGGCCGCGCACCTCGCCGAGCTGCGCGTCGCGCTCGCGCCGCCGGACCTGACCGACGAGCTGGAGGCCCGCGCGCTGGCGACGTTCCAGGAGCGGTACCGGCGTCGTGGTGTGGAGCCGCTGCCCGAGGATCCTCGACCGGCCGAGGGTGGAGAGTAACGAGAAGTTCACGACGTGGACGCCGCGCATGGGCGCCCCCGTGTGATGACGTGGTGCCCGTGGGCGCCCCGGGATCCGTGGCGCACATGGCACCCGTGGCGCCCATAAACGCCTGAGCATCCGGCTTCACCGCCGATGATCATCGTCCGTGGACGCCCATGGCGCCCATGGCACCCGGGCCACCGCGTTTACGGCACGATCATCACCGTCACGCCCCGGCTCCGGCACAGCCTCAACACCTTTCTGGTCACGGCGTGCGCGTTCCACCGCGCCAGGATCACGACCAGCGCGAAGCTGCCGGCCCGAATGGCCTGCTCCAGCCGACGCAGCTCGCCGTTCCCGCCGAAGCGCCGTCCCTGGAAGTACACCGCCTCGCCGAGCTCCCCGAAGTCGGTCCCGCGCCTCTCCTGGCGCGCGTCGCCGCCAAGGATGGCGACCCGCCGGGCGGGCGCCAGGGCTACCACGCATACCTCCCGCCACGCGCGTCGAAGCGGCCGACCTCACATCCAACCTCGGCCAGCGCCGACTCCACACCGACCTCCAGGATAGGTCGGCTGTACACATGGGCGCCGGTCGCGTTGCCGTAGAAGCGGCCGAGCGGATCTATCATCGCGTAGGATCCGCGCATCGCGGCGTTGTCTTCGACGATGGGCGCGAGGCCGTCGGCGGCGAGGTGCGCGTGGCGCCGGACGAAGGCTTCGAAGCGCTCGGCGTCGATGAGCAGGGGCTCGACCGCGCCGTCGTTCTGGCCCACCACGGGCAGCACCTGGAAGACCTTCCAGCGCTCGGGCTGCATGCGGTGGACGAGGACCGTCATGTCCTCACGCCAGTTGAGCGCCGTCACAACGGTGTTCAGCTTCAGCCGAAGGCCGAGGGCACGGGCGCGATCCGCCAGCCCGATGGCACGGGCGACGTGGTCGCCGCGACTTCGGCCGAGCGCCACCTCGGTCGCCTCGTCCGCCGAGTCGACCGAGAGGCCAAGCCAGTCGAGGTCGGTCGCGTGGGTGTCGAGGAGACGGCCGAGGCGCGCGCCGTTGCTCACGATGCTGGTGACCAGACCGAGCGCGCGGCTGAGCGCGACCAACTCGCCGATGTCCGGGTGCAGCGTTGGCTCACCGCCGGCGAAGTTCAGCTTCTCCACGCCCGCGTCGCGCAGCAGGCCGAGCAGACGGCGCGCGTCCGGCAGCGCGAGCCGCCCTTCCACGTCGCGGAAGGTGGCGAAACAGAAGTGACAGGCAGCGTCACAGGGCTTGAACAGGTGGTAGTTGACCGCAGGGATGGCGAGGGGCATTGGACCTCCGGGGGAGGCCCCAGAGGAGAGCAAGCCTCATTCCAAGCTCATCACTCGCGTAAAAATCCCTTCATTCGTCCACCTGTCCGTCTGGAATTATCCGCTACCGGTTCATTCTCACCGCCCTCCGGCGCACTTGGACCTCCGCCGCTCCGAATCCACGAATTCAGCGTCTCTCGCTTCACGCCCAGCAGCTCCGCGGCGCGCGAGCGGTTGCCACCTTCTGCCAGGGCGGCCTCGATCCAACGCGCCCGCAGCGCGTCCAGACGCGATGGCAGGGGATGGTCGAGCGGGAGCTGCGCGCGCAGCTCGTCCAAGGAGGGCAGCGCGTCAGCTCCAGCCGTCGCCTCGGATCCGAGCGCGTCCACGGCGCGCTCGACCGCGTCGTCCAGTGGCAGGTCGTTGCGCAGCGCGGCGGCGAGGTGCCAGGCGACGCGCTGCAGGTCCCGCAAATTCCCCGGCAGCGGCGACGCGCGCAGGCGCGCGACCAGCGACGTGTGCTCGACCAGGGGCGTCCAGCGCGCCGGCTCGACGCTGGCCCTCGACATCACGCGCCGCAGCGTCGCGCCCCAGAACACGCCGAGATCCTCGCGGCAGGCCCGCAGCGGCGGGACGGTCAACGTGAACGTGGACAAGCGGTCGAAGAGGTCGTGGTCGAGCAACCCGCCTCGCAGCTCGGCGAGCGGCCGGTTGGTGGCGCAGACGAGCCGGAAGTTCGAGGTGATCGTGCGGGTCCCGCCGACCGGCCGGAAACCGCGCCCCTCCAGCGCGTGCATGAGCTGGCGCTGTGTGTCGCGGTCGAGATCGGCGATCTCGTCCAGGAACAGGCTGTCGCCGTCCGCCTGCTTGAGCAGCCCATCGCGGGCCTGGCTGGCGCCGGTAAACGCCCCTCGCTCGTGGCCGAACAGCTCGGAGCGTGCCATCTGCGGGTCGCCTCGAAACTGCCCACAGACGGCTGAAGGCCAGCGCTCGGCCACCTTTCCACCCTCGTGGCGTTGGAAGGGGCCCGCCGCGCGCAGCACGTTGGCGAGCGTGCTCTTGCCGGTCCCACGTTCACCGAGCAGCAGCACGGGCGCGGGCAGGGAGGCCCAGGACAGGAGCTGGTCTATGGCGCGCCGCATGGCGCCATGGGGCGTGAACGCATCGGGATCCCAGAGCCCGCCGTCGTCGTCGGTGGAGGTCGCGACGGGCCGCGAGGCGCGGTGTCGACGCAGCCAGGTGTCCACCTCGATCGGTACCGCCTCGATGGGCGAGGCGCGGCTGTCCCGCTTCTCCCGAGGCGTACCCTGGATCATCGTCACCGGCCCGGCCACGAAGCCCGTCGCGCACAGGACGAGCCAGACCGCGTGCATCGCAGGGGTGCCGGGCGAGAGGTGGACGTAGAGGTGTGCTCCAGGGTGATCGGCGCGAATTCGTTTGAGTTGGGCCTCGACGAAGCGGCGGATCTGGAGGTGGTCCGTGGGCGCGGACTCCGTCGGCCAGCGCCGGTCGACGGTCTCCGGCGCGAAGCGGTCCAGCGCGTGGCGGAGCTCGTCGCGGGTCTTGGACAGCACCTCCCGATCCGGCGCGCCCGGCGCGTCCCGCCAGAGCAGGTAGAGCCTGGAGATCCTGCCGTACAAGGGGCTCGGCTGGTCCAGCGCGCTGAGCAGCGGCGCGCTTCCGGCGTTCACGCTGATCCACGAGATCAGGATGGCCTCGCCCTCGGGGGCCGACAGCCGGCTCATACGACGACGACCCCACCGAGGCGGACGGCGAGGCGTCGGGCGTTCTCGGCGTCCTCCGCGCGCTCCAGCTTCACGAACACCTCGCTGGCCCGCTCGAAGACCTGCGGGCGGTAGGGGCGGCGCTCCTGGACCTTGTGGGGCTTACCATCCTTGCCGGGCTCCTCCCGCTCGAAGATCTCGAAGCGCTCCTTGGCGTCCTTGGGCAGCACGGGCGGCTGGACCTCCCAGGCGAACGATATCTTCTGCGGAAGCTCGGCGCGAGCCGGGGGAGGCGTCAGCTTCGGGGCGGGCGCCGCGTCGAGCTGCAGCGCGTCGCGCGCGGTGACAGGCGGTAGCGAGAGGCTCTGGGTGGCGACGACGCGCACAACGCCGTCCTTCAGCGCGGCGTCGGCCGGGAGGAGCTCGCCCGTGTGCGCGCCGCGCGTCAGACCGGAGCGGTACTCCCAGGGGAAGGCGTCTACCCACGCACGCAACGTGGCGTCGACGGCGCGCGCGGCCGCGGGCGGGAGCTGAACCCCGATCTCGAAGCCCCGATCGAGCCCGGCGGCCTCCAGGTTCGCGGTCATCACCAGCGCGGCGCCGTCCGCCACGATGGCCTTGGCATGCAGCTTGTCGTGCCCCACCACGCGCGCCCCCGCCCCCGCCAGCGCCGCCGCCACGCGAGCTACGACTTTGCGGGGGCGCGTCAGCACGGTGAGCGCCACCCCTCGGCGTCGCGCCTCCAGGAGCGTGGCCACACTCGCGTGATCGAGATCGAGGCTGTAGCTGGAGACGAGCAGTTCGCGTCTCGCGCCGCTGATCAGCGCGATCACGGCCTCGCGCAGCGCCGTTCCGTCCTTGAGCGTCCCGCGCACCGGCCCCGCGCCGTCTGGTCGCGTCGGCTCCGCAGGGGGTGGCTTGATCGCCAGCAGCCGTCCCGGCGCGCGCAGCTCCTGATCGGCCTCTCGCCAGAAGGCCCAGCGAAAGTGCGCCGCGAGGCTGCTCGCCATCCCGGCGTCGAGCTCGACGCCGAGCTCCATGTTGTCGCGCAGCGCCCGGTTGAAGTTCGCGGTGCTGAGCCAGGCGCGCCCGCCGGGGCCGGGATCGATCACCACGAACTTGGCGTGCAGGTGGTCCGCCGAGCGCAGCAGCACACGCCCGGCGAGGCCGTCGAGCAACTTCTCGTGCTCCTCCGCCATCCTCCGGTCGAACTCGTCGTCATCACCGAGCACCTTGCCGAGGCGCTGCTTCGACGCGGTGAGTGCGTAGACCCGCACGCCCCGGTCGGCCGCGCGGCGCATGGCCTCGGCCAGCGTGGTATCGGCGAGCAGAAATGAGCTCACGAGCGCGACCTCGCGCGCCGCGTCCAGGCCCGCGACCAGCGCCGCACGGAAACGCAGCTCGGGCCCGGTGCGCCAGAGGCCAGGGGCGGGCGCCTCCAGCGTCTCGGGTTGGGTGGGCGCCCGACGCGCCCAGCCTGCGGGCAGGGCTTCTCCAGTCAGATCCAGGACAGCGCTACGCTTCAAGGGCGTGATCATGGGTCAGCTCCAGAGGCCGAGATCAAAGGGGGCGAGCAGGTTCCAAGCGCGATCTCCGCGCTCGGTTCGGGCCCGCGCCAGCAGCTCTGCGGGGGAGCGCGGACGCGGGCGGTGATGCGGGAAGCGGGCCGCCAGGGCGCGGGCCTGCCCGTCCAGCTGCGTCGGCGTGGCGTAGGCCGCGAGCTCCTCCCACTGGAGCCACTCGAACCAGCTCTGCGCGTCCGCGTCCGAGCCCGGGACCAGGCGCACGTCCGGGAGCTTCGTCGCCTCGAAGCTGCCGAGCTTGTCCCACTTGCTGGCAGGAATGGCCAGATCCTGTGCGAAGGCGCGCCTTGCGCCCTCGGACAGATCCGCGAAGCGCACGGGCAACACGGCCGCGCCGGCCTGCGCACGCCAGCGTTGCAGGTCGGCCGTGCTCACGCCGGAGCCGTGGGAGGCGAGCGCCGTCCACAGGGCATCGCGGGAAATTCGAGTGAGCACCTCGGGGAGGTCGAGGTACGCGTCGATCTTGAGCCCAGGTCCCTCACCGGGGACGGGCAGGATCCCGTGCAGCCGCAGCACCGGCTCCTGCTCCCAGACCAGCTCCAGACGTGCCGTAGCCGCCTCGCCCTCCGCGCCGCCCTGCGCCAGGTGGAAGAGCTGAAAGAGGTAGCCCCGGGCAGCCGACGCGCGCGGCGCGGCCCCCACCGTCGGAGCGAGCGGTCCTGGGGGAGGCGCTGGTCGCGCAGGGCGCCCATCGCCGCGTTTGCGGGCCTCGGCGAGCGCCCCTCGTTCGTCCCGGGCGGATGCGCCCTCGACGCGCTCGGCGTGGATCAACACCTCCGGGATGAGCGGATCCTCGACATAGTACAGCCGCCAGGTACCCTCCTCCGGCACGAGCACCGCGCCGTGCTCCAACGCGAGCCGGCCCGAGGCCGAGAGCGCGGCAGGTCCGCTGAAACCCTCTCGCTCCAGCAGCCCGAGCGCGACACAGCGGTCGATCACCTTCCAGCCGACCACCTCGGGCCGGTTGCCGAGCAGCTCGCGCAGCACGTCGCGCGCCCCGATGGGGCGATCCAGGTCCGCGGCCAGGCGCGCCACGGCGAGGAACTCGGGGCGATCCCGGCCGACCGCGACGGTGGCCTCCGTGTCGAAGGCGTTGATGGATACAGTTCGTTGAAGGCGGATCATCGGCTGCCCCATCCGAGGTTGTGGGCGTAGTGTTCAGAGCTGGCGAGCCGTCGAAGGAGCTCGGACCTGCATCGCTCGGAGGCGAAGCCCGCGCGGTGACCGACGAGCACGACCTGGTACCGGGCGCGGGTCAGCGCCACGTTGAGCCGGTTCGGGCTGTTGAGGAAGCCCACGGCGCCGCCCGACTTCACGAAAGACAGGAGCACGAGATCGGCTTCGTGGCCCTGGAAACGGTCCACGGTGCAGAGCGTGACGTGCACGCGGTGGCGCCCGCGAGGCAGCCGGAAGTTGCGCGTGTTGCCCGGCAAACCGGACTCGCGCTGGAGGCGGCGCCGCAGCTCCGCCTCCTGACCGCGGTAGAAGGTCAGGACCGCGACCTCCCAGGGAGCGTCGGGGTCTCGACCCGGACGGGGCTCGCCCTGGGCCCAGTTCACGAACTGGTGCAGCTCCTCCATCACCGCGTCCGCCTCGGCCACGTTGGTGTTCTTCGAGCCGCGCCGCCCGCGTTCCCGGGGGTGGATGTCCAGCCAGACCCCGCGAGAGGCATAGCGCGGGTAGCTCCAGGCGCGCGCCTCAGCCATGCCCGCGGCGTTGTTCAACAGGCCGTCCTCTGCGTAGAACGCCTCTCGCGGGAAGGCGGAGATCTCGTCGTGCATGCGGTGCTGGAACTGAAGCGAGATCATGCGTGTCGTCAGCGCCCACTCGGGCAAGCCGTGGGTCAGTGCGGTCTCCTGGTCCCAGCCCAGGCTACCCGCGCCGCGCTGGAGGATCTCCAAGATGGAGGGCATGGCGACCCGGCGCACGTTGGCCAGGTCGGCCTCCAACAGCTCGGCGGCAGTCTGCACATGGCCATCGCGGCTCTCACGCGGGCGCATATTGCGATACCGGAAGTACCAGTCCCCGAGCGTGGTGGGCACCAGCGCCGCCAGCTCGGTGAGCAGCCGGGCCTGATCTGCGGGGTTCTGCCGCAGCTCGTAGGCGCGGACCTGCCGCCAGGCGACCTCGTCCGCCCAGTCGAGCGGATTCTCGGCGACCCGCTGGTCGAGCGCGTCTCGATGCCCCTCCCACTGGGGGAGCGGCGGGAGACGCCCGCCAGTCGCCACCAGATCGCCCGGCAGTCGGTGCTCCCAGGCCGCGAGCGTGTCGGGCGCTCCGTAGATCAGATCGGCGTACAGGAGCTCCGGGACCGCGTCAGGCACGCCGCGCAGCGTCATGGGCTCGGCGCGCGTGAGATCGAGGGCGTGGACGCCACGGGCCGTGGCCTCCTCGGCGAACAGGTTGGCCTCCTCCGCACTGGTCACGCCGACCAGCGCACGCTGCCGGTCGCCAGGGCGGACGACCTCGCTCACCAGGAAGGTGTGGACCGCGGCACGGGCGACCTCCGGCGGCAGCAGGCCGCGCAGGTTCTCGGCGAGGTCCTGCTCTTCGACATAGGGCGAGAGCTGCCGGATGTCGCCTACGACCACCCACTTACGCGCGAAGGAGGCGGGGACCAGGAACTCGGTCAACGTCGTCTTGGACGCCTCGTCCAGGATCATCACGTCGAAGGGCTCGAATGATGGCAGCGCGTTTTTGAGTAGCCACTCGGTCCGTGGCGGTTCATGAAGAGTATGGTAGTTGCGCCACCACCTGTCCTCCGCCTTGATGGCCGGGTGCTGTAGGATGCCGATGGTCGTGCCGCAGACGAGGTTGGACGACTCCAGCAGCAGGCGCGCGAGCGCCGACTCCGGCCCCTTGCGGTTGAGCGCCTCCTTCAGGATCGCCCGCGCGGCGTCTCCGGCGGGGGCGCCACCCTCGGGCCGGTCGAGGTGGTCGAGGATCTCATAGCGCCAGGTGCGCAGCAGGTGGCCGAGCGTCCAGGCGCTGACCGCCTCCGAGGTGACGTTGGCCTCGTCGCCGATGCGGATGGGCAGCACCAGCTTCTCGCGGGCGGGCTCCCCGGGGCCGGGTGCCTCGTCCTGCCAGGCGAGCAGTCGCTCCAGGACGTTGTCCACCGCGACGTGGGTAGACGCGACCAGCAGGACGCGCTGTCCAAGCCGCGCGAGCTGTACAATGAGCTCGCAGATCGCGGTGGTCTTGCCCGAGCCCGGTGGCCCCTCCAGCACCGCGAAGTCGGGTGTGCCGAGCACACGCGCGACGAACACGCGCTGCTCCTCGGTGCCGTCGCGCAGGCGGCCATCCGGGCCGCGTTGGAGGAAGGCCCACTCATGCTCTTCAATCTCCCACTCCTCCGGCTCGGGCCAGGTCGGTCGCGTCGACACGAGGCGCAGCAGCGGCGCCAGCCGTGGAGGCGGGCGGTCCTCCAGCTTCTCCAGGGCGCGTTTCTGGCAGTCGAGCGTCCAGGTGTTCGGGCGCAGGTAGAGCAACGGGCCGTACCGGCGGGCGCCATGGCCTTCGTGCCCCTCGTCGTCCTTGGGGGGCTCGATGGGCTTTGGCGGCCGTGAGAGCAGCAGCGCCCGCGCCTCTTCGTCCGCGGCCTCGCGCTCGACGACGTTCTCGTCACTCCACTGGAGGCGCTCGTAGACCTTCTCGGCCTTGAGGAAGGCGTCGAAGGTCGTCTCGGGCTCTTCGGCGCGCCCTGGCGGCGGCTCCAGCACCACCCAGGTGCCCGTCGGAAGAGGCGGGGGAGGGAGACGGTCCCGGCGCCGTGTGGCCGAGGCCAGCCGCCGCACCCTCTCGTCGTGCTCCGCGCGCAGGCGTTGATCGAGCGCCCGTTGCTCGTCAGGGGTCGGCAGCCTCCAGGCCAGCACCAGGGCGCGCTGCTCCGCCGCCTTTCGCGCGGTGATCAGGTAGGAGCGGTAGGGCGCGAGCTGCGCGCCCGACTCCTTGAGCGCGGCGTCCCAGGCGCCGATCCCAGGCAAGGACATGTAATACAGGCGGGACACGCAACCTCCTTGCGGGAGATTAATGCAGAAGACGTGCCAGGGCTTTGGGTGAGGAGGTTCTGGCCCGGGAAGGGCGTGCAGACTCACCGTATGGCGGCGATGTGGTTCAAATTCACCGATCTTTGGTGAACTTGAACCACTCGGGGTAGCACCTGGCTCAGTCACAGCGGGTGAGACGCACCTCCCGCGTCCAGCCGGACAGCGCGCACGATAGAGCCTCACCGTGTTGAGTCACCCCGCCATCGCCGCGCTGATCGCGGACGCGCAGGCCCGCTCCGATGGGGTGCGCCGCGCGTTCCCAGAGCTGCTCCCTGCGAGCTGCCCGGCCTGGCACCCGATCTCCTTCTTCGGGCCCATCGACACCGCCTTGGCGTTGACCGTGGCGATGAACCCCTCTGCGGACGAGCTTCGAGCGCGGTCCTGGCCTGTCGAGCTGCCCGCTGACGCGATCGCCGAGCGCCTGCTCGGGTACTTCGCCTACGCAGGTGTGCCGCCCCACCCCTGGTTCGAGCGCTCTGAGTGCCCGCTCCTCGACCTGGGCCTCCGCTACGGCGCCGGCCTCGCGCACCTCGATCTGGTCTGCCGAGCTACCCGGACCATCGGCGAGGCCGAGCGCGCCGCGTTCCTGGCCCTCGCCGACGCCGATGCGGAGCTGTTCTTCGCCGCGCTGGATCTCGCCCTGAACGCCAGGGTGGTGATGCTCTCAGGCAGCGGGACGGGTGCGCGCTATGCCCACGAGCACGTCGCGCGACACGCCAGCAAGGCGGGCTGGCGGTTCGGCCCGAAGCCGGAGCGGGTACGTGGAGGTCCGTTCGCGACCCGGCACGAGCTGTACCGGGGCAACAGACGACTCGCAGTGCTGTTTACCAGCTCCTCGGTCAACAAGCGCGGGGGGGCTGGGCCTTGTGAGCGGCTCGTCGGCGAGCACCAGGAGTGGGTCGACTCCTACTTGCACGGGTGATCTGGCGCGGTGATGAATCGGTGGACGCTGCCTGCGGGGCGGCGCGCCATGTGGGTCAGCGTGAGCGGAGCGCGCTCTCGAACGAGCCGATGACCCTGGCCGACACCTCGGCGAGCGCGTCCGCCGTCAACGTGTCCGACTCGTCGTAGAGCACCATGGGCCTGGGCTCCATGTCGGCGAAGTTCTCCTCTGGCTCCAGGAGCACGAAGCGACCCTCGTGGACGTGGATCGTCTTGCCGCCCCGGAGTGCCAGCAGCGTCGGCCCGAAGCGCGCCTCGACGGCGGCCGGATCCGGTCGGGGCTTGCGCCTGACGCGGCGCGAACCGGTCCGCAGTTCCAACTTGCGGAGCACCTCCTCGGCCGGAACGCTCTCCCCGCGCTCAAGCTGCGCTAACGACCGTTCAATGGCCGCGTGCAGCGCTGCGCGATCCTCGTCGTCGAGATCGTCGCCCTCGTCGTCGAAGACGAGCGTGAGCGTCGGCAGGTCCAGCCCGAGCGTCGCGGGCCACTCCAAGCGGATTGCACCACCGTCCAGGAGGAGGGAGAAGGGGTTCATGCTGGCGATCTACCTCGGGGCTCGACAGGTAGTTCGTCGAGCACCCTGCGCCTAATTGCGCCCGCGCTGTGTGAGGCGCGGCCAGGGTAGGTCCTCCAGACGGGGTCGCCGAGAGCGGCGGAGCCCGGCGGCGGCGGCGAGAGGGGATGGCTGTTCAGGGGTGTGGTGGGGCTCGCGGGTTTCGGGACCGTGAGTGACGTGCGCGAGGTCTCGGTGAGCGCGCGGGCACTGGAAGCGCGGCCTGGTGGTGGGCGCTGCACATGCTCGCGAGGGGCATCGCGGCGGCGCAGGTGCCGGTGCACCTCGGGGGGCGCTGCCGGGGAAGCAGCTCACGGGCGACGGCTTGTCATGTTCGGGTCTTGTCCGGCCGGACCTATCGCCGCGCGGTTGAGCAGGTTCATCCTATCTACCGCAGTGCTGCGGCAGTGGCTCAGGAGCATGGCGGAAGGCGTGACAACGCACTTACCGCGCCGGGCGCGGTGGCTACGAAGGACGAGACATGGCAAATTATCTTGGATTGACCGTCCTTGTCGCGCTGTCCAACGGATAAACGTCAGTAACTGCAATGCAGTAACCTCCTACAACGCATCGGCGGCCGACGGCCGCTCAACGGGCGGCGCGCCGCCGATAGCGTTAGAAGCACCCGCCCCGATCACGGAAGGACCAGCAGAGATGCCGATCACCGACGAGCGCGCCCTCATCGAGAAGCTCCTGCGCATCGAGGCACTCCACGCGGGCGCCACCACACCAGGCGAACGGGCCGCCGCCGCCAACGCGATGGACCGCATCCGCGAGCGGCTCCAGAAGGTCGCGGTCCAGGACCCACCGGTCGAGTACCGCTTCTCCATGGCTGACCCGTGGGCACGCAAGCTCTTCCTGGCGTTGCTCCGGCGCTACGAGCTGCGTCCCTACCGCTACCCGCGCCAGCGGTACACCACCGTCATGGTCCGCGTTCCCCGCCGCTTCGTCGATGAGACGCTCTGGCCCGAGTATCTCGCGTTGAGCGAGTCCTTGCGCGCCTACCTGAACGAGGTCACCGAGCGCGTAATCTCCGAGGCCGGTCCACAAGGACCACTCGGAGGCCGCCGAGACGCCCGAGCCCGCGGGGCTGAGCGGGCCGGTCGAGGACTGACGGCTACAGGCGGGACCGGTACCTGTCGGGCCAGTGGCGTCGGACCAGCGCGGTGAGATCGCGGCCCCGCACGTAGCAGGGGTGGTCTTCGGGCACGAGGTCCGACCGCTCCCAGAGGCAGGCGTAGCCGGCCGAGTCGAGGGCGTCGGCGATGAGGGCGGCAATGTGGTGGAACTCCCAGCCATCCCAGCGAACAGGACCGGGGACCTTCGCCTGGGAGGCGATCTTCGTGATCGCGTTGGCGAGCGCGTCGAGGTGGTAGACGGCGGCGCTGACGGCGCCCAGCTCCAGCTTGCTCACGGTCGAGGGAGGCAGGTAGGACAGGTCGGCGACCTCAGTCTGAGACCCGTCCACGGCCCGGCGAGCGAGGTAGAAGACGCGACCGAGCAGCTCGGGCATGAGCACCCTGCTCGCGGGCGCGTCGGAGAGAAGCTCGACTTGAACGTAGCGAGGTCCACGGTGCAGGGTCTCGGGCATGTAAATTCTCTCTGAGAGATTGATAGAGGCTCTTACTCTGGGTAACCTGATCTCAGGTCACACGGAGGACAACATGCGTGCAGTAGGTCGGCTGGTACAGGAGATGTGCGAGGAGACGCGGGCGGGGTGGTCGTGGACGGTGACGCTGTCCCAGGTCGAGGCGCCAGGCTGGCTGGCGTTCCACGGGCCACAGGGCTGGCGAGGGGATCCATCCCCGGGCGCAGCCGGCGAGCCACGGATCGAGATGTGGCCAGCGGGCGGCGCAAACCGGCCTGTGGTCGCGCTCCCTCTCGCAGCGAACCAGGATCCGGCACGCCACCTCCATGAGCTGGGCCACCGAGCGCTCGACGCTGACGCCGGCTGGCTCCTGCTGCTCAGTCTTCTCCACGCCCTCGCCGAGGCAGCTCGCGCTCGGCCTCGCGTGCCCACCGTCGGCGATGCGCTGGGGTGGTCCGGCGTGCCCACCCTCGGCGCGTGGGCCAGCGCGATGACCCTCGGTGACCTGGAGACCGCGCTGATGCGGGCGAGGCCGGGAGCCCAGGCTCGCCAATCGTGAGCGGCCCCCTTGCGTGCGTCGTCTGATTATGTCAACTACATCCTGCATATCTCAGGAGCACCTATGCCCATCATCGGAGCCGCCTACCTGCGGTGCAGCGACCCTCGCCAGGACAAGTCCATCGATCAACAGCGCGACGAGATCACCCGCCGCGCCCAGGCCGACGGCGTGATCATCCCACCGGAGAACTGGTTCATCGACGAGGGACTCTCGGGCCGCTCGGCCAAGAAGCGCAAGTCCTACCAGGATCTCCTCCGCCGCGCTGAAGCGCAGCGAGACGCCCGTCAGGGTCGGACCCGCAGCCGGATCCAACCCATCGACCGTCTCTACGTCTGGGCCTTCTCCCGCATCGCCAGGAACATGTTCGATTGCCTCCGCGCCCTCGCGACCCTCGACGAAGCCGACATCGACATCCTCTCGCTCACCGAGCCGGATGGGGGCGACAAGTCCTTCCGCAAGCTGATCCGCCCCATCCTCGCCTGGCTCGCCGAGCGTTACTCCGAAGAGCTCTCCCGCAACGTGCAGCGAGGCATGCGGTCGCAAGCCGAACGCGGCTTCTGGGTCTACGGCCACGCCCCCTTCGGCTACGCCACCGTCCCCGGCGAAGGCGGCTCCCGCCTCCAGGTCACCGACGACACCCGCGCCGCCTTCGAGACCGTCCAGCGCATCTTCGCCGACTACTTGAAAGGCCACGACGGATCGAAGCGCATCGCCGAGCGCCTGACCCTGGAAGGCGTCACCCCACCCAGCCGCGAGGACGTGCCCCGCGAGCGCCTCGCCGGCACCTGGCGAGCCAAGCACGTCGTCCAGATCCTCGGCAACCCGCTCTACGCCGGCCACATCGTCTACGACGGCGAGATCGTCGCCCGCGACGCCCACCCCGCCGCCATCTCCGAGGCCGACTTCGCCCGCGCCGCCGCCATCGGCGCCCTGCGCGACCGGGCCCGCAAAGACGGCCAGCGCGGCGGCGCCGAGCCCATCCGTACCGGCGAGCACGGCCTGCTCACCCCCTGGCTCCGCTGCGGCACCTGCGGCGGTCGGATCCGCGTCAACCCGGGCGGCCAGCCAAACAAACGCACCTACCTCTACAACTGCTCCAGCCGCATCGAGTCCACCAATTCCTGCCCCGGCATCTCCATCCGCGTAGAGAAGCTCGACCGCCTCGTGCTCGACGCCATCGAGTCGCAGATCCTCACGCCCGAGAACCTCCAGACCCTCGCCGACGAGGCCCGCGCCGCCCTCGTCACCACCCCGTCCGACCCCAACACCGAGGCCCGCGCCACCCTCGAAGCCCAGATCGCCGATCTCGACCGTCGCATCCGCCAGACCGCCGCTCAGGTCGTCTCCGGCCTCCTCGACGAATCCGACGCCATCGCGATCAACACCCCGCTCCGCGCCCAGCGCGAGCACGCGAAGCTCCGCCTCGCGTCCCTGCCCACCGGCACGCCACCCCCGCCCTCCTCTTCCCTCGACCTCGAAGCCTTCCGCACGGCCGTCCTCGAAGCCTGGACCAACCGCCCCCTCGAAGCCCGACGCGAGGCCCTCGACCAGCTCCTGGAGCAGGTCACCCTGTCCCCAGGAGGTCTCCACATCCACTACCGGGTCACCTGTTCAGGCGACGGATATCAGTCCCATTCCCCATTTGGCCCGCCAAAGAGCCCTCACTCGCTAAACCGTGCCCACCTCGCGGTGCCCGTCTATAAGGTAGCTGGGCGCCACGGCCCCGTCCCGTCTGCTCGCCCGCTTGCCTCGACGGTCACGCCCGTCACCGTCCCACTGCGCGGCACTCGTCTCGCGGCGCGCGGCGGACCTCGCTCGTAGTCGCACGCCTTGGTGCCCACCTGAGCGGTGGCGCCATCGCGCCCTCATGCGCGAAGCTCGTCTCGCCAACCTCACGCACGTAAGCCGAGCTTGCGCGCCTGGACTGATCTAGTAATCTATCGATCATGAAGTCATCCCCGCCGCCCAACGACGTTCCCGCTCCGACGCCCAAGCGCCAGTTCAAAGACACGTTCTACGAGCAGTTCGCGCGCATCGGCAAGGCGCTGGCCAGCCCGAAGCGGCTGGAGCTGCTCGATCTGCTCGGCCAGGGTCCGCGCACCGTCGAGGTGCTGGCCGATGCCGCTGAGCTCAGCATGGCCAACGCCAGCCAGCACCTCCAGGTCCTGCGCGCCGCCCGCCTGGTCGAGACCGAGAAGCACGGTCTCTACGTGCGCTACCGGCTGGCCGATGAGGACGTGGCCGCGCTCTGGCAGCGACTCCGGGCGCTCGGAGAGAGCCGCCTCGCCGAGGTCGAAGCCACCCGCCGGGCCTTTCTTTCGTCAATGGGCGCCCTGGAGAAGGTGGACAGAGACGAGCTTCGACGCCGGGTCCTCTCGGGAGAGGTCACGGTGCTCGACGTGCGCCCGGTCGAGGAGTTCGAGGCCGGGCACCTGCCGGGCGCGCGCTCGATCCCAGTCGATGAGCTGGAGCGCCGCCTGGGTGAGCTGCCCCAAGGTCAAGAGGTGGTCGCCTACTGCCGCGGGCCGTACTGCGTCTACGCCGTCGAGGCGGTCCAGATCCTGCGCGCGAACGGCATCGAGGCGCACCGGCTGGAGGACGGCCCGCCAGAGTGGCGCGCGCTGGGCTTGCCGTTGGAGACATGATCAAGTAATCTATTGATTATGAAATCAAACCCGCCCACCCTCGGCCTGCGCGCCAACCTCGCGCAGTTCTCACTGCTCGTCGTCG
>CAZTOW010000048.1:0-74405 GCA_964615375.1 uncultured Enterobacterales bacterium
GCGCAGGGTGGCCGAGCGACAGCGAGGAACACCCGGTCGCGAGCCCGCCCCCTCGGCCCCCCTCGGCCTCGGAGCCCAGACCGGTCTCCGTCGCCCCAGCCGCCGTCGGGGAACCCGGATCCTGTTCGGGGCCCAGCCGCGTTCGGGGAACCCGGATCCTGTCGTCGGCCAGGACAAGGTCTGCGGCGCTGTTAGGGTCATCCTGAGGGCGCGGCGATGGAGGTGCGGGAGCTGGACGGGGTGATCCTGGGGGCGCTGGAGCCGCGGTCGTGGCGGGAGCGGGTGTCGGCGCGGCTGCAGGGGGGGCTGTCGGCGATTCAGGTGGTGGATCGGCTGCCGGTGGAGGCGCGGGAGGCGCTGGAGCGGGAGGCGGGCAGCGAGGTGCTGGGGCGGCGACGGGCGGTGGATGTGGTGGCGGCGCGGCTGAGGGAGCTGGAGCGCGAGGGGCGCGTGGTGAAGGCGCGGGCGCGGCTGGCGACGGATGTGCGGGTGAAGGGCATCCGCATCATCGAGGTGGATGTGTTTCGGAGAGCGTAGGTTCGGGAAAGAAAAAAGCCCTGCCGGGCGAACCCTGCAGGGCTGTGGTGGTTCTGGGAGCGAGCCCCCAGCCCGACCTCGCTCTGATCAGCCGACCTGGACGGGCTGCGCGGCGCCGGAGTCGGTGCCGCCCTTGTCCTTGCAGCCGGACAGAGCGAGGAGAGCGAGGGTCGAGGCGAGAACCATGAGGGTGCGGAACGTCATCTGTGTGCTCCTCCAATCGGGGTTGAAGCCCGTCGGATATAGCACGTCACGAAGCTGTCATGCTCGCCCGCTGAGACAAATTGTGACGCGCTGGGGATAATTGCGGATTATCCTAAATCTCTGGCGGTGGTTCCACGCGATGTTTCTCGTCGGCGCCCGGATCAGGATGGCGCGAGGAGCAAGCGCCAGACCAGCCAGAGGACGCCGAGCATCAGGACGCCCATGCCGGCGCCGACGCCCATGCCCAGGATGAGGAAGCGCTGCCAGGAGGGAGCCTTCGAGGCGGCCTTGGCGGCGGGAGCGGCCTTGGCGGCGGCCGGAGGGGTGGGGGCGGACTTCGCGGGGGGCGTGGGCTTCGTGTTCTGCGGGCCCTGCTCGGCCTCGGGGTCGCGGGTGCGCGGGGCGCGCTTGCGGGAGCGGCGGGCGCCGGTGAGCTCCTCGCGGACCTGCTCGAGGTGGCTGAACTCCTTGAGCGGGACGGGGATGGGCTGCTCGGGCTGGGGCTGGAGCAGGGTGGCCTCGTCGTCCGGCTGGATGGAGGGCAGGGCGGCGTGGACGACGGCGAGGTCGGCGGCCATCTCCTCGGCGGTCTGGTAGCGCTCCTCGGGCTGGAAGCGGGTGGAGCGCCGGATGACCGCGGTGAGCGCGGCGGGGATGCCCTCGAAGGGGTCGCGCGCGAGGTTGGGCTTGAGCAGCTCCAGGCCCTCGCGCCCGGTCAGGATGGTGAAGAGCGTGGCGCCGGCGGCGTAGATGTCCGTGCGGATGTCGACGTTGCCGGAGTCGTAGCGCTGCTCGGGCGCCATGTAGGCCCAGGTGCCCATCACCGCGCCGGGGATGGTCAGCGCCTGGTCGAAGTGCATGGCGCGGGCCAGGCCGAAGTCGGTCACCTTGGGCACCGACAGCGGCCCGATGAGGATGTTGTGCGGCTTGACGTCGCGGTGGATGACGCCCTGGGCGTGGGCGTGGTGCAGGGCCAGCAGGGTGCGCTGCATCACCGAGGCCGCCAGCCGCGGCCGGATGGGGCCCTCGCGGTCCACCTTCTCCATCAGGGTCTCGCCGTCGACCTTCTCCATGACGATGAAGAAGCGCTCGCCGTCCAGCCCGTAGTCATAGACCTCGACGATGTTCGGGTGGTGCAGGCGCGCCATCGTCGCCGCCTCGCGCTCGAAGCGCGCCCGCGCGTCCCGGTGGAGCGCGAAGGCCGGCGACAGGATCTTCACGGCGCACTCGATCTTCTTCTCGGTGTCGAAGGCGTCGTAGACGGTCGCCGTGCTGCCCTCGCCGAGCTGGCGCCGGAGCACGTAGCGCCCCCCCTTCAGAGGTGCGGTCAGGTTCGGGTCTTGGGTCGGCGGCATGAGACCCCGACATCATATACGACACGGGCAAGATGTTCAGACAGATACCCTCGCGGATGGGCTAAGCAACGGGCCAGGCGACGGGGTGGCAGGGCACGTAGCCCAGCACCTGGCGGGCGCGCGCGCCGTCCAGCATTCCCGAGTAGTGGAAGCGCCGACGGTTCATCCCGTAGCGGAAATCATGGCCGGTGAGGCGGGATCTCCAGCGGTAGAGGGGGGTCAGCCAGGGGCCGGGCACGGGGATGCCCAGGCGACCCCATTTCTGGATGGCGTCGGAGAGCGGCAGCGTGTCCGCGCCGGGCACGTTGAAGACCCCCAGCGCGTCCGAGTGGATGGCGCGCGAGAGGGCGATGGCCGCGTCCTCGATGGTCAGGACGTTCACCATCGGGTCGTAGCCGGCAGGCCGGAAGCAGACCGGGCTCTCCAGGTAGTCGAAGAGCTGGCTGCCCGTGCCGGGGGCCAGCACCTCGGCCATGCGCAGCACCACGATCTGGAGGCGGGACAGCCCCATGCGCGTGCAGGAGGTCAGGTCAGCCTCCACGCGGTCGCGCACCCACTGGGGCGCGTTGCCCTGGAGGTTCAGCGGGTGGTCCTCGCCAATGAGCACGGGCAGGTCGCGCTGGCGCTGGTAGACCTCCGCGGCGGAGCGGATGATCAGCCGCCGGATGGAGGGGTGGCGCTCGCCCAGCTCGATGAGGCTGCGCACGCTCTCCACGTTGAAGGCGTAGACCCCGTCGCCCTCCTCCGTCGCCGAGCGCGACATCGCCGTGTGGACCACCACGTCCACCCCGTGCTCGCGCGCCGGGCCGAAGAGCAGCTCGTGGACCTGTCGGCTCTTGCGCAGGTCCACGCGGATCAGGCTGAGGCGGTCGTCGGCGTGGAGGGGCAGCGTGCTAGGGTCGCGCCCGCTCACGCCGATGACGTGGCCTACGCGGCTGTCGGTCAGCAGGATGCGCACGAGGCGCTCCCCGATGGGCTCGCCCACGCCGGTCACGAGCACGTTGCGCTGCTGGGGGAGCATCATGCGAAGATCCCCTTCCGCTCGCGCAGGCCGATCTCCAGGAGCTCGGCGACCGCGGCCTGCACGCGCCCGGCGGCCTCGCGCACCACCGCCGGATCGTCCGCCTGATCGGGCGTGTACTCCTGGTCGAAGCGCAGCGGGGCGCCGTAGCGGATGTGGTAGCGCACGGGCAGCGGGAAGGGCACCGCCGGCACCGGCATCCCGGGGATCCCAAACGGCTTGCCCAGGGCCTTGATGAGGAAGAGCTGCGGCATCTGCTCCTCGGCGCCCACCACGCCCACCGGGACCACGGGGGCGGAGTTGCGGATGGCCAGCTCGGCGTGGCCCACCCGGAATTCGCGCAGCTTGTAGCGCTCCTTCCAGGGCTTGAGGATGCCCGGCGTGCCCTCGGGGAAGATCATGATCATCTCCCCCTGGGACAGCAGCGTGCGCGCGTTCCCCCGCGAGCCCCCCACCACCCCGCAGCGGGCGAAGAGGGTCCCGATCCAGGGCAGCGAGGGCACGAAGTGGTCCGCCACCGGCCGCACCACCCGCGGCGGGTCCGTCCGCCGGACCACGTCCATCCAGATCATCATCCCGTCCATCGGCAGGTTGCCCGAGTGGTTGGCCGCCAGGATGGCCGCGCCGTGCGGGGGGATGTTCTCCGCCCCATACGAGAGCACGCGGAACCAGCGCTCGTAGAGCGGGGACGCGATGGCCGCGCCCAGCCCGATGAAGGCCGGGTGCATGCCGAAGGCGTCGTAGCCGTGACCGGCGTCATGGAAGTGGACGGAGGCGAGGCGCTCGACCTCCTCCGCGCCGAGCGCGGACGCGGCGAGGGATCGCGCGACGAAGGGTGGGACGGGCATGCGCGGATCGTATCCGGGATGGCGCCCGTCGGCCCGCGGCGCCGTCTACTGGGCGATCTCCGCCTGGAGCGCGCGCAGCTTCACGTTGAGCGCGTGGGGCACATTGGCGAGCCCCAGCGCGCGCTGCACCACCGCCAGCGCCTCCGACTCACGCCCCTGGTCCAGCAGCAGGCGCCCGAGGTCCAGGGCGGCCTGCGCGGCGACGCTCGGGTCGGGATCGCGGGTCAGCACGCTCAGGAAGGCCTCCGCCGTGTCCGTGTCGCCGCGCGCCAGGGCCGCGTCCGCCTGCCGGCGCCGATCGGCGCTCGCGCTCCAGCTGTCCGCGGACGCTGTCGCCGTCGAGGTCGTCGTGGGCATCGCCGGCGCTGCCGCCGCCTTCGGCTTCGCGCTCTCGCGCGTCTCCCGGGAGCTCGTGGAGCGCTTGGACACCGTCACCGTCGCCTCGACCTCCTCAGCCTCCGCGATCACGGGGCCAGCGGCGTCGGCGTCGTCCTCGTCGCGGGCGTATTCGCTCGGGGCGGGCGGCGCGGCCTGGGGGGTGGTCCCGGAGGCCGTGGCGCCGCCGGTGGCGCCCCAGTCGAGCTCGGTCACGCTCTTCTGGTACAGCTCGGTGGCGGGCGCGTCCTTGACGCCCTCTTCCTGCTTCTCCTCCGCGGGCCGCTCGGCGGCGGCGAGCACGTCGGCGCCGGTCACGGCGGCGCGCTCCGCGTCCCCGTCGCCAGGGATGGGGGCCGCGTCGAGGCCAGCGCCCCCTCGAGCGGCGAAGGCGGGCTCGGTCGCGGGGGTGGTCGCCGGTGGGGCCATCGGCTGTGTCGGAGTGTCGGGGCTGGGGGAGGCGACCTCAGCCATGGGCATGGGCGGGGGAGCAGGCGCAGACTCAGGCGCAGGCGCCTCCGCGAAGATCGCGGACGGGCTCGAGCGGAGCTGCGCGCTCATGGGGACCACGACCACCAGCGCGAGGGCCGCGACCAGCAGCGCGCTCATCCCGGGGATGAACCACCCCGGCAGCCTCCGGCGCGCGCCGGGCACGTTGTTGGCGACGACCACCGCCTCGGGCAGCTCCCCCAGGCTCGCGGGGAGGGTGGGCTCGGGGCTCGCCGAGGCGCGCTCGCTGAGCGGGCCGGATGCCACCCCGGCCAGCACGTCGTCGATGCTCACCCGCGGGGCGCCCGCCAGATCCGGGCGCAGCGCGAAGATCGCCTCCAACGCCTCGTCGTCGGCGTCCTCGGGGATCCCGTCCTCATCCAGCCACCCGGCCAGGCGCGCGCCCTCCCCCTCGTCCCTCGCCAGCGGGCCCTCCAGGACCTCGCCCAGCACGTCGTCGATGCTCACCCGCGGGGGAGGCGCCAGATCCGGGCGCAGCGCGAGCGCGGCCGCCAGGACGTCGTCTCCGACCTCCTCGGGCAGCTCCCCGCCCCGGCTGTCCAGCCAGCGGGCGAGGGCTTCGGCTTCGCGGTGCTCGTTCACGGGGGGTAGACCTCTCGAAAGGCTTTGCAGGCGCGGTGGAGGATGACGTCGAAGTTGCCGGTGGTCACGTTCATCTGGCGCGCGCAGTCCTCGCGATCGAGGTCCTGGAGCAGCCGGAGGCGAAGGGCCTCCGCGTAGCGCGCGTTCATGCGGGAGAGGGATGTCTCGATCTGCTTGCGGAGCTCGAGCTTGTCGTTGGGCTCGTCCGGTTCGGGCGGCGCCTCGGCCATGAAACGCTCGGGCTCGGCGATGTCCTCCAGGTGCTGCGCGCGCTGCCGCGCGCGGTGGACGTCGATGGCGCGGTTGACAGCGATGCGCCGCAACCAGAAGAAGATGCTTCGATCCTGAGGTTCGTACTGGGCGATCCGCTCGAGGGCCAGGCGGAAGGTGTCCTTGAGCACGTCCTCGGCCAGCTCGCGCACCGGGAGCCGCGGCAGGATGACCTGTCGGTAGAGCCGGTCGGAGAACCACGCGAAGAGCTGCGCCGCCGCGCTCCGGTCCCCGTCCTTGAGGCGCGCGACGATCGCGCGCTCCAGCTTCGGGTCTGGAAGAGTCGGGTCCGGGACGTACACCGGGCGCCTCCCTGGCCGCCCGCGAGGAGAACGGGCGAGGTCCTGCACATCTTACATGGGCTGGCCGCGCGCGCGAGCCGGCCGCGCGATCTCCGGCGGCGGAGCGAGCAGGGTGCCCCGCCCGAGGATCCACCCCGGGTCCACCGCGCGCTTGAGCGCCCGGAAGGCCTCGAGCGTCTCCGGCCCCACCATCTCCGCCAGGAGATCCCGCTTGATCTTGCCGATCCCGTGCTCCGCCGACACCGTGCCCCCCAGCGAGACGGCCCGCAGCGCCAGCTCCCGGTAGAGCGCCTTCGCAGCCGCGAGCTCGCCCGCGTCCCGGGGGAGCAGGTTCAGGTGCAGGTGGTTGTCCCCGATGTGGCCGAAGAGCACGCTGGGGAGCGTCACCTCGGCGTAGGCGCGCATCATCTCGGGGAGGGCCTCGTCGGGCACGGCGAAGTCGGTGCCGACCTTGGGCATCCCGTTGCGCACCACCCGCTCGTTGACCCCGGCGGGGACGGCGTGGCGCACCGCGTGGAGGCGGCGCCGGCCCTTGTCGTCCTCGGCGACGATGGTGTGGTCCACCAGCGCTCCGCCCTCGCACAGCGCGTCCCACCAGGGCTCCAGGGGCGGCTCGCCGTCGTGCTCGACCTCGATGAACAGCGCGCCCTGGGCCTCCTGCGGGATGTCGGGGACGCGGTCGCGCACCATCTCCAGGCAGGCGCGGTCGAAGTATTCGATGGCCCGCGGGTCCAGCGCGCCTGGGCTCGCCGCGCGCCCCGGCCTCCGGGCGCCCGTACGCGCGCGCGCCACGAAGGCCAGCAGCGCGTCGGTGTCGGGGAAGAAGGCGAAGAGCGAGAGCACGCCCGCGGGCAGCGCCGTGAGCCTCAGCCGGGCGCGCGTGATCACGCCCAGCGTCCCCTCCTGGCCGATCATCAGATCCAGCAGGTTCGCCGCGGGCTCATAGCCGGCCGCCGTCTTGGTGGAGGGCGGGATCCAGCGCGGGACGGGCCAGCCCGCGGGGATGGGGGTGTCGCGGGTGGCCCAGAGGATCTCGCCGGTCGGAAGCACCACCTCCAGGGCCTCGATCCAGGGGCGCGTGGGGCCGTAGCGGAAGCTGCGCGCGCCGCTGGCGTTGCAGGCGATGGCGGCGCCCAGCGTGCACTCGTTCCGGGAGGTGGGATCGGGCGGGAAGAGGCGTCCTGCCACCTCGATCTCGGTCTGGAGCTCGCCGAGGATGACGCCGCCGTCTGCGTCGTCCAGGGCGTGGACGCGGGCCAGGCCCTCCATGGAGAGCAGCCAGCCGCCGTCCGGCACGGGCGCGCCGGTGGTGGAGGTGCGCTGGGCCGTGACGGTGATGGGCACGCCGCGGGCCTGGGCCTCGCGGAGGCACTCGGCGACCTCCTCGGCGGAGCGCGGGCGCAGCAGACCCTCCGCCCGGCCGCGCGTGTTCGAGGCGTCGCTGAGATAGGCTTCCAGGAGCGAGGGATCGGTGATCAGGTCCACGGCCGAGATGTAGCCCCCGAGGGCGGGGCGGTCCAGGCCGGGGCCTCTGGAGGTGGACTTGTCCTCGGACGTGTTTCGGATCGGAAAGGAGTTCCTGAACATCGAGCTCATCCGGGTGGGCGGCACGCCGGTCTCCGTGGCGACCGTGATCCTGCTGGCCATCGTCCTGCTGGTGACGTGGTGGGCCTCCATCCTCACCGAGCGCGGCTTCCGGGCGGCGATGCTGCGCCGCGGCGTGCGCGACGAGGGCAGCATCAAGGCCGTGGGGCGGCTGGTCCACTACGTCGTGCTGGTGGCGGGCTTCGCGGTGGCCTTCGACACGGCGGGCTTCAGCCTGAGCGCGCTCTTCGCCGCGGGCGCCGTCTTCGCCGTCGGCATCGGGCTCGCCTTCCAGAACCTCGCCCAGAACTTCGTCTCGGGCATCTTCCTCCTGCTCGAGCAGTCCATCACCCCCGGCGACGTGCTGGAGGTGGAGGGCCGGGTGGTCAAGGTCATCGAGATGCGCATGCGCACCACCGTCGCCCGCACCCGCGACGAGGAGGACCTGATCATCCCCAACAGCACGCTGGTGCAGAACACGGTCAAGAACTTCTCGCTCAAGGACTCGGTCTATCGCATCCGCATCAAGGTGGGCGTCAGCTACGACGCGGACATGGCGCAGGTGCGCGCCCTGCTGGAGCGGGTCGGGGCGGACGTGGACTGGCGGGTCCGCGAGCGCACGCCGCAGGTGGAGCTGTGGGAGCTCGCCGACTCGGCGGTGATCTGGAGCCTGTCGGTGTGGAGCGAGGACCCCTGGCGCTCGAGCCAGCACCGCGCCCAGCTCAACGAGCTTATCTTCGGGGCCTTCCAGGAGGCGGGGGTGCGCTTCCCGTTCCCGCAGCTCGACGTCCACCTCGCGGGGAGCCCGCAGGAGGCGCTCAGGCCTCGTCGATGATGAGTCGGCCCAGGTTCTCCTCGCGGAAGAGCCGGGCCACCTTGTCGTCCTGGCTGCCGAAGAGGAAGCGCGTGATGAAGGGGCGCTCCGCCCGGGTGATCAGGATCACGTCGTAGTGCTTCGACTCGGCGCGCTCGACGAGGGCTTCCTCGAACTCGCCGCGGATCTCCTCGACGCTGATCGGGATGCCGAGCGGGGCCACCTGCCCCTGGATCTCCGCAACGCGCCGCAGGGCCGTGCGGTGGTGCTCGTCCCCGAGCACGCTCATGACCTCCTTCTGCATCGAGAGGCCCAGGAAGCCCTCGTCGCCCACCATGCGCTCCACGCGCTCGAGGGCCTGGTCCTCGATCACGTAGAGGACGTCGAGCTTCACGTCGTCCTGCGCGGAGCGGAAGCGCCGGGCTTCGTCGAGCGCATGCTCCACGAGGTGTCGACTGTAACGACTCGTGGAGAGCGCCAGAAGGATTTCTCGCTGACTCATGGAGAGCCGGTCCGCCTGATCAGCGGGAGCATCCGCCACGGTGCGTCCACCGTCAACAGGAATCGCATGGCGCCGACGTTGATCAGGGGCCCCCCGGGCCGATTGAGCCGCATGGTTGTTTTCTTCCATAGCCTGTGGATGCTCATTCCGCCACGGCCTTTGGGGAGCTCCGGGCGTCTCGCGACGTGCGCGGCGGGCTGTCGCTCTCGACGTCGGCGCGCGCCTCAGGCAGAGTGCTGGAGACGCGATCTCGTCGGGGCCCAGCTCGGCCGGGTCGCCCGAGAAGGATGTCTGCTCCCACAGGGGCTCCTATGGTCGAAGATCCACGCCAGCGTCTGCGAGGCCACTTCGCCGACGTGCTCAGCCAGCAGCTCGCCGAGCTCGACCTGCTGGCGCAGGACGCTGCGCGGGACGCGGACGTGGCCGACGCGCTGGTCTTCGAGCTGGAGCGGATGCGGGGGACGGCGCTGAGCCTGGCGGTCACCGACGTGGCCCAGGCGGCGGGGGAGGCCATCGACGAGGTACGCGCCGGGCGCCCGCGGGAGGCCGTGGCCCGCTTCGCCACCGCCTGCCGCGGCCTGGACGACAGCTCTCCGGGCGTGTTCCACCCGGTGGTGCTCATCGGGGTGAACCTGCCGGACGCGCGGAGCTGGGCCTGGATGGTGCGCTCGGCCCCCGACGTGGAGACGGCCCTGAACCGCAAGGGCGGGGCGGCGGCCTACGTGGTCCGCGCCGACCTCGCGCCCGCGCTGGCCTCCCGGCTCCGGCGGCTGGCCTCGCCCGCGCCTTTCTACGTGGTCGGCTCGCGGCACGACTTCCAGGGTCGGCTGGGGGCGGCGCGGCTGGGGGCGGCAGGCGTGCTCTCCGAGCCCATCGACATCGGCGCGCTGGTCTCGCGGGTGCGCCTGACGGACGACGTGGTGGAGTGGCTGCCCTCGCGGGTGCTGGTGATCCACGCCGACCGCGGGGTGGCCGAGAACCTGCGGGCCACGCTGAGCGGGCCGGACATGCTGGTGCAGCGCGTGGTGGACGGGGCGCACGTCCTCGTGGCGCTGGACACCTTCTGGCCGGACCTCATCGTGCTGGCGCCGGACGCGGGGACCGTCTCCGGGCGCGAGGTCATCGCCGTGGTGCGCGGGCACCCGCAGTTCGCCGACACGCCGATGCTCCTGCTGGTGAGGCCGGAGGACGAAGGGCGGCGCGAGGTGATGGCGGCGGCCGACGAGCTGCTGCACGTCGCGCTGCTGGAGCCCTCGCTGCTGCGGGCGCGGGTGCGGGCCTGGGCGCAGCGGGTGCGGGCCGTGCGCGCGGCGCAGGAGGTGGACCTGGCGACGGGGGTGCGCAGCCGGGGCGCGCTGCTGCGGGCGATGGAGCGGGAGCTGGCCCTGGCGCGGCGGGCGGGGACGCACCTCTCGCTCGCGCTGCTGGACCTGGACGGTCTGGCCAACATCAACGCGGCCCACGGGACCCCGGCGGGCGATCAGGTGCTGCGCGCCCTCACCGAGCGGGTGGGCGGGGCCGTGCGGGCCACGGATCTGGTGGGGCGCCTCGGGGTGGACAGCTTCGCGCTGCTCATGCCCGACTGCCTGGCGGACGACGCCGCCCGCCGCGTGGACGAGGTGCGGGCGCGCTTCGGGGACTGGGTGCGCGGGCAGGGGCTCGCCGACGTGGGCTTCTCCGCGGGGATCGTGGACACGCGGGCGGGGCACCACGATCTGCTGGCCCGCGCGCACCGGGCGCTCACCGACGCGCGGCGGGCGGGGGGCGGGCGCAGCGCGGTGATCGGCGCATAAAACTAGATCGCGTAGCCAACTCCCAGGCGCAGGATCCCGAGCTGGTCCTCCACCGCGCCGGCGGCGCCGTCTTCGCCGTAGAGCTCGAGCGCGCGGCTGCTCCACTGGAGCCCGGCGACGCCGTAGAGCCCGAGCACGAGGCCCCGTCGCAGGTCGAGCCCGTAGCCCGTCCAGGCCGGGCGCAGGTCGGGCCCCGCGCCGATGCTCAGGGTCGCCGAGAGCTCCCAGCGCTCGCCCAGGCCCAGCGCCGCGCCCGCGCCCATCATCGGGCCGCCCGACCAGGCCTGGTACACCTCCGGCTCCAACCCGCCGTCCTCGCCCGCGTGGAGGCCGTGCAGGACCAGGCTGCCGCCCCAGACGCCGATCTGCACGTTGGGCTCCAGCCAGACCGGGCCCAGGCCCAGCTCGCGGCGGAGCAGGAGCGCGAGCGAGCCCTCGGCGCGGGCGCGGCGCTCGGCGCCCGGGGCGGGGAGCTCGCCGGGGCTCTGGAGCTCCTCCTCGTAGCGCAGGTCCAGGCCGCGCGCGGCCACCCCGAGGCGATCCCCCAGGCGCAGCGTGGCGTCGAGCCCGAGGCCCTGGGCGCGGGAGGCGTCCCCGTCCCAGCCCTGGCTGAGCGGTGCGGGGTAGAGCGGGCCGCTGGCGTCGTCCGCGGCGGTCTGGGCGCTGCGCAGGGCGCCCAGGGTCCAGCCGACGTCGACCTGGAGGAGCGGGGGCTCGGCGGCGAAGAGGGGCATCAGCGGGCCCTCCGTCGGATCAGGAGCAGCAGCGCGGGAAGGAGCGCGCCCAGGGCCCCGCGCGCGGAGAGGTGGGCGCAGGCCCAGCCCCCGCCGGTGCGGAGCTCGGAGAGCTGGCCCGAGCCCTGGGGGAGCCCGCTCTCTCCCGGCGGGTCGGTCTCGTCGGGGGTCCCGGTCTCCTGGGGCTGGGCGCTCTCCTGGTTGGAGCCGGTCTCGACGGGGGAGCCCGTCTCGTCGGGGGAGCCCGTCTCTTCGGGGCTCCCGGTCTCTTCGGGATCGCCAGTCTCTTCGGGATCGCCGGTCTCCCCCGGGTCGCCAGTCTCGCCCGGCTCCTCGTCGCAGGCGTCGCCGAGCCCGTCGCCGTCGCGGTCGGACTGGTCGGCGTTGGCATCCGACTCGCAGTTGTCCTCGTCGTCGGCGACCGCGTCGTCGTCCTCGTCCATCTGGAGCGCGGCGATGGCCCCGAACAGGGTCCAGGTCTCGCTGGTGGTCGTGCCGCCCGCGTCGTAGGCGTAGAAGCCCACGGCGCCGGGCCCGCCGGGCTCGGGGTCGGTCCCCAGCAGGCGCAGATCGGGGTCGGCCCCGTCCTCGGCGCTGGTGGCGTCCTGCCAGAGCTTCAGCGCCAGGTCCCCGTCCTCGCAGCGGAGGGTCAGGAGCCCGAGGGTGTTGGCGCTGTAGGTGGTCGTGTCCGAGGCCAGGATCTCCGCGACGCCGTCGCGCACGCGCACGAGAGCGGCGTAGGGGCCGCTGAGGTCCACGGGGACGGAGGCGCCCGAGTCGCCCAGCAGGGCCAGCGTGAAGTTCCGCGCGTCCTCGAAGCGGCAGACCAGGCCGAGCGTGTCGTCGTCCTGGGTGTAGAAGGTGGCCTGGACTTCTCCGTCCTCCAGCCAGACCTCCCCGTTGACGAGCCAGTTGTCGCGCGCCCCGCCCTCGCCCCAGTCGCCGGGGTAGTCGCCCTCGTTGTTGTCGCTGGTCGAGAGCACGTAGGCGTTTCCGGTGGAGCCCCCGACGTAGCCCTCCCAGAGATCCTCCTCGAAGCCGGCGATCCATCCGTCCACGTCCACCATGGACACGCCGTCGGCGTAGCCGTCATAGGACCAGTACTCCAGGGTCCCCGCGCGGGCGGGACCCTGGAGCGGCAGGAGGAGGAGCGCGGTCGCGATCATGGGGGCCGCGTAATCCGCTGGCTCCATCGCGGCATCTCGTCGTGTCGGGGCTCGATCAGCCCTGCTTCTGCGGCGGCACCAGACGGATGTGCAGCTCATCGAGCTGCTTCTGGCTCACCTCCGACGGCGCTCCCATCAGCAGATCCTGCGCCCCGATGGTCATCGGGAAGGTGATGACCTCGCGGATGTTCTCGGTCTCCGCCAGCAGCATCACGATGCGGTCGATCCCGGGGGCGATGCCGCCGTGCGGGGGCGGCCCGTACTGGAAGGCGCGGAAGAGGGCGCCGAAGCGGGTCTCCACGTCGCTGGCGGTGTAGCCGGCGATCTCGAAGGCGCGCACCATGACGTCCGGGCGGTGGTTGCGGATGGCGCCGCTGGAGAGCTCCACCCCGTTGCAGACCACGTCGTACTGCCAGGCCAGGATGTCGAGCGGATCCTTGTGGTTCAGCGCGTCGAGCCCGCCCTGCGGCATGGAGAAGGGGTTGTGGGAGAACTCGATCTGGCCCGAGTCCGGGTTCCGCTCGTACATCGGGAAGTCCACGATCCAGCAGAAGCGGAAGACGTCCTTCTCGTAGAGGTCCAGCTCCGCGGCGAGCCGGTTGCGCAGGCGCCCCAGCACGGTCTGGACCCGGTCCTCCTCGCCGGTCACCACCAGCACCGCCGCGCCGGGGCCGCTCTCGGGGAGCGCGAGCAGGGCTGCGACCGCGCCTGAGTCCAGGAACTTGCCGATGGAGCCCTTGGCGCTGCCGTCCGCGCCCAGCACCGCCCAGGCCAGCCCGCCCGCGCCCTGCTGCTTCGCGAACTCCGTGAGCTGGTCGTAGAAGCGCCGCGGCCGGTCGGCGCTGCCGGGGACCACCAGCGCGCGGGCCACCCCGCCCTTCGCCAGCTCCGACGCGATGAAGGGCACGGCGGCCATGCTCTCGGCCACGTCCTGGATCTCCATCCCGAAGCGCAGGTCCGGCTTGTCGATGCCGAAGCGCCGCATGGCCTCGCGGAAGGGGATGCGCGGGAAGGGGTGCGGGACCTGGCGCTTGGAGAAGGTCGTGAAGACGTCGATCATCAGCGCCTCGACCGCGGCGAAGACGTCGTCCTGGGTCACGAAGGCCATCTCGAGGTCGAGCTGGTAGAACTCACCCGGGCTGCGGTCGGCGCGGCCGTCCTCGTCCCGGAAGCAGGGCGCGATCTGGAAGTAGCGGTCGAAGCCGCTGGTCATGAGCAGCTGCTTGAACTGCTGGGGCGCCTGGGGCAGCGCGTAGAACTTCCCCGGGTGGACGCGGCTGGGCACGAGGTAGTCGCGCGCGCCCTCCGGGCTCGAGCTGGTGAGGATGGGCGTCTGGAACTCCAGGAAGCCCATCTCGGTCATCCGATTTCGGATGTAGGAGATGACCCTGGAGCGCAGCACGATGCGGTCGTGGATGCCCGGGCGCCGCAGGTCCAGGAAGCGGTTCTTGAGGCGCACCGTCTCGTTCGCGTTGATCTCGGCCGCGACGGGGAAGGGCAGCACGTCGCTCGGCCCCAGGACCTCGAACGCGCTCAGCACGACCTCGATCTCGCCCGTCGCCATGTTCGGGTTGGCCTGGCCCTCGGGGCGGGGGCGCACCACGCCCGCGACCCGGACGGTGCTCTCCACGCGGGTGTCGCGCACGAGGGCGTAGAAGTCGCTCTGCGGGTCGACCACGAGCTGCGTGGAGCCGTAGTGGTCGCGCAGCACGAGGAACAGGATGCCCCCGATGTCGCGGACCATGTGGAGCCACCCGGACAGGGTGACGGTCTTGCCGACGTCGCTCGCGCGGAGCTCGTCGCACTTGTGCGTGCGGTAATAGGACATGCGATCTCCCGAAGGGAGCGCAGGTAACCCATCCGCGCCCAGGTCGGCTATCCGAGCGCGCCGACGTAGAAGTGTCGGCGCTGCTGGTGAGGGTCGATCGCCCAGCGCAGGCGCTCGAGCGCGCTCAGTCCCAGGAAGTTCGGGTAGGGCCAGTCGGGAAAGTCAGGATATAAGATGGTTGTCTCAATCTCGACGCTCGCGCCGGTGTCGCATACGAACCGCAAGCCTGTGCGGACGAGATTCCCTTCGAGATGGTGCCCATGAAAGAGGATGCGGTCTGGGTGACGAATCTCCCCTGCAGGCTCACCGCTCAGCTCGGCTTCGAACTCGGGGTGGAGGATGCACCAAGGAGCTCCGGTGTCCACGACGAAGTCGAGACGAAGAGGTGCTCCTACTCGATCATGTACGCGCGCTTCAACGACCACCTTCTGACCGCGATATAGATCCTTCCACTGGTCCCGGTACGGAAGCCAGCCTTGAAAGGAGAGGCTGGTCATCCCTACAGGACCTTCGTGACGAATGATCCCCCCAGGCTCCGCCCCCTGGTCGCGAGGTCCTGCTTGAGAGCTGCCAGCGACAATCCGACGCCTTGGAGCGTACCGTCCTTAAGCGCCACCCACTGCCCCAGGTACGACTCGCGGTTTTCCTCGAGCCAGCGTCCGACGGTGTGGATGGTGTCGGAGGCGTCAATCTCGACGGCGCTCTGAGTGGATGGCGCTGTCACTTGCGCACGCTCCAGCGCTTCGATCCTGGCCTGCAAGGTGGCGATCTGGTGCAGGAGAGTAGACACCGTCGCTGGATCTGCAGATAGCGCATCAGGGGTCGGACTCGACTCCCTTCGAGTATGTAGTGACGAGGATTTCGGCAATATAGAAGGTATTAATTGTGCACTGAAAAGTGTGCTTGAGCGGTCCTCGCCGATAAGAGGACTCAATTCAAGCATGTAGTTGTTCGCCTTCGAGAGGGTCTCCCAGCTCCAGGCGATGGGCGCGTGGTGCCCAGCCAGTACTCCCGGATGGCATCCGCGCTCGGGCACTTCTTGTCGTCGGTTCCAGCCCGTTACCGGCGCCGCGCTCATGTTCCCTCCCGAGATGAGAACATTGTACCCACAATCAGGTTGCTGAGCGAGCGATCTTCGCTGAGCCAGCCTCGAGCCTGGGGCATCCAAGCGATCTTGGCGCGAAGGTTGACGTGATAGGTCTCTTCCCGGTGGCCATATACCACTGAGACCTCGCGCAAGCCGGAGAGACCCTCCTCGAAGCGGTAGCCGATCTGCTCGCGCAGTGCGCGCTCTCCGAGAGGGGCCACAAGGGCATCCAGCGCGCGTGCCTCCTCACTCAGGGCCCTGCAGGTCCAGCCCGAACTGGGGAGATCGAGGTGAATGGTGAGGGTGGCGTTCACCGGAGCGGCACCCATGCCCTCATGAGCGAGCGCATGCAATCCCCGATGTCCGCCGATCCGATTGCTGCCCTTGACTACCTCCTCAGGTGGATCGCCCTCTGGAGCTCGGTGGAGAACCAGAATCCAGTGAAGATGGGCATCCTCCATGGCCCGGACACTTAGACTAGCCACTCGTGGCTCTTCTGGTGACGGGAGCACAGGTCCAAGCGCTCGCTCGCCATCATTGTCCTGACGGTCTGGCGCGCCGGCAAGCGCCCCAAGACGACCCCAGAGCTCAGGGCTGGACGGTGTACTCCAGCGAAGCACGACTACCGTTGGTTCTATCATGGACCTCGTGCCCCTGTCTCTCGTCAACGACCCTACCAGAGTACCCCTGGGATCGCCAGCGCATTCCCTTCCCTCTGCTGGGTCAAGCCTCAGCCCCCCTTCAAGACCGCCTTGATCACGTCGTAGTCCGCGTCGCTCACCGCTCCCATGCGCACGCAGGAGAGGTTGCCCTCCGGGCTCACGAAGAGGTGCAGCGGCAGCACGGCGCTCGCGTCCAGGCCCACGCTCTCCAACCAGGGGTTGAGCTGGTCCAGGCTCTGGATGCGCACGCTCTCCGGGGTGGTGGGGTGGGTCTGCCGGAACTTCGCTACGTCGTCCGCGGTCGCGTCCACGCTCATGAACTGCAGGTCCACGGGCGCGCCGTCGCCCGAGAGCTTCGTCTCCCAGCTCTGGATGCGCGGCATCTCCTCGATGCAGGGGCCGCACCAGGTCGCCCAGACGTTGACCCAGCGCCAGCCGGTGCCGTTGCCGGGCACAGGGCCGTCCAGCAGGGGGTAGGCGAAGGGGCGGTTCGGGCGCGCCTCGCAGAACTCGGCGGCGCTGACCTCCTTCTTGGGGGCGGCGGCGACGGCGTCCACGCGGGTGGGGGCGGTGGCGGTCGGCTTCGAGCCGCCCTCGCAGGCGGCCAGCAGGATTACAAGCGGCAGTCGATCCATGCGATGAACGCGCTCCGGTTCAGTTCCTGGGACGAGCAGCTATCGGCGGCGCCGCTGCGCTGCCACTGGCAGAACTGGTCGTCGAGCTGCGCGAACTCCTCGCCGAGCCACAGCAGCCCGACCTCCTTGTCCAGGTCGGGGTCGTTGAAGGTGGTCTTGACGTGGTCGATGACCGCCTTCGCCCGGCGCTGGGAGAGGTCGCGGTTGTAGACCTCCGAGCCCTCCGGGCTGGAGCGCGACACGACGAAGAAGTAGCTCGCGCCACGCTGATCGGCGAAGACCTTGTCGATGAGCGCGAGGTCCTGCGGGTCGAGGTCGGCCGACTCCTTCTCGAACTGCACGATGCCCGCGCGCTCGGAGAGCGGCGTGAACAGCGCGTTGAAGTCCGAGCCGGCCAGGGTCGCGACGCTCTTGGCCTCGAGCGGCTGGCAGCCGCGCACCTCGCCCGTGCTGAGCAGCCCGCAGCTCTGCAGCACGCGGCGCAGCACCTTCTTCAGCTCCATCGAGCAGTAGCCCTCGTCGGACGCGCTGGCGACGGCGACCTCCGGGGCCTCGGTGGTGGAGGCGGTGGCCTCGATCTCGGCGAGTCGGTCCTTGGCCCCGCTCACCCACACGATGGGCGGGAGCGAGGGGAGGAGCAGGGTGAGCGCGCCCAGTCCCCAGTGCAGCGCCTTGTTCATGACAGGCCTCCCGTTCATCACAGGCCTCCCTGGCGCGCCGCCGGCTGCGGCGCCACCTTGTTGTCGAGCAGGCGGGACAGCGCGTAGTCCATCCCGATGTCGGTGTCCTCGTCGCAGAGCTTCTTGCCGTCCACGTAGATCTGCGGCGTCATGACCCGCAGCTGGTTGGCGACGGCCCAGCGCAGGGACTTGTTCAGCTTGGACGCCGTCTGCTTGGAGCCCACGCAGCCCTTGAGATCGGGGAAGGCCGCCGTCACCATGCTCGCCGCCGCCGCCGGGTCGTTCGTGGACGCCGTGCGGATCTGCTCCTGGTTCTCAAAGGCCCAGTCGATGACCGCGTCCGCCTTCGGGCCGGCGCAGATGACCGCCTCGCTGATCGTGCAGGCGCCCGGGTGCAGGCTGGTCTGGACCATCCAGTTGCAGCTGCTGTCCAGCGGGAAGAGCACGATCTTGCGGTTCATCTTCTCGCCGAGGCCCGAGGCCTCCAGGCGGTTCTCGAAGGCGCGGCAGGAGGGGCAGAGCGGATCGAGCACCTCGATGGCCTCGCGCCCGCCCGGGTTCTGGTCGAGCTGGATCATCACGCCATACGGATCCTCGGGCTTCGCCAGCTCGCCGCAGGTGCCCACGTAGCCGGAGAAGTCCGGCGCGACCGCGAAGTAGAGCAGCACGGGCACGCCCACGAAGCCGACACCCTGCGCGAAGGAGAGGGCGTGGTCGCCCATGCCCGACTGGGCGGAGCTCTCCGCCTCCGGCTCGTCCACCGGGTGGCGGCGGGCGCGGGGGTCGAAGGCGTGGGGGTCATAGGCCGGCGCCTCGGGGCCCGCCTTGGCCCAGAAGCCGATGGCCCCGACGAGGGCGAAGGCGCTGGACAGGTAGATGCCGATGCAGAGCTTGCAGGCGGCGTCGAGCTCGACCAGCGAGAGGTAGCCCATCACCACGCTGGTGAGCGCGGGCAGCATGGCCGCGGCGACGAGGTAGCCGGCCAGGCCCTTGTCGGCCTCGCGCCGGTTGACCAGGGCGTCCATCCCGCGGAAGAGCAGGTAGGCGAAGACCCCCATGGCCGGCAGGCTGACCGGGAGCCCGCCCCACAGCGCGGTGCGGAACACCGACGAGTAGGGGCTCATCATCGTCGTGTGGCAGCCCGAGGTGCCCGAGACGTCCGTGCCCGTCAGCCCAGGGATGAACGAGCAGTGGATCCCGTGGACCTGGCGGTCCAGGTGCTGCACGAAGTCATAGGTCGAGAAGCTCGCGAACAGGAACCCCGCCGCGGCGGCGACGGAGAACAGCACGAGGAAGGGGCGCGCGCGCATGATGGCCTGAGCCTCCAGCCGGGTGCCCTAAGCATACGCGCTTTGTTTGTCAACCTCAAACGTAGGATATGGAGTGCTGCTATTGACATGCCAAATGTGATGATTAGCGTATTTCGAGGCGTGGTCCCCGTAGAAGCTCCGCTCCCTCAGGCCGCCGCGCGCCGGTCCAGGTCCAGGAGCGGGTAGCGCTCGGGAGAGACGTGGTTCATCCCGGCGTCCACGAACCACAGGCCGCCCTCCCCCGCCGCGGCGCCGGCGAGCCCGTGGGCGTAGGCGACCCGGCGCCCGTCCGTGCGCAGGTGGCGCAGCACCCCGTCCTCGCTCGCGGCCCCGTCGGCCCAGGCGGGCATGAGCGAGCGGCTCTTGTGGTCGCGGACGTGGCCGATGATCTGCGTGAGGCCGTGGGGCAGGCCGCGGGGATCGAAGCGTCGGCGCCGCGGGCCCTCGAAGTCGGCCGGGGCCCCCAGGTCCGGGTCGGCCGCCCGGTGGTAGAGCGCGCCCCCGCCCTCTCCGGTCGCCGCGCTGCCCGGCTCGTGGAGCGCGGGCACGGTGAGCGGGCCCTCCCCCCAGGCGGTCACCGCCCGGTCCAGCGCGGCGTTCAGCGCCTCGGCCACCGCCCCGGCCTCCCCCCGGGCCGAGGGGGGCAGGCCCAGCGCCTCCAGCTCCCGGTGGGTGACCCCCGCGTGCAGGGTGAGCAGGTCGCGCGCCGCCGCCCAGGCCATGCGCAGGCGCCCGGCCCGGAGCAGCTCCCGCACCACCACCCGCTGCTCCACCGAGAAGGCGGCGAAGTCCCGCGCCGCCACCTCCGCGGTGGGGAACATGGGGAAGTCCGCCAGGAAGGCCCGCTCCTGCTCCGGGTCCGTGCCCGTGGCGCGGTAGATCGCGGTCGCTCGCGCCTGCGCTCGCGCCCAGGTGGGCTCGTCGAGGTCGCAGAGCTCGCCCACGCGCCCGAGATCGTGGTTCCCCGCCAGGATCACCACCTGATCGGGCGGGTGCGCGGCCAGCCAGCAGATCAGGGCGAGCCCGTCGCGCGCCGCCGCCTGCCGCTCGGAGATCCTCCCCCAGTCGAAGTGGTCCCCGATGCTGACCAGCAGCACCTCGGGCGAGAGCCGCCCCTCGGCCGTGAGCAGCCCTCGCCGCGCGAACAGCGTGAGGAAGGTCTCCAGCGGGGCCTGCGGATCGCCCACCACGAGGCGTCGCGCGCGCGGGTGCTCGTCGGGGTGGCGCGCGATCTGCGGCGTCTGGGCGAGCGAATGTGCGAGGTCGAGGGCGGCGCGAAGGGGCATCGAAGATCTCTATCCCACCTCGACGAGGTCGCGTCTATACTCGACGCGGGGAGGTAGGGATGGCGCTCAGCAGGGTGGTGATCTTCGCGCTGATCGGGTCGCTCGAGGGGTGCGGGCCGAAGGTCGTGGTCGGGGACTGGGAGACCGGGAACCTGCCCGAGGAGGAGTCGGGCGGCGCAGACAGCGCGGACTCCGCGGAGGAGGAGGACGAGCACTCCTGCGATCAGGTCGCCCTGGACCTGCTCGGCCCCGAGGCGCCGATCGTCGGCGACACCTGGACCATCTGGGTGGACTGCGACGGCACCCGCCTGCTGGGCCCGATGGTCGTGCGCTTCGAGCCGAGCGACTTCGCGGTGGTCGACGACAACGTCGCCGTCTTCCAGTACGCGGGGACGGCCACGCTGAACGTGCGATCGGGGGTGTACGACCTGGACACCGAGGTGACGGTCACGGAGGAGTAGGCATCTCCCCGGTGAGCCGCCGCGCCCGAGCCTCGAAGGCCGGGATCTTCGCCGGATCCCGCGGGAAGGTCTGGTAGAGCGCATACAGCGCCCCGAGGCGCGTCACCATGGGCGCCATGGCCACCGCCACCTTCGGGCTGGTCAGCAGCCCGCGCGCGAGCAGGGGGAGCTCGGCGAGGTCCGGGAACAGCAGGCGCTGGTCGAGCCCCTTGCGGGAGAGCCCGGGGGACATGAGGCCGGAGCTCATCATCAGCGCGGTGTGCTCCGGCGTGAGCTCCGAGGAGAAGCGGCAGAACATGGCGGCGCCGGCCAGCGAGCCGCCATGTGCGCGCTGCCACTGGTAGTTGTAGTCCTCGGGCGTGCCGCCCCCGGCGAGCGCGTCGATGAGCATCCGCGCCGCCACCATGCCGGCCCCCACGCCCGATCCGTGCATGCCGTAGACCTGCCCGGCCGCGTCGCCGAGCAGCGCCACCTGCCCCGTGCCCAGCCGGCCAGGAGCCGCGACGAGGGGGATGGGGCGCGCGCCGCCGAAGAGCCGCTCGCCTACCCAGGGCTGCTCGCTCACGAAGCGGTCGAGGAGCTGCCGGCCCGAGGGCTTGCCCAGGGCGGGGATGGAGCCGGTGAGCAGCGAGACCTCGTCCCCGTCCAGGCGCAGGTTCACGATGCTGTAGCCGCCCGCCACGCAGGTGAAGCAGAGCGTCTCGCCGAGCGGGATCTCGTGCTGCTGGAAGAAGCGCTCGGCTGCCTGCCGGTCGCGGACCTGCCGCACCTCCTGGGCCGCCACGCAGATCTCCTCCGGGCGGGGGCGCGCGACGTCCAAGAGCCCGAGGCCGCCGAGCCCGGAGGCGTCGGCCAGGAAGCGGGGGCGGAGGGGGCCGTGCTCCGTCTCCAGGACGCCGTCCGACCAGCCGAGGGCCTTGCTCTGGCGCAGCTCGGCCCCGGCGGCGCGCGCGCGGTCCTGCAGGCGCGCCACGAGGAGGCGCATGTCCACCTCCAGCAGCTCGTGGTCCCGCACCACGCTGCGGGTGGGGCCCCAGCCGGCGACGAGGTGCATGGGGACGCGCTCCCCGCGCAGCTCGGGCGGGCGCGGGCGATCGACCCCCGCGGCGTCGAATTGCCAGCCCGCGACCCCGTTGACCCAGCGTGCCCCGGCCTCCCCCAGCGGGCGGCTGTCCAGCCCGATGACCTTCATCCCCCGCTCGGCCGCCAGCGCCGCCGCGAGGGCGCCCGCGCTTCCGAGGCCGATCACCACCAGATCGCAGGCGTCCATGCCGGGCCCCTCCGGGTAGTCAGGCGCGCTCTGAGGAGCTATGTAATCCGGCAGCGTCTCTCTCGGAGCGTCGATGGCCCGCAGCACCGCACAGGACGTCAAGGTCGGAATCTTCGTCCTCGTGCTGCTCACGGCGCTGGTCGCGACCCTGTGGATCATCGGTGGATCCTCGGACATGTTCGAGGGTCGCTATACGCTCAACGGCAAGTTCGCCGACGTCGCCGGCCTCAAGGAGGGCGCGGTCGTGCGCCTGGCCGGCTGGGACGTGGGCGAGGTGAGCGCGATCCGCTTCGGGGAGAGCCTTGACGAGAAGGAGATGCTCGTCGAGATGAGCGTGCTGGACCGCTACCGGCCGCGCATCCGCCAGGACTCCGAGGCGCGCATCGAGACCGAGGGCGTGCTGGGCGACAAGTACATCAGCATCACCATCGGGTCGCCGTCGAAGCCCGAGATGGGCGACGGCGAGTGGCTGGGCACGCGCAACCCGCTGAACCTGCTGGAGTACCAGAAGACCGCGACGGACCTGCTCGCCAACACGACGAACATCAGCCGCAAGGTGGACATGCTGCTGGGCAGCGACCAGGAGGCGGCCCAGGCCAGCCTGGCCCGCAGCTTCCAGCACATCGAGGAGATGCTGGCGGCGGCGAAGACGGGCGGGGGCCTGCTGCACACCCTCATCTACGACGAGGCGCTGGCGCGGCAGCTCAAGAGCACCGTGGGCAACCTGCAGACCGCCTCGGAGGGGCTGGAGGACGTCTCCAACGAGATCCGTAGCGGCGACGGGCTGGCGCACCAGCTCATCTACGGCGAAGAAGGCGCGGATCTCGCTCGCGAGCTCAAGGATCTGGCTGGCGCGCTCGACCAGCTCACCAATGACCTGAAGAACGAGGACAGCGTGGTCCACGCGCTGCTCTACGAGCCGGAGAAGGCTCAGCTCGTCGATGATCTGGCCGTCACGGCCGCGCAGCTCCGACTGGCCAGCGAGGCCATCAGCAAGGGGGAGGGCACCGCGGGGCTGCTGGTGAACGACCCGCAGCTCTACGAGGACCTGCGCGCGCTGGTCGGCGGCGCCCAGCGCAACAAGCTGCTCCGCGCCTACATCCGGGCGACCGTCCGAAAGGCGGAGGAGCAGGACGCGGGGGCCTGGGAGCCTGTACAGTAGCGGGCCCGGGGCGCTGTCTCGGGTGGAGGGTCGGTGGGTACGCTCTCGGTCCTGCTCTGGCCGCGGCTGATGGGGCTGTGGAACCGCTGGCGTCGCGCGAGCGGCGCCGAGCGCGGCACCATCCTGTTCTTCGCCTTCTCCGGCCTGGTCTTCTGGCTGGGGATGTTCGGGGGGGTGGGCTGGCTGGTCCAGATGTTCCACGAGGTGGAGGTCTTCGGCCCCATCCTCACGCGCAAGCTGCTGGAGCTCCTGCTGCTGAGCCTGTTCGGGCTCCTGCTCTTCTCCAACGTGGTGACCGCGCTCTCGACCTTCTACCTGGCGGAGGACCTGGAGCTGGTGCTCTCGCTGCCGGTGGACCGGCCGGTGCTCCACGGCGCGCGGCTGCTGGACACGATCGGGCAGTCCAGCTGGATGGTGGCCGTCTTCGGGCTGCCGGTCTTCGTGGTCTACGGGGTGGTCTACCAGGCGGGGCCGATCTACTACGCGGCGATGCTGGTGGTGATGGCGGCCTTCGTGGCCATCCCGGCGAGCGTGGGCGTGAGCGTGGCCAGCGTGCTGGTCAGCACGTTCCCGGCGCGGCGCATCCGGGAGCTGCTGGCGCTTGTGGGCGTCATCGCCATCGTCCTGCTCTTCGTGCTGCTGCGCGTGGTGCGGCCGGAGCGGCTGCTGGACGCGGACAATTTCGAGAATCTGGCGGCCTACGTGGCCGAGCTCCAGACCCCGGTGCCGCTGCTCACCCCGCCCCGCTGGGCGGCGGACGTGCTGCTGGCGCTCCTCCAGGAGCGCGCCTTCCCCTGGGAGGAGTTCGGGCTGCTGATGACCGGGGCCGTGGCGATGACCGGCATCGGGCGCTGGATCACGGCCGCCCTCTACGACCAGGGCCGCGCCCGCGCCCAGGAGGCCCGCGCAGCCCGGCTGGCTCGGGCCGGCTGGCTGGACACGGCCATCGCGATCTGGACCCGCCCGCTCCCCGAGGTGGGCCGCGCCCTGGTGGAGAAGGACGCCAAGACCTTCGTGCGCGATCCCGCCCAGTGGAGCCAGCTCTTCCTGCTCGGCGCCATCGTGATCATCACGCTGGTCAGCGTGACGGCGCTGCCCACCGACCTGCTGCGCGGGCCCTGGGGCGGGGTGTGGCGCAACGTGCTCTCCTTCCTCCTGCTGGGCCTGATCGGCTTCATCATGGCGGCGGTGGCGGCGCGCTTTCAGCTCCCGGCCATCTCGGTGGAGGGTCGCGCCTTCTGGATCGTGCGCACCGCCCCCATCGACCCGCGGCGCTTCCTCTGGGCCAAGGTCTGGCCCGGCCTGGTGCCCATGCTGGTCATCGGCGAGACCCTGGCGCTGGCGTCCACGCGCATCCTCGAGGCGGGGCCCTTCCTGATGGGCCTGGCCGCCTGGACGGCCTTCATCCTGGCCTTCGGCATCTCCGGCGTGGCGGTGGGGCTGGGCGCGCTCTACCCGGACTTCCGCCTGGACAACGCCGCGCGCGCCGCCGCCGGGCCCACCGGCCTGCTCTTCATGGTGGCCTCGCTGTCCCTGGTGGCGCTGGTCATCCTCATCGAGGCCCTGCCGGTGTACCTCTTCCTCGGCGCCCTGGTGCGCGAGCGGGCGTTGACCGCCGCCGACTGGGCGGGCGTGGTGCTGCCGCTGCTGGCGGCCGGCGGCGTCTGCGTGGCGGCCACGGTGCTCCCCATCCGCCGCGGCGCGCGGGTGCTCTGGGAGCGCGAGCACATCTGAGGGTCAGCGCCCCCGGGTCGGCTCCAGGGTGTGCACGACGTACTGGATGGAGCGGTTGTGGCCGAGGCGCCCGCCCTCCCACTCGGCGGGGAGCTGGGTGATCTCCAGGGCCGGCAGCTCCTTGACTTGCGGGTCCACCGGCATGTCGCGGAAGGCGCCGTCGGCCTCGTGGACGGTGCGCCACTGGCGCCAGGTGACGCCGGGCTGGGCGGGGGTGGCGCTGAGGCCCTCGCCGGGGCAGCGCTCGGCCAGCAGGTCCACGCCCGCCAGGGGCGCGGCGATGAGGTGCAGGCGCGTGGGCAGGCCGCTCTGCTGGGTCTGGCCGGTGACGGCGCTCATCAGCCCGCCGTAGCTGTGGCCGAGGACGATGAGCTCGCGGAGCGAGGGCTCGGCGGCGACGAGGGCGTCCAGGGCGCGATCGAGCTCGGCGGACGCCGAGACGGGGCACTGCATCCAGCTCCAGCGGTAGAAGTAGAGCTCGGTCCCCCAGGCGGCCATGGTGCGGAGCGGCTCCACCCACTCAGAGCCCTCGCTCTTGAAGCCGTGGACGGCGATGATCGCGGTGCCCTCGGGCTCGGCGGGCGCGTCCAGGCGCGAGAGCCCCATCGGGCTCTCCATGAGGCGCTCGCCGGCGGCCTCCTCATCGAGCGCGCCGAGCTCGGCCAGCGTCGGCGGCGCCTCGTGGGTGGAGTGGCAGGCGATCGGGAGCAGGAGCGCGAGGAGCAGCGTCATGAGGCTTCCTACCCGCGCGGGGAGCGCCCGCGCAACGCGTTAGGCTGTGCCGGTGAACCTGATCCTCCTGCTGCTGGCCTGCACGCCCGCCCTGCGGATCCCGCCGCCGGTGGTGGCGCCCGCGCCCCGCTCGGAGGTGCCGGAGGCGGCGCGGGTGGCCTACCTCCACGCCGCCGTGATCCGCGAGCAGGGGGACCCGGAGCGCGCGCTGCTGGCGCTGTCGCGGGCCCGCGCGCTGGACCCCGACGACCCCTGGCTGGCGCTGGAGGCGGCGAGGCTCCAGCTCGCCCAGGGGCGGCTGGCGGAGGCGGATCTCACGCTGAGGAGCCTGATCCCGGGACCGGCGGAGGTGGACGCGCTGGCCCTGCGGGGTGTGGCGGCGCGGCTTCGCGGAGAGCCGGTGGCGGCGGAGGTGCTGCTCACCGAGGCGATGACGCGGGCGCCCGAGCGCGAGGAGCTGTGGCGGGAGCGCATGGGCCTGCTCCTCGCGGTCGGCGGGCGCGACGCGGAGGTGCAGGCGCTCGCGCGGTCCTGGGCGGACGGGCCGGCGCGCAGCGCGGTCGCGCTCCAGGAGCGGGGTCGGGCGCGGCTGCTCGCGGGGGACGCCGTGGGGGCCGTGGACGATCTCGGGGCGGCCGTCGTCCTGGGGGAGCGCACCTTCTCCCCCACGCTGCTCACGGTCGCCGCCCGCGAGTCCGGGCGGCTGGGGAGCGCGCTCGGCTGGCTGGAGCGCGTGGAGCTCGACGAGCCGGATCTCCTGAAGGCCCGCCTCAGGCTGGCGCGGCTGGCGGGCGATCTGATCCGGGAGCGGGCCTGCCTGGAGGCGCTCCTGGTCCTCGAGCCCAGGGACGGCGAGCGATTGGCGGAGCTGGCGGGGCTGCTCGCGCTCCAGGGGGAGGCGCGCGCGGCGAAGCAGGCTCGGGCCCGCGCCGCCGCCCTGGGCGTGAAGGTCGCGCCGGCGGTGGTCCGGGGGGCTCCCGACGTCTCCGGGCTGCTGGCGGAGGCGGCGGCGCGGCTCCAGGCGCTGCGCCCCGAGGAGGCCCTCCCCATCGCCCTGGAGGCGGTCGATCGCGCCCCGGCCAGCGAGGCGGCCTGGCGGACGCTGGCTCGGGTGTTCACCACGCAGGCCCGCTTCGCCGACGCCGCCCTCGCCGACGGGCGCGCCGCGCGCTACGCGGCCGCTCGGAGCCCGAACCCATGAGAGCCCTCGTCCTCGCCTCCCTGCTCTGGCTCGGCGCATGCGCGAAGCGCGGCCCCGAGAGCGCGGCCGATCCCGCCGAGCTGCTCGCCGAGGCCCGCTCCCGCAAGCTGCCCTTCGCGCTCCGCGGGGCGTTCTCGGTCACCATCCACCGCGGCGAGGCCGAGCTCAGCACCCGCGGCGGGCTGGTCCTGCACGCCCCGGACCGCTTCCGCTTGGAGGTGCTGGGGCCGGTGGGCACGCCCGCGCTCATCGTCGCCAGCGACGGCGGCGTCATCGACGTCTGGAACGCCCAGGATCAGGTCTTCTACCGCGGTCCCGACGCCGACGCGGTGCTGGCCGAGCTCAGCGGCGGGGCGGTCACCCTCTCCGACGTCGTGCGCGTGCTGACCGCGACCCTGCCGCTGCCCGAGGCCCCCGTGCGCTCGGCCACGGTGGAGGATCGCCACCTCGCGCTCACCCTGGACGCGCCCGAGCAGACCACGCTGGTCGCGCGGGTGGACGGGCGCAGCGGGCTGCTCGAGGAGGCCCGGGTGGAGCGCGAGGGCGCGACCCTGCTCAGCGCGAGCTACCCCAGCGCCCGGAAGATCGGGCGCACGGAGCTGCCCTGGGAGATGTCGCTCAGCGTGCCCGCGATACAGCTGAGAGTGGATATCCAGATGCAGAGCTGGGACGAGCTGGGGCAGGTGCCGGAGGTCTTCTCGCTCACGCCGCCCGCGGGGGCTCAGGTCAAGGACCTGGTCACTTCGCTCCGGGAGGCGGCGGAGAAGGCCGGGCGTCCTCCACCGTGAGGCGCATCGTGGTGCGGCCCTGCCAGGTGTGGAAGCCCGGGGTCGCGACCACGGAGATCGGGCCCTGCAGCGCCTCGCGATGCTGAGCGCCGCCCCACCAGATCGCCTGGAGGGGCCCGAGATCGAAGCGGAGGTGACGATCGCCCATGGGGGAGACGCGGCTGGGGACGCCCGGCTCCAGCGCCAGCAGGGGAGGGGGGTTGCCCTTGCCGTGCGGGCCGAGCCGCGTGAGCGCCTCCACCGCGCCGCGGTCGAGCTCGCGGAGATCGCAGCGCGCGTCCAGGGAGAGCGTGGGCACCTGCTCCCCGGCGTGCTCCGCGGCGAAGTCGGCGAGGCGCTCGGCGAGGGCGTCGAGGTTGCGGGTGGGGACGGTGAAGCCGGCCGCGACGGGGTGGCCGCCGAACTTGACCAGGAGGTCCGCGGCCGATCCGAGCGCGTCCACGGCGTGGATCTCCGGCGTGCTGCGCACGCTGCCGCGGGCCTCGTCCCCGGCCACCGCGCAGATCGCCACCGGCCGGTGCAGGCGGTCGCGGAGCTTTGAGGCGGCGATCCCCACGATCCCGCGGTGCCAGCCCTCCTCCTCCTGGCCCCAGAGCACCACGAAGGCGGGCAGTCGGCTGGGGACCCGGGCCAGGCAGGCGGTGATCAGGCGCTCCTGGAGGCCCTGGCGCTCGGTGTTCAGGCGGTCCAGGGCCTTGGCCCGGGCCCGCGCGGCGCTCAGGTCCTTCTCGTCGAAGAGGGCGATGACGGCGTTGGCCTCGGACAGGCGACCGGCGGCGTTGATGCGCGGCCCGACGCGGTAGCCGAGGTCGGTCGCGTCGATCTGGCCCTTGTCCAGCCCGGCGACCTCCAGCAGGGCCTGGAGCCCGGGGCTGTTGGGGCCGGCGCGCAGGGCGGCGAGGCCCATGGAGACGATGGCGCGGTTCTCCAGGGTGGAGAGATCGACCACGTCGGCCACGGTGCCGATGGCGGCGACCTTGAGCATGGAGCCCAGGATGGCGTCCCGCTTCGGGTGCTCGGCCAGCAGCGCCTCCGCCAGCTTCAGCGAGACCCCGCAGGCGGCGAGCGCCTTGTTGGGGTAGGGGCAGCCCACCTGGGGCGGGCAGAGCACGGCCAGCGCCCGATCGGGCACCGCCTCGCCCTGGGGCAGGTGGTGGTCGCAGACGATTACGTCCACGCCGCGGTCGGCGGCGAGCTCCACCGCGCGGTGGTCGCGCACGCCGATGTCGGCCGTGATGATGAGCCCGACCCCGTCGGCCGCGGCGCTCTCGGCCGCGCGCGTGGAGAAGCCGTAGCCCTCGTCGAAGCGGTGGGGGATGTGGTAGTCCACCGTCCCCACGCCCGAGAGCGTGAGCGCGCGCTGGAGGATGAGGCTGCTGGTCGTACCGTCCACGTCGTAGTCGGTGACGATGCGCACGCGCTCGCCCCGGCGCGCGGCCTCGCGGATCCGCGCCAGCGCCCGATCCATCCCCAGCATCAGGAGCGGGTCGTGCAGGTGGGTCCGACCCGGCCGCAGCCAGTCGCCCGCGCTCGCCCCCGCCCGGGTCAGCAGGCAGCGCGCCACCACGTCCGGCAGACCGAGCTGCCGCGACAGCGTGGAGACCTGGCTCGCGTCCGCTGGCGTGAGCTGCCAGCGCCGGCCCGTGATCGAGAGCGCGTCCACGGTGGGTCCCGTCCCGAGGAGAGGAGGTGAGAGGAGGATAGCGCGATCTGGCCCGCCGGGCACCCCGGGCGGCACACCGGCGCGCCCTGACGGGTTATTCGGGCCCCCTCAGGAGCGCCCCCCATGCACCCGCTCATCCCCTACTTCGAGCGCCCCGTCATCCCCATCCCCATCCCGGGGCCCTGGGGCGACGAGATCCGCATCCACGGCTTCGGCATCATGGTGGCCATCGGGGTGTGGCTGGGGGCGAAGCTCACCATGGCCAAGGCGCGCCGCGACGGGCTGGAGGCGGAGTTCATCAACCGCTTCCTCACCTGGATCATCGTCGCCATCCTGGTGGGCGGTCACCTGGGCCACGCCCTCTTCTACGACCTCGACCACTACCTGAAGAACCCGATCGAGCTCTTCTACGTGTTCGGCGGGCTCTCCAGCTACGGCGGCTTCATCGGCTGCACGATCGCCGCCATCGTCTTCTTCCGCATGGAGCGCAAGCCCTTCTGGCCCTACGTGGACACGCTGGCCTACGGCTTCACGCTGGGCTGGTTCTTCGGCCGGATGGGCTGCTTCGTGGCCCATGATCACATCGGCATGGAGACGAGCTTCTGGCTGGGGGTCCAGGGCGTCTGCCCCGGGCACGAGGGCAACAGCGCCTACGCCTGTCACGACGTCGGGCTCTACGAGGGGCTGTACTCGGGCCTCTTCCTGCTGCCGCTCTTCGCCTGGCTGGATCGCAAGCCACGCTTCCCCGGGTTCTTCCTCGGGCTCTGGTGCGTGCTCTACGGTCCGGTCCGGCTCCTGCTGGACGCCGCCCGCCATCCGGCCACGGACGCCCGCTACTTCGGGCTGACGCCCGCGCAGTACGGCTCGATCCTGGTCAGCGTCATCGGGGTCTGGATCCTGCTCAAGCAGCGCGGGGTGGCCCCGGTTCGACCCGAGGCCCAGCCCCCCGCCCCTGAGCAGCCCACGCCCGCGGCTTAGAAGCGCAGGCCCAGCGTGCCGCTCCCGTAGAAGCCGTGGAACTCGAGCTCGCCCATGGGCTCGAGCGTGAGCGGCGCCATCCAGCCATAGCCCGCCTCGAAGCCGAGGGCCGGACGGATGGCGCGGTCGGAGCGCCGGAAGACGAATTCCAGGCCCAGCGCGCCCAGCGCGCCCGGGGCGAGCCCGCTCTCGCGGATCTGGTTCAGGTTCTCGTCGTCGTCGAGGTCGTCGTCGAGCTTGACGGATCCCCAGAGCAGCGCACCCTGAACGGTGGCGTAGGGCACGAGCCAGGGGAAGACCTCGAAGCGCGCCTTGGGGCCGAGGCTGAAGCGGTTGGACGCGAGGGCGAGGTTGAAGGACGACTCGTCGCCCTCGTAGTCATAGCCGCCCGCCCAGACCGTCCCGCCGTCCACGGAGTGCTGCCAGCTCGCGACCACGCCGAGGTGCGGGGTGATGCCGTAGCCGGCGCGCAGGCCCAGGCTGTGGACCGCGTCCCGGTCGGAGAACAGTCCCCAGTGCTCGTCGGGCGCCCCGAGCTGACCCCACTGGAAGGTGAGCTCCGAGCCGTTCCCCGCCGCTTCGGCGGCGCCAAGAGAGAGGGTGAGGAGGATGGGGGCGAGCATGGTCAGATCTCCTCGCGGTCGGACAGGGTGTCCTCGGGGAAGAGCCCGAGGATGGCGAAGCCGCCCACCGTGTTGAGGGCGCGCGTCGCGGGGTCGAGGAAGCTCACCATCCCGAGCGCCTCGTCGTGCGTGATCCAGAAGCGCCCGTCGGGCATGGTGCCGATCCCCGTGGGCGGCGCGGGCAGCGAGACCCGCTCCTCGCCGGAGGGGTTGGCGAGATCGATGAACAGGAGCTCATCCTCGCCGTCCTGGAGCACCAGCGCGTAGGTCGTGTCCGTCGTGTCGGAGAGGGCCACGCCCACCGGGGTCCCGGTCAGCGTCACCGAGAGGGCGTCGTCCCCGCCGAGCTCAACCACGCCGAGCCCGTAGTGCCGGCTGGTGTACTGCTCGGCCTCGTCTCCGCCGGTGTTGCCCGGCCGCAGCACGGCGAGCGCGTAGACCCCGGAGTCCGACAGCAGGACCTCGCTGACGGGGTTGCTGACGACGTAGGGGGTGACCTCGAGATCATCCAGGTTCAGGCGGAACAGATAGCGGGCGCTGTTGCTGCTCGTGTTGTAGAGCAGGGCCCCGCCCGAGATGGAGACGATGTCGGTGACCCCGGTCTCCAGCTCGACCTCCTCGAGCGCGAAGATCTCGTGGTCCAGGACGTCCACCTTCTCCTGGCCGGCATAAGACAGGACGGTCATATCCTCGGTGGTGTCCACGAAGAGATCCGAGGGCACACCGTCCAGAGACAGAATATCGATGCTCTCGACCTCGAGGTCGAGCTTGTACAGATCCTTGGAGCCGCTGATGGCGACGAGGGCGTAGCGCCCGTCGGGCGTGAAGTCGGCGGCCTTGGCGTCCAGCGACTCGTCCTCGTCCAGCGTGAGGTTGTAGGTCACCTTCTTCTGGAGCGTGCTCAGGTCCACCACCACCGCCTGGGACTGCGCCAGCACGAGCGCCTGCGTGTCGTCCTCGCTGAAGAGGAAGTTGCTGGCGGCGAAGCCCACGGAGATGGTCTGGGACTCGAGCGACGTGAGGTCGATGAAGCTCACCGCGTTCAGGTCGACCACCGCCTGGCCCTCGAGCTCGTCGAGGGTCTGGTAGCTCTCGTCGTCGGCGTAGGCGACGGCGGTGGTGCCGGCGTGGGTGAAGGTGAAGGCGTTGAGGTAGGGGGGAACGTCGAAGCTCGTGACCTTCGCCCCGCTGCGCACCAGGTCCAGGGCGTAGGCGACGCGCTGCTCGTCCGCGGGGCACTCGGCGAGCTCGTCGATCTCCTCGTCGTCGTCCTCGCAGATGACCCAGCGGCTGGTCACCAGCAGGCTCTGGTTGTCCGGCGCCAGGGTCATGCGCACCGGGGTCGCGCCGCCCAGGTCCACGGGGGCGGCCTCGGCGCCGCTGTCGGGCACGAAGACCAGGGTGTCGGCGTGGGGCAGCGTCACGTAGAGCCCGCCGTCGGCGGCGATGACCTCATCGCTCCACAGCGGCTCGTCGAAGCCGGTGTCCACGTCGTCGGGCCAGCGCGACCAGGGGTCGCATCCCACAAGCAGGAGTGGAATCAGGGTGAGCGCGCGCATGGCCTACTCCTCGTGCTCGATGGCGGCGTTCAGCTCGAAGCCGGTGAGCGTGATGAGGTCTCTGGTGTCAGGGTCGTAGAACGAGAGGCGACCGAGCTCGTGCTCCTGATTGACGTAGGCCAGGCGGCTCTCGGGGAGCACGCCCACGTAGACGGGGTCGCTGCCCAGGTCGACCTCCTCGTAGGAGAGGGCGTCGTAGTTCATGACCTCGAGCAGGGGCTGGCCCTCCATGATGAAGTAGCCGACGTCACCTTCCTCCGCGCTGGAGAAGCCGGTGGGCTCGCCCGGCAGCTCGTAGGCGGCCTGGAAGAAGTCCTCGAGGGCGACCATCGTGAGGCCGTACTTGTTGTAGAAGTCGCTCTCCGAGCTGACGTCGGTGCCGTTGTCCTTGTCATGGAAGATCAGCGCCGTCTCGCCGTTGGGGGCGATGGCGGCGGTGGCGATCGGCTTGACGAGGGAGTACGGGATGATCTCGCCCGTGGCGAGCTCCCAGGCCGCGGCGACGGAGGCGCCCGACGCGGTGCTGTAGACCAGGGCCTTGGACGCGGTCGGGCTGATCAGCACGCTGCCGAAGACGTGGTCCTTGGGCAGGTCGAGCACGTCGGGCGTGGCCTCGAGGTCGGCGAGCTCGTAGATCCACAGCTCGTTGGAGCCGCGCGCCACGGCCACCGCGTGCTCGCCGTCGGGCGTCAGATCGAGATCGGTGGGGCTCTCGCCCACCATCAGATCGCTGACCTCCTCGGTCTCCAGGTTCACCACCAGCAGCGTGCTGGCCCCGAACTGCCGCACGAAGGCGTAGGAGCCGTCGGGCACCAGCAGGACCTCCTCGGCCTCGGGCGGATCGACCGTCTCGGTGGTCAGCGGGATGCGCCGAGGCTCCGCGCTGGGGTCGGTGAGATCGATGACGCAGAGGTAGGCGTCGCTGACGACCACGGCCAGCCGGCTGTCCTCCGAGAACTGCACGTCCTGGGGGTAGGCGCCGACGATCTGCAGGTAGTGGGTGGCGTTGTCCAGATCGACGATGCTGAGATCGTTGTAGGAGACGACGCCGCCGTCGGCGTCGTAGTCCTCGCCGTTCTCGTCGCGGTAGAGCAGCGCCCACCGGCCATCCGGCGACATCTCCATCGTGTTCAGGTTGGGGCGGATCTCGACCTCGGTGACGGCCAGGCTGGCGGCGTCGATGATGCTCACCGAGTCGGAGCCGGCGTTGAAGGTCACGGCGCGCGTGTAGTCCTCGGTGGTCAGCACCGCCTCGGGGTCCACGCCGACCTCGGTGGTGATGACCTCCAGGCTGGGCACGCTGACGCGGGTGACCGTGTTGCGGCTCGGGTTGGCCACGAAGACGTAGACGTTGGTCGCGGCGGGGGCGAGCTTCAGGTAGTCGTCCTCGACCTCGGAGCCGTAGGTGTCCTCGGGGGCGCCGTCATCCTCATCCCAGCCGCCCGCGGCCGTGTCTCCGTACTCCCAGTCATTGGACCCGGTCTCGTAGGCTCCGGCCTTGTCGGCGGCGAAGCCTCGCTCAGCAGCGCAGCCGACCAGGGCTATCAGCGCGCTCAAGGGGAGCAGGGACGCTCTCATGGGACCTCCGAGCCCGAGGGCGCTCCCCCGGGCGTTGCATGCATGAACACTATTAGCAACTCCCGTGCCAACCCGCTGGATCGGCGTTGCTCCGAGCTCGCGCGCGCCGGCTTCCTCCGGCAGGTCGGCGAGATCACGACATCCCTGTCGCGGTCGTCGCGCCCGCGGGTGCCCGGAGCGGGCGGGCCGGATAGCGGGCGGCGATGGAGACGACCCTGGACCGGCTGGCGGGGGACTGGTGGATTCATCAGCTCCGCCGAGGGCACCGTTACGCCACCGACGATCTGCTGGTGGCCTGGGCGGGGCTGCGCGCGCGGCCGGACGCGCGCCGGGTGCTGGACCTGGGCGCGGGGGTGGGCTCGGTGGGGCTGCTCACGCTGCTCGGGTTGTGTGAAAACGCACAGCTGCTGGCGGTGGAGGCCCAGGCGGAGAGCGCGGCCCTCTTCCGCCGGACGGTGGAGACCAACGGGCTCGGCGACCGGGTGGAGCTGCGGGAGCAGGACCTCCGGGAGCTGGTCGTCGCGCCGGTCTACGATCTCGTGCTGGCCAACCCGCCCTTCCTGCCCCTGGGCAGCGCCACGCCCAGCCCGGTGCCCCAGCGCGCGGCGGCCCGCCTGGAGCTGCGCGGCGACGTCTTCGACTACGCGCGGGTAGCGGCGAGCGCGCTGCACCCGGAGGGGCGCTTCTGCCTCTGTCACGCCATCGATGACCCCCGGCCTCCGCGCGCGCTGGAGGCCGCGGGCCTGCGCCTGCTGCTGCGCCAGGAGCTGCGCTTCCGCGAGGGGAGGGCGTTTGGGCTCGCGCTCTACGTGGCGGGCTGGTCCGGCGAGCGTGAGGAGCGGGAGCCCGGCTGCGTGCGCGACGCGGCGGGCGAGCTCACCCCCTTCTGGCGGGCGGTGCGGCGGCGGCTGCTCATCGACTGAGCGCGGGGCGGCTGAGCGCGGGGCGGCTGAGCGCGGGGCGTGTGGCGGAGAGGAAGCCGATCTCCGACGTGCTCCGGCCGTCGAGGGCGAGCTCGGCCAGGATCTCGCCGAGGGCGGTGGCCAGCTTGAAGCCGTGGCCGCTCAGCCCCGCGGCCAGGACCACGTTGTCGTGCCCGGGGAGGCGGTCCAGGACAAAGTGGCCGTCGGGGCTCATGGTGTACATGCAGGGGGCGTGCTTCAGGGCCGGGGGGGTGACGCCGCGGAGGCGCCGGGCGGCGAAGTCGGCGACGCGGGTGAGGTCGTCCGGGTGGAGCTCACGGTCGAGCGCGCTCGGGTCGGCGACCTCCGCGCCGGGGCCGTGCTCGGCCAGCTTCAGGCTGCCCGCCTCCAGCGAGGGGAAGCCGTAGAAGAAGGAGCCGTCGGGCTCCTGCACGCCCCAGGTGGGGAAGCCGGCGCCGAGGGCGAGCGAGGGCTCCTGGCAGGAGAGCCAGAGCTGCACCTTGCGCTGAGGCTGGAGCGCCCCGCGGAGCGTGGGCAGCATGCGGCCCGCCCAGGCCCCGGCGCAGACCACCAGGGCGGCGGCGTGGTGCTCGCCCGCGCCCGTCCGCACGCGCACGCCCGACGAGGTCGCCTCCCAGTCCAGCGCCGCCTCGCCCGCGCGCAGGTCGGCCCCCAGGGCGCGCGCGCCGGCCAGGGCGGCCCCCACGCAGCGCTCGACGTAGAGCAGGCCCGCGTCGCGCTCCAGAAGCCCCAGCGCGCCCTCGTAGGGGCGCATGCCGGGCCAGCGGCGGGGGAGCTCAGCGCCGTCCAGCTCCTCGAGCGGCAGCGCGTGCTCGGCGGCGGCCCGGCGCGTTCCCGCGATGACCTCGCCCTCGGGGGGGCCCACGAAGAGCAGGCCGGTGCGCTCGAAGAGGCGCTCCCCGCGCTCTGCCTCCAGGCGATCCCAACCCGCGTAGGCTCTCTTCAACAAGGGCACGTAGTCGGGGTGCTCGAAGTACGCCTTGCGGATGATCCGCGTCTCGCCGTGGGAGCTGCCCAGCGCATGCACCAGCGCGTGCTGCTCCAGCCCCAGCACCCGCGCCCCCCGGCGCGCCAGCGCCAGCGCCGCCTGACTGCCCACCCCACCGAGCCCCAGCACGATCACGTCCGCAACGCTCATGGCTGCCCACCCCATCTGGACGAACAAGGCTAGCGGGACGCCGCGCGATTGTCGAGGGGGACCGCGCGCCCTCGCTGTAGAGACGAGAAGACCCGCGCGCCGGGCCCCCGAGAGGGCCGACGCGCGGGTCTTGTGGCTCGCGCGAGACCTCGGCTCACTCGCCGGGGTTCAGCGCCTCCTTGAGGCCCTTGCCCGCGCGGAACACGGGGATGTGGCGGGCGGGGACCTTGATCTCGCGGCCGGAGCGCGGGTTGTGGCCCGTGAACTCGCGGCGCTTCGACACCGTGAACGTGCCGAAGTCGGAGATGGTGACCTTCTCGCCCTTGGTGAGGGCCTCCTGGACAGCCTCGACGACGATGTGGATGTACTGCGCGGCGCGGACCTTGGGGATGTCCGCGCGCTCAGCGAGAATCTCGGTGAGACCAGCCTTGTTCATGATCGTCCTCCTGGTGTAGCGCATTCTTGCGCCTGGGGTGCGCCTCCGATGACCGGAGGCAGACTCACAGACCGTATCGAACCAGGGCACCTCTCGAAGGGGAGCCTTCAAGGGGGACCTTGGATGTCCGACGTGCTTTTGAAGCTATCAGACCGATCCCCCTTCTGCCAAGGCCAAAAATGCAGATCGTTCAACGGCAAGGCCAGAATTTGTCCAGCGAGCCCTCTGAGGGTCCGCGCAGGTCCACATTGGATGCGCGCGACCATCGGCGATGGAGGCTCAGAATTCGTGGACAGAGCCCAGGATCGCGCCCGCGGGAGGTCGCGCTCCTGAACAGGTTGACCGGGGGGATCTCGCGGCCGCAGGCGTGCTAACCCGGGACCTGGGGATGGCGCGTGCGCGAGACTCAGGGATCGTACAGGTGCCCGTAGTAGATGCCCACCGCCGTGAACGCGACGTCGTCCGGCAGCGGCACCATCCCCACCAGAGGTACATAGGGGAGCGTGATCGTCACCGAGATGGTCTGCGGATCGGTGCTGGCGTCGATCTCTGCCTCGACCTCGGCGTCGTCCGGGTTCACCCCGAAGCGCTCGAGCCACAGGTTCGTGGAGTCGACCGCGACCCCCTCCGGGTCGTCCGCGCTGGCCAGGCCTCCCGAGATGCGGGTCCCGCGGCCCGCGGCGATGACCGCGCTCATCTGGTGGAAGAGGAACCAGGCCCAGTCGGCGACCCCGGCCACCAGCAGCACCGCGAGCGGCAGCACCAGCCCGAACTCGAGGGCCTGCGACCCGCGTCGGCGCCTCACTGGACCACCATGCGGAAGGTGGTCTCCGCGCGCATGGTGGCGGGGGCGGGCAGGAGCTGGATGAGCTCCTCGTAGGGCACCGTGGCGATGACCGTGATCATGTCGCCGTCGGCCGTGCTGGCCAGGTCCGCCGCGACCTCCGAGGCGTCCGCGTCCAGCCCGGCGAGCTCCAGCGCGGACAGGGTCTGGTTCATGCCGACGGTCTCGGCGTCGTCCGGCTCCTCGTGCACGGCCGCGGCCAGCGCCCCGTCGCGGACGGCCTGCACGACGGCCACCTCGCGGAACAGGTACCAGCCCCACTCGATGACGCCCGCGACGATGACGAAGAGCACGGGCAGCGAGAACGCGAACTCCACCGCCACCGAGCCGCGGCGCCCGCGCGCCCTCACCACATCACCGTCGGCGGCCCGGTGACCGTGACGCCGTAGTCCTCGCCGCCCCAGGCCGTGCCCGCGTCGTACTCGCTCGACGGGTCGATGCGCACCCAGATGTTCTTCGGGCTCTTGGAGTCCGCGACGTCGTAGATGGCGCCCCAGACGAAGCCCTTGACGGCGAAGGACTCGTTCCACTTGCCGCCGGTGCCCGTGCAGTAGGAGTCGGCGGCGTCGATGACCGGCATCGGGCCCACCAGCATCTTGCCGTACTTGGGCTTGGCGACGGAGCTGTTGCTGTGCTGGGTGGGGAGGGAGCCCCACACGCTGCTGTCCCAGGGCAGGCCCTCGTCCTCCAGGATGTCCGTGATCGTGTGCAGGCTGGAGGTGAGCTCGCCGTTCGAGGTGCTCGCGGTCTGGGAGGTGGTGCCCTCGGGGCAGCTCGAGCTGACCTCACCGGTGGCGTACCACTCCTGCATGCAGTCCACGCTGGCCAGCAGGTGGTTCGTGGCCCAGGAGGCGTTGGGACTCGTCCCCAGCGCCGTCCAGCCGGTGTTGTCCACGCCGTCCGGGCTCAGGCGGAACTCGGCGTCCACCAGCGTGTCCGTGTCCCAGGTCTCGAACTGGCAGTCGGGGATCCCGAAGGGCAGGTACCAGGAGACCGCGCTGGCCGAGAGGCTCAGGCCCTGCAGGGCTACGCTGGTGGCGGCGGCGCTCAGGTAGTCGTTGTCCCAGGCGACCTTGGAGAACATGGCGCCCATGGAGGCGTCGGCGAGGTTGACCTGCACCGCGTTCACCGCCACGGGGTCGGTGGACGGGGTGAAGGCCCCATCGGCCCAGACGCCCAACACGACGTCCCCGCCCGGGGTGTTGGCCGTGTTGGGATCGAGGTCCAGCGCCTCACCGCGGACCTCGTTCAGGGCGGCGACCGCCACCGCCATGTTGCGCGCCTGGGTGAGACCGGCGGCGCTGTCGTCGAGCATCGCGGCGCCGGCCATGGCCGAGGCGTCGGCGCTCGCCTGGAGCTGCGCCTGGATGAGCCGCGTGTAGCCGAGATCGATGACGATCGCGGCGAAGCCCATCACGACGACCAGCAGGATCGCCATCATGACCGCGATCGCGCCACGCCTGCTTTGAGGATATCGCCGCCGAGTGTGCGTCATTGCATCCCCGAGCGCATGGTGGGAATGAGCACCTGTATGACGTTAACCACCGCCGGCCCCAGGACAACGGCGAAGAGGGCGGGCAGGATGAACATGACCATCACGACGGTCAGCTTCGGCGCGGCCTTGGCGGCGCGCTTCTCGGCGTCCAGCGCCCGGCGCTTGCGGACGTGCTGGGCGTGGGCGCGCAGCGAGTCGGCGACGCCCGAGCCGTACTTCTCGGCGTGGGCCAGCACGTTGACCAGGGAGGTCACCTCGTTGACGCCCGTGCGATCGGCGAGTCGGCGCAGCACCTCCAGGCGCGGCATGCCGGCGTTGGCCTCCTGCGTGAGGATCTCCAGCTCTCCCGCCAGCTCTGGCGCGGTGGGCTTGAGCTCGCGGGCGACGCGCATGAAGGAGGCGTCCAGCCCGAGCCCGGCCTCCAGACAGCTCACCAGCATGTCGAGCGCGTTGGGGAAGCTCTTGAGGATCGCGTCCTGACGCGCCGTGCGCCGACCCTGCACGATCAGGTAGGGCACGTAGTAGCCGATGTTCGCGCCCGCGATCAGGATGAGCGCGAAGATGAGCGCCTTCGAGGGCCGGAACGCGACCAGCAGGAAGAGCGGCATGAGCAGCGCGAGCCCAATTCGCAGGGCGAGATAGGTCGAGACGTCTCGGCGCCCGCGGTAGCCCGCCTGGATGAGCTGCTGCCGCAGGGCCTCGCGCTCGCCGGCCTCCTTGGGGGCGGCGAGGTTCTCCACCACCGCGTCCAGCCGTCGCTCCTTGGGCCCCAGGGGGGTCTGGACGAGGAACTGCTCCTCGACCGGCTCGCTCTCGGTGGGGCTCTCCTCCTCGGGCAGCTCGGCGGCCTCCTCCGGCTTGCGCAGCAGCACCCAGCCCATCCCGAAGAGGGCGATCAGCATCGCGAAGACGATGAGCGGCAGCAGGCTGCCGAGGGCGGTGATCATCAGGTCTCCACCTGCGAGAGCTTGCGCATGATGATGGCCCCGATCGTCAGCGACATCGCCGCGGCCCCGAGGATGGTGCGCCCCATCGTCGTCGTGAAGAGGGGCGACATGTACTCCGGCCGGATCATCAGGATGGCGAAGCCCACCAGGAATGGCATGGCCGTGAGGATGGCCGCGCTGAAGCGCACCTCGGCGGTCAGCGCCTCCACCTTCTCCTCGAAGATGATGCGCTCTCGGATGGTCTTGGACAGGTTGTCCAGCATCTCGATGAGGTTTCCGCCGGTCTCCCGTTGAAGCAGGATGGAGCTCACGAAGAGGCGCAGGTCGAAGTTGTCGGGGTTGCGCGAGATGAGGTCGCTCAGGCTCTCGCGGGGATCGCGGCCGAGCCGGCTCTCTTCAGCGACGATGCCCAGCTCGCGCGAGAGCGGCATGGGGAGCTCGTTCGCGCTGATGCGCAGGGCGTCGGAGAAGGCGTGGCCGGCGCGGAGCGTGCGGGCGATGAGGTCGAGCCCGTCGGGGAGCTGCACGCTGAGCGCCTGGTTTCGCTCGCCCGCCTGCCGCAGCAGCAGGAGGAACGGGACCGCGCCCAGCGCGAGACCAGCGAAGGCCAGGAAGCTCCGGCTCACGAAGAGCAGCAGCACGAAGCCCACGAAGGAGAAGGCCGCGGCGCGGACCATGAAGTCCTTGGGATCGTCCTCACGCCCCGCGCGCCGGAGCTGCGTCGCCACCCAGGGGCCGAAGGAGGGGCCCATCCACGAGGGTGCGCTGAGGTTCGCTTTGCGCAGGAAGTCGGTGTTGTCCTGCCCGATGGCGCCCAGCCGTCGCCCCAGCTTCTCCCGGCGACTCTCCTGACGTGCCCGAATGGCGTTCCAGGCGAAGAACAGCGCTGCGCCGATCCCCGCGAACCCCAGCAGCGCGAAGATGACCGGCAGGAGCGTCACCATGGCAGTTCAGACCTCCTGTTCATAATTCCAGAGGCTTGCCGGGAAGGTGATCCCGTAAGCTTCGAGCTTCTCCGCGTACACGGGACGTACCCCGAGGCCGCGGAACACGCCACGCACGCGGCCGGTCGGCTCCACGTTCGTCTGCTGGAACTGGAAGATCTCCTGGGTCGTGATCCCGTGCTCGTTGATGCCCGTCACCTCGGTCATCGAGACGATGCGGCGCTTGCCGTCCTGCAGACGCTTGACCTGGATGACCATGTGCAGCGCGTCCGCGATCATCTCGCGGATGGCGGTGCCCGAGATGTTGCCGAGCCCGAGGCCCACCATGGTCTCCAGGCGGCGGAAGGCGTGGCGGGGCGTGTTGGCGTGGATCGTGCCGAGCGAGCCCTCGTGGCCCGTGTTCATGGCCTGGAGCATGTCGATGGCCTCGGCGCCGCGGATCTCGCCGACCACGATGCGGTCGGGCCGCATGCGCAGCGAGTTCTTCACGAGATCGCGCGCGGTGACCTCGCCCTCGCCCTCCAGGTTGCGCGGCCGGGTCTCCAGCCGCACGACGTGGGGCTGCTGGAGGCGGAGCTCGGCGGCGTCCTCGATGGTGATGATGCGCTCGTCCGAGGGGATGAAGGAGGAGAGCACGTTGAGCAGCGTGGTCTTGCCGGTGCCGGTCCCGCCGCTGATGAGGATGTTCAGCTTGGCCTTCACGCAGCCCTGGAGGTACTCCATCATGGGCGCCGGCAGCGCGCCGAAGCGGACCAGGTCGGCGGGGCCGATGGGCTTCGTGCCGAAGCGGCGGATGGAGACCGAGGGGCCGTCCAGGGCCAGCGGCGGGATGATGGCGTTGACGCGGCTGCCGTCGGGCAGGCGGGCGTCGACCATGGGCGTGCTCTCGTCGATGCGGCGACCGACCCCGCTCACGATGCGCTCGATGATGTGCATCAGGTGCTGGTCGTCGTTGAAGCGCACGTCCGAGCGCTGCAGCTTCCCGTCCTTCTCGATGTAGACCGTCTGGGAGTTGTTGATCAGGATGTCGGAGATGCCCGGATCCGAGATCAGCTTCTCCAGCGGGCCGAAGCCGAGCACCTCGTTGATGACGTCGTCGGTGAGGCGCGCGGCGTCGTCCCGGCTCAGCGAGAGCCGGCGGGAGGCGATGAGGTTGGCCAGGGTGGCGCGGAGCTGGGGCTCGATCTCCTTGCGGGAGCGGTCGCGGAGCCGGGAGAGGTCCACCGCCTCGATGAGCTCGGTGTGGAGCTGTCGCCGGAGCCGCTCCTGCTCAGGGTTGGCGGCCGAGCTCTGGGTGTTCTGGACAGGCGCGGACTCGGGCTGCTCGACGACGCCGCGGATACGATCGACCAGGCGCTGGCTCACAAGGTCCTCCGCAGGCGCATCAGCACCTCCTCACCCTGGCCCGCCACGGCCTCCCAGGCCTCCTCCAGCGCGCGGGCGGCGCGGGAGCGGCGCGAGACGTCCCAGATCGGGCGCGCCTCGAAGTCCACCTGAGAGAAGGCCGCGTCGTCCCGGGGCACGGTCAGCGCGACCGGGATCTCCAGCTGCGCCTCCACCTCGGGCAGCGAGAAGGGGCCGGTGGTGGTCCACTGGTTGATCACCAGCCGGATACGCTCCTCGCCCACCTGGAGATCACGGAACAGGCGCACCATGCGCAGCGCGTCGCGCAGGGCCGGGATGGCCGGGGTGCTGACCATGACCACGAGGTCGGCCTTGGTCACCACGGCCAGCATCGCCTCGTCCACGCGGGAGCCGCAGTCCACGACCACCCGGTCGAAGCAGGTGGCGGCCATGGTCACCATGCGCCAGACGTCGGCGGCGCGCGGCTGGATGAGGTCGGCGAAGTCGAAGGGCTGCGGCAGGACGTGGACGCCGGAGGCGTGGGTGACCAGATCGCGCTGAAAGCTGGCCGGATCGAGGCGATCGAGCTGCTCGATGAGCTTGTGCAGGGAGTGGTCGACCCAGAGATCCAGCGCCCCGGCGACCCCCCCGCGGTGAAAGTCGAAGTCCAGCAGGCCCACGCGCCCCGTGCGCGCCCGCGCCGCGGCCAGATGAACCGCCAGGAGGGTGGCGCCAGCGCCCCCCTTGGCCCCCACCACGGCGATCACACAGCCGGCGGGAGGAGAGCCCGGCGGCGGCGTGTTCCCATCGATGAGGCGAGCGCGCTCGCCGATCTGCCCTGACATCAGCGCTCCGAGTGAGTGAACGTCGGGTGCCGGGTCACCTGGCGCCGCTCGGGGCCCCAGGTGCCAGGACAGCAGAGGAATATTCTGACATGGACGCCCGCGCACCCCCGATGCAGGCGACCTTGAAAGGTTTCGCCGGGGGTGGACACGCGGCCCACCCCGTCCTCAGCGCCCACCCCGCGAATTCTTCGGCTCGATCTTGTTGCCCTTCTCGTCGAAGCCGACCGTGGTGGACTTCTCACCCTGGATGACCTCGGTGGTGGAGGTGGCCGTGGTCTGCGTCGCCGCGGCGGGCTTCGGCTTGGCCGCGCGCTCCTGGACCTCCTTGCGCCGGGCGGCGGCGTCGTCGCTGGCGCCGAAGCTGGACAGCCCGAGCAGGGCGTTGGTCACGAGCGGGCCGCGATCGACGATGATCTCCTCGTCCTGCGAGCCGCGCAGCGTCATGTGCAGGTCTCCGCGGCTGGCGGCGAGCGCCAGCTTCTCCGCCTCGTCCGGCATGACCTCGATGGTGACCAGGATCTTGCGGTTGGACCGGTTCTCCTGCTTGCCCTTGCTCTTCTTGCCGCTGTTCTCCTCCTGCACCTCGGCCTGGCCGCCCAGGACGTCCTGGTCCACGGCCAGCACGCGCACGTTCTGGAGGATGGTCTCGGTCACCCAGTCCGCGCCGAGCTCATTGGTGTCGGGGCGGATGGTGACGATCACGTCCACCTGGTCGGCGGGCATCAGCAGGCCGCCGACGCCGGCCGCGCGGTCCGCCAGCACGGTGACGGCGCGGGCGCCCGGGGCGATGATGCGGTCCAGGGCCGCGCGCGCGGCGAGGATGTCCAGGCGCTCGTGGCGCAGGACCTCGCCGGGGAGCACGCGCTCTACCGGCATCTTCCCGTAGATCTCGTTGATCTTGTCCGGCGTGTAGATCTGCTCGGCCGGGAAGCTGCCCTCGGGCATCTGCGCCGAGACGAGATCGCCCTCGGCGATGGGCTTGCCCGGCAACAGCTCGTTGGCCGCCGTGACGACCCCCACGAGCTTCGGTCCCGACTTCGCCTCCTCGATCTGCCGTTGGTATCCGGCGATGACGGCGAAGATGAGCCAGGCCGTGAAGCCCGCCACGGCCACCGCGGCGGCGCCGAAGGCGAGGGTGCGGGTCCGCTGAGCGCGCGGCGTCGGTGCAGCCATGTTCTCTCCCCGGGAGTCGTGCCCAAGATGTAGCCGATCCTCGCCCACCTGCGCCAGTGTGGCGCCGGGGTGTCAATCGTGTTTGACGGGGCCTCGGGGGAGGGGCTACCCTTGTCGCCTTCATCGAGGGAGAGGCGAGCATGATCCCAGACGCGGTCCGTGGGTGGGTGGACGAGGTTCGGGCCCTTTGCGAGCCCGATGCGGTGGTCTGGTGCGACGGCTCCGAGGAGGAGCGCGACCGCCTCTACGCGGAGGCCGTCGCCGCGGGGGTCTTCCTCCCGCTCAACCCCGAGCTGCAGCCGGGCAGCTATCTGCACCGCAGCGACCCCTCGGACGTGGCCCGCACCGAGCACCTGACCTTCATCTGCACCGAGGACAAGGCCGCCGCCGGGCCGAACAACAACTGGATGTCGCCTGAGGACGCTTATGCGAAGCTGACGCCGCTCTACCAGGGCGCCATGAAGGGGCGCACGCTCTACGTGGTGCCTTTCATCATGGGCCCGGCGGGCAGCCCCTTCTCCAAGGTGGGCGTGGAGCTGACCGACAGCGTCTACGTCGTGCTGAACATGCGCATCATGACGCGCATGGGGGACGTGGCCTGGCGTCACCTCGGCGGTAGCTCGGACTTCACGCGCTGCCTGCACTCGCTGGGCGACCTCTCCCCGGATCGGCGCTTCATCTGCCACTTCCCCGAGGAGAACGCGATCTGGAGCATCGGCTCCGGCTACGGCGGCAACGCCCTGCTGGGGAAGAAGTGCCTCGCCCTGCGCATCGCCTCCTGGCTCGGTCGCCAGGAGGGTTGGATGGCCGAGCACATGCTCATCCTCGGCATCGAGACCCCGAGCGGCGAGAAGCACTATGTCTGCGGCGCCTTCCCCAGCGCCTGCGGCAAGACCAACCTGGCCATGCTGGTGCCGCCCGCGGCGCTCGCGGCGAAGGGCTGGAAGGTCTGGACGGTGGGCGACGACATCGCCTGGCTGCGCCCTGGCCCCGACGGGCGCCTGTGGGCGGTGAACCCCGAGTACGGCTTCTTCGGGGTCGCGCCGGGCACCAGCAACAAGACCAACGCCAACGCCATGGCCACGCTGAAGGCCAACGCGATCTTCACGAACGTGGCGCTCCAGCCGGACGGCACGGTGTGGTGGGAGGGCCACCCCGCTGAGCCCCAGGCGGGCATGCTCGACTGGCGCGGGCGGCCCTGGTCCAAGGAGAGCGGGGAGAAGGCGGCCCACCCCAACAGCCGCTTCACCGTGCCCGCCAGCCAGTGCCCCTCCATCGCGCCCGAGTGGGAGGACCCCCGCGGCGTGCCCATCAGCGCCATCCTCTTCGGCGCCCGCCGTCCCCGCACGGTGCCGCTGGTCTATGAGGCCCGCGACTGGCAGCACGGCACCTACCTGGGCGCCACCCTGGGCAGCGAGACCACCGCGGCGGCCACCGGGAAGGTCGGCGTCCTTCGCCGAGATCCGATGGCGATGCTGCCGTTCTGCGGCTACAACATGGCCGACTACTTCACCCACTGGCTGGCCATGGGCGAGACCATCGCCAACCCGCCGCGCATCTTCGGCGTCAACTGGTTCCGCACCAGCGCCGACGGGAAATTCCTCTGGCCGGGCTACGGCGACAACCTGCGCGTCCTGGAGTGGGTGCTGGAGCGCTGCGCCGGGCGCGGCGAGGCCAGCGAGACCCCGGTGGGCTTCATCCCCACGCCGGACGCGCTGGACCTGGACGGCCTCGGCCTCGACGATTCGTCGCTCCGCACCCTGCTGACCGTGGACCCGGCGGAGTGGACGGCGGAGGCCGAGGAGCACCGCGCCTGGCTCGCCACCTTCGGGGAGCGCCTCCCCAGCGCGCTCTGGGACGAGCACGCCCGCCTGGCCTCCAGCCTCGGCGGCTGAGCGGGCTCAGACCGGCGTGCCGAAGCGCTTCGTGGTCGGGTCGTAGACCAGCAGGCGCGCGCCGCGCAGGTCGTAGACCCAGGCGTGCAGGTCCAGCCGATCCGCCGCCACCGCCTCGGCCACCACCGGGTAGCTGAGCAGGTTGTCGAGCTGCAGCAGCACGTTCTCCTCGACCGCCGCGTCCCAGCGCTCCTCCTCCGGCTCGTCCTGCGCCGCCCGCGCCGCCGGCTCGGCCAGCGTGAGCCAGGATCGCGCCGAGGGCATCCGGTCGAGCCCGTGCCCGCCGTGCAGGGCGGCGTGGATCCCGCCGCAGCCCGTGTGCCCGCAGACCACGATGTGCTCGACCCCCAGCGCGACCACGGCGTACTCCACCGCCGCGCCCACGCAGTCCTGGGTGTGCTCGAAGGGCGGCACGAGGTTGGCCACGTTGCGCACCACGAAGAGCTCGCCCGGGTTCGAGCTCGTCAGCAACTCGGGGATCACCCGCGAGTCCGAGCACCCGATGAACATGGTCGCGGGGTTCTGGCCCTCGGAGGCCAGCCGGTCCAGCCAGGACCGCGAGCGGGCCACGTAGTCGCGACGAAAAGCGGCGTAGCGCGCTGAGAGCTCATGAACCATGGGGACTCCGGCTCAGTCGGTGAGCAGCCCGGTGGCCAGGCTCGCGGCGATGCCCAGGCCCACGACCACGCGGTAGACCACGAAGGGGAGCGTGCTGCGCGACCCGAGGAAGCGCAGCAGCCAGGCGATGGAGGCGTAACCCACGACGAAGGACGTGATCGTCCCCACCAGCAGCGCCGGGATCGCGTCCCGGCCGAGCTCGGCGAGCGCGTCGTCCATCTCGAAGATGCCCGCCGCCGAGATCGCCGGGATGGACAGCAGGAAGCTGAAGCGCGCCGCGTCCTCGCGCTTGACGCCCAGCGCCAGCGCCGCCGAGAGCGTGGAGCCCGAGCGCGAGACCCCCGGGATCAGCGCCATGGCCTGCGCCGCGCCGATCAGGAGCGCGTCCTTGATCGTGAGATCGCGGATCCCTCGCTTCTGCGCGCCCAGCGCGTCGGCCGCGTACATCACGAGCCCCACCACCACCAGCGTCGCCGAGATCACCCACAGGCTGCGCAGCGGCCCCACGATGTAGGGCTTGAACAGGATCCCCGCCACCCCGATGGGCACCGTGCCCAGCACCACCTGCACCGCCAGCAGCGCGTCCGGCCCGCCCCGATCGATGAGCGTCGCCCGCGTCATCGCCACCAGCTCCCGCCGGAAGTACACCAGCACCGCCAGCAGCGTCCCCAGCTGAATCACCGCCGTATACGCCGCCCCCGCGTCCGGCTGCCCCATCAGCGCCGGGAGGATGCGCAGGTGCGCGGTCGAGCTGATCGGCAGGAACTCAGTGAGACCCTGCACGATCCCGAGGAGGGCGGCGTACCAGAGGGGCATGGGAGGACCGGGGGTGGGGAGGGAAGGGAAGGGGAGGGAGGGGGAGGGGGAGGGGGAGCGGCATCGGCATCGGTATCGGTATCGGCATCGGCATCGGCATCGGCATCGGTATCGGTATCGGCATCGACATCGACATCGGCATCGGTATCGGCATCGGCATCGGCATCGGCATCGACATCGACATCGGCATCGGCATCGGCATCGACATCGACATCGACATCGACATCGGCATCGACATCGGCATCGACATTGGCATCGACATCGGCATCGGTATCGAGTTGTGTGTTGAGGTCGACCCTGACTGTGGTTTCGCGCTCCCTGGGCGTGACGAGATCATTCGAGTGGTGTTCAGCGGTCAAGTACTATGCCCTCGGCGGCGGCGCCAAGGCTCCCGATTGGACCAGTTGGGGACACGCACCGATGTCGATGCCGATGCCGATGCCGATGTCGATGTCGTCCCGCGATGCCGATGCCGATGTCGATGTCGTCCCGCGATGCCGATGTCGATGTCGATGTCGATGTCGATGCCGATGTCGATGTCGATGCCGATGTCGATACCGATACCGATACCGATGCCGATGTCGTCCCGCGATGCCGATGCCGATGCCGATGCCGATACCGATGCCGCCCCCGCCCCGCTCCCGTCCTCCCCATTGCCCTCCCGCCTTCACCCCGCTACGCTCCTCCCCACCCCGAGAGGTCTCCATGCGCATCCCGCCGCTCACGGTCGTCCTGGCTTTCTTCGCGTTCACCTTGGCCCATCCCACCTACGCGGGGACGGAGGAGGATCTGAACGCCTACTTCGGGAGCGGGACGAGCTACTGCGACGCGCGCACGCTGGCGGCTTACTGGAAGGTGGATCTGACGGAGGCCAAGGCGCGCATCGGGGCGGAATTCTCCCGCGGGAGCGCGCGCAAGGTGGAGCTGCAGCTTCAGCAGGCGCGCAAGAAGCTCAAGGGGAAGAAGCGGGTCGTCTGCGAGTTCTGGGAGACGAACTACAGCTACGAGGACGCCGAGGCCCTCGCCGGGGCCTGGGGGGTGGACGTGGAGCAGGCCAAGGCGCGGGTGGGGCGCGAGGTCTCGCTCGGGCGCTCGGGGGCGCTCGACGACAAGCTGCGGGGGCTCGGCCGCACGCCGGGGCAGGTCGATCCGCAGGTCTCCGCGCTCGACGCCTTCTGGAGCAGCGGGCTCGGATACTGCGACGCCGAGCTGGTCGCCACGCTCTGGGGGGTCGACGTTTACGAGGTCAAGAAGACCCTGGGCAACAAGCTGCTGAACGGCTGGCACGACCTCCTGCGCAGCGAGCTGGACCGCGCGCGAGCCAACGCCGCGACGACGGGCCAGCGCTGCGACTTCTGGAGCACGCCCTACACCGCCGAGGACGCCGCAGTGCTGGCGCAGTTCTGGGGCATCGAGCTCGAGCAGGCCAAGGCCCGCGTGGCGGCGGCCTACACCTCGGGCGGCGGGAAGGCGGTGACGCCGCAGCTCGAGGCGGCGCGTGGGGCGCGCTGAGCAGGGAGGGAAGGCTGAGCTGTCCTGGAAGATCGGCTTTGAGATAGAGCTCCTGGCGCCTCCAGGCCGCAGCCGTCGTGACCTGGCCGAGGCGCTCGCCGGTCCCGGCGGTCGGGTCCGCACCTTCTGGCACATGCAGTCGGAGCCGTCCGAGGTCCCCGGTCTGACGGTCTTCCACAACCTGACCCAGGGTTTCGAGGCCATCAACGCCGAGGGTCGCTCGGTCGCCCGGGTGGTGGACGATCTCACCCTGCAGGACGACCTGGACCGCCGCGCCCCGCCCCGCGAGGGCTGGTGGCGGGTGGTGAGCGACGACACGCGCCTCCTGCGCCTGGTCGCCCGCCAGGCGAGCCCCGAGCTCCCGCCCGAAGACGCGCTGGCCCCGCTGGCGCCCCTCTTCGGCGGCGCCCTGCAGCGCGGGGCGAGCGGAATGGTCAAGCTGGTTGACGAATCAGGGGCCTCCGTGGCCCTGGCCGCCCCGCTCCCCGGTGAGCGCGAGCGCGGGGCTGAGCTCATCAGCCCGCCCCTCGCGACGGTCCACGCCGAGACCCTGGGCGCCCTGCTGAGCGCGGCCCGGGCGCTCGGCTTCCGGGTCCCCGTGGAGGCGGCGGTCCACCTGCACTTCGACGCCGCGCCCCTCTGCGATCCCGGGCGCCTGCGCGGCCTGGCCCGGCTGTGGGAGGAGAACGCCGAGATCCTCAAGCGGCTCGTCTCCACCAACCCCCGATGTCGGCGCCTGGGCCCCTGGGCGCCCGCCCTGCGCGAGGTGCTGGAGGCCCCTGACTGGCTCGGGCTCGGCTGGGAGGAGGCCCGCGGACGCCTCGCCGCCACCAACCCCAGCAAGTACTGTGACCTGAACCTGCGGAACCTGGCCCTGGGCACGCCCGACAAGCACACGGTGGAGGTGCGGGTGCTGCCCGGCGCGCGCGACCCGGAGCCCGTCCTGCTGGCCGCCGCCCTCTTCGAGGCCCTGCTCCGCGCCGCGAGCGCGGAGGTCCAGTCGGCTCCCGCGCTCCCCTGGTCCCGCCCCGCAGCCGAGCGCCTGCTCGCGCGCCTGCCGCTCGACCCTGGCGTTCGGCGCTTCTGGCTGGCGCGGGCGGCGGAGATCGATCTACGCAGGTGAGGGGAGGGGACGGACATGATCTGGCTGCTGGGCGGCGCGCTGGCCGCGACGATCGAGGTGGGGCCCGGGGACGACGTGTGGACCGCGGCGGCGGCGCTGGCGCCGGGCGACGAGCTGGTGCTGGAGGAGGGGACCTACAGCACGTACTCCGGGTCGAGCTGGTACCGGGAGCTCGTCCTCACGGGCGAGGAGGGGGCGCCCATCGTCATCCGCGCGGCCGAGGGCGCCGAGGTGATCATCGAGGGCGACCCTGCCGGATCGCAGAACGTGCTGAACCTCCAGGGCTCCTGGTGGGAGCTCCGCGGACTCCACTTCCGCTATGGCTCGCACGGGCTCCGGCTGGGCGAGAGCGATCACGGCAGCGTCATCGACGTGGAGATCTCGGAGACGGCGGACGTGGCGCTCTCCATGAACCGCGAGGGCGCCACCTACGACCAGATGATCGTCCGCGGATGCCACATCTACGACACCTCCGGGACCGGCGAGGGGATGTACCTGGGCTGCAACGAGGGGGCCTGCGTGGTCTCCAACTCGTTCATCGAGCACAACCACGTCCACGACACCGCGGACTCCGAGCAGGGCGACGGCATCGAGCTGAAGGCTGGTTCCTACGGCAACGTCATCCGGCACAACGTCGTCCACGACACCTACTACCCGGGGCTGACGCTCTACGGGACCTACGGCGAGGCCCCCAACGAGGTCTACGGCAACGTCGTCTGGAGCACGGGCGACAACGGCATCCAGGTGGTGGGCGAGGTGAGCGTCCACGACAACCTCGTCTTCCAGGCCGGCGCCTACGGCATCTACGCCAAGAGCTCGCAAGGCAGCGACCCGGAGAGCCTGCACATCCTCCACAACACGGTCGCCGACGGGGGCGAGGGCTGCCTGCGCATCAACGACCTGGACCTGGGCGGCGCCGACGTGGTCGCGGCCAACAACCTGCTCTCCTGCGAGGCGGGCTACGCCATCCGCCTGGGGAGCGGGGAGGGGAGCGCCACCTTCTCCGCCAACGCCGTGCTCGGCGAGAGCATGGTGGACGGCCAGGTGGAGCTCTCGGCGGACATCCTGAGCGGGGAGCTGGTCGGCTGGCCCGAGGACGGCGGGGCGATCGACGGCGAGGGGGACGACGCCTGGCGCACCGAGGAGGACTTCGACTGCCTGCCCCGGGGCCAGAGCGACATCGGGGCCTACAACTACTTCGTCGGCGGCGATCCACTGTGGGACGTGGCGGCGGAGTTCAAGGAGAGCTGCGCGGAGGACATCGCCGAGGGCTCGGGCGGGGGCGACACCGGGGGCGAGGAGACCGGCGAGCCCGAGACCGGCGGCGAGGAGACGGGCGCGGTCGAGACCGGCGGCGAGGAGACCGGGCCGGAGGAGACCGGCTCCCTGGACAGCGGCTCGCCGGACAGCGGCGCCCCTGACACCGCCGATGACGTCACCGGCGGTGCGGGCGGCGAGGGCTGCGGCTGCGGTGGAGGGGACAAGGGCGCCGCCGCCGGGCTGCTGCTGGGCCTCGGGCTCTTGCGGAGGCGCGCGCGCCGGGCCATGTTCCGGGGATGACCCCCTTCGGCCCCTACCCGCTCGACCGCGCCTCGCTGGAGCGAGACTGCGAGGTCGAGGTGTTTCGCGGGAGCGGGCCGGGCGGCCAGAACCGCAACAAGCGGGAGACCGGCGTGCGTCTCACGCACCGCCCCAGCGGGATGATCGCCACCGCCACCGAGCGCCGCACTCAGGGCCAGAACCTGGACGTGGCCTTCGAGCGCATGGCCGAGCGACTGGCGGAGGCCATGCACGTCGATCCGCCGCGCGTCCCCACCCGCCCCTCGCGCGCGGTCCACCGCCGCCGGGTCGAGGGCAAGCGGCTCACGGCGCAGAAGAAGGCGCTGCGCCGTCGGGTGGATGACTAGGTATTCTAGCTCGCAGCGTCCAGGTCTTCGGTCCCCTCGTAGATCTGGGTGATGGGGAGGCTGACCTCGACCTCGGGCAGGCGAAGCGTGTCGTCCGGCCCGAGATCCTCGAGGCTCCAGACGCCGCGCTCGTCGCGGTAGTAGCGCTCGACGCGGCGGGTCTTCTGGGAGAGGAGGACGACAGAGCGGATGCTCTCGAAGCTGCGGTAGTAGGCGAACTTGTCGCCACGGTCGAAGGCTTCGGTGGACTCGGAGAGGATCTCGAAGATCACGGTGGGGTTGGTGAGCGCGCTCGAGGACTCGGGGTGAAGGACGATCCGCCCGCAGACGATAGAGGCGTCGGCGTAGACGGTGCGCTCGCTGTCCAGGGCGCGCAGGCGCTGGTTGCCGACGAGCGCGCGGCAGGGGCGGTCACGAAGGCGCTGCCACAAGGCGCCCGCGAGGTTCGTCTCCAGCGCGACATGCTTCAGGGACGCGCCCGCCATCGCGTAGATCTCGCCGTCCCAGAAGATGTGCCGCTCCTCCGCGCGGTCCTCCATCTCCAGGTACTCCTCGTAGGTGTAGCGAGGCAGCTTCACGGCAGGCTGAGCCATTCGGACCTCCACCATGAGGTTAACTTCGGGAGTTGGACCTGGCCAAGGTTCACACTACGACATCAGGGCCCGACCTCAAACCGCGACCCCTCCCGCGCCTTCGCCACCGCGGCCTCGTCCACGGTGACCGGGGCGCGCCAGGCCACCATGAGGTCCGGCTCCCAGGCGTAAGGCTGGCCGTTCAGCAGCACGCGGCCCTCGGCCACGAGGCGGGTGGCCTCGACCAGCTCGATGGGGCGGAGATCGCGGATCAGCGCCTCGAAGCGTCCCTGTCGGGCGGGGTCGGCGAAGCGGAAGCGGGCGCGGCTGGTGTAGGCGACGTGCAGCCAGGCGGGGCGCAGGGCCACGCCGTAGAGGCCGAGGCGATCGGCGATGCGGCCGAGGATGTCGCCAGCCTCCGGGGCCAGCCCGAGTCCGGGGACCTCCTGGCCGGGGAGGCGCGGGCGGCCAGGGGTGAAGGAGGCCCGCGGGTTCCGCAGCGTGAGCCAGTGGATGTAGAGCACGGGCACGCCCTCGCCGTCCGGCCCGCTGCCGGGAAGGTCCGGGTGCGGGGGGCAGGGGATCCGCTGGCGCTCCAGCACGGACTCCACCAGGAGTTGTTCCTCGCCCTCGGCGTCCTCGCGCGCGCGGCCGTAGAGGCGGAAGCGTTCGCCCACGTCCGTGCGGTCCAGCGCCACGCGGAAGCCGGTGTAGCCGAGCCGGGCCACCTGCTGGAGCAGCCCGTAGTGGTGCAGCCCGAACTCCACGCCCTCGGCCGTGTACAGCCCCAGAAGGCGGTAGGGGGCGGGCTCGCCGAGGCCGAGGTCGGCGGGCACGATCTCCAGATCGTCCGAGCCCAGGTGCTCCGCCGGGAGCGCGCGGAAGAGGGCGCTCATCCGGCCGGTCAGCGGATCGAGGTCCGGGGGGACGGGGGCCTCGCTGTGGAGGGCCAGGGCGAGGCCGGTCCCCGCCAGCGCGCGCCAGGCCGGGGGCGAGTAGCCGCCGCCGGGGAGCCAGACCGAGCCCACCTCCCCGAGGGCGTCCAGCACCATCCGATCCCGCTGGCGCACGTCGGCCAGCGTGAGCCCCAGGCGCCCCAGCCGGTCCCCGGCCAGCACGTCCGATCCGGCGATCACGAAGGCCAGATCGGGCCGGGGCATGCGCAGCAGCAGCGCGCGCAGGGCGTCGAGGTAGGGGCCGCCAGGACAGCCGGGGGGCAGGACCGTCTCGTCCACCCCGGGCAGCGGGCCCCAGTCGGAGCCGGAGAGCGAGCCCAGCCAGGAATTCGGGTCCGAGGCCAGACATGCGGCGGTCCCGTCGGGCGGGTGGGCGTCCAGGTCCAGCACCACCACGCGGCCGGCGAAGCCCTCGGCGCGCAGGGCGGCTACGGCTACGGCGACGTCGTTGACCGCGCAGAGCCCGCCGCCCTTGTCCGGGTGGGCGTGGTGGAATCCGCCTTGAAGGTTCATGGTCGGGCCCTCGCGGGCCAGCGCCGCCCGCGCCGCCGCCAGCGTGCCCCCGGTCGCCAGGCGGAACAGGCTCATCACCGCGTCCACGTCCAGCTCGGGCGCGGGGACCCCGAAGACGGTGGCGAAGGTCTCCGGTCGGCCCAGCGCCTCCAGCCAGGCGGGCGTGTGGACGCGGCAGAGATCCTCGTAGGTCGCGCGCGGCGGCGTGCGCAGATCGTCGGGGTCCACCGCGCCGAGCTCCAGCAGGGTCCAGGCGACGAAGTCGGCGCGGCGCGGCTCCAGCCCGGTCGCCCCCTCCAGGGCGGGGACGGGGAGGCGATACTCGGCGTGGTGCCAGACCGGCAGGCTGTCGCCCACGATGGCGCGGCGGAGGCGGTTCCAGGTCCGCCCGCTCATCCGTCGAAGAGCGCACGGACGCGCTCCATCTCCGAGCCCGGCAGGTCGGCCACCACCCGCCCGCCGCGCACCATCACCAGGCGGTCGGCGATCTTCTCCAGCGTGTCCAGGACGTGCGTAGAGAGGATGACGGCGGCGCCCGCGTCGCAGGCGGCCCGCAGCGCGGCCGTCACCCGGGCGGCCGAGGGCGGGTCGAGCCCGTTGAGCGCCTCGTCGAGCACGTAGAGCGGCGGGCGGGCGACCATCGCGCAGGCCAGCGCCGTCTTCCGCCGCATCCCCTGGGAGTACTCCTGGATGGGGCGCAGGGCGTCCTCCCCCAGGGCGGCGACGGCCAGGGCGGCGTCCACGTCGCCTCCTCCGCGGATCTCGGCCACGAACTCCACCATCTCCCGCGCGGTGAGGTAGTCGTAGAGCCGCGGCTCCTCGGGCACGTAGCCGATGCGGGCGCGGGCCCCGTTGGGGTCCTGGGCCACGTCCACCCCGCTCACCGAGACCGTGCCCGCGCTCGGCGTGAGCTGGCCCGAGATCATGCGGATGGTGGTGCTCTTCCCCGCGCCGTTGGGGCCCACCAGGCCCAGCAGCGTGCCCGGCTCGACCGTGAGCGAGATGTCGTCCACGGCCACGACCTTGCCGTAGACCTTGCGCAGACCGGAGGCGACGAGGATGGGAGTGGGCATCAGTGAGGATGTAACCCGGAGGGGCGGGGATGGGCCGTGCGCGGAGCTCGGAACCTCCATGCGCGGCGTATGAGGCTCGCTCTAAAGCCTTGACAAGCTCGCGCATCCGGCTGCTGGCCTTCTGGGGAGCGCTCTGAGATGATCCGCTCGACTCACCCTGTGGAGCGAGACCGTGACCGCCGCATCCGTCGCTGACACCACCCGGGCCGCGCGCCCTCCCGCGCCTGTCGTTGAGCGCGAGCCTGAGCAGGATCTCCAGGATCCACTTCAGGATCCGCTCATTCAGCTCGACACTGGGAGCCCCGACGGGGGGCCGTCGGACGGCGGCGGGCGCCCGCTGGTGCAGATGCTGGAGGACAGCCCGGTGACGCGCGGGGCCGCGAACGGCGGGGTCGTGCAGATGAAGCAGGACCCCGGGAAGACCGGGGGCAAGGTCTCGCTGGGGGACTTCTCCAAGGCCGAGGGCGTGGACGACGCCACGGTGGGCAAGGCGGGTCGCGACGTGACGGCCATGAACGCCATGTCCCTCGAGGACATGCGCAAGCACCTGGGCGGCCCGGCCCGCAGCCTGGGCCCGCGGAGCACCCAGGAGATGCTGGGCGCCATCGCGTCGGGCGTGCTGCCGCGCTGGGTGGCGCGCGTGGGCGCGAAGGCGGGCTTCGACAAGGGCACCTTCGGCAACCCGGGGGCGAACCAGATCTTCGCCACGGAGCCCTCGGACGTCATCGGGCTGAGCGCGGCCCAGGCCCTGGTCAAGGTGGGGTGGACCCCGGCGCAGCTCGGCGGGCAGGTCAACAAGGAGATCGGGCTCTGCCTGCTGGACACGCAGGCCATCGGCGGGGACGCCTCGGCCGGGGCGGACACCGCGGCGGGGGGCGGCGGCTCCCCCTCCGTGCGCGAGATGAACTGGAAGACCATGGCCGAGATGGCGAAGGACGAGAAGGCCAACGCCCGCTTCTACAAGCAGCTCGAGCACTTCAGCTCGAAGACGGCGGCCGTGGTCGGCAAGTCCGACCTGCCCGAGATGTTCGCGCTCGCCGAGCGAACCCCCGTGGGCGCCATGCCCGACGGCGTGGACCCGGGCACGCTGGAGAAGTACAAGATCTTCCGCGAGGCGCTGGGCAGCGGCATGGCCGCCAGCGAGCTCTTCTCGGGCATGGGCGCCACGATCAGCGAGACCGGGCAGCTCGGCGCGCGCGAGGTCATGGTGGTCAATGAGAACAGCGGCTTCAAGCTCACCCCCGAGAACAGCATCGTCGAGTCCCTGGGCGTCTTGCGCCAGGAGGACGTCGATGCTCTGATGACGGCCTGAGGCTTCCGGGAGGCGAGAATCAGGATGTCGAAGTTCACGGAGACGCTCACCGTCGAGCGGGGGGCGGACGGCTTCCTGGCCATCCGCGAGCACCGCAGCTACCAGAACGGTGTTCTATACAACTCGGTGTTGTACATCCAGCCCGAGGACGCCGACGCGCTGCTCCACGCCCTGCGGCGCCTCCAGGAGAGCGGTGAGGACCAGGACCTGCCGCTCCGCGACGGCCGGATGGCCCTCTCCGCCGCCGAGCGCAGCGTGATGGTCAACCTGGAGATCTTCCGCGACGACGCGCTCCCGCACGGCGGCTACGACGTCCTGGACCTCGGGCCGGAGGGCATGGCGGCGCTGGTGGCGGCGCTGGGCGGCTGAGCCCAGGCTCTGCTCATCCGGCTCCCGGTCGCAGCTCGTCCAGGCGCACCATCTCTCCCCGGTCGGCGTCCCACAGGGCCAGGCGCAGCGCGCGCCAGACGTCCCCCGGCCGCAGGCTCGTGTCCGGCGGGCGCTGGAGCTCGGGCAGCGCCGCGAAGGCCCCGGGCAGGCGGTAGAAGGGCACGCCGATGTCCAGGTGGTGGATGTGGTGGTAGTGGATGTTCCCGGCGAACCAGGCCAGGACCGGCGGGAGATGGAGATAGGAGGAGCCCCACAGCGCGGCCTCGGCGAAGCTCCAGGAGCCTCGAGGAGCCCAGCGCGCGCCGGGGAAGTTGTGCTGGGCGTAGAAGAGCCAGGCGCCAACGAGGCCGAGCGTGCCGTAGGGCAGGGCCACGGCGCAGAGCCAGAGCTCCGGGCCGCCCAGTCGGAAGGTGGCCACGTTCAACGCGAGGTGGGCGGCCAGCGCCACGATCGAGCCGCGGTGACGCCAGGGATCGCGCAGGGCAGGCAGCAGGTTCAGGCCCAGGACGAAGACCATCGGCCAGGCCAGCAGCAGGATCAGCGGCCCGCGAGCGAGCCGGTAGCCCAGGCGGGCGAGGGGAGAGGCGGCCCGGTACTCGTCGGTGGTCCAGAGCGGGAAGGTGCCGACCGCGGGCTCGCCCAGCACGGCGTTGTGCGCGTGGTGGTGGTTGTGCGTCTCCGCCCAGATCCGCGGGGGCGCCAGCACCACCGTCCCGATGAGGTGCATGAGCGCACGCGCCGTGGGCGAGCCGCGCAGGATGGCCCCGTGGGAGAGGTCGTGGCCCACGCTGCTGCAACGCAGCATGAGCCCCCCGCAGAGCAGGCCGAAGGCGGCGCGGGCGGGCAGCGGGAGCGGAGCGAGGGTCCCTGCCCAGCAGAGCGCGAGCAGGCCGAGCGCCCCCAGCAGGTGAGACCACGACGTCGCCCGCGAGACCTCGTGCCAGGGCCTCAGGCGCGCGCGGAGCTCGGCGTGGTCGATCAGGCGGCGCTCCCGGAGAGCGTGTTCAGCGCCAGCGCCCAGATCAGCACGGCCGCCGGGCCGTAGAGCCAGGCCCCGCGCTCGCGCTGGTGGCGGGCGGCGAGCGCGGCGATGGCCCCGCCCAGAGCGGTGACCAGCTCCAGCGTGGCGAGCGTGGGCAGGGCGACGCCGGCCCCGTGCCGGATGCCCAGCGCCAGAGCCGTGGGCAGCAGCGCCCCCTGGGCGTAGAGGAAGGCGCAGACGGCGCGCGCCCGGCTCACCCGCCGCGGGTCCACGCCCAGCGCGAGATCCAGCCAGGGTGGATCTCCCGAGGCCAGGCGCACGGGCAGCGCCGCGATCAGCAGCCCCGCCCCGGCCCCCACCGCCAGGGCCCGCCCGGCCGCGTCCTCGGAGCCGGTCCAGCCCGCCAGCGCGCCCACCGCCCCCAGCATCCAGGCCCCGGTGGCCCAGGGGCGAAGGCTCCGCCAGCCCTGACGCAGGGCGCGGAGCAGCTCGGTCCGGCCGCGCGCGGTCCACTCCAGGTAGACATGGGCAGCCTCGGCCTCGGCGCTCTCCACCGCCGCCCAGGCCCCGTCGATCTCGGCCAGCAAAGCCGTGGCTCGCACGTACCAGCGCTCGGCCAGCGGTCGGGCCAGCAGCGCCCCCACCACGCCCACCGCGGGAGGGAGCGCCAGGAGCCCGAGCCCCAGGGCGTAGCCCTCCAGCGCCGCGCGCAGCCCGCCCGCGGCCAGGCCCACAGCCATCCCCCCGAGGCCCAGCACCGCGGCCGGCGCGTAGATGAGCGCCGCCTGCATGGCCGGGTTCGAGCCCCTCAGAAGGTTCAGAAGCCCGGCCAGCCCGGGGCTGAAGGCCGCCCAGACCCCGCCCAGGCTCCCGGCGAAGCCGAGCCCCAGACCGCAGACATAGGCCCCCAGCAGCAGGCCCGCCGCCCCGGCGAAGGCGAGCCCGTGCCCCGCCAGCGCCACCGGCGAGAGCAGCAGCGCGCAGAGCACCGGCAGCCAGGCCATGTCCCGCGCCGTCTCCCAGAGCAGCGCGTCCAGCAGCTGGCGCGGCTGCACCGGGTGAGGGTCCAGCACCGCCCGATCCGGCCCGCGCACCAGCGCCCCGTAGGTGGTGATCGCCATGACCGCCACGATCAGGGCCCCCAGCCGAAACGTGATCGCCTCCACGCCCGCGGGCACCGGGCCCCGCTCCAGGAAGCCCAGCAGCACGGGCCTCGCCAGCGGCGCCGCCACGAGCGCCGCGACCAGGGGCAGCAGCAGCCCCGCGCGTCCGGAGGGCTTCCGGGCGCGGATCCGCGCGTGGACGGCGAGATAGGGGTTCGGCATCCGGCTCCGAGATAACCCGCCCGGCCGGCGGGTGTGACACGGGCTACAATCGCGGCGCCCACGGAGATGCCTGTGCTCGCTCCTCTGATCTTCGCGTTCCTGCCCGGCTGCGGCGGTGGCTTCGAGATGTCGGTCGACTTCGATCCCGACAGCGCCATCGCCATCGCCGACTACCTCGCCCCCCCGGACGTCGACTTCCAGGACGCCTTCTTCGTGGAGGCCGATCTCGACGGTCAGCCCATGCTGGGCGTGCTGGCCGCCACCATCCCCGACGCCTGCGAGGCCTACAGCCGCTTCGTGCCCGTGGCCTACGAGAGCTACGAGTCCATGCTGGACATGGACGGCGGCGCGGATGAGGACGCCGTGTTGCAGGCCTGGCAGGACGCGCTCGCGGCGGACTTCCCGACCGGGACCACCATCGCCTTCTTCGCCCTCGGCGTCGAGGAGCGCAGCAGCGAGGCCGTCGAGCAGAGCTACACCATGGAGTGGGACATCGCCACGGCCCGGGTCAGCGACACGCAGGGCCCGCAGCCCGCCGGCACCTTCGTGGGCGACCTCTTCGTCGTCACGGAGGGCATCGACGTCTTCTGCCTCTACACCGGCTCCTGCGACGACGCCGCGAACGAGGCCAGCAACCAGGCCCTCTACAACCAGTGGTCGGTGTCCGAGGGCACGCTGGTGGTCGATCGCTTCAGCTCCGGCCGCAAGCTGGAGGGCACGGTGGACATGAGCCTGGTGAGCCGCTGGGTGGACGCCCAGTTCGGGTCGCCGGCGGTGCTGGGAGATGCCAGCGCGAGCTTCGAGGTGGGGCCGTGCGAGACCTTGGATGAGAACATCTTCCGGTATTGGAGTCTGTTGTAGGGGTGGGATTGGTGTGTGGGTCGGGCGATGGGTGATGTTCGACGAGGAGAATGAACCACAGAGACTCAGAGGGCACAGAGCCTGGAGCGCGGCGGGGAGGCCGCTCGGGTCTCGACCGCTCGACGCGCTTCCCTCTGAGCGCTCTGAGTCTCTGTGGTTCCTTCTCTCGTTGGGGGTGTGAACCTGAGCGCGGTGCTGCGGACGGCCCGGATCTGGTCACGCGCTGAATCCCCTGCAACCTGATGTAGGCTGTCCCCATCCCGGAGCCGTCCCATGCCTCCCAGGCTCGCCCTCGTCTGCCTCCTCGCCGCCCCCCTGTCCTGCTCCCACCCGGACGCGACCTCGACCGCCCCCGAGGCGCCGCGCGTGCCCATCGCCTTGACCTTCGACGACCTGCCCTACCAGACGCGGCGGGGCGGGGTCCCGCTGGAGGGTGAGGCGGCGATCTGGGCGGACACGACGGAGCGCCTGCTGGCGGCGCTTCGGGATGGCGGCGCGCCCGCGACGGTCTTCGTCAACTGCGCCAACCTGGCCGAGGACGACGCGCTCGTCGCGCGCTGGCGCACAGCGGGGCACGCGATCGGCAACCACACGGCGCACCACACGAGCGCGGTGGCGGGGCCGCTCGAGGAGTGGATCGCCGACGTGCGCGCCTGCGACGGGCTGTGGGCGGAGGGCTCGACGGAGCCGCGCTGGTTCCGCTTCCCCTACCTCTGGCGCGGCGAGACCGTCGAGCAGCGGGACGCGATCGCCGCGGCCCTGGCCGGGGCGGGCTACCGGACCGTGCCGGTCACGGTGGACAGCCACGACTGGGCCTATGAGTTCGCGCGGAGGCGCAACCCCGACCCGGCCTCGCGGGCAGAGCTGGTCCAGATGCTGGTGGCCAACACCGCCGACGCGGTGGACGAGGCGCGCAGGATCTCCCGGGAGAAGCTGGGGCGTGAGGCCGCGCAGGTCCTGCTGCTGCACGTCAACGCGCTCACGGCCGACGCCCTGCCCGCCATCCTCGACGGGCTGGAGCGCGACGGGCTCACCGTGGCCCCGGTCGAGCAGGTCATGGCCGACCCGCTGTATTCGCAGCCCGACGCCTGGGCGGGGAGGGGCGCGCGCTGGTGGCTGGCGCGCACAGATCCGATCACCCGACCGGACGGGACGGCCTGGTACTCGGATCGCGAGGCCAACGTGACGGCGGCGCTGGAGGCGCGCTTCGGTCCGCCGCGCTGAGCATGAAATGGCGACCAGGACCCTCTTCCCTTCCCCGGGGAGGATCCCGCCATGGACTTCCAGTACGCCCCCGCCCTCGCCCCGGCGCCCGAGATCGCCGCCCCCGCCCCGCTCGCCGGGCTGTGGGAGCAGGACACCTTCGGCAACGGCTTCCTGGCGGAGCAGCTGAGCGAGAGCGCGACCACGGGCTTCTGGAACCGGCATTTCCCCAGCATCTTCGGGCCGGAGCAGACGCCCGAGGTGGCCCGCCCCGGCCTGGACGCGGTGGCGCAGGCGGCGGATCGGACGGTGGCGGCGATGGAGCTGAAGGATCGCTTCCACGTCGGCGAGGGCGAGGAGGCGGGCAAGGCGAGCGTGAGCCAGGACGAGTACGACGAGATCGTGGCGCTCTACAGCGACATCCGGCGCGGCAAGACCCAGCTGAAGCTGGACACGGCCGGGCTCTCGGAGGAGGACGCCGCCGCCTTTCGTCGGGGCACCATGGGCGACCTGGCCAGCATGATGCAGACGCCGAGCGGGCGCGCGCTGCTGGCCGAGCTGGCCCACGGGAACAACGGCCACACCACGACGCTGGGGCACACCGCCGAGGACCCGGACAACGAGGCCTCCCTGCCCGGCCTGGACATGAACGACGTGGACGACCGCTGGAAGCTGCACAACGCGCTCCACGGCGGCGGCGGGGCGAACAGCCGCGTCAACTACACGCCGGGCAAGACCGTCCACACGGACCACGACGGCGACATCCGCTCCGACGTGACGCTCTACCACGAGCTCACCCACGCCTGGCACAACGGCAAGGGCCAGAACGCGCAGGGCAGCGTGCCCGGCGCGAACGGGACCACGGTGGGCCTCGAGGAGTTCGAGACGGTGGGCATGGGGCGCTACAAGGACCTGCCCTACACCGAGAACCGCTACCGGGCCGAGCGCGCGCGGATGGGCGAGAAGATGGCTCCCCGGGCCACCTATGGCGGGACGAAGCCCGAGGAGCACGGGCTCTGAACCATCGGTCTACTCGCAGGCCAGCGCGCTGCAGATGAGGTCCACGTCCAGCCCGAGGTCGGCGTAGGCCGAGCCCAGGTTCAGGTAAATGTCCTCGGGCAGGTTGGCCTCGGAGGCCTGGCCGAAGTCGCAGGCGCTGGCCTGGAAGGCCGCGTCCGAGGTGGCGTTGTCGTCGATGTACACGCCGCCGCCCTCGTCGGCCTCTCCCGAGAAGAACCCGGCCTCGACCTCGGAGGATCCCGCGCAGGTGGCCTCGGCCCCGCCGTAGAGGGCGAGCCCGGCGCCCCAGTAGGCCACGTTGGCCGACAGCGTCGTGTCCTGGAGCAGGACACGGGTGTCGGAGCGATCGGTCGAGAGGAAGACGCCCCCACCGCCCAGCTCCGCGCCGTTGCCGTAGATCTCGCTGCCGCTCAGGGTCACGGTGCTGTCCAAGACCCCGAGCCCGCCTCCGTACCCGGCCGTGTTGCGCCAGAAGACGGAGTCCGAGATGTCCGCGGTGCAACGCTCGGCGTAGATCGCGCCGCCGATGTCCCCGTAGTTGTAGGTGAAGTAGGTGTCGCGCACCGTCAGGTCATATCCAACACAGGCGATGCCCCCGCCCGCCTGGTACCCCATGCTGCTCTCGACATGTCCATTCCCATTGTATACAGACATGCTCTCGATGTGCAGCGTGCCCTCGCCGCGGGCCTCAATGACGGATCGGCGGTTCCCGCTGTCCAGGACCGTGTCGAATCGGCTCGCGCCGGTGAGGGTGACAGAGCCCTGGACGACGAGGCTCACGTACCACACGCCCTCACAGATGTACCAGCTCCCGTCCGTGACCGTGATCTCCACTGGGGAGATGGAGTCGCCCGCGGCGAAGGCCTCCGTCATGTCCGCGGCGCTCCCGTCCGCGTAGCGCACATAGGCGCCGCTGGTCCCCTCTGTGTTGGGATCGCAGTCTTCATCGTCCGGTCCACACAGCTCCTCGGCGCCGGGCCAGGCCAGCGGGTTGGCGTCGTCGCAGTCGCCCCCCGCGGCCACCCAGCCCTCGGCGACGCGGCAGCCCGGCCCCGCCTCGATGTCCTCGCCGTAGCCGTCGCCGTCGGCGTCGGGCCAGCTCTCCAGCTCGTCCTGCGGTCCCTCGTCCTCCAGCCCGTCGCAGTCGTTGTCGAGGCCGTCGCAGACCTCCTCCACCTCCGGGTGGATCTGCGCGTCGTCGTCGTCGCAGTCGCCGCCCACCGCGATGTAGCTCTCGATCGCGGCACAGCTCGCGAGCTCCTCGCCCTCCGCGCCGTAGCCGTCGCCGTCGGCGTCGGGCCAGCCCACGACGCCGTCCACCGGGTCCTCGTCCACCTCCCCGTCGCAGTCGTTGTCCAGCCCGTCGCAGACCTCGTCAGCCTCGGGGTGGATGGCGGTGCTGCCGTCCTCGCAGTCCTCGGGCGCGGACCAGCCGTCGCCGTCGCCATCTCGGCCATCGTCTCCGGGCTTGCTGGAGGTGGCGCAGGACAGGAGCAGAGCACAGAGGGGCAAGGTCGGGCGCGGCATCGGGCCTCCTCTCCCGAGCGTGCGCGACCTGGGCGCCATGGTCAAGCCCTGAGGCGAATCGCGTCACAGAGCTGTGTCAGCCGGCCGCGCGATCGCGGGGCCGCGATAACGGCTTCAGGTGGAGGTGCCCCTTGTCCAGCCTGTACGCCTGTGAGGTCGAGAGGATCCGCGGCCCGCGGCTCACGCTCCGCGTGAAGATCGACCACCCGGACGAGCGCGCCTTCGGCACCAGCCTGGCCTTCGTGCGCGACCTGATGTCCCGCTTCCTGAGCCGGCTGGGCGCCGCGCCGGAGGATCTGGTCGCGGTAGAGCTGACCGGGCCCGTCGGCTGCAAGGTCGTGGACCGCGGCACCGGATGGATGCGGGTCGCCCGCGTCCGAGGCCACCGACCCACCCTGCGCTACCACGTCCTGTTCTCGGACGAGGCCCGACTGGCGGGCGTCACGCAGGGAGAGCGATTCGACAGCGCGGCCTTCGTCCAGGATTTTCCGCCCTGAGGGCCTCAGCCCCCCGTAGGCGTCGGGGCCGCCGGGACGGCCGGGGCCGCCGGGGGGAGCTGCTCCTGGACCTTGTTCTCCAGGCCCTGACGACGCATCAGGGTCTCCACGTACTCGGTGGTGCCCTTCTTGCCGCCCAGGAGCTGCTTCGCCTTGCGCGCGTGCTCGAGGGCCTGGTTGATGTCCCCCTTCTTCTCGGCCGCGACCGCCAGGTTCAGGCGGGTCTTGCCGCGGTCCTTCTCGCTCTCGTCCTTGCTGAGGCCCTCGCGCCAGGCCGCCGCCGCCATCTCCCAGTCGCCCTCCTTGGCGAAGCGGGCGCCTTCGCGGATGATGCTGGAGCCGCCCTTGAAGTACTGGCGGGGCTCGCTGACCTCGCGCGGCGAGATGTGCGTGGAGAAGCCATAGCCGGCCGAGCGGGCCATCTGGGCCTCGAGGGCCTTGGGGTCGCCCGCGTCCTCGCGCGCGTCGCCCTGACGATCGCCGCGCCCCTCGAGCCCGGACGAGGTCACCATGCTCTTGCCGGTGAGCGCGAGGCCCTCGCAGGTCTGCACGCTCCAGTCGGTGGTGGTGTTGGCGGAGTAGTGGGCGATGATCACCGGCACGGTGTGGGTGACCTCCTTCTCCACCGGCGGGCAGTCGGCGCAGTTGGCCGGCTTCTCGCTCACCTTCTCGGTGATGTCCTCGGTGGTCTCCGAGTACGACCAGCCGCCCTCGTGGGCGTAGCCCGTCAGCGTGACGACGCCGGTGGCGGCGGCGCCCTTGCAGACGCTCTCGGCGTCCTCGCGGCCGAGCTGCTCGCCGAGCGGGGCCTTGACCTTGCCGGTCGCCGCCTTCGCCGCGCTGGGGCTCGCCACCTTGAGCCGCGGCGAGCTCAGCAGCGCGTCCTCCAGCCCCGCCACCGCGTCCTCGCTCTGACCGCGGTTGGCGCGGTCGATGACCGCCACGGTCTGGACCTCCTGCGGGAGGGAGAACTCCGCCGGGTACATGTACTCGATGGTCACGACCGGGCGGCAGGCGGAGAGCAGGATCAGGGCAGAGAGCAGGGCTGGGCGCATGGGGTCCTCGAGCGTGGGGCGCGATCCTAACACAGCGCGACGGGCCCCTCCTCCCCTCAGGACCGCGACGCGGCGCCCCAGTCTCGACGAAACAGGAGCTTCTTCAACCACCGCTGGAGACGCCCGAGGTGGTGGTAGAAGGGCGTGGGGCTCTGGTCCGTCTTGGGCTCGTAAGGCCCGGTCTGGTAGGGCACGTACATGGAGCGCCGCAGGCTCGCCCAGCCCTCGCGGGGGGAGCGCTCCACCCGGTGCCAGAGCCGCCCGTCGTGGACGGTCAGATCGCCCGGCTGCGTCTCCACGCAGATCTCGGCGGGGTCCGGCCGGTGCCAGACGAAATAGGGCTTGCGGAAGCACATGGAGAGGAAGCCCTGGCGGTGGCTGCCGGGGATGAGGCGCAGCCCGCCGTCCTCCTTCGAGATGCGATCCAGGTGCAAGCCTACGTTGTACATGACCTGGGGCATGCGCAGGTAGAAGAGGTCGCGCAGCCCGTCGGTGTGCCAGCCCAGGCGCGGGTAGGCGCTTCCGGGCACGTTGACGTAGCGGTTCACCACCACGCCGTCCTTCTCGTCGTGGCCCACGCGGGCCTGCTCGCCGACCATGCGGCGGATGGGCTCGAAGCGAGGATCGAGCACGAAGGTCCGCAGGCGTTCGGAGAACATGCTCGCGTAGGTGAAGCGCTGCACCCAGGGGCGGCGGTCGGGGTTCAGGCCCCAGAAAACAGGCACACCATTTACCCATTCTCGCTGCTCAGCCCGCCAGCGCGCCTCGATGGCGTCCAGCTCCTCGCCGATCATCCCGACCTCCTCGGCGCTGGCCACGCCGTCGAAGACCAGGAAGCCGTGCGTGTCGAAGAAGGCCCGTTGTTCGGGCGTGATCTCAGGGCCGAGCCGGAATCGGGTGTGGAGCGGGAGCGTCTGCATCGCCGCCTGTATTAACCTCCAAGGATGCGCTTCATCACCCTCGCCCTCGCCCTCGGCTGCACCGACCCGGACAAGGCCCGCTCGCCCGCGGAGAGCGGCCGCCCCGAGACCGGCTCCACCGAGACCGGGCCCGCGCCCTCCGACGAGAGCGGGCACCCCGACAGCACCCCGCCCGAGGAGACGGGCCTCCCCGGCGAGAGCGGGATCAGCGAGAGCGGCGAGAGCGGCGAGAGCGGCGAGAGCGGGGACAGCGCCGAGCCCGAGGCGCCCGATCCACTCGACGGGCTCTGCCAGCTCGCCATGGACTGCACGGACGTCGTGGACTCCGAGACCGAGAAGGTGCCGTGTACGCTCACCGTCACCGACCAGGACGGCGTGGTCTGGTACGAGGGCGGGGCCGTGGCCTGGATCCGCGGGCGGTCCACCTCCTACGTGCCCAAGAAGCAGTACGGCGTCGAGCTGCGCGACGAGCGGGACGAGGCGGTGGAGGCCGATCTCCTGGGGATGGGCCTGGAGAGCGACTGGGTCATCAACGGCAACTACTACGACCGCCTGCTGGTGCGGAACAAGCTGGGCTTCGACCTGTTCCAGAGCTGGGGGGACGAGGAGCGTTACGCCCCGCAGTCCGCGCTCTGCGAGCTCACCCTGGACGGCGAGTACCGCGGGGCCTACACGCTGGTAGAGCGCATCAAGCGCGACGGCTCACGTATCGACATCGAGCGCGACGACGGAGAGGGCGGCTCCTTCGTCATGAAGCAGAACGACGAGGGCTGCTTCTACACCAACACCACGACCTATGGCTGCTGGAAGCTCATCTATCCAAACGAGGACGACATCAGCGAGGGCTCGGCGGAGGGGATTACGGCCTGGCTCTCGGGCTGGGAGGCGGCGGTGGTCAGCGCCGACCCCTACTCGGACGAGGACGGGGTCTTCACCTACGTGGACATCGACAGCCTCGTGGACATCGTGATCATCGAGGAGTTCTTCAAGAACGAGGACGCCTTCTACACCAGCATGCACCTGTGGAAGGACCAGGGCGGGCTCATCCACTTCACGCCCTGGGACCTGGACATGACCTTCGGTCAGTTCCCCTACTACCCCTACGGTGACTATGACAACCCCGAGGTCTGGATCGACTACCGCCCGCAGCTCATGACCGTCATGGCCGCCGCGCCCGAGTTCCAGGATCGGCTGGGCGCGCGCTGGGAGGAGCTCCGCGCCGGCCCCATGCAGCTGGAGGCCATCTACGCCGAGATCGACCGCCTCCAGGCCATCTACGGCGAGGCCATCGACCGCAACTTCGCGCTGTGGCCCATCGAGACCATCAACTACGGCGGCTACTTCTACGAGGTCAGCTCGTATGAGGAGGAGGACGCCTACGTGCGGGACTGGATCGAGCGCCGCCTCGCCTGGATGGACGAGAACATCGGAAACTACTCAATCTAGTCACGAGGCTCGGCGCGTGCGGAGCACCGTGACCGGCGTGACGCGACGGATCTCCTGGGGTTTGTGCTCGCGGAGCCCGTAGGCCACGCTCAGCGCGAACTTGGAGACCGGCTCGGCCTGCATGTGCATGGCGCGGGCGAGCTGCCGCATCCAGGCGGGCTCGGTCTTGTTGAACTTCATCTCCACCACCATGTAGCCCTCGGGGATCAGCAGGCGGTCGGGCGGCGCGTAGAAGTCGCCCACGCCCGGGCTGGTGGTGCTGGAGACGTTGTGGTCCAGCGTGAGCCGGATCTCGCTGTCGGAGGGGTCCTTGTCGGTGAAGCACTCGCGCCGGTAGTGGACCACGCTGACGGGGATGCGCCCCTCATCCTCGACCCGGCGGAGGAAGTGCCGGGCGATGAGGGCCTTGGGGCCGGTGACCTTCTCGCCGTAGTAGACCCAGGGCTTCGGGTGGTCCAGCGCCATCCAGTCGTCGGCGATGGCCACCTTGCAGCGCTGCTTCATGACCCAGGCGTTGAACTTGCGCTTGTCCTCGAAGTAGACCGGGGCGCGGTCGCCGGGCTTGCCGTAGGTGCGGATGCGCAGGCGCACCCGGATGTCGCGGCTCTCCAGGCGCTCGGTGTAGTCGGTGAGCCTGGGCGTGTCGAAGTACATGCTGTGGACGTCGTAGCCGCGCGTGCCGAGGCCCTCCAGCAGGACGCCGTGCGGGTCGGGGAGGATGTTGTCGCCGCAGATGCGGAAGATCTCCGCCCGGGCGCTCGTAGGCAGGACGTACTTGAGCTCCCACCGTCCGCCCTCGGGCTTCTGCGCCATCGACCTGTCACCTCCGCCGTTAGAGGAATATCGTATGGACCGAGGCCGACTGCAACGGAAAACGTGCCCGCGGCGCGTGACGACCCCTCCCTCCCGGTGACGAACAGGTGACATCATGGTGACAACGCTGACTCTCCCGGCGCTCCTCCTGTCCGGGGTCCTGCATGCCGGCACCGCCGATGGGACCTGCTCGGGGTGGGCGGGGATCACCGCGTTGGGCGCGGTGGAGCCCACGGGCCTGGACGAGCTCTCCGGGCTGGCTGGGAGCCCGGCGCAGGACGCGCTGTGGGCGGTCAACGACTCCGGCGGTGGGGCCGTGCTCTACGCCATCGCCGAGGACGGCTCCGAGCTGGGCATCTACGGCGTCAGCGGCGCGGAGAACGTGGACTGGGAGGACCTGGCCGTGGGCACCTGCGACGGCTGCGCCTGCCTGTACGTGGGCGACCTGGGCGACCAGGAGGGGGCGCGCTCGGAGCCCGTGGTCTGGCAGGTGCGCGAGCCCGACCTGAGCGCCGCGAGCGAGAGCACGCTCACGGCGGAGGCCATCGGGCTCGTCTACCCGGACGGGGCCTGGGACGCCGAGACCCTGCTGGTCGATCCCGAGACCGGCGAGCTCTTCGTCATCCCCAAGTCCGAGGACGTCGTGAACATCTACCGCCTCGCCGATCCCACCCCTGGCGAGCGGGGCGAGCTGGAGATCGTGGGCGAGCTGGACCTCGACGCCCTGGGGGCCAAGGACCCGCGGATCACGGGCGGCGCCGTCTCTCCCGGGGGCCTCCGCGTCGTTCTGCGGACCAACGAGGACGTGCTGCTCTTCGTGGCGCCCGAGGGTGGCGGCGTCGCCGAGGCCCTGGCGGAGGAGCCCATCGTGCTGGAGGCGCCCGCCGGCCAGGACGGCGAGGCGGTGGCCTGGACCGCCGACGGTCAGACCGTGATCCTGGCCGGCGAGGGCGTCGGCGCCACGCTCTGGGGCCTGAGCTGCCTCAGCTTCGAGGAGACCGTGACGGAGAGCTCGCCCGAGCTGTGCGCGGAGGAGGGCAAGGACGACGGGTGCGGGTGTGGGAGCGGGGGGCGGGGAGGGATCGTGGGGATCGTCGTGGCGGGGCTGGCGTTGGGGGGGCGGCGGCGGGGTGGCCGCGCGCGCCGCTGAGGGGAGGGCGACGCCGCCACGGGGAGGCCGGTCTCAGCGCGGAGGAACGAGGTCACGGCCTGTCGGTTGGGGACGATTCGTGAGGGGTGTGGGTGGGGTGCGTGGTGGGGATGTGGATTCCTCGGGGAGGATCTGAATCTGGGTAAACATCGGGCATGGCGGAAGCGCCCCGGCGGCGGCCTCCCCTCCTCCCGCGAAGCGGGGGGAGGTGGCCCGAAGGGCCGGAGGGGGGCTCTCCCTGCCCAGGATCACCCTCCGGAGTCTCCGGCGGCACGAGCGCACACCTGACCGAAATCTCCTTCGTCCGCGCATCCACCGTGACCTCCTCCACCAGCGCCTCGACCAGCCCCCGCCGCTCCTCCTGGCTCAGCGAGCCCACCCGCGCCGCGACCTCGGCCAGCGTCGCCTGCACCAGCACCAGCCGCTCCAGCACCTCGCCGCGATCTCTCTGCCGCAGCACCACCATCTCCCGCCGCGCCACCAGCGGTCGCCGCCTCTGGTCCAGCTCCTGCAGCTCCCCCCGCGTCTCGTCCTCGCTGATCAACCCGTCTCGACACATCCGAATCACCCGAGCCCGCGCCAGCTCCAACGCGCGAAGCTCCGCGTCCAGCGTGCTCAACACGACGTCCGCCGACTCCGCCGGGGTCTCGGCCTCCAGGCTCCGCTCCACCTCCGCCTGGAGCGCGCCCGGCCGGCTCAACAGATCATGCAGAAAGCGCCACACCGCCTCATCGACCTTGTCCGCCCGCACGTTGCCGCGCGCCGGGCATGGCTCGGCGTTCGGCGACGGCCGGTCCACGCTGGCGCAGCGGTAGTACGGGTGCCGCGCGCCGATGGTGTGCGCCCGCATCGTCCGTCCACAGGCCGCGCAGCGCACGACCCCGCGCAGCAGGTACGGGTATTGCACACGCCGCTCGTCACGCAGCCCCGGCTTTGCCCGCGAGCCCTGCGCCAGCGCCCACGTCTCGGCATCGACCAGGACCGGCACCGGCACACTCAGCTCCGGCGCCCAGGCGAAGCCCGGCACGTAGCGCCCCGAGCGGTAGACCGGGTTCTTCAGGACGTCCCGAACGGTCTCATAGACCATGAAGACCGGCCTTCCCCGGTAGGTCCGCGCCGTCTTCATGCCCCGGCTCGCGAGGCTGCGCACGATGCTCTGTACACCCCTGCGCTCCTCGGTCGCCAGCCGGAACACCTCGCGCACCAGCGCCGCCTCCTCGGGCTGCTCGACCACGCGCTTGCTCTCGACATCCCAGACGTACCCGGTGGGCAGGCGGTTCACGGGCGCGATCTCGCCGTGCTGGATGGCGGCGCGTCGGCCGCGCGTCGTTCGCTCCTTGATCTTGTGCCGCTCGAAGCTGGCCAGCGCGGACAGGATGTCTTGAAACAGGCGTTGCTCGGCGCTCTCCAGGTCCAGGAAGCCGCGCGGCGTCGCCAGCTTCACGCCCGCGTCGCGCAGCGCCTTGCGGACCATGGCGAAGGCCACGTTGTCCGAGTCGCGCGCGATGCGGTCCACGTCGATGACCAGCAGCAGATCGACGGCTTGAACCTCGACCATGGACAGGACGCGCGACATGGCGGGGCGGTCCCATGGGGGGATCTCGCCAGAGACGCCGTCGTCCTCCTCGACGCGGGCGACGGTCCAGCCTTGATCAGCGGCGTGCTTCAGCAGCGCCTCGCGTTGAGAGCCGATGGTGCCCTGCTCGCGCTGGCGGTCGGACGAGACACGGCAGTAGATGACGACGCGCAGAGACATGGCGAACTTCCTTCACATCTTGGACATGCAGATGGGGCAGCTCGTGGCGCCGGGGGTGAGCCCGACGCCACGAGGTTAGATCAGGTTGGGGAGCAGAAGACGGCGCCTATTCCTCTTCCGATCCCTCGGTCGGCGTCGCCTCGGCGGCGCTGGCCGCCTCCTGCCCGGCCGGTCGGGCGCGCGGCGCGGGCGCGGCGCGGTGGCCTCCCGGCGCGCCATGGAGCGCGGGCTCGACGCGCGCGCGGGCCAGCGTCGAGAGCACCGCAGCGGCGACGCCATGCGCGTCCGCAGGCGACAGCTCTGAGCTCAGCACCGCGCCCACCACGCCCGTCGCCGTCTCCAGCAGGGCGGGCGGATCGGCGTCGGGGAAGCTGGCCAGGGCAGCGCCGATGCCCGCGCCGAAGCACAGCACCACGCGGGCGCTGGCCGCTTCGCGCAGGCTCGCGGCGTCGGAGACGGCGTCGCTGTGGGCCAGGTACAGGTCCCGCTGCGCAGGGCTCAGCGTGGCCTCCAGGGCGCGACGGGCCTCGCGCTGGGCGTCGAGGTGTGCAGCAAGCTCATCGCCGCCCACGCGGGCCAGGATGGCCTCGTAGGCGTCGCGGCTGGTGATGTCTTCCAGGGTCCAGGTTGGGATCTCCATCGACACGACTCCAAGCCCGCCAGGGGTAGTCCTGGCGGATGGCGGCGGGCAAACCCTATGACCGCCAGGAAGGCGGTCAGGGGCCGGCGATGGAGACAGCAAAGGTCCAGGGTGGACCGTGGTTGACGAGCCCGGGTCTGCGCTTATCCATGTGCGCAGGTGCGGGAGTGCTGTGCATAGCAGCCTCCTGTGCCGGCCCTCGGGGTGTTAGCAGCACCTCGGGGGCCACTTCGTTTCAGGGTTCTCGAAAAGTGTAACTCTGGGCGGAGAGTTGTCCAGGGGGGGATGGGCAATTGTTGCGTGGAGATGCGGATCTGTTCGGTCGGCACGGGCTTTGCATGGCGTTGTGGCTTGGGGTCCGTGGCGATGGGGCCGGCGGAGGAGGTGGTGCGCGGCGGCGGCGGGATTGGAACCGCGAAGACGCCAAGGACGCGAAGGTCGGCGCGCGCAGAGGTCGAGCTGGGGCAGGCGTTGAGCCCGCGCTCCAGCGGAGTTGGCGTTGAAGGCTTGATCTGGTGTTGGGATTTTCCGAGCGAAAAATCATTGTCCAGGTTGAACCTTGATCGGCGCGGCGTGGTGGAGCGAAGCGGGGACAGCGGTCCGAGGATCCGACGGGGACAGCGGGGACAGTGACGTTGGAGCAGGGGGATCCGGCCGCCGAGCGTGAGTCGTGGCATTGACGGGTCCAGATCATGCGGGGACGGCAGGTATGAGGCTGCAAACGACGTCGTCACGGACTTGGGGAGTCAAGGCCAGCGCGGCAAGCTCGGCGGTCTTGCGTGAGAGCGGGGCATCGCATCGCTCCCGACTGCTGTCCCCCGGCAGGGGACGAAAGTCGAGGCAGCGGGGACAGTGAGGTTACAGGCGGAGAACGGGCCGAGCGAGGCCAGCCGATGAGCAGGGACGGCGCGTTGCCGGCCTTCGCCCTTTGGGGGGACAGCGGGGACAGCGGGGACAGCGACGTTGACCGCGAACAACGCCAGGGCGAGTCCATCAGGATGGCGGCGCGCCTGCGGTTCGCGGCCTCCGAGCGTTGGGGGGACGGTGGGGACAGCGGGGACAGCGGGGACAGCGACGTTGATCCTGGGCGACACGGAGGCGCCTCGGTCGAGATCGCGTCGCGGCATCGGTTCTCGGCCTCCGCCCGCTGAGGGGACAGCGGGGACAGCGGGGAGAGCCGTGTTGAAGGCGTCGATCTGCTCGTCGAGATCGGCTCTCCGGCCGCGCCTGTCGAATCGTCGGCGTTGGCACGTCGGGGGACAGCGGGGACGGTTGTCCAGAAGCCGACTCTGGCGGGATTCGCACCGTTGACCTGTCCACAGCGAGCAGATCGTCGCTGACCACTGTCCCCCCTCCACGGTTGAACCTGGGGGGAAACGAAAGTTGCGCGGCCTGCGGGCGCCCAGATCCACGGCGGCCAACGTCACTGTCCCCGCCGTCCCCGCGACGTTGGCCGGGCATTTTCGGCGCTTGCCATCTGGCTGGCCGTCGGTCTACGCTGGACTCATCAGGCGCCCTCAGGGCGTCTCGACGTTCACCAGCGCACAGGCGGACCCCGGCTGCTCGGCCGAGATCCGCCGTGAGGTCAGGCTTGCCACGACGCGCGCGCCAGCCCCCACGCCCGGAGTTCACCGTGATCGGCCTGCCGACCACGGACGCGGACCCCAGCGTGCGGCGCGCCCAGGCCCTGCGCCTGCTGCTCGGCTACGTCGCCGAGGGCCGACCCGCGCCTGCCATTGAGCCGCGCCCACACGAGCGCCGCTGAGCCGTGGCAAGGCGCTCGCTTTCGGCTCCTCCGCTTGCCAGTCTCGGCTTCCTCCGCCCCTCACAGCCGCCCACCTCCGCGCGCTTGCCTGCCGGATCCGACCTGCCTCACGCTGACCCCATGCCCGCCCCGCCCCCGCGCCCCGTGCCCGCCCTCGTCGGCATCGACGCCCTGCGCGCCCAGCTCCGCCAGCTCCACCCGCGCGTCGCCGCCATCACCATCGCCGAGCGCACCCGCAGCGACCACGAGCGCCACCTCGGCCGCGTCGCCCTCGACGACGAAGCCGTCCGAGCTGCGCTCGGCTGGACGCGCACCACCCGCGCCCCCAGCGCCGCCGACCGCAACCGCGTCGCCGTCCGCGCCATCCACGACATGACCTGGCACAAGCTCGTCGGCCCGGCACCGAGGCGGTTCCGAGTGAGGTTGTACGGGCGCTACAGCGATCAGGCGCTCGCGTCTCTGACCATCGAGTTGCGCCGCGCTGACGGCGAGGCCCTGGTGGATCCCGCTCCGCCACCGCCGTCCAGGTCTCCCGAGCAGGAGGCCCACGAAGCACACGCCCACTTCGCCGCGCTCATCCAGGCCACGACCGCGACGATCACGCAGATGCACGAGGAGGCCATCTCCCGACTGACCGAGGAGTTGGAGGCCACGCGAGCACACGCCGCCAGCCTGGATCGGCTGCTGCGCACGGCGGAGATCCTGGGCGTCTCCCCGGACGACATACGCGAGCGCGCCGCCTCGATGATCGAGTGATCGCCGACCATGCATGATCAGTTAGACCCTCCGACATCGACGGTGACGGGCTTCTCGA
>CAZTOW010000049.1:0-41012 GCA_964615375.1 uncultured Enterobacterales bacterium
AACAGACTCACCTCCAGCTCATGTGCTGATGAGGGGGGCAGGGCGAGGATGTACATCGATGGAGAAGACACCTACCTGCCTCTGATCGAAGCAAAGATGGTTCACCACTTCGACCATCGGTTTGGGACCTACGATGGACAGACGCCTTCGCAGGAAGCCATGGGGAAGCTCCCCGAGTTCGATGACGATGCCCATGGCGACCCGGAGAAGATGAACCTGCCCTACTTCTGGGTCGCCAGTGAAGAAGTCGAGACGGCGTTGCGCGGGCGTTGGGAGCGTGGCTGGCTTCTTGGGTGGCGTGACATCTGTCGAACAAGCGACCAGAGAACGCTGATCGCAGCACTCCTACCAGTCGCGGCCGTCGGGCACACGACTCCGATCATGCTGTCCGATGCCCACCCCAAGGCCATCGCCTGCCTGTACGCAAACCTTTGCAGCTTCGCATTGGACTATGCCGCTCGCCAGAAAGTCGGCGGTACGCATATCACTTACGGGTACATTAAACAGTTCCCCGTAATTCCACCATCTACCTACTCCGCGCCCGCACCCTGGCATCCCAGCCAGTCCGTCCTCCATTGGCTCCTCCCCCGCGTGCTGGAGCTCGCCTACACCGCCTGGGACCTCGAACCCTTCGCCATCGATGTCGGCTACGACGGCCCGCCATACCGCTGGGATCCGGCTCGTCGCCCCCTGCTCCGCGCGGAGCTCGACGCCGCGTTCTTCCACCTCTATGGCATCTCCTGCGACGACGTCGCCTACATCCTCGACAGCTTCCCTGTCGTCCGCAAGAATGACCTGCGTGATCACGACGAGTACCGCACGAAGAGCGTGATCCTGGAGATCTACGACGCCATGTCCGTCGCCGCGCGCACCGGCGTCCCCTATGCCACGCGTCTCACGCCGCCGCCAGCCGACGCGAAGGTCGCGCATCCTCCGCGTACTGTCGAAGTCCCTGTCCAGCCCGTCGATCCGTCGACGCTGCCAGACCTCGATTGGAGTGACGTTCTGCCTCCCTCCAGGTATCAGCACCATGTCGCGATCGCGGCGGTGTTGCGCACCTTTGCCACACCGGCTCCCCGCGAGCTGGTCGGGAAGGCCGTGGACGCGCTCTTGCGGCCGCCCACGTTCACTTCCCACCTCTCGGACGAGAGTCGGCACCACTGGCTACGGCTGGTCGGCCCGGGAGCAGAGGCGCCCGAAGAGTCCGTCGTTGACCTCGCTGATCGTCAGCTCGAAGATCGGGCCTGGGCCGACGCCGTTCGGACCATGGAGGTTCAGGGAGCCCTGGTCCGCGACGATCAGGCGGGAACGCTCGCGGCAGGCCCGCGGCTGGGCCGCTACCCCTCCGAAGGACCGGTACAACAGATGGCCAGCTTTGTGGTCGGCGTGCTCCAGGCAGCAGCGACGGCCGCTCCGGCCGAGCAGATCGCCGACAAGGAGGATCGCGTTGAATCAGCTTGATCTCTTCAAACGCCCAGGCGACATGGTCAAGCCCATACAGGGACTCGCCGAGCCCATGCTTTGGGTTCAGCGGATGGTGATCTGGGGCGCCCCCGATTCTGTCCTGCGCTCCATCCCGTTGAGGCCAGGTCTGAACGTGATCTGGTCGCCTGACCCTGGTGGGGAGAAGGCCGCGCAGCTCGGGCTCGACAACGCCATCGGTCACGGCGCAGGCAAGAGCCTCTTCTGCCGCCTGATGAGGTACTGCCTGGGAGAGCCGACCTTCGCGCCCGAGGCGCAGCAACGCGCCATCCAGCGAGCATTCCCCGATGGACTCGTGGGAGCAGAGGTGCGCGTCGCCGGCCGCTCCTGGTCTGTGGTGCGACCGCTCGGCCACCCCAGCCGCTCACGAGCATCGGCCGAGCTCTCGCTTGAACAACTGCTCTCGGTTAACCAGCCCGATCACAGCTTCGATACGTTTGTGGCCGCTCTCGCCGACGAAGCGCTCGGTCCACAGGTGCGCCGGCTGATGCCGGCACCCGGTCGATCAGACGAACCAGCCCACCCCTGGCTCATGGCGTTGGCCTGGCTCGCCCGCGATCAGGAGTGCCGTTTCAGCCACATCCTCGACTGGCGCGCTGCGGCTTCGGACTCCGAGTCCCCTGCGCGGGGCCGCAGCCTCTCGCGCACGGACCAGCTCGATGCTCTCCGCGCGCTGCTCCGCGCGCTGCTCCCCGAAGAGCAGGTGTTGCGCGAGCATATTGAGGAAGGCGATACGAAGCGGAAGCAGGCGGAGCAGGACGCGGCGCATGCGGTACGGGAGATCGCGCGGCAGCGCGTGCAACTCGCGCGTGAGCTGGGCCTGGAGATGGACACGCTGCCGTCGGACGAGCTGTGCGTGGAGATGCTGCGCAAGGCTGCCCGTGCGCGTTTTGCCAGGGTCACCGGAACGCTGCCAGCCTTCGCAGGGGTAGATCTGGACGAGCTCGAAGGACGCCGCGATCAGGTGACGGCCGAGAAGATCGCCGTCGAGCTCCGGCTCAAACACGTCGCCGAGCAGATCGAGGACCTGCCGAGGGAGATCCGGCGGCTCATCGGTGAGCTGAATCTCCATCGGGCCGAGCTGAGCGAGGCAGAGGAGCCTATCTGCGGGATCTGCGAGGTGCCGATTGACCACGTCCTCGCTGCTGGATGCAAGCTGTCTCACAAGTTGCCCAATCTACCATCTGTGAGCGCGAAGTATGGAGCTGTGGCTGACCGAAAGAAGGAGTTGGAGCTCGCGCTGATGAACTATCGCGCGGAGCAGGCAGCGCTTGGCCGGATGCACTCTGGGCTTTCGGAGAGCTCGACGGTGCTTGAGCGAGAGGTGCAGGCTCGACGGGCGGCGGAGAAGGCGCGAAGCGCTGATTACTTCGATGCGCGTCGCGCCGTAGACCGCGTCCGTGACCTGGGGGACCGCTTCACCGAGCGCCAGGCCCACGAGCGGGCGGCAGACCAGCAGAAGACCGGGCTGGTACGCCTTCGAGAGCTGGTGGAGGGCCACAGGAGGGCGGGGCGGGAGAACCTTCAACGACTCTCTGAGCTCTACAACCTTGTCGTGCAGTCCATCATCGGTAGCAGCGCCGAAGGCGAAGTCCGGCTCACCGGGAATGGGCTGGAACCCCATATCACCATGGGCGGTGAGCGCTTCAGCGCCGCGCTCGACTCTCTCAAGGTCGTGGCATTCGACGTAGCGGCCCTGCTTCTCGCTGTGGAAGGTCGGTCGGCCGCACCCGCCTTCTTGATCCACGACAGCCCGAGGGAGGCCGACCTCGGCGACTCGCTCTACCAGCGGCTGTTCTTCACCGTGAAGGACGCGGAAGGAGTAGGTGACCGGCCGACAACATTCCAGTACATCTTGACAACGACGACGCCCCCGCCAGAGGAGCTTCGGCGAGAGCCGTGGCTCTGTCTCACCCTGAGAGGTACGCCGGCAGATGAGCGGCTGCTGAGGAAGGATCTGTGAAGCCCACGCGCAAGCGCACGCCCAAGAACGAGATCGCCGCCCCTCCGTATGCTGCGGATGCCCTGTTCGAGCGCGTCGTCGCCATCCTGGAAGAGGCGCGCGCCCGTGTCGTCCGATCTGTGAACAGCGAGATGGTGCTGGCCTACTGGCACATCGGTCGCGAGATCGTGCATGAGGTCCAGCGCGGCGAGAGCCGGGCGGAGTATGGCGAGGCCGTGTTGGAGCGGCTGTCCGCCGCGCTCATCCAGCGATACGGGCGAGGCTACTCCGTCAGCAACATTCGCTACTTTCGGCAGTTCTATCTCGTCTATTCGGATCGCACCCCAATTCACCACGAGCCTCGTGGTGAATTGGCCCCCGACTCGGTAGTCGCGGAGATTCACCACGAGCCTCGCGATGTCCTGGCAACCCTGGAGTTCGCCGTGAACCAGGCGCATGCCTCACGCGGGTTCTCACCGGGCCTGTCCTGGACCCACTACAGGCTCCTCACCAAGGTCGATCACCGCGCAGAGCGCCTGTTCTATGAGATCGAGGCGGAGCGCGACCGGTGGAGCACCACCGTCCTCGAACGGCAGATCCACACGCACCTGTTCCTGCGGCTGCTGAAGAGCCGGGACAAGGCCGGCGTCCTGGATCTGGCGACGCAAGGGCTCGTGCTCCAGCGCCCGACGGACACTCTTCGCGACCCCGTCGTGCTCGACTTCCTCGACATCCCTGACGGTGAGCGCCTGCACGAGACCGACCTCGAAGCAGCGATCATCGTGAGCCTGCAACACTTCCTGCTGGAGCTCGGCAAGGGCTTCGCCTTCGTCGGCCGGCAGAAGCGTTTGGAGTTCGACGATGACTACTTCTATGTCGATCTGGTCTTCTACAACTGTATTTTGAAATTCTACCTACTCATCGACTTGAAGACAGGGCGTCTCACGGCGGCCGATGTGGGCCAGATGGACAGCTACGTCCGGCTCTTTGACGACCGCTACACCACCGAGGGTGACAACCCGACCATCGGGCTCATCTTGTGCGCGGAGAAGAACGAGACGGTCGCGCGCTACTCGGCCCTCCACGAACACGCGCAGCTCTTTGCCGCTCGCTATCTGAGGGTGCTGCCCACGGTGGAGGAGCTTCAGACCGAGTTGCTGCGCGAGCGATCGCTGATTGAGGCCCGGCGCCGAGAGGGCCAGTAAATGGCCCTGAGTCCTACGGTGAGAACGCGCCTGGAGAAGGCCGCCGCAGACAATGGGTTCGACCTCGATCTGGCACCGCAGGGCAACTGGCTGTCCTTCGCCAGCAGCCACGCGCCCCTCCGCGTATGGCTCACGGCGCTCGGTGACACCTTCATCCTCGTCGCGCTCTCGCAGGCCAACGTCGCGCGCGCCCTCGCCGACTTCGGCGCGCCCTTCCAGAGCCCGCTCCCACCGGAGGCCCGCGGCGCGCGCGGCGTCACCGACTTTGTGACGCTCCACCAGCTCCTCCGACGCGCGCTGAAGCTGTCCCGCGCCCTGCCAGACGAGCTGCTGAAGGCGTTCACCTCGGCTACGGCCGAACTTCCGCGCGCTACCGAGGCCGAGCGCCTGGTCATCCAGCGTGTCGGGCAGGGCGTGTTCCGCGGCGGCCTGCTCGACTACTGGGAGGGTCGATGCGCGATGACCGGCCTCGCCGTGCCCGAGCTGCTGCGCGCCAGCCACATCAAGCCGTGGGCCGCGTGCGACCTCGACGCCGACCGCTTGGACGTCTTCAACGGCCTGCTGCTCGCCGCCCACCTGGATGCCGCGTTCGACGGCGGGTTCATCACGGTGCAGGACGATGGGGCGGTGACGGTATCGCCCGAGCTGAATGCGTCGGCGCGGGAGTTGTTGGGGCTTGAGGCGCCGCTACGTGTGCGCGAGATCGCTGAGGGGCACCGGCGGTACTTGCCGTGGCACCGGGAGCGGGTGTACAGACAGGGGTGATCGGCGCCGATCAGCGAGCTGCCCTCGCTACGCTACTCGTCCTCAACCTCGTCAGGCTCACCAAGGCCCTCGAACCTCAGCAGGCTCAGAACTCGATCACCATAGCCGAGGGAGATGGCGTGCTCGTAGAGTTCGGCATCCTCGCCGAGGGCGCAGTCGTGGTGAATCCACCGGTCCGCGTCCACCAGCTCGACATCGTCGAACAGAGTGCGCGAGCGATGCACCTGAGCGGCCTGCGACGCACGATGGACAAAGCCATCCTGATTGAGGTCAGGCCAGAAGTGTTCACTGGTGGCTGCCCATCGAATCCTGGCGTCCTCCGACATCACCAGCGCACAGGGTATGTCGGCGAGCTCGATCGCGCGGATCGCGGCCGCCGTCAGCGAGACCTCGAAGGTAGCCGATATCTCCTTAACCACGGGCCATCGGGGTGATGTCCACTCTGGATGACGGCGCATCATTGCGGCAGGAATCAACAGGTTGGCCGAGAAGACATTGGCGCCCCGCTCCAGCCTCTCGGAGGAGTGCCAGGATTCCATATCTGCTTCAGCGCAGACGTTGAGCAGGCGCCCGTTGCGGTGCAGTCTGAAGTGACCGAGCTCATGGCCGATGGAGAATCGTCGACGCCCTCGATGTCGCTCATCGGCGTTCACGCGCATCACGGCGCGCCCGCCGACATGCGTCAGGCGCGCCGAGCTACCCGAGAGCCCTCCATCTTCGACGCGGATTCCGAGCGCATGTGCGATGTCTTCGAGGCGGATATCCTCGGGACTCAGGACGCCGAATTCTTCAAGCAGCTTCTCAGCCTCACGTCTCGCGGTACGGGCCACGAGGTCGGCGGCCCGCCTCACGGCTCGTCCAGAATGCTCGCGCCATCGTGGAGCTCGATGAGGTCGGCGAGCTGTGATTCGAGGTCCAGACGCCGCTGACTGTTCAACTCGCGATGGCCGACGTCAGCGGTGAAACTGGCGATCTTCCGCCGAAGCGTCTCCTCGGTGTACCGGCGGCGCTGCACCTCGGGCAGCCAGCGTGAACTACCCTCGACGATGCGTTCGTGACGAGCCCGATCCAGGCGACGACGTTTGGTCGCAGCAACGACGCTGGTGATGGACTGTGTGATCACGCGGTCAGCTTCGGCGACGTCAATCCCACGCGACCGAAGCTGGGCTGCGAGCGCGGTGGAGTCCATGTCGTCGTCTTCGGTGTCGAGAAAAGCGAACAGGTGGTCCAAGGGGACCTTCGGCTTAAGATCGGCCATAAGCATCCTCCAGAAATGCTTTCAGGCCAGGCTCCTCCGCGAGCACTTGCTCCATCATCCTTCTCAGTCTCCGCCGTGCATTCTTGACGGCGGCCACATCTAACCCAGTCTCGTCTGAGATCTCCACTGGCTGTTCCAGCCCGTCCCTCAGCGCCATCAACACGAGTCCGATCTCATCGTCGCGTTCCATTGACGCGCGCAGCTCAACGAGCTTGAACAGCTTCTCTTTGGCCTGCGCCTGTTCGCGAGCAATCAGCACGGACTCCGCTGACGCGGTCTCAACCTCACCATCGGACATTGGAGAGTCTCCAGCTTTGGCTAGCTGCACACCGCTCTCTGCCGAGGTGCTCTGCTTTGCCTCCCGACGCTTGCCCCGTCTGCGGGCTACCTTGGCTTGAGTCTCGATATTTCGCCGAAGGTGCAACAGCAGGTTCTCGAACCCTGGGAAGCCGTCGGGCTTCGCCAGCGTTCCAATGGCAATGGCCACCAGGTCCTGCGGAGCGACGTCGGGGGGAAGTCCACGACCACATCGTTCGGCATGACTGAGCAGATGAGCCTTGATCCGGGTGAGTTCTCTCTGTAGTCGTTCTGGGTCTACCATAGATGTGTCTGTCTGGAAGGAAGTTGATGGTGGGCGCGAGGCGGGTGAGTCAGGCTCGATGGTGGGTAGTTGAAGGGGAGGCCCCGCGCGGCCGGAACCGCGCGGGGTGACACGGCTAGCCACGACCCGACTTGTTGTTGGTCGGGTCCACGATGACGTACTTCTGGCCGGGACGGTCCGTCGGGGGCAGGATGTGCCCCTTCGGCATGGTCACCTCGGGGCCAGGGTTGCCACCCTTGGGACCGACCTGCTGGTACTGGCCAGAGGCCGGAGCGGGCTTGCCGGGAGGTAGTAGCGGACTCTTGGAGCTCATAGTCGATGTTCCCTTCTTGGTGATGAAGGCCACCGGGTTGATGTCCTTCACCTACATTCGGGCCACGAAGCGTCGACGTGGACCATGATCGACGCCGAAAATCTCAACTTTCCGAATTGTGGTATTTCAAAGCAGGTCGGCCTTATCGGCGCACGAGCTTCCTCGTTTCGTGAATTCGCACTGGAGGTGCAACTACCGGACCACGTACTATCCCGAGCTGCCGACGCGCAAGGGCCGGAAGCATCTCCTTCCGGCCCCCATCTGGACCCACCTTCTGGCCCCCGCGATACCGCCTCCCCCTTGCCCGCCCCGGCGCCGACTTCTGGACACCCGTCTCCGTCCCCTCAGCCACCAGCGACCAGCTACACCAGCACCACCCGGTAGGCCGGCGCGTAGCTCTCCCGGTAGACCTCCGAGTGATGCACCGCCGGCAGGCCCTGCTCGACCAGCGGCGCCGTGAACGCCTCCCAGGCGGCGCGGTCGAAGGACAGCGGCAGCGTGCCCTGCTCCAGCATCACGCCCGCGACATCGATCTCGACCGCGAGTAGCCTCGACGCAGGCGTCCACCGCGCCGCGGTCTCGGCGAAGGCGGTGGCCAGCGTCTCCAGGCTGCGACGCCTGGCCAGCCAGGGCCGCAGGTGGACACGCGCGAGCCCCCAGCCTCGGTCGAGCATCTCCACGTCCACGGCCTCGGCGCCGGGCGGCAGGGGCGCCAGCTCGGCAGCCTCGCGCTGAAGCCAGGCGAGCGCGTTGCCGGCGGCGACGAGGTGCCCCGGCCCCATGGCCCTCTGATGGCAGAGCTTGTAGAGATCGGCCGGCTCCATCCTCGGATACCGGCGCGCGTGCTCGACAAGCAGCGTGAACAGCTCGCCGTACCAGCCGAATGACCCACTCGCAGGGGGGTCGTGGTCGAACTGGAGCGGGTCGCCATGCCTCGCCGCGCAGCCCGTCGCCAGCGCGGCGCCCAGGCCCAGCAGCGTCTCCCGGCGGCTCCAGTCCATGCGCGGCGCTCCGGGGGCCTCCTATCCCGTCGAGGCCCTCGGCCGAGCGCGCCTGGGTGCGCCCCTTACGCCTCGATCGGTCGCGACCAGCTCTCGTCCCCCTCGACGCCGCTGACCGCCAGCATGCCGTCCTCGACCAGCACGGCGAGCAGGTTGCGCGTCAGCCGCTTCTTGAGCTTCACCACCGCCATGGCCTCCTTCAGGTCGAGCGGCCCGGCCTCGTCGATCCGGCTCAGCAGGCGTCGGAAGGCCATCTCCACGAGCAGGTTGAGGCTGCGGCGGATCTCCTCGGGGGGCAGTTCGACGGGCTGGAGGGGGCCGAACACGCGCTCCGCCACGTTCAGGCCCGCAACGTCGTAGCGCGGCGCGGGGCGGCGCACGGTCATGGGCGCGGCCTCGCCCGGGGCGTCGTCCGCCTGGGCCTGCTCGGACGGGGCATCGAGCCCCGGCACCAGCGGGTGTGTCCGCAGATAGCCCTCGATGTCCGGCCCGAGGCACGAGAAGGTGGTGGCGAGGGCCAGGATCGCCAGCTCGATGTCGTCGTCCGTGAGCCGCTCGCCCTGCGCATGCAGGGCCGCATACACGATGACGGCCTCCAGCTCAGGGAGGTTCTCGGGCCACTCCTGCTTCACCAGCGCCGCCACGGCCGAGGGTTCGAGCCCGATCACCCGGCGGGTCGGGAGGTAGGGGTGCTCGCGCAGGACGCGCTCGGCGAGGAGGCCGACGTCGAGGCTGCGCTCGCGGAGGGGCGGCAGGGCCACGGTGCCGAACAGCAGCCGCTGGAGCAGCCCCGCCCGGAACACACCTTGGTCCACCAGCTCGCCGAGGTCCAGGGACGTACTGACCAGCACGCGCACGTCGGCGCTGGTCGGGCTGCGCACCTGCTGGTGGAGCAGCGCCTCCAGGATGGCCTGCGCGCAGAGCGGCAGCTCGCCGACCTCCTCGATGAGCAGGGTGCCGCCCTGGGCGCGCGCGATGGACTCGCGCAGCCGGGTCGCGGGGTCGTCGTGCGTGGCCAGCTCGACGGCGTTCAGCGCCACGAGCGGGCCGGCGCGCCCGCTGAGCGCGTGGATGTGCATGCCGAGCTCGGGCACCTCCAGGCCAACCTCGGCGAGGATGAGGACCGGGGCGATGCCGGGCGCGCGGACGCGGGCGTCATCGAGGGCCTCGCGCAGGGCCTGGGAGCTGCCGTGGATGGGCGGTTCGACGGAGACAGTGGGCTGTTCAGACATGGGCGTCCTCGGGTTGGGTGGTTAGAGCGGGCGGCGGCCAGTGGCCCGCCTCGGTGAGCCGGCGGCGCAGGGTGGTGCGCGAGAGGTTGAGGATCCGGGCGGTGTCCTTGAGATCGCGGCCCTCGCTGAGCAGCGCGAGCGCCGGGCGCAGGTCCAGGTCCACGCGAGGGCGCCCGCAGTGCTTGCCGGCGAGCTGGGCGCGGCGCACCCCGGCGCGGACGCGCTCCTGGATGATCGCCTTCTCGAACTCGGCGAAGCAGGCGAGCAGTTGAAGGAGCAGGCGCCCGGTGGGGCTGGTGGTGTCGATGCCGGGATCGCGCAGCGACGCGAAGCCGACCCCGGCCGAAGCCAGGGTGTCCAGCACGGTCAGGACGTGCTGGAGGCTGCGCCCGAGCCGGTCGAGCTTCCACACCAGCAGGATGTCCACGCGGCCCGCCTGTACGTCGGCCATGAGCCGGTTCAGCGCGGGGCGGCTGGCCTTGCTGCCGCTGACGCCCTCGTCGATGTACTCGGCCGCGATGCCGTAGCCTCGCTGCTGGGCGACCTGGCGCAGCTCATCGAGTTGGAGGCCCACGTCCTGGCCGTGCTTGAGCGTGCTGACCCGGGCATAGAGCGCGGCGCGCGGCGGGCGGGCAGGGTTCGAGCTGCCCATCTCACGCCTCGTCGTCGGCGCGGTCCCCGTCGCGCGCCTCGCGGATCAGCTCGTCCACGATGGGGCCGCCCTGGCGCACCGCCGCTTCGAGCTTCCGGGCGAACTCCAGGATCTGCGCCTTCTGAATGCGCGAGAACGCCTCCAGCCACCGCTCGTCCATCGCCGAGGGTCGCAGGTTGGGGTGCAGCATGAGGCTGGCGAAGGCATCGTCGCAGACGATGGCGTCGCGCAGCTCTGCGGGGACCTCCATCTTGAAGCCGGCCCGGGTGAGCATCAGGTCCAGCTCCTTGCCGAACAGCGTGGACAGCCGCGCGATCACCTCCAGCGAGGGCGGCCGGGCGCGCGCGCCGACCTCCAGCTTGTGGAGCTTCGAGAACGAGATCCCCAACGGGCGTGCGGCCTCGCGCAAGGTCATGCGAGCCTGTTTGCGCAGGTCGCGCAGCCACGGGCCGAAGTCGCGCCGGAAGCGCCAGGTCCAGGCGGCGCCATCCGGGCCAATGCCACCGATGGGTTGGGCGGGAGTCGAGGAAGGAGGGCTGGAGTCGGACTGCATGGCGGGCTCCTGACGACAAGGGCGGGCGCGGACTACCCGCCCCGCAGGATCCCTTGAGTCAGGAGAAGACGCAAATCGAACGACCAGAATTTGTCCGCTTCGCGGAAAATCGTGGACCTACGTTGGAAGCCAATTGTTCGGCCGTGACCCTTGTGGACAGGGGGGTGGCGCGGGGATCGGTGCGCACCGGGTGGCCTGCCCTGCTGATCCCTTCGCGGCTAGGGTCCGTATCGGTCTCGTCGGTTCATCGGGCGAGAACCAACCCCCTTCGCCCACAACCACGAGGAGCCCCCATGCGCGTTCGCACCCAGATCAAGGCCGGTCCCGAGACGTATATCCAGAAGCCCGGCCACAACACCTGAACGGTTGAGCGGGGGTGGGCTGGTCCTACTCGACCCCCCCGAGCGGGATCAGCTCCCAGCCCAGGTCCACGTCCACGCCGAGCCAGCCCGCCCCCTCGCCGGGGTGCAGGACCTCGCGCCCGACGACGCGCCCGAGCAGCTTCTTGCCCGACGGCCCCTCGGGGAACTCCAGGAAGCCGAACAGCTCGAAGCGCTTGTCCGCCTGCTCGGCCACGATCTGGATGCCCGGCTGCGGCGGCCCCTCTCCAGGGAACAGGGCGAGCTGGATCAGGGCCACACCGTCCGCCTTCGGGTCACGCGCGCACAGGTAGCGGACCATGTCGTCGAGGTCGGAGGGCAGATCGTCGCCGAGCAGGTACGCCTCCCAGGCGCGGCCGGCGAAGCGCATGACCTGCGGCCCCTTCAGGCCCTCGGCCAGGATGCGGTCGCGCGAGAGGAGCCCGGCGAGGTCGGCGAGCTGCTGGACGTTGGCCGGCAGGGGCCTGTCAGGCGGGATCTCGCCGAAGCAGGCGAACAGCTCCGGCATGGCGCGCCGGGCTGGGACGACGTTCGCGGGACGCCCGCCGGGCGCGGGCTCCACCAGGGGTTGCACCGCCTGCCAGAAGGGGCCGAGGCCCTCGCGGTCGCCGATCCGCCAGGTCGAGTCGTGCTGCCCGAGGCCAGTGCGCGGGTCGTTCGTGTAGAGCAGGATGGCGCCCAGCAGATCGTCGTCGTGGACGTGGACGACCATCGCCGCCTGGTGCTGGGCCGGGCCGTTCGAGAACTGGAGGCGGAAGATGAGGAACCGGTGCTCGACGCCGGGGCGCTCGCCGAGGGCCTGGAAGGTCGCGCCGATGTCCGCGCCCGGGTCGGATCGGGAGACGGTGGTGAGGTCGAGGGTCTCGGTGAATTCGTCGCCGACGAGTACGATCCTGGGGCGGGGCTCGCCCGCGAGGATGAGCTCGTTCTGGACCTCGCCGACGATGGCGTTGCGCACGGCGTCGGGGTCGGTGGCGTCGAGGTCGGAGCGGCGGCGGCGGAGGGGGATGGGGGTGAGCATAGCTCGAATCTACCAGGGGCGCGCCTCCCGCTCCAGCAGACCAGGTTGGGGCGCGATCCCGGGCCTCCATCCAGCCAGCAGGGTGCGCGCGAGGGCCGCCGCCTGTCGGGACAGCTCAGGCACGGCCGTCGTCTCCCACAGGCGCGGGCGACGCGCGGCGCCGAGGACCCAGAGCCCGGGGTCGGCCTCGCCGTGGACGCCGATCGCGCATCCATCTTCGTCCACCTCCAGGCCCAGGCCGTGCGCGTCCACCCGAACGCGCCCGGACTCCAGCAGGTGTTGGAGCGCGCGGTTGCGCGCGCGACGCAGGTCGGTGTCCGCGCCCGTGGCCAGGATGAGGCGGTCCACCGCGACCTCGCGCACCTCCCCCTCCGTGCGCAGGTGCAGGTGCAGCGCGTCGGGTCGTGGCGTGCAACCTTCGATCTCCGCCGCGAAGCAGTCCAGGTCGCCGGCCTCCTGCCACGCCGCCAGCGCCGCCAGCGAGCTTGCCGGGGCGCGGTGCCGGTACAGCTCCCAGCGCGCCCGGTAGCGGCTCAGGAACACCGCGCGCTCCTCGGCGGGCAGCGCGGCCCACACCTCCGGGATCCGGGGTCGGAAGGCGTCGATCACCGCCTGCCACGGCACGCCCCGCGCCGCCGACTCGGCCACGGAGTCGTCGAGCCAGCGCGCCAGCGCCCTCGCCTCGGTCGGCGCGGGCCAGGCGAGCTCGGGAGCGGGGCCACTCCAGATCACGCCCGGGAGATGCGCCTCGGGCCAGCGTCCGTGCCGCGAGATCACCGTCACGCGCCCCCGATGTCGGCGCGCGCGCAGCGAGAGCAGCACATCCACCGCGGTCAGCCCCATGCCCACGACCAGCACGCGCTCCTCGGGCGCGACGCCATCGAGCGCGCCCGGATCCCAGGCGTCCCGCACCACCCGAGCGTCGGTGTACGCAGACTCGGTGAGCCCCTCGGGCGCGCGCGGCGGGAGGTGCCCGGTCGCCAGCACGACCGCGTCGGCTGGCAGCCAGCGCCCGTCCGAGAGGCGCACCCCCTCGGGCTCCACCGCGACCGCCTCGCCCGCGGCCACGCGCAGCCGCCCCGGGCGCAGGGCCACGGTCTCGGCCAGCCGGGCGCCCACGTAGTCGCCGTAAAGCGCGCGCGGGAGCAGATTGGTCGGCTGCGCCTGGATCCCACGCTCCCGCGCAAACCGGAGAAAGTCCTCGGGGTCCTTGGGGTCCAGGCTCATCTTCGAGGCCGGCACGTTGAGCAGGTGAGCCGGATCGCGGGTGCCGTAGGCCACGCCGCGGCCGAGATCCTGCCCGCGCTCGACCAGGGAGATCCGAAGATCGGCGCCGCCCTGTCTCAGCAGGTGGATCGCCAGCGCCGTGCCGCAGAACCCGCCCCCGAGGATGACGATCCGGTGCCCCTCGCTCAGCGAGGGCTGGTCCACCGGCAGCGGCGGCGCGTAGAGGTGCAGCGTGATCAGCGGCTCGGCGCCCGCGTTGCCGACCTGGTGGACCTCGTCCTCCCCGGCCGTGACGATGGCGCCCGGTTGCAGGACGCGACGACCGGCGCCGAGGCGCAGCTCCTCGGCCGCGCCGGAGATCACGCGGAAGGCGCATGCCGACCGGCCGTGTCCGTGGAGCGCGCTGCGCTGGCCGGGCATCCAGCAGAGCAGACGCAGCTCCCAGCCCTCGCCGCGCGCGACGAGGTTCCGGGTGTAGCGATCCTCGGAGAAGCGCGTCCAGCTCGCCAGATCGGCGAGGTCCAAGGGGCTGCCGAGGGCCTCGGCCAGCCGCGACGCCTCGGGCGCCAGCGTCCCGGTGAGCAGCGCGCGGACGCGGGCGAGGAGGACAGAGAGCGGGCGCTCGGGGCTCGATTGAGCTGAGGACATGTCGAGGCCGGCGTTCATGGCTGACAGGGCGCCGCGGTGGCGACGGGCTGGGCGCTGTGAGCGGGCTCGGAGCGGGTGAGCAGCCAGGTGGCCAGCACGACACAGACCAGCGTGAGCTGACCGAGGCGAAGGGACAGGTTCATGAGATCGTCCTCCTGCCGAGGATGATGCAGATCCCGTGCCAACGCCTACACGAGGGGGAACGCTCGTTCTCGCCGACTCACTGCCAGCCTGGACGGGTTCTCCGTGACGGGATCACGGCCCATTCCACCCCAGCCGCCCCCTCTCTGGCAGAGCCGGCCGTGCTCGCCGCGCGCTCACGCCAGTCTGGAAGCGGGCCAGAGATGCACCGAGGTCTCGGCTAAAGCCGGGTGAAGAGCGAGGCTCACCGCCCGGAAGCATGGCCGCCGAAGATGGTCACACCCCGCTCTCGGATGGCGGCGAGCACGGGCTCCGGGGGGCGCTGGTTGCGTGCCCAGCGGCCTCCGTTGTAGCCGAATCTGGAGCCTGACACATAGCAATTGTGCCACACATCCCTCCGTCCTTCCTGCCCGCAGACCACGCGGATGTGGCCGTAGCCGGCGAGATCGAAGTCCAGGTCTCGGCAACCCTCGGCGGCGCTGGCCCGCTGCTCGGCCGTGGCGCCGCCGCGGCTGCCGGCGGGGCCGGGCGTGCGCGCAGGCGTACCGGCGGCGAGTCGGCGCTCGCCGAGCGCGTTGAGCTGCTGGCCGTCGGACTTCATCGCGGCGGCGAGGATCTCGGCGAAGCGCGGGATGTGCTCGGCGGGGATGAGCAGGCCGGCGCTCTTACCGGTGTAGTCACCCTGGTAGGTGTCCTTGTCGCCGGTGGTCTCCCAGGGTTCGTAGGCCGCGCTGGTCGCGTTCCAGACCTTGATCCCGGGCAGCAGCTCGCGCAGGCGCGTGATCTCGGCCGGACTCCAGGACTCGCTGACCGGGTACAGGTCGATGCCGGTGACCATGCTGCCCTGGCCGACCCGCGTAGAGACCTGCACGCCGTTCTCCGCCAGGAAGGTCTTCACCGCCCGCGAGACGGCGCCTCGGTTCGGGTAGGGCTTGTGGGCGCCCTGCTGGACGAGCATCTCCTCGGCGAGCTCGCGCAGGTAGCGGGGCTCGGCGAAAGTCTCGACCAGAGGCGCGCTGTCGTCGGGCTTGAGCATCCACAGCGGCTCGGCGCGGGCCACGTCGCCGCGCGAGAGGATGGCCTCGTGGCCGCGGATCTCGGCGACGGTCCAGCCCGGGTCCGGCTGCCGACCGTAGGGGCCGAGGACGTGGGTCAGCACGCGGTCGCCCACCTTGAAGCGCGTGGACCAGTCGGGCGGCACGCGACGGAGCCAGGCCAGCTCCCAGGATTCATCCTCGGTTCTCTGCTCCTTCGCCTCCAGCGTGAGCAGCCGCCAGCGGCGCTCGTCGAGGCCCTCGACCCGCTCGTCGGGGTGCGCCCAGCGCCACGCAGCGAGCAGTCGGTAGAGCTCCAGGAACTCCTGGCGGGCGGCGGCCCCATGCCGGGTCCACTGGCGCTTCATCTCGGGCTTGCGGGCGTTGTCGGCCTTCTCCGCGTAGTTGCTGATGTCCCGGTGACGGCCCACGACCTGCGACCACAGCTCGGAGGGCGCGATCCAGCGGTCACCGACCTGGACATCGGGCACGACGCGGGTGGGCCACGCCAGCTCCTCGTAGAGCTGCCCCCGCGCGCTCGCGGAGCGGCCCGAGTCGAGCTTCAACGTGTAGGAATAGTGGACGTCCTCGTCCCGACGCCCGCCGAACAGCGCGGCGACGACGATGGCGTGGACCTCGGTGACGAGGCCGTGCTCGCCCTGCTCGGTGACGACGCGGGTGTTCTGGTCGATCTCACCGGGCTGGAGCGCCCGACCGCGGCGACCGCCCCAGCGGGTGGGCGTGGCGGCGGACTCGAGTCCGGTCGTCGACGCATGTGCGGCGAGGGCCTCGATGTCGGCCGCCAGCGCCAGGAGCCGCCCCGGCTTGCCGGCGGGGGTGCGCGCGAGGCCGGCGGCGAGGGCTGGTGCGACGAGTTGCTCCTCCTCCTCCGTGAAGTGGTGGCGCGCGGCCTCGATGGCGGGGCCTTGGTAGCGGCGCCCGGCGCGCAGATCGGCGGCGAGCGCGAACAGGTGCTCGGCGACGTACTCGTGCTCCTCGCGTGCGTGGTCGAGCGCGTCCGCAAGGCTCGGGACCTGGCCGCGAAGGTACGGAAACAGCGTGCGGTTCTCGTAGCTGACGTGGTCGTCGATGGCGTCGATGTAGTCCGCGAGCTCGGCGCCCTGGCTCGCGGGACCACGCGATGCGAGGTGCCGCTCGACAGCATCCAGCACCAGGCGCGCGAGCCGATGCTCCTCGCGCAGGCGGGTGAACGCGGGCTCGATGGCGGCGACCGGGAAAGCCTGGCGCACGGCCTGGAGCAGCCCGGCGCGGTTGCGCTCGAAGAAGCTGTCCACGTCGTCGGCGTCGAGGCCGGCGGGCGGGTCGCGGTGGAGCACGGTGTAGACGGCTTGGAGCAGGAGCTCGGGGTCCATGGGCGTCCTCTCTCAGGTGGGAGGGCCAGCAGAGTCAGGGTTGACCGCGCCGGATGGCAGGGTCCATAGGTCAGTGAAGATGGGCGCGCCCGGGCCGCGGAGCATGTGGTCAATGGTCCAGGGCTCGGAGCCGTCGGCGTAGGCGCGCCAGCGCTCGAAATCGGCGGGCAGGCTCGGAAGCGCCGCGTCGGCGCGCTCGATGACGTCCTTGCCCTCGACCACGGTGCGACCGATGACGCCGCTGATCTCGCGCAACCGTCCGCGGATCATCCGGGCGCGCTCGGGGTTGGCGCCGGGCAGCTCGGCCTTGAGCTTCGCGCGCTCCTCGACCAGGAACGGGAAGGCGGCCTCCAGGCTGGCGGCGAGTTCGCGCTCGGCCTCGGCGAGACGGGCGAACTGGCGGGGCAGGGCCTGCCGGAGCCGCGCCAGATCCTCGCCGGAGCTGAAGATGCAGCCGGCGCAGGAGCAGCGGCTCCAGCCGAGTTCGTAGGCGGGGTGCGGCTGGATGCCGTAGTTCTTCCCTGGGAATGCGAGCCGAAGCTCGTCCCAGACCTCGGCATCCGAGTGGTCGTAGACCAGCCGGAGCTGGTGGATCTGGCGGCGGCCGCTGCTGCCCTCGGTGTCCTGGCCGCGGTGGTAGCGGGCACGAGGGGCGCTCTCGGCGGCGCGCTCACCGGAGATGACCAGGATCTTCTTGGAGCCCTCAGCGACCGAGCGCGCGAGGAGGGTGCGGGCGACATCGATCTTGAGGAAGCCGGAGCACCAGCGGATGCGCAGGTCGGCGGTCAAGGCCGGAAAACGGCGCCGACCGAGGTTGTTGGGCGGGGGCGGCTCGCCGATCATCACCGGCCCCTCGGGCGTCTCCAGCACCTTGCCGGCGCGCTTGCCCCACGAGCGCCGCATCAACTCCCGGTGGAAGCCGCCCTCCCGCCAGGCGAAGCGGACAGGCACGTCGTACAGCGCCCCGAGGCCGAGCACGTAGGCCCGGGTGACGGGCCAGTCCATGAACGGCTCGGCGGCACCATCCACGTCCTGGTGCCACAGCTCCACCCTCGACCACAGGTCGGGGCGGTGCCCGATGAGTCGGTGTAACGCAGTGATACACGCCACCGAGTCCTTGCCGCCCGAGACCTGAATGGCGATGAGGTCGTAGGCGTCAAAGTGCTCCGGCGGCGCGAAGCCGGGTTCGAGATCGTCCGCGTCGCGGGACCACCGGACCCCGTTCGCGCGCGCCTTCTCGGCGTCGAACCTTGTCACTATCCCACCCGCCGGCCCGCTCAGCTCTCCTGCGCGCCAGGGCATCGCCACCGGTTCACCCGGCGCCTTCATCGCCGCGCGGAGCTGCACCACCAGCCGCCCCCGGTTCCGCGCCAGGAAGCCGTCGAGGTCGCGCGCGCCCAGGCCCGGGGGCAGGCTCGCGCGCACCCGATCGGCGACGGCGCTGACGAGGGCGTCGGCGTTCATCCGAACACCCGGATCCCGCGCTGGCGCACGGCCTCCAGCACGGCCAGCGGCGGCAGCTTGCCCTTGAGCCAGCGCCCGCCGCCCCAGGCGAATCGCACGTCCTTGACGTACAGGCTGTGCCACGCCTCGGCGTCGCTCGGGTCACCGCAGTCCACGCGGATCCTGCCGTGGCCCGGCAGCTCGAAGACGACGGGCTCGCAGGCGCGTGCGGCCGCGACCCGGCGCTCCTCACCGACGCGGCTGACCCGGAAGCCCTCGGCGCGCAGGGCCTCGCCGAGCATCAGCGCGAGGCGCTCGGCGTGGGCCGCACCGACCAGCAGGTCTGTGTTGCGGCCCTGGGTGAAGGGCGTGAAGTCTGCGACATAGCGAATCTCGGCCTCGCCATCGGCCCACTTCGCGGTGGGCAGTTGGGCCTGGACGATGGCGCGCTCTGCCTCGGTGAACGGCCGCTTTCGCGTGCGCAGGGTGTACCACTCACCGCGTCGCGTCACCGTGAGGTCCAGGCCAGCCTCGCCGAGCCAGCCGCGCAGGATGGCGGGAAGCACGTCGCGCACCGCCTGACGGACCTTCAGCGAGAAGCCGGTCGCGTACCAGGGATCGACATAGGGCAGGCCCAGGCTGTCCTGAAGCAGGGCGTTGAGGCTGACCGGCTGTGCCGCCGGGTCGATCGGCGGGCGCGGGGCGGGCCGCTCGACGCGCAGGCGCCACAGCATGGCCTCGCGGCGCTCCTCTCCCCGGCGGAGCTGCGCGCGCGCCCCGTCGATGGCCTCCAAGGTCCAGCCGGGCTCGTAGTCGCCCAGCACCTCGTCGAGGGCGGCCACACGGTCGCCCACGCGGTAGTCGCGCCGCCAGTCGGGCCGGAGGCGCGCGAGGAGCTCGCGGTCCCGCCGCTCCCCCTCCGAGGTCGCGCCGACGAGCTCGTAGCGCAGGCTGTACAGCTCGGCGTCCACGATGCTGGCCCGGTCGGGGTGCGTCGGGTTCGACTCGACCCAGGCCATGAGCGCGGTCAGGGCCTCGACGATGGCAGCCTGGCGCTGCGGCGTCCGCCACCAGGCGCTCAGCACGCTCGCCGACCGCGCCGCGTCGCGCAGCGCATAGAAGAGGTCGGCGGCGGACATCGGGCGCTCGGGCTGGATGGGCGGGTCCGCGTTCGCCGAGAACCAGGGCAGGGCCGGCGGGATGCGCGCCGGGTCGGGGCCGCGCAGCTCGGCGTACACGTGCGGCGTCGCCGCGTTGGTGTTCAGGCCGTTGTCGAGGCGCATGGGCGTGGCCCCTGGATCGAGCGCGCGCCCGCGCCAGCGGACGCTGTGGCCAGGGGCGGCGGTGATGACGCCGTGCTCGCCGCGTTCGGTGACGGCGCGCACGCCCGGGCGCTGGGCCTCATAGGGCAGCGGCGCGCCCGCGAGGCCGCCCCACTCGGTCTCGGTCGGAGGTGTGGGGGAGTGGGGCATCAGGACCCTCCCTTCGAGGCGGCGATCTGCTCGATGGTGCGGAGGGCTTTCGCCGGGCCGCGGTGGTGGCGCGCGAAGGCGATGCGGCCGAGCAGCTCGGGCAGGTGGTGGGCGTGCAACCAGGCCGTGTCGGGGCCAGGGAGCAGGCCAGCGCGGCGGGCGTGGACCTCGGCCTCGGTCGGCTCGTCCTGCAGCGCGGCGAGGAAGGCGGCGACGAGGGCCTCCTCGCGGGTCATGCGCTCGCCGTGGAGCGCGGTGTGGAGCGCGCTCAGCGCGTCGAGCAGCGCCCGGGTGCCGGCGCGGTCGGTCTCCTCGGCGTCGGGGTCGAGGGGGCTGACCATGCTGTCGAGCTGGTCGAGGGCGGCCTCGGCGTCGGACGAGAGCGGGCGGAAGTGCTCGGTCTTGCGGCGGAGCCAGCTCGTGAGGGCGGGCAGGTTCGAGGTCCACACCCACCACCACGGGCCGCCCGTCTCGGGCAGCCAGGGAGCGACCTCGGCGTCGGGCAGGCCCACCAGGCGCAGGCGGAAGGCGGTGGCGGGGCCGACGATCTCGGGGCGCAGCAGGTTGTAGGGCCAGGTGAGCGGCGCGAGCGCGACCAGCAGCTCGGCGTGCTCGACCTTGGGCAGGCGGGCCTTGGACGCCGGCAGCCCGGCGAGCTCGACCAGACGGCGGAAGATCGGTAGGACGCGCCGCAGCTCGGCGCCGCCGCGCTGGGCGATGGCCAGCTCCAGCCGGAGCCGGTCGATCAGCCGGTCGAGGTGGACCTCGCGCAGCTCGCCGGCCTGGGTCGGGTGCCACATCCCGCTGAGCGCGAGGTTGGCGCGGACCTGCTGCTGGGCGGCTGGATCGTCGGCCAGGGTCGGGTCGAGCGCGAAGGCCCAGGCGTAGCAGGCATGGGCCACGCGGCGCAGGCCCTCGGCGATCAGCGCCTCGGCGAGCTCGGCGAGGCGGTTGAGGATGCCGAGCCACCGCTCCGTCTCACGCTCGGCCTCGGCGAGCAGGGCCGGATCCCGCCGCGCGAGCCAGGCGTCCACGTCGCGGGCGCTGAGCGGGTACGGCGGGCGCAGCCGCATCCGGGCGTGGACGCGGAGCAGGATGGCCTCGAAGAAGGTGGCGCGGTCGGTCATGCAGCCTCCAGTGCGGCGGGGCGCTCGCAGGCGCGGGCGTAGTCTTTGGACAGGACGGCCTCGACCGTGGCGGCGGGGTTGCGGGCGCGCCAGGCCACGACGGCGTCGTCGATGGGCGTCTTCCCCACGAGGAACATCCGTGGGTTTTCGGCCAGGGCTGCCGCTTCGTAGGCGACCACGGCGGCCCAGCCCTCGGGATCGGTCTCACGCAGCGCCCAGTACCAGCCGACCGGCTGAAAGGGGCAGAGGAAGCAGCCAGACTTGCGTGCGTCGGCGAAGCCGTGGCGGGCCAGGATGGGCTGCCCGTCGGCTTTGGTCAGTCCGAGCTCGATGAGCGGGTAGGCTTCCGTCGCGTACCAGGGGCCACGCCCGCCGAGCAGCGGGTGGGCGAACAGGGCGCGCTCGGCCTCGTCCGCCGCGATCCCGATGAGGTTCAGGTGCGGCCAGCGGGCGCCAGCGCGGACCTGGGCTCCCCAGGCGCGCGCGTCGAGGCCGAAGCGTTCGAGCGAGATGTCCGAGACGACCTTGCGGATCGGCTCGACCTTGTGGTTCTCAGTGCAGTCCTTCTTGGAGCGGCTCGCGATCGTGGACCGCGAGGCGTAGTCGTCCAGAATCGGCGCGCGAAGGTGATACCAGCCCGACGCGACCTTCTCCTCGATGGTGGCGGGCTCGGAAGAGCGCCAGGGGCGCTCAGCCAGGGCGGCTCGGCGCTCAGGGGAGCGCGGCGGCGGCAGCTCGGCGAGGTAGCGATCCCAGGCTTCCCGGCTCGGCTTCTGGAGGTGCAGGAAGCGCAGGTCGTGGCGCATGCAGAAGCGGCGGACGCGGGGCAGCAGCGCCAGCGTGTGCGCCCACTCGGCGCCCGGGTCCGCGAAGACCACGGCGTCGATGTCCTCGGGGGACAGCACGCGGCCCTCGGCGACGAGGCGTCCCTCGACCAGCAGGCCGAGCATCGCCAGGGAGTCGCGGCCCATCCCGAGGTTGAGCGTGATGATCCGCTCGCGACCGACGTGGGCGGGTAGCAGGACCGACGAGAGCGCCGCCCCGGCCAGCGCGACCAGGCGCGCACGGTGGCGGTCGAGGAAGCCGCGCAGGTCGTTGGCGGCGATGCCGGGCGGCGGACGCGCGACGACCGACCGCTCGGCGGCGTCGATGAGCATGGCGGGGTTCACGCCGCCCTCCTGAGCGCGCTCGCGGCGAGCTTCACGAGGCGAGCGTGATGGCGGGACAAGAAGCGCTCGATGTCCTCGGCCGAGAGGCCGGGCGGCGGGCTCGCGCACAGGGTCTGGCCCGCGAGGTCGATGAGGTCGCCGGCCCGCTGGTGCGTCTGCTGGGCGGCGAACCAGCGGCGGAGCGCGCCCGCGCGGTGCTGGAGGTCGTTGCTCATGCCGGCCTTGAGCGCGTCCCAGCGGGCGGCGCGGTCCCAGGCGACGGAGTCCACGCTGGCGACGCGGTCGCCGTAGCGGCCGAGATGCTGGAGGGACGCCGTCTTCACGCCGAACAGGTGGAGACGGGTGCGCTCGGGCAGGGCCGCGTGGAGCGCGTCGAGCACGGCGAGCAGACCCGCGGGGCCGTGAAGCGGTCGGCGACAGACGGAGCCCACGCCGACGAGCTCGGGCAGGCCCAGGTGCGGCCGGTGCCACGTGGCGGGGCAGCCCTCGGGGGCGCCAATCGTGCAGGTGCAGGGGCTGGCCTGATCGATGGTCTCAGCGATGGCCTCGGCGCAGGACAGGTAGTCCTCGGGCGTACGGCCCTGGAGGATGGGCAGCGGGTCGGGGACGGTGTTCTCGCCCTGGTCGCGCCAGCCTTCGAGCTCGGCCAGGGTCTCGCCAAAGGCGTCTACGGTCGCCGCGATCCGCGCCTGGACCTCAGCCCGATCCTGGGCGATCTCGGCCTCGCAGCAGAAGTCCGGCGCGCTCCACCACGCCCAGGGGAAGGGCAGCGCCCAGCGCGGAGGATCCTCGTCCTCGCCCGAGAAGTTGGTGACGACCCTCTCGACATACTCTGCGACCGACCACCGATACCCGCCGAAGCGGGCCTGCGCGACGAAGCCCGCCGAGTCCAGCGCCGGGGACACCGACCAGGCCGTCATCGGCGCCGTCCGCCAGCCGCGATCCGCCCGGTACAGGCTGCCCGCCGAGATGAGCGAGCCCGCCCCCAGCTCCAGGATCGTCGCCAGGAACGCATGATCCGCCCGTCCGGGCAGGTAGGGCAGCCCGACGCGCACCTGGACGGGCGCACGAGCGGTCATGGAGCACCCGCGTAACAGCCAGTTGTGCGGCCCGCATGCCACGGGTATAGTACCCAAACGGAGGGCTCATGCCGACGCGACATCTCAATAGAATTCTCGTCCTTGGTGGCCCGCTGCTGTGCTCCTGCTTTGGTCAGCCGACCAATACGACAGGGATCTATTCGGTTCTGCTCGGTCCGGGCTTCGCCCCAGACGATGGGGGAGACGGTGTTGGATGGGATGGTGTGTCGGTCGTGCCGGCCGAGCTGTTCGAGAAGCTCGCGCGCGCAGGGAGCGACCTTCAACCCGAGCATGTTGCAGACCTGTACGAAACCTACGACACCCATACGACCGCGAGTCCGTGGGCGGCCATGCGTTGGTGTTTTGACGATACCTGCTCCAACATGAATCTCACACAGGCAACATCCGATGGCCCATGGATCGTATGGGGTCATGCTGGCGAGAACGGCGTAGACTACCTTTTCGATGAATACCAGGTCACCACGACCATGTACGAGGAGGATAGCCCTGCCGAGGGTGATCTGTTCGCGTCGTTTACCTGGGATGTCGATGTCGCATACGATCCAAAGGCGCGTGCGATGGTCGATACGGCCTACCCCACGGGGGGTTACCCACTCTACGTAGGTGATCAGACCAACTACCAGGTCCTGTACGCCAACTTCTGGATTACGTGGGCGGATTGACCACCAAGCTCGAAGGATGCTCATTGGAGCTCCACCTTCGCGTCGAGCGGCACGTTGAGCACCAGCCAGCCAAGCGGCTTCTCATCCGAGAACCAGAACTCGGCCTCCCAGCCTTTCGGCAGCTCGCCGTGCCCGGTCACGCGGGCACCCGACAGGCCCGTGTCCTTGGGCCAGTGGACCTCTACCTCGTAGCGGTCCTCGCCGCTGGTGATCCGGTAGCGGACGGTCGCCTCGGCGCCGCCCGACTCGCTCTTCGTCTCTTCGGCGCCCGCGTCTGCGCGCGCGACGGCGGCGGCGCAGGTGCCCTCGGCCTCGCCACAGAAGGTGAGAACGCTGGTGTCCGCAGGATCGCGCTCCATGGCTACAACGCTCCGTAGAAGGCGAACTGTTCGAGGAACATCCCGACGTTTCCGGCGTTGCCGCCGCCCATGCCCGACAGGCTGAGGCGCAGGTTGGTGCCGCCGGAGATGGCCCAGCCGAAGCTGAGGCCCAGGCCGCCGAGCGAGGGGTCGGCGAGGCTGGCGTCCAGGCTCCAGACCGAGCCGTTGTAGGTCAGCTCGATCTGGTGGGTGCGCGCCGAGAAGTTGGTCGTGGTGCTGTTCTGCTGGACCCGGACCCGGACCAACGCGAAGTATTTGCCGGCGACGGTCGCCCAGGACGGGATCGGCAGGTCGTGGGTGGACGTCGCGCCGGCCCACGGCGACGGCGAGATCGGCTGGGTGAAGCTGCGGCTGCCGAGCACGAGGTTGCCCGTGTCGTCCAGCGTCGCGCCCGATCCCTGCGCGGTCTGGCCGCCCGTGCCGTCCGCGCGGAGCAGGGCGTTGTCGGTGGTGCCCGTGCTGCCCTGGATCGCGGTCGCCCAGGTCCGATCCCCGCGCAGGAACTTCGTGCTGTCGGCCGAGCCCGTGCCCTGCTGGGCGGTCGGCACCAGCGCCGAGCTGTCCAGGGTCGCCAGCGTGCTCGCGGCGCCGCCCCAGCCGCTCTCCAGCTTGCCCGAGCCATTCGCCTTCGCGAGCCTGCTCGCCCCGGCCGTGGCGCTGGCGCTCGTGGGGTCCTGGAGCACGAGGCCGCCGATGTCGAGCTGCGCGTGGCCTCCAGCCTGACCCGCCTCGGCACGGAGCACGTAGACGGGGTGCGGATCGGCGTCCGCGACGTGGCTGGCGACGGCAGCCTGCCCCGCGCCCTCGGGGTCGGCGCCCACCTCGCCCGCCCCGAGGTTCACGTCGCCGTCCAGCCCGTTGACGCTCGTGACCGCGCCGGCGCCGCCTCCCGTGTTCCAGGGCGTGCCGATCATGGCCGCACCCGCCAGGCGCTGCCGCACTCGCCGGACACGCGGACGCTCGCGGTCGCGGTGCCGGCGTCCAGCTTGAAGTGGACGTACAAGGCGCTGACCGCGAAGGGCTTGCGCGCGAGGTTCCAGCTCACGCCGCCATCCGTCGTGAGGTCGAGCGCGAGGTTGATGGCCTGGGTCGCGCCGGTGGTGCCGCTCGGGGTGAGCAGCTTCAGGCCCGCCTCGTCCTCCGAGAGGTAGAACGTGACGCTGCCGGCGCCCTGGACGGACGTGAGCCGCACGTCGATGCCGACCAGCCAGCCGCGCGAGGGCACGGGCTCGGTGGTGTCGTCGCCCTCGACCGCGCCGAGCTCGACCGTGAGCCAGCTCGAGGTCAGCGCGAGGGCGTCGGCGCCGATGAAGAAGGGCCAGGGGTTCATGCGGCGGCTCCTCCGAAGGCCAGGGTGATCTGCTGGATCAGCGCGGGGCGGTTCCGGCGGAGGAAGGCGTCGATGTCCGAGGCGTCGAGGCCCTCGGGCGGGTTGGATCGGAGCGCATTGGCGGCGAGCTGGAGCAGGGCCTCGGGGTCGAGGGTCCGGCGCCGGCCGCCGTGGCGGGCGCGGTCGATGGCGTCGAGCAGGCGCGTCGTGGGGTGGCCCTGGCGGCGACCTCGGACGGGCTGGTTCGCGCGGAGCACGGGCTCCAGGGCGTCGAGCTCGTGGGCGCCTGCGCTCGCGACGAGGCTGTCGGGCAGCGCCTCCAGGTGAGCCGCCAGCGCCGCGTGCCGGTTCGAGCTGAGCGGCCGGGCCTCCAGCGCGTGCCAGGCGCTCAACCACTCGCGCACGCTCGACCAGCAGAGCCGCGTGCCGGGCGTTGTGTAGACCGCGAGCTGGTCCTGGAGCGCCCTCACCTCGCGGGTCGCCGCGGTGGCCTTCGACCGCTGCACCTTGACCTGCTCTTCGAGCTTGTCCACCTTCGCGGCCAGTCTCTCGGCGCGGGCGGCGTCGGAGTCCGGCGGGGTCGGGAGTTCGAGCAGGCGCGAGACCAGCGCCGCGATGGCGGGCAGCAGGTGCGCGGTCGCGTGGCCGAGATCCTCGCGGGCCGAGATGTACGCCTCGTCGTGGCCCTGGCCCATCCGACCGTCGGCGTGGGTGAGCTCGTGCACGGCGACGCTGTGCAGGAACGCAGCGATGGCGACCGGGCGCTCGCGGTGCGCCTTCACGACCTCGGCGAAGCGGTCGGGGTTGAGCGAGATGACCAGCTCGCCGCGCGCGGATCGGCTCGCGAGGCCGATGACCTGATCGTCGAGGACGAAGCCGGGCTTGAAGCGCCTGCGCAGCCGGGCCTCGCTGGCGATCACCCGCAGCACGCCGTCCCAGGCGAGCAGGTGCGGCACCCAGCGGGCGTAGCTCTGGAGGAAGCGCCTGGCGCGAGCCTTGTCGTAGTTTTTCTTCGAGATCCGCAGCCCCGCGTAGGCGCCAAAGGGGTTCTTCCTGGCCCTCTTCTGCCCGGTCGCCCGGTCGAGCGCGGCCAGCACGCCCGGCGCGGCGGCGACCTGGAACAGCCCGGCGCCGCCCGGGTTCATGCCGGCGTCCAGCGCCCGTTCGAGGGCCTGCTCGATGTCCGAGGCATCCTGGTTGTCGGCCTCGCCTGCCGCCACACGGTCGAGCGCGAGCTCGATGGCGGGGGTGAGGATGCCGCGGTCGCGGCGGCCGACCCAGGTGCGATCGGCGTTGGGCGTCGCGGCGGCGACCGCCTCGTCGGCCTCCTGGAGGAAGGTGCGGATCACGGTGGCGAGGTTCTGGTCGACCGCCGCCTCGCGATCGGCGATGGCGACCGCCGCCTTGAAGCCGCCCGGGAGCGCCGGGTCGAAGATGGGCTCCACCTTCTGCGTCCTTGATCCCGGGGCAGCGCGCGAAGTAGCCGGCTCGGGCGCCGGCAGGTTCTTGGCCTGCTCGGCGTAGAAGTCCACCAGCCCGCCCGCCGCCGAGGCCAGCGCACGTCGCACGGTCTCGTCCTGCAGCGCGCTCGCGAGTTGCTGGCCCAGCGCCTCCGCCCCCTCGCGCTCGTGCGGGTCGTCGGAGAGGGGGTCAAAGACCTCGTCCTCCTGGTCCCGGTCGGCGCTCTCGCTCTCGCGCTCGATCTCGTCGGCGAGGTCCCGGAACGTGTGGGCCGCCTGCCCTTGGAAGCCGTCCCGGGCGGCGTTCAGCGGGTAGCCCAGGTCGGCCGGGCGGACGGTGGTGGTGAGGTCGATCACGAAGTCGGACTTGAGGCCGCCCCGGAACGCGGCGTGCTTGAACTGAAAGAGCCCGTTCAGCCGGATGTAGTAGGCCCCGGCGCGATCCCCGACGGAGCGGCGATATGCCTTGACCGCAGCGGTCGTGCCGTTCCCCCACGCGCCCTCGACCTTGACTTTGCTGCCGCCGCGACGGCTGAACAGCGGCTGGACCTCGACGCCGTTGAAGACCAGCCTGAAGCCGGGCAGGTCGTTGGCGCCGAGCAGCTCGCGGATCCGGTCTTCGAGCCCCACCCAGGCGCCCCGCGCGCGGTCCCAGCGCCAGTAGCCCTCCTCGTCGAGGTCGTGGACCGTCAGCTTCGTGCCGATGCGCGGCTCGGCCGGGAAGACGGCCACGTCCTGGTCGGCGCCACGCGCGACCGCCAGGTTGTCCCGGGTGTGCAGCTCCCAGCGGAAGCTCTTGCTGACCCCGAGGATCACGGCCTTGGCGATGCCGAAGCCGCCCGCCGCCTCGCCGGAGTCGGCTGCGTCGCGTTTGCCGGAGTCGCCGAGCGAGAGGAACTTGGTGAGAATCGTGTCGGCGTCCATGCCCTGGCCGCGATCCTCGAAGCTCAGGCTGCGCGTGTTCGGCGTCCAGGTTACCTCGAAGCAAGCGTCCTCCTGGCGGAGCAGTCTCGCGCGAATCGCGGCTTTCATGCTGTCGATTGAGTTCTGGCACCCCTCCCTCACCGCCAACACGGGCAGGTCGCCGGAGCTGTACAGACTGCTCATCATCAAGGCCCAGATGCGCCCTGTGTTGACGGTCGGACGCCCGCTGGCCTTGGCCTCGATGCGCTCGACGATCTCCCCGCGCCCGCCGAGCGCCTTGCGCAGCGCCGCCCGATCCACCTTGAGCGTCGAGGACGCGCGCGCCGAGGCGCCGTGGGCGACCAGGGCCTCGACCTGTTCGCAGAGCCCGCAGCTCATGGTCTCACCCCCAGATGTCCAGGAACGACCAGCCCCGTGCGCCGAATCAGCCGCCCCAGCGCAACCGTGTCCACGCCCGAGCCCCGGAGCGCGCTCCAGGCCCGGTGCGCGACCAGGACCAGGCGCGCGACGGCCTCGGCGAGGGGCGGCGGGACCGCGTTGCCGGCCTGGGTGTACTGCTCCTCGACGGTGCCCTGGACGGGCCAGTCGGCCGGGAAGCCCTGGAGGATCAGGGCCTCCTGGACGGTGACGCGGCGGATGCCGGCGGCCAGGAAGGCGGCGTCGCTGGCGCGGTCGGGGCCGCCGTGAAAGCTCCAGGCGGTCTGGGCGCTGGCGCGGGTGCCCTTCACCTCGCTGGTGGTGACGGTCGGCGCCGGGCTGCCCAGGCGACCGGGCTCGCTGCAGGCGCGGCCGAACGCGCCGTCACAGGCGTAGCAGGCGCGAGCCGCGCAGGAGGCGCGGTTCAGGGTGTCGCCGACCGCCTCGCCCATGCTCTGCCACGGCGGCAGGCCGAGGCCATCGGCGGTCCCGGGCGCGGCGCGCGTCGGCTGAGGCCCGTCCTCGTCGAGCGCCAGCGGGCCACCCCACACGATCAGCCGGCGACGGTGCTGCGGCACCCCGAAGTCCGCGGCGTTGAGCCTCCACACGCCCGAGAATGGGAAGCGCAGGCTGATCTGGTCGAGGACGTGCGTGTAGTGGCAGGCCGGGCAGCCGCCCCGGTCCAGCGCGCAGGCGTCCGCGTGGTAGCTCCAGCCGAGCACGTTTTCAGCCAGAAACCAGCTCGGCTGCGCCTCGTCGATGGCGCGCAGCGCAGCGGGCCAGCCGTCGCGCTCGTCCTCGCCCCCGCGCCGTTTGCCGGCCATCGAGCCCGGCTGGCACGGCGGCGAGGCCCAGAGCAGATCGACCTTCCCGGCCCATGCGGAGAAGTCCACTTCGTTCACGTCGGCCTCGACCGCCGGCAGGCCCGCAGCCCTCAGCGTCCGCACCGCCGCCGGCGCGCGCTCGACACAGGCCACCGCGTCCCAGCCCGCCCGGAGCAGCCCGAGCGAGGCCCCGCCGGTGCCGGCGAACAGCTCCAGGACGGCGGCGCGGGTCATGGTCGACCCCAGGCGTCCACGCCCCGCGCGAGCGCGCGGCCCACGGCGTCGAGCTGGCCCAGGAACCAGACCCTGCGCGGGCCGTCGAGGAAGTAGGGCTCGACGCAGAGCGCCACCGCCTTGACCCCTGCGATGCAACCGAACGCCTCCGAGTAGTCGCCGTCCCTGGGGATCCCGTTGGTGTCCGGCCGGCAGGCGCGGGCGCGGCAGGTCCAGGGCACGACCGCGCCCAGCTCGGCGGCGACGGACTCCGCGAGATCCCGGCCGCGCGAGGAGCGGTGGTCGTAGAACAGCTCGCCCCGATCCCCACCGCCCGCGTTGACGTGGCAGTTCAGGTAGACGCTGGCCTTGTAGAGATCGGCCCGCGCCCACTGCGAGGCGTACTCGCCGTCGCTGAGCAGAACGACGGTGTGGCCGAGCCCGCGGGCCTCGCGGTCGAAGGCGTCGAGGTAGCGGCGAACGACGGAGACCTCCTCCGAACCCTCGAAGGTGGCGCCGCGGTCGCTCCAGCGTGACGGACGCCCGGCGTGGCCGATGGTAGCGGCGAGGATCATGGCCTCCTCCCCTTGGTTTGCACGAATCGCGACAAAGACGCGAGAATCGGATCACAACCCCACCCCCTCACGCCATGAAGAGGTGTAGGGCGCAGCGACGCGGGCCTCACGCGAGCACCAGGGCCTGGTCGCCGAGCGCCGGGTCGGCCAGGATCTCGCCGGTGCGGCGGACGATGATCGCGTAGAGATCAGCCTGCCCCGCGAACAGGTGCCACTCGGCGCCGACCTTCTTCCAGGTCTTGCCGCTGGCCGTGGTGAGCTGCTCCGGCGCCGAGCTCCGCCGATACGGCGCCGCGCAGGCCCGCGCATAGCGGGACAGCAGCTCCGGGTAGGCCACCCGGACAGGACCGGACGAGGTCAGCTCGGCCTTCAGGCCGTTGGCCAGCTTCTTCGCCCCATGTCCCCCGTGGTGGTTGGCGCGGTCGAAGAACAGGACCAGCGCCCGCTCCGTCCTCACCCCGAAGATCTCCGCGATGTCCAGCGCGGCCTGCCAGGACGCGCCGGTCTTCGCCGCCTCGGCCTGCGCGAGCTGGAAGACCCGGACGTGGCCCGCCGCGGTGAAGCGGCTGGTCCAGGGCTCCTGCCAGAGGGGCAAGCTCATGCGCACGGCCTCGTTGGCGGAGCTGGTCGTCTGGAGCAGCAGGCCCGCGTCCGGGCCGAAGGTCTGGGCGAACGCCGCGGGATCGGCCGCGTTCATCCTGGCCAGCAGCCTGCCGAGCGCCCCGCTCCGCTGCGTCCACTGGAGGAGACCGTAGCTGAGGCCCTGGCCGTCCGTATTCCGGTTCTGCGCCCAGAACTTCCCCTTCGACTCGCCCCTCGCCACGTAGTCGATCACCCGCGCCGCGATGTCCATGACGCTCCTCCTCCCCTCGGCGACCGGCGCCTCGATCTTCGCCCTCGGCGTCGAGACCGCGAGCCCAACCAGCGCCGCGCCCGCGAGCGCGCCGCCCAGCATCAGCGTCAGCGGGACCACGCGGGTCATGGCCGGATCCTCGCGATGAAGACGTCGGGCAGCCCTCGCGCGCGGAGCGAGATAGCCGGGCTCGGCTCCCGCTCGCCCAGGATCCGATCGACCACGTCGGCGCGCTGCTCGGCGGCGTCGATGTCGTCCCAGCGTGGATCGCGCAGGATCGCGTCGATGAGCTCCTCCCTCTCCAGCGGCCGCGCCCGACCGCCCTCGACCTCGCGCACGTCGATGCGCTCGGCGACCAGGAGCGCCCCGACGAGCTCGGCCCGGCCCTCGCGCCCACGCCGGGGGTCCGGTTGGATGGCCTGGCCGCCGCGCGCCGGGGGCTGGGGAAGCGTCACGGCGCCCGCGCCCAGGATCGCGGCGATGGTCGAGAACAGTTGGGCCAGCTCGGGGTCCACGCTCGCGAGGTCGATCTGTCCGAGGAGCTGGGTCGCGCCGTAATGGTCGTGCTCCCGCCACCGCCGCCAGGCCCGCTCCAGCGCCGCGAGCTGAGGGCTGTGGGCCAGCGCCGCCCCCCAGGGCGCGTCGTGCCGCCCCGCGACGATCCGCTCCCAGACGAGCTGCGCCGGCACCCAGCCGCCATTCCCCTTCACGCCCTGGAGCAGGTCGGCGGCCTGCATCACCGTACTGCCGAGGCTGTCGAGCACAGACGCCTTCTGTTTGTACAGGCGCCAGAGCGCGGCGCCGGCGACGTGGTCGTTGGCCTCCGCGAGCGCGGCGTGAAGCGCGTACTCGGCGCTCGGGTCGCGGCGGCCGAGCTCGGGCGCGATGAGCGACAGGGAGAAGCGGGCCAGCCGGCCCTGGTGGGTCTGGTTCATCGCACGATCCGCTGGATGTAGACCTGTTTCTGGCCGAAGGCCGTGCCGTCGATGGCGGGGCTCGGGCGCCCGCGCTGGAGGATGCCCTCGACCACGCCGCGCTCCTGCACAGAGGCGTCGATGTCGTCCCAGAACGGATCCCGGAGGATGGCCTCGGCGAGATCGTCGCGGGTCATCACCCGGATCCGCCCGCGCTCCGGGTCGCGGAGCTGGACGTCGTGGGCGCGCAGCACGGCGAGCACGAGATCGGCGCGGTCCTTGCGGCCCCGGTTGAGGTTGATCCGACCTGATCCGAGCGCGTGCTGGGCGACGAGGCGCGCGCCCGCGACGACGGCGCCGGTCTCGGGATCGAGGCGAGGGAGGGTGACAGGGTCCAGATGCCCAAGCACGCCACCCCAGGCGTCCACGTCGGCCGCGAAGCACGCGCTGGTGAAGCACTCCCGCAGCCGACCCGAGGGCGTCTGGTCCCGCAGCCCCACGAGCGCGATCCGGGCCAGCACGGTGGCGCCCTCGGCCGGGAGCCGGTCCTCGCGCAGGGCGTCCACGGCCTTGTGCAGCTTCGGGAGCAGGCTCTCGTCGCGAAACGCAGGCGTGAGGCTGAAGAACTCGCCGACCAGCAGCGACCAGGCGGCCTCGCCGAGCTTCGCGTCGTCTGGCTCACGGAGGGCGTACTCCAGGTCAGCCCCGAGGCGCGGCCGGGCGCGCGACAAGGGCGAGACGAGCTGCTCCAAACAGAAGCGCGCCAGAGCCCGAATGGGGTGGTTCATGCTCCCCTCCTCGCGAAGGTGTTGAGCGGGTAGACGGTCATCGGGTCCACCAGCCGCCCGCTCGGGTCGTAGACCTGGACGTGCAGGTGCGGACCCGTCGCGCGGCCGGTCTGCCCGGTCCTGCCGATGAGCTGGCCTCTCTGCACCCAGGTCCCGGCAGGAGCCACCACGACCGAGAGGTGCAGAAAGGCCCAGAGGTAGCCGTTGGAACGGATGAAGATCGCGTGCCCGTTGGTGACGCCGCGACCGACGCCGGCCCGGTCGATGCGCTCGACCACGCCAGCGAAGGGCGCGTAGACCGGCGTGCCCACCGGCACGGGGATGTCCAACCCACGGTGGAACGCCGGCTGACCCGTGAACGGATCGGGACGCATGCCGAAGCCTGAGCCCGCCCTCGGCTGACCAGGCACCGGGGCGTGAGCGCCGCTGTCGGGGCGCGGCCCGGGTGCCGGCGCCGTGACCTTCGCCTCGGCGCGCGGCGAGATCGCGGCCAGCACGAAGGCCGCGAGCCCGCCCGCGGCGATCAGCGCCGGACCGGCGAGCCCGCGCCTCACGGCACCACCCCACCGTCGAGGTGCCGGCCCCACCAGGACCACGCCATCGACATCGCCAGGTTCTTCGCCACGCCCTGGCCGCGCACGTTCTCCAAGAAGGCCCGGTAGCCGGCCTCGGACGGCGAGAGCAGCGCCGTCTTCGGGTCCTCCAGGGCCGCCACCGACACCCGCGCAAGCTGGCTACCGCCCGCCAGCACCGGCACGAAGCTGAGGTCGACCGTGGTCCGGGGCAGGCGCAGCGCCGCCAGCAGCCCGCGCTTCATCGCCTCGTGGTTCGCGCAGAAGATCCGGTCCACCCAGCCTGGGATCGCCTGCCGCCAGGACAGCGCGAGCCAGGTGCTGCGCTGCCAGACCCCGGCGAAGTCCACGGCGATCTCCTCGGCCACGCTCCGCTCATCGAGCCGCCGGTCCCACTCGACCGGGCTCGCCGGCCGCTGCACGCGGGACCACCACGCGGGCGCCCAGGACCCGCCGTCGAGCGCCCAGGCCATCGACCCGAAGCGCCGCAACGGGACGCGCATCATGGACGGCCCCGCCGGCAGCTCGGGCCAGCCCAGCTCGCAGAGCACGTCGCCCTCGCGCAGGGACGCCACCCAGAGCAGCGCGCCGGGGATCAGCCAGCCGCCCAGGCCCAGGTCACGCTCCGAGGCCGCCATCGCGTTCAGGCTGGCGCGCCAGATAGGCAGCCGCTCCTCGCGGGAGAGCCCGGCCTGCGCGAGCCCGACGTCGGTGAGCGCGAGGCCGCGGGTGATGGCGAGCGCGTCGAACATCAGGCCGCCCTCCACGCGAAGGCTGCGGTACAATGGCGACGTCTCTCACCCCTGTACAGGAGTCCACCGATGAAGCGCGCCGCCTTCCCCCTCGCGATCCTCGCCGCCCTCGTTACTGGTTTCGCCAGCAGCCAGCTCGTATCGACCGCAACAGCCCAGACGCCGACATCAACGAACGTTTCATGCGCATTTATCCCAGCGGGTACGGGAAAGATGGAGGGCAACACCCCTGAGCTCGCCCGAGGCGCAGAAGCCTGGATGCGAGACCAGTACGCACTGATGGGAAGGCGCAATTTCGTAGTCACAGGGCAGGTGTTCTGCGCCTGGTAGAGAGCAGACATCACGCCGCCTCCTCCATCGAATCGGCGTTCGCCGCGTCCTTGTTGGCGGACAGCAGCGTCCTCGGGATGGGCGCGCTCCACCAGAACCGGGCGGCGTCGCTGAGCTGGGTGAAGGTCAGGCCCGAGCCCGGCGCCGTGGCGAGGAAGGTGGACCACCCAGACTGCGTCGGCGGCAGCACCGTGAGCCCCGCCTGCCGCGCCGCCTGACCGTTCACGATGCGCAGCCCGCTCTGCCCCACGACCGGCAGCAACACACGACTCTGCACATAGCTCGGCGCCGCCCCGAGCGCGGCGAGGATGTCCGCGCCCATCAGGCCCCACATGCGCTCCGCCCAGGCGTCCGGCGCCAGGTGCCAGCCGAGCAGAGGCCAGTCCGCCGAGTAGCGGATCGCCTGATCCAGCCGCTCCTTGATGGCCTTCGTGGTCCGGGCCTCGTCGTCCGCGGGCCACGCTCCGCCGACGTGCTCGGGGCGGATCAGGCTGAAGCGCACGTCGGTGCTGTCCGCGGCCTGCCAGGAGGCGGCCCCTGCGACGCGCAGCCCGATGGTCCCCTCGCGGGTGACGCGCCCGAACTCGATGTGGTCGAGACGGTCGTTGCCGCCCCAGGTTCCTGGGATGGCGGCGCGCAGGCCCTCGTAGACAGGTCCGCCCCCCTCGGGCACCAGGACGGGACGCTCGCGCACGATCGCGGCGAAGGGCGCCCACGGCCACGCCTCCGGGCTCACCCGCGCGAGGTCCTTGAGCCGCGCCTCGGCCTCACCGCGCAGGCGCGCCGCCTCGGTCGCGTCCTTGCTGCGCTCCGCCATGCGGAAGCGGGCGTTGACCGCGCGCAGGAGCCTGCTCGACTCGGTCGCGATCTTGGCCTTCGCCTCGGCCTCTCGACGCTTGCGCACCTCCTCCATGCGCTTGCGGGTCTTCTCCGGGTCGCGGGAGATCAGCAGCAGGATCTCCTCCGGCCCCACGTCCATCTGCGCACCCGGGTTGTTGGTGTCCCGGTCCTGGGACTTCAGGAGCTGCGTCATCCAGCCGCGCTTGCCTTGGATCAGGTTGAAACGCAGCCCGTCCTGGCTCTTTCGGGCAAAGTAGTAGTAGATCGCGATGGCCCCGAGCGTGTTGCCCTGCCGCACCCCGCGACCGTTGCGCTGCTGGAGCGTCGCGGGCTCCCAGGGCAGGTCCAGGTGGTGGATTGCACAGGTCCGCGTCTGGAGGTCGATGCCTTCGTAGGCGATGGCATTGGCGATCACGATGTCGTACTTCGGCTCGGTGCCCGACTCGGGGTCGCCGTTGAACTCCTTCGCGATGCGCTGGCGATCCGCGGCGGCGCTGGCCACCTTCGCGTTGAGGATGCCGATCCGCTCGCTCTTGATGCCGCGGCTCACGAGCACGTCCCGGACCCAGCGGTGCGCCGCCACGTTGTCCACGAAGACGATGTGCCCACACGTCCGGTTGGTCATCACCCGATCCGCCAGCGCCTCGAACTTGGGACTGGACGGGTCGGCGACCTGGTCCGCCGAGTCCCAGTCGAAGCCGCCGTCGAGGTCGGCGTGGATGGCGACCAGCGCCAGCCGCGCCATGAGCCCGAGGATCTGCGCCTTCTCGCTCGGGTTCGTGGACTGGAGCGCGGCCTCGATCTGGGCGACGTAGCGGTCGTACTTGTCCGACTGGGCGTCGTCCATGTCCACCTCGACCATCTCGACCTTCGGCTCCGGCAGCTTGAGGCCCACCTCCTCGGCCGTCTTGAAGTCGCCGTAGCGGAAGATCACGTCGCGCAGCTCGTGCAGGTTCTGGAAGCCCACCACGGCCGAGCGGTCCTCCACCTCCAGCTTGGGGTTCACCACGCTGCGCATCTCGATGCGCAGATAGCGGTCGATGAACTGTTCGGGGTCGCGGATGCCCATGCGCGTCCAGGCGTCCGGGTCGATGTATTGGACGAGGTTGTAGAACTCCAGTGGGCTGTTCTTCGCCGGAGTCGCAGAGAGCAGAACGATGCCGCGCCCGCCGGTCTTCTTGCGGATCGCCGCGCACCGGAAGTCGAGCTGCCACGCTCGCTTGGATCCGTCGCCTGGATTGCCCATGTACCTGGGCACACCGCCCTCTCTCTCCTCGGGCAAATACAGGTTTTTGGAGCTTGCGGGTTCCGGCAAAGTTGCCCATCGCCAGGATCACTGAGAATGGCGCGGCCGAGGCCGACGCTCCCCAGGAGTCGGCTGAATCGCGTGCCGAGGCGGCTGGCCCGGTCGTGACCGAGGCCGAGATGGCCCCACTGAGGGCGGCCCTGCGAGGGCTGCTCGCCGAGGGTGTGCCGGCAGACGCCGTCGAAAACGCGCTCGTCCGGCTGCTCACCCGGCTGCAGGTCGGCGTCGAGCAGCTCAGAACCAACAAGCAGCTCGCGCCCTGGATGCACGGGGTGGTGTGTCGGGTGATCGAGGAGTCGGGCGAGCCGTGCCCTCAGCTGACGAACCTGATGGCCAGTGGTCCGGGCGGCCAGGATCGGATCGCTGGCGCGCTGCTGCCCCTCCTGGACCTGATCGAGCCCGAGCACGCCGAGGTCCTGCGACTCTCCGACCACGGCACGCTGACCCAGCGAGCGGCGGCAGCGCGCCTCGGGATCCCGCTGGTCGCGCTCAAGTCGCGGATCCACGTCGCCCGCCGCAAGCTGCGGCTGGTCGTGCTCGCCGGGCTCAAGGTCCTGGCGCCGGACACCAGCGACGCCCCTGAACCCATCTCTGCCGACACCCGCGCCCCGCGCCGCCGGCTTCCCGCAAGCAGCCTGCTCCCCGTGTTCACCTCCGCCCTCGAAGACCTGGTCCGCCCCTGGGTGCCGGCCGAGCAGATCCCGACCGTCGCGGCCTCGGTCCTGGCCAGCCTGCGTACCGCGCAGCCTCACAGCGGGCGCCTTCCGAGCTGGATCTACACGGTCACCCGAGCGTCTGTCCTCGCCAACACCTCCGGCGCCCCGATCTCCTCGCTCCCCAGCCAGCCGACGACCGAGGCCCGGTCCATCCTCGCCCCGGCGATAAACACGCTCCTGGCGGACGTGGACCCCGATCAGCTCGCCGCCCTCACCCTGGTGGACCTCGAAGGCCGCTCCCAACGCGACGCCGCCCGCCACCTCGGCATCCTGCCCGAGACCCTGAAGCAGCGCCTCTGGCGCGCCCGGCGCGTCGGCTGGCAGTCCCTGGCCCGCGCCCTGACCGCGAGCCGCCAGCCCGCCCCGGCCCCGACTCACTTCACCGCCCTGCTCGACGCGCTCCAGGCCCTGCTTCAGCACCTCCCGCCGACCGTCCCTCCCAACCCGGCGCTCCAGCGCCTGCTACGCCAGCTCCACGCCGAAGCACCATCCCAGCGCCCCTCGTCCTCGGTGGTGGAATTCCTTTACGCCACCGCCGTCGCCAGCGTCCAACCCGCTCCCCACCGCACGCTCCCAACCCCACCGGCAGAGCCCGGCCCCACCGAGCGCGCCGCCCTGGCCGCTTGCCTCGCCCCCCTCCTGGTCGCCCTGACTCCGGAGCAGTCCGAGGCCCTCACCCTCATCGACCTCAACGGCCTCAGCCTCAACGCCGCCGCCGCCCAGGTCGGCACGGACCGCCCGACGTTCCAAGGCCGCCTCCAGCGCGCGCGCATCCGGCTGCGTCAGCTCCTGCTTGGAGCGTGGAGCACAGTCAACTCGGCCGCCAGCGCTCCTCCGTAGGAGGGCGCACTCTACGCAGCGTCTCCGGCCTCGAAGCAAGGCCCGCGACACCTCGACTGTGGCCGGATCTGGTCGTGGCCTTGCGCGGCGCGAACCGCTCCGCACATCCAGCCCACGCAGGAGCAACTCCGCCGTCACGCAATCTCGGAGCTCCAGTTGCTCTGTGGAACTCGCCAGCGCCGCGTGGAGCGCCGTGCGATCCACGTCGTCGAAATGGTCGCCGTGGTCATTGAACACGAGCGTAAGTGGGGGCAGATTGACGCCGAGCGTCACCGGCTACTCCAGGCGGGTGGCGGACAGGCCCATTCCGACGATCTGCCTCGGGGCACAGGCGGGGCCCAAATATGCGTCACATCGATCTGCAATCGCCGCCCATCCCACCCATTCACCGCGACGACCATGAACCGCAGCGCCGTCATGATATACCGAGCCCGTTGGTGGGCGTCCCGCCAGCCATGCGACCACGCCGGAATGCCGCCATGTCCACCGCCACCTCCCAGCCCGTCGACGTCGACCTCCCGCCGCTCACGCGGATGCAGCCTGAGCAGCTCTCATGGTCGCCGGACCAGCACAGACTCGCTCTGGCGGGTCATCTGGGCGTCATCCTGCTTGGCGACCACGACGAGAGCACCCTGCTGGCCCATCCTGGCGCGACCGCCTGCGCGTGGGGGCCAGACGGAGTCCTCGCCACAGGGAGCTCGAACGAGGACCTGCGCCTCTGGGACCCGGCCGAGATCACGCACCCGCTGCTCACGATGGACCTGCAGTCGTGGGTGGTATCACTCGCCTGGTCGTCGGACGGGCGCCTCTCGGTCGGCACGAGCAGTTCCCTCCATGTGTTCGCCTGGGAACAGGGGAGCCTGCGCGAACTGGCTGTGCTTCGCCGGACCCTCTGGATGGCGCTCTCGGTAGGCTGGTCGGCGACAGGGCTGCTGTGCATGACGGGACACAACCCCGACCGCATCTGGGTCTGGGATCCCAGTTTTCCTGAGACGCCACCGCTGGGGCTTGGCGGACACCAGCGTCCTGTTTTCTGCGTCGCCTGGGCACCCGACGGACGACTGGCGTCGGGGGACGAGGAGGGGCAAGTTCGCGTCTGGCCCGCCGACTTGAGCCCCGACGCTTGCCAGGTGCTGACCGGTCACGAGAGCTGGGTCACAACGGCCGCCTGGTCCAGGGATGGACTTCTGGCCACTGGCAGCGACGATCACGATGTCCGGATCTGGCGCCCTGGCTCCGCGCAGCCACATGTCGCGACGTTGAAGGGGCACAGGGACTTCGTGCATGATCTGGCGTGGACCGACGATGGCCGCCTTGCCTCGGCGAGCTACGACGGCACAGTGCGAATTTGGGAACCTGGTCGCTCGGCGGAGGCGATTCGGATCCTGGACGTCCGCACTGGGTGAGCGTGTCGCCCCTCACGCCCCCCTGCTCCCGCGCGCATCACGGGAGTAGACAGCCACCACCGCACGCGCGCGAGCCCGATGTCCCAGCCCACCGCCCACATCGCCCCCGGCGCCCACATCGTCGTCCGCGACGCCATCGGGTGCGTCGTACAGGTCAACCCCACCTCCAACGGGCGGCCGGCATGAACCGTCACGGGCGTCTTGGCGATTCTCCGCAATCAGGATGCGGTCTTCCTCGAAGAGTACGAGGGCGAGGTGGTGGCGCTCGACCCCACCCAGCCCCCCTGGTGGCCGACCCCTCGCCGGAGCAACGAGACGCGCTGGTGAGCATCGCGGCCCTGCTGCGCGACCGCTCGCCCGAGACCGACCGGATCTGCGTGGGCCACCGCGCCGCCATGGACGTCATGGACGACCGGCTCGACCCAGACCGCCTGGCGCTGGGCCAGCTCCAGCCGCGCATCCTCATCGCCGACACCGTCGGTCTGAGAAGGACCCTTCAGGCCGGCATTCTGCTGTCCGAACTCATCCGGCGTGGGCAGGCGACGCGCGTCCTGATCGTCAACGTCAAGGCCATGCTGACCCAGTTGCCGAGCGAGATGTGGAGTTGCCTCACCATCCCGCTGGTGCGCCTCGCCCCCGAGGGTCGGGCGTGAACCAGCACTTGCAGAGCGCAGAGGGTCTCCTGCCGCTCGTACTCGGCACCGCGCCTCCTGGCGCTGGGGGACTGAGGCCGCACGGGTCAGGTCGTCAGTTGAGGCCGCGGGGGGCGGGGGCGGAGGTGGGGGCGGTCGGTGTCCATTTGGCCAGCAGGTGGGGGCGTTTTGGTCAGCGGTGCGGGGCCATTCGACGAAGTTCAGCGAACGTCGACGTTGCCGTCCCCTCCTGCGGTACCGGCCACACCATCTTTGACGCTGCCGTCGCCTCCAGCACCACCTCCCCCTCCCACGACATCAACCAGCGCTTCAACGTCGGCCGAGGTCGCGGCCGCCCCGTCCAGTGTCGCAGAGGAGTAGGTAACCGTGACGCTGCCTCCCGGGCCGCCGCCGCCACCGCCACCACCCGCGCTGGAGTACGACCCACCGTCCGCGCCGACCCCGCCTGTAGCTGAGATCTGGGCGCTGGTCGCGAGCGTGAGGAGCTCCACCTCACAGGTCAGCGCACCCCCGGGACCGCCGCCACCACCCCCGTCGTCAAAGCGCGGCGCTGCCCCGGCCGATCCATCCAGGTAGATCGCGCCGAAGATCGACAGCTCATCGGCGATCAGGGTGAGTGACGCCCCCGGCGTCCCTCCCGCGCCACCCCAGGGCCCGCCTCCAGAGCAGCCAGTTCCTGTCGTACCTGCGGGACCTCCAGCGCCACCGTTGCCCAGCCAGCCTCCGTCACCTCCCGCGCCACCCTCAGCGGCGTCGGAGCATCCGCCGCCACCGCCGCCGCCATCGTACGATCCGGTCCCATCCTCACACAGACAGGATCCGGCGTCGCCAGCGCCCACGCCGTTGATCTCGGAATCGGAGTCGATCAGGATGCTCTCCGCGGTGATGGTGGTTTCACCCGTGACGACCAACACCCCGCCGTCGCTCACGACCAGCATGGGCAGGTCATAGGAGCCGGCGGGGAGGGTGTAGCTGCCGCCGCTCACCTCGAGTTCATCCACCACGCCATCGCAGTCGTTGTCCACCTCATCGGCAAGAGCCTCCTCTGTGTCTGGGCTGGACTCTGCGTCGTCATCGTCACAGTCTTCACAGGCCAGCGCGCCGTCTCCGTCGCTGTC
>CAZTOW010000049.1:41112-72913 GCA_964615375.1 uncultured Enterobacterales bacterium
GTCGTTGTCGACCCCATCGCAGACCTCCTCTGCGCCTGGGTTGATCGTCGCGTCCGCGTCGTCGCAGTCCCCGTCGGCCTCGACCGCTCCCTCCGGCTGCTCGCAGCTCTCCTCCGACAGACCGTCGCCGTAGCCATCGTCGTCGCTGTCGGTGTACCAGCTTGTCGGCCCCTCGATGGCTGCGTCGTCATCGTCACAGTCTTCACAGGCCAGCGCGCCGTCTCCGTCGCTGTCGTCTTCGTCGGCGGGGAGCGCGTCATCGCAGTCGTTGTCGAGCTCGTCACAGAGCTCCTCGGCGCCAGGGTAGACGGTGTCGTCCGTGTCGTCGCAGTCGTCGCCGGACTCGACGTACCGCGAGGATGGAGCCTCGCAATCGGTCCACGTAAAGGCCATGCCTCCGACCCCATCTCCGTCCCGGTCGAGGTGCCAGGTGATCTCCTCTCCGATCTTGGAGTCCGTGTCGTCGCAGTCGTCGTCGTTGGTGACGAGCCCATCCTCTTCGCACCCGTAGCCCTCCGTCGATCCGGCGCCGAGCCCGTCGCCGTCCGAGTCCTCGTACAACCAACCCTCACCGTCGATGAACGACCACTCTTCCGAGTCCGTCAGCCCGTTACAGTCGTTGTCGACCCCATCGCAGACCTCCTCTGCGCCTGGGTTGATCGTCGCGTCCCGGGGCGCGCAGTCGGAGGGCCAGCGGTAGCCGTCCCCATCGGGGTCCCGGCCCAGACCTCCGGGAAACGGCAGGCCGTCGGGGAAGTGGACGGCGCCGAACTCCCGTCCGCTGCTCGGGAGGGATGCGCTCGGCTCGATGCCTGAGTCCGCGCTGTGCTCACGGGCTCCGCAGCCAGAGAGCAACACGAACAGGAGCGAGGGAGCGGCCAGGCAGTGTGAAGCGTAGAGGAGATGGTCAGTCATGTCGTGTCTCCAGGGCGAAACGGTTGTCGACCATGTTCTTCAAGCGCCGGGCGCAGCGATCTCATGAGAAATGAGGGGCAGCGCGTCTTGGCTGTGACTGCAGTTGGTCGCATCTGCTGGGCTGCCCAAGACGTGTGCAGAGTCTGGGAAGACCGTTCAGCGCACAGGGGCGTCCTGGGTCATGGGGCTGGCCCGGTAGCCGATGACCACGCCAGGATCGGTCGTACCGTCGATCCGAGCTCCAGCGGTGATATACCAGAGCCTGCCGGCCAGGAGCACACGGGTGACGATCAGGGGTTCAGACGCGACCTTGCCACTGGACCGCTCTACCACGAGCTTTGACTGGCACGCTGGCGTCAGATCCTCCTCCGACGGCACCCGGAGCAGCCCACGCTCCTTCAAGTTCAAGTAGTGAGCCAGGTAGGCAGGCTCCGAGCCGACCTTCACAGCGAACTCTTCTCTTGGAAGCATCACGCCTGCCTCCAGCCGGTGGGACAGCGTCCCTGTCGCGTGAAGCTCAAGCTCCTCCATCAGCGATGGCACGCATCCGAGCACAACGGAATACGAGCCATCCTCGCCAGGGATGAGCAGGCTGCCCAGATCGACTCTTGCGTCTGTGTCCATCGGGTTCTGCCAACCATGCTCGCCGAGTATCTGAGTCAGGACGCCAGCATCTCCACGCAGCGAAGTGGGTTCGGCGCGCGCCGCCGGAGGTGAGCCAGCCTGCGCTTCGGCGCAGGCTATGACGGTAAGAATGAAGACCCTCATCTTCCCTCCAACGGTGGGTTCGAGTGCGGTGAATGGTGTTGCATTGCCTCGCAAGCGACATCCTCAGCGAACACAAATCTCCGTCCAGGCGTCGCCGGACGAGGTGCAAGAGATCTCCCCAGACACCTGAAGGCAGTCCTGAGGATCTGGCATCAGATCGCTAATCTCGACGAAGATCGTCGCCTCCGCCGACCCGGTGTAGGAGCTGCCAACTCCGGTTGTCGTCGCGGTGAGGCTCGTGGACGATGAGTATGAGTACGCGGTCGCATCTGGGAGGTCGACCGAGATGTCGGGCGAGCAGTAGGAACTGCTGCTCGTGTAGGCGTAAGCATACGTGGCGCACACGCCGTAGCTCGACCCTGAGGCGAACGGATCGTCATCCCCGCACACCGCCAGTACGGTCACCACGTCGCTGGTGCTCGTGCTGCCATCTTCGACGGTAAACGCGATGGTGTCCAGGGACAGACAGCAGTTCGCGCTGTCGTCTGCGCCGTCCGCGAGGCCGTCGCAGTCCTCGTCGAGGTCCGCGTCGTCCCAGAGCTCGACGGCGTCCGGGCTCACCGCCGGATCGGCGTCGTCACAGTCTTCACAGTCCGGCGAACCGTCGCCATCAGCGTCGTCCACCTCTTCGGCGGAGAGAGTCCCGTCGCAGTCAGTGTCTACCCCGTCACAGAGCTCCTCTGCGCCAGGGTAGACGGTGTCGTCGGCGTCGTCGCAGTCATCGCCCGCCTCGACGTACCGTGAGGATGGAGCCTCGCATGCGGTCCACGTGAAGTCGGTACCCCCCACCCCATCACCATCTCGGTCGTAGTACCAGGTGGTCTCCTCTCCGATGTCGGGGTCCGTGTCGTCGCAGTCGTCGTCACAGGTGACGAGTCCACCTTCTGGGCACCCGTACCCCACAGTCGATCCAGCTCCGCACCCGTCGCCGTCCGAGTCCTCGTATAGCCACCCCTCACCCTCGATGAACGACGACTCTTCTGAGTCCGTCAGCCCGTTGCAGTCGTTGTCAACCCCATCGCAGACCTCTTCTGCGCCTGGATTGATCGTCGCGTCCCGGGGCGCGCAGTCGGATGGCCAGCGATAGCCGTCCCCATCGGGATCCCGGCCCATTCCTCCGGGGAACGGCAGCTCACCAGGAATGTGGAAAGCGCCGAACGCTCTCCCTTCGCCTGGTGGCGCGACGCGCTGCCCCTGTCGCTCGGTGGAATGCTCGTCGCCGGTCGCGCATCCGACCAGCAGCATCAAGAGGAATGAGTTGAGCGAGGCTCGATATTCTGTGTAGAAACAGGCATTCATGTCGATTCTCCACGCCGTTGGGCAGATTGGGGTCCCCCTACCAGGGGTCCGATAGCGCTCAACATGTAGAAGCGCGCCGCCCTCGCCTGCTCACAAGACCGCGTCGATTTTCTTGCGGTCACATCCCCCCGCCGAAGAAGACATAGGCCGATCCGATGCTGACCTCGATGATCACGTCGTCTCCCGCAGCGTCTGCGCTCAGGATCACGTCTCCATAGCCATCGGCGTCCAGGTCACCGAGCGCCGTGCCCCGCCCGAGCTGGTCGAACGCATGCTCGCCGAAGAAGCGCCCGTCGGTCTCTCCCACGGTGAAAGTTCCGGAATCCGGTCCATGGAGCAGCGCAGCCCGGCCGGTCAGGCTCTCCTCGTCGTTCCCCGCGGCGTAAGCCCCTGCGAGCACATCGTCGTAACCATCTGCATCGACATCGGCGCCTCCCGCCACAGACCAGCCCAGGAAGCCGCTCTCGGCCTCACCGTAGATGGTGGCAGCGGCATTGGCGACGTCCTCAATGTCCATCGGACCCCGGATCACATAGGTGGCGCCGCAGTGGTTGCGGTCATCGTGGTCCGCGCCATAGGCCCCCACGACGACGTCTCGATAGCCGTCGGCGTCCCAGTCTCCTGCTCCGGCGACCGAAAAGCCGAAATACGCGCTGTCGCCCGACCCAACAACACGAGCATCCGCGTCTGCGAGCGTCATGGAGTCGCCCGCAGGACCCGCCACGAGGTAGACCGCTCCGGCGTCGTTCCCCGGTCCCTGGTGGTTCAGGGCGCCCACCACGAGGTCGTTCAGCCCGTCTCCATCGATGTCTCCTGCGTTCGCCACCGCGTTGCCGGAAGCGTCCCCCATCTCCTCGCCCACCAGAGTCGTGCTTGCCTCGGCTGGGCTCAGGGTGCCGCTCACGGGGCCGCTGAAGAGAAACGTCGCGCCCTGTTGTCGTGATCCACACGCGTCGCAGTAGTTCACGGCGCCGACGACCAGGTCATCAACCCCATCTCCGTCGAAATCCCCGCCCGAGATCGATGCGCCAAACCTCAGAGCACCAGTACCCACGAGGACCGCGAGCGCGTCGGCCTCGGTCAGTGCATCCGCTACCTGCGGATCGACCAGCCAGACGCGACCATCATCATCGTACGCGTGCTCTTCCGCGATGGCGACGACTCCCCCCCCGCCTCCAGTGGTGTCCCCGACGCACGCGACGGCGTAGCCACTCTCGTCGTTGCCAGAGTCTGGGACGGTGATGCCCGGAGAGAACCGAGCCTGGCGCAGCGAGGAGACATCAGCTCTGAAGTCGCCGGTGATGATCACGGTCTCGCCTGGCTCCTTCCCAGTGGCGATCCCGGGTGCCCCAGCCCCCCCGAGTGTAGGGCACCACGCGACGGCGTATCCGGCGCGTTCCCATAGCGTGATGTCGAGGACTCCGTCGTCGGCCGGCGAGAACTCGCCGCGGAGATCGCAGCCGTTGGCCGTTCCATCGCAGTCCTGATCGACTCCATCGCTGCATTGCTCCTCGGCCTCAGGGTGGATGGCCGTGTCTTCGACCCCGTCATCCGGGTCGGTGCCGTCTTCACAGTCCCCGCCGACATCGACTCTGCGATCATCGGCCAGATCGTCGCAGCTCGCCGCCTCTGTGCCGCCCCAGCCGTCGCCGTCCATATCGAGGTACCAGCCCGCGATGTCTACGGCGTCGGCTTCATCGACCTCGCCGTCGCAGTCATCGTCTCCCGCGTGGTCGCAGCGCTCGTCCGCGCCAGGGTAGATGGTCGGGTTGGTGTCGTCGCAGTCCACACCCTCCTTGAGGCAATACTCCTTGCAGTCCATCTCGCCGGAGTCGCAGTCCACGGCCTTGGGAGCTGGCACGACGCAGTAGCCGTCCCCATCCGCGTCATCATCCCTGCCGTCGCAGTTCTGATCGACGTCATCGTACCAGATCTCCAACTCCTGCGCCCCAGGGTGTATGTCGTGGTCGTGGTCGTTGCAGTCGCCGTCGGACACGGTGTAGCCGTCTCCGTCCAGGTCGACGCGCGAGAGCGAGCAGGCGATCAGGAGCAGGATCATCGCACACCCCAAGCCGCCACCCGGCGCCGAATGGAGACCGAGAGGGACGGCTCCACCTCCCACGCTTCATCCACAAGTGGAAGGCGCGCTGCCAGCTCTACGCCGATCAGCCAGCGACTCACCTCGACATGCCCGCCGAGACCGGCGAGGCCGAGGAGGCCATATTGGGAGGCGCTATCGCGCCAGAGTACATCGCCTCCAGGTACGGCCTCTGGCCAACGTCCGAGCACACCGACGCCTATCAGGGGACCGAGCTCGAAGCGGTCGAGTCCGCTCGGCCCAGCGCTCACGGCTCCAATGCCGAGGCCGACGGTGCTCAGCAGGCTGGCGTTTGGGAATCGGACGCCGTCCACGCTGCCGATCCCCCAGCCAAGCCGAGCGCCGAGCTCGAGGCGGTAGAGGCCCAGGTCACGAGGGACCCATCCGAGTTCCACGGACGCGGCGAAAGGCGAGCTCAGATCTGTACCAGAGGCGGCGATGGACGACCCCAGATAGAGCTTGCCTGGTGGATCTTCTGTCAGCGCATCCGAGCGGAACTCCTCACCGGCTCGGACACGCACGAGGGCGGTGAGCGGCGCGTGATCTTCCTCCAGGACCGCCACACGCACCAGCCCCGGCGCGACGTCGGCAGCCTGGCCACGATACCCCCGGACGTCCACCTGATGGGAGGCACCGTACACCAGGGCCCGATCAGCGGACCGCTCCTCGCCCAGCAGCACGAAGCGCTCCCGCCCCCGCACGTCGAACAGCGCTTGCGGCCGCTGGCGGTTGGACGTGCGGGCCGCGGTCGCGCTCAACGCGAACAAGGCCCACTCAACGCTGGTCACGGCGCCATTGCGGTCCGCATCCGCCCGGTAACTCCCCCCCGAGAGCTCAGCTCCTGCAAGAAGCGCTTCGGTGAAGAAGCCGTGCTCAGCGTCCGCAGCTGCGCAGTCCAGAGGGGCGGTGGCATAGACGAGCGCCCAGACACCAGGATGGCCCCAGGTCTCGAAGGCCGAGGGAGGTGGTGTGTAAGGTCGTCCCGAGGTGGGTGTCCTACAGGCGTCGATCAGGATGAGCACGTTCCTGGGTGGGAACTCGGAGAGCCCTTGAAGGAGGATGCTCAGAGGGACGGCTTTGGACTCCGGATCGGTCGCGCTCGACTCGGAGGACTGAAAGTAGAGGTCCCATCCCCCCGGCGCGCGACTATTGGCGACGGCGATGGCATGGCCGGCATAAAACACGATCAAGCTGTCGTCGAGACCGCGGCCATCGGTCGCGCTTCGAAGCGCGCTGCGCAGCTCTCCCTCGGTCACGAAGCCGCTCAACTCCGTGACGTCAATGGTGCTCCTGGACTGGCGGAGCACCTCAGCGATGGCGTCCGCATCCGCTGGTGCGCTCTCCGACCCGGGACGCAGAGCCGGATCCTGATAGGCGCCGACGCCGATCACGAGCGCGCGGTGCTCCGCAGCGCCCGCGTAGACCATGGGAGCGAACACGCCGACCGACACCATGAGCATCGCTATCAAGGAGCCTCCAGTATGTGAATCGCGCACATAGCGGGCATGCAGGCCCACGCCCCCCCGACGTCGCGGAACGGCTCAACTGACCCGACCCCGACGATGAAGATGTACCTTCCTCGCTCACGAATGGGCCAGGGTCCTCCCAACTCGACCTTGCCCGCGGCGGGAACGATCCCTTCGCCGATGAGCTGTGGCTCAGCCCTGTCCGCAACCACCCAGGCTCGCAGATGTGCGCCTACGTCGGCCTCTCCCGAGACCTGAATCTGATCGCCGACTGAGAGAGAGGGACCAGCCTGGAAGCTCTTCTCTCCGACCTTGCGGACCAGCTCCATGGAGGGAGCGACCTCCGTGGTCCCGCGATAGCCGATCCTCGGCATGTCCGTGGCGTCGGAACCCCAGGGTCGAACGAACACAAGCGCGAGTGCCGCCGCCGTTGCGAGGGTGGGGATGATCACCCTCCAAGACCAGCTCACGTGCATCGGTTTCGGCCAGGCGCTCGCCGCAGCCGCGACGGCGTCACGATATACCTCCCACTCTGCGAGGGCATGCCAGTCCTCGGCGCAGGTTTCGCAGGCCAGGAGCTCGCGCAGGGCGGTTATCTGCTCGAAGTCGAGACCACCCCCTCGGAGCATCGGTCGGAAGCTCCGAATCCTCGTGTGGTGTTCGGCGGGGTGTGACGGCGCGGACGCAGCGCGCTGCGCCCCTCCTGCGCCGTTCGCCCCGGAGTCCTCTCGCCTCTGGTCGAGTCGCTCCGCTGCTGCGCGCCCTGCCAACCAGGCCAGCTCCAGCAGCGCTTCCCAGCGATCCTCACCGTTCGGGAGCTTTCTGAGCTCCTCCTCGACGTTGCGACGATGCACCAACACGTTGCACAAGAAGGCGCGCTCCTCGGCGCTCGCCATCAGCTCCTTGATCGCCATTTCCAGCGCCGGCCGGATCAGCTCCACTGCCCCCTCCACAGAAGCAAGCGCGCGATCAGAAGGAAAAATGTCGAGTCTACCTTCCAATACCTCTGGCCGCTGGAATGCCGCCCAGCGCCTGAGGTGAAGGTTCAGGCCCCGTGACGCCTCGAAGCGGAGCGCAAGCCGCCTTCGCACTCGGCCGACCTCGTTTCGGTTCGGACCACGAGGATCGAAGCTGGTATTCGAGATGCCCGCCATCCACTGCATGACCCCCCAGATGACTCCGGCCCGCGCACGCCGATCGACCAGGACCCAGAGCTGGGCGAAACGCAGGGGAAGCGAAGTGAACGCGTGCTCGAGCAGATTCATCGTAGCACCTCCGTGCTTCTCAGAGTCGAACTCCTCATGGGGCCACTTCTGAGCTCGCCGCCCATCGCCCTTGAGCTTGTACTTCACTCCGGTCTGCAGGTAGGTGTCCGCGTTATCCGCCTCAAAGTCCCTTTCAGGCTCTCGAAAATTTGGACAGGGCCTGGTCCGATCGGCAAACTTCCGGTGTACGTCCTCCACCACGTCGAGGGCCGCGATCCAGCCGCGCGCGTAGTCCCCGAAGAGCCACGTAGCGAAGAGGCCCAGCCCGGTCAGCCCCCGCTCGGGGCCACGTTCAGGCCAGACCCGCCAGGTGCCGATGTCCCTGTCCGCGTCCTCCACGTCGACGTCCCTGCCCCAGCGCGCGCACCAGGCCTCGGCCTGGACCTGGATGGCCTGGCGCTCCTCAACGGACAGGTGACTGACCGCGCTCAGCTCTTTGGCTACATGGTCATGGAGTCGCGCGCGGCGCCGCTCGTCGAGAATCGCGCTCATCGGGCTTACTCCTGGCTGAAGCTCACGTCGATGCAGCGCGAGCCCGTGTTGTCGGTCCATGTGTCGTCCTCGTGCACGATGTCGATGGTGACCTCCTGCGCGGCCAGCACAGGGAACGCCAGCACATAGGGCCGCGTCGCGCAGTCCGCCTCCTGCTGCACGACCCCCTCGCCGTCTACGTACCAGTCCAAGGCTCCGCCCCCAGCTCCACAGCTCGTGCGGCTCGAGACGAGGTATCCGCTGTAGGGCACATCAAAGGTGAAGGAGGTGCTGTCGTCGTCCAGCGGATCTGCGCAGAAGCTGGCGATCACGTCACCGGTCCTCACCGTCTGTCCCGGGTCGTAGTAGACACAGCCCGTAACGGTACCTTCGCCTGTGGTGCTCGCAAACTCCTTCGAGTAGTGGAGCGCCACGAGGCGGGTCCCCCAGGCCCCCTGTGCGTTTGTCATGAGCTCGCTGCTCCGCCGGCCGCCTGTCGCCTCCGCGTGGTAGACGCTCGCGTGCGTGCCCGTCAGCAGCGGCACGTAGAGGACACCGGCCACCCGGAGCTCGAGCCAGCCGCTCGCGGTCTCCTCCGGAGTGGTCGAGACCAGGATCAGGCGGCCGTCTCGAGCGAAGTTCACGGTCCACGAGTCGGTCGCGGCCGTGTCGTCTGGCGTCGAGATGCAGCCAATCAAGGTCGGGGTCGCGTGGGCGAGCGAGAGCATGAGGGTCAGGACGAGCAAATAGTCACCTGAAGGATGGCAGGAACGCTGTCATGGTTGAGAAGCGCGAGAAGCGCCTCTGCTCACAACGAGCAGGAAGAATCTCTTCACGAGTTTGTGTGGCTGGCACTTAGCGCCCTGGTCCAGCCGCCCCCCTCCAGCGCCTCCAGGCGCGCGAGGAGCTCGGTGGCCTGGAGCCGCGCTGGCTTCGTCCCGTGCGATACCAGAGCGTCGATCACCCTCCGGTAGAGGCGCGCCGACTCTGCCGGGTGGCTTCTCTCGAGCGACACCGCGACCGCGACCGCCGTGGGCCGCCAGACGCCTCCCTCGAGCCCGTCGAGCGCAGCCAGCGCGCCCTCGGCGTCTCCGAGCTCGGCCCGGATGCGCGCCTGGAAGGGTTGGAGCTTCTTCGCGCTGCCGTGCAACTCGCCGAGCTGGGCGAGCACGCTCGGCCAGCGCCCCGCCGCGCGAGCCTCCGTCCGCAGCCGCTCGTAGCCGGCGCTGGTGGGGTTGCGCTGAAAGGTCCACACCTCCCTCGCCAGCTCGTCGGCGTTCGCCGGCAGGTCCGCGCCTCGCCGCCGCAGCCAGTCGCGCGCGCCCGAAGAGGGCCAGTCCAGCAGGAGGCCGTGATCGCGCACCGCAGCCTCGGCCTCCGCAGCCATCCCCGCCGCGACCAGCCGGTTCGCGAGCCCGAGCAGATCCGCTCGGTCCGCGCCGCGCACCAGCGCCACGGCCTCCTCCGTCCGACCCTGCCCGAGCAGCAGCTCCAGCCGCGGCCCGTCCAGGCTGGCCTCGGTGTAGAGGGCATCGAGCTCGGCGGCCTCCAGGTCCGGCCCCAGGAGCGCCAGCACCAGGCGCCCTCCCTCCTGTCGGCCCCAGCGGCCGTGCTCCCGGCTGATCTGTGGCAGCGCGCCCCGCACCCAGATCGCGATCTGTCGCCGCTCGTCGCGTGTGGCATGGGTCATCAACGCGCGCTCCGATGGACGGCCCAGGCCATAGCCGCCGTGATCGAGCGAGTCCCAGCGATAGACCCCGAACAGCTCCCGCAGCAACGCCTCGCGCTCGAGGGGGCCGGCGCTACCTTCCAGGCAGCGTCCGAGGCCCTCGATGCACTCGATGGCGATCCCGGCGATCTGGCTCTCCTCATCCCAGATCTGGTGGTAGCGGGCAAGGATGGCCCCGATGATCGCGACGAAGACGACGCGTGCGTCCGCGGTCGCGCCGTCCTTCAAGTAGCCCTCCCCCAGCGCGACGATGGGCCAGAGCTCGCGGCGGGCCAGGCCAGCGGCGCGCCACTCGAAGCGCATGGAGCCGAGGATCTGGTTGACCTGCCGTGTGATGACCGCGCCGTCCACCGGCTCGCGCTCGCCGGGCAGCGGCAGCATGACCAGCTCCTCGCCCGCAGGGGCATGGTTCACGAGGCGGTGAACCAGGGCGATGAGCTGGTCGCGGTCCAGGCTGGCCAGGCGGACGTCCAGGGTCGGCGGACCGGAGGATGCGCGGTGATCGTGCTCGAAGGCGCTCATCATGCCCTCATAGGTGCGCGCCGGCTGAGAGGCAAGGGTTCGTGTGCGGCCTCGTTGGAGCACGGCACGATGAGCTGGCAGGTCGACAGAGACCGTCGCCTCGTCGAAGATGAGATCCCGTCGGAGGCCTTCGTGTCTCTTCCTCGACTCCCAGAACTAGTAACCTTAGCTTCCAAGCCCAACGCGGTGCTCCTGCTCGGCGTCGAGGAGCGCGAGCTCTCGTGGACCAGCTTCCTGGCCTGGCTGCTCGATCCCGAGCGCAGCGGACGCCTGGCGGGGTGCGCGCTCGGTGCGCTCGTGGGGACGCTCCAGAACCACCCGGCCACGCACAGCCCACACGAGCAGGCGCGCGAGCCTCTGCTGCGGCTCGGATCGGGCGGGCTCCAGCCGCTCTGGTCCAAGGCGGAGGTCACGCACGGGGACGCCCGCTTCGACGTGCTGGCGGGCGTGAGCACGCAGGCCGGCAACGTCAGGCTCCTGATCGAGAACAAGATACGCGCGGGTGAGTCCGCGCGGCAGATGGACCGCTACGTCGTCGAGGCCCAGAAGAGCATGTTGCCCGGGACCGTGCTCCTGCCGCTCTTCGTCGCCCTCGGCAGCGAACCTCCCGTCGGGACCTCCTGTGCGTGGGCGCTGGTGCTCGACCGCGGGCAGGTCCACCGGTGGCTCCACGGCGCCCGCGAGCGCGGTTCGGCGGAGAGGGTGGCCACGCCGCCGCTGCTTCAGGACTACATCGACCTGCTTGAGCTCTGGACCCTCGCCGACGGCCTGCGCCGCACTCACTGGCGCGAGATCGAGGCGATCGGCAAGAGCGACCCGAAGCCCGAGGGCTGGGACCGCGTGCAGCGCTGGCTGTCGGTGGGCAACGAGGGCTTCTACGCAGCCGTGGGCTCCAGCCCTGAGCTCGCCCGTGTCTTCCAGGCGCATGACATGCGGTCGAACACCTTCGGCTCCACGCTGAGCCAGACCATCGGCTTCCAGTTCTACAAGCCAGACTGGACCATCGGCGAGCCACTGGCCCCGAAGGGTGTCGACGTGCACTACGAGTCGGCCCGCCGCGGCGAGCTGTTCGTGCATGTCGAGATCAACCCCTACGAGGGGAGCATCGACCAGAAGCCGGAGCGCCGGACTGCGTTGGCCAGGCCGCTGGCCAGCAAGGAGCAGCTCCAGCGGCGCATCCGCGCGCGGTTGAGCGCGCTGGCAGCCGAGAACCCGTGGATGGGCGCGACGCTGCGACGGTGTGGCGACCCGGCGCGGGCCGGCACGCTGGCGGCGATCAAGTTCGCGATCCCGCGGCCGGAGGATGAGAGGACGCCTGAGGCGTGCGCGGCGTTCTTCGCCCGGATCATCGAGCAGACGGCGGGGATCATCGACGAGGAGGTGCGGGTGGAGCGGGAGCAGTTATAGCCTCAACAACCAGGGCTCGGACATGAGGCGCTCCGAGTGCTGGAGGCAGGAGTCGCACGGGAACATCAGGCTGCCCGGTCCGGCCTCGTGCCCTGGCCAGGGATGCCGGTTCGTTCTGCCATACCAGAACGTCACCTGGCTGATCACCTCGAGGTGGTCACCCTTGGACAGGAAGATCTTCGGTTCAGCACAATGTCTACCACGTGGGTCCTGATCATCTTTGACCTTGGCGCAGTTCGCGTCCTGCATGAACGGAACGGTGTCCTCCGCCCAGCGGCACCCGTCAGGCAGGCGGATCCTGTTTCGGTTCATCGAGGCCTTCGTCTTCTGCCCGGAGAGGGCGACGATGAAGCCCCCGTCGCTCAACTGGGCCACTGCCACGGCGAAGGCCTGCCCTAAGCCGACACCCGCCTGTAGGATTGCCACAAAGACCCGATAAGCCGTGTCAAGGGTCATGGCGTCCGGCGGTGGATAGGACCCGCAGCGCTTCAGCCAGGTGCCGTCCCGCGACATCTGGGCGACGCTGCCAAGTACGGCGACACCAAAGGCGTGTTCGGCGCTGGTGTCGTGCTTACGCTGTTGGGCGTGGTCATCAGAAGCCACAGGTCACGTCTGGACGTGCTCGACCGCGGGTGACTCATCGCGGCGGCAGGCTCCTGTCGGGGCGACCTGCCCCCTCCTTACGCAAGGATTTTCCTACCTGAACCCCACGCCAAACTTTGACAAACCCACAGATTCAGATCGCCCAACCCTACGCGTAGACAGAGATCGCCCCACCGCCAAGACAGCGACACAACCAACCACTGCGCCGCTCCACGTCGAATTGCCCACCCGCAGGTCAGTGGATTACGATGAGGACCTCGACCCACTGGGAGGCTTGACCGGACCTGATGAGCAGCCAGATCTTCCACGTCATCTCGGAGCGCCGAATGCCTGCGTCGCCACATGGGTGCGGCGGCCAGTGGCGTTCTTCCTCTGGCCCACGTTCAGATGAACTTTTGCCCTGGAAGACATGTTTTCGAGGACCGCTCTGATGTCCCTCTCCTCCCCCATCGCCCCCGGCGCCCACATCCAGGTCCGCGACGCGGTCTGGCGCGTGCTCAAGGTGGACCAGACCTCGTCCGGCACGCAGGCCTGGACCGTCGTGGGCGTCTCGGAGATCGTGCGGGACCAGGAGGCGATCTTCCTCGAGGAGTACGAGCGGGACGAGCGCGGAGAGCTGGCGGTGAAGGTGCTCGATCCGAAGCTGACCCGGCTGGTCGCCGACACCTCGGAGCAGCACCGCGCCACGCTCGTCTACCTGGAGGCGCTGCTCCGCGACGTGCCGCCTGCCGACGCGAGGATCGCGGTCGGCCACCGCGCGGCGCTCGACCTGCTCGACTTCCAGCTCGACCCCGCGCGGCTGGCCCTGGGGCAGCTCCGCGCGCGCGTGCTCATCGCGGACGCGGTAGGGCTCGGAAAGACGCTCGAGGCGGGCATCCTGCTCTCTGAGCTGATCCGGCGCGGCCGGGCGCGGCGCATCCTGGTCGTGACCGTGAAGTCGGTGCTCACGCAGTTCCAGAAGGAGCTGTGGTCGCGCTTCACCATCCCGCTGGTGCGCCTCGACTCGCAGGGGCTCCAGCGGATTCGCGAGCGTATCCCTACCAACCACAACCCCTTCTCCCACTTCGATCGCGTGATCATCTCGATGGACACGCTGAAGCAGAAGAACGCGCTACGGCATCACCTGGAGCAGGCGCGCTGGGACGTGGTGGTGATCGACGAGGCGCACAACGTCGCCGAGCGGGGCGGTGGCAGCATGCGGGCCCAGCTCGCGACCATGCTCTGCACGCGCACGGACGCCTTGGTGCTGCTCTCGGCTACGCCCCACGACGGCCGATCCGAGTCTTTCGCCAGCCTGATGAACCTGCTCGACCCCACCGCGATCGCCAACCCGAAGGACTACGAGGCCCAGGACATCAAGGGCCTGTACACGCGCCGCTTCAAGTGTGACGTGAAAGATCAGATCCGCGAGCACTTCCCCGAGCCCGAGATGAGCAAGGCGCCTGTGCAGGCTTCTGCGGCGGAAGAGGACGCGCTTGCCGCACTCGCGTCACTCCGCCTCGCCAGCGACCAGGCGATGAGAGGTGGCGTGCTGTTCCGCACCGCCCTCGAAAAGGCTCTGCTGTCCAGCCCCATGGCCTGTGTCCAGACCGTGGACGCGCGACTCGCCAGCCTGCGCAGGCGCGCGGGCGATGAAGACGTCGCCGATGACGTCCTCCAGCTCGAAGCGCTCCGAGGCCGCGTGGCGGCCATCCCAAAGGCGGGGTTCAGCCGCTACCAGCGCCTGGTGGCCATGCTTCGGCCGGGCGGCGCCTTGGGCTGGTCTGACCGCAAGCGGGACGATCGCCTGGTCGTCTTCACGGAGCGCATCGAGACGCTGAAATTCCTGGAGACGAACCTTCCCTCCGACCTGGGGCTGGATCCGTCGGCGGTGCGCTCGTTGCATGGATCGATGTCCGATATCGAGCAGCAGCAGGTCGTAGACGAGTTCGGCAAGGAGTCGAGCAAGGTCCGACTCCTCCTGGCGTCCGATGTCGCGGCCGAGGGCATCAACCTGCACTACCTTTGCCACCGCATGGTCCACTTCGACGTGCCCTGGTCGCTGATGGTCTTCCAGCAGCGCAACGGGCGCATCGACCGCTACGGCCAGGAGCGGGTGCCGTTGATCACCTACTTGGTCCTCCAGACCCGCAACACGGACATCCAGGGTGACCTGCGCATCCTCGACCGGCTGATCGACAAGGAGGATCGTGCGGCGCGCAACATCGAGGACCCTCGCAAGCTGGTCGGCGTGCCGGACGTGGAGTCGCAGGAGGCGCTGACGGCCATGGCCATGCAAGACGGCCTCTCCCCCGAGGAGTTCGAAGCGCGGCTGGGATTTGGCGAGATCGACCCGTTGGAGCTGCTGCTCGGCCAGGGGGCACAGGACACCATCCGCCCTGCCCAGCCCTCCGAGCCGCCCTCGCTGTTCCGCACGGATCGGGCCTGGCTCACCGCGACGCTGGATCTCCTGCGAGACCAGGATGTGCGCTGGCGCACCACGGCCGACGGGCGCGCCCTGGAGCTGGAGCTGAGCCCTGACCTGCGCCGGCGATATCGGCGTCTGCCACCGGAGATCCGACCGGACGACGGCTGGCTGGTCCTGACGGACGACCGGGGCGACGTCCAGCGGGACATCAAGACGTCCCGCGCCCAAGAGTCCACCTGGCCGCGGCTGCAGTACCTCTGGCCGCTGCATCCGGTGTTGGGCTGGGCGGCCGACCGCGTGCGAGGGCGCTTCGGGCGCCACCAGGCTCCGGTGGCCTGCCTCGCGACGCTGCCCGCCCAGGAGGCGGGATTTCTAGTGAGCGGCCTGATCCCCAACCGCCAAGGGCAGGCGGTGGTGCACCGATGGTACGCGGCTGTCTTCGAGGGATCCACCTTCCGACGGCTCGAGCCCTTCGAGGCCTGGCTGGCCCGCGTGGGCCTCGGGCAGCGACCGCTGGCCAATCTCGGGGCGGTGCAGCTCGCTCAACTCCAGGCACTCGTCCCGGAGGCGGTGCGCGAGGTGGACGCGCAGGTGCTGCGCGACCGCGAGGTCGTCGACCAGGATCTCCAGGCCCGACTCGCCGCGCACCGCGAACGCATGGGCGTGTTGCGCGCGCGCCAGGACCAGCAGCTTCAGCTCGCCTTCGCCGACCGGCATGGCGCGGCCGCGGACGACCGCCGGGCCCGCGAGCAGCGGCGTATCCAGCGCCTCTTCGACGACGTGGATCGCTGGGCTCGCGACGCCCTGACCACCGAGCGGCTGCCCTACCTCCATGTCCTGGCCTGCGTAACCGGGCCCGGCTGGCGCGACGGGGGTGCCGCGTGAGCACGCCCTTCATCGGCATCGACAACGTCAACGAGTTCTACGGCGAGCACTACCTCGCCGCGATCCTGGCGGGAGATCTGAAGGCGACGCTGGCCGGCTGGCGCGAGCGCGCCGGCGAGGAGCGGTCCCCCCCCCGCGCGCTCGGCGCGCTCCACGCGCGCTACTTCCGCTTCCGCGACCAGCTCGAGCGCACGGGACCGGCCGAGGACCGCGTGGCGCTCGCGCGCGAGTGGTGGGCGCACCTGCTCGACGCGCTCGGCTTCCAGCTCGCGCCGCGCCGCGCCGCGCTCCCCGACGGGATCCTGCCCGCGCTGGCGGAGATCCGCCGCCCGGACGGCACGCCGCTGCTGTGGGTGCTGCCCTCGCTGAGCCGGCGCCACGATGACACCGAGGTTCTGGAGCGCTCGTCGCTGCCCGAGCTCGGCGCCCTGATCGAGCAGGGCCCGTCCGAGCCCGTGGGGCTCGCGCAGGGCTCGATTCAGGATCTGGTCACCGCAGCCTTCGATCTCGAGGAGTGGCCCCGCTTTGTGCTCGTGCTCAGCGAGCAGGACATCACCCTTGCCGAGCGGGCCCGCTGGGCCGAGCAGCGCATGCTGCGCTTCGAGCTCGACGAGGTCCTCGGCCGTCGCGAGGCCGACACCCTGGACATCACGGCGGCCCTGCTGCACCGGGAGTGCCTGGTCCCCGACGCGGGCGCGCCCCTGCTCGACGCGCTCGACGACAGCTCGCACAAGCACGCCTTCGCCGTCTCCGAGGACCTCAAGTACGCGCTGCGCGAGTGCATCGAGCTGCTGGGCAACGAGGCCGCCCGCCAGGTCGCCGCCCGCGCCCGCGAGCAGAAGAAGGCCATCCCCTGGGACGATCTGGCCGAGCCGCTCTCCCGGGAGTGCCTGCGGTACATGTACCGCCTGCTCTTCCTGTTCTACATCGAGGCCCGTCCGGAGCTGGGCTACGCCCCGATGGGCTCCGATGCCTACGCGAAGGGCTACAGCCTGGAGCGCCTGCGCGCCGTCGAGGACGCAGAGCTGCTGGAGGCCGAGACCCACGGTGGAACCTACCTGCACGACAGCGTGGCCCTGCTCTTCCGCCTGATCTACGAGGGCGCCGAGCCGCGGGCGCAGCGCGGGCTGGGGCTGAGTGCCGACCAGGAGCGCTCGATCTTCGGGACCTTTCGGCTGCGTCCGCTGCGGTCGCACCTGTTCGACCCCGAGCGCACCCCCCTGCTCGCGGAGGTCCGCTTCCCCAACCACGTCCTGCGCGCCGTCATCGAGAAGATGTCGCTGTCGCGCGGCCGGGTGGGCGGCGGAAAAGGCCGACGCGGGCGCGTGTCCTACGCCACCCTGGGCATCAACCAGCTCGGCGCCGTCTACGAGGCGCTGCTGTCCTTCCGCGGTTTCTTCGCGAAGGAGCAACTGTTTGAAGTCAAGCCTGCGGGCGGCGACCACGGACCTCTCGACCCTGCCTACTTCGTGAACCTCGCTTCCCTCAAGGACTACTCCGACGATGAGCGCGTCTTCCATGTGGTCGATGGGAAGAGGCAGCTCATCTGTTATCCTAAAGACACCTTCGTTTACCGCATGGCCGGGCGTGACCGGCAGAAATCCGCCTCGTACTACACACCGGCTGTCCTGACTCGGGCCACCGTCAAATATGCGCTCAAGGAGATCCTGGAGGACGAGCACGGCAACCCGCGGCTCACCAGCGCAGAGGTGCTCGAGCTCAAGGTGCTGGAGCCCGCGGTCGGCAGCGCGGCGTTCCTGAACGAGGCGGTGGATCAGCTCGCCGAGGCTTACCTGCACCGGGCACAGCGGGAGCGCGGCGAGCGGCTGGGTCACGAGCGCTACGCCTGGGAGAAGCAGCGGGTCAAGATGGTGCTGGCCGACAACAACGTCTTCGGCATCGATCTCAACCCCGTCGCCATCGAGCTGGCCGAGATCTCGCTCTGGCTGAACGCGATCTTCGGCGACGAGCCCGGCGCGGACGGCGATCAGCAGGTCTTCGTGCCCTGGTTCGGCATGCAGATCTGCAACGGCAACTCACTCGTGGGCGCGCGCCGCCAGGTTTACACCGCCCAGTTGCTCGACGCGGGGCGCCATGGCAGAGATTCGAGCTGGCTGGGGGTCGCGCCGACGCGAGTTCCGGCGGGCGCGGCTCGCCCGCAGGGCAGTGCATGGCATTTTCTGCTACCCGATCCGGGCATGGCTACCTATGCAACCGGAGGTGAGGGGGCACCAATCCAGGAGATGCGTGCCAACGCACTGGCAGAGATCGACACGTGGAAAGCCAGGATGTGCGTGGCGCTGGATGTGGATGAACGAGACTGGCTGGTCGAGCTCTCTGGCGCTGTCGATCGCCTCTGGGACCGCCATGTGGGCCTGCTCCGCAACATGCGATCGCGGACGACGGATCCCCTTCCGACCTACGGGCGGCCCAGAGTGGGCTCTGCCACCTCCACCCGGGACAAGGATCGCATCTGGCGAGAGGAGCTGGCCTCGGAGGGCGTGAAGGCTTCAAGCCCCTACCGGCGTCTGAAGCTGGCGATGGACTACTGGTGCGCGCTGTGGTTCTGGCCCATTGATAAGTTCGATATTCTTCCAACCCGGCAGGAGTGGCTGCTCGAGCTGTCTTTGCTGCTCGATCAGAATGTGGCTGAGAACATCGGCGCGCCCACCGACCAGCACGGCCAGGTCAAGCTCTTTGCTTCCACCCGGCCGGTAGAGGAGGTGAAGCAGCTCGTCCAGGAGTTGGGCTTCGTGGATGTGCCCGGACTGGTGCGGAAGTATCCGCGGCTGGCGCTCGTCCAGCGGCTGGCGGAGCGCTATCGGTTCTTCCACTGGGAGCTTGAATTCGCCGATGTCTTCGCAGATCGTGGCGGATTCGACATCGTGCTCGGCAACCCACCATGGATCAAGATGGAGTGGATCGAGGCCGCCGCCCTGGGGGATCGCGACCCGTCGTTCGTGGTCCACAACCTCTCGGCCCAGCAGGCTGCTTCACGTCGGGCTGCCACACTGGCTCCAGATGGCGCGCTGCAGACGTACCTGGAAGCACATGAGGAGATCTCGGGTCTGCAGGCGTTCCTCTCGTCGTCACAGTGCTATCCTGAGCTGAAGGGATCTCAGACCAACCTCTACAAGGGCTTTCTACCGCGAGCCTGGGCAGCGCTGCGGCCCGATGGTGTTGCTGCCTTTCTGCATCCCGAGAGCCTGTACGACGAGAAGCGTGGAGGGACGCTGAGAGCACACGCCTTCCCGCGGCTTCGAGCGCACTATCAGTTCGAAAACGAGCTTGGATTGTTTCAGGGCACCAACGATCATGGTCGAATGCGCTTCGGATTGAACGTATTTGGGGCACAGTTGGCGAAGGCCCGCTTTGACCATATCGCCAATCTCTTCCATCCGTCCACGCTGGATGCCTGCTACAACCACGACGGACAGGGCCCCACGCCCGGCATCAAGGACGAGTCCGACAGGTGGGAGCTGCGCGGGCACAGCGACCGAATCGTGCGCGTGGACCACAGATCGCTGAAGGTGTTCGCCGAGTTGTTCGACGACGCGGGCACGCCTCCGCTGGAGGCGCGGATCCCGTCGCTCCATGCGTCGAGCCTGATGGGCGCGTTGGCGCGCTTCCGCGACGGTGCGCCGTCCATCGCAGAGTCTGGAGTCGAGTGCCATGCGCATGACTGTTGGCACGAGTCACGTTCGCGACGGGCTGGCCACATCGTCGAAGAGCTCCGCTTCGCCACAAAGGTGGACGAGTGGATCCTGAACGGACCTCACTGTTACGTTGGGACACCCTTCTACAAGACGCCACGCCGCGAGTGCAGCCACAACACCCACTGGGACATCCTCGACCTCGAGACACTGCCCGACGACTACCTCCCTCGCACCAAGTACGTGCCCTGTGAAGATCGGGTCGCCTACGAGGAGCGGCTGCCGAAGGTCCCGTGGGCTCCGAAGACGGCGCCGATACCAATTACCCGATACTATCGGGTCGCCTGCAACCGAGGGCTAAGCGTGCAGATGGAGCGCACCCTACAGCCGGCGCTTGTACCCCCAGGCTCTGCTCATGTTGATGGAGTCTACACATATACGTTCGCCGATGAGCGACTCGCCGTATTGACGGCGGGAGCCTGGGCATCGCTGCCGGTGGACTTCTTCATCAAGTCTACGGGACAGGGCGATTTTCGCCCTGGCACCGGCCGACGCCTGCCGCTCATCTCAGGAACTGCATATGACGGCGCAATTCTCGCACGCACACTCGCCCTGTCCTGCCTGACTACCCACTACGCCGATCTCTGGGCGCGAACCTGGTCAGCAGAGCTCGCCGCCGAGACGTGGACCAGAAGTGATGCTCGGCTGCCGCCGGACTGCTGGTCGGACGCGACGAACATGTGGCATCGACGCTGTGCGCTCCGCGCTGACTACGCCCGTCGGCAGGCGCTGGTCGAGATAGACATCATCGTCGCGATGGCTCTCGGCATGACCCTCGATCAACTCCTCAACATCTATCGGATTCAGTTTCCAGTCCTCCAGCAGAACGAACGCGACACCTGGTACGACCGCAATGGACGAATCGTATACACGGTCAGCGATGGCTTGCGCGGCGTCGGGCTGGAGCGAAAGCGGCTCCGCAGAGACGCCGTCGGGGACTTCTGGGAGGACGTAACCGACCCCACCACGTTCACCAGCAGCCTGTCCAAGACCTTCGAGGATGACACCCTGCCCGGCGGCCCACACACCCGCACGGTCGTCTACCAGGGCCCCTTCGACCGCTGCGACCGCGAGGCCGACTACCGTCAGGCCTGGACGGTGTTCGCCCGGCGCTTCGGCGCTCGCGGGACGCGGAGCGGAGACCGATGACGCACACGACCCAGCTGGCCCGCGTCGAAGGCTTCCTCTGCTCGGCGTTCACACCGGAAGAGTTCAAGCGGGACTACCGGCGAAACTACGCGAGCTGGGCGGACGGCCTCCCCTACGTGGCGGAGAGCCCGAACGACTACTTTTTCAAGGTCACGGCTGCGCTCCACCGGTGGGGGCAGCTCGACAGCCATTTCTTCGACTGGCTCGAGCTCGTACGCCCGGGCCGCGCCCACGACATCGGCGCGCTGCGTACGGACTGGCCGAACGTACCTGGGCGCAGCACCGTGCACATCGACGGCGCCACGGGTGACGTGCCTGTCGAGGCGATCGAGGCCATGCAGGCGGCGCTCCGCGCCTTCCCCGGATGCGAGACTGCCGCGATCACCCGCCCCCGCTTCGCGGGCAGCGCCTGGATCGACCTGCGCGGCCCAGAGGGCTGCCTGGAGCAGCTCGCGGCGCGCTTCGCCGAGGGCGCGCTCTCCGATCTCGCCGGGTTCCGCGTGCTGGCGGTCGTCGAGACCCCGCCGGCCTTCCGCGGGCCGCTGCTGCGCGCGCCGCGACCCACGCAGCGCCGCGACTGGCATGGGATGCTGCCAGGCGCCCTGGCCGCCCAGCTCGACGCGGGGCTCACCGACTTCCTGCGGGCCAGCTTCTCGGCCACCACGCCCGGGTTCCAGGGCGCCATCGATCGCCTGCTGGCCGAGGAGGGCGCGGTCACCCGCGGCCCCTATGTCCAGGTCTTCCTGCCCTTCGTCAAGGGCACGCGGCCGGACTGGTTCGCGCGGGTGCCGCTGGGCTTCACCCCCCACCGCCACCAGGAGCGCGCCTTCGCGCGCCTGGGCGCCGAGCCGAAGCAGAGCACGCTGGTGGCGACCGGGACGGGCTCGGGCAAGACAGAGAGCTTCCTGTGGCCCATCCTGGACCACTGCCTGGCGCACGCGGGGCAGCCGGGGATCAAGGCCATCCTGATCTACCCGATGAACGCGCTGGCGGGCGACCAGGCTCTGCGCATCGCGCGGGCCGTGCACGCCAACCCCGCGCTGCGCGGCGCCCTTCGGGCCGGGCTCTATGTCGGGGAGGACGAGGGGGCCGGGCGCGTGGCGCAGGCCGAGATGGGGCCGGATCACGTCATCACCGACCGGGGCGCGCTGCAGCGGAGCCCGCCCGACATCCTGCTGACCAACTACAAGATGCTCGACTACCTGCTGCTGCGGCCGCGAGACCGGCACATCTGGGAGGGCAGCGCCAGCGGCTCGCTGCGCTTCCTGGTGGTGGACGAGCTGCACACCTTCGACGGCGCGCAGGGCACGGATCTCGCCTGCCTGATCCGGCGGCTGCGCGACCGGTTGCGGGTGCGCGAGGGCCAGCTCTGCTGCGTGGGAACCTCCGCGACCCTGGGCGGCGATCCGAACGGCGTGGAGCTGCGCGCCTACGCCGAGCGGGTGTTCGGGCAGCCCTTCTCGTCGGACTGTGTGGTCACCGAGGAGCGCGTCGACCTCGACACCTTCCGCGGTGACACGGTGATCCGCCTGTTCGGGGCGCCTGGTCTGGAGCAGGCCCACGCGCTGGATCCATCCCGCTACGGCGAGCCTGAGGCCTACCTCGCGGCGCAGGCGCGGGCCTGGCTGGATGTGGAGCTGCCCGGGGCGCCGGGCACGTCCGAGTGGCGGGTCGGGCTCGGGGATGCGCTCCGGCAGCATGTGATGCTCGACAACCTGCTCCGCAGGCTGCGCGGCCGGCCGCGGTCGCTCCAGGACCTGGTCTCCGAGCTAGGGCGCGCCGCGCCCGCCATGCGCGAGGACCCAGCCTTCGGCGAGCGCGCGCTGCTGTCGCTGCTGTCGCTGATCAGCGCGGCGCGCGTCTGGGCACCCGAACTGCCCGAGGTGCGCGCGCGGCGAGAGGAACTGGGCAAGCCGAGGCCCCTCGATCCCTTTCTGCAGGTTCGACTCCAGGTGTGGCAGCGTGAGCTGCGGCGCATGGTGGCCAGCGTCGCGGCGATGCCGCGCCTGCGTTTCTTCGACGACCTGACGAAGGAGCAGCGCGAGGCTCACCTGCCGGTGGTCCACTGCCGCGAGTGCGGCGCCATGGGCTGGGCCACCCTGGTCGCCCGCAACCAGCCGAGCATGTACCGCGTCGACGTGCCTGGCTTCTACCGGGCCTTCTTCGCCAACGACAGCAGGGTGCGCTTTGTCTTCCCGCGCACGGCGGACGACGGCGCGGCGCGGGAGGAAGCCAGCGGGGTCCCCGGTCGCCTGCACACGGCGCGCCTGACGATCCGCGCCATCGACGAGGATGCCCCAGAGCCGGACGAACTCGACGTGCTGGTGTTCCACCAGTCCAACCCGGACAGCCAGGGGCGCCTCTGGCTCTCGCGGGACTGCCCCTACTGCGGCTATGCAGAGAGCCTGACGCTGCTCGGCTTCCAGGCCGCCACGCTCACCAGCGTCTACATCGACCAGCTCTTCGCGTCTCCCTACAACGACGACAAGAAGCTGCTGGCCTTTAGCGACTCGGTGCAGGACGCTGCACATCGGGCGGGCTTCTTCGGGGCGCGAACCTGGCGCTTCAACCTGCGCCTGGCCATTCAGCGAGTGGTGCAGGAGGTCGGCGAGGGGCTGCCGCTTGACGAGCTGCCCGCGCGGGTGTGCGCCTGGTGGCGTGCGCAAGGCGGGATGGACGCCGTGGACTTCGTCTGCGCGTTCCTCGCGCCAAACATGGCCTGGTTCCACGACTACGAGCAGCTCCGCGCCCACGGCGAGCTGCCGTTGGGGTCCAGGCTGGTGCGGGACGTCGAGCGGCGCATCGGCTGGGAGGTCTACACCGAGTACGGTCAGCAGGCGCGCATCGGGCGCTCGCTCCCCCGGACGCGCTGCTCCACGGCGGCGATCGAGACGGCGCTGCTGGGCCGGGCGGTCGAGGCGCTGCTGGAGCCCCTGCGCCAGGAGGTGGGCGGGCTGCGCGGGCTCACGAGCGCGACACTGCGCCAGTTCCTGGCGGGCCTGCTCAACCACCTGCAAGAGCGCGGCGGGCTGCTGCACGCCGAGCTGCCCCGGGCCTATGTCGAATCGGGCGGCGAGCCGTTCGCGTTCAGCTTCACCTTCAAGGCGCGCGCTGGGCTGCTCTTCCTCCCGGACCTCGGCCGGCGGAGCCGCCTACCCGAGCTGTTTGCCGAGCGCCCCGGAACAGAGCGCTTCGAGCCGTTGCTGTCCGGGACGCTCAGCCGCCCGAGCTGGTGTGAGCGCTGGTACAAGGCGACGATGGGCCAGACGGCGGCGCTGGTCGGCGAGCCGGGCCAGGCCCTGCCCAGGGTGATGCGCGCGCTGGTCGAGGCAGGCGTCCTCGACCAGCAGGAGACGCGCAAGGGCGTGCGGGTCTGGGGCGTCCGGCCGGACGCGTTGCGGGTCACCAACCGCGTCGCGGTCGCCCGCTGCGCCCGGTGTGGGCACAGCAGCGCCATCGCCGCCGCGCACACGAACATCTGGCGCGGCGCGCCATGTCCCAGCGGCGCCTGCACGGGACGATGTGAGATCATCGGCGGACCTCCGGACGACTACTTCGGCAGGCTCTACCAGTCGGGGGACGTGGCCCGCATCTTCGTCGAGGAGCACACGGGTCTGCTCAAGCGTGCGCAACGGGAGGAGGTGGAGGCGAAATTCAAGGCGGAAGGGGCGGAGCGGCGCCCCTGGTTCCCCAACCTCCTGTCCTGCACGCCCACGCTGGAGATGGGCATCGACATCGGCGATCTGTCAACGGCCGTGCTGTGCTCGGTCCCGCCTGCGCAGGCAAACTACCTGCAGCGCATCGGCCGGGCTGGGCGCCGCGACGGCAACGCCCTGGTGCTGACCGTGGCTAACGGTCGCCCCCATGACCTGTACTTCTACGCCCAGCCCGAGGAGATGATCGCGGGACAGGTCGAGGCGCCAGGCTTCTACCTCAACGCCTCCGCGGTGCTCGAGCGCCAGCTCACGGCCTTCTGCTTCGACCGCTGGGCGGCGAGCGGCGTGTCCGACACGGCCCTGCCGTACCGGATGCGGGACGTGTATGTGCGGCTCGATCCCGTTGATGTGCGCCACTTTCCCCACAGCCTCGGTCGCTACGTCGAGGACCATCGGGCCGAGTTGCTGCAGCGCTTCCGCGACCTCTTCGGAGAGACCCTGCTGGCAGAGACGCAGGCTCATCTCACGACCTTCATGCAGGGCAGTACGCACGACAAGAGCGGGCTTGTCTGGCGGATCATGGACACGCTCGCCACGGAGCGCAAGCAGGTTGAGAGCCTGCGCGAGCGCCGGGTCCAGGTTCGACGCCTGCTGCGCGACTGGAAGAAGCAACCCGAAGACGAGCGGACCCGCGAGGAGATCGCCGAGCTGGAGCAGGAGGCGAGCGCACTCACCGCGCTGATCAAGCGCCTGGACGAGCGAGACGTGCTCAACTTCTTCACCGATGAGGGACTGCTACCGAACTACGCCTTCCCGGAGGCGCCGGTCCGCCTGAAGAGCGTGATCTGGCGTCAGCGGCGCGACCCGCAGCCGGGGGAGAGCCCGTACGAGAGCTGGGCCTATGAGTACGACCGTCCCGGCGCGGCAGCGATTGCCGAGCTCGCGCCGGAGAGCATCTTCTATGCCTCCGGGCGACAGGTCCGCATCGACCAGGTGGACCTTCAGTCGGCGGAGCCCGAGGACTGGCGCTTCTGCGACGCCTGCGGCTACTCCGAGCGCGCGGGCGGCCACGAAACCCGCAGCGCCTGTCCGAGTTGCGGCAGCCTGCTCTGGCCCGACGCGGGCCGCGTGCACAAGCTGGTGCGCCTGAAGCAGGTCTTCGCGAACACCCAGGACCGCAAGAGCCGACTGACCGACGAGCGCGATGATCGCGTCCCGCGCTTCTTCACCCGCCAAACCCTGACCAGCTTCCGAGACGAGGACCGCGGCCAGGCCTGGATGGTGGACAGCGCCACCATGCCCTTCGCCTGCGAGTTCCTCGCACGCGCGACCTTCAGAGAGGTCAACTTCGGGGAGGCGACGGAGGATGGCCGGGCCCTGGCGGTCGCGGGGCGTGAGGCGGTACGCTCCGGGTTCCGGGTCTGCAAGCACTGCGGCAAGCTTCAGCGCGACAAGGACAAGCCTCAGCACACGATCACCTGCAAGGCCCGGGGCAAGACCGACGAGAGCAGCTTCGAGGTCTGCGTCTGGCTGTATCGGGAGTTCGCGTCCGAGGCGGTACGCATGCTGCTGCCGATCGCCGAGTTCGGGAGCTCGCGCCAGCTCCACTCGTTCGTCGCGGCGCTGCACGTCGGGCTGCGCGAGCGCTTCGGCGGGCGAGTAGACCACCTGCGGATGACGCTCGACAGCGAGCCAGTTCCCGACGCACCCGCACGCAAAATGTTCCTGGTCCTGTTCGACACCGTGCCAGGGGGAACTGGCTATCTCAAGGAGCTGATGCATGAGCCGGCCCAGATGTTCGAGGTCTTGGAGCGCGCCCGGGATCGGCTGGCGCGCTGCGTCTGCGCGGCCGACACGTCCAAGGATGGCTGCTACCGTTGCCTGTTCGCTTACCGGCACAGCGCGGACCTGAGCGAGACCTCACGCAGCACCGCGATCACGCTGCTCAATGCAATCCTCGAAGAGCGCGAGCGCACGAAGAACATCACCTCCCTCGGAGAGGTCAGCGTCAAGGGGCTGCTGGACAGCGTGCTGGAGGCTCGCTTCCTGGAGGCGCTGCGTCGCCTGGGCCCCAACGGGACCGGGTCCGAGGTGGGCAAGGCCATGGTGATGGGAAAGTCCGGTTATCACTGGACCATCGGAGGGCGGACGTGGCTGGTCGAGCCGCAGCACAATCTCGCGCCGAGCGCTGGGCTGGGCGTCGGGGTCAGCGTGGACTTCCTGTTCCACCCGGGCCAGGGCACGGCGAACACCAGTCCCGTGGCGGTCTTTCTGGATGGGTGGCAGTTCCACCGCGAGCGCGTCGGGAAGGATCTGCTGCAGCGCATGTCGCTGCAGGCCTCAGGCAGGGCGGACGTCTGGTCCTTTTCCTGGTGGGACGTGGATCAGGTGCTTGACCGCGCGCGACCTGAGGCCACGGTGAACCTGCCCTTTCCCAATGCCGACGCTCTGGTCCGCCGTGGTCCGTCGGGACCGCTGCTGACGGGCGCTGAACGCTCGCTGCTCGACCGGCACAGCCTGGCCTGGTTCGCGGCGATCATGTCAGGTGAGATTTCGGCTGCCGACTGGCTAAAGATCACCTACCTGGGCCTGTTCTCACAGCTCGGCCGGCTCGACAGCGCGCAGATCCAGGCGTGGCGCACGGCGCTGGCCGAGTCCGCGCCGCTGCCCGCTCGGGAGTGGATGGATGGCGCCCTGGTCGACGGCGCGCTCGGCTACCACGTCGCGGCCAGTGATGAGAACCCCTGGTCTCTTCATGTCGCCATTACGGCTGAGGCCCTGAAGGCGGACTGGAAGACCCTCGGCGCGGGGACCGCTTCCGGCCTGCGACTGGTCGCCGTTCTCCATGACGATGTCACCGAAGCAAGAGACGAGACCACGCTGCGGAGCACGTGGGCCGCGTCGCTGCGCGCCATGAACCTGCTTCGCCTGATCCCCCGCGGCTGGTTCCTCGCCCGTCGGGGCCAGGACGAGCTGGGCTTCGAGACGCTGGCAGCGCTGCGATCCGCCGCTCCCGGTGAGGCTCCTTCGGAGTGGGACGACGTGGAGACGGAGGCGGCGGGCCCCCAGGCGCGGGCGCTCGTCCGGTCCTTGCGTACCCACAGCGTCACCGTGCCCGAGGTGGGCGTGGACCTCCAGGACGTCCATGGCCACACCCTGGGCCTGACGGCCGAGCTGCTGTGGGCCGCCGCGAAGGTCGCGGTGGTCTTCGATGCCGACCTGGACGAGGCCGAGCGGGACGTGCCGCCGGGATGGCGGCTGATTGGCCTCGACACCGCGCAGAGAGAACCTGAGCTGCTTGTCCGCCTCCTCAGCGAGCGGCGTGACGGAGTACCTGCATGAGCGCGCTCGAGAACACCTTCCACATGGCGATCTTCGACCAGTTCTTGGAGAGCTTCGCCCGGATTCCCCGCTCCCAGCAGAAGAAGGTCACGGCCTTCATCCGAAAGTTCAGGGCCGATCCAACCTCGCCGTCCATCAATTATGAGAGGATACACAGCTTCGCGGATCCGAACCTGCGCACCGTCCGAATCGGTGACGACTATCGCGCTATCGTCCTACGCCCAGAGGACGGCAACGTCTTCGTGCTGCTCTGGGTGGACCACCACGACGAGGCGATGGAGTGGGCTCGACGCAAGCGTGTGGAGGTGCACCCGGAGACGGGCAGTCTTCAAGTCTATTCCTTGGAGGCGAGCGCCGCTCCGGCGCCTCGGCCGGTCGAGATCGTCGAGGCCGCCTCGCCCGAGCCCCCTGAGCCTGCTCCTGAGCCATCGCTACATCCAATACCGCTTTTTGCCGTATGGTCGGACGCGGACCTGTTCTCGCTCGGCGTTCCCGGGCCGCTGCTTCCGGTCGTCCGCGGGCTCAGCTCGGAACAGGCCCTGGACGAGCTCTCCGGCACGCTGCCCGCAGAGGCCTGGGAGGCGCTCAGCTTCCTCGCGGCCGGAGAGCCCATCGAGGAGGTACGCCGCGCGCTGGAGATCCCCTCGGTCGGCGAGAAGGACGTGTCGGACCTCGCGGCGGCGTTGAGCACGGATGCGTCGAAGCGGAGCTTCGTCGTCGTGGAGAACGATGACGTGCTCGCCTCGATGCTCGACGCACCGCTGGAGAGGTGGCGCGTCTTCCTGCACCCCTCGCAGCGACGACTCGTCGAGCGAAGCTGGTCGGGACCCGTTCGAGTGCTCGGCGGCGCCGGCACCGGCAAGACGGTGGTCGCGATGCACCGGGCGGCCTGGCTGCTTCAGCACAGCTTCATGGCGGAGGACGATCGGGTGCTGTTCACGACGTTCACCCGCAATCTCGCGGCGGACATCCAGGCCAACCTGGCGAAGCTGCTGGCGCCCGCCGAGCTACGTCGCGTCGAGGTGATCCATCTGGACAAGTGGGTGGCCGACTTCCTGAACGGTCGCGGGTATCGGTACGAGATCGACTACTTCCAGTCCGGGAGCGGTCGGCTCTGGACCTTGTGGCAACAGGCGATGGACCTGGCGGCGGGCCTCCCGTTCGCGTCCAGCTTCTACCGAGAGGAGTGGGAGTATGTCGTGCAAGCCCAGGGATGCCGAAACGACGAGGATTACCTGCACGCGCGCCGGAGAGGGCGTGGCGTTCGGCTGAGCCGGGGCGATCGGCGCGCGATCTGGCGCGTGTTCCAGGAGTACCAAGCGCTCCTGGAGGAGAAGAGGCTGCGCGAGAGCACGGACGCGATGCGCGACGCGGCCGCGCTGCTCGAGAGGCGCGAGGCCGTGCTGGGCTACCGGTCCGTGATCGTAGACGAGGCGCAGGACATGTCCACCGTCGCCTTCCAACTGCTGCGACAGATCATCCCCCAGCAACGCGAGAATGATCTCTTCATCGTCGGCGACGGGCACCAGCGCATCTACCGGCGACAGGTGGTGCTCAGCCAGGCCGGAGTCAACGTCGTCGGCCGGTCGAGGAGGTTGCGGATCAACTACCGCACGACGGACGAGATTCGACGCTTCGCGGTGGCCATGCTCGAGGGGCTCACGGTCGATGACCTCGATGAAGGCGCGGACACGACCCAGGGGTATCGCTCGCTCGTCCACGGCGTGGCGCCTCAGGTCGTCGTTGCGTCGACGCTCAGCGCCGAGGTGGACGCCATCGCCTCGTTCATCGCCCGAGACGATGTGTCGCGCACGTGCCTGGTCGCGCGCACGGGACCGCTGGTGGACACCTACACTCGCGCGCTGGAGGAGCGCGGCCTAAAGGTCTATCGGCTGCGAAGATCCGCCGCAGAGGATCATCGGGAACCTGGGCTTCGGGTCGCGACCATGCACCGCGTCAAAGGTTTGGAGTTCGACCGCGTCATCGTCGCAGGGGCGGCCAGGGGCGTGATTCCTCTGGCGCTGGCCATCGACTCGACGGATGACCCGGCGGTGAAGGAGAACCTCGAGCGACAGGAGCGCGCGCTCCTGTACGTGGCCGTCACGCGGGCTAGGCGGGAGGTGCTGATCAGCGCCGCAGGGCATCCTTCCCCTTGGATTGAGGGCTTCGCACCTCCATGGAAGTGAGCAGGGGCGCCGAGGTCGATGGGATGCATCTCGACGCGGCCATGGCGGCGTTTAGAAGGGGTGAGGCTCAGGTCTCGACGGCCCATCTGCTCGAAGCGCTCGCGCACCTGACCGCTGACTCCCCCGACCGCCCCGACGTCCGCCTCCAGCTCGCCGAGGCCCTCCTGCTCCTCGACCGCGAGTACGACGCCCAGCACCACCTGGATCTCGCCCTCGAGGAGGCCACAACCGAGGACCAGCGCGCCCAGATCCGTCGGCGCGTCGCCGATCTCCGCGCCCCTTTCGCCCTCCCGCTGACCGAGCTCCAGGCCGCGCTGCTCAACGCCGCCAGCATCCCGGATCGCCTACGCCTGCTCAGCGCCCTCGTCGAGCGGCTACCTCCCGCCGCGCGCCAGGAGCTTCAAGACCACCTCCGCGACCTGGACGCCCTCCTCATCGCGGCCCCAGACCTCGACCTGCCCCGCCGACGGGTTGCGCTCGCCGCGGGCTGGCTCCGCGGGGCGCGCGGTGAGCCGACCTGGTTGGAGGAGGCGTGGCGCCACCTGGAGGTGGCGCGGGCGCGAGACGCCGAGGCGCGATCGGGCTGGCCGGAGCTGGCCGCGCAGGTCCGGCTGGCGCAGCTCGAAGCTGGCGCGCTCGGAGATGGGCGGCGTCTGGTTCACCTGGGGGCGTGGTTCGTGGAGCCCGATCTCCCGATCTCGGCCAACCAACCGAGCCATCTGCGATCGGCCGCACGCTGGCTGCTTCATGCCGGCCCCTTCACGCACCCGGACGCGCTGGAGCTGGCGAACCGCTTGCTGCGCGCGGCTGGGAGGAATGCGGACACCGCAGCTCTGGAGCAGCGGCTCGCCTGGATCAAGGCTCGGATCGGGGCCGTTCACTCGAAGCGGGACCGCAAGAAGCTCAAGGAGCGCTCCAGCCCCGCTGCGCTGGCTGGCCCCTTCGACGCGGCGCCAGGCTGGCTCATCGGGCTGGCGCAGGGGCTGACCACGCGGAGCCTGGCCGCGCCGGATCTCTCGGATCCTGAGCTGATCCTCGGGCTGCTGGAGGCGCGCCCGGATCGAGCGGACGAGGTGCTGCGGGTCCTGGTCCAGCTCGTCGCGGCTGACGAAATGCCAGCGGACGCGGTGGCGATGCTGTCCGGCCTAAACCGCTTCGGTCTGGTGGGCCAACGCCTCCTGGACGCCATCGAGACCGTGGTGCAGCGCCGCCCGACCTACGACCTGCTTCGCCTGCGGGCGCACCTGTACCTGGAGTCGAAGGCGTGGGGCTCGCCGGCCTTCCGCGAGGCCGCCAACGCGCTGGTCGCGGGCTCGACGACGCTCGCAGCGCAGGTCGAGGCGGGGCTGATCAAGGGCATCGAGCGGATGCGCGCCTCACGGATCGGGAGGTTGGTGCCAGGCTCAAGGCATCCAGAGGACGAGGACGAAGCTGCGCTCGTCGAGGCCAGGCGGGTGCTGGACGAGGCCGTCAGGCGGTCCCGCTCGCCGCTGGTGCCTCGGCACAACCGGTTTCAGGTGCTGGTCTCCTCGGGAAACGCCTGGCGTCAGCCTCCAGACGAGGACCTGGCGCTCGCGCTCAGACGCTACGAGGAGGCCGGCCGGATCGGCGGCGAGAGCGGAGAAGAGCGCGCCCGGCTCTGGAAGGTCACGGCAGACGCGCTGGTGCAGCGTGACGAGCCTGGCGACGTCCTGCAGGCGCTGGAGCTGGTGGAGCGGTCGCTGGCGTTGCGTAAGGTGGGCTACACGCGCTCGGAGACCCTGCTGACCGCCGCGGAGGTCGAGGAGCACGTCCCGGATCGACCGTTGGAGGTCGGCCTCGCCCGATCGGCCGCGCGGCTGGAGGAGGCGCTTCGGCATGACGACGGGCGCAACCGGCTGGCGATCTCCGACCGCTTGATCGGGACCCTTGGCCGCCTAG
>CAZTOW010000050.1:0-70866 GCA_964615375.1 uncultured Enterobacterales bacterium
GACGACGAGGACGACGACTGCGACGGCTCCATCGACGAGGGCGCCGTCGACATGACGACCTGGTACAAAGACAACGACTCCGACAGCTACGGCGGCAGCACCAGCTCCACCGCATGCGACATGCCCTCCGGCTACACGGCCAGCTCCTCGGACTGCGACGACAGCAGCGCGAGCGTCTACCCCGGGGCCATGGAGGTCTGCGAGGACGGGGTCGACCAGGACTGCGACGGCGAGGACGCGGGCTGCGCGCTCTCGGGCGACGTGGACCTGGCCCTCTCCGAGGCGAGGCTGATCGGCGAGGAGAACTACGATTACGCCGCGGGCACCATCGCGTCGGCCGGTGACACGAACGGCGACAGCTACGACGACATCATCGTCGGCGCCTACGGCACGGGCAGCTACGTGGGCACCAGCTACGTAGTGCTGGGCCCCGTGTCCGGTGACCTCGATCTGTACCTCGCCGACGGCAAGCTGAGCGGCGAGTCGTCCAACGACTACTCCGGGACCGTGGTGGCCCCGGGCGGGGACGTGGACGGCGACGGCTACGACGACGTGCTGGTCGGCGCCCGCGGCGAGGACTCGGCGGGCACAGCGGCCGGCGCGGCCTACCTGATGAGCGGACCCATCGCCGGCAGCGTGGGCCTGTCCACCGCCGACGCGCGCCGCACCGGCACGAACACGAACGACAACGCCGGATTCGCCCTCATCGGCGGGCTGGACATGGACCTGGACGGCTACGACGACCTGCTGCTGAGCGCCTACCAGGACGACTCGGGCGGCACCAGCGCCGGCTCGGTCTTCGTGTGCATGGGCCCGGTCACGGGCAAGGCCAGCGTCAGCACCTGTGAGGGCGAGGTGGTGGGCGAGACCAGCAACGACTACGCCGGCTACAGCGTGGACACCGCCGACGACGTGGACGGAGACGGCATCCCCGACTTCATCATCGGCGCCTACGGGCAGGACAGCGGGGCCAGCACGGCCGGCGCCGCCTACCTGGTGGTCGGCCCCGTCAGCGGCACCTTCGATCTGTCCTCGGCCGAGGCCCGGCGCACGGGCATCGTCACCAACGACGCCGCGGGCGGCGGCAGCGGCGGGCCGGGCAACGGCGTGGGCGGGCCGGGCGACGTGGACGGCGACGGCTACGCCGACCTGCTGGTGGGCGCCTTCAACTACGACGTGGGCACCGCGGGCAACGCGGGCGCGGCCTGGCTGCTGTACGGTCCGATCACGGGCAACGCGAGCCTGTCCACCGCCGACGCCGTCTTCCAGGGCGAGGTCTCCGACGACCGCGCCGGGGTGTCCGTCAGCGGCGCCTCCGACGTGGACTCGGACGGGCTGGCCGACTTCCTCATCGGCGCCTACCGCGAGGACACCGGCGGCGCCGACGCGGGCGGGGCCTACCTCTTCGTCGGCGGGGCCTACAGCGGCACGTACTCGCTGTCCACGGCCGACGCGCTCTTCTACGGAGAGAACGCCGGGGACTACATCGGCTGGGACACCTCGCCGGGCGGCGACGTCAACGGCGACGGCTACGGCGACATGCTGTTTGGCGCCTGGAAGCAGGACGCCGGGGCCACCGACGGCGGCACCGGCTACCTCGTGCTGGGCGGCGTGATGTAGGCGGCGGGTTACGCTACGGACTTCGTGGAGGTCCGTGTGCGACTGATCCTCGGCCTGATCGCGGGCGTCATCCTCGGCTTCCTGCTCGGCGGCGTGGAGCCCCGGCGCCTCCTGGCTGGAAAAGACAAGGAGATCGAGGATCTCCGAGCCCAGCTCGAGGAGGCGCAGAAGAAGGGCAAGGGCCGGAGCAGCTTCCTGCCCCTCCCCGATCTGCAGGTCGTGGAGGAGGCCCGCAGCGCACGCGACGCGGCCCGCGAGGAGGGCGAGCGCGCGTCGGACGAGGGCGTACAGATCCGCGTCGGCGACGAGCCCACGAACGCCGCGCCCCCCGCCCCACCGTCCAAGGAGGAGCAGATCAAGAGCTTCGACGTGGCGGTGGACGCGCAGCGGGTCCGCGCGAAGCAGTCCCGCGCCGCGCTGCAGGAGAAGGCCGGTCTCTCCGACGAGGAGATGGCCGAGTTCGACGACATCGTCTCCCAGATGAACGAGGAGCTGGCCATCTACGGCGAGGACGTGCTGGCCTGGGCCGAGGAGGAGCCGGAGACCCGCGACGCGCTGGGCGTCGCCCATGAGGTGACCGGCATCCTCTACGAGAGCCAGACGGCGCTGGAGGAGCTGGTGGGGGCCGAGGCCCTGGACGACGTGGACGAGCCGAGCCGCCAGATCTGGAACTACATCGATCTGGAGACCTTCCGGCCGGCGGTGGAGGCCAGCCTGGAGGCCGATCCCTCGCTGGGTGGAGCCCGCCCGTGAGGCGACTCGCCGACGCGCTGCTGGTCGCGGCCTTCGACCTCGGTGACTCCCTGCGCTCGCGCAAGGTGCTGGCGCTGTTCGTCCTCTACGTGGCGGGCGCGATGGCGACGGCGGCGGGCTTCCTGGCCATGCTGAAGGAGCTGGAGGGCACCCTGGCCGAGCAGCTCCAGGTGGCCTCCACCGACCGCCCCGGCGCCCTCTCCGAGGCGCTCATGCAGAGCGAGCAGCTCCACGAGATCCTGGGCGAGCTGACCGGGGATCCCAGCCTGGTGGACGCGCTGGTACAGATCCCCCTGCTCGCGCTCATCTACGCCTGGGCGGCGCTGACCTTCGTGCCCGCGCTGGTGACGTTTACCTCCTGCGACGCCGTGGCCAGCGAGGTGGCCAGCGGTTCCTGCCGCTTCGCGCTGGCCCGCACGGACCGCCTCTCCTGGGCGCTGGGCAAGCTGCTGGGCCAGGGGGCGCTGCTGGGCGCCGGGATCCTGGGCGGCGCGCTGGGGGTGTGGGTGGTGGGCGCCTTCGGGATGGACGGCTTTCCCTATGTGGACGCCGGGCTCTGGCTCGGGCGCCTGGGGGTGCGGGCCTGGTGGAACGGGCTGCCCTACCTGGGGCTTGCTATTGCAGCTAGTTTAATGGTGCGCACGGCCAACGGCGCGCGGGCCCTCGCCCTCTTCGGGCTGGTGGCGGTGGGCGTGCTGGACTCGGCGCTGGTCAGCGACGACGTGCGCGCGCTCGGCCCGGTGGCCGTGGACACGCTGCGCCAGCTCATGCCCGGGGCCCACACGCTCACCCTCTGGCAGCCGCTCCTGCTGGACCGCCTGCCGGCGCTGGCGATGCAGCTCGCGCTCACGGGCGCCTTCTTCTCGGTCGGCTTCGCCGTCTTCCAGCGGAGGGACGCGTGAGCCGCCCCGCCCTGCGCCTGCGCGGCGTCACCAAGCGCTACGGCAAGAACACGGCCCTGGACGCCCTCGATCTGGAGGTCCCGGCGGGCGCGCTGTGCGGGCTCATCGGGCCGAACGGGGCGGGCAAGACCACGACCTTCGGCGTCACGGGCGGGCTGGTGCGCGCGGACGCGGGCGAGGTGGACCTGCTGAACGACGGCCCATTCGACGCGGAGCGCCACAAGGGTCGGCTGGGGCTGCTGCCCCAGGACTGCGAGCTGAACCCCTCCACCCCGGTGCGCCAGCTCCTGGTCTTCTACGCGCGCCTCCAGGGCATGGACCGCCGGCGCGCCGAGTACCAGGCGGACAAGGTGCTGGAGGCGGTGGACCTGAGCGACCGCGCCGGGGCCCGGATCCGCCAGCTCTCCCACGGGATGCGCCGCCGGGTGGCGGTGGCCCAGGCGCTGATCGGGGAGCCCGCGCTCGTGCTCCTGGACGAGCCCACCAGCGGGCTCGACCCCCACCTCGTCGTGCGCATGCGCGAGCTCTTCCTCGCCCAGAAGGGGCGTCGGACCCTGCTCATCTCCAGCCACCAGCTGGCCGAGCTGGAGGCGGTCTGCGACCACGTCATCTTCATGGAGAAGGGGCGGGTCGTCCGGGCCGGCACGCTGCACGAGGTGACCGGGCGCGGGACCGAGATCCGCCTGGTCCTGGCGCGGGCCGAGGCCGCCGCCCGCGCCGAGGCGGTGATCCGCGAGACCCTCCCCGACGCGACGACGCGGCTGAGCGGGGACTCGGTGCTGGTGGAGGCGCCCGCGGGCATGGACGCGCCCGCGCTGAACGCCGCCCTGCTGCCCGCGCTGGTGGCGGCGGGAGCGCCGATCCTCGAGGTGCGCAGCGGGCGCAGCCTCGAGGACCGCTACATGGAGGCGCGGGCCGAAGCCCACGCCTGAGCCCTCACTTCCCGTAACGGTACGCCGAGAAGTAGGTGTCCATCCGACTGTCCTGCCCCGAGGTGAACTCGAACATGCAGGAGTCGTCGGTGTAGTCCATGTAGTTCTCGATGGGGTCCAGGCCCGTGCCGGAGCAGGTGTCGGCGCTGGCCGGGCAGCCGTAGTTGGCCGTGCGCTCCGCCGGGGTGTCGCTCACGCTGTCGCCGGTCTTGGAGCAGCCACCCTGGAAGGTGTGGTACAGGCCCATCCAGTGCCCGACCTCGTGCGTCGCCGTGTCACCCTCGTTGTAGGGCGAGGCCGAGCCGCCCGGCAGCGAGGAGTAGAGGAGGACCACGCCGTCGTCGGTCGGATCCGCGGAGTACCAGCTGGGGAAGGTCGCCCAACCCAGGAGACCGCCGCCCGGGTTGCAGGTGTAGATGTTGAGGTCGTCCGCCGATCCCTGGCGGAGCGCCGTCTTCATCGCGGTCTCGTAGCTGGAGCTGTCGCAGCCGTTGAACCACGTCGAGTTGTCCGTGTAGTCCGTGCTCGCGAGGCTGAATGACCAGCCGGTGGCCGCGTAGGCGTCGTTGAGCACGGTCATCTGCTTGGAGATGTCGGTGCTGCTGAGCTGCCCTGTCGATCCGCTGTGGATGACGTGGAAGTAGACGTTGATGGTGCCGCCCGTCACCGAGGTGCCTCCACCACCGCCACCACCACCGCCACCGGCGCCACCCTTCTGGCGCAGAAGCTCCTGAAGATCGAAGTCCATCGCCTCGATCTCATCGTTCGACAGGTGCGACGCGCAGCGCATCCCCTGATCGAGGAAGGCCTGCTGGTTCGCGTAGACGTTGCCCTCGATCACGAAGGGCCGTGAGTCCTGGAGCTCCGTGTCGATGCCCGCGTCGATGCCCGCGTCGACGCCGCCCTGCTCGACCGCGCAGGCGGACAGGGAGGCGGCGAGCAGGCTCAGGATCATGAACGAACGATTCATGGGGGGACTCCTTCCTCGACGCGGGGTCGAGCGCTGGGGGTTGGGACGGACAGCCGCGAGAGGCATGTAGCGTGCCTCTCCGGGAGGGGCAAAGGGCCCCAACCAGAAATTGTCCGCATTGAAAGAGTGCCATTGGCGCCTGGCACCCGCCTGCTCACACCCTCGAGAGGCCCTACCCAGGGCTCGCCGAGGACCGCCAGGTGTCGTACGCGCCCAACATGGCGTCCGACAGGTGCCCGCCCACCACCGCCAGCCCCGCGGGCGAGAGGTGGACGTAGTCGGTCCAGGCGAGCGGCGGGCTCATCGCCGCCCAGCGCAGGATGCTGCCGGAGCCGCCCATGGCGTCGAACGCGCTCCAGAAGGCGCAGCCGCTCTGCTCGGCCACGCGGCGCTGGGCGGAGACCATGCGGGGCATGGCGGGCTTGGCCCTGGGCGCCTCCCCCTCGACGAGCTCAGCCTGGTCGGGCGGCGCGATGACCAGGCAGGAAGCGTCGGGCGCGGCGCGGCGCAGGCGGTCCAGGGCGGCCTGGTAGATGGGCATGTACTTCGTGCCGTCCCCGTATTGGAGCACGGGGAAGCCCGCCTCGTTCCCGCCGATCTGGAGGACGACCAGATCCGGCTGGCGCTGGGCCATCTGCGTGGCCAGGTGATCCTCGGCAAAGGCCGAGAACGAGCGTGAGCCCGCCCCGATCACGCCCTGAGCCTCCCAGGTGGCGCCGGGCGCGCCGGTCTCCAGCACGGCGCCGTAGAGGGGCACCGGGCCGCCCTCGGCGCCCACGCGCAGCGCGCTGGTCCCCTCCGGGATCTCCACCTTCAGACGTCGATCCTCGGTGGCCTCGGCCACGGCGGGCTCGCGGGCGATCTCGCGCTCCCCGGCCTTCGCCCACAGCGATCCGTAGCCCACGCCCGCCTGGTACCAGAGCTCCACCCGCTTCCAGCTGGTGGAGAGCCCCTTGCCCGGGGTCATCACCGAGCTGGCCCCGGGGAGCGCGATGCCCACGGTGCCGCCCAGCCCGTAGCGACCGGACGCGCCGCCCATGAGGATGCTGCGCTCCTTCCAGGAGCCCGAGCGCTTGACGGAGACGTCGGCCCGCAGCACCCGCACGTCGTTGACCGCGGCGGAGACGAAGCCCGGCCCGGCGTCCCCGAAGCGCTCCTGCAGGCGCGCGCGCACGGTGCGGGCGAGGCCGTCGGCGGCGATGGTGCTGTCCCCGTAGTGCAGCGCGCGGGCCACCCCCTGCCCCTGCTCGGCGCGGCGGAGGGCCTGAAACCAGCGCTGGAGGCCGCGGTGCTCGGGGTCCACCATGGCCGTGGGCACACCCGCCTTGCCGCCCGCGTGCGCGGCGGCCACCAGAGCGAGCGTGAGGGAGAGCGCGGCGAGCAGGAAGCGGGGCATGCTAAGCTCCTGGGGGCCGAGCATAACGCGCCCCTTCGGGTCTGGTCACGTCAAGAGTGAGGCTCCACATGACACGAGCACTCCCCGGCCTCGCGCTCCTCCTCGGGCTGGCCCTCCCCGGCTCCGCCCTGGCGCTGGACCCCATCAACAACAGCCTGATCGGCGACGTGGCCATCCACGGCTACGACCCGGTCGCCTACTTCACCGCGGGCAGGCCCACGGAGGGAAGCGAGGCGTTCACGTTCTCCTGGAGGGGCGCCGTCTGGCGCTTCGCCAGCGCCCAGAACCGCGACCTCTTCGCCAAGGACCCGAGCCGCTACGCCCCGCAGTACGGGGGCTACTGCGCCTACGCCGTCTCCCAGAACGACACGGCGGACATCGACCCGCGGGCCTGGAAGATCGTGAACAACAAGCTGTACTTGAACTACGATCTGGACATCCAGAAGAAGTGGGAGGCGAACCGCGACGCTTTCATCGTCGCCGGCGACAAGAACTGGCCGGCGCTACTCGCGGACTGAGTCAGGCCTCGGGCAGGCCCTCGTAGAGCGCGTCCACCGGGATCTCAACGCCCAGATCGTCGACCCGGAAGATCTCGCCGGGACCGGACTCCACCAGGCGCCAGGAGCCATCCCCCTGCCGCGTGAAGAGCTCCACGCGCGGCGTGTCCTGGTTCACGAAGACGACGTGCCGAAGCGAGGGCACGCGCCGCATGTGGGCAAACTTCGCGCCCCGATCCCAGGCCTCGGTGCTCGCCGAGAGCACCTCCAGGACGAGGGTGGGGTTGGTGGCGGCGTTGCGGTCCTCGGGGTCGCGCTCCAGCGGCCCGCACACGACAGAGAGATCGGGGTAGGTGGCCAGCCCTGTATCCAGAACTCTCAGCTTCAGGTCCGAGCTGTAGAGGTCGCAAGGGCGGCTCTGAAGTCCCACCCAGAAGGCGCCTCCGAGGCGCGCGATGAGGGCGGCGTGTCGTGGCGTCCCCCCCGCCATCGCCCAGGCCTCACCCTGGTAGAATTCATGGCGCTGGTCCGTCTCCCGCTCCAGCGCCAGGTAGTCCTGGTAGCTCAGCTCCAGCTTTCGCGCGGGCTCGCCCATGCTCACCTCAGCGCCTCTTCTACCACGGGGCCGCCTCGTGTGTCGAAAAGCGCCCGTCTCGGGGACCTTCGGGCGACGCCGTAGTCTTCTTTTCTCCATCCATACATAGTCCAATAAGTAAATAGAATATCTCCCGATCAAACCCGTTCACCCTTGCAGGGTTCCGATGTACAAAGCTACGGATCTCTCCCACAACCCGTATCCCCGCTCCCTGGATTCGGCGCGCTTTCGCGTTTCTCCTTCCCGTCGCCGATCTGCAAGCTCCAGCAGCTGGCGCGGAGACCCATGCCCCCTCGTGACCTCGCCCCCCGTCTCGGCGCCGCCGTCGCCGCCCACCGCCGCGCCCGCAAGCTGACCCAGGAGCGCCTCGCCGAGCTCGTCGGCGTCTCCACCGAGTGGATCTCGCAGGTCGAGCGCGGGGTCGGGCTCCCCTCCCTGGAGATGCTCGCCCGCATCGCCGAGCCCCTCGGCGTCCGTGGATCGGAGCTGGTCGCGGCCACCGAGGACGCCGGCCAGGGCCGCAGCTCTACCCAGCGCCTCCTGGCGGTGGCCCGCGAGCTGCCCGACGCCAGCGTGGAGGTGCTGATCGCCACGGCGAAGGCGCTGAAGGAACACCACAAGGGCTGAGCGCTCAGGCCCGCGCCAGGCGCAGCTCCACCAGGAAGCCCCCATCCGGGGCGTTGGACGCCTTGACCCGCCCGCCCATGCCGCGGATGAGCCCGCCCACCAGGGCGAGGCCGATGCCGGTGCCCTGGGTCTTGCGGGTCAGCTCGCGCTCGCCGCGGAAGAAGGGCTCGAAGACGCGGCGGAGCTGGCGCGGTGGCACGCCGGGGCCGTGATCGCGCACCCAGACGGAGATCCATCCCGGGTTCTGCTCCACGCGCAGCACGATGCGTCGATCCCGGGCCTCCGACGAGAACTTGACGGCGTTGTCCACCAGGTTGACCAGCACCTGCGTCAGCGCGTCGCGGTCGAAGTACGCGGCGGTGCCCCCCGGCTGGGCCTCCACCACCAGATCGAAGCCGCGCTCGGCGGCGTGCGGGCCCAGCATCCGCGCGACGTCCTGGAGGACCTGCGCGGGATCCCCCACCTCCAGCGCCATGGATCGCGCCCCGCGCTCCAGCTTCGCCAGCTCCAGCACGTTCTGGATGAGGCGGGTGAGCCGCTCGCTCTCCAGCGTGATGATCTCGTAGTAGCTCCGCCGCTTCTCCTCGGAGCTGACCAGATCGTCCCGCAGCATCTCCGCGTACATGCGGATGGCGGTGAGCGGGGTCTTGAGCTCGTGGCTCACGGCGGCGACGAAGTTGGAGCGGCGCTCGGCGAAGCGCACCGTCGCCAGCACCTGCCCGCCCACCGCCAGCAGCCCCAGCGAGCCCACCAGACCGAGCGCCACCGAGAGCCAGAGGATCCAGCTCAGGCTGGAGCCCTGGTCGGGGACGGGCTGCATCCAGAGGGTGGCGCTCAGCGCCTCGAAGGGCGGGGCGAAGGTGTGGGCGTAGCGTCGGCGGGCGCGGGCGTCGGCGGGCTCGAGGTCCCCCGGGCCCTGCACGACGGCGAAGCGGGCCAGCAGGCTGTCGGCCACGGCGCGATAAGCGAGCAGATCGGCGGTAGCGCGCAGGTCCAGCACCATGCCCTGCCGGTAGACCTGGCCGGCGAGCGTGACGTCGCGGTAGAGCGCGAGGTGGTCCTCGCCCACCGGCGCGCCTCGCAGCGGCGAGATCTGGACGTCCTGGGCCTCGGGGTTCAGCTCCGCGCCGAGCCCGCGGGCCCGGGTGGCGGGGGCGGGCTCGTCCTTGCCTGCGTCCGCGTAGCGGGAGGCGGAGCCCGAGCCCGCGTCGCGGGAGAGCGGGTTGCGGATCCAGTCCGTCTGGAAGCTGGCGATCTCCTCGGTCGCGACCTTCTCCTCCTTGCCCGAGCGCTTGGAGCGCGGCGCGCTGCCCTTGCTCAGGGACTGCTGCACCGTGTACTGGTTGGTGGCGAGGGGCTCCCCCTTCAGGACGGGCTCACCCTGCTGCTCGACCGGAGCGCCCTCGCCCGTGGGCGCGGGAGCCCACCCGAGCGAGCTCGCCTGACCGGCCAGGGCCAGCACGCGCTCCACCCGGGCCGGGTCCTCGGGATCCTCGCCGTCCTCCGGCATCATGGGCGTGCTGACCCGGCCGTCGGGGTCCACCTGAAAGTAGCCGAGGACCGCCGGATCCGCGGGCGGTGCCGCCAGCGGGGAGAGCACCCGCGCCCCCCGGCCGCTGAGCAGGCCCTCCGGCGTGTAGGTGCGGCGATACTGGAGGAAGGAGCGCGCCTCCTCCGTGGCCACCAGCGTCGACAGCTCGGCCTCCATCGCGTCGAAGGCCCGGTCGGCCAGCACCTGGTGGGCCAGCTCCCGCTCGGCGCGGGCGGCCTTGAGCGCCCCCACCACGATGGCCCCCAGCCCCAGGCCCACCACCAGCACCAGGGCGCCCACGCCCAGCCCCAGCCGCCACAGCGGCGCGCGGCGCAGGCTCCCGCTCACGACGCCGCCCCGCCCGCCAGCTTGAGCCGGTAGCCCGCCCCGCGCACGGTCTCGATGAGCTCGCCCTCGCCCACGCTCTCCAGCCGGCGCCGCAGCTTGACCAGGTGCATGTCCACGGCCCGGGTCTCCACCGCGTCCACCCGCTGGTAGCCCCAGACCTGGCGCAGCAGCTCCTCCCGGCTGACCACGCGCTCGCCCGCGCTGGCCAGGAAGGCCAGGATCTCCACGTCGCGCCGGCTCAGGTCCACGCTGCGCTCTCCGGCCTTCGCCCGCAGGGCCTCGCCGTCCACCTGAAGCGCGCCGAGCCGCAGGACCAGGGGCGGCGCCGAATTGCTGCGACGCAGCAAAGCCTCCACCCGGGCGAGGAGCTGGGCCAGCGAGAACGGCTTGCTGACGTAGTCGTCGCAGCCGGCGCGGAAGCCGTCGAGCACGTCGCTCTCCGAGCCGCGCGCCGTGAGCATCAGGATGGCCTGCCCCGGGCGCCGCGCCCGCAGCTCCTGGCAGATCGTGAAGCCGTCCACCCCGGGCAGCATCACGTCCAGGATGACGAGCGCGTAGCGGCCGCTGAGGGCCTCGCGCAGCCCGTCGTCGCCGTTGTCCACGCCGTGGGGCGCGTAGCCGCGGAAGGCGAGCACGTCGCAGAGCCCGGCGCGGATGGCGCGCTCGTCCTCGACGACCAGGATGGGGAGCTTCGTCTCCATGGGACCTCGCCGGGAATGTCTCGTGCCGGGGGTCGGGGGGCAAGTAAACGCTCTGTAACGCGGGGGAGCCCACACGCTTACGGACTCGTTTCAACGGGAGGACGCCGAACATCGCACATTGGGGACGTCACCACCGCTCTGGAGGTCTCCATGAAGAAGCCGCTGTCTGGCGCCGACATCGCCCTCTCCGCCGTCGCGATCCTCATCCCCCCCACGCTGGTCGGCGTGGGCCAGCTGGCCTGGAGCATGTTCTGGCCGTCCCCGGTCGCCCAGGCCACCGCGCCCGCCGCCCCCGTCGCCGCCGCCGTCGTCCCCCCCGTCGCCGCCGTGGCCGCGGTCGTCCCGCCCAGCTCCGCCGATCCCGTCGCCCTCGGCGCCCCCACCATCGCCGCCCAGGAGGCGACGGCCGGCCCCGTCACGATGTCGGCGCGCCCGGATCGCCGCGCCGTGCAGGCGGGGACGGCGACCATGGTCCACGTCCAGCTCACGCTCACCGGCGCCGACCGCGGGGGGGCCCGCTCGCCCACCGACCTGGTCGTCGTGCTGGACCGCTCGGGCTCGATGGCCGGGGAGCCCCTCGACGACGCCCGCGCCGCCACGCGCTCCATCATCGAGAGCCTGAACCCCGAGGACCGCTTCGCGCTCATCACCTACGACGACAGCGCCGCCATCGACGTCCCGCTCGGGCTGGCCAGCCCGTCGAACCGCTCCGTCTGGCTGCGGGAGGTCGACGGGATCCGCGACGGCGGCTCCACGAACATGTCGGGCGGCCTGGACCTGGGGCTCTCCATGCTGCGCGAGGTGGACGCCGAGCGAGCCCGGAAGGTGATCCTCATCTCCGACGGGCTCCCCAACGCGGGCGACCCCACCCCTGCCGGGCTCACGCGCCGGGCCCGGGGGGCCGCCGAGCGCGCCACGCCGCTGACCGCGGTGGGCGTAGGGATGAACTTCGATGAGCAGCTGATGCGCTCGCTGGCGGAGGCCGGCGCGGGCAACTACCACTACGTCGCCGACAGCGAGGGCCTGGCCTCGATCTTCACGGCGGAGCTGAACCAGGCCACGGCCACGGTGGCCAGCGGGCTCAAGCTGAGGGTGGAGCAGCGGCCGGGGCTCTCCCTGGTCTCCGCCTCGGGCTACCCCATGGTCCCCACCGCGGACTCCAAGGGCTACTACCAGGAGATCGCGCTCGGGCCGCTGGCCAGCGGTCAGACGCGCACCCTCTGGCTCACCTACATGGTGACGGCCCCGCCGAAGGCGGGCGGGGAGATCGACCTGGCCGGGCTCTCGCTCACCTTCCAGGCGGACGGCGATGGCAGGCTGCTCGAGCTCCCCGACGGGCGCCGCGTGGCGGTGGTCGCCGACGCGTCGGCGGCCCTGGCCAGCGTCGATCAGGCGACCTGGAGCGAGGCGGTGGTGACCGAGGAGTACAACCTGCTGCGCCAGCAGGTGGCCGACGCCGTCAAGGCCGGGGACAAGGCCACCGCCGAGGCCAGCATCCGCGACTACCGCTCCCGCACGCAGGCCACCAACAGCGTGGTGGGCTCGGCCGCCGTGGACCAGAACCTGGGCGAGCTGGGCTGGCTCGAGCAGCAGGTGAGCGACTCGTTCAGCGGCGAAGGCCAGGCGTACAAGCAGAACGCGATGAGCAAGGGGGTGGGCTCGAGCGCCTGGCTGTCCCGCCGAAAGGGCCAGGTGGAGAGCGCGAAGTAGGACGAGCCCAAAGGATTGCGAGGGGACTTCGCCTGTTATACACTCTCGGGATGCTGGATGAGCTCCTCTCGCTGATCCGCGGCACCGGCTTCCTGGCCTGGCCGCTGCTCGCCCTCGCCGCCCTGGGGCTGGGGGCGGCGCCCGCGATGGGGGTGGTGGGCGCGCGCTACCGCCTGCCGATCACGGCCTGGGTGCTGATCCCCATCGCCTGCGTGGGGCTGGGGGCGCTGGCCGCGCTGCTGGGGGCGAGGGCGATGCTCGCGGCCCTCGGCGCCGTGGCCCCGGAGCACCTGGGGCTCATCGCCGCCGCGGGGCTGTCGGAGTGCCTGGGCGGCTTCACGCTGGGCCTGGGCTCGGCGGCGGTGGTGATGAGCTGGAGCGCGCTGTGGGCGGCGCTGGCCAGCCTGCTGGGGCACGGCCCCCGGGGAAGGTGGCGCTTCGGCCTCGGCCAGCCGGCGGGGCTGATGGGCGTGCTGGGGGCGCCGGCCCTGCTGGTGCTGGCCTTTGCCACGGGCCACGCGGGCGGGGTGCTGCCGGTCTGCGTCACGCTGCTGGCGATGGGGGCGGCCACGGCCCTCTGCGGGCTGCGCTCCAGCCCGGACTCGGAGCAGCGCGCCGCCCGCCTGGGTCTGGCGGTCTGCGTGCTGGGGCCCTTCGGGGTGGCGGCGGCGCTGGGGGCGGGGCTGGCCTCGGCGCGGGCGGACGAGCTGGCGGCGATGATCGACCCGGATCCCGCCATCGGCCTGACGCTGGTGGTCGAGAGCGCCGCCCGCGAGCTGGACGTGCTGATGGTGGGGGGCGGGGCGCTGCTGGTGGCCCTGCTGATGGCCGTCTTCTCGGCGGTGCCCCGGCTGCGCTCGCAGGGGGAGCGGCTGAGCGCGGACCTGATGGTCTCCGGCGCGGTGGGGATGCTGGGGGTGGCGGCGCTGGCGGTGGCCCTGCTGGCGATGAAGCCGGCGGTCCTGCTGACGCCCGAGGCCCGCTACGAGCAGCTCCGTCAGCGCGTGGGGCCGCTGCCCTCCCTCCCCGCGGGCGAGCACGCCGCCCTCGAGGGCTGGGAGGGGACGCTGATCGCGCCCTCGGGGGACGAGTGGCTGATCCTGGGCGCCCTGGGCTGGGAGGTGATGCACCCGGGCGAGCCCCCCGCGGGCCCGCTGGTCGCCGCCGTGCCCGCCACCCTGCCGGCCACCGAGCTCCTGGACATGCACCTGGCCTCGCCCGCGGTGGAGGGGGAGGCGCCCACGCTGCGCCTGCTGGCGCTGCCCGCGGATCGCCCGGAGGTCCCGGCCTTCCTGAGCGGGCGGATCGCCGCGGCCAGCCTGCGCGGGCTCCCCCTGGCCGTGCTGGCCCCGGGCGAGCTCTCCGACGCGGCCCAGCCCTGGGGTCTGGCGCGGCTGGAGGGCGGTTGGACGCCGCTCATCGTCGGAGGGACGGGGCTGTCGGGCGAGGGCGCCTCGCTGCGGGTCACGCCCGGCCCGGAGGCGGCGGGGCAGGTGACGGAGGCGATGCGGGCGGCGGAGGCGCGGGCCCTGCTGCTGGTGCCCGCCTCCTCCTGGACCGCGCAGGACGTGGTGAGCCTGTGCCTGGCCGGGCTCGAGGCGGCCGCTCCCGAGGAGGAGCCGGTGCCCTGCCTGCTGAGCGCGGAGGTGCCGGTGCTGAGCGGCGGGGAGGGCGAGGGCGCCGCCGCGGGCGCCAGCGTGCAGACGGGCGGGGAGATCATCATCATCGGCGCCCTGAAGCGGGAGCAGATCGCCCCCGTCGTCCGCGCGCGCTTCCCGGCCCTCGCCGCCTGCGTGACGTGGAAGGGCTTCAGCGCGGGCGGAGCGGCGACGATCAAGTTCCTGATCTCGGGAGACGGGAGCGTGTCCAAGGCCGAGCTGCGCCGCTCGGACATCAGCGCCCCGGGCGCGCCCACCTGCCTGACCCGGCAGTTCGAGGAGATGCGCTTTCCGCCCGTCCCTGGCGGGGGAGTCGTGATCGTGTCCTACCCGCTGGCCTTCGCGCCGACGGAGCCGTGACGATGTAGTTGACGCAAATTTTAGAGCGCGCTATAAATTTCGCGTGGACTACAACCTGCGCGCTCGCAAGCATGCCCGCGCGCGCCTGGCCCTGCTCGACGCATGGCTGGAGCGCGTGGAGACCCGACCCACCGAGGAGATCTCCGTCCGCGAGCTCTGCCAGGCGGCGGAGGTCTCGGAGGCCAGCTTCTTCAACTACTTCGGCTCCAAAGACGCGCTCATCGTCTACTTCGTGCAGCTCTGGGGCCTGGAGATGGGCTGGCATGCCCGCCGGGCCTCCCGGGAGCGCGGGCCGCTGGCGGGCATCGCCGAGATCTTCGCGCGGACGGCGGCGGCGGTCTCGGCCTCGCCCCGGGTGATGGGCGAGGTGCTGGCGGGGCAGGCGCGGCTGGATCGCGCGCCGGAGCTCCTGCCGGTCACGCCCGCGGAGCGCGCCCTGCGCTTCCCCGACCTGGACGACCTGGACAGCCTGCCGGCCGCCGGGCTGGAGGTGCTGCTGCCCACGCTGGCGGAGGAGGCGCTGGCGAAGGGCGAGCTGCCCCCGGGGACCGACCTCCGCCTGCTGGTCATCACGCTGGCCGCGCTCTTCTTCGGCACGCCGCTGGTCCTGCGCAAGCTGGACCCGTCCCTGGTGGGCCCCATCTGGCAGGCGCAGCTCCGCCTGCTGCTCCAGAACCCTCCGCTCCGGGAGGCCACATGAGCCGCGAACCCGAACGCTCCCCCTCCGCCTGGCCCTGGCTGCTGCTGGCCCTCGCGCTCACGCCCCTGGCGGCCTACCGCGTCAGCGCCCCCCTGGTGGCCTGGGTGGCGCCTGCGCCCTGGCTGATCTTCGCCGCGCGGACCCAGGGCTGGCGGGCGCGCGGGCTGCTGCTCGGCGCGCTGATCCTGGCCAGCTCCCTCCAGGTGGCCAAGATCGTCACGCCGCCCGTGCCCATGGCGATGGCGCCCGCGTTCGGGCTGCCCGCGGCGCTCACAGGATTCGCGCTGGTCCTGGTCTGGGTGCAGGCGCGGCGGAGGGCGGGGCCCCTGGCGGCGATCCTGTGCTTCGGCGCGCTGGCCGCGCTGGGGGACGTGGCGACCTGGAGCCTGAGCGAGCTCGGCTCCTGGGGGACCCAGATCGCCAGCCAGGTGCGGAGCCCGCTGGTGCTCCAGTGGAGCGCCTGGCTGGGCCCGGGGCTGGTGAGCGCGCTGGCGGGGGCCACGGCGGCCACGCTGGCGGGGCTGGCGCTGGGGGACCGCGTGGGGCGGGCAGGCGCGGGGCTGGCGGCGATCACGGCGGGGCTGCTGGTGGCGGGCTCGGCCCGGATGGACGGCCCCACCCCGGGCCGCCCGCTGCGGGTGGGGCTGGTGAGCACCGATCGCGGCCCCGGGCCCGAGGGCCTGCCCGCCGCCCAGGAGCGCGCCAAGGATCTGGACCGCCTCTTCGCCCGCACGGACGAGGCCGCGGCCCAGGGCGCGGCGCTCATCGCCTGGAACGAGGCCGCCGCCATGCTGGATCCGGCGGACGAGGCCGCCTTCATGGTCCGCGCCTCCTCGGCGGCGCGGCGTCTCGAGGTGGATCTGGTCGTGGGCTACGGCGTGCTCATCTCGGCGAGCCCGATGCGCTACCGCAACGAGGCGGCCTGGTTCTCGCCCGAGGGCGAGCTCCTGCAGGTCTACGCCAAGCACCACCCGGTGCCCGGCGAGCCGTCCGAGCGCGGCACGGCGCCGCTGGCCCTGGTGGAGACGGCCTGGGGTCGGGCCGGGATCGCCATCTGCTACGACTACGACTTCCCCGCCCTGGCCCGGGAGTACGCCCAGCTGGGGGCGGATCTGGTGGTGGTGCCGAGCTCGGACTGGGCGGGGATCGACCCGCAGCATGCGGAGATGGCGGCGGCGCGGGCCGTCGAGAGCGGGGTGCCCGTGGTGCGCCCGGTGCGCTGGTCCACCTCGGCCGCCTTCGACGCCCACGGCCGGGCGCGGGGCTGGCTGCCGCCGGAGGAGGGGCTGGTCCGGGTCCTGGAGATGCCGGTGGGGCGCGTGCCCACGCTCTACGCGCGGGTGGGCGACCTGCCGGTGGTCCTGGCGGCGCTGCTCACGCTGATGGGGGTGGGCTGGGCCGCGGCGCGGGGCCCGCGTTAGATCCTGGGCTCTCCTGGAGCTCCCGATGATCACCGTCTATGGAATCCCCTCCTGCGGCACCGTGAAGAAGGCCCGCGCCTGGCTCGCCGCCCGCGGGCTCGCGTTCACGGACGTGGACCTGCGCGCCACCCCGCCCTCGCCCGAGACCGTCGCGCGCTGGGTGGCAGCCTTCGGGGCGCTGCCCATGCGCAACCTCAGCGGCGGCTCCTACCGGGCGCTGGGCCCGGAGAAGGAGGGCTGGGGGGACGCGGCGTGGACGGCGGCCTTCGCCGCGGATCCGATGCTGCTGAAGCGCCCGATCCTGGAGGTGGACGGCCGCCCGGCGCTGGTGGGCTGGACCCTGCCGGAGGAGGAGATCGCGCGGCGCCTCGGCCTCGGCTAAGCTCGGGGCGGGAGGTCCCATGACGCTCGCCCTGACCCTCGCCGCCTGGAGCTCGCACGCCCGCGCCGAGACGGGGGGCGACACGGGGTGCACGACCGACCTCAGCCTGGCCGAGTGCGACCGGGACGCCGACGGCCACCTCTCGCTCTACTGCTGCGGCGACGACTGCAACGACGGAGACCCGGGGGTGAACCCCGAGATCGAGGAGCCCCTGGACAGCAAGGAGGACCTGGACTGCGACGGGATTGTATGGAGTGGCGACGAGGGGCAGGATCCCTTGTACCTCTCGGGAGGGTCCGGCGCCTGCACCACCGCCCCCGACGGGAGCGGCGCCGTCGCCCTCGCCCTGCTCTTCGCCGTGACGCTGTGGAGGTCCAGATGCGCGCGCTCCTCTTCGTGATCCTGGCCGGATGCGAGCTCGAGGGCCCCTTCCTGGAGGGAGAGACCCTGGACTCGGCGGAGACGGGCTGGGGGGACGCCGACGGCGACGGCTACGTGGGCGCCGACGACTGCGATCCGACGGACTTCAACGTCAACCCGGGCGCGCCCGAGCGGTGCGACGGGGTGGACAATGACTGCGACGGCCCGGCCGACGAAGAGGACGCGATCGACCCGAAGGACTGGTACACGGACGCCGACCAGGACGGCTACGGCGAGACCTGGGTGGCGACGAGCTGCGAGGACCCCTCGGGGACCGTGGATCGCGGCGACGACTGCGACGGCGAGGACGCCAACATCCACCCCGGGGCGGGCGAGGCCTGCGGGGACGGCAAGGACAACGACTGTGACGGGATCGCCGAGGGCTGCGCCTGGGAGGGTCAGTACGCCTCCGAAGACGTGCAGTACGCGGTGATCGCCAGCGACGAGGCCGGGACCTGGGTGGGCAAGGACGTGGCCATCCCGGGCGATCTGGACGGCGACGGCCTCGCCGACCTGGTCATCGGCGCCCCCTACGCCGAGGAGGCCGGGGGCGCCAAGGACGCCGGCAGCGTGAGCTTCTTCACCGGCCCGCTGGAGCAGGGGGAGCAGGCGCTCTCCGACGCGGACGGGGCCTGGTTCGGGGCCGCCTCCAACGACAACGTGGGCGTGGGGCTGACCAGCCTGGGCGATCTCAGCGGAGAGGGCGTGGTCGGCCTCGGCGTGAGCAACCTGAACAGCGACCCCTACGTGCTCCTCTTCGACCTGCGCGACGCGCTGAGCGGGGGAGAGGCGCCCGAGCCCGACCAGTCCATCAGCCTCGGCTCCTGGGGCCAGTACGTCGGCCAGACCGCGGCGGGCGGCTTCGACCTGGACGGGGACGGCTGGTCGGAGCTGGCCCTGGGGTCGCGGCGCTACGACGGGGGGTCGTACACGCTGACGGGCGGAGCCTACCTGCTCAGCCTGGAGGACTCGGGCGAATTCGTGGAGCGGGTCACCCTGCAGGCGGAGGGTCAGAGCCTGGATCGCAACCCCGGGCTGGCCACGGGGGACCTGGACGGCGACGGGCTCGCCGACCTGCTGGTGGGGGCGCCCGAGCTGGACCAGGACGGGGACGGGAGCGCCAGCGGCGGGGTCTACCTGGCGACGGCGGCCGATCTCAGCGCGGGGACCCTGGACAGCGCCGGGGCCCTGGCCGCGCCGGACGAGGGCTGCTGGGCGGGCGACAGCGTCGCGGCGCTGGACGCCGACGGCGACGGCTACGCGGACCTGCTCTTCGGCGGCCCCGCGTGCCGCTACGATCGCGCCTACGACGGCGGCGCCTGGCTGGCGCCGGGCGGGGCGGGGGCCAGCGGGGACGGGGGGCTGGAGATCGTCTTCGAGGTCCGCGGCACCGGGAGCTCGGGCACGGTGGGCGAGGAGGTGGCCGGCGGGGACCTGGACGGCGACACGCTCGGCGACGACGAGCTGATCATCGGCGCGCCCCAGTGGTCGGAGGACGGGAGCTACGGCGCGGTGGGGCTCTGGTACGACCCGGCCGAGGGCTCCTACGACTTCGACCAGGCCAGCGCCATCTTCGAGGCGGCCGGCGCCGACGAGATGCTGGGCTACGCGGTGGCCAGCGGGCAGGATCTCTCGGGGGACGGGCTGGCCGACCTCGCGGCGACCGGCCCCAAGTACGGCGGCGGTTACGGCCTGGTCCGCGTCTTCCAGGGGCTGAGCTTCTGATGCGCGCAACCCTGCTCCTGCTCCTCGCCGGCTGCACGCTCCAGGGCCCCTTCCTGGGCGGCGAGACGCTCGACTCGGCGGACGCGAGCTGGGGAGACGCCGACGGAGACGGCTACGTGGGCGACGACGACTGTGGACCCACGGAGTTCGACGTCAACCCGGGCGCCCCCGAGCGCTGCGACGGGGTGGACAACGACTGCGACGAGGCCACCGACGAGGACGACGCCATCGACCCCACGGACTGGTACGCGGACTCGGACGGGGACGGCTTCGGCGACGCGCTGGTGGCGACGAGCTGCGAGGACCCGGTGGGCGCGGTGGCGGTGGCCGGGGACTGCGACGACGCCGACGCGCAGATCAACCCCGAGGTCGCCGAGGTCTGCGGGGACGGCAAGGACAACGACTGCGACGGCAGCGCCGGCTGTCCCTGGGACGGCCAGTACGACGCCGAGGACGTGCAGCACGCCGCCATCCTCGGGGACGAGCTGGAGGGCTACGGGGGCAAGGAGGTGCTCCTGCCGGGCGACATGGACGGGGACGGGGACGCCGAGCTGGTGACCAGCGCGCCGGCGATCAACGCGAGCTACGACGTGCTGGACAACGGCATGGTCTTCGTCTACCAGGGCCCGCTGGTCAGCGGCGAGCGCGAGATGTCCGAGGCCGAGGCCAGCTGGCTGGGGCCGTCGGAGTGGGACATGGTCGGCTACGGGATCGCCGGGCTCGGGGACCTGAGCGGCGAGGGCGTGGTGGGTCTGGGGGTGGGATCCGGCTCAAACGAGGCTTACTTCCTGTTCTTCGACCTGCGCGACGCCCTGCTCACCGGCGCGGAGATGTCGCCCGACCAGGAGCTCCTGCCGCCCACCTACGGGCAGCACCTGGGGGCCACGGCGCTGGGGGGCTTCGACATCGACGGGGACGGCTCCCCCGATCTGGCGCTGGGGGCGCGCTTCTACGAGGAGGGGCCCACCTCCGTGGACGGCGGCGTCCACCTCTACAGCCTGGGCGACGCGGGGAGCTTCGAGGCGGGCGCCGTGCTGAGCGCCGAGGCCTACGACAAGGAGAAGAACCCCGGGCTGGGCGCGGGAGACCTGGACGGGGACGGCGTGGACGAGCTGCTGGTCGGCGCGCCCATGCTGGCGGAGGACGGCGGAGAGGCCCACGGCGGCGTCTTCGTGGTGAGCGCAGGGGACCTGGGCGGGACGCTGCTGGACGACAGCCCCTCCCTCCTGGCGCCCTACGAGGCCTGCTACGGCGGGGTGAGCGTGGCGGCGCCCGACGCCAACGCCGACGGCTACGCCGATCTGCTCTTCGGGGGCCCCACCTGCTCTCTGCGCGGCCCCTACGACGGCGCCGCCTGGCTGGCCTGGGGCGGGAGGGCGGCCCTGGACGAGGGCGGCTTGAGCCTCGCCTTTGAGATCGCCGGCCAGGAGAGCGCCGCCGTCGGCAACGCCGTGGCCAGCGGCGGGGACATGGACGGCGACGGCGACGACGAGGTGCTGGTCGGCGCGTCCAGCTGGTCGGAGCTCGGGATCTACGGCGCCTTCAGCCTGTGGTACGAGATCGAGGAGGGCAGCTTCGCGCTCCAGGACGCCGACGCCGTCTTCAAGGCCAGCGGCGCCGACGAGAAGCTCGGCTGGTCCGTGGCGGGCGGCGAGGACATGACCGGCGACGGGCTGGCCGACCTCGTGTCCGGCGGCCCAGGCGCGCGCGGGAGCTACGGGCTGCTGCGGGTGATCCCGGGGTTGAGCTTCTGAATAATAGATAATCGATAATGACAGACACCAGGCCGTCCGATGCGTCGCCGCCCGAGCGCAGCCGACCTTGAGGTCCACGGTCCAACGCAGGCACCTCTCCTCCGCCCAGGCCGTGCTAGAATCCTCCCCCGGAGGTCACCCGCTTGTCGCAGGCGCGGCGCTACCGTCTCCTCTCCGTGCTGGGCCAGGGCGGCTTCGGCACCGTCTACCGCGCGCGCCTCCTGGGCGAGGGGGGCTTCTCCAAGCCCGTCGCCTTGAAGGTCCTGAACCCGGAGGTGGCCGAGGTCCGTGAGCTCGCCCGCCGGCTCCGCGACGAGGCGCGCGTGCTGGGCCTCGTGCAGCACCGGGCCATCGTCAAGGTGGACGCGCTCGTGCAGCTCGACGGGCGCTGGACCGTGGTGATGGAGTACGTCGAGGGCCGGGACCTCAAGACCATCCTGGAGAAGGGCCCCATCCCCCTCGGCCCCGCCCTGGAGATCGCGGCCGAGGTCGTGAGCGCCCTGCATGCCGCCTACAACGCCGCGGGCCCCGACGACACGCCGCTTCACCTGCTGCACCGCGACATCAAGCCGGCCAACCTCTGCGTCACCGCGCTGGGCGAGGTGAAGATCCTCGACTTCGGCATCGCCCGCGCCGAATTCGGCGACCGCGAGTCGAACACCCAGAGCCAGGCCTACGGCACCCCCGACTACATGGCGCCCGAGCGCTTCCTCTTCGAGAACGGGCCCGAGGCCGACCTCTACGCCGTGGGCGGCACCCTCTACGAGATGCTGCTGGGCGAGCAGCTCGGCCGCGCCAGCCCGCGCGAGCACCTGCATGCGGAGCTCGTGAGCGCCCGCCTCACCCGCCTCTCGGACGCCCTCGGTCCTGCGCACGGCGACGTGATCGCCCTCCTCAGCGAGCTCCTCGACTACGATCCCGCCCGCCGCCCTGTCGCCCGCGAGCTCGAGCGCCGCCTCACCCGGCTCCGCCACGCCAAGGACGGCCCCCTCCTGCGCGACTGGGCCGAGAGCGCGCTCCCTCCCCTCGTCGCCGCCCAGGAGTCCCGCGTCGACGGCGCCACCGGCACCCTCCTCATCGAGGGCGAGGCCAGCCGCGACGACCTCCCCCGCGCCCGCGACGCCTGGCCCGGCCCTCTCCCCGAGCCCCCCGACTCCGCCACCTTCGCCATCCCCGTCCCCCCCGGCAGCGGCGAGACCCTCGTAGCCGAGCCCGAAGAGACCCACGCCTCGGCGCTCGCACCGCCCGCGACACCGCCCACGACACCACCCACGACACCACCCGCGCCACCACCCGCGGTGTCACCCACCCTCACCCCCGACCGCCGCCTCCTCGCCCTCGCCGGTCTCTTCGCCCTCCTCATCGCCCTCGCCATCCTCCTCCGCCCCACCCCCGATCCCATCCCCGACCTCCCTCCAAGAGCCGCCCCCGCCCCCGCCCCCGACCCCAAGCCCGACGCCACGCCCCAGGCCAACGCCACCCCCGATGCCGATGCCGATGCCGTTGTCGATGCCGCCCCCGATGCCGATGCCGTTGTCGATGCCGATGCCGATGCCGATGCCGATGCCGATGCCGATGCCGATGTCGTTGTCGATGTCGATGTCGATGTCGATGTCGATGTCGATGTCGATGCCGATGCCGCCCCCAAGGCCACCCCCAAACCCACCCCCACCCCCCCACCCGAGCTCCCTTCCTCCTCCCCCCCCGCCGGCACCTGGGAAGGCAGCCTCAACGGCCGCCCAATGGATCTCACCCTCCACGCCCGCGGCGCCTCCCTCGGCGGCGAGCTCATCGTCAGCTTCGGCCCCAGCTCCGTCAGCTCCAAGGTCCGCGGCACCTGGGACGAGCAGAGCCGCACCCTGCGCCTGGAGGACGAAGAGCAGACCGATGACGCCGGGACCTACACCGCGACGCTCACACCGGACGGCGCGCGCATGAGTGGATCCTTCCACGCGAACAACGGCGGGACGGTGGTACGCTTCACGCTCACCCGGAAGTGAACGTGCTCCTCCTGCTGCTCCCCGTCGCCCTGGCCGCCGATCTCGCCCTCTCGGGCGGCGTTCAAGGTCGGTTCGGAGCCGAGGACACGGCGGGCGAGGGCGGCCTGGGCCACGAGGTGGTGCTCTCGGCGCGCGCAGGCGAGCGTTGGATGTTGGAGCTGCGCTCCACCTCGGCCGCCAGCCAGCCGGACGCGCACTTCACCGCGATGCTGGGGCCGCGCCTCTACCTGTCCGAGCCCTGGACCGGGGCCGCGGCGCTGTCGGCCTGGGCGGACGTCGGCCTCGAGCTCTTCGGGCCCGGACCCGCCGGCGCGCTGGGGCTCAGCGTGGACCTGCCGGCCCGCCGCCGCCTCACGCCCCGGGTCTCCGCCGGCTGGGAGCTGAGCCGAGCAGACGCCGATCTTCGCGGGGGCGCCACCCTCTCCCTGAGCCTGCTCGTCCCGCCCCCGCCCGCGACGCCCACCCCGGCCGTGGTCGAGGCCCCGCCCCCACCGCCCCCTCCGAAGCCCCGCGAGCCCCTGGACCTGGAGCTGGTCCCCGCGGAGGCCGAGGTCTGGGTGCCGCACCCGGTCTGCGCCTGGGTCCCGGCCAGCCAGGCCGAGCTCCTGCTGGCGGGCCTGGACGAGCCGCTCTCGCCGGAGGCCACGCTGGAGCTGGTCGCCGCCGGCTACGTCCCCGAGCACGTCCACGCTGAGGGGAAGCAGGAGGTCAGCCTGGAGCCGGCCGAGGATCGCGGCGCGCTGCTGGTGCTGGCCCACCCGGGCGACACCGTGCGCGTGGGCGGGGTCGCGCTCCCCGTGGACGGCCGCGGGCTCGCCCTGATGCAGGCGCCCGAGGGCCGGGTCACGGTGGAGGTGCTGGCGGGCGGCGTGCGCCAGGAGTACAAGGCGGCCCTGGCCAATGGCTACGCGGTCTGGATCCGGGCCAAGGCCCCGCCGCCCACCCAGATCCTCTTCGCCCAGGGCGTGAGTGAGCTGTCGGCGTCCAACCTGGAGCGCATTCGACAGATCGCGACCAACGCGGCGGGCTGGAGCTTCGTGCTGCAAGGCGCGTACTCGTATGAGGGCTCTTTGAACGTCAACAACCGCCTGGCGCGCGAGCGCGGGCTGAACGTGGGCGCCGCCCTGCTGGCCGCGGGCGTGCCCGCCGATCGCATCGCCTACCTGGACCCGCCACCGGCCGATCCCAACAAGGACCCGGCGACGCAGCGCGCATGCAACATCCTGGCCGTGCCCCCGGAGCGCACGCCATGATCGCGCTCCTCCTGATCTGCGCGGCCCTGGCCGCCGAGCACTGGGTGGTGCGCCCCGGCGACACGGTGGAGTCCATCGCCAGTGAGCTCGGCGAGCCCGGCCAGGTCGCCGAGATCCGCGCGCTGAACAAGCTGGGGGCGGCGGCCCAGCCGGCGGTGGGGACGGTGCTCTACCTGCCCCCGGCCAGCCAGGGCTCCCAGGAGCAGCAGGGCCTGGTCACGGCGGTGCGCGGCACGGGGACGGCGCGCCTGCCCGGCCAGGAGCCCACGCCCCTGCGGCCTCAGATGGTGCTGCCGCTGGGCACGGAGATCTGCACGGACGCCGAGAGCTTCGCCGCGATCCGGCTGGCGCGCGACCTGGACAGCTACGCCCACGACGACCTGACCCTGCTGCCCAACACCTGCCTGACCCTGGACGGGGCGGCGGCGCGGGCGGGGCACCGGAGCTCGCTGGTCAACATGCGCGAGGGCTCGGTGGCGGTGCGGGGCACGCCGGAGCGGCCGGGAGACGTCATCGTGGGCACGCCCAGCGGGCTGTCCACCGGGGAGGCGGGCGGGTTCCGCGTCACGCTGGAGCCGGGGGCCACGCGCACGGAGGCGATCACGGCCCCGGTCTCGGTCATGGGCGCCGGCCAGGAGGTCACCCTGGAGGCGAAGCAGGGCACGCGGGTGCGCGAGGGCCAGGCGCCGGAGGCCCCCCGCGGGCTGCTCTCCGGCGGGGCGCTCTTCACGCCGGAGGAGGGGGCGGCGCTCACCTGGCCGGACTTCCGCTGGGCCAGCGTGCCGCGCGCGCTCGGCTACCGGGTGCAGGTCTCCACCAGCCCGGACTTCGCCGAGGTGGTCCACCAGGAGGACGTGCCCTTCCCCGAGTGGCAGCCGGACTTCCTCTTCCTGCCCTTCCGGGTGGACGGCTACTGGTGGCGGGTCTCGCCGCTGGACCGCTTCGGCTTCGAGGGCCTGCCCAGCGAGCCGCGGCGCCTCAGCGTACCGCCGGGGGTGGGGCCATGATCTGGCTGATCGCGAGCGCGCTGGCGGCGGACCTGGGCGGGACCCTGGCGGCGGACGGGCTGCACGCCCCGGTGGACGCGGGCGGCCTGCTGGCGGTGGACGGGGCGCGCCTGCCCGAGCGCTGGGAGGCGCGGCTGGACGCCTCGCTGGCCCACAACGCCCTGATGGCCTACAACCAGACGGAGCCCTACGCGCTCGTCAGCGACCTGGCGACGCTGCGCGCGGCGGCGGGCCTGCGCCTGGGGCCCGTGCGCGTGGCCGGGCGCCTGCCCGTGGGCGCGCTCCTGCGGGCGGAGGGCCTGGAGCAGCCGTCGGTGGCGGCGGGGGATCCGGGGCTCGGGCTGCTGGTCTCGCCGTGGTCGGGCGCGAAGGTCGCGCCGGCCCTGAGCCTGGACCTGACGCTGCCGCTGGGCGGCGCCGCGCTGTGGCTGGGGGACGGCGGGCCCACGCTGGAGGCCGCGGCCGTCCTCGACGGGGAGGCCGGGCCCTGGAGGTTGTGCCTCAACGGCGGAGTCAGACTACAACCCCGGGTGGATCTGGTCCTCTACCACGAGGAGGAGGGCCCCTCCCAGGCCCGGCAGCTCCTCACCCGCGGCGCCCTGCAGCGCCTGCTCGGCCAGCGCACCCACCTCTCGCTGGAGCTGGCCGGGGCGCTGGGCCTCGCACCCTTCGGCGCCGCCCAGAGCTCCCCCCTGGAGGGCCTGCTCGGCCTCCAGCGCGAAATGACCGACGGTCAGTTCCTGCGCGCCGGCCTGGGGCTCGGCCTGGCCCCGGGTGTCGGGGCCCCGGCCGCGCGGCTGATGGTGGGGGTGGGGCAGGCGGGCGGAGTGGCGGTCGCGGCGGGAGAGGAGTAAAGAGCGGACATGCTGGACCGTGTGCGATTCCAGAACATCCGCGCGCTGGCCGATCTCAGCCTGGAGCTGGGCCGGCTGACGGTGCTGGTGGGTCGGAACGCCTGCGGGAAGAGCACGATCCTGGACGAGATCGAGCGGCTCTGCGCGATGTCCCACGCGGACGATCCAGTCAGCAACACGCTGTCAGGTCCGGGGCGCGTGCTCGGGCGCACAGGCGAACCGCCCAGGACGTGGCGTGGTGTAGGCGATGTTCTCTGGGAGGGACACTCGGGCCACGCCTCCCTCTCGGTTCGAATTGGCCCCAATGTCCAACAGAACTGGTATCAACGGACCCTCGTGCGCGCGCAGGCTGACGGCGACCATGCCGCGCTGAGTCACGAGGACGCCCTTTCCTCCAGCGGGCAGGCCCAGGTGAGCATGAACTCGTTGCTCGGCAGGGGCCTCTCCTGGCGGGCGCAGCGTCTGAGCCTCGAGCGGGCCGCTCTGCTGGCCCCCTCTCCGATGGAGGCGCCCCTCGACCAGATCGCGCCCAGCGGCTACGGTCTCGCCACGCTGCTCCTGCACATCGCGGCCAACTATCCTGAGTCCTATGCCGCGATCCGGGACGACCTGCACGCGGTGGTGCCCAGCTTCGAGCGGCTCTATGTCCGCATGACAAGTCCTGAGGAGCGTGGCACGCAGAGCGCCTACGCCCTCGATCTCGTGCTGCGCGGCGCGGGCCGCATCCCCGCCGAGCTCGCCAGCGAGGGGACCCTCCTCGCGCTTGGCCTTCTGACCGCCCTTCACGCCCCCGAGCTGCCCGAGATCATCCTGCTCGACGACCTCGATCGCGGGCTGCACCTCTCGGCGCAGCACGAGATCGTCCAGGCCATCCGCCGCGTGCAGCAGCGCCGGCCGGAGGTCCAGGTCATCTGTACCAGCCACGCCCCGGTGCTCGTGGACAGCTTCGAGGCCGAGGAGGTGCGGGTCCTGGCGCTCGACGAGCAGGGCCACACGGTGGCGAAGCCGCTCACCGCCCTGCCCGAGTACGCGCGCTGGGCGGGGGCGCTGCGGCCGGGCGAGCTGTGGGCGAACTTCGGGGAGGAGTGGGTGCTGGGTCATGGCTGAAGGACCATTGCGGGTCAGGAAGGCAGGGGATGACGCGGCGCACGACCTGTTGTTGACCGTGCTCGGCGACGCGACCCTGAGAGAGCTCCACGGTGAGGGCGCGGACCTGGACCGGCTGCGCGTCTGGTCGCCGGACCCCGAGACCGGGCGAAGCTGGTCCGCGATCCGCGGCGCCACGGCCCGGCTCCGCGCGCGACAGGCCCCCAGCGGGAGGCCCTTCTACCGGAGCCGACGCCTGGGAGCGGAGCCCGAGGGCGCCGCCACGGAGCTCCTGGACGCGGTGGTCCTGGCGGAGTCCGAGGCCAGCCCCCCAGACCTCCTGCTGATCCTCCTGGACGAGGACGGCGAGCCCGAGCGCCACCGGGCCGCTGAGCGCGTGAAGGAGCACCTCGCCTCGCGCAGGGCGCCCCGGATCACGGTGGTGCTCCCCGGCGTGTGCGAGCCCACCGCCGAGGGCTGGCTGATCCCGCTGCTGGCCCAGAGCCCGCGCCTTCGGCCGAGGATTCAAGATCTGCACCGCGCGCTGGGCTTCGACCCCGCCGCCGAGCCGCATCGCCTGAGCACGAGGCCGAAGGACGCGCGGCACCACGCCAAGCGGGTCGCGCGCGCCGTGCTGGACCCCGATCGCCGCCCCCTGGAGGCGCAGCCCGCGACCACCCCGTCCTCCCAGGAGAGCGCGCAGGTCCTGGCAGCGCTGGCCCTGGACCTGGCCCCCCTCCGCGGGCTGGACCGCTGCGGCCTCGCCCCTTTCCTATCGCAGCTTCGTGAGCATTATACGAAGATGGTGGCCGCGAACCTGCAAGGCTCGTGATTCAGCACGAATTTTGCATGCTCTCCCACCCGGAGGCACCTTGACCATGCGCATGATGATCCCCCTGCTCCCCCTGCTGCTGTCCTGCCAAAAGGACAAGGACGGCGGGTCTCCCCAGGACAGCGACAGCGCCCACCCGGAGGGGCTCACCTACGTCCACAGCGACCGGGAGCGAGAGACCTCGCCGGACTGCTCGGAGGCGGAGCTGGCGGAGCAGGTCCACGACGACACGACCTTCGCGCTCCGGCTCTACCAGCAGCTCGTCGCCACGAACCAGGACGATCTGTTCTTCTCCCCGCACAGCGTGTCCGTGGCCCTGGCGATGGCCTACGCGGGGGCGCGCGGCGACACCGAGGCGGGGATGGAGGAGGCGCTCTCGCTCACGCTGGGGCAGGAGGGCACACACCCGGCCATGAACGCGCTGGATCTCGCGCTCGTGGGGCGCGAGGACGAGGCGGTGGACGCCTCTCAGCCCTTCACCCTGAACCTGGTGAACTCCGTGTGGGCCCAGGAGGGGGCCGACATCGAGACGGACTGGCTGGACACGCTGGCCATGCACTACGGGGCGGGGGCATGGACGGTGGACTTCGCCGCGGACCCGGAGGCGGCGCGCGAGGCGATCAACGCCCACATCTCCGAGGTCACCGAGGGCATGATCCCGGAGCTGCTGGCGGAGGGGACCATCGACGCCGGGACGCCGCTGGTGCTGACCAACGCCGTCCTGTTCAAGGCCTCCTGGAACACGGCCTTCGAGGAGGAGGACACCGTGGACGGCGAGTTCACGACGATCTCCGGGGAGGCCGCCACGGTCCCGATGATGCGCGGCACGGTGAGCGCGCGCTACGCCGAGGACGAGGGCTACCAGGCGGTCGAGCTCCCCTACGACGGCGAGATGTTCAGCATGCTCCTGCTGATCCCCGAGGCGGACACCTTCTCTTCCTTCGAGGCCAGCCTGGACGTGGACGCGTTTGAGGCCATCTGGGGCGCGCTCGACAACCAGTCGGTGGCGCTCACGCTCCCGCGCTGGGAGACGCGCTCCGACTACAGCCTGGTGTCGGCGCTGGGGAACCTGGGCATGTCCACCGCCTTCGGCGCCGCCGCCGACTTCACCGGGATCAGCGGGAGCCTGCCGCTGACGATCGACGACGTGCTGCACCAGGCGGTGATCACGGTCGACGAGGAGGGCACGGAGGCCGCGGCGGCCACGGCGGTCGTCTTCGAGACGGGCGGGATCCCGGAGGACCCGGTCACCGTCTCGGTGGACCGGCCCTTCCTCTACGCGATCCTGGACCGCCAGACCGGCGCGGTGCTCTTCCTGGGGCGGCTGCTGGATCCGCGCTGAGCCCGGTCTACAGCCCGCCCGCGACGCCGAAGGCCTGGACGCTGTACCAGGTGCCGATGGCGCCGCAGACCACCATGGCGCCGTAAAAGGCCCAGCGCATCTTCGGCTGCTGGAGCACCAGGCCCACCGCGCCCAGGACCAGGCAGAGTTGGAGGAAGAGGGTGGAGAGGTCGAAGACGTCCCCGGCCGCGCCGAGGACCTCCAGCTTCGCCTCCCACTCCTTGGCGCCGACGATCTGGCCGGTCTTGCCGTCCTTCTCCAGCAGCTGACCCTCGGGACCCACCGCGGCGGAGCCCTCCAGGATCTCCTTCTTCTCCGCCTTGTAGCGGCCGATCTCCTTGTCCAGGTCCACGAGCTGGGCGTCCACGCCGGCCCTCGCCTCGGGCGCGATTGAGCCCGCGGACACCAGCGCCTGGAGGAGCTGCTGCTGCTGCTCCAGCACCGTCTGCTTGAGGCTCTTGGACTGATACCAGGAGTAGGCGCTGGCCTTCTCGTTGGTGCCGATGATCTCGTCGTCGCCGTACTTCCCGCCGCCCAGGTCGGTCACGGCCAGCACGGCCGCCAGCACGGCCAGGGTGAGACCCGAGGCCATCTCGTAGCGTTTCGACGCCTCTTCCTGCTTCTCTTCTTCCGCGGACATGCGAGCTCCTGCCGGCGGAGGGGGAGCGCCGGGCGGCCCGCTTCTAACTTCGTCCGCTAGCGGCGTCTACGGGCGAACGCGAGCCCGAGGCCGAGCAGGGCGCCGGCCACCTGGAGCCCGCCGCCCGCGCTGGAGCAGGCGCCGCGCCGCTCGTCGGCGGGGGTCAGCAGGGAGCGCGCGCCGGGGGGCTCGGGGCCGTCCAGGTCGGGGCTGGGGTCTTCGTCGTCGGGCTCACCCTCGCCCTCGCCCTCGCCTTCCCCCTCGCCCTCGCCCTCGCCTTCGCCCTCACCCTCGCCCTCGCCTTCCCCTTCGCCCTCACCTTCGCCCTCACCCTCGCCCTCACCGGCCTCGCCCAGATCGCCCTCGAAGCTCACGGTCAGGATGTAGGGCCCGGGGAACTCGTCGCCGTCAGACACGTAGGTGTCCAGCGAGAGCCAGACCTCTCCCGGCTCCACCTCCACTTCTACCTCAGCGTCGTCCCGGTCCAGGCAGTCGTCCCCGTCCGGGCTGGTCAGCACGTGAATGTCCACGTCCACGCCCGAGTCGTCGCTGACCCGCGCCGTGAGCGTCCCGCCCGTGGACGTCTCGAAGCGGTAGAGCATCTCCGGCCCGCTCTCGTCCGTGCTGGGCGCGCAGGCGTAGGCGTCGATGAGGTCGGAGGCGGCGCCCGCGGTCCAGCGGTAGTCGGTGTAGGGGAAGCCCGTGATCTCGATGGGCTTGCCCTCGGTGCCGCTGGAGGCGCCGTCCGTGATCTCGTCGAAGCGGACGGGATCGTAGCCGTCCAGGTAGGACCAGCCGGAGCTGCTGTTCAGCCGCACCTTCGAGGGCCCGCCCGCGGCCTCGTAGAACACGGGGACGCCGGACGCCGTCTCGTAGGCGTAGAGCACGATGTGCGAGCCCGAGTCGTTGAAGGCGTCGGCCCGGTCGATCGCCGAGAGCGAGACGTCGGTGGTGATGGCCTCCATCATGGAGGTGGCGTAGTGCCCGGTCTCCCAGACCATGGAGATGTAGCCCGAGCAGTCCACCCCGGTCGTGCACTCCAGGATGCCGTGCCAGGAGTGCGAGCCGGCGCCGTAGCCGTCGTCGATCTGCTCGTCGAACTCGTCCAGGGTCACGTAGCCGCCCCAGTCGTAGGGCAGCCCCCAGTAGGTGCCCGCGGCGTAGTCGCTCTCATAGTCCGAGCTGCAGTCGGCGGTCTCGTTGGCCGAGGTGGAGGTCCACTCGTGGATGGCGTAGAGCGCGGCGTTGTCCAGCGCGGTCTCGCGGGTCACGGCGCGGGCGGAGGGGCTGAGGGCGGCCAGCAGGAGCAGCGCGTTCATGGCGACACCTCGCCCAGGCGCAGACCGTCCCGCTGCGGAGCCATCCAGATCAGCGCCCCGCGCCCGTCCACGGCCAGATCGTCGGAGGGCGCGTACAGGCGCCCGGCGGTGGGGAGCAGCACCTGGGCCCCGGTGCGGAGCGAGAGGGCCTGGCGCTCGACCCGGAGGGGGGACTCGCCCACCACCGCCTCGACCACCAGCCACCGCTCGCCGCCGCCCGAGATCACCCGCCCGCTGGCCCGCAGCGCCTCGGGGAGCGAGAGCCGGCGTTCGCCCGCGCTGAGCACGCGCCGTTTCGGGTCCCAGCGCACCGCCACCTCCGGCGGGAGCATGCGCTCCCCCGTGGGCGCGCGGAGCTGAGCGCCGGCCAGGCTGGCCAGGGGGTGGCGGTTCCCGAACACGTCCGCCCCGTAGACCTCTGAGCCCTCCACCCAGAGCGTGAGCCCGGTGGGCGCGAGATCGGGCAGGGTCCGCGAGCCCGCCGGCTGGCCACCCTCGGAGAACAGGAGCAAGCGCCGGCCGTCGAGCACGAGCAGTCCCGCCCCGGTCCAGGCGAGATCGTCGGCGACGGCCAGCGCGAACGCGCTCCCCGGATCCCCGGCCAGGGCCGCGTCCACGCTCGGGTAGAGGTGGACGAGACCCGAGGCGGGATCCCAGAGCGCGATCTGGCCATCCGGTCCGGCGGCCAGCAGATCAGGGCCGAGCGCCGGGGACTCCGGCGCCGCGGGGAGCAGCGCGAGCTCTCCCCAGGGCAGCAGCCCGACGCGGGAGCCGGCCGCGGTGGCCGAGGCTCCCAGGCAGGCCAGCCCGATCCCGAGGACGAGGTAGACGAGGCGCGGTGCGCGCATTGCCGTGCTCCTGTGAGAGTGGCCTGACCCAGGATCAGACTAATCGCGGATACGGTCGAGGAGAAGCACCAGATCGACACATGACCGCGACGAAACCGTCCCTGACGCGCAGATCGGGGGTGCGCTCAGCCCGCGGTAGCGCCCTCGGCCAGGGCCTCGTCCAGCGCGTCGAGCACCCGGGGGACCTCGTCCAGCGCGTTCGGCCAGTGGGGCCCGAAGCGCAGGCGGCCGTCGGGCATGGCGGCGACCACCCCGCGCTCCCCCAGCGCGCTCACCAGCGGACCGAGCGCCACGCCCTCGGGGGGCCGCAGGGCGAGGATGTTCGATCGAAGCGCGGGATCCCGGGCCCGCAGGCTCTGGAAGCCGCGCGCGACCAGCCCCGCCTCCAGCGCGTCCAGGTAGCGGCCGACGTGGGCGTGGATGGCCCCGGTCCCCAGCGCAGAGATCAGCTCTACCGCGGCCTCCAGGGCGGCGAAGCCCAGCGTGTTCTGGGCGCCGACCTCGAAGACGTCCGCGCTCTGCTTCAGCGGCCGGTCGTAGCGCAGGTGGCCCTCGCCCTCGAAGAGGAAGGTCCACCCGTCCTGGTGGGAGAGCCAGCCGGCCAGGTGCGGGCGCAGGGCGGCGACGCGGGCGGGGTGAACGTAGAGGAAGGCCGCGCCCTCCAGCCCCATCAGCCACTTGTGGCTCCCGCAGGTGAGGTAGTCCACCTCCGCCGCCAGATCCTCGGTGGGCAGCGCGCCCACGGCCTGGATGCCGTCCACGAAGAGCTCGGCCCCGTGCGCGCGGCAGAGGCGAGCCATCTCCAGCACCGGCATGCGCAGCCCGGTCTGGAACTGCACGGCGCTCACCGCGACCAGGCGGACCCCGCGGCGGAGCTCGTCTTCCAGGCGCCCGAGCCCGTCGCCTGAGCCGTCGGCGTAGCCGTCCAGCGGCAGGAGCGTGTGGCGGAGCTGGTAGAGCTCGGCGGCGCGCTGCCAGGGGGTGACGTTCGTGGGGAACTCGCCCTGGAAGCCGAGGATCCGGTCGCCCGCCCGCCAGGGGAAGCACATGGCGACGGCGATGACGCCCTGCGAGGTGCTGCCGACCAGCCCGAGATCGGCGGGCGAGGCCCCGATCAGCGGGGCCAGCAGGCCCTTGAGCCGCAGGCGCTGCCGCATCCAGTCGCCGAACGCGCCCGAGCCGCGCCGCGCGTAGTCGTCCACCACCGTCCGCGCCGCCGCCTGCACGGCCGACGAGGCCGGCGAGACGCCGCAGTGGTTCAGGTAGGCCGTGGCCTGGAGCTCGGGGAAGAGGGCGCGGTCGCCGAGGGCGGGGGCAGGGAGCATCGGCTCCGGTTATCCCAGCCACCATGGAATGCGTCAAGCCCGCCCTCACCCGCGTCGAGATGACCCAGATCGTGCTGCCCCCGCACACGAACAACCACGGCACCGCGTTCGGCGGCCAGATCGCGGCCTGGGCCGACATCTGCGCCTCCGTCGCCGCCCGCCGCTTCTGCAAGGGCCCGGTGGTGACGGTGTCCATGGACAGCCTGCACTTCCTCCTCCCGATTAAACTAGGCATGATAGTCACCTTCCGCGCCCAGGTGAACCAGGCCTGGCGCTCGTCGATGGAGATCGGCGTGCGGGTGGACGCGGAGGACGAGGCGACCGGCCTGCGCCAGCGCTGCTCCAGCGCCTACTTCACCTTCGTCGCGCTGGACGAGGACGGCAGGCCGCGGCCGGTCCCCGCGCTGGATCCGGGTGAGGACGCCGAGGATCAGCGGCGGGCCCGGGAGGCTCAGATCCGACGGGACGGGCGCCTGCAGGTGCGCGCCCTGCTCCAGAGCCGGCGCGCGCAGGGCTGAGAGCCTACTCCGCGCAGCTCAGCAGCACCTCGAGCTGGTAGAGGTCGTCCTCGTAGACGCCGCCGCCGAGCGGCATGCTGCCCTCGACCAGCACGGTGCGGCGGATGTCCTCCTCCCGCTCGGCCACGTCCTCCCAGGTGTCGAAGACCTGGTCGGGCGGGGCGCCGTTGCGGTCGGTGGTGGCGCTGCCGTGGCAGGCCTGGCACCAGGTCAGGAAGAAGCCCTCGCCCCAGCCCTCCCAGGTGACCTCGGGGGCGGTGGCGCAGTCGATGGCAGAGTCGCCGCCCTTGTCCTGGCAGGCCAGCAGCAGGACGAGGGCGAGCACGACTAGAGGCTCCCGGCCGCGAGGTTCCAGGTGAACGTGCTGCGGGCCAGCTTGCCGATGAGCGTGCCCTCGATGGTCTTCGTGTCCGGGTTCCAGACGTACTGCTTGAGCTCCGCCTGGTCGTCCGCCGCCACGTACATCTCGGGCTTGCCGTCGCCGTCCAGGTCCGTGACGAAGGTGGAGTGCTCGAAGCCGCTCGAGTTCTTGTCGATGTTCGTCGCCGTCCAGGTCCCGCCCTCCTCCTTGAGCCACCAGATGCCGCTCTTCATCGCGCTGGCGATCAGCTCCTTCTTGCCGTCCTGGTCGAGGTCGGCGGGCACCAGGAAGCGGGTCTGCTTGTCGTCGATGGTGGCGATGTCCTCGCTGGTGAACGCGCCCTTCTTGCCCGCCTTGTACTGGCGGATGACGACGGGCACCTTGGCGGACTCGCCCTTCTTCTGCTCGGCCTCCAGCACGGCGAAGATCTCGGCCTTGCCGTCGCCGGTCAGGTCGTGGATGAGGATCTCCTTGGCGTGGGTGGCCCCGTACTGCTCGACCATGGTGCGCTGGTAGGTCGTGCCGTCCCAGCGGTACATGACGAAGGCGCCCGCCTGCGAGCCCTGGCTGCTGTTGCGGCCGGTGGGCGTGGCGAAGAACTCCATCTTGCCGTCGCCGTCGATGTCGCCGATCTCGATCTCGTGGACGAAGGTGTCGGCCGTCTTGTCCAGCTCGAAGACGTTGTTCGGGTCGTCGGGGTTGTAGACGATGACCACGCCCGCGTCGTGGGTGGCGATGACGAGCTCGTCCTTGCCGTCCCCGTCCACGTCGCCGATCTCCAGATCGCGGAAGCGGTCGAACTTCCCGCCGAAGTCGCGCTCCAGCAGGGTCTGCTGCTTCCAGGCGCCACCCTCGAAGGTCCAGCGCTTGAGCAGCGCCTTCTCCGCGCCGATGGTGATGAGGCCGCCGTCATGGAACAGCGCCTTGTGGAAGACGTTGCTGTCCGGGTCCTCCAGCCGGCTGGACTTCCAGCCGTCCGGGGTCTTGCGCCAGATCTCCAGGCGGGCCGGCATCGTGACCGGCTTGTTGTCGGCGCCCTTCCAGAACCAGGCCTGGCTCAGCACGACGGACGGGTAGGGGCCGCCCACCAGCGGATCCTGCACGGGCTTGGGCGGCTCCTCCTTGGCGGGGGCCGCGGGCTTCTCGGCGGGCTTCTCGGCGGGCTTCTCGCCGGAGCAGACGGTGAGCGCGGCGCCGACGGTCAGCGCGATCAGGGTCAGGACAGGGAGTCTCCACGAGCGCATCAGGGCTGCCTCCAGACCAGAGCGTCTAGCCTCGCGCGGGCGGTCGAGCAACGAGGGCCCGGCGGGTTAAGGGGAGCGGATGCACCGCCTCGACGAGAACCGCCCCTTCCTGCCCCTCAACATCGCCGTGCTCACGGTCTCCGACACGCGCACGCTGGAGACCGACACCTCCGGCCAGACCCTGGTCGATCGCCTGCAGGCCGCCGGGCACCGGCTCGCCGCGCGCGCCATCGTGCGCGACGACCGGCCGGACATCGAGGCGCAGCTCCGCGTGTGGATCGACGACCCTCAGGTGGACGTGGTCATCAGCACGGGCGGGACGGGGCTCACCGGGCGGGACACGACGCCCGAGGCCTTCGCCGCGGTCTGGGAGAAGGAGATCCCCGGCTTCGGTGAGCTCTTCCGCTGGGTGAGCTGGCCCAAGATCGGGACCAGCACCATCCAGTCGCGCGCCGTGGGGGGCCTGGCCAACGGGACATGGCTCTTCGCGCTGCCCGGCTCGACCGGCGCCTGCAAGGACGGCTGGGACGAGATCCTGAAGTGGCAGCTCGACAACCGGACCCGACCCTGCAACTTCGTGGAGCTCATCCCTCGGCTTCGGGAGCGTTGAGGGCGCCTTCCTTGCCCGGCGGGGGCCAACCGTGGCACATTGAGCGCTCCTCGCTGGAGTGAACCGTGATGCTCCGTATCGCCGCCCTCGCCGCCTGCCTGCTGCTGGGGGGCTTCGCCCGACCCGCCGAGGCGGCGGGCCCGCCGTCCGTGGACACCGCGATCCGACTCCAGGGCGCGACCGGCAAGGACGCGGCGATCATCGTGGGCAACGAGGCCTACCAGGCGCTGCCCCAGGCCACCTACGCGGGCGTGGACGCGCGCGCCGCCCGCGACCTGCTGATGAACGGGCTGGGCATCTCCAAGTCCCGCGTGCTCTTCGCCGAGAACGTCACCAACGCCCAGCTCCAGGACACCATCAAGCGCGGCGTGGGGCGCGTGAAGAAGGGCGGGACGCTCTGGATCTACTACGCGGGCTATGGGGCGAGCGCGGCGGGCCAGCGCACCCTGCTGGGCGTGGACACCACCCCGGAGAGCCTGGAGAAGGGCGGGATGCCCCTGGACACGCTGCTCGCCACGGCCAGCCGCTCGGCGGCGGGCAGGGTGATCGTCATCGTGGACGCGGGCTTCGGCGGGGTGGGGCGCGACGCGCTGCCCCTGGTGCCGGATCGGGCGCTGCCCGCGCCGAAGGGCGCGCCGGCCGTGGCGAACAACACCGTGGTCTGGCTGGCGGACACGGGCGGGCGGACGGTGGGCGGCTACCCCGACGGGCGGCACGGCATGTTCACCTGGCTGGCCCTGGGCGCGATGCGCGGCTGGGCGGACGGCGCGCTGCCGGGCTCGGAGCGCGACGGCAAGGTCACGTTGGACGAGGCCCAGTACTACGTGAGCTGGACCGGCCGGCGCATGGGCAGGCCCATGGTCCCGAGCGAGGAGAGCCGGGCCGATCAGGCGCGGTGGGTGCTCTCCCAGGGCGGGGTGGAGAAGGGCCCGTCGAACGAGCAGCTGGCCGAGCTGACCAGCGCCGACCGCGCGCGCCGCTTCGCCACCGCCGAGGAGCGCCTGCGCGCCGAGGCCGCCGCCTTCTGGCAGCAGACCAACGCGCTGGCCCAGAAGGGCGGGCCGGAGGGTCAGCAGGCCCTCCGCGCCTTCATCGACGAGTACCAGATGCCCGTGGTCTCGGTGGAGTGGGTGGTCTTCCTGCCCGAGGTGCTGGAGGCCCAGCGGGCGCTGGCGACCTACGGCGCGGGCGGGGCGGTCGCGAAGGTGGACGCGGGCAAGCCGGACGCGGGCAAGCCAGACGCGGGCAAGCCGGACGCGGGCAAGCCAGACGCGGGCAAGCCGGACGCAGGCAAGCCAGACGCAGGCAAGCCAGACGCCGGCAAGCCGGACGCCGGGAAGACCGTCACGACTCCGACCGCTCCCCCGCCGGTTGCCAGCGTCAACTGCGACGATCTCGTGGCCCTGGAGGGCCTGAGCCTGCTCGGCCAGCTCAGCCCGGAGCAGGTGACCTGCCTGCAGGGCAAGCTCGCCACCAGCCGCGTGCAGACCACGCGCAACAAGCTCTCCCGCCTGCTCCTGGTCAACGCCCAGACCCGCGGCGACATCCCCCAGTGGGAGGCGCTGATGCGGCGCCACCTCGAGGAGATCGACCGCTCCGACCCCGCGCTCTGCATGGTCTACGCGGTCCACCTCCACAAGAAGGGCGCGGAGTTCGACGACGAGGCGATCTACTGGGCCGCCTACGCGCTGGAGAACAAGCAGGTGTGGACCGGCGACGAGTACGTCAAGCGCGTCTACAGCCTGCTGCGCCTGCGGGCTGAGGCCGCCCACACCCTCTGGGGCGCCTCCGAGAAGGCCTACCAGCAGGACGCGACCGACGAGAACGACGCCATCGCCAAGGAGTACCGCGGCATGGCCAAGGACTTCTCGCGCGAGTGGCTGGACTATGCCCGCGCCAGCGGCCAGGACTTCAAGCTGGCCCTGGAGCTCTGCCGCAGCGCCTCGGGCAGCGACGCCTTCTGCCAGGTGAAGTAAGGCGGCCAGGGGAAGCAGCCCCCGGCCGGGCCGTGCGCAGCGCAGGCGAGACCTTCGCCGCCAGATATCCTGTTTTGGGTTGAGCCCTTCCCTCCCCCAGACTGAACATGCGATCCTGGGGGCCAGAGGGATCTGCTCATGCTCGACTTCCTCTTCGGCAAGCCCGAAGACCACGACCACGCTCACGACCACGAGTTCGTCGCCCCCGAGTGGGCGGACACCGAGCCGCCCGACTTCGCCCCCTGGGGCAACGACGCCCGGCAGTCGGAGATCGAGGAGGACCCCGTCTGCGTGGACGAGGAGCCGGTCTGCCTGGAGGAGGAGGCCCCCGAGGAGCAGGTCTGCGAGGACCTCGGCGAGGAGGCCGCCGAAGAGGGCCTGAGCGAAGAGGACCTGGCGAAGCTGTCGGAGGCCGAGGGGCTGCTGACCAGCGGCTTCCTGGACCCCATCACCGACTGCAACGCGCGCGACGCGGTCACGCTCCTGGAGGGCATGTCGCCCGAGGCCCAGGGCCAGGCGCTGGAGCAGATGGGCGACGAGCAGTTCGCCTCCCTGCTGGACGAGCTGCCCACCGAGGACAAGGGCCGCTTCGAGGCCATCTACCAGAACATCCAGGACCCGGAGCGTCGCCTGCGCATGTGGGCGGAGTTCCAGAAGGCCGACGCCGCCAACCGCCGCGACGCCGCCGAAGAGGACGTGGACTTCTGGGACGCGATCAACCCCTTCTCCGACAGCGACGAGGAGTACCGCAACGGGATGCGGGACAAGATCGTCGACAACACCGAGTCGGAGGTGGACGAGGAGACCCAGTTCCTGCTGGACCGCATCGCCAAGGGCGAGAGCGTCACGGCCGCCGACGTGGACGAGCTCGCCGCGCGCAAGAAGAAAGAGCTGGACATGGAGATGCAGTACGGCTTCCTGCTGACCAACTCGCTCGGCTGGGAGGCGGAGGGCGAGCGCCCCGAGCTCCAGCGGCGGACCTGGTCCCTCGACGAGCTCCAGAACGTCGAGGACGGCATGAGCCGGCTCCCCGCGGATCACGTCACCTACAACCGTGGGTTGACCGAGATCGAGCGCGTCCAGACCAAGATGGTGAAGCAGGGCGACGGCACCTGGAAGAACAAGACCAACGTGGGCGGCGACGCGGCGAACGGCAAGATCCGCGTCTTCGACCTCGGCGCCAACCCCGCCTCCGACACCTGGCGCACCGACCGCGACAGCCAGCTGGCCGGGCACGACACCGACCAGCTCAGCCTGCTGGAGGAGGTCATCACCCACGAGATCGGCCACATCTACGAGGAGAGCTCGGGCCTCGAGCAGAAGTGGCGGGACGCGTCTACCTGGAAGGACTGGTCGGAGGACACGCTGCGCCAGCAGCTCGCGAACGACGGCATGGCGCAGGCGGACATCGACCAGTTCATGGAGGACATCAAGACCGGCGACCGCGAGCACAACGGCAACACCTACCGGAAGAACCACTACGGCGGCTACGTGAGCCACGACACGGGCGCCGTGCCGGTGAGCGACCCCGGCGGCGACGCCGAGTGGAGCATGGACGACTCCGGCGAGTGGTCCTACGCGGGCGAGACCCAGGGTGAGCACTTCGCCGAGACCTACGCCAAGGCCACCCACGCCCCCGAGGCCCTGCACGAGGACCTGATCAGCCAGCCCCAGGCGGCCGTCACCAAGGCCACTGAGGTGCGCGACGCGGCGAAGGCCAACGTCGACGCCCTCGTCGCCGCGGGCGCTCCCCAGGCCGCCATCGACGCCGCCAACGAGACGCTGAAGAACGCCGAGCAGGAGCTGGTGGACGCCACCGACATCGCCGGCGACCGGCAGGCCCAGTGGAACATCATGCGCCAGGACGTCTTCGGGCTCACCGACGACAAGGTCACGGCGGCCACGGACACGCTCAACACCGCGGCCTCCGGGAAGCCCGGCGCCGACGCGCTCGTCGCCGAGTTCACGGCCGCCAGCGCGCGCTGCGCCACGCCCTGGCAGCTCGAGCACCTGAGAAAGCAGTATATGGATCGCATCAACGCCCTGCCGTGAGCGCCATGATCCGAGACAACATCGCCCCTCGCGGCCTGCTCCTCGCCGGGCTGGGCTGCGTCACGCCTGCCCAGGAGCACGGGATGACCGCGAGCGCCAACCCGCCCGTCGCCGAGACCAGGCCCGCCGCCGAGACCACCATCGAGGCGCCCCAGGTCCAGCTCCTGGCCTCGAATTCCCGCTTCGATCTCTCGGCCACCACCCTGGGCCTCGTCACCGCCGAGGGCCTCCAGCTCCGCTCCTTCACCCCGGGCCAGGTGGACGCCCGCGTCGTCGTCGAGAAGGCCCGGCACATCGTGGCCCTCGCCGACGGGCGCTGGGTGGGGCTGGCCGAGGGTGCCGGCGGCTGGCTCACCCTGGTCCTGGGCGCGGACGGCCGGGAGCAGGCCCGCTTCACCATGACCGAGAACCCGAAGCGCCTGCGCCTCCTGCCCGACGGGGACGCGCTGTGGCTGGCCTCGGACGACGGCCTGGTGCGCTACCCGCTGAAGCCCGTCGTGCCGAACGTCTACGTGGCCGACCAGCGGGCGAAGAAGGCCCCCCGCCCCATCGGGCTCGCCCCCTGGGGGCCCGACGCCCTGGCCGCGGTCTCCGGGTCTGAGCTCCTGCGCCTGAAGGGCGGCGCCGAGGACGCCCGCTGGCCCCTGCCCGCCGATCTCTCCGCCCCTGTGCGCCTGGCCGACGCGGGCGAGGGCGCGCTCTGGCTCGCCGCCGCGAGCGGGCCCCTGCGCCGCGTGAGGGTTGGCGCGACGGTCGAGGAGACCCTCCAGATCCCCACGACCGGCACCGTGTTCTCCATCGCTTCGGGCGGCGGGCGCGTGGCCTGGCTGGAGCTGATCGAGCGCGGCCCCGCCCAGCCCGGGACGTGGACGCTCAAGGTCGCCGGCCCCGACGGCGCCGTCCTCCTGAGCATGGAGCAGCCCCCCACCGGCAAGCGCGCCTTCGAGGACGCCGAGGACCGGGACCTGCGCCTCTCGCCCGACGGGGCGGTGGTGGCGGTGGGCGGGGCCTCGGGGGCCCGGATGTGGCGGGTGGCGGACGGAGTGGAGATCTGAGGCCCCCGCCGGCCCTGATCACCCCATCTCCTCCAGCGCCCCCAGCTCCCCCAGCTCGCCCAGCAGCGCCCGCTCGCGCTCCGGCGTGAGCGGCTCGGGGGTGGGCTCGACCAGCGCGCGCTCCCAGGCCAGCGCGTCGCGGGCGCTCTCGGCGAGCGGGCGGCAGCGCAGACCGAGGCTCAGCGCGCGGGCGCGGCCGACCCGCCAGAGCCACTGATCGGCCTCGTCCGTCCAGAGGGCGAATTCCTCTCCTGCTTTGAGTCCGCGCGCGCGAAGCCAGTCGGGCGCGGCCCAGCGCGTCTGCAGCGCGGGCGAGCCCACGCCCAGCCGGATCTGCTCCAGGCCCGCCTCCATGCTCAGCGTCGGGCCGCAGACGTTGAACGGCCCCAGGAGCCCGCGCTCGACCACGTCCAGGGCGAAGGCGCCGACGTCGCGCCCGTCGATCACCTGGAGCGGCGCCTCGGGCGGCCCCGGCACCAGGATCTCTCCCCCGCGGCCGACCCGGCGCACCAGGGCGCTGAAGCGCCGCGTGTCGTCGTAGGGCCCCACCACCAGCCCGAGGCGGAGCAGGGCGTGGCGATCCGCCAGCGCGGTGGCGACCAGCTCCTCACAGCGCGCCTTGTAGCCGCCATAATTGTCCGGGGTCACGGCCCCGGAGCTGCCGTCCCAGCGGGCGCGGGGCGCGTCCTCGTCCCCGACCTCCGGCCCGGCGTAGACCGAGACCGAGGACACGTAGGCGTAGAAGCCGACCTTGTCCCTCAGGAGCTCGAGGGAGCGCTCCACCCGGTGGGGCTGGCTGGCGCTGGGGTCGAAGACGGCGTCCCAGCTGCGCCCCTGGAGCGCGGAGAGGTCCCCGTCCCGGTCACCCACGAGCCGCTCCACCTCGGGGAAGCGCTCGGGCCAGGTCCTCCCACGGTTGAGCAGCGTGACCCGGTGCCCGCGCGCCAGCGCGCTCTCCACGAAGCCGCGCCCGACCAGCCGGGTCCCGCCGAGGACGAGGATGTTCATGGAGCCTCCGGTCTGGAGGTGCCGCGACCGGCGCGCGTGTCAAGGGGGCGATCAGATCCGCCAGAACTGCAGCACGTCCACCTGAAGGATCTGCCCGTCGTACACGTCGGGGTAGGGCTCGACGTCCTCGATGACGATGGGCTCGCCGCTCTCGTCGAGGTTCATGATCAGGCGCAGATCCTGCGCGTCGGCGGCCAGCGTGATGGTGGCCCCGGCGTCCGCCGTGATCTCCGCCGTGTAGTCCACCGCGTAGACGTAGTAGAGGATCTCCGGCGCGTTGTTGAGCACATAGGTCTGCGCGGGCGAGGAGATCGAGATCGTATAGACGTTGAAGCCCGTGTTCGTCGGCGTGGTGCCCGTGTACCAGGAGCCTTCGAGCTCGCCGCCCTCATAAGTCATGGTCTCGATGATGCCGCGCACCCGAATCAGCAGGGAGTAGCGCTGCCCCTCGCTGCCGCCCAGCGTGCCTGTACTCTGGAGCTCTGGCGTGTCGGTGCGGCAGGAGTAGGAGGTCTTGACCTCCGCGCAGGCCATCTCCATGCGGAGCTGGGAGACCTCGGACAGGAGGTCGATGCAGGAGTAGCCCCCGTCCTCGTTGATGCACTCGTCGGTGTTGACGCAGTCGTCGGTCCCCTCGGCGCACTCGTCGATGTCGGCGCAGGGGTCGCCCGCGTAGCCCTCCGGGCAGGGGGTCTCCTCGGGTTGGGCGCTGTCCCCAGTCTCGCCGGAGGACTCCCCGCTGTCTTCACCCGAGCCCCCGTCGCCCGAGCCCTCCCCGCCCGGGGTCACGCTGTCCTGCCCCCCGACGCCGCTCGAGCCCTCCTCCCCCTGAGGCGTCGAGGTGTCCTCGATCTTCCCGGACGAGCAGGCCAACGTGAACAGGGCGAGGAGCAGGGGGCTCTGACGCATGGTCCCTCCGGCGACAACGGAGCGTGGGACCTCAGCTTCGCACCGGAGCCCGGCGGGGTCAACGGCGTCCCCGAGGCTTGACCGAGGCCTGACCGAGGCGGACCCAACCCGCCCACCCTGCCCAGGCCGGGATCTCAGCGGCAGTCGTTCGACTCGCCCGGCGTGCCGTAGTCGTTGGCCGCGTCGTCGGCGATGTGGCTGGTGGCCGTGCACCAGGCGGAGCCGCTGTTGTTCCCCGACGCGCTGTAGCTCGCGCTCTTGAGGCTCATGCTCGCGCCGGTCGGATCGGGGAAGCTGTCGCCGTTGTCCCAGCTCACCGAGTCGATGAGGGTGCTCGAGGTGGACGAGGGGTAGAGGTAGATGGCGTCGTCGCCGTTGCCCAGCCCGAAGTCGCCGCCCGGCCAGTCGAAGCTGGCGTCGGTCACGCCGCCGTTCTGGTCGGGGTCGGCGTTGATGGCCAGCACCACGTAGGCGTGGCTGGAGACGATGATGTCCTCGTCCACCTCGAACATCTCCGTGCCCGCCCCGTCCGTCACGTACAGGCCGTTCAGGTTCCAGGAGTAGCTGGAGTTGTTGTAGATCTCGAACCACTCGCCGTCGGCGTCGCCCACCACGTCGGGGTTCTGGAGGATCTCGGTGATCAGGAACTCCCCGGACTTCAGGCTGCTGGCCGCGCCGTCCGCGCCGTCGCAGTCCTGGTCCGTCCCGTCCCGGGCGGTCTCCGAGGCGCCAGGGTAGGCGCTGTCGTCGTCGTCGTCGCAGTCGTGGGCCTCCACCCAGCCGTCGCTGTCGGCGTCGTTCATGCCGTCGCAGGCGTCGTTCTCCTCGCCCGGGGTGCCGAAGTCGCCGTCGCCGTAGTCGCTGCTGGCGGAGCACCAGTACTGCCCCTCGTCGTTCTCGGTCCCGTCCGTGTGGTCGGGGTCCAGGCTCATGGCGTAGCCGTCATCGTCGGGGAAGAAGCTCTGGTCGTCGTAGCTCACGCTGTCCAGCGTGCGCGCGCTGCTGGCGATGGTCAGCGTCTCGCGGTCGTTGTCCAGCCCGAGATCGGAGCGGTAGTCGTAGTCCCAGGGCACGCCGCCGTTGACCGCGTCGTCGCCGTCGCGCACCAGCACCACGTAGCCTCCCGCCGCCACGGGCAGGCTGCCCTCGACCGTGAACGAGAGCGCCGCGTCCGTGGCGCTGACCGTGAGGCCCTCCAGGTCCACCGCCTCCCCCGAGGCGTTGTAGAGCTCGATCCACTCGCCGTAGTCGTCGGAGACCACGTCGGGCTTGCTCATGATCTCGGTGATGATGAGCTCGCCCGCCGCGAGCGCGCTGACGCTCACCGTGTCCCCGCCGTCGCAGTCCTGGTCCACCCCGTCGCCCACGATCTCCTCGAGCCCGGGCGCGACCTCCGCGTCCGTGTCGTCGCAGTCGTCATCCACGGCGTAGCCGTCCCCGTCCTGGTCGTCGTCGCTGCCGTCGCAGTCCTGGTCCGTCCCGTCGTACCAGACCTCGCTGGCGCCAGGGTTCACGGAGGCGTCCGCGTCGTCGCAGTCCACCGCCTCGGGGTAGCCGTCCTCGTCCGCGTCGGTCAACGTGGAGCCGCCGCCCGACCCGTCCACCTCGTCGCAGTCCTGGTCCACCCCGTCCACGCTGCTGTCCTCGGCGCCGGGGTTCACGGAGGCGTCCGCGTCGTCGCAGTCCACCGCCTCGGGGTAGCCGTCCCCGTCCGCGTCCGTGGTCGTGGAGCCCTCCGTCGCGTCCGCGCCGTCGCAGTCCTGGTCCACCCCGTCCCCCGGGGTGTCGTCCACGCCCGGGTTGACCGTGGCGTCGTCGTCATCGCAGTCCACGTTGTCGGTGAAGCCGTCCCCGTCGCCGTCCACCCAGGAGCCGCTCTCGGTGCTGGGGTCGCCGGTCTCCCTGACCTTCGCGGGGTCGCAGGCGGAGAGGAGGACGAGGGCGAGGAGAGGCGCGCAGCGCGTCATGGGGAGCTCCGTGGCGTAGGGGTCGGCCGGGTTTCGGAGCGACTCTACACCACGCCCAGCGGGATGGCAAGCGCGTGACAAACAGATGAAATTTTCGCGGCACGAGAAATTGTCAGCAATTAACCTTGACCATTTTAACTATATTATTTAGTTACAAAAGATGACAAACCCTCACGATCGCTCCCCTCCCCTGTCGTCACTTTACGGGAGGATTGGAGCCTCCCGCATCCAACACAACACCATCAGCCCGGCTCCACGGTCAGCAGCGTGAACTTCGCCGGATCGTAGTACCCACGGATGAAGGCGTTGATCTCCTCCAGACTCAGCGCCTTCGTCTTCGCCAGGACCTGATCGTCGAAGTCCAGCGGCAGACCGTAGCTCTGGAGCTGCATGGACCGGGCCAGGATCTGGTCGGGGGCCTGCTTGCTCAGCAGCAGGCGCCCGCCGAGGAAGCTCAGCGCGTCCACCCGCTCCTGCTCGGTGATGCCGCCCTCGCGGAAGGTGGCCACCGCCTCCTTCAGCTTCGTCACGGTCGCGTCCTTGTTGTCCAGGCGGGTGAAGGTGGCGATCTGGTAGAGGCCGGGCTCCAGCCCGCTGCCGCCGCCCGCGCTCACGCCGTAGGTGTCGCCGCCCTCGTGGCGAAGGGCCACGTAGAGCCGCGAGAAGAAGTGGCCGCCGAGGACGTGGTTGGCGACGCGGCTGGCGGCGTAGGCGTCATCGCCCCACGCCACGCCGTCGCGGAACCAGGCCACGTAGACCTGCGTGAGCGGGTTCATCGTCTCCACCGCCTCGGCCGGGCGATCCTGCCGGAGCGGGAGCACGCCGCGCGGCGCGGAGGGCGGGCTCGCCGAGACGGGAGGGAGCAGGCTGGCCAGGATGGACTCGGCGCGCGCGCGGTCCAGGTCCCCGGAGAGGCCGACCACGCGGCCGGGCATCCCCAGCATCGCGTCCCGGGCCGCCGCGAGCTCCGTGGAGTTCCGGCTGACCGGCTCGGGCTCCTCCCAGGCGCCGAGCCGCGCGTCCCCCGGCTGGAGCAGCAGACCGAAGGCCGCCTGCGAGCGCCGGAAGTCCGGGTCCTTCAGGTTGCCTTTCCAGCCGATGGTCTGGCCCTGGCCCGTGCGCTTGAGCTCCTTGGGGTCATAGGCGCGGTTGGCCAGGATCTCCTTGACCAGGGCCACGCTCGCGTCCAGATCGCGGGTCAGGCCGGAGATGGAGAGCACCGCGCGGTTGTCCTGCATCTGCAGGCTGAGGCTGGCGGCCAGCGCGTCGGCGCGAGCGCGCAGGCGGCCTTCCGGGTCGTAGTGGGAGAGCTCCCAGGCCTCCTGAGCGTGGTGCTCGCGGGTCCAGGGCATGTCCGTGCCCACCGGCACCTGAACGCGCAGGCTGTAGAGCGGGACGCGGTGGTCCTCCACCAGCATCGCCGTGGTGCCGGCGTCGATGGCCCAGGTCTGGACCGAGGGCGCCTCGGCGGCGGGCGCGGGCGCGGGCGCGGGCGCCTGGACGTCCTGCTCGGCGTGCGCGAGGCCGAGCAGGAGCACACCTGCGAGGGAGAGCGTCAGCAGCGACTTCATGGGGTGTCCTCGATCTGGGCGGCGCCGTGGCGGGCGAAGACGCGGGTGGGCGTGGCGCCCACGATGTAGCGCTCCCAGGCGGCCTCCACCTGGGGGAGGGTCACGGCGTCGATGGCCGCGGCGGCCCCGCCGACCCCGAGCTGATCGTCCCCCTGCCAGGCGTAGGCCTGACCGACGGCGTCGGCGAGCTGATCGGCGTAGTAGCGGCGCCCCAGCTCCTCCACCAGCAGCCGGCGGCGCGCGGTGTCCAGCAGCTCCTGGCTCCGCCAGTCCCCCTGATCGAGGGTGTCGAGGGTCTGGTCGATGAGGGCGAAGGCGCGCTTCTCCCGCCGGAAGGGCAGGCTGATCGAGCCGGCGATGAAGAGCGTGCCCGCCCGCAGCTCGGCGTTCTGGGCGAAGGCCTCCACCGCCTTGCCCCGGCGCGTGACCAGCTCCTCGCGGAAGCGGTCCAGCTCGCCGCCGGAGAGCATCTCCATCATCACGCGGAAGGCCCAGTAGTCCGGGTCGCGTGCGCTGGGGCCGCGGTAGAGCTGGGCCGCGACCTTGATCGGCGGGATGTCTTCGCGCAGCTCGACGCGATCGGGCAGGGGCCAGTTGGTGAGCGCGGGCACGTCCGGCGGGACCAGGCGCTCGCCGCCCAGCGGCCCGAAGAGCTCCTGGATCCGGGCCATCTCGGCGTCCGGGTCCACCGGGCCCACCACCACCAGGTGCATGTTGGCCGGGTGGTAGTAGCCGCTGTAGAACTTGCGGACCAGGGCCAGGTCAGCGGCGGCGATGTCCTCCTCCGTGCCCGCCGGCGAGTGCCCGTAGGGGTGCTTGCCGAAGATGGCCTCCAAGGCCGGGCCGATCATGCGCGCCGTCGGATCGTTCTGCGTGCGCAGCCGCAGCTCCTCCGTCACGATCTTCTGCTCATTCGCCAGGTTGTCCGCGTCCAGCACGAGGTTCCGCATCCGGTCGGCCTCGAAGACCAGCACCTGTCCGTGCCCCTCGGGCGGGATCTGGGAGAGGTAGACCGTGTTGTCGAACATCGTATAGGCGTTCTCGTAGCCGCCGTACACCGTGTGGTGCCGCGAGTACGCCTCCTTGTCGTAGGTCGTGGTCTTCCCGAACATCAGGTGCTCGAAGAGGTGGGCGAAGCCCTTCTCGTTCGGCGCCTCATGGGCGGAGCCCACCTGCACCCAGACCTGGGTGGCCACGATGGGCAGCGAGGGATCCGGGTAGATGCTGACCTTGAGTCCGTTGTCCAGCGTGGCCGAGCGCAGCGCGGGCGCGTCGGCGGCGCGCCCGGGGCCGGCGAGGAGGAGGGCGAGGAGCGACAGGAGCATTCAGACTCCGAGCAGGGCGTGGACTCTAACCAGGGTGCCGCGAGCGCGGCCCGTGTTCATCCCGGGGCGGGATCAAGAATTCTAGACCTCATCGAACAGAGCCCCCTGAGCGAACCAGTCTGCGATACAATGCCGGCACCCCCCAGACCGCAGAGGCCGCCGTGCGAACACCCCTCGAGGAGCTCGCTCCCGACGCCTTCGTCCGCGCCATCGACGCCGATCCCAGCCTGCTTGCCGAGGAGGCGATCCGCGCGCGTCACGACCGGATCACCCGCCACGCCTCCGTCTGTAGCTATTGTGGAGTAGGTTGTCCGTACACGGTAGAGCCGGACGCGCGCGGGGTCCCCGAGGTCGTCCCCTTGAGCCCGCTGGGGCTCTGCGTCAAGGGCCGCACCTCGCTGCTGACCGGCGGCGACGCCGAGCGCAAGATCCGCCTCGCCCGCCGCGGGATCCCCGACGATCGCGTCCGCGCGCCCATGGTCCGCGGGCACGACGGCCGGATGAAGGAGGTGAGCTGGGACGAGGCCCTGGACCGCGCGGCCTGGCTCTTCCTGCACGCCCGGGAGTGGGTGGGGCCGGAGGCGGTCGCCATCTACGGCAACGGGCAGAAGACGCTGGAGGCCATCTGGATGGCCAGCCTCTACAAGCTGGTCTTCAAGGTCTCCACCATCGGGGCCAACTCCGAGCACTGCCTGGCCAGCGCCGGGGCCGCCCACGAGCTCAACTTCGGCAACGAGGCCTCGTTTACCTGGCGCGAGTTCGCCGAGCTCGATCGCTGCGACGTGGCCGTGCTGCACGGGACCAACGCCTTCGTCACCTTCCCCCAGGCCTACGAGAAGCTGAAGCGCAACGCCCACGCCCGCAAGGTCGTAATTGATCCAGTTCAAACCGACACCGTCACCGACCTGCAGGAGTCCGACCCGCGCACGCTGCACCTGCGCTTCCGCCAGGGCGGGGACGTGCTGTTCAACCTGTCCGTCGCCCGGGTCATCCTGGAGCAGGGCTGGGAGGACCGGGACTACCTGGGCCGCGCCGTGGAGCCGGACAGCCTGGACGCCCTGCGCGCGCTGTGCGCCGAGCCCCGCGTCCACCCCGACGCGGTCGCCCGCACCCTCGCCCTGCCGGGCCAGGACCCGGCGGCCCTGGCCGCGCAGATCCGCGAGTACGCCGCGCTCCTGGCCCGCCCAGGCCCCGAGGGCCGCCCGCGGGTGGCCTTCGTCTCCAGCATGGGCATCAACCAGAGCACGGGCTCGCTGGGCTTCAGCACCAACCTGAACCTGCTGCTGCTGACGGGGAACGTGGGCCGCGAGGGGGCAGGCTCTCTGCGCATCGCCGGGCAGTCCAACGCGACGAGCGAGCTCACGCTCGGCTTCAACGGCCGCCGGACGATCTTCAACCTCGACCCCAGCGATCCGGCGCAACGCTCGCGCCTCTCGACCTTGCTGGAGCTGCCCGAGCACAACATCCCCGAGACCCGCGGCACCCCCGTGGCGCGCATGGCGGAGGACGACCGGCTCTACTGCTTCCTCTTCGTCGGCACGCAGATGACCCGCAACATGCCGCGCCTCGGCCACTGGATGCGCCGGATGGGGCGGGCCTTCAACGTGGTCGTCGATCCCTTCCTGGCGCCGGGCGTGCTGGAGTTCGCCGACGTCCTGCTGCCCTCGCTGACCTACACCGAGCGCACCGGCGTCATCCAGCGCGGGGACCGCTCGCTCCAGCTCCAGCAGCGGCTCACCGAGCCTCCCCCGCTGGCCTGGTCGGACGAGACCATCCTGGCGCGCCTCGCCCTGGCCATCGCCCGGCGCCTGGACGACCCGGACACCGCCGCGCTCAACGAGATCGCGCCGGACACCGTGCGGCGGGTCTTCGGGCGCTACGTGGGCGCCGACGGGCAGGTGGACGCGGCTGGGGTCTTCGATCACGCCGTCGCCGTCTCGCGCGCGCTGGGGGTCTACAACCGCCTGGAGGACGCCGAGGGGCGGCCCATCAGCCACGCGATGTTGCAGTCGAGAGCCGGGATGGGCGTGCAGTGGCAGGGGGACGGGCGCTACGCGGGCGCGGCGCGGGAGGGCGCGGTCTTCCCCTCGGGCGCGGCGACGAACCGGCGCCGGGCGCGGCTGGTGCGGCCGGGGGACGAATTCCTCCAGCACCTGGACCAGCCCCTCCCCGAGGGCGCGCTCTACCTGGCCAGCGGGCGCGGTCGGCCGGGCACGCTGCCGCGCGCCGCTCGAGGCCGCTACAACTCCGGGATAAAGACCCTCCCCCTCACCGGTCGCGCGCCGGACACCTACACGGTGGAGCTCCACCCCGAGGCGGCGCGGGCGCGGGGCCTGGAGCCCGGACAGGCGGTGCGCGTGGCGGCCGAGCACGGCGCGGTCCTGGCCGAGCTGGGGCTGAACCCGCGCGTGCCGCAGCAGACCGCGTGGATCGACTTCGTCCCCGGCGAGATCAACCGGCTGACCGACTACGACGACGCCGACCACGTCACCAGCCAGAGCTTCATCAAGCGCACCGTGGTGCGCATCGAGCCGCTGCGTCCGCTGGAGCGCGTCCTGTGGGAGCGCCCCGACGCGGGCGCGCTCTCCGAGGCCATCGGCGTGCTGCACGCGCGCTTCCGGGCCTGCTACCCCGAGGACGAGGCCTGGCTGCGCCTCCAGCGGCGCGAGCCGGGCGCCGTCGAGTGGCTTCATCCGCGGGTCCTGCGCCAGCCCATCAGCGCCGAGGAGCGGCGGATCGCCGAGGCCGTGGGCGCGATGACGGCCTTCATCCAGCGCTTCGTCAGCTCCGACGCCTACCGCGCTGCCGGGCGGGCCACCCTCCAGGGCCTCTCGCCCGGAGACCGGGACGCGCTGATGACCGTCCTGCTGCCCCTGCTGCGCCGCCTGGACTACCAGTCGGCCATGCACCCCATCCTGGCGGCCCTGGTGGGGAGCGTGCGGCTGCTGGACGAGGCGGGCGCGGAGATCGAGGTGGACCTGCTCAGCGCCCACCGCAGCGCCGTCCTCGAGTTCAAGGAGGAGATCGTCGCCATCCAGCTCTACATCGCGGTGCGCCGCGGGCTCGAGCTGCTCTACGGCCCCGGCGCCACCGTCCGGCGCGCCGATCTGGCCTTCGTGTCCGGCGTCGCCATCCCCTGCGCCGGGGACGTGCCCGCGCACTTCCTGGGCATCTCCCCCGCCGATCTCAGCGCCGCCCTCCTGGTCCACAGCCGGGCCATCGGCGCCAGCGCCGTCATCGTCGTCGACCGCGCCGGCGGGCGGGCCGTGCGCGTGGACGTCCACACCGGCGTGCTCCCCCACGACCGCGAGCTCACGCGGCTGCGCGGCGTGGTCATCAACAAGAAGCGCGGGGCCACCGGCCGCGAGCACAGCCGCTTCTTCGACCGCCTGGGCGAGCTCATCTGCGACTACGTGCGGCGGGGCGACGGCAACTTCCACCTGCACGGGCCCGTGCCCTTCGACTGGACGGAGTACCAGGAGAAGCTGGCCTTCTGCCCCGCGTCCAAGAAAGATTTCCGCCAGCACCTGCTCCGCCAGGGCGTCTCCCCTGCCCTCGCCAGCTCGCTCGTCGGGCTCGGCGTGCTACACGCCGAGGACGACGCCGGCCTGCTCCGCGCCATCACCCTGCTCCGCCGCGAGCCCGGCGTGTCCGCGCCGCCGGTGCTCCTGGACGGCCTCGAGGCCCTCCCCCTCCCCGAGCGCGTGGAGCGCGTCGTGGCCGAGGTCATCGCCCCCGTGCTCGCGAACGACGGCGGGAAGCTGGAGATCCTGGACCTGGACGAGGGCGCGGGGGCGCTGCACATCCGCTTCGTGGGGAGCTGCGCGAACTGCCCCTACTCGCTCCTGAGCATGGAGCAGCTTGTCCGGCCGACGCTGTTGCAGATCCCGGGGATCCGGGAGGTCCGGCACCGGGCGAAGATGCGGAAGAGTGAGCTCGCGGGGGCGGGGGAGGACGCGAGCGGCTGCGCCACGGGGGCACCGCTCACAGAATCGGGAACAGCACCACCCCTGGGATCCGCTCGAAGTCCTTCACATTCGCCGTGACCACCTGGAGCCCGTGCTGCACGGCCGTCGCCGCGATCATCACGTCGAAGTCCTCGACCGGGGTCCCTGCGTCCCACAGCGACGCACACAGCCTCCCATAGATCTCCGCCGTCTCGGCGTCGAAGGGCAGGACCATCACGTTCGGCAGCACGCGGTCGCGGATGTTGCCGAGGTGCCGGGCCGCCGCGCGCGTCCGGTAGGCCCCGCGAGACAGCTCGGCGATCGTCACGGAGGACACCGACTGCGCCGTCAGCGGCAGCGTCGCGACCCAGCGCACATAGTCGGGGTTGGGGCGTGGGCGCAGCAGCTCGGAGACCGCGTGGGTGTCGAAGAGGTAGCCCGGAGCCGTCACGCCGCGCTCCCCACCTTCCGGCCGGACCGCGGCGCGCGCTGCATCGCCTCCACCAGCTCGTCCGAGCCTTCCCAGCCGCCGGCCAGCATCGCCAGGCCGCGCCCTTCGGACGCCGCCTTCACCCGCTCCAGCAGCGCCAGATCGTCCACCGAGACGATGGCCGCCACCGCGCGCCCGTTCCGAGTGATGACCACCGGCGCCCCATCCTCGGCGTCGCGCACGCACTCGGAGAATTTCGCCTTGGCTTCGGCCACGGAGAGCTGGGCGACCATCACACACTCCTGGTCAGGATGGTCAGGATAACCATTTTGGACCGGGAGCGCCACCGCTGAGCATGCGCGTCAGCGCGCTGTAAAGAATTCCCTGATGACAACGCCCGAGCCCCCAACACGCCCGGCCATGCCCTCTGCGATCTCTGCGAACTCAGCGTCCTCTGCGCTAAGTCACCAACCACGGCAAGGAATCGCGCTGCGGCCTCGATCACCAACCGCGGCACAGACCATGTGCGGCGTCGAGACTTCGTCTGTGGGCCAGAATGGCTGAATCAGCGCAGAGAACGCTGAGTTCGCAGAGGGCGCAGAGGCTCGGGCGGGAGACAGAGGGCGGGAGAGGTCTCGGGCAGGGCGCGTCCGTCAGGCTCCCCCAACCCTCACCGCCCCCCGACCCCCACCACCAGCGCCGGGCCCAGCGCGACCGCGTCGAAGCGCGCGTCCACGCTCCCGGCGAGCTCCAGATCCACCACCATCCCCAGGCGCTCCCCCAGCGCTGGGCGCCAGGACAGGCCCACGGCCGGCTCCACCCACAACCCGTCCAGGCCGTCCACGATGATCCAGCTCGCCATCGCGCCGCCGTACAGCCGCAGGTCCGCGCCCAGGTTGCCGCCAGTGATCACCCCGGCCTCGGCCCACCAGGGCGGCATTCCATCCAGGGTGGAGAGGACGGCCGCGCTCTCCACGCCCGCGAGCAGGGTGAGCCGTGGATCGTCCCGGCGCCCCAGCAGAGGCATCTGGAGGCGCAGCTCTCCGTCCGTGGTCTGATCCCCGGCCCAGCCCAGCGTGAGCTCCAGCGCGATGTCCTCGGCCGCGCCGATGCGCCCGGTGAGCCCGCTCGAGGGGGCCATGGCGCCGCCCAGGGTCTGGAGGCCGGAGCCGACCACGCCCCCCTCGGCCACCCCCACCGCGGGCACCGTCCCGTCCGTCCGAAGTCCAGGGAAGGCGAGCGCCGCGCCGCAGAGCACGAGGGTGAGCATGAGTCCTCCTACAGGTCGTCGTCCTCGACGTTCGCGCCGCCGCCGCCCGAGGCCCGGGCCACCAGCCAGCTCTCCATGAAGCGCCCGATGTCCCCGTCCAGGACGGACGTGGTGTCGCCTGTCTGCTCACCCGTTCGGGTGTCCTTGACGAGCTGGTAGGGCTGCAACACGTAGGAGCGGATCTGGCTTCCCCACTCGATCTTCTTCTTCTCGGCGTTCGCCGCGTCGGTGATGGCCTGGCGCTTCTCCAGCTCCTGGGCGTACAGGCGCGCGCGCAGGAGCTTCATGGCCGTGGACTTGTTCTTGTGCTGGCTGCGCTCGGTGCGGCAGACCACGGCGATGCCGCTGGGGATGTGCGTGATGCGCACGGCGGAGTCGGTGGTGTTGACGCCCTGACCTCCGGGGCCGCCCGCGCGGAACACGTCGATGCGAAGATCGGAGTCCTTGATGTCGATCTCGATGTCGTCCGGCAGGTCCGGGTAGACCGCCACCGAGGCGAACGCGGTGTGGCGCCGGGCGTTGGCGTCGAAGGGGCTGATGCGGACCAGGCGGTGAACGCCGATCTCGCTCTTCAGGTAGCCGTAGGCGTACTCGCCCTTCACCTGGATCGAGCAGGAGCGGATTCCGGCGTCCTCGTGGGGTTGCTCGTCGGCGACGACGATCTTGTAGCCGTTCCTGTCCGCCCAGCGGAGGTACATGCGCTTGAGCATGTCCGCCCAGTCGGCCGCGTCCGTGCCGCCCGCGCCGGAGTTGATCTCCAGGATGGCGTCGGCCTCGTCGGCCTCCTCGGACAGCAGGCTCTTGATCTCGAAGGCCCGCAGCTTGGGCGCCAGCGCGTCCACCGCGCGCACGCCCTCGGCGATGGTGTCGGCGTCGTCGGCCTCCTCGCCCAGCTCCAGCAAGGTGTCGGCGTCGTCCAGCGCGCCGGAGAGCACCTCGTACTCCCGCACCTTGCGCTCCATGCCGGCCTTCTCGGCCAGCAGCTTGCGGGCGCGCTCCTGATCTCCCCAGAACTCCGGGCTGCCGGCCTCGTCGTCCAGCTCAGCGATGCGCTGCTTCAGGCCAGCGACGTCAAAGATGCCCCCGGAGCGCGTCGAGGCGCCCTCGCAGGGAACGTTGCAGCTCGATGGTGTCCTGGGGAATCATGACCGACCTCCGCGCCCCGATGTACGGCGTCCGGGCTCCGGCGGCAAGGGCTACAGCGGCGGAAGCTCGGAGAGCAGATCGCGCTCCAGCGCCTCCATCTCCTCGGCCTCCTCGTCCTCCTCGTGATCGTAGCCCAGCAGGTGGCAGATCCCGTGCACCAGCAGGACGCGGAGCTCGTGCTCCAGCGGGTGGCCGCGCTCCTCGGCCTGGCGGCGGGCGGTCTCCACGCTGATGACCACGTCGCCCAGGACCGGATCGTCCTCGTCGGCCTCCTCGCCCTCGCGCTGGGAGAAGGAGAGCACGTCGGTGGGCTTGTCCTTCTGCCGATAGTCGCGGTTGAGCGGGTGGATGAAGGCGTCATCGCAGAGCACCACGCTCAGCTCGGCCTCGTCGAGCCCGAACGCGGCCAGCACCTGCTCGCTCACGCGGGTCAGATCAGCGACGTGGCGCTCCAGGTCCGTGAGTCCACCCTCCATCGAGATCGCGATGTCCATCTCTCACCCCTTCTGAGCGGCCTCGGCGTCCTCGTCCGGGTCGCTGTCGGGGGGCAACGTATCCCCGCGACGCCCGAAGGGGCTCGGCATCTCCAGCGTGATCACGCTGCCGCGCGAGGCACCGGGGGAGGTGTTCGTCCCCGGCAGCGTGCCCGCGCTCTTCCGCGGGAGCCCGGGGTACTCGATGCGCTGGTGGTAGATGCCGACCAGCGTGTGGGTGAACGTCTCGATGACGGCGTAGAGCTCGCTCAGCGTGAGCGGGCAGTCCTCCAGCTGGCCGTCCTCGATGGCCCCGTTGGTGACGCGCTGGATCATCTCGCGCATCTTGTCCGGGGTGGGCTCCTTGATGGAGCGGCAGGCGGCCTCCACCTTGTCGGCGAGCATGATGATGCCGTGCTCGCGGGTGTCGGGGCGGGGCCCGGGGTAGCGGAAGTCGCTCTCGTCCACGACCTCGCCCGGCTCGGCCTTCTCCAGGGCTCGGGCGTAGAAGTACTGGATGAGCCCCGTGCCGTGGTGCATGAAGATGCCGTTGACGATGGGCTCGGGCAGGCGGTACTGACGGGCGATGGCCGCGCCGTCCAGGACGTGGTTGACGATGATGCGGGCGGAGACCCGGGGCTCCAGGCTGGCGTGGCGGCTGGGCCCGCTGCGCTGGTTCTCGATGAAGTACTGGGGCTTGAGCGCCTTGCCCACGTCGTGGAAGTAGCAGCACACGCGGGTCAGCAGCGCGTTGCCGCCGATGGCCTGCGCGGCGGCCTCCGACAGCGTGGCCACGATGATCGAGTGGTGGTAGGAGCCCGGGGCTCGCAACATCAACTGCCGGATGAGCGGGTGGTTGAGGTTGGCCAGCTCCAGCAGCTTGTAGTCGGTCAGGTAGCCGACCATCTCGAAGAGCGGCACCAGGGCCAGCACCATAAACGCGCTGAGCAGCCCGCCCAGCACGGCGAAGCCCACGTCCCACAGCGTCTGGAGCGAGCCCGTGGCCGCCCCGGGGCCGCCCAGGTTCGCGCTGGCCAGCCCGAGCAGCAGGGCCGCGACCCCGCCCACCAGCCCGGTCTGAAGCCCGGCCTTCAGCACGCCCAGGCGCTCGCCGTCCTGCTGGGCCACCGCGCCCACGCCCGCCACGCCGACGATGACGTAGTACAGGGTCAGGGTCAGCTCTTCGCCCGCCATCAGGCTGCACAGCACGCTGGTGGGCAGCACGAAGAGCAGCGAGGTCTCGGCGTTGACCAGCACCCGCACCAGCATGGCCCCGCCCGCGATGGGCGCGAGGTAGAGGAAGGCGCGCGGCTCGAGCCCCAGGCCCACGAGCTCGGCCAGCGGCGGCCCGGAGCTCCGCAGGATCTGGGCGAGCGAGAGCACGATGAGCACGAGCGCGGAGATGGAGACGATGTCCCGCAGGCTCGTGGAGAAGCGGCGCACGTAGAGCGTGCCGAAGCCGTAGAGCGTGGTGAACAGCATCGCGCAGAGGGCGGCCATGCCCAGCACCGCGTCGAAGCTGCTGCGCCCGCCCATGCGCTGGCTGAGCTGCCGCACCATCTCCACCTGCTGGGCCGTGATCACCTCGCCCGCGCGCACGATGGCGTAGCCGCGGGGCACCGGCATCACGACCGCGGAGACCTCCGCCCGGGAGGCGGAGCGCCGGTCCTCGGTCATCAACTGGTTGTAGAAGAGGTTGGGCCGCACGCTGGCGCGGGCGATGGCCACCGCCGCCCGCAGGCGCTCGGCGTCGAGCTCGGCCGCGGCGTGCTCCAGCGCATAGAGGCTGATGGCCTGGCGGGCCTCCTCCGGGGTGCGGATGCCCTCGTAGCTGTCCAGCCGGACCTCGTCCCGGCTCTGCTGCACGATGCGCACCACCGAGAGCGGGCGCGGCGGGCTGGGGAGCTGCGCGCGATCCGTGATCACGTAGCCGGAGAGCGCCACGCCCACGAGGTCGCGGGAGACGCGCTCCACGCTGCGATCCCAGCGCGCGTCCACCACCAGCTGCAGGTCCGCCGGGTCCAGCGTGACCTCCAGCACCCGCACGAAGTCCCGCGCGATCTCCGAGAGCAGCTCCGGCGAGACCTCCTGCGCGCCCGCGGCGCGGGCCTCCAGGAGCCCCTCGGTGTAGCGCTGGGTCGCCATGTCGAAGGCGCTCGTGATCTTGGAGCGCACCCGGCCCAGCAGGTTCGTGTCCAGGTCGAAGACGGGGAGGACCGCCGCCTCCGCCGCCTCCGCCCGCTCGGCCGTGCCCGAGTCGTCGGTGAACTGGAAGGCCACCGGCGCACGGACGTCGCGCTCGGCCACCTCGCCCACGTTGAGCGCGGCGCCGCCGTAGCCGTGGTCGTCCACGACCAGCAGAGCCACGCCCAGGCTCAGCGCGACGAGCGCCAGCACCTTGCGCGTGGCCTCCCCACGAAGGAAGGCCAGCAGGCGCGCGAGCGGCGGCTCAGGGCCGGGGTTGTTGGCGGCTTCCGGGGGCATCCGACCGCTCGACCTCCTCGCTGTGACCCTCCGCGGCCTTGTGCCGCTCTACCCGATCGTAGGCCCGCACGATCTCGGACACAAGGGGGTGCCGCACCACGTCCACGTCCGTGAAGCGGACCACCGCGATGCCCGGCACGCCGTCCAGGATCTTGATCGCCTCTTTCAAGCCGCTCTTGTGGCCGCGCGGCAGGTCCACCTGGGTCATGTCGCCGGTCACGACCACCCGGCTGCCCAGCCCGATGCGCGTCAGCAGCATCTTCATCTGCTCGGGCGTGGCGTTCTGGCCCTCGTCCAGCACGACGTAGGAGTCCGACAGCGTGCGCCCGCGCATGAAGGCGAGCGGCGCCACCTCGATGACCCCCTTGGCGATGAGCTTGCCCGCGCGGTCGAAGCCGACCAGGTCGTTGAGCGCGTCGTAGAGCGGGCGCAGGTAGGGGTTGACCTTCTCCGTCAAGTCCCCGGGGAGGAAGCCGAGCTTTTCGCCCGCCTCCACCGCCGGGCGGCAGAGCACGATGCGGTTGACGTCGCCCTTCATGAGCGCCGTCAGCGCCACCGCCATCGCCAGGTAGGTCTTGCCCGTGCCCGCCGGCCCGATGCCGAAGACCAGATCGTGCTCCATCATCGCGCCCACGTAGTGGCGCTGGCGCGGGCTGCGCGGGTGGATGCGCTTCTTGCCCACGCCCAGCGTGAGCGTCTCGCTGTAGAGCTCGCGCAGCCGCACCTCGGGCTCGCGCTGGAGCAGGCGCACGGCCTGGTCCACGTCCGAGGGCAGGAGCGGGTAGCCGGTGGCGGCGATGGCGTAGAGCTCCTCCAGCACGCGCGTCGCCTGCGGCAGGGCCGCCGGGTCGCCGGAGAGCATGAGCTGATCGCCCCGAAGCTGCACGCGCACGCCGAGCTGGCGCTGCACGATGTCCAGGTGCCGACCCAGCTCTCCGGCCAGCTCGCGGAGGACCGCGGCGTCAGGAAAGGAGAGCGAGGTCGGGCCCGAGCGGCCAGCTTCAGGGTTGGAGGCCTGTTCCTGAATGAGACACCTCGAGGACGGTCATCCGAATCTCCCAAGATATCACGCTCGCGGGCGAGGTGGCGCGCGCCTGCAGGAGCGGGCCGGATCGGTTAAGGACCCGCCCCAGCGCGCGCGCAGAGCGATGGGTCACCGTGCAGAGGTCTTCCATGATCATCGGCGTCCCCAAGGAGATCAAGCCCCAGGAGAACCGCGTCGGGCTCATCCCGGCCTCCATCCGCACCCTGGTCCAGCACGGCCACAAGGTCCTGGTCCAGCAGGGGGCGGGCAGCGGCTCCGGGCTCACCGACGAGGAGTACATCGGCGCGGGCGCGGAGATCGTGCCCACCGCCGAGGAGGTCTGGGCGCGTGCCGGGCTGATCTGGAAGGTGAAGGAGCCGCTGGCGGCCGAGTACGGGCTCCTGCGCAAGGACCAGATCCTCTACACCTACCTGCACCTGGCCCCCGACCGGCCGCAGACCGAGGCGCTGCTGGCCTCGGGCGCCGTGTGCTTCGCCTACGAGACCATCCAGCTCCCCGGCGGGGCGCTGCCGCTGCTGGCGCCGATGTCGGAGGTCGCCGGCCGGCTCTCCGTGCAGGCGGGGGCGCACTGCCTGGAGAAGCACCAGGGCGGTCGGGGCGTGCTGCTGGGCGGCGTGCCGGGCGTGGCGCCGGGCAGCGTGCTGATCCTGGGCGGCGGGATCGTGGGCAGCAACGCCGCGCTCATGGCCATGGGCCTGGGCGCGGACGTCACCATCATGGACCTGAACATCGATCGCCTGCGCTGGTTCGACAGCACCTGGTTCGGGCGCATCAAGACCCTCTACAGCAACGCCCACAACCTGGAGAGCGCGCTCTCCCGGGCCGATCTGGTCATCGGGGCCGTGCTCCTGGCCGGGGCCCGCGCCCCCCACCTCATCCGCCGCGCCCACCTGGGCCTCATGAAGCCCGGCGCCGCGCTGGTGGACGTCGCGGTGGACCAGGGCGGCTGCGCCGAGACCACCCGCCCCACCACGCATGCCAACCCGACCTACGTGGTGGACGGCGTGGTCCACTACGGCGTGGCCAACATGCCCGGCGCCGTGGCCCGCACCAGCACCTTCGCGCTCAACAACGCGACCCTCCACTATGGCTTGATGCTGGCCGACCTCGGGTGGGAGAAGGCCATCGAGCGGGACCACGCGCTCAAGCTCGGCCTGAACGTGTGCAAGGGCGAGATCACCTACCAGGCCGTGGCCGAGGCTCACGGGATGCCGTACAAGGCGGTGTGAGGAGCGCGCATGGCCGTCCTGGAGTTCAGCTTCGAGGACCGGGAGCAGGGCTGGCGACTGGAGCCGGTGCGCTTCGGGGAGCTGAACCTCCTGGTGGGCCGGTCGGGGGCGGGGAAGACGCGGATCCTGAGGGCGCTCGCGCGTCTGGCATCGACCGCATATGGAGCCACCTTCCCTGGATTCGACACCAGATGGTCGCTCACCCTCGAGACCTCGGATGGTGTGCGGACGTGGAAAGGAGAGACCAGACCCAGACCCGACCAGGATGTGGTCTCGTCCACGCTGTCCTCGCAGCCTCAGCAGGCACCTGATGTCCTCCGAGAGACGCTGAGCGTAGACGACAAGGTGCTCCTCACTCGGGACGAGTCCTCCATCCAGATAGGCGCAGAACCTTCGCTCCCAGCAGGGCTGGAGCCCTCATCGAGCGTGTTGCGCTTGCTCTCCTCGAACCCCGTCGTGAAGCCCGTTGTCGATGCGCTCCGTTCGGTAAAGTGGAGTCAGATCGAGACCTCGGAGCTCTGGGCGACGGTCCGTCGAGACCGGCTCGCTCATCTCCGTGAGGCCCCGCCCTCACGGGAGTCCATCCGAGGACTGAATCCGTTGCCCCTTGCCCTCGGGGCGCTTCTTCTTCAGTGGAGCTCGCCTGACCAGTTCCGCCAGATCGTGACAGCCTTCACGGAGATCTTTCCAGAGGTCGCAGATCTAAGGGTCGATCTCAGGGAGGGACTCTCCTCAACAGAGCCTCCCTCGAAGTATCCTGACCAGGCGTTCCTCGACTTCGCCATCAAGCACCATGGCGCTGGCCCTTGGATCCTGTCAAATGCGATGTCCTCTGGGATGAGGCGTACTCTGAGGCATATCCTGGAGCTGGCACTCTATCCGTCGGGCACGACCCTGCTCGTGGACGAGTACGAGAACGGGCTCGGCGTGAACTGTCTGGGGCCGCTGACGGACTATCTCCTGCGTGAGCACCGCGGCATCCAGTTCATCCTCACCAGCCACCACCCCTACGTGATCCACAACATCCCCTGGGAGTACTGGAAGATCGTCACCAGCCACGGGTCGGTCGTTCGGGTCCGCGACCACACGGACTTCCCCGAGCTCGTCACCCGCTCGAAGCACGACCGCTTCCAGCTCCTGCTCAGCGCGCTGGCTGCAGACGAGGAGAGCGCCGGGTGAACCTGTACGTGGTCGTCGAAGGGAGACGCACGGAGCCGCAGCTCTATCGCGCGTGGCTGCCCCGGTTGATCCCCGGTCTCCAGCCGGTCCGACGCCTCGACGACCTGAGCGGCGACAGCCTCTACATCCTGCACGGGAACGGCTACCCGGCCATCGAAGATCGCGTCCGGGAGGCCGTCGAGAACATCTCGGAGTTCCCCGCGATCGACCACCTCCTCATCTGTCTGGACTCGGAGGAGGACTCCTGGGAGGACCGCCACGCGGAGCTGCGCGGCCTGCTCGACCTGCTCTCCTGCCCCAGACCCTCCACGGTCATCGTCGCCGAGTGCTCCATCGAGACCTGGCTGCTCGGGAACCGGCGCGTGGTCCGCCGCAACCCGGAGAGCGCTCGCCTGAGGGAGTGGCGGGCCCACTACGACGTCCTGGAGCTGGACCCCGAGAAGATGCGCGGGCACCCGGCCTTCCGGACGCGAGCGCAGTTCCACTTCGCCTACCTGCAGGAGGTCTTTCGAGACCGCTTCGGGGCGACCGAGCTTCAACGTGGCCATCTCGCCTACACGAAGGAGCACCCCGGCGAGGCCGCCAGCCCCAGCTACCTCGACGAGCTCCGACGACGCGCGACCGAACCCCAGCCCGCGGGACCTCCCCACCTCCAGAGCTTCGCCCGCCTGCTCTCCTTCGCCGAGACCCTCGAGGCCGCTCCCCACCGAGCCTAAGACTCCTTCGTCTTCGACAGCTTGTACGCCGCCTGCGCCAGCGCGCTGGAGATGTTCTTGTTCCGGCTGGCGTTGACCAGGTCGCGCTTGTTCAGGAACTTCAGGTAGCCCATGGCCGTGCTGAGCGGGGTCTTGGGGTTGTTGAGCAGGGCGACCTGAACGGGGTACTTGCGCGTGTACTCCTTGGACATGCTGAGCTGGCGGATGACGTCGCGGGAGAGGTTGCGGTCGCTGGCCAGCATCACGACCTCGCCGTCGGTGAGGCGCCCGGAGCGGATGACGGCGGTGGGCACGCTCTTGATGCGGTCGCGGATGAGGATGGCGCGCGCCTCTTTGTTGCCGAGGAAGGCCAGCTTGATCTTCTGCGTGACGTTCATCTCGGCGATGATGCGCACCAGGCTCTTGCGCACCTTCTCGTCGGGGCCGCCCTGCTCGGAGAAGTCCCGGGTGAGGATGTCGTCGAAGTCCGCCTCGTCGTAGTAGTCGTGGCGGAAGTCCCCCAGGTCCATGGTCAGGCGGTCCTCGAAGGCGCCGCCGCCCATGGCCCCCGACTGCGCCTCCAGGGCCGGCGAGGGCAGCCCGCTCAGCGCCGCCGCCACCTCCGCCTCCACGTCGATTTCCAGGAAGCGCGGCTCCGGCGGCTTCGGCTCGGGGATCTGGGCCTCGGGCGCGTCCGGCGAGCTCGCCCGGAAGGGGCGCACCTCGGGCAGCGGGGGGCACTCCGCCTCCAGCCGGAGGAACTCCACCGCGCGCTCGAGGACGGCGTCGGAGGCGTTCTCGTTGGCGTGCAGCTCCAGCACCACCTCGGGCGAGAGCAGCAGGCGCTCCTGGTTGCGCGCGATGTCCTCGCAGAGGGTGGGGCTGGCGCGGCGGGCGATGAGCCGGGCCGTGCGGGTGTTCAGCGCCCGGATCCGCAGCAGCCGCGCGTCGAGATCGGGCTCTTCCGCGCGATATTCGGCTAGGAATTCTAGTATCTTGGGGTGGGTGCGCTCGCCGATCGCGTTGGTGAGCTGCTTGTAGGGCAGCCCGATCAGCGTGTCCGAGGCCGCCTGGGCGACGTCCGGGCTCTCATCGCCCACCAGGGCGTAGCAGACGGCCACCTGCACGTCCGGCGGCATGGGCAGCAGGCCGCGGGCGATGGCGAGGCGCGCCTGGACAGGCGTCTGGGGTCCGAGGCGGGCGCGCAGCGGCTCGGGGATGCCGAGCCTGTCGAAGGGGATGACTTCCGACACGGGGTCCTCGCGGGGCCCGGCCACCGGGACCGGGCCCCCCGATTGTAGCGCCGCGCCTACTCGTCCTCCTCCTCCTTGACGTGGAAGGGCGAGGCGTGGACGATCTTGGAGACGAGGTGCGAGGGCACATCCTCGTAGCTGAGGAGCTTCATCGTGAACACGCCCTTGCCCCCCGTCATGGACTTGAGGTCCTGCGCGTAGCGCTGCACCTCGGCCAGCGGCGCGGCGGCCTTGATGACGGTGTTGCGCCCGCGGGGCTCCATGCCGATCACGCGCCCGCGGCGGCCCGTGATGTCGCCCATGATGTCGCCCATGGACTCCGTGGGCACCACGATCTCCAGCTCGTAGATCGGCTCGAGCAGCACGGAGCCGCCCTTCTCGAAGGCGGCCTTCAGGCCCTTGGAGCCCGCCATCTGGAAGGCGACGTCCTTGCTGTCCACCTCGTGGTACTTGCCGTCCACCAGCTCGACCTTGACGTCCACGATGGGGTAGCCCGCCAGATACCCGCGCTTCAGGCGCTCGCGGACGCCCTTCTCCACGCTGGGGATGAACTGGCGCGGGATGGCGCCGCCCACGATGCGGTCCACGAACTCGAAGCCGTGCCCGCGCTCCAGGGGGCCCACGTTGAGGAAGCAGACGCCGAACTGCCCGGCGCCGCCGGTCTGCTTCTTGTGCTTGCCCTCGACGTGGCTGACCGCCTTCTTGATGGTCTCGCGGTAGGGGACGGGCGGCAGGTCGGTCTCCACGGAGACCTTGTACTTCCGCTTCATCTTCTCGATGGCCATCTCGATCTGGGCCTGCCCCATGCCCTGCAGCACCACCTGATGGGTGAGCGGCTCAAACGTGGTGGTGAGCGTCGGGTCCTCCTCCAGCACGCGCTCAATCGCGGTCTTGAGCTTGTCCTCATCGTGCTTGGAGGCCGGCTTCAGCACGAGCGACATCATCGGCGGCGGCACCTCGATGGGCGGCATCATCGCCAGGTGCTTCGGGTCACAGAGCGTGTCGCCCGTCTTGGTGTCCTTGAGCTTGGGCACCGCCACGATGTCGCCGCAGACCACCTGCGCCAGCGCGTCGCGCTCCTTGCCGCGCAGCGTGAGCAGCGAGCCCAGGCGCTCGGACACGTTGTGCGTGGTGTTCTGCACCAGGCTGTCGCCCGGCACGTTGCCCGAGAAGATGCGCAGGATCGAGACCTTGCCCGAGTGCTCGTCGATGGTGGTGTGGAGCACCTGGGCCAGGAAGTGCCCGTCGGCCGAGCAGGTGCGCTCCACCGTCTCCTTGCCCTCGATGACCTCCAGCTTCGGGTGCTTGAGCGGGTGGGGGAAGGCCCAGGCCGCCAGCTCGGAGACGGAGAGGGCGCCCACGCACTCGGTCGCGGCGCCGTAGATCACGGGCACGATCTCGCCGTGCAGCATGGCCTCCTGGAAGGCCACCCGGATCTCCTCGTCGGAGATCTCCTCGCCCTCCAGGTACTTCTCCAGCAGGCGCTCGTCGGTGCTGGCGACCTCCTCGATCAGCGCCTGCCAGCCCTTGTCGGCGGCGGCCTGGAGGTCGGCGGGCACCGGGACCTTGTCGTACTTGCCCGAGCCGTTCATCGGGTAGATGTAGGCGCACTTTCCGAAGAGGCTGACCACGCCCTTGAAGCCGTGCTCCAGCCCCACCGGGAGCTGCACCGGCACCACCTTGGCGCCCAGGACCTCCTTCAGATCGTTGAGCGCGGCCTCGGGGTTCGCCCGCTCGCGGTCCATCTTGTTGATGTAGACCGCCACCGGCAGGCCGAGCCGCACCGCCTCGTTGTAGAAGCGCTCGGTGTTGACCTCCACCCCGTCCGGGGCGCTGATCACCAGCACCACCGCGTCCGCGCCGCGCATGGCGTAGTAGCTGTCGTAGAGGAAGTTCTGGTCGCCCGGCGTGTCCAGGATGTTCAGCTTGACGCCGTTGCACTCCGTCCAGGCCATCGCCGTCGCCGTGGACCCGCCGCGCTTGTGCTCCTCCGGCTCGAAGTCCAGGATGGAGGTCTTCTCCATGGTCTTGCCGAGCCGCGTCGTCGCGCCGGTCACAAACAGCATCGCCTCCGCCAGAGAGGTCTTCCCGCATCCACCGTGACCAACGAGGACGATGTTGCGGATGTGTGTCGTGTCGTAGGCCTTGACCGCCATGTCAGCTCCGCTTTCGAGAAGGAAGGACCGAAGACCACCCCTGGTCCAGGAGACGTCCTGACAGAGTAATGATGCGGGGTGGTCCCGGTCAACCATGCCCGCGCGCCCCACCCCCGCCGCGTGGCACAATGGCTCGGTGACGACGACGTCCCCCACCGACCGGACGAGCAGGCCGCGGCGCGGAGAGCGGCGCATGGTCAGCGCGCTCTTCCTGGATGTCTGCGGGTTTACGGCGCTCTCCGAACGTCTGGATCCGGAGATCGTCACCGAGGTCCTGAACCGGCTGTTTCGCCACGTCGAAGCCGCGGTCCTGCGCTACGACGGCTATGTCGACAAATTCATCGGCGATGCGGCCCTGGCCCTGTTCGGCGCGCCGCGGGCGCACGAGGACGACCCCGAGCGCGCCGTCCGCGCCGCGCTGGACGTCTTCGCCGCGCTGCCGGCCCTGCGCAGCGAGCTGGAGCGCGAGCTGGACCTGAGCCTGGAGCTGGAGCTGCACGCCAGCATCGGCACCGGTCTGGTCGTGGCGGGCGTGCTGGGCGCGGGTGAGGCGGCCCGATACTCGGCGCTGGGCGATCCGCTGAACGTCGCCGCCCGGCTGCTGGGCGAGGCCGGGCCGGGCGAGCTGCTCATCAGCCCGGAGAGCGAGGAGCGGCTGCGCGGCCGGGTCCGGCTGGAGCCTCGGGGCACCTTGCAGCTCCGGGGTCGGGCTGCGCCGGTCCCCGCCTGGCGCGTGCTGGGGCTGAGCCCCGAGGCCCAGGGCGGGCGGAGCGCGTCCGGCTTCCAGAGCCCGCTCATCGGCCGGGCGCGCGAGCTCGCCGACCTCCGCGCCGCCCTGGACCGCCTCACCGAGGGCCGGGGCGGGCTGGTCAGCGTGGTCGCGCAGGCCGGCGTGGGCAAGAGCCGCCTGGCCCGCGAGGCCCTGGCCGTCGAGGGCCCACCCAACCAGCCCTGGGCCCTCCACGTCGGGCGCTGCATCTCGTTCGGGAGCACCATCCCCTTCCACCCCTGGTCGGACCTGCTGGGCGGGCTCCTGGCCGACCCGGGGCTGGAGCCGGCCCTGGCCGAGCGGACCGCCGAGCAGCTCACCCTGCGCGAGGCCCTCGTCCCCCTGCGCGAGGAGCGCCGCGAGGATCCCGGCCAGGACAGCCAGGCCCGCCGCGGGGCCGCCATCGACGCGCTGCTGGCCCTCCTCGCCCGCGCCGCCCGCCTGCGCCCCCGCGTGATCGCGCTCGACGACCTGCACTGGGCGGACGACTCCAGCCTGGAGCTGCTCCGCCGCGCGCTCCCCCTGGCCCGCGAGCTCCCCCTGCTCTTCCTGCTCCTCTCCCGGCCCGAGGGCGGCGGCGAGGAGGAGCAGCGGCGCCGAGACCTGGCCCTGGAGGCCGAGCTCCCCACCCTCGATCTCCCCCTGCTGCCGCTGACGCCCGACCAGAGCCGGCAGCTCGTGGACAGCCTGCTGGGCCCCGACCACGGCGTCCCCGCCGAGGCCGTCCAGCGCGTCGCCGTGCGCTCCGAGGGCGTGCCCCTCTTCGTGGAGGAGCAGCTCCACCTCCTCCGCGAGCGCGGCGCCCTGGTGCGCGTCGAGGGGAGCTGGACCCTGGACGGGGCGCGGGCCGCGGAGGTGGAGCGCGAGCTGCCGCCCAACCTCTTCGCCCTGCTGGCCGTCCGCATCGACGCCCTCGACGAGCGCCTGCGCGAGCGCCTGGAGCTGGCCGCCGTGCTGGGGGCCGAGCTCTCCATCGACGACGTGGACCGGGCGCTGGGCGAGGACGAGGAGAGCTGGCTGCGCCTGGAGGCCGAGGGGCTCCTCTCCCTGCGGGTCGGCGGGCGGGCGCGCTTCGTCCAGCCCATGCTGCAGGAGGCCGTGCGCGGGATGATGCTGGCCACCCGCCGGCAGGCCCTCCACGCCCTGGCCGCCCGCTCGCTGCAGCAGAGCGAGCGCAAGGATCAACGCCGTGTCCACGCCCTCGGCTGGCACCTGGAGCAGGCCGGAGAGCGCGCGCAGGCGGCCCGGATCTGGCTGGCCGCGGCCGAGTCCGCGCGCGCCCTGGACGCGAGTCACGAGGCCCTCGACCTCTACGACCGCGCCCGCGCCCTGGACCCCGCGCTGACCGACGAGGTGGACACCCCGCGGGCGGCCCTGCTGGCCCGACAGGGGCGGCTGCAGGAGGGGATCGTTGTACTAGATAATCTAGTCATACGCCTGAGCCAGCCTCACCAGCAGGCGGCGGCCTCCCGGGCGCTCAGCGAGCGCGCCCGCCTCGCCTATCTGGCCGGGGACGGCGCTGGCATCGTGCGCTTCGCGGAGCAGGCCCTGGACCTCGCCCAGCGGAGCGGGGACCCGGCGGCGCTGGGCTACGCGCTGCGCTCCAGCGGGGTCGGCGCGGAATTCTGCGGGCGCTACGCCGAGGCGCGCGGCCTCTACCAGCGGCTCCTGGATCTCCTGGCCAGCGCCGAGGGCGCCGTGCCCGAGCTCCACGCGGGCCTGGTCTACAACTCGCTCGGCGAGATCGCCCGGATGGAGGGCCACTACGAGGCGGCCCTGGTCCTGTACGACCGCACGCTGGAGCACCGTCGGACGCACAGCGCCCAGAGCACGCGCCGCCTGTGGAACCTCAACACCGGCGCGGCCCTGGTGGGGCTCGCCCGCTGGCGGGAGGCGATGGGGCGGCTCAGCTTCGCCCTCGACGACGCGCGCCGGGTGCGGGATCGCGCCATCATCCCGGAGGCCTCCATCTACCTGGCCCTGGCCCAGGCCGGGCTGGGGCGGGAATTCGAGGCCCTGAGCGCCGCGCGCGCCGCCCAGGAGGAGGCCGAGGAGCAGGGGCAGGTGGAGATGCGGGCGCTGTCGCTGCGTGTCATCGGGCTCCTGGAGGCCGACGCCGACGAGCTCCCCGAGGCCGAGCGCGCGCTGCGGGAGAGCGTGGACCTGCTGCACGGCGCCGGCAAGGCGGTGGAGGAGGCGCGCAGCCGGGTGGCCCTGGCGGCGGTGCTGGAACGCCTCGGCGTGGGCGGCTCCCAGGACGAGCGGGCCCAGGCCACCGCTCTGATGAGCGCCTCGGGGCTGGCCTTCGACGCCGAGGCGCTGAGCGCCGTGCCCGCCCGGCTGGTGCGCCTGGCGGTGGCTCCCCCCCGGGCGTCGGGCGGCCAGACGGGATAGACGCCCGGCCCATGATCGACTTCCAGCCGCACACCGACGAGATCCAGCGCCAGCTCGAGGCGCTGCGCGCCCAGGGCAAGCGGATCTTCGCGACCAGCTCGTTCCAGACGAACAGCGTGCCGCTCCTGCACCTGATCGCGCGCTTCGCCCCGGAGATCCCGGTCTACTTCCTCAACACGGGCTTCCTCTTCCCCGAGACGCTGGCCTTCCGCGACCAGCTCGCCGGGCTCTGGGGGCTCACCGTGCGGAACGTCGCCTCCCCCGTCCCGCGCGGCCAGCAGCGGGGCGCCGACGGGCGCTTCCTCTTCGCGTCCGACCCCGACGCCTGCTGCGACCTCAACAAGGTCGCCCCCATGGACCCCGTGATCTCGGCCCACGACATCTGGATCAACGGCGTCCGGGCCAGCCAGTCGGAGACGCGGGCGAAGATGAGCGTGCTCCAGCACACCGGGCGGATCCTGCGCTATCACCCGATGCTGGCCTGGACCTCGAAGATGGTCCACTACTACATCGAGCAGCACCACCTCCCCCGCCACCCGCTGGAGGATCGGGGCTACCTCAGCATCGGCTGTCAGCCCTGCACCCGGCGTCTGGACGCTGATCTGGACGACCGCGGCGGGCGCTGGGCGGGCCTGAAGAAGACGGAGTGCGGGCTGCACACGACGCTTGGGGGTGGATCGTGAGGGTCCTCGTCACCGGCGGAGCCGGGTACATCGGGGTGGAGCTGGTGCGCGCGCTGGCTGGGCGCGAGGATCTCAGCAGCCTCGTCGTCTACGACAACCTGAGCCACGGGCGCAACGGGCTCTTCTTCGGGCCGCGCATGGGGCCCGTGCCCGTCCGCTTCGTCCGCCACGACGTGCTGGACACCCGCGCGCTCCGCCGGGAGGTCGATCGCGCCGACGTCGTCATCCACCTGGCCGCCCGCGTGCTGACCCCCTTCGCCGACGGCGACCCCCACGCCTTTGAGCAGGTGAACCACTGGGGCACGGCCGAGCTCTCCTACCTGCTGGAGGAGAGCGCCGTCCGCCAGGTCATCTACCTCAGCAGCGCCGCCGTCTACGGCGCCTCGGACGTCCCTCTGGCCGCCGACGCCCCCGCCCAGCCCCGCACCTGGTACGGCGTCTCCAAGCTGCGCGGCGAGTCCATGCTCACCCGCCTGTCCGAGCGCACCCACGTCCAGGTCATCCGCTGCGCCAACGTCTTCGGCTACGGCGCCAGCGCGCGCTTCGACGCGGTCATCAACCGCTTCCTGCGTCAGGCCCACTACGAGGGCCGCGTGGTGGTGGAGGGGGACGGCTCGCAGCAGCGTCCCTTCGCCCCGCTCTCCTACGTGGTGCCGACCATCGCCGGGCTGGTCGGCGGCCCCCTGGCCGGCGGGACCTACAACCTCGTGGCCTACAACCTCAGCGTGCGCGACATCGTGGACGCCCTGCGCGAGCTCTACCCCGAGCTGGAGACCCTCTTCGTCGAGCAGGACATGAACCGCCACAGCCTCATGGTCGCGCACAGCCCCGAGCTGCCGCCGCCTCCGCCCCGCGAGGCCCTGGTGGACGAGATGCGCGCCTTCGTCGAGCACTTCGCGTTCTGAGGGGAGGGATGATGGAGCCGCTCTCCCCTGCCCTGCTCCGCGCCCTCCTGCACGAGGGCCACCGCCCCTTCCTCTCCGCCCTGCGCTTCCGCGGCGCCTGGCGAGTGGGTGTTTTCGCACAGTCTGGCGAGGGCCTGGCGGTGCCCCCGCTGGCCGACGGATTCGCTGCGGAGCTGCCTTCGGGGCTGCGGCCCGGAGGCTGGAACGCCGGATATGCCACGCCGTTCACGCATGCCTGGTGGAGCGCGGCTGGCGTCTGGACCTGCGTGGGGGCGGACGGGCGACCGCTGGCGCGGTACGAGGGTGGAGTGCTGCGAACGGCGGCGGGTGAGCTCTCGTCCATTGCAGGGATTCGACTGGTGGTGGATCCAGGCTGGGAGATCCGGCGCCTGGTCGCGGTCGGAGCGGGCGGTGAGTTGGAGGTTGCCCGGGAAGAGGACGCCGCTCCGACGGTGGACCCGAGCTACGACTGGGACATGCTGTCGGCGGATCTGGCGTGGTTGGAGCAGATGGGGAGGAGTCTGGCGGAGGGGGTTGGGGTGGGAGTGGAGGAGGAGATTGGGGGACGGTAGGGCGGAACTGGAATTTGTGTTGGCGTCGGCGTTGGCGTCGGCGTTGGCGTCGGCATCGACATCGGCATCGGCATCGACATCGACATCGGCATCGGCATCGACATCGGCATCGGCATCGGCATCGGCATCGGC
>CAZTOW010000051.1:0-69125 GCA_964615375.1 uncultured Enterobacterales bacterium
CCAGTCCGGATCTGTGGAGGGGGGCATGGGCGACCATGGTCTCTACTCCGACTGAGCCTCGGGGAGGGTGGGATCGCAGAGCTGGAGCCAGACCACCTCGCGGCGGCGGCGGTAGAGGGCCTCGGCGGGCTGAGGCGGTGACTGGTCGCGGGGGAGCGTGAGCACCACTGGGGTCGTCGCGCTGCCCCGCACGCATGCGAGCCAACGGCCGGCCTGCGCGTCGAGCGTCGGGGTGAGCTCGCGCTCGCAGGCCTCCGCGCCGCGGCCCTCCTCCGCGCAGACGCTCAGCACGGTCTGAGCCTGGAAGGCGTACCAGTGATGCTGGTCGCGCGACTCGGTGGCCCGGGTCAGGCGGCGCTCCAGCTCCACGCGCGCGGCCCCCGCCTGCTCCAGCTCCCCTTGGAGACGGGCGCGCTCCTGCTCGCCCGCCGCCACCTGGGCCTCCGCCTCCTCCAGGCGAGCGCGGCTGGCCAGGATCTCGTCGCGCAGGCGGGTGAGCGCCGCTTGCAGCTCCGCGCGCGCGTCGCCCGGCGCCAGCTCCGCCTCCGCCCGCCCGATCAGGCACTCCACCTGCGCCTGCGCCACCTGGAGCTGCAGGCTCTCCAGCGCGCGGGCGTGGGCCTGCTCCAGGGCGTGCTCGCGGGCCTCGTGCTCCGCCCGCTGACGGGTCAGCGCCGCCTCTGATCGGGCGAGCGTGCCTTCGCAGGCGTCCTGCCTCGCCTCCGCGTCCTCCAGCGCGCGACGCAGGTGAGTGATCTCGTCATCCACACTCTCGGCGCTCTGATGCCGCTCCCACAACAGCCAGGCCAGCACGCCCAGCAGGCCGAGGGTGATCAGGGGTTGACGCATGAGGGGCTCCATCGGGCTTCATCAAGACATGGCGCGGGCAAGCGGATTGTGATGAAAAAGGGGTGAGGAAGGGCGAGGATCGCGTGTTGGACGGGATCCTTGGCGGTGGGGCCCTGGCTGGAGGGAGAGGGGCCTCGGTGTGGACGGGGGGCTTGTGGTGGAGGCGGGCGGTGAGGTATGGTGGAGATGGTGGTGGGGAGAATCCCCTACCCCCAGCGCTCTGTGAAAACCCAGGATCATTCGTGTCGGTAGGGGAAGGTTCGGGAGTCGGCGGTAGTGAAGGGTGAAGGCTGATAAAGTGGATGCTATAAGATCTAGTGGGTGTTGACGATCCAATAGTACGAGTTCGATGGATCGGGGGGTAGGGGAATTCGGGTGAAATTGCGGGCCTGGAAGGCCAGGGCTGGAGGGCCGCGGTTGCAACACCCTGCGCGTTACGGAGCGCATTGAAACGACCGGGATGGCGTTACCATTGGCGTCGAGCGTGAAGTTGCAACACCCTGCGCGTTACGGAGCGCATTGAAACCACCGTTGACCGTGACCGTCCCCCATCTGCCATCGGCACTGTTGCAACACCCTGCGCGTTACGGAGCGCATTGAAACTCGACGTACATTTCCTCAGGATCTACCTCTACATCGAAGTTGCAACACCCTGCGCGTTACGGAGCGCATTGAAACGTGAGTACATGACATTCACTTACCAAAGTAAGTTATACGTTGCAACACCCTGCGCGTTACGGAGCGCATTGAAACTTCTTGTGGCCCGCCTCGGCACCCACGCTGAGGTGGTTGCAACACCCTGCGCGTTACGGAGCGCATTGAAACAGCAGCCGGGGGTGGCGAGGATGACGAACAGGGTGGTCGTTGCAACACCCTGCGCGTTACGGAGCGCATTGAAACTCCGGGCTCCGGCTCGGTGGTGAGGTGGGTGCCGAGTTGCAACACCCTGCGCGTTACGGAGCGCATTGAAACCTGGAAGGCCGGGAAGCACGTGTCGTCCTCCTCGTTCGTTGCAACACCCTGCGCGTTACGGAGCGCATTGAAACGAGTTGATGACGTGAACCTCCCCATTCGCGAAGACCACGTTGCAACACCCTGCGCGTTACGGAGCGCATTGAAACGCGTGTCGCCCTCGTCCGAGCAGCTCACCGAAATCGCGTCACGTTGCAACACCCTGCGCGTTACGGAGCGCATTGAAACAGAGATCCCGTCCGACGGACCCATCCGGGAAGTACAGGAGTTGCAACACCCTGCGCGTTACGGAGCGCATTGAAACTTGATGTGGTCACCTGGGCTCGCGACCGCGACGATGCTGTTGCAACACCCTGCGCGTTACGGAGCGCATTGAAACAACTTGAGACGCGGCGCGTCGTAGGTTCCCTTGGCCTGTTGCAACACCCTGCGCGTTACGGAGCGCATTGAAACCGGAGGGTCGTTGAGTCAACAGTGCACACCGTGTGCAAAGTTGCAACACCCTGCGCGTTACGGAGCGCATTGAAACTTGGCCCCGATCCGCGCGTGACCGAAGCACCAGATGCGGGTTGCAACACCCTGCGCGTTACGGAGCGCATTGAAACCGGGTGGTAAGTTTCGCCATCCTTCACCTCAGCCGTTGCAACACCCTGCGCGTTACGGAGCGCATTGAAACCGGGCGCGGAGCGTGCCGGCTCGCCGATTCCCAGCGCCGTTGCAACACCCTGCGCGTTACGGAGCGCATTGAAACCAAGCATCCTGTTCGGTCATGGGGGATGGCAGCTGTTGCAACACCCTGCGCGTTACGGAGCGCATTGAAACACGTCCTCTCGCCGAGCGCGCTCCTTGCGCACCCGTTGCAACACCCTGCGCGTTACGGAGCGCATTGAAACTGAGGCCCTTGAGGGCGGCGGCCGCTGAGTCGAGGCGTTGCAACACCCTGCGCGTTACGGAGCGCATTGAAACATGAGGGCCTCCGGTTCGCCGTCGCCTCCCACACAATCGTTGCAACACCCTGCGCGTTACGGAGCGCATTGAAACACGCGTGAGGCGTGATGTCAGCCCCTGATCGGGGTGGTGTTGCAACACCCTGCGCGTTACGGAGCGCATTGAAACCTGCGTAGCGGCGCCACCCCCTTCCGTGCCAGCGCCAGTGTTGCAACACCCTGCGCGTTACGGAGCGCATTGAAACATGGTCCCGTCGACCAGCGTGTAGAGCTCGGGCGAGTGTTGCAACACCCTGCGCGTTACGGAGCGCATTGAAACTCCCACCACGAAAAACATGATCCCTCCCAGGATGAGTTTGTTGCAACACCCTGCGCGTTACGGAGCGCATTGAAACTCCGTTGCAGGCCCAGAGGCCCGCAACGAGAAGATAGGTTGCAACACCCTGCGCGTTACGGAGCGCATTGAAACTCCGAGACGGTCCGGCTCATGTCGGTGTTGATGGAGAGGTTGCAACACCCTGCGCGTTACGGAGCGCATTGAAACGCAGCGAGAGCCGTGACAGCACCGGGGTGCACGTACGGTTGCAACACCCTGCGCGTTACGGAGCGCATTGAAACACCTGCGCAGCATCGATCAGGCGGTCGATCGCGCAGGTTGCAACACCCTGCGCGTTACGGAGCGCATTGAAACGATGATGGTGGCGGGCTCGTAGCCGACGCTGGACGGTGTTGCAACACCCTGCGCGTTACGGAGCGCATTGAAACCGGTGCGCAGTGCGGGCATCGACGCGATCGTGTTGTTGCAACACCCTGCGCGTTACGGAGCGCATTGAAACCTGTTGCCAACGTAGCCGATCATGGGCTCCCCTTGGGGTTGCAACACCCTGCGCGTTACGGAGCGCATTGAAACCCACTTGTCACCTTCCTTCTTGTCACGCGGGAGAGTTGCAACACCCTGCGCGTTACGGAGCGCATTGAAACCCATGGACGTCGGCCTTGAATGGTCCGATGGCGAAGTTGCAACACCCTGCGCGTTACGGAGCGCATTGAAACAGCACATGTAGGGGGCCGCCGGCTTCAGGCAGATCAGTTGCAACACCCTGCGCGTTACGGAGCGCATTGAAACGGGCCTGCACGGCGGAGGCGAGCCCGCTCCCGCCGGGGAGGTTGCAACACCCTGCGCGTTACGGAGCGCATTGAAACTTCAGACCCTCCACGGTGAACGCGTTGTAGTCGGTTGAGTTGCAACACCCTGCGCGTTACGGAGCGCATTGAAACTCGCGGCAAACATTCGCAAGCTGTCCGATCCGATCATGGTTGCAACACCCTGCGCGTTACGGAGCGCATTGAAACGTTCGCTCGAGCCGATGCACGAGCCGCGCGCGGAGCTCCTCAGTTGCAACACCCTGCGCGTTACGGAGCGCATTGAAACAACACCAGTCAGCCAGATGGTCAGATACCAGGGAGCAGGTTGCAACACCCTGCGCGTTACGGAGCGCATTGAAACAACTCGGGCAGATGAACCATATGACGCATGACCTCTTGTTGCAACACCCTGCGCGTTACGGAGCGCATTGAAACAACTGGATGATGCCGCCAGGAGCGAACACAGTACGTTGCAACACCCTGCGCGTTACGGAGCGCATTGAAACTTCGTGGCCCTGGCCCTCAGGCTCAGAACCCGGTTCTCGTTGCAACACCCTGCGCGTTACGGAGCGCATTGAAACTCCTGGGCGCCCTCCCGCTTCCACGCGTTGGTGTTGCAACACCCTGCGCGTTACGGAGCGCATTGAAACTGCGTTGCTCCATCCTCCGGCGAGCAGCATCTTGCACCTGGTTGCAACACCCTGCGCGTTACGGAGCGCATTGAAACGTGGTCTCGGCCGTGGCACCCTCGAACACCGACTCGGGGTTGCAACACCCTGCGCGTTACGGAGCGCATTGAAACCGCGCGAGAGGGCCGACGTGGGAGGTCTCGGGATAGGTCGTTGCAACACCCTGCGCGTTACGGAGCGCATTGAAACATGAGTGCGAGTGCGAGTGCGAACGTCATGGCGTGCTCCTGGTTGCAACACCCTGCGCGTTACGGAGCGCATTGAAACCTGGGCCAGGTCGACGACCGCGTTGCCGGTCGGTTCGAGTTGCAACACCCTGCGCGTTACGGAGCGCATTGAAACCGCGTCCCGTCTGCGCGCGGGTGTGCTCGCTGCTGACCGCGTTGCAACACCCTGCGCGTTACGGAGCGCATTGAAACCCGGAGCCATGGGCTCCCATCCAGCAGTAGCTGGAGGTGTTGCAACACCCTGCGCGTTACGGAGCGCATTGAAGAGCCCTATCGGTATTGAATGCCGATAGGGCCGTTCAGGAACCGCTGAACAGCCCCCTTCCGCCGTCTCTTCAGCCATCTCCTCCCGCGTCCTGTCCCTCTGGCGACCGTCTTCCGCGCTCCGAGCGGCTCTCAACATCTCCCGGGACGGCTCTCGACGCTGCCGAAAGGTGCACCTCTCCGTCTCAACATCTCCGTGTCGCTCCCGAGACCCTCGCGATGGGACGCGCGCGAGCCCTCAGCCACCGGGTGGCGGCGCGGGTCCGAGCAGCGCGCGGAGCCGCTCCTTCGGCTGGATCTCAGCGGTCCAGACCAGGGCATGCTGGAGGATGGCGATGAGGTGGAGTCGGATCAGCCAGAAGGAGGCGCGGCGGTGGCGGGCCTGTTCGAGGAGAAACCGCCCCTTCTTGTGCGCGTTGCTGCGCTCGCAGCCCGTTCGGAGGCGGTAGGTCTCCGCGTAGGTGGTGCTGTTTCGCTGGATCTCGGGGAAGAGACGGGGGTCGTCCTGGGTCGCGAGGTTGACCACGGGCCCGAGCTCAGTGTCGGGCTGGCACCTCCATTCCGAGTCCGCTGGAGGGGCGATGGGACAGACGGAGATCCTGCCAGCTTTGACGGGGCAGACGAAGGTGGGCCGGCCCGGCTCGCTGGATCCCCAGGGAGCCATCTCCACACTGGCCTGGCAGAGGGGGATGGCCTTGGGGCTGAGGTGGAGCTCGGATCGCTTAGGGTGGAGGGCGGGCGCGCCGTTGAGCGGGATGACGGGTCGGATCTGATGGTCGTCGCAGAGGGCGTAGGTGGCGAAGCCGTCGTGTCCGGCATCGGCGATGAAGCGGTCGATCTTCCACCCCTCGGTGTCGTCGCGGAGGGTCTTGCCGAGCTGCTCCAAGGCCAGGAGGCCGGCGACGTGATCGGAGGAGTTGGCGGGGTCGAGCCGGAGGAGGACGGGCAGGTCGTGGCGCTCGTAGGGGACGCAGATCTCGTAGAAGTGGTGGCCGTAGAAGTAGTGTCTGCGGTAGGCATCGTAGCCGGATCGGGCGTCGGGGTCGGCGTAGGTCCTCAGACAGGAGCAGGTCTTGTGGCGGTCGCAGGCGCAGGAGCGCTTTCCGAGGCCGCAGGCGCCGGTGACCAGGGGGCTGCCGTCCCCGGCGACGACGAGGGCGCGCAGATCCCCGAGGAGCCCCCGCTGGGCGGAGGGTCGGACGGCGAGCGTCCAGAGGAGCTCCGAGAGCCGACCGAGCAGGTCGTCGGGACGGCGCGTGGCGCGCGCGGCTCGGAGGGACTTCAGCGCGAGCTCGGAGGGGATGCCGTCCGGGCCCGTCTCTTCGGGCACCTTCGCACGTTTGTGGTGTTTCGTGCGCTTCCCTTCGTTGTGGGGCGGGCGCGGGGTCCGGGTGGCGCGTCGGGTCTGTTCGCTGGGAGGCACGTAGCCGATCACGCCGCAGGGACGCGGACCATCGTGCAGGCGATGAAGGAAGTCGTAGAAGGTCCCTACGCCGGGCGAGACGTTCTCGCCCCTCGGGGCTTCCTCGGGGAGTCCCGCCAGGACGCGGAGCACACCACTGCCGCGCAAGGCCGGAACGAGCTTGTTGATGGAGGGGATTTTCAGCAGGAGCGCCAGGAGCAGGCAGCGGAGCAGCACGACCGGATCCCAGGGGTCGCCTCCGCGCGGGCTCGCGGCGTAGCAGCGGGCCAGGTGCGGGCGGGCGGGCTCGAGGTCGAGGGTGAGCAGGACAGCGATGGTCTCCGCGTGCTGCTCGAGCTGGGCGAGGACATTCGGGTCGTCTTGGTGGCCCAGACTCCACGCGCGGACGAAAGCGGGATAGGAGGGGGAGGGGTCGGTCTGCATCGAGCGCTCCTTTCTCGTGTTACAACGCGGAGTCTTACTCGGTGCAGGCCGATCCACAACAGAGATCCCAATACAGGATAATCGTGGGGCTCCAAGGGGGGCAAAAATTCTGATTCGGCATTATCGCGTCCAGGTGGCGAATGCCGATAGACTCCTGAGCCCTGCTCTCGACCCGTTGGAACTCAAGGGACTACGGGGGCGTGATGATGGGGAGAGGCCCGCTTTGAATCGCCGAGCGGGCTATTGAAACACATCAGATTCGCTTTCCTCTCTCATAGACGGTGGTAGTTGCAACACCCTGCGCGTTACGGAGCGCATAGCGCCACCCTACACATTACGGACTGGCAAAACGCGGCAGCTCACCCGCCCAGAGCCCGCGTGGGTCCGCACAGGGGCTGCTCGCCAAGACGCGACCTTCGGCCGCGCCTTGGCGCTTTCTTACTGGTCGATAGCTCACAGTCGGGCGTTTCTCGGGGTTCGATACTTCATTGACCCGTCAACGCCCGACTGCTGTCGCTATCTCCCCGCCATCACGAGCGAAGCGCGTTTTTCTAACGCGCCTCGCCCGTGATGGCTCCCCGCAGGTGGTTGGCCCCGGCTTCTCGGAGCTCGTCCGGCGGTCACGCTGGCGGCCCTCACCTGCGCCGTACCTCCACCCCAGCCTGAGCCCCAGACAGCGAAGCCCCCTCCCTCCCCTCGAGCGCGGCGTCGACCTTCCGGCCCGCCACCTCCTCTCTCTCGCGCCGACCTCCGTGCCCTCTGTGCTCTCTGTGGTGAAATGCCCGAAAGATCGCGGACTCCTCCCAGATCCTCACCCCAAGTCCCCCACCCGCCCAGGCGCCCCCCACCCCACCCTCCAGTGGCGGCCCCCGCGAACATCGGATATCTTCCAACCACGCTGCCGGGAGCATCACCGATCCGTCCCTCCGCAGCTCGCCGCCGATCCTGGCGGTCTCGAACCTGGAGTGTCCCTCTTGTCCTTCGAAGTGCTCGGCCTCGCCGAGCCTCTGCTCCGCGCGGTACGCGCGGAGGGCTACACCACCCCCACGCCCATTCAGCTCGCCGCCATCCCTGCGGTGCTCGCCGGGCGAGATCTCATCGGCTGCGCGCAGACAGGGACCGGCAAGACCGCCGCGTTCGCGCTGCCCATCCTCCAACGGCTCGCGGCGGAGGCCAGGAAGCCCCGCGCCCGACGCCCCCGCGCCCTCGTGCTGGTCCCCACCCGCGAGCTCGCGCTGCAGGTCCACGAGAGCTTCCGCGCCTACGGGCGCTTCCTCAACCTCCGCTTTGCCGTGATCTTCGGCGGCGTGGGCCAGGCCCCGCAGGAGCAGGCGCTGGCCGGCGGGCTGGACGTGCTCACGGCGACGCCGGGACGGCTGCTGGACCTCGCGGGTCAGGGCCACGTCCGCTTCGACGACGTGAGCGTCTTCGTGCTGGATGAGGCCGATCGCATGCTGGACTTCGGCTTCCTGCCGGACGTCAAGCGCGTGGTCGCCGGGCTCTCGGCCGAGCGCCAGTCGCTGATGTTCTCCGCCACCATGCCCTCCGAGATCGTGCAGCTCGCCGACCGGCTCACGCGCGACCCCGCCCGGGTGGAGGCCGCCCCGCAGGCCACCCCCGCCGAGCGCGTCCAGCAGAAGGTCCTCTTCGTGGAGACGCCGGAGAAGCGCCGCGCGCTCGCCGAGATCGTCGGGCGGCCGGAGGTGACGCGCGCGATCGTGTTCACCCGCACCAAGCACCTGGCGAACCGCGTGACCGAGTTCCTCGTCCAGTCGGGCGTGTCCGCGGCCGTGATCCACGGCAACAAGTCGCAGGGCGCGCGCCAGACTGCGCTGGCCCGCTTCAAGAGCGGCGACGCGCCGGTGCTGGTGGCGACCGACATCGCCAGCCGCGGCATCGACGTGGACGGCGTGAGCCACGTCATCAACTACGACCTCCCCAACGTCGCCGAGAGCTACGTGCACCGCATCGGACGCACGGCGCGGGCGGGGGCCTCGGGCGTGGCGGTCTCGCTGTGCTCGCAGGACGAGATCGATCACCTTCGGGGGATCGAGCGCCTGATGGGCCGTCGCATCGAGGTCATGGAGGGCGGGCGCGCGCGGGCTCCTCAGCGGCCGCGGGCCGAGGCGCTCAGCTCCCCAGGGCCAGGAAGCCCCCGTCGACCGGCAGCGTCGCGCCGGTGATCCACCCAGACGCCTCCATCGCCAGGAAGGCCACCGCCCGCGCCACGTCCTCGGGCTGACCTACCCGCCCCAGCGGGGTGCGGGCCAGGATCGCCGCCTTCTTCTCGGGCTGCGCCAGCACGCCCTCGGTGAGCGGGGTGGCGACGTACCAGGGGGCCACGAGGTTGACGCGGACGCCGTGCGGGCCCCACTCGGCCGCCAGGAAGCGGGTGAGGCCGTCCAGCGCGCCCTTGGTCATGGCGTAGATCGCCGTGGACGTGCGGATGGCCCGCTGGCTGCTGACGGAGCCCATCAGGACGACGCTGGGCGCCGGGGAGGCGCGCAGCAGCGGGAAACAGCCCTGGCACAGGCCCCAGGCGCTGTCGACGTTGGTGCGCTGGAGCTGCTCCCAGTCCTGAAGTGTGGCCTCCAAGGTGGGCTTGCGGATGTTCCCACCCGCGTTGCAGACCAGGACGTCCAGCCGCCCCCAGCGCCCGCGGAGCTCGGTCAGCGTGCGCTCCCGGCCCTCCGGGGTGCTGAGGTCCGCCGCGATCCCGTGGGCGGCTCGGCCCTCGGCGCGCAGCTCGGCCACGGCGCGCTCCAGGTCCGCCTCTCCGCGGGCGACCAGGATCAGCTCCGCCCCGCGCGCGGCGAGCTCCGCGGCGATGGCTCTCCCCAGCCCGCGGCTGGCGCCGGTCACGAGGGCGAGGCGGCCGTCCAGGCGCCAGGGATCGGACATCGGACCTCCGTCTGAGGGCTCGGGTCTAACACGCCCGGTGAGAGGCTCGGGTCGGGTGCGCGCGCATGCGCGCTCAACGGAGCGCGCGCGGGTGGGCGATGGAAGAAGGCGGATTTTTCAATGAGGTATCGCTGGCACAACTTTTGCTCATAGGGCCGGCGAACCCGAACCGACGGAGCCCCCCATGAACCGCGCCCTCCTCACCCTCACCGCCCTCTCGCTCTCTGCGCTCTCGACCTCGGCCGCCGCGGCCTGGGGCGACCACCTCACGGTCGCCACCGAGTGGAAGGCGGACCTGACGCCCTCCACCAACAAGTACGGCACGCCGTCCGAGGTCTGGTACTCGGGCAGCACGCTCAACGTGTACGCCGAGTGCGGCGGCTTCGTGTCGGAGTTGATGAAGGCGAGCTACCCGGATCTGAGCGACGACGTCATGTCCGCGCTGATGGACGATGACCTGGAGGACGAGGACCCCTGGGCCAGCCCCGACAGCGAGCACTGGTACAACGCCATCGTCGCCGAGAAGAGCACGTCCGCGGGCGGGCTGAGCTTCGCCCTGGAGCACCTGACGGACATCGACGACGTGGCGGACGGCGACCTGCTGGTCAGCGTCTACACCTCGGCGGGCGGCACGGGCCACACGATGGTCATCGACGACATCTCCGACACCTACACGCTGGTGACGACCACCATCCCCGGGTACAGCGGCGTGCAGGTCGAGAAGTACACGGTGCATGTCCTGGACAGCACCCAGTCCGTCCACCTGAACCAGGCCGGCAGCACGGACACCCGCTACCAGAAGGACAAGAACGCGGCGGGCGCCATCGTCAACGACACCGGCATGGGCTACGGCGACCTGCTCCTGTACGCCGACCACAGTACGGGCGAGCTGATCGGCTGGACCTGGAACACCATCCAGAGCACGGCGTACCAGGGCACCAGCAGCAGCGCCTCGAACTACCGGCCGATCCTGGCCGGTCGCTTGACCGGCACCGGGATCTGAGGGCGCGACCCGCTCACTGCGAGCACTGCTGCCCCTTCTGCGTGATCAGGGCGCCCAGGTTGCTCTGGAGCTTCTTGTTGAACATCTCGCAGTCCTTGGGGAAGTCCTGCATGCGGTAGCTGAGCGAGCCGACCGCGTCCGCGCTCTGGCCGTTGACCGTGCAGTAGAGCCCATAGGACGCGAAGCTCTCCGCCTTGCCGCCGATGGGGCCGCAGAGGTCCCGGAGCTTGTAGCAGCCGCAGCTGTACGGGTCGGGGACGACCGCGCGGACCTTCGCGTAGGACAGGAGCACGTCGCCGTCCGCCCCCACCTCGCCCCGGAAGCGGATCGTGTGGCTGGTGGCGGTGGCCTTGAAGGAGATCTTGTTGTACTTGCCGGCGGTGTCCAGCGCGTCGTTCACCATCCAGTCGGTGAAGTTGGGCCCGGTGCTGAGCCGCTTGATCTCCTTGCCGTCGATGTCGATGGCGAACACCGACTGTGCGCCCTTCACGCCGTGGATGGGGCCGTGGTCGCCGCCGCGCCAGCCGACGATGATCTCGTACTCCGTGCCCACGGTGAGGCCGCTGAGCGTCTGCTTCACGGCCGGGTCGCCCGCCCGGTTGTTGTGGTTGAGCCAGACGTAGCCGGAGCCGGCGTTGCACGCGACCTCGACCGTCTCGATGGACCAGTCGGCATAGCAGGAGGTGCCGTTGAAGCCCGGGTTCTTCAGCAGGTTGCCCGTGGTGAGGTCCGTGGGGTCGGTGCTGGCGCCCGCCAGCGCGGACCCCGGCGCGAGGGCCAGGCCGCCGAGGGCGAGGGCGGCGAAGACGAGGGCGCGAGCGCGGCCGCCGAAGGTCTGGGCAGAGGTGGAGGAGATGGAGCGCATGGGGGCTTCCTTTCCAGACACAGGGTCCGTTGTGGGGGATTGTCGTCCCGGCGTCGCGCCGGCACACTCCCTTGAAGCAAGGGCCGTGCCACCCGATCCGGTTCGTAGGTGATCAAGGAAGAACGATGCAATATGCACCTTCACCCCCTGGGCGGGCGGGGCCCCGGGGTGTGACAAGCGTCACCTCGCCGTCTGGCTGTCACACCCCCCTGGCACGGTCAGCGGATCCTGGCGTCGAGACTGTCCTCTCCCTCGCCAGCCCGCCGCAGCCCGCCTCCCTGTCACCGCGGGCGACGCGCTCGCCTCGGACCTACGCCCACTCTCCCGCTCCCGCGTGAACGACGAAGCGAGATCCTGTAGATTGCCGGCATGAGCCGTCAGCCCATCACCGCCGAGACCCGGGTCGCGCTCGCCCAGGTGAGCGAGCCAGCCACCGCGCTGGATCCCGAGCTCCGCCTCGGCTTCGTCCGGCTGACCCGTCAGCTCGACCGCGTCGATCAGGCGCACCGCGAGGCCCAGGAGGCCGCGGAGCGCTACCGGCTGCTGCTGGACCGCACCCTGGGGCTGGTCATGGCGCAGGGCGTCGGGCTGGTGGCCAGCGAGGCGCTGGACGTGATGATCCTGATGACCGGCGCGCAGCGCGGCTTCCTCGGGATGGTCGAGGGGCGCGGCTGGCGGCTGATCGAGGCGCGGGCGATGACGCTCGCCGACGTCGAGGCGCCCGGCAGCGAGGTCTCCAGTGGGGTGATCGAGCAGGCGCTCCGCACGGGTCGGCGCGTACACTACGACGACGCGCTCGAGGCGCTGGCGCAGCGCGGCTCGGTGCGGCGGCTCAACCTGCGCAGCGTGGTCTGCCTGCCGATCCTGCAGGAGGGGCGCGCGCTGGGCTTCGTCTACCTCGATCACACCGAGGAGAGCGGGCGCTTCGACGAGGCCGCGCTCTCGGCGCTCACGCTCTGGCTGCCGGTGGTCGCCGCCCAGCTCCGGCGCGCCGCGGAGGCCGCCGAGGAGGATCCCTTCCCGGGCTTCGTGACGCGCTCGGCGCCGCTGCTCACCGAGCTGCGCGAGCTGGCCCGCCTGGCGCGATTCGACGTCCCCGTGCTGATCACCGGCGAGAATCTACCACTGCGTAAGTCCCGGACCCCTCCAGCCGGGCCATCTTCGCGGCGGGGTGCTGCTTGCCCTTCCGCTTCCCGCTCTTGCCGCCCGCACGCGGGGTGCGTGGCGTCGAGGGCGCGGGCGTGGTCGGCGTCGCAGGGTCGGTGAGCACGCAGCGCACCTCGATGCGGCGGGTCTTCGGGTCGAGCGTGACGCCCTCCACCAGCAGCTCGACCAGCCGGCGGCGGGCGGCGAAGTCGAGCCCATCGACGGCGCCCGCGATGCGGGCCAGCGACTCGTGCAACAGGCTGACCCGCGCCAGGGCCTCGCGGCCGTCCTTCTGCTGGAGCCGGAGCAGCTCACGGCGGGCGAGCAGGGGCTTGCGCTTGCCGTCAAGGTCGGTCAGCTCGGCGCGGGCCTCGTCCTCGGAGACAAAGCCGTCGCGGCAGAGGCGAAGCACGCGCCCGCGCGCCTCGTCGAGCTTGCGGACCTCGGCGTCAAGCGCGCTCAGCGCGGCGTCGGGCGAGGCGCCGTCCGGCGTGGCGGCCGACATCTCGCGCTGCACCTCGGCGCGGAGCGCGTCCGGGTCGCGCAGCAGGTTGGCGAGGTAGGCCCAGACCTGGGCGTCCACCTCATCGGCGCGCAGGCTTCCTTTGCTCGGGCAGGGCGCGGCGTTGGCGTGGAGGCTGTCCACGTCCGCGCAGCGGTAGTAGGGGAGGTTCGCGTTGGCGACCGAGTGCGCCCGCATGGCGCGCCCGCACCCTGCGCAGCGCACCATGCCGCGCAGCAGGTAGTCATATGCGGTGTGGCGGTCGTCGCGCTTGCTGGCGTTGCCGTAGATCGCGTTCGCGGCGGCGAAGGTCTCAGCAGAGAGGAGCGTCGGGACCTCGGTCGTGAACGCGGGATCCCAGGCATAGCCAGGGTTGTAGCGGCCGGTCGCGTAGGTGTCGTTCTTGAGGATGCAGCGCACCGTGTTCTGCGAGAGGTAGATGTGCTCGCCCTTGTAGGTCCGGCCGCTCTTGAGGTCGCGCGCTCTCAGGTCGCGCACGATGGCGTTGATGCCCTTGTGCTCCTCGACGACCAGCCGGAAGACCTCGCGGACCAGGGCGGCGCTGGGCTCGTCGATGACGACGCGCTTCTCTGCCGCGTCCCAGGCGTAGCCGGTGGGCAGGCGCATGGACGGCGCGATCTTGCCGTGGGAGATGGCGGCGCGTCGGCCGCGCGTGGTGCGCTCCTTGATCTTGTGCTTCTCGAAGCTGGCCATGGCGCTCAGGATGTTCTGTTGGAACCGCTGCTCGGGGGTCACGAAGTCCATGATCCCCTTCGGCGTGGCGAGCTGAACGCCCGCGTCCAGGAGCGCCTTGCGGACCAGCGGGAAGCCGATGGCGTCGTCGTCGCGGGCGACGCGATCCACGTCGATCACGAGGAGCACGTCATAGGCGCCGTCGTCAGCGAGCCCGAGCAGGCGGCTCAGCGCGGGGCGCTCCCAGGGGTCGATCTGGCCGGTGAAGCCGTCGTCCTCCTCGTTGTAGGCGATGTCCCAGCCCTGGGCGGCGGCGTAGGCGATCAGGGCCTCGCGCTGGCTGGCGATGGTGCCCTGCTCCTTCTGGGCGTGGCTGGAGACGCGGCTGTAGATGGCGCAGCGGAGGGCCTGGGTCATGGGGTGTCCCCGGTGAGCCGGGAGAGGCGCCGGCTCTACCAATGCAAATGGTATGCCAGCGGGCGGGTGTCAAGGGGGAAGGTGGAGATCGGCGTTGAAGCCAGGGCGGACGGGCGTCGCCGGGCCGGTCTGCTCCAGGTTAAGGGAGCTGGTCTGCGGCGGAGGTTGTGTGTCGCCCATCGAAGAACGGATTGCTACCCTGACTTCACGGCGATCAAGGGGTCGTCTCGTGCTCCTTGGCCTGGTCCTGCTCCCGCCCATCACGCTGGTCGTCTCCTTCTTGCTCGGCGTCGTCGCGCAGCAGTTGGGCTCCGCGCCCGCGGTCGCTCACGGGTTGCAGGTCGTGGGCGGCTTCGCCTGCTTCGCGGTCCCGGTCGAGTTGCTGGCGGGGCTGGTGGCGTTGCTCTACGTGCGCGGGCTGTCCGGGCAGCTCGCGCGGCTCGGGCGCCTCTTCGATCTCATGCGGCGGCACGGCTGCGACGAGGCGACCGCGCAGCGCATCACGCTGGGCGAGGTCTGGGAGGGCATGACCGAGGCCATGCTCATCGACGCGCGCGGACTACCCGTGAGTCGCGATCAGCGGAACATCAAGGGGCGGATCCGCGAGACCTGGAAGTACAACCAGACCGGGCGGGGGCGCTTCGCCACCCGCATCATCGTCGATGACGGGCGCGTGATCGGCTGGGATGTCAAAGGGTAGCGCGACGCGGTCGCGCGCGGCCGGGCGTCGCCCGGCGAGCGTGAGGAGGGTAGCCGGTGACGGCAGACAGCAGGAAGTACGAGGAGTTCGTCGCCGACATCTACGCGACCATCGCGGGCCTCTCCGGGCTCGACGCCTGTGCGGTCCACCATGACGTGAGGGTGGTGGGCCTGAGCACGCAGCCCCACCAGATCGACGTGCTGTGGGAATTCTCCCTCGGCGTTGACCGCCGCCGCACCGTCATCGAGTGCAAGCACCTGAGCCGGCCCGTCGGCGTCGCCGTGGTCAAGGAGATCGACTCCACCGTGCGCGATCTCGGGCCTGGCACATCGGGGATCGTCGCGAGCTGGAGCGGATTCCAGAGCGGGGCCATCCGGCTCGCCAGGGCCACGGGGATCCGGCTCGTCGAGGTCAGCCGGGGGCTTCGACGCCTCGAAGTCCAGGTCACGGATCGGGGCGCCTTGAAGATCGCCGCCGTCCATCTCACCTTCGACCCCACGAGCGAAGCCGAGGCAGGCGGCGAGCCGCGAGACCGCGAGCTGTCCGCGCTGCCCAAGGATCCGATCTTCTCGACGGGCGCCGGGGCACGCCGGTCCCTGCTCGGCCTGCTCGGGCAAGAGCAGCGACGCGCAGGTGTTCACGACATCGCCTGCGATGACCTGTACGTGGACACACACGTCAACCGGATCAAGCTGGCCACGCTCCAGATTCACATGGAGCAGGAGCGGGAGCCCGAGACCCAGATTCTCAGGGTTGACATTGCCAACCCGGCCAGGGCCATCGTCGGCCACATCCTGGAGGGCTACGACCTCTATCTGAGGGCGGACGGCGCTGTGGAGCGGGTCAACCGTGGAACGTCGGGGGCGCCGACATCGACATAGAGGGCAGCACTTTGGAACATCCAGGGCGCCGACCTCAGCCCCATGGGCCGGACGCAAAGCGACCGTTTTTCTTGCGATATCGCCCGTTGTCGTCCTGGTCATTCATGGTGCCGACCAGAATCAGGCCCAGCGCGGCGACACCGAGCCCCAACCAGCCGAGGTTGTTCGCCTCCTGCTTGCGCTGCACTTGCGCGCGGACCTGCTGCGCGGGGACCACGACGGGCTGGACGGCCTTGGGGGGCTCCAGAAGCACGGCCAGCCGCTCTCCGACGCCGTCTACGTCAGGTCGGCGCTTCGGATCCTCGTTGACCATCGACGTGAGCAAGAGGCGGAGGTCCATCGGGACATCTTTGACGACGGCCAGATTGCTCAACCTGCGCTTGCCCGTGAGGAGTTCGATGCCCGTAATGCCCAGGGCATAGATGTCGGCGGGCTTGTCGAACTTGCCCGTCTTGATCACTTCTGGCGCCATGTAGGCGTGGGTCCCTCGGGCGTCGTTGGTCATCTCGCTGGTGGACGACGGCGCGCGCGCGAGTCCGAAGTCTCCGACCTTCGCCATGGCTACACCGTCTACAGGCTTGACCAGGATGTTGTCGGGCTTGATGTCGCGGTGAAAGCCGCCCTGGTCGTGGATGCCCGCGAGCCCGCCGGTCGCGCAGTAGAGCACCTTGGAGACATCCCTCCAATGGTGGATCTGCGAGACCCAGTTCCGAAGGGAGCCCATCGGACAATACTCCATGACCAGAAATGGCGGGGAGTTATCCATGTCGAAGTGGATCAGGTCCACGACATAGGGATTGTCGAGCAGCTTGTGGAGGTGCATTGCCTCCCGATAGAGACGCTGGACGTTCTCCTCGGTAGGCAGGTGCAGCACCTTCACCGCGACCACCGCGCCAGTGGACAGGTCTTCAGCACGGTAGACGGCGCCAAAGCCGCCTTGCCCGAGCGATTCATGGAGGCGATAACCGGGAATGTTGAGATGCAGAGGCATTCAGCATCCTAACCTGCGTCGCTCGCTGAAACAACCGGGCTGCCCACGACAAGGACCACAATTTGTCCGACAGATCGAACGGAGCTTCACCTACGGCGCTCACTCCGGTTGACCACTTCGAGCGCCCACCCCGCGATGCGCGCCGAGAACGTAGCCATCGCAATTGAGGCTGGTTATTCGGCGGCGATGGAAAACCTGTCGTTCATTCTGGCTCTTGTGGCGCTCCTGGGTAGCAGCGGCTTCGGCCTCTACAAGGTTAAACACGGCCTGGAAGTTGATATCGTCGTCAAGCTGGTCCATCTTGCGCTGGTTCAGACCGCGTTCCTATGCCTGGTCGCCTGGATCCGGGGATGGGAACCCTCGCGTGACGCGATCCTGCCCTGGGCCGGCGTAGCGGCGGGCCTCTGGTTCTTCCAGGTCATCGGCTGGGAGCTGATCAGCGAGAGCTTCGTGGCCTCAAAGGTCGCCTTCCGCGTGGCGGGTGCGGAGGGGGAAGCTGCGCGGTCGCAGGCTCGCGCGGAAGGCATGATGAAGTGCCTGACCGTGGCGAACGAGCGCCTGAGAGCGGCGGGCCTGAACCCCGTCATGCTCCACGGAGGGACGAATCTCCCCGATCTGGTCGGCCTGTCGCCAGAGGAGCGCAAGCTCTTCGAGCGGGGTCCGTAGGGCGCAAGCCTACTCCTCGTGGTCGCCGGCCTCCTGCGCGAAGCGCCCGACCCGCACCGCCAGCGCGAGCGCCCGGTCCTTCCAGTCGTCGGCGCGCGCCTTCTCCTGGTCGGCCAGATCCTTGTACTTCGCCCGCTCGCGCTCCAGCGCCTTGATCCGGGCCTCCTGCTCGGCGAGGCGGCGCTCCTGGGTGGCGGCGCCGGGATCGGGCTGTGGGGCAGGCGCCGCGCGACGGGCGGTGAGCTGTGCCTCCAAGCCAGCGACGCGGGCCTCGGCGCGGGCCATGGCGCGGCGGCGCTCGGGGTCGGATGCGGGCGTAAGCGCGGGCGTGAGCGCGGGCGGCGTGGCGGTCACGGCGGGCGCGTCGTAGCCCCGACCGCAGACTACGCCCCGGATCGGGCGGCCCTCTGGGGTCCAGGTCCGCACGCGGAAGCGGGCGGCGCCGGGAGGGGCGTGCGCGCGGAACAGCGCCAGCGCCCAGCGGTAGAGCACCTTGGGCGGCACGTCGGCGTCCCGGCGCGCGATCACCCGCTCGGTGGTGTCGGCGTCGAGCTGGATGACGGAGACGCGGGCGCCGGGCGTGCGTGCCACGTCGGTCAGCAGCTCGCGGAGCTGAGTCAGGCGGCTCCAGCCGACTTCAAGGTTCTCGGGAACCTGGGATGTAGATCGCCCGCTGCCGCGATCCCTCGAAGTCATGGATTGCCCTCGGGTGATGGATTCGCAGGGGGCTGGCCCCCGTCAAGCGCGAGGGCATACCGCTGGTTGCTGGCCCGGCGCTCGGGGTTGGTGCGCAGGACGCGGCCGGCGTCGGCAAGCGGGTAGATCACGGCCGCGACGCGGTGAGGCGCCCAGCCCAGACGCTCGGCGATCTCACGGGCGGACAGCGGCTCTGTCGTGGTCTGGAGCAGGTCCAGCACGGCGGCCTCGCGCTCGTGCGCCGGGACGTAGCGGGCTCGCAGGGGCGCGGGACGTGGGCGAGGCGCAGCGGGCACGAGCGGCGGCGCGGAGGGGGCCGGCGTGGCGGGCTCCGGCGCGGCCGGTGCGGGCTCCGGTGCAGGTGCAGGCGGCACAGGCCGCGCCGGCAGCGGCGGGCGCGGCGGCTCAGGTGGCTCCGGCGCCAGCGCCGAGGCGGCCCGGACGAACAGCCCCGGCATGTGGGGCAGCATCAACCAGACGCCGCCCTCGTCCTCGCGCAGGGCGGGCGGCCCGAGCTGGCGCGCGCGCAACAGGCGCTCACCGCCCTCCAGCGTGAGCGGTACCCCGACCAGCCCCAGGGCATCGACCAGCCCACGGGCACGGGGGTTCAGGTCGGCGTCTCCGGGCGCAGGATCGCGGGGGACAAAGACCTGGGTGGTGCGTCGCCGCCGCACCACGCGCACCGGCCGGGCCGCGTTCGGCCCCGCGAGCGCGCGCGTCGTGAGCGCGAAGACGAGCGCCCAGCCCGCGACGAGTGGCCCCAGCCCCTCCCAGGCCCAGCCCTCCTGCTCCACGCTGGCGATGTGCTCGGGCAGCCACAGGCGGTGGGCGCGCGGCGCCTCGTCGCGGGGCTCGTAGCGCACGGTCAGCAGCTCGAGGGGCTGACCGCCAGGCCCGCCGACGACCAGCAGGCCGGCGAGGGTCGGGACCAGCGCCCCGGCCAGCACCCGCGCCAGCCCGAGGCCGACAAGGGCGCGCTCCTGCCCGGCGAGGTGGGCGGGCCAGTCGTGGCCAGGGGCGGACTCGGTCGCGGCCCGCAGGGCGGCGACGCCTTCGGGGTCCAGGTCGGAGAGCGCGTAGCCGAGCGCGGCGCGGCGCTCGGGCGGGAGCAGCCGGGTGGGGGTGAGCGCGCCGGGCCGCAGGTCCACCAGGACGGCGCTCAGGCCGAAGACGGGGAGCGGCTCGACCCGGACGACGGCGCCGGGGCAGACCTCGGCCTCGGCCTCGCGCACGAGCCGGGTGAGGGCTGGCCCGTCCTCCCGGTTGGCCCGTCCCCGCACCAGCCCCAGGCCGCCGTGCGGGCCGGCGGCGAGCCGCACCAGGAGCGAGGCGACGGTGACGGGATCGCCGCCGAAGTCGAGATCCAGGTGGGTCCGGCTGGGCTCATGGGCGGAGAACCAGCGGTTCAGGTCGGTGACGTTGGAGTAGAACAGGGGCCTGGTCATGGTGGGCGCGCCTGGGGGCAGTGTAGCTGAGCGCGGGCTGGGCGAGTGGCTGGACTTCCACGCTCGGGGAGAGCACGCTTGGATCGCCTGGAAGGGGTGGGTTGATGGGGGTCAGTTGCCGGTGGCGGGAGGGGCTTCGACGGGGCGGACTCCATCGAATCTGGAAGTCCTTGGCGTTCTTCAGGAGAGATCGACGATCCGTGAAGTCCGGTGGCCCTTCGGGATGTGCAGATGCAGGCGCGACGGGCTGCTCGGGCAATGACTTCAACGCTGGACTTCAAGGGACTTCACCGATCCGCTTTCAACCTTGCCTACCGCGTTTGTCGCGCGCTCAACGCGCTTACCGCGCTTGTCGCGTCCTTGCCGCGCTCATCTTCCCGCCGCCAGCCTCCGGTGGGACGCGACGCGCGAAAACCGGCGGACCTTCGTCGCGGTAAGTGTTGTCGCGTCAACATGGGAGGCGCTTCCGAGCGGTTGTCGCATTCTTGGGGTTGAGTTGCCATTCGGCATGGCAACTTGATTATCCCGTCACGGATCATATCCACGAGTGCCAGTGGGCGCGCTTCACTGCCGATCCATGGGCGCGCCGACATGGGCGCCACGGCCGTCGCGCTGATGTGGGCGGTGGGCGTGCTCGTGGAGGCGTGGCGCGGGTCGCACAAGCGGCGCTCAGGTCCCGCCCGCAGCGCGCGCTGTCTTGAAAGGAGATCGTAATACTGAACGAGTGGTTGGGTATCGGCGTGCTGGTGTCGGCTTCTTTGGAGATCTGGTGCAGGTCGTCAACGCGCTCCCGCTCGCGCGGCGGTGTCTGACCTGGCTCCGCGTCCGCTACCCTGGAGAGGTCATGCTGTGTGTGGAGGTTCGATGTCCAAGACCCGCGCTCCCGAGGTCACCGGCCCCGAGGTTGGCTTCATCTCCAGCCTGCTGAACGCCCTGTGCGCTCCACCGCCTGAGGAGGCGCCGATGGAGGGGGGCGCTCCTCCGATGACGCCCGTAAAGGCGTGGGCCATGCAGCGCACCACCGGCAACGCCGGGGTCGCGGCCATGACCGAGCCGGCCCGTGCCGCAGCGGAGGCCCGCGAGCGCGAGCAGAAGGCACTGACCGAGATCCGGCGCATCCTCGCGCTCGGCTGGGTGGCTCCCTGGCACGAGGCCGCGTTGGAGCACGCCTGGACCAGCCTGGGGCCGGACCTGGGGCGTGTTCGTGAGGAACACCGTGATCTCTGGGATCAGAGCGTCGCGCGCGGCGCCGAGCTGGGCGGGCTGACCAGCGACGGTCGCGTGGCGGCGGACGTGCTGCCATCGGACGTGCTGGCGCTCGCGCGCGCGGCGCTGGACCACAACCGCGACGTGATCGTAGGCGAGCTGGTCGCCCTGGAAGGGCCGGAGTCCGCCGCCGTCACGGTGGACCTGCAAGAGCTGGCCTTGGAGGTCGCGAGCGCGATGGACGCCCGCGCGCGGGTCCAGCAGGTGCCGGTGTGGGTGCTGCCCGAGGCCGTAGGCGCGCCGCCGGCCGATCTGGGGCCGCCCATGGAGCCCGAGTGGATGGTGGCGCCCTTCAGCCCCCGCACGGTCACGGCCGACCCGCCCCCGGACGTGATGAACGGCGAGCGCGTGGCGCTGGCCTGGTCCGCCGTCAAGCCCATGTGGGACGCGGCGAACGCGGCAGTGCTGGCCCTCGCCGACCAGAGCCCCGCCCTTTACGCGCTGGCGTCCAAGGGTGACATCGAGGCGCTGCGCGCGCTCGGGCAGGGGACGACGGAGGATGCGCAGGTTCGGCTGACGGAGGTGCTGGAGCAGGCCGTCGCCGACCTGAACGAGGCCGAGCTCGCCTTGGACGAGGGCGACCTGGGCTGGCAGGACCTGGGGCTGGTGCAGGGCCGGGCGCTGGCCGGGCAGCGGGCCTGTGGCAGCTCGGGCGTGGACTGGACTGACGCCGACAACCGGGCAGCCGCGCAGGGGGTGATGCGGGACGCCACACGCGCGGAGTTCTGGGAGAACCTGGGCCTGGGCGCGGTGGCGGGCGTGGCTTTCCTGGTCGCTGAGCTGGCCAGCGCGGGCAGCGCCACGTTCCTCTTCGCCGCTGGGCTGGGGCTGGGGATCAGCGGGGGCATAGCCGCTGAGCAGTGGACCACCGCGAACTCCATGCAGGCCGCGGTCGGCGCAGGCGTGAGCCTCGACGGCGAGCTGGTCGAGCAGATGGCGGCCGACCGGGCGACAACGATGGCGGTGCTCAGCACGGTGCTGGCCTTCCTGGACGCCGCCGGGCCGCTGACCAAAGCGGCGAACTGGGGCGCCAGGTCGGCGGGCGAGGTCGGTGAGACGGCGGTGGAGCAGGCGGCGTTGGTCGAGGCGCGCGCTGCCGCGACTGAGCTGGCGGTAACTGGCCTGGCGAAGTCGTCGAAGGCCGCGAAGATCCTGCCCGAGCAGGCCGAGAACTGGTCCGAGGTCGCGGCCCTGGTCGGCAAGCCCTGGGACGGCACGGCGCCGGCCGGGTACGCGGTCGTCCGCACGGCGAAGGGCGGACAGACCTTGCGCCGCGCGGTAGCCGATGACAACAAGCTCGTGAAGCTGTGGATCGACCAGGACGGGATCCTGCGCACAGGCAGCCCGCCCCGGAACCTGCTCACAGACGGGCGCAAGGCACGCGAGCTGATCACGGCGGGCAAGGGCACGATCCCGGCCGGCGTGCAGGTCCACCACGTCATCCCCGAGGAGGTCTTGCGCGAGCACCCCCTGTTCATCGCCGCGTGCAAGCGGGGCAGGCCGCCTTATGATGTGGAGAACCCTGGGAACCTGCTGCCCATGGCGAGCGAGGAGGCGGCCCGGCAGGCGGCCGACGAGGCGTGGAACCGGGCGCTGCAAGCGGCGCCGATGCACCGAGGGAGTCATCCGAGGTATACGGATGTGGTGCGGAGGGTGGCGAATACATCGTGGGATGATCTTCGTAGCGCCTATCCGTCGGAGGACGCCATCCTGCCTGAGGCGCTCACGGAGGCGGCCCTCTCCGTGCAAGAGGCGATGAGGTCGAGGCTGTTGCGCGGTGACGTGCCCCTTGATGAGACTGGGAGGCTTCGGTGACCCACGCCCCGCCGGCCTACGAGCTAGAAGCGGATTTCACGGGGCAAAAGGATTCGACCTGCGTCCTGCACATGATCCCGTGGCACCAGTGGGGAGATGTCCGCTGGGCAGGCACAGAGCCTCTGCTTGTTCCTGATCCAGTGGTCTACCGCGTGGGCAGCAAGAAGGTTCATGTGCTGACGGACTACCCTTCGACCTTCGGGGTGGAGCCGGTCTTCACCCGACGCATGTTGGACATCCTCCTCGCCGTCAAGCCCTTCGGGTATCGGCTGTATCCGGTGGAGGTCCGCTACCGAGGACAGGTGCTCCCGCCTCCGTCGACCGACCTGACCTACTGGCTGGTGCAGCTCACCGAGCACTTCAACGGCTTCGACCCTGAGCGTTCCGACTGGGAACCGTCAACCATCGCTCCGCAGCGGATAGGGGAACTCTACCGCCTCGAACTGAAGATCCCCCCCGAGGGCCTGCCCCCCATCTTTCGCATCCCCCAGCGGCCCACGACGCTGTTCGTGTCCGCCGAGGGCCGCGAGGCCCTGATCGCCGCCGGCATCCGAGGGGTGGACTTCAAGTCCTGCCTGGAGCTGACCTCGCAACTATACAAACAGGCCCGCGTCGAAGAGGGCAAATACCGGCCCCCTCCTACCATCCGTCCGTCGTGAGCAGCCAGACCGCGCCCGCACCGCCATCGGCAGCCGGGGCTCCGACCAGCAGATCGTCCTGGCCAGCACCGTTCATGTCGCCTGCGCCGCTGAGGCTGGTTCCTAGTCCATCGCCGGCCCTGGCGCCGTTTACGCGCCAACCCGCGTCGCTGGCTTTCGCAGTGTCCTGAAGCGCGCCGTACCAGACCAGGACCGCGCCCGCTCCACCGTCGGCCCCAGGCGCGCCCATGGCGAAGTCCGGCACGTCGTCGCCGTCCAGGTTCAGGTTGCCAGCCAGCGCCGAGCCGAGGGCCATGCTCTCTTCGTCGCCGTCGATGCGGGTGGAGACATCTTCGGCTCCGAGCCGCGCCTTGTCCCCGAGTGCCCACCAGTCTGCTCCAGAGAGCAGGTAGACTGTTCCACCGTCGGGCGCACCGGCATCGGTGCCCGGCGCGCCGATCAGCACGTCAGCGTAGCCATCCCCATCCACATCGCCGGCCGGCGCGAGGGCGTTGCTCAGCCGGTCGTCCGTCTCCTCGCCGGAGAGGCTGCGGTCGTAGACCCCACCCGTGGTCGCGTCATCCTCGCGGAGTTGTGAAGGCTCCGTATAGAGAAAGGAAACGCCGGAACTATCGCCGCGTTCAACTCCATCACCAAGGCTCCAATCGGACGTGGGCGCACCGAGCAGCACATCGGGCGAGCCATCTGCGTTGACATCGCCAGCGAAGATCACAGCATCACCGGTCCCCGTTGCTGAGCCTCCTGACAAATATCCGTCGTAGATGTCCTTGTAGTCGTCCACACTTTCGGTAATTGGACCCTGAATGAAGATCAGCGCACCGCCCGTGCCGATCAGCAGGTCTACGACACTGTCGCCGCCTCTGAAGTCAACGTCTGTGGCTATACCCTCACCGCCAGAGCGCCCGATGATGTCCACCACCGGGCTGTCCACCAAGGGCGCGTCTTCCACCTCCGCACCATGAACGATGTAGACCGCAAGCCCTCCCGTGGCGACTGTTCCTCCCGGAGCCCCGATGACGAGGTCACGCACCCCGTCCCCGTCAAGGTCCCCCGCACCCAAGGATGCGCCCGCATCAAGATCGGCCTCCTCGGCGTAGAAGGTCAGGTCTGCCGAGTCCGTTGCTTCCAGGGCGTCCAACGGCCCGTACCAGACGTAGACCTCACCCCCGTCGCCCGCCGTGGGAGCCCCCACCGCGATGTCCGGCCAGCCATCGTCGTTCAAGTCGCCCGCGCCAAGCACCGCCGTCCCCAGAGCGCCATAGCCATAAATCCGACTTCGGGTGAAGGTGGAGTCGTCGATTACATCCTGCCCCGTTGGTGCCCCGCAGTCCGAAACGTCGTCGCAGTCGTCATCTAGTGCATTTTCACACACTGGTTCCATGCCAGGGTTGATATCGGCGTTTTCATCGTCGCAGTCCTCGGCCATGGTGGCGAACCCTGGCTCTCCCTCGCAGATGGTCCGGGCGGTGCCCGTGCCGAAGCCATCGCCGTCGTTGTCCGTGTAGGCACTCACCCAGGCCGCGCGAGTGTCGTTGTCGTCGTCACAGTCGGTGTTGTCGGCCACCAGACCGTTCCCAGCCTCGCACGCCTCCTTGGGCGCGTCCGGGTCACCGAAGCCGTCGCCGTCCTGGTCATGGAAGAAGGTCTGGGGCTCGCCGTCCGGGCAGTAGGCCCCGGTGTCGTCGGGCTTGCAGCCGCGACAGCCAGCCAGGGCTAGGAACCAGAGGGGAAAGCGCATGGGGAAGCTCCTCGAACAGGGTCAGCTTAGCCGGAAAGCGGCGCCCGTTGCCACGGCGGCGGGGTCAGAAGGCGTCGGTCGCCATAAGGAGGGCCTGGCCGGGTTCGTCATCAACCCCGTCATCCGCGTACCTGTAGTACGGAACGCCGCCAATCAGCAGGTCACTCCACCCAAGGCCCGTGACATCGCCAGGATCAGCGACCGTCAAGCCGATGCGGCCGTTGCCGACCTCGCCGTAGACGGCGTAGTCCGCGTCCAATGGGCTCAGGTCCCCCGCGATCGGGCCGTAGTACAGGCGCGCCGCGCCCCGACTGGCGGTGACACCAGGAGCACCTACCAGCAGCTCGGAGTAGCCGTCGTCGCCAATGTCGGAGACCATGGCTACGCTCGTTCCCATTTCGTCGCCCACCGCGCTGCCTGTGATGGTGGCCAGCGCGTCAGCACCGTCCAGGGGACCGCCGGGTGCCATGCCAGCGACGACCGCGCCAGAGATCAGCGTCACCTGACCCGCCTGATCCTGGGCGTAGGGGGCACCCACAGCGACATCGTCATACCCGTCGCCGTCACCATCGCCACGGCAGCTCACAGCCACGCCGGTGCCGTCCTGGGCCTCGCCCTCCAGCCAGGTCCAGGCAAGATCGGCGATGCTTAGGGTGCCCGGCGTGCGAGACGTGATGATGTAGGCTCTGCCGACCCGGGTCTCAGACTGATTGTCACCCTCGTCGTTCGTCGGCCGGTAGTCCGTCGGCGCGCCCAGCACGAGATCCTGCTCTCCATCCCCATCGATGTCGCAGTCCCCTGCCACTGCCGTCCCGAGCTGCTCATAGGCAGTCCCGCCCTCGAGCACCCCCCACGCCAGATCCTCCGCGTCCCGGTTGTAGCGGGGCAGCCCGTTGAACACGAAGACCCCGCCGGCCTGCTCCTCGCCGCCGTCTGGCGTGTAGGTCGGCGCGCCCGCCGCGCAGTCCGGCACGCCATCCCCGGTGTAGTCCGTCGAGCACGCCAGCGAAGCACCCAGGCGCCCGCCGCTTTCCGGCCCGACCATCGCCGCCCGGAACGCCGCGTCTTGCAGCTCCAGGGTGCCTTCGCCCAGCGGCCCGCCGCGCACGAAGTACACCCGGCCCGCCTCGGTGTCGCCGCCGGTCCCTGGCCCGTCGCCCCACGGCCCGAGCATGGGGAAGGCGCCCCCTCCTCCATCGTCCCCGCTGCCGAAGATGCCGCCGGCCTCGTCCGCGCCCGGCGCGCCGATCACGAAGTCGTCATAACCGTCCTGATCCAGGTCCACACCGCCCGCGACGGCGGCCCCGGTCTGATCGCCATCGGAGATCCCGGTGATCAGCAGCGCGCCGGCCGACTCGCTGCCCAGGGTCACCGTGCCCGTGGTCCCGCCATAGACCAGCGCCACCGCCCCAACCTCGTCATCGCCCACCGCGTAGCGCGGTGCGCCGATGAGCAGGTCGGCGATCCCGTCCCCGTCCACGTCGCCCGCACCCCCCAGCGCGCTCCCGGTGCTCGCGTCCAGCACGCCGGTCACGACCAGAGTTGAGCTTGCTCCTGCACCTGTCCCCTCGGGCGGGTCGCACTCCCCGTGGCCGTTGCAGTCCTGATCGACACCATCACATGTAGTGGGCGCATCAGGGTACACGTCGGGATCGTTGTCTTCGCAGTCGCCGTCCACGACCGCGTAGCCGGCCTCGGCCGACGTGCAGAGGGTCAAGAGTTCTCCCTGCCCGTACCCATCCTTGTCTGCATCGGCGTAGAAGTCCGCCGCTGTCCAGGCGAAGACGTTGGTGTCGTCGCAGTCCGTGGGGTAGGGTGACCAGCCCTTTCCCCCTGTGCATCGGAGTTGCGCTCCCTGGTACACGCCGTAGCCGTCGCCGTCCGCGTCCGGGTAGTAGTAGACACCCTGGCCGACCGCCGCGTCCCGGTCATCGCAGTCGTATGGGTAGTGGATCCCGTCCTTGTCGAGATCGTAGATCCGGTCGTACTGCTCGGTGCCGCTCAGGCAACCCGCGAGGAGAGCGACCGCACACGCGGCGAGCGCGCCCACCCGTCTCAGGGGCGCACACACCTGCCGTGCGCCCCGCGAGGCCCGTCGGCCGAGATCGCGCACGGCAGATGTGATAACGTCGGTCGGTTTCTCGCAGACCCGGAGCAGCCACTCCCAGCGGCTCGTCCAGACCCTCCATCGTCGGTGCCAGGCGCGGGGCATGTCGTCCTCGTGGGTCGGAGTGGTACGCTCCGCTCATGGTAGGATGGTGTCATCCTCGTCTTCAAGGGACCACCGGGAGAAACCTGGACATGCGTTCACATTTTCGCCGCGCGAGAGTGACACGCGGCTGGGCCATATTGAGCTTGCTATCGTTGGCCTTTCATTCGGGGTCTGCCGCCGCGGCTCCCCCCAGCGAGCCCCGCGCGAATGTTCAGCCAGCCCCGGCGGCGAGCGCCGCGCAACAACAGCCCTGCCCCACGTCGAACGCGGGCTTCTCGATGATGGTCGCGCGCGTCGAGGCCATCTACGAGGCCCGCGCGCAGGGCGACTTTCTCGCCGAGGCGCCGAGGATGGTCGCCTGCTTCGCCGAGCTGGAGGAGCCGCTGAGCCGGGACGTGGCGCCTCACTACCTCCGAGCGCGGGCGTATAGCTGGTTCCCCTCCCGTGACTTCGCCAAGGTCGAGGCGGCCTTGCGGGCGGTCCACGACCTGGAGCCCGACGCCCGCGTGCCCAGCGCCATCGCGCCTAAGGCCGGTCACCCGATGTACGACGCGCAGGCGCGCGCGGTGACGGCGCCGGGTCCGCGTCCCCAGCCGGTGACGCTCCCGGCGATCCCCAGCATGAGCTACCGGGTCAACGGCGTGCCCACCGCCACGGTCATGCCGGACGTGTTGAACGTCGTCCAGATCGTGTCGCCGGCCATCGGCGTCTTCTACAACCAGGAGATGTACCCAGGCGAGACGTTCTCGCTCGATGACGTGCCGGGCCTCGATCTGGCGCGGCGGCAGGTGGCCCAGCAGATTCAGCGGTCCAACCGGCTCATGCTGGGGGGCGGCGGCGCGCTGGTGCTGGCTGGCGGAGCCTTGACCTACGCGCGACTTCAGGCGCGCGCCCTGGAGGCCGACCCCGGATTGTCGGTCGCCGAGGTGTATAATCGCCAGTACGCCGGCCAGGTCGCCGCGACCGTGCTCGGCACGGCCGGGCTGACGCTGCTGGGCGTCGGTGTGAGCGTGCGATGGTGACCCGCCCCTACTACGTGCTCACCGAGCGCATCGGCGCGGGCGGCTTCGGCGCCGTGTGGGCCGCCACCTACCACGGGATCGGCAGTCTCCAGACCGAGGTCGCGCTCAAGGTCTACCACGCGGGCGCCCCCGGCTCCGAGGAGCTGGCCACGCGCCTGCGCGACGAGGGGCGCGTGCTTGGGTTCTTGCTGCACCGCAACATCGTGGTCGTCCGGCGCATCGTCGTCGTGAACGGTCAGCACGCGCTGGAGATGGAGCGCATCCGAGGCTGTGATCTGGGTCGTCTGGTCCAGACCGGCACGCTGCCGCCGCCCCGCGCGGCCCTCCAGATTGTCAGCGAGGCAGCCAGCGCGCTCGACTTCGCCTGGAGCGCCACGGATCGCGAGGGCCGCCCGCTCCGCGTGCTGCACCGCGACATCAAACCGAGCAACATCGCGCTCACCGCCGACGGCGACGTGAAGGTGCTCGACTTCGGGATCGCCAAAGCCGAGCTGGCAGTGCGGGAGAGTCGGACGAACGCCGACACCGTGCCAGGCACCATGGACTTCATGGCGTCGGAGCGATTCGAGGGCCGCGAGGGTCCAGAGGCCGACGTGTACAGCCTTGGCGGCGTGCTCTTCGCGCTCCTGGCTGGGCGACACTTCGGGCGCGGGCGAGCGAGCGCGGCAGCACACGAGCGGGTGCTCGTGGGGGCTTGCAACGAGCTGTTGGAGATGCTGGACGGCGCCTGGGGCGCGGGCACGACCGCGCCCATCCTCGACCTGCTTTACCGGACCCTGCACTTTGATCCTGCCGAGCGGCCCACCGCAGCGGAGCTGCACCACGCCGCGCACGCCCTCGCCGAGACGGCCCCAGGCCCGACCCTGCGCGCCTGGGCGCATGAGACGGTCCCCGCGCTCCGAGCGGCACACCCGCCGCGCCCCTCGCCGGATGACGGGCGAATGCTGGAGGAGCAGAGCGAGCGGTCTATCGCCCTGGTCCCGGCACAGCCCTTCTCCCAGGCCATCGGCGTCCCGCCGGTCGCGCCGACGATGCCCGATGACCAGGGAAGCCAGGATCCTGGCCTGGAGCCCATCGCGCTGTCCAGGTCCGTGCGGCACGAGCAGCCCTTCCCGGAGACGCCGCCGGATTTCGTCTCCGTCGCCGCTGAGGCTCGCGCTCTCGAAGCACCACGAGGTTCGCGCTCACCCCTGTGGACGCTCGCGGGCGTCGTGCTCGGCGCCGTCGTCGTTGTCGCTGTCGGCCTGGTCCTGGTGCTAAAAGCTGCACGACCGCCGGCCTCGGAGGCTTCGCCCCCACCTGTCGCCTCCGTAGCCGTGGCCGCCGAGCCCGAGGCAGCGCCTCCGCCTCCCCCCGCGCAGGCTCCCGCCCCGACGCTCGCCAGGGTCCGCCTGGACGGCGACGCCCACACGGCGCGGCTCCAGGCCAGCGGCACGAGCTATGGGCTCCCCGCTTCCGTCCCGGCCGGCGTCTACGAGGTCGTCGCCGACTTCGGTGACGGAGCCTCTGTCGTCGGCGACGTGACGGTGCCCTCGCGTGGCTCGATCCTGGTGCGCTGCACGAGCGCCATGATGGTGTGCGAGGTCGCGTCCCGCTGACGACGCGCGGAGTCTCGCTAAGGGCTCGCAGGTCCGCTGCCCATGGGACGGCGTGGCGCTGCCCACCCACCCGCGCACTGGCCGTCCACGCGGAAACCCGCCTGACAGGGCGGTATCCACATGGCTATCCGCCCCACCCACCGAAGCATCTATCCACGGCAATATTCGTCCACGTCTCCCCCATGCCCCCGCACCATGGGTGCGCTGGCTGGTCACAACGACAGGTGGGGAATACTTTGTACCCCGCTGATGTCCATCCTCCCCGACACGCTCTTGACCCGCCTCGCCCGAGCCGATGTCCGGCTCAGCGTGGTTGATGTATTCCAGCGCGGCGGCGCCCTGTTTGCCTTCCTCGGCCCACTGATGGGCGGGCTCTCCGCCTGGAAGTGGACCAGCGAGCGCGGTTGGGACGCCTGGCTGTTGCTGGGCGGAACCGCGCTGGCGCTGACCGGCTCTGCGGTCAATCAGGGGGCCAACTGGCTCGCTGAGCGAGGCCGCAGCAAATTGGACTACGACCACTCCAAAAAGGTGACCGCTGGGTTGAGAGCGCTGAGGGCGCTCATGGACGCAGATCGCGGAGACTACTCGCGTTTTCACGATCAGATTGTCCGTTGCATCAAGGAGACCGCCGCCGGTGTCTGCCCGACGCCGGACGCCGCGCTGATGTGCTGCCTGCTAAAGCTGTCGAGCGACCCCAGCCCCGTGCTGAAGGTCGTGGCCTACAGCGACTTTCGCGGAGACAAGGTACCGGCGGCCGATATTCCCCTGGACGAGCCGGAGGGCGCGGCACACGCGCTGCGCGACCGGGCGATGCGCTACGTCGCCGATGTACAGGTCGGCGCACATGCCCACTGCTTCAAAGGAAAGCCGTATCGCGCCATCCTGGCGATCCCCGTGATGCACGAGGGTGCCTGTCTGGGCGTGGTATCGCTGGACTCCACCCGCGCGGGCCACTTCGACGGTCGCATTGACGAGATCGCAGCGCACGCCTTGCCGTTCATCGAGATGCTCGCCTTCAGCCTTCGCCATGATGGGCGCGCCGAGGTTCGCCATGGCCCATGACGAGCTGACCCGCCTGGAGTGGGAGATTCAGCGCGAGCAGTCCCGCTTTGGCGCGACCCCTCCAGGAGAGGAGGAGCCCGACGAGTTGGAGGAGCAGGAGGATCTCACCCTGGGAGAGCTGCTCCTCGGGGGCGCGCTGGTCGGGCTGATCCTCGCCGCTATCATCGGCGTCGTAGTGGTGGTGGTAGGCCTGCTCAGCGCGGCCGTGGGCAAGCTCCGCCGGGGCCGCAGGTCGCGACGGTAGAGCCGCCTGGGGCGACTCCAGGCTGTTGCCCTCAACGCCACCCCCGACTCGAAAGGGGGGGTGCGTCCTACGCTATCGCCGGCCGGAGAACCGCGTCAGGGCGTCCCACACACGCCGCGAGCAGCCCGCCGTCCAGTCCCAATTCCAGACTGAAGAGGAAGCGCCCGCCCATGAGCACGGACGCGAGCCCGCCCGTGTCGAGCGCCACCACGCGGACGGCCACGCCCTCCAGCCCGGTCTGATCGCCCACGGACAGCCGAGCCACGCCCTGCGCGACCAGCGCGGACCAGTACGCCAGCACCGCCCCGTTCAACAGCAGGCGCGCCCCGTCCGGCCCTGCGGTGACCTCAACGACGACCTGAAGGGCGGGTAGGCCAGCGCCCCGCTTCAGGAGGCAGATCAGCGGGCGGACAGGGATCGTGCTCATCGGCTCCTGGGCGAGATGTGGCCCCTGTAACCGACTCCGGGTCGAGCTTGAGCTTGCGAGGGCGTAGACACGAGCCTTCCTGGCCCGCTTCCACGAGGCGCACCCCAGGCCATCGGCGCCGGCCGGGCTTGCAGCACTTCCACGGCGATCTCCCGTCACTTCCACGGCTCGCACGAACTTGCACGACGGTTGCAAGCCTGCTTTCACGGATGCGGTCATGGAAGTGCTGGGAAGTCCTGCAAGCGCGCGGCGTGCGGCGGGTTCTGCTCCACCCTCGGCGTTAACCCGTGCCGCCGAAAGGCTGAGGCGCGGTTGTTGTGTACAGGTTGCACCCCCGGTACGGGTCGCGGGTGCTCCGCAGGAATGAGGCCGATCCTACACACGGGCGGGGTTCAACCCGTGGAGTAGCGAAAGTGCGATCTCCATCCAGCCCGTCAGAGAGACCGTCCGAGGCGCGCTCTCGCGGGCCGGCGCAGGCTGGGCACGTCAAGCCCCCCCTTACGGGTCCGCGAATCCGCGTGTAGGATATTTTCAGCGCGAACCCTGGGTTAGACCCCATCTTTGACTGTAACTTCTACACAGTCAGCCGGGCTCGCTGTGCCTGGAGTTCATGTCCCCCCGAGCCCGCCCACCCCGCCCCGCGCTGGTGCTGGTCGCCGTCCCGTGTATGGCGCCCGACGCCGCCGCGCGGCGCGCCCTGGCCGTGCGCGAGCTGCTGGCGCAGGCGGGGATGCTCGACGGCGAAGGCAGGACGGCGACGCCCGAGGCAGCGCCGCAGCAGAGCACGACGCCGACGGGCGGCACGCCTGCGCGGCGGCGGGCTCGCCTGGACGGCTGAGGGCTGGGCGCCGATATTACGCTGGAGCCGGCCCAAAGGAGGTCGGAGTGCATGTAGGGCCGCACGCCAGACCCGGCGGCCTGGCCGTTCCCCGCGAACGTGCGCCATCAGGAGACGCCGAAGAAAGTTCGCCGGCCGCGCCATCGTGAGAGATCATCTTAGGCGTATCAAGCCAATTGATTGAAAAGTATTGTGACAATCTTGTGACACTATTTATCGAAGTCCCAAAACAGCTACCCGGCTCGCCTAATGTCTCACCCAATGTCATGGAGGAAATGATGACTACCCTGCTTCGTAATCGTTCGCTCCCGTTGTTGAGCGCGTGCCTGTTTGCGCTCATCGGCCTTTCAAAGTCGGCCGTAGCTGATGACGCGATCTGTTCGGTCGAAGATCCCCATCCAGATGACGTGTTCCGCACATGGCTCTCCTGGATGACGAAATTCGGACGGGACCGTGCAGCCCCAGTTTGAGATTCGCGCGCTGGCACGCTCGAACATGGCCTACGAGATCGAGGGCCGCATCAACTTCGGTGGCGAGGACATTACCTGGGAGCAAGGACCATACTTCCTGGCCGATGAGGAGACATCGTTCGTGGACGTGGAGATCCCGTCGTCAGCGTTCATGAACGAGCAGCAGGTGGACTATTTGTCGACGCTCGTGGTTCGGGTCACGGCCTATGACACCACAACCGGAGAGGAGTTGGAGCGTCAGAGCGCCCCCCGGCTGAAACTAGCGTGGAGTTCCTCTACTTCCGTACCTACGCTATACGACGAGGAGACGGCGCGGCTTGTCGCACCTGGTGGGATCGTATCTGAAGAGGTTCGCTCCAATTTAGATGTCCTCTTGGAGGAGCCGGGCTACGTCTACGAATATGCCCCCCAGAACTGACCGATTACACCCTTTCGCTTACTTGGAGCCAAGCATGATCCGCCAAGCCATCCGACTCTGCGCCGTCTCCGCGCTCGCCGTGGTATCGATGCCAGCTTACGCCGCGCTCTACAGCGTCAAGTTCTGCGTTGACTACTCCATCGACTTCGACGACGCCAGCGGTTCCGTGGGCGACGACTTCTACACCTCGAACTCTGATCGAACCGCCCTGGGGATCCGCATCAAGGTGATGCGCAACTCAGATAGCCACGATATGTACTTTGATCATTCCGACTGGTCTGGCGCAGATGCGGGATGCACCGACTCCCTGGTGCTTGACTCGACCGAAAGCTATTCGGTGTCTGCCCAGTCGCGCGCTCTCGTGAACGGCAACTACATCAACGTACTTGATGACGACGGTACGGACAACCTCTACTCCCATGTGGAGTACCTGGCCTTCGTGCCCTCCTCGTCGACCACGATTACCTTCGATACGGCCATAGCCGACCAGTGGAACATTGCAGCGGCCGCGGGACAGGCGATGTCGCGCCGTGCAGCTGGCCTGAGCGGCCAGAACTTCGACCTGTATACGGAGGAATGCCCGTCGACCGGGAGTAGCTGCACCAGTGGCAGCACCGGTGATGTCTATCTCTCCTCGTTCGGCGCTGAGCACAAGTATGTTATCGTGCATGAACTCGGACATGCCATGGCATACCAGAGCAATGGCGATTCCAGCGCCAGCTTCTCGTATGGCGCAACCCTCAACAGCTGCTATACAGACAACACTCGAAACCACGAGGCGAACTCGAAGGAGTATCAGAGCGCGGCCGTCAACGAGGGGATCGCCCACTATTACGCAGCCATCGCGTTTAACAACTCAGGTGAGTCCAGTTGTGGGTTTGCGTACTACAAAACTACCGACTGGGACCTCGACACCGTCACCGATGCCACAAATGTGAGCTGCGAAAGCGGGCCGATAACAGGAGTCGACAATGCAGACTACCTGGGGGACTGGTGCACAGGGACGCTGACAAATCGGGCGGTCGAGTGGGACTGGTTGCGCTTCTTCTGGGATCTCGACACGGATCAGGGTGTAACGACAACTACCATCTTTGAGATCTGGGATGACGCCAACCCAAACTCTTGGAACTCCACGGGCGATAGCACGGGATCGAACTATCCGGCCACACGCATGCGGGACGCGGCCAATACCAACGGGGTTCTGACCGAGTGGGACAACGAAGACAACCTTAACGGCGTCCAGCGGTGACCAACTGGTTCACTTTGCCGCTACGCTTTCTGCTCTCAGGTGTTCTCACGCTGTCCTCCGGTTGCCACGATAAGGTTGGCGAATCGGGGGATAGTCGTTCGGATACGGAGGACAGCGGATTGGGCGCAGATCTGGATGGGGATGGCTGGACGGCAGCACAGGGCGACTGTGACGATGCACAGGCAACGGTAAGTCCGGATGGCGCCGAGGTCATGGGGGATGGGATAGACCAGAACTGCGATGCCTCCGACGCCGCACCTGTGGATGATCTGTCGGATGCGGAGGGTGTCTGGTATGGTGTGTCACGCTCAGGCTTGGCGGGATGGGCGACAACCATCGTCAACGATGTCGACAGCGATGGGCTCGATGATATCCTGGTCGGCGCCCCGGCGGGTCGGCAGGACTGGGCTGAAGAGGGAAGAGCATACCTGCTATACGGACCCGCCACTTCGGTTGGAGAGCTCAGTGAGGCGGATGTACAACTCCACGCAGAGTCGGGGTTCGACACCTACGGGAGCGCACTTGCATCCTTGGGAGACGCCAACAGCGACGGTTGGGGTGATGTCGCCGTCGGCGCGCCTGCCAATCCAGAAGGTGGCATTCAGGCTGGCGCTGTCTACCTTGGCCTTGGACCGGGCCTTGAATCTCAGACTCTGCTCATGGGGTCGGATGGTCGCGCCACGGCCACATCGCTGGCAACGCAATTCGACCTGGATGGCGATGGCGTTCAGGACATCCATGTCGGATCTCCTTCAGTTGGGAATTCGTCACCGGGCCGTACGGATGTTCTTTTCGGGCCTTTCTCTACAGAGATGCTGACATTGGACGATGCCGATGTCACATTCACCGGAGAGAGCGTCCTGGATTATGCGGGCCAGAGCGTTGCAGCAGGAGACATGAACGGGGATGGCTACGGTGATATTGCCGTTGGCGCTCCTCTCAGCGACATGGATGGTGACATGGCGGGCAGGGCATATGTCGTCTTCGGTCCGCGCCTTGGAAGCCTGTCGCTTGCGGACGCCGACGCGATCCTCTCCGGAGAATCCGTTGGGGCTGAAGCGGGGGTCGCCATGGCCTGTGCGACTGATCTGAACGGAGATGACGGCGATGATCTTGTTATCGGCGCTCATCTTGACGAAGATGCAGGAGATCGAGCAGGCAAGGTATACCTTCTCTACACGCTCTCTACGGGTAGTCGCGCGCTCGCAGACTCGGACGCCATCTTCATAGGTGAGACCACCCACGAGATGCTTGGCCTTCGGCTGGCTGCCACGACTACCGCGGATGGCACTAGCGCTCTTCTCGTGTCCGCACCGCGTGATCTTTACGCGACGGGCGGATACCCTGGTAAGGTCTACCTGTTTGAGGGACTTCTCTTGGGCGACTTGGGCACCACAGATGTGTCATTGGTGTATGCTGGTTCATCACCGAATGAAGTTGCTGGGGTTGGTGTCGGCAGCGGGGGCGATGTCAATGGTGACGGCCGCGAGGATGTCGTGGTCGGTGCGCCATACAACAGCATGGGGGCCGAGGAAGGGGGGGCGGTTTACCTTTCGTTAGGTGGAGGGTAGGTGCCCTGGTCTCGGAAGGGGCGCCAAGTGGTAAGCAACGATGGTATGCCGCCATACCACCATCGTCTTCTCCCAGGGAGCGCCTGGATCTGGGCACGGCCGTGAAGGCGATGGCAACCGCGTCGGGCCACCCGGAGGTGATGGCCATCATCCCGACGGAAGGGCGATTCTGAAGGAGGGCGACTGGATCAGTCCGGCGTTGGTCGGGCTGGGTATGGGTTCATGTGCACAAGATCCCGGTCGCCTACCCCCGCCGCCTCCCCTTCCCCCCCATCTCCAGACTTACGCAGAAATAGATTCGTTGGGCCTACGGGCACGGGCAAGAGCCGGCTGGCGCAGGCCGTCCACCAGCGCAGCCGGCGCGCCCGCGGCCCCTTCGTCCACCTGAACTGCAGCGCCGTGCCCGAGTCGCTGCTGGAGGGTGAGCTCTTCGGCAGCGAGGCCGGCGCGTACACCGGCTCGCGCGGCCGGCGCATCGGGCGCTTCGAGGCCGCCAGCGGCGGCACCATCTTCCTGGACGAGATCGACACCATGCCGATCTCGGGCCAGGTCAAGCTGCTGGTCGCGCTGCAGGAGCGGACCATCACCCGCCTGGGCTCCAACGAGCCCGTGCGCCTGGACGTCCGCGTGATCGCGGCGACCAACGCCGATCCCCAGGCCGCCATCGCCGCCGGGCGCCTGCGCGAGGACCTGTACTTCCGCCTCGCCGGCGCCGCCCTCGAGATCCCCCCGCTGAGCGCGCGGCCCGAGGACATCCCGGTGCTGGCTCAGCACATCCTGGCGGCCACCGTCGCCCGCCACGGGCTGGACCCGATCCGCCTGAGCCGCCGCGCGCTCGACCGGCTCTGCGCCTACTCCTGGCCGGGCAACGTGCGCGAGCTGGAGCACGTCCTGGACCGCGCCGCCCTGCTGGCCGGGGACGGCGGGGTCATCCAGGACGTGCGGCTCGCCACGCGGGCCGAGGCCGAGCCGAGGCGCCTGACCGTGGGGAGGCAGGAATTCCTGAACGCCTGGGCGCAGAGCGGCGAGTCCCCGGTCGAGGCCGCGCGCCTGCTGGGCGTGAGCCGGCGCACCGTGTTCCGCCTCAAGAGCAGGTTCCTGGACGAGTCCCCGTGACGCTCCCCGAAGAGCCGCTCCCCGCTCGCCTGGGCCGCTACGAGGTGCTGGGCGAGCTGGGGCGCGGCGGGATGGGGCGCGTGCTGCGCGCGCTCGACCCTCAGATCGGCCGGGAGGTGGCGATCAAGGTGCTGTTGCTCCCGATGGAGGCGGAGGCCGACGCGCTGGAGCGCTTCGCCGCGGAGGCCCGGCTGACCGGGCAGCTCGAGCACCCCAACATCGTCCCCGTCTACGACGTCGGGCTCAGCGAGGAGGGGCGCCTGTTCTACGTGATGCGACAGGTGCGCGGGCCCTCGCTGGGCGCGGTGCTGGCGGCGCGCGATCCGGCGTGGGGGCTGCACCGGCTCCTGGACGCCTTCCGCGCGGTCTGCGCCGCCGTCGGGTACGCGCACCATCAGGGGGTCCTGCACCAGGACCTCAAGCCCGACAACGTGCTGCTGGGCCCTTACGGCGAGGTGATGGTGCTGGACTGGGGGCTGGCGATCCTCCTGCGCGCGGGCCTGAAGGTCGATCACGGCGCGCCGGGGCACGGGCTCTCCGGGACGCCGGGCTTCCTGGCGCCGGAGCGCGTGCGCGCCCCGCGATCGGCGCCGACAGCGAAGGCCGACCAGTGGAGCCTCGGGGCGACGCTGTACACCCTGCTCTGCCGAAGGCCGCCATACGAGGGCGCCACCTCTCGCGCGGTGCTCGAGGCCACCCTGCGCGGCCCTCCCGAGGACGTTCGCCTGCGCGACCCGGACCTGGAGATCCCCCACGCCCTGGCCGAGATCTGCACCCGCGCGATGGACCCCGACCCGGAGGCGCGCTTCGCCGACGTGGGCGCGCTCGACGCCGCGCTGCGGGCCTGGCAGGAGGGCAGCGAGCGTCGGACGCGGGCGCTGGCCGCCGTGGGCCAGGCGGACGCGCTCCTGCCGAAGATCGAGGAGCAGCGCGGTCAGGCGGCGGTTCTGGCGCAGCAGGCGCGGGCCCTGCTGGAGGGCGTGAAGGGCGCGGACCCGGTGGAGCGCAAGCGTGACGCCTGGGCGCTCCAGGACGCGGGCGCGGACGCGCTTCAGCGCGCGGCCTTCGACGAGGTGGTCTGGGAGCAGCACCTCCAGGGAGCCCTCCAGCTCGTGCCCGATCTGCACGAGGCCCACGTCCGCCTGGCCCTGCACCACCGCCGCGCGCTGGAGGAGGCTGAGGCCGCGCACGACCCCGGCGCCGCCGCCCGCGCCGCCTGGCTGCTCCGGGTCCACGATCGCGGTCACCACCGCCGCTACCTGGCCGGCACCGGCGCGCTGACCCTGCACACCGACCCTCCGGGGGCCAGGGCCCGGCTGCACCCGCTCGTGCGGGTCGACCGCCGGCTCGTCCCAGGAGAAGGCCAGGATCTCGGCCTCACGCCGCTCGTCGATGTGCCGCTCGCCCCGGGCAGCTACCTCGTCGTGCTCGAATACCCGGGCCGCGTGCCCGTCCAATATCCGGTGTTCCTGCGCCGCGCGGATCGCTGGGACGGCGTCCCGCCCGGCGGCGACGCGCCCCTCCCGGTCCACCTGCCGCGCGCGGGCGCGCTGGGCCCCGACGACGTCTACGTGCCCGCGGGGTGGTTCCTGGCGGGGGGAGACCCCGAGGCGACCGACTCCCTCTCGGCGCGCCGGGTCTGGGTGGACGCCTTCGTCGCCCGCCGCCACCCGGTGACGAACGGGGAGTACGCCGCCTGGCTCGACGGCCTCCGTCGGGCGGGTCGGGAGGACGAGGTGGAGCGCCTGCTGCCCCGGGACGTCCCGCGGCCCAGCCACCCGCTCGAGGGCGCGCCCGTCATGCGCCCAGGTCCAGATGGAGCGCTGGGCCCGGCGGACGGCTCGGAGCGCGCGCGCTGGGCCAGCCTTCCCGTGACCCGCATCGACGCTCACAGCGCCTCTACCTACGCCGCCGCCGCTGGCTGGCGCCTGCCCGACGAACTGGAGCGCGAGAAGCTGGCCCGGGGTGTGGACGGTAGACGTTACCCCTGGGGAGACCAGCACGATCCGGCCTTCTCCTGCGTCGTGCCCAGCCAGGCGCTCCCTCAGGTGGTGCCCGTCCACGCCTTCCCGCTGGACGAGAGCGTGTATGGGGCGTTCGGGCTGGCTGGGAACGTGCGGGACTGGTGCGCCAACCGCTGGACCGAGGACGGCTCCGCCGCGGACGGAGAGCGGCTCGTGGTCCGGGTCGCTCCACCCGAGGTGGATTTTCTCAGCGCGCGCGGCGGGTGCTGGTGGGGCACGCCTGCTCAGGCCCGGTCCGCGACCCGTTTCGGTGATCCGCCGTACACGCGCTTCATCGTGTACGGAGTGCGCCTGTTCCGGGGGATCGGCTGATCAGGAATTGGGCAGGTCGATCTGTCGGTACCAGGAGCCGGCCGGGAAGGTCTCCGAGGCACCCGCGGGGAAGCTCATCGCCTGTCCATCGGCGGCGAAGTCGGACGGGGTGAAGGGGAAGCTCGCCTTGGTCAGGATCTGGAGCCTGGGAGGGGTGCTGCCGCTGCTCGCGGTCCACTGGAGGAACACCCGCTTGTTGTTCCCGATCTGCTGACTGGACACGTTCTGCAGCGTCGTCGAGCTGCCGAAGCTGTGCTCATCTGGATCATTGGACGCGGGCATCTGCGTCCAGGGCGTGTTGTTGAAGACCTCGACGCCGCTCACGATGTCCTGGGAGGGGCTGCCCGTGCCGTTCCAGGTGTACTTCTTGACCTCGAACGAGCCCCCCGCCAGCGCGTTGGCGTCGGCCTTCCGGGTCAGGACGTAGAGCTGGTTCTTCTGGTAGGTGTAGGCCGGTTTGGCCGGATCCGCGGGTGTGTGCTGCCAGTCCGTGGCCCCCCCGACAGCCAGCAGGACCGCGCGAAGGGTGGTGCCCTGGTAGATCTTCCACTCCGTCAGCCCCGTGCTCTCCCCCGTGACCTGGATGGCGTCCGCCTGCGCGTTGGGGTCGGACCAGGTGCGCGTGGCGGGGTCCAGTCCGCAGAAGGGGAGGTCAGCCGCCGAGATCCCGCCGGAGGTCGGCTGACTGTGGAGCGTGAGCTGCTGTCGGAAGGACAGCGCCGCGAGGAGGAGGTTGGCGCGCTGGACGAGGTCGCCGTTGCGGATGCCGAGGGCGTAGGTTGGCCCGTCCATCACGCGGCCCCAGCGGGACATCACCTGCGTCAACGCCCAGGTCGCCGCGCTCTGCCGGCGCTCGCCGATGCGCGCCTCGGCGGCGACCCCGCCCGTCGCGCTGGCGCTGATGATGCGGCAGTTGAGACCAGCGTCAATCCAGGGGTGGCTCGCGGTGTTGCCCTGGAGCTCGCGGAGGCTCCCGCCCGAGTGGCAGGCGTCGATCACCAGCGTGACGCGCTCGGCCACGTCTCCGAGCGCGAGGCGGATGTGCTGGACCGTGAGGGCGTTCTCCAGCTTGAGGACGCCGGTCGGCACCTCCCGCGTAGACAGGAGGTTCGCGTTCACCCGCCGGAGCAGGGCCAGGATCACGCTGCTGCGGTACTTCACGCCCATGTCGGCGACCGGATGGCTCACGATGTCGAGGAGCGCGCTGAACATGCCGCGATTTCGAGAGACGGTGGCCATCTTCGCGAGCAGCGCCAACCCCTCCGCGAAGCAGACCCTCTCCGGCTCGGAGCGCGCGGCGTTGCGTCGACTCTCGAGCGTCTTCGTCATCTCGCTCAGCCTCTTCTCGTTCGCGGCCTCGCGCTCTTCGCGGGCGTTCTTCCGATCCCCCACGCGTGTGGTGTCCGAGAGGCACAGCACCGGCAGGTCCGCTTGCAGAGCCCCGTGTCCGGAGAAGAACACCAGCATCCGACACTTCTTGTTCCAGTCCAGATGGTTGCCCAGGTAGACCAGCGCCTTCGACGTCTCGCTGAGGGTGGGGAGCTGCAGGTCCCAGTCCTTGGGCAGCTTGTCTTCCTCCAGGTCGTCGTACAGATGTTGAAGGCCGGCGCGCTCCTGATTGTCCAGATCCGCCTGTTCCAGGGTGGCCTTGAACTTCTTGACGAGCTCCTCCGGATGCCAGGCCTCCTCGAGGAGAAAGGGGTTGCCAGCGGGCGCGGCCCCCATCCGAAGGGCGGAGACCAGCCAGGCCAGCGCGTTGTTCGAGGCGCTCGAGACGGGCGCGAAGCTGGGATCGGCATACTGGGAGACGCCGATCAGGAAGAGTCGAAGGTTGGCCTGAATACTGGCGTCGAGCGCAGGCTGAATCGTCTTGAGGTTCGCCGTTGAGGAAGAGTTGGAGAAGGACATGATAGGCTCCGGAGATGGGGACGAGGGATCCAAGCACAGGGTGCGCATCCCCAGGGGATAAGCTCTGGAATCCTGTACTTTCTGGCTACATTTTTCTTGTTGCCAGCGCGGCTCGGAGAGTGCAAGAGCCGTGCCAGGATGCTTCGAGCTGGAGTCATCCTCCAATTCTACATGTCCATCCACGACGACTCACCTCTGTGCCGCAGCTCCCGCCTGACCCACCCGTGTGACAAGCGTCACCCTGCCCGACGCCTGGCAGCGTGCTCGCGTACCGCTCAGCCCCGGAACACCCCCGTCCGCAGCCCGTGCCGCGCCAGCCACCCCCGCAGGCTCAGCTCCACCACCCGCAGCCCGTAGCCGGTGGCGGCCCAGGGCCCGATGCTGGAGCTGTCGGGCTCGTAGCGGGCGGGGCAGGAGAGCTCGCCCACGCGGCAGCGCTCGACGGCGGCCCAGGCCAGCATCTCCGCGTCAAACGCGAAGCCCTCGGAGAAGCGGGCGAGGGGAGCGCGCTCCAGCACGGCGCGGGAGAAGGCCCGGAAGCCGGTGTGGTACTCGCTCAGCTTCTGGTCCAGCGCCAGGTTCTCGAAGAGCGTGAGCGCGCGGTTCGAGACGTACTTGTACAGCGGCATCCCGCCGGCCAGGGCCCCGGGGCCGAGGATGCGCGAGCCGAGGGCCAGATCGAAGCCGCCGCGGGCGACGAGCTCGGCCAGGGCGGGCACCAGGCGCGGGTCATACTGGTAGTCGGGGTGCAGCATGACCACGACGTCCGCCCCGGCCTCCAGCGCGGCGGCGTAACAGGTCTTCTGGTTCCCGCCGTAGCCCCGGTTCTGTTCATGTCGGATCGTGTGCAGACCCATCGCGCGGGCCAGGGCCACCGTGCCGTCCGCGCTGGCGTCGTCCACCAGCAGGACGTGGTCCACCACCTCCCGCGCGATCTCGTCCACGGTCTTGCGCAGCGTGGCCTCGGCGTTGTACGCCGGCAGGACCACCACGATCCGCTTGCCCGCGATCACCGGCTCACTCGGTCGTCGCCGCCGCCTCGAAGGAGGCCAGCAGCAGGGGCGCGAGCTCCTCGTGGGCGAGCTGCAGCCCGCGATCCTGCAGGCTGCCCAGGCTCCCGTTCACCAGCAGGGCCACGCTGGTCCGGGCGTTGGGCAGGTACCAGACCTCGCCCATGTAGCCCATCATGATGCCCTGGTGGCCGAAGGCCTTGCCCCACTCGCCGTCTTTCTTCACGATCAACCCGAGCCCGTAGTCCTTGCCGTCCCCGTCGATCTTGACCTCGCCCTTCATGGTGCCCAGCCAGCCCTCGTCCAGGAACTCGCGGATCAGCAGGGTCTCGGCGAAGATGGTCAGATCGTTGGCCGTGCTCACCACCCCCGCGTCCAGCTGGCCGTAGCCCAGCGCCGTGTCGGTGAGGTCGTAGACGTCGCCCTGGCCGCTCAGATCGCTGTAGCCGCGCGCGGTGCCGACCGGGGCGATCCCGTCCTCGCTCAGCGTCGTGTTGGCCAGCCCCATCGGCGTCGTGACGCGCTCGGCCAGCACCTCGGAGGGGGCCTGGCCCGTGACCGCCTCCAGGATCTGTCCTATCAAGACGTAGTTGGTGTTGGAGACGCCCCAGTCGGCGCCTGGATCGAAGGCCGCGGGCATGCCCGCCACGCAGGAGAGGATCTGATCCGCAGACAGGGGCGTGCCCTGCTCGTTGAGCTGGCTGAGCGCGCACTCGCTGAGCGCGTAGTCGGGGACGCCGCTCGTGTGGTTCAGGAGCTGGCGCACCGTGATGGTCTCGAGGTTGGCGATGCGCGTGGCCGGGCCCTCGTCCAGAATGGACGCGACCGTGTCGTCGAGCCCGACCTGCCCCTCCTGCGCCAGCGTGAGCAGCGCGGTCGAGGCCATCATCATCGAGACGCCGCCAACACGCATCGGCGTGCAGGGCTCCATGGGCGCGTCCGCGTCCAGGTCCGCCCAGCCCGACGACGCCGTGAAGACCTCCCCCGTCTTCTGCCGGATCAGCACCGTCACGCCGGGCAGCCCGTCGGCCACCGCCGCGTCCAGCAGCGCCTGGATCTGCTCACCTTCGGGGCGGTCGGTGAGCTTCTGGTCCAGGGTGCAGTCGTAGTCCGCGGCCTCGCGGGCGGGCTCCGCGCAGGCGCCCAGCAGGAGCCCCACCGTGGCGAGCGCGGCCCTCATTCTTCCTCTCCGAAGTGGTACGCGACCCCAAAACTCAGGGTGGAGTGCGGCAGGGCGAAGAGGCTGAAGACGGGGGGAGGGGAGAGCTCCAGGGCGGCGCGGTAGCCCAGGCGCAGGGAGAGCGGGCTCTCCGGGATGGACCAGCCGAGCCCGAGCCCGACCCCGCCCAGCACCCGGAGCTGCAGCGGGTCGTTGGACGCCTCGAGCCCGCTCTCGCCCACGGCGTAGCGGTCCCCGGGCAGGGCGGCGAGGCCGATCCCGAGCTCGGCGGGCTCCACCAGGAGTCGTAGATCCGCGGGCAGCCCCAGTTCCAGCCGCAGCACGGTCGTGAGGTAGAAGAGCGAGCCCACGCCCTCGTGCGCCCAGCCCCCCAGCCTCAGGCCCTGGCCGAAGCTGAGCGCCTGCCCGCCCGCGTAGGCGAGCGAGCCCTCCGCCTGCAGGCCCGGGTGCAGGGCCCCGCGGAAGAGATCGAGGCCGCGGACGCCGGGGATCCCGAGGGCCTCATGCTGGAGGTCCAGGGCCACGGCCCCCTCCGCGGCGCGCGCGTCGAGGCCGAGGGTCAGCAGGGGGGCCAGCAGGGCGGCGGGTTTCAGCACCCTCGGAGACTACCACCGCGCCCGCGCCTGAACCATCAAGAGGGTGTGAACTCCGTCGAGGCCCAGGTTGGCGCTGGGCAGCAGGTGGCCGCCCTGCACCAGGAGATCCGGCCGCAGGGGCGGACCCTCTCCGGGCGCCTCGGGGGTGGGCAGGTGCAGGCTCAGCGCCCAGTCCAGCTCGGTGCCCAGCGCGTAGCCCTCGGTGGGCTCGCCGAGCTGGTTGGTGGGGGTGCCGCCGGCCCGGTAGGTAGTGTACGGGTTGGCGACGGGAGCCGTGCTCCAGGCCTGGGTGAGCCCGATGCGCAGGCCCGCCCAGGGCAGGGGAGCCAGCGAGACCGAGGGCTGGAGGAAGAGCGCGCGCTTGACGGCGCCCTCGTCGACCAGGGCGTCCACGCCGTCCGGGGGCGAGCCCGTGTGCTCCAGGTCGGAGAGCTTCGCCCAGGTGTTGGCGTTGATGGCCGCCTGGACCTCGTCGAAGATCACCATCCCGGCGTCCAGATCGCGGTCCATGGAGAAGTCGTGCGTGGTGTCGTCGTCGGGGTTGCCGTCGCCCGAGGCCCAGCCGGCGCGCAGCTTCGCCCCGAACATCTCCCCGGGCCCGTCCAGGCCCACATAGCCGGTGGCCCCGGCCGAGCGGACCTTCAGCCCCTCGGGCGCCGCTACGCTGCGCGAGCGCTCGGTTGTTCCGAAGATCCCCGCCGCCTCCAGCCCGCCCGACAGCCCCCAGCGGTCTCCCAGGGGCAGCCGACCCTCCCCGTAGAGGTCGATCATGCCGACCTGGGTGACCCAGCCCTCGGGCTCGATCTGGTGGCGGTAGACCCCGTAGAGCCCGCCGCGCGCCGCGTCCTTCGGCGTGCCGTAGAGGGTGGCCAGGACCCCCTGCCAGGCCGCCTGGTCGTCGGCCCAGCGCGCCGTGTCGTCGGCCAGCACGCGGTCCCCCGCCAGCGCCACCGTCCAGGGCACGTCCTTGCCCAGGGGCCGGGCGGCCAGCCGCAGGCGCAGCACGCGATCCCCGAAGTCCGAGCGCCCGAAGGTGGGATCGTGCGCCCCGTCGTTGGCCACCATCCCCAGCCCCCAGTGGCTGGTCTGGAGGCCCGCGGAGAGCTGCACCGGGCCCAGGCGCCCCTCCAGCGCCAGCTGTCGCGCGCGGAAGGCGTCCGCGTCCAGCACGCTGCGGTCCTCGCGGTGGCGCTCGTCGATGTCCACGGGCAGGGCCCAGGTCTGCCCGGCGAACTGCCCGGAGAAGAGGTCGCCCTCCAGGCGCAGCTTCCAGCCCTCGCGGCCCAGGTCGAGGCCGACCCGCGTGCGGTTCTCCAGCGCCAGGCCCTGCCCGGTGGTGGTGCCCTCCTCGTCCACGGGCACGTCCGGCAGCACGCTGACGATGACGCGCTCCTCCCCCGCGGTCGAGATCTCCACCGGCTTGTCCAGAATGGGGATCATCGGCTACTCCACAGGAATCGCGGGGATGAAGTCACAGCTCAGGTCCTCCAGGCAGGGGTCGTCGCTCAGCAGCGTCCCCCCGCTCGCCAGGTAGACCGAGAGCTGCATGACGGCGAAGGTGTTGATGTCGAAGGGCTGATCGGGCTCGGGCGTGCCGAAGCCGTGGCGCCCGGTCTGCTCGGCGTAGGGGAGGCGAAGCCCGCCCACCCCGCCGTCGTACTCCAGCGTGGCCCGGACCGGGGACTCGGAGGTGGCGCCGGTCTCGTCCGTGCCGTTGTCCAGGTCGTCGGCGTCGAACAGGCAGCTCGCCCCGTTCGCGCAGACGTAGGGGCCGAACTCCTCGAGGCCGCTGACCACGCCCTTCGCCACGAGGAACTGGTCCTCGGTCATGCCCAGGTCGTCGCGCACGGTCTCGCGGTCGATGAAGCCGGCGGCGCGGGCGTGGGCGATCCCGGTGTTCACGCTGACGATGGTGTCGCCGGGCGTGGGCATGATGAGCACGTTGGACACCCGGCCGCCGAGGTCCTCGAAGGGGTCCAGCACGTAGTGGGGCGCGTACGCGATGGGGTCGCCCGGCTCGACCAGGGTGGCGAAGGCCATGGTGACCCGCCGCATCTCGGGCGTGCCGCGGATGTGGCCGCTGCCGTAGCTGCCGGCGATGAGCGGCGATCCGGCGGCCATGGTCACGCCCTCGTGCTGCACCTCGGTCTCCCAGGTGTCGATGACCGCGACCTCCTGGCCAGACGTGTCGTAGAAGGTCAGCTTCAGGCGGTCGCCCAGGCCCTCGTTGTCGGGGACCTCGTAGGTCTCGCCAAAGGCCGGGCCGCTGTCGGGCATCCCGGTCAGCGCGCGCTTCTCGCCCGGGTCCAGGCCGTCGGCCGGGATGTGCAGGCGGAAGGTCCCGTCCTCGGGGATGAAGCCCTCGCGCACCACGCCGTTGTCCAGGTTCTCCAGCACCACGCGCCCGCCCGCCGGGAAGCTGTCCAGGGTGGCGACCGGCAGGGTCGCCATGTCCGTGACGCTGACCACCAGCTGGCTGACGCTCAGCCCGCCGTCCCCGGTGGGCGTGCCGATGAAGATGGGGGAGATGAGGCGGCCGACCATGGCCTCCACCGCGCCGCCGATCTCGGTGCGCGCGGCCACGTCGATGAGCCCGCCGCCGGGCACCACCGGGGCCCAGGCGTCCACGTCGGGGATGACCGCCGCCGCCACGCCGGCGTTGATGCCGCCCAGCGATCCGCCCGCGATGCGGATCTTCACGTCCGGCCCGCCCATGTCCGGGCTCCCGTCGCCGTCCCAGTCGCAGGAGACCGCCTCGGAGCCGTCGGGCATGACCATCGTGCCGGTCCCGCAGGCCTGGATGGCGCGGACGAAGCTCATCCAGTCCACGGCGGCCTGGCGCACCATGTCCCGGGTGTGGAAGGCGTCGGCCGACCACTGGTCGCCGCCGCTCTCGGGCTCGCCGTCGTTGTCCAGGTCGCGCTGCCGGCTGTCGAAGATGTGGTCCAGGAAGGGCAGCAGGCCCTGGGCGCCCAGGTAGGTCTCGGCGAGCGCCTGCTCGTCCTCGCCCAGGCTGGGGCCGTGGCCGGGGAAGTCCATGGCGCAGGCCGCCATCCCCATGCGGTTCATCGCCCAGGAGAAAGCCAGGAACTCGAAGCGCGAGCTCCCGTAGCCGTGCCCGAAGAGCGTCACGTCCGCGGGCGCGGGGGCCTCCGCCGTGGGCCTGGGCAGCACGCAGGTGAACGCCACGCGCTGCGGCTCCCAGGCCATCTCCCCGGTCATGGGGTCCAGGCTCCAGCGCTCGTCGGCGTCCCAGCTCCCGCCGTCGTCCTTGTCCACCAGCAGGTAGGGCGTCTCGTAGGCCCCGCCCACGACCGCGGCGGAGAAGTTCGTGAAGTTCTCGGTCAGCAGCTCGGCGGCGTCCCCGTCGATGAGCCCGAGGTCCACCAGCGCGCCCACCAGTTCCTCCACCGGGAGCCAGGCGGTGTTGGGCTCGCCCGAGATCTCGTGGACGGCGGCGGCCTCGGTGATCCCGGGCTCCACCTCCTCCTCCAGGAAGGCGTAGGGGCCCTCGCCCTGCAGCCCGCGGTAGACGTCGCGCAGGTCCCCGGTCACACGGCCCGTGGAAAACGTCCAGGCGAAGCTCACCTCCTCCATGGAGAGCCCGAGGTCCGGCAGGATCTCCTCCAGCGGCGCGAGGGCCTCGGTCTGACGCGTGTGGTGGATGTACGCCCAGGGCGAGCGCACCGGCTCCCCGTCCTCGCCGATCAGCCGGCTGGTGAGCACGACGGCGTAGGTGGTCTCCTCGCGCAGCGGCACCACCGGGCGCAGGATGAGCGTGTTCGAGGTGTACTCGTACCAGCTCAGCAGGTCCGCCCGGGGGTCGCCACCCTTCGGGTAGACGTTGGGCGCGTCCAGGTAGCCGTCGTTGTCGGTGTCCTCGCCCCAGTCCAGCGCGCCGTTGCCGTTGGTGTCCTCGTCCACCGTGTCGAAGACCAGGCTCGGGCACTCGGCGCGCGTGTCGTTGGCGAAGTAGCGGTCAGATCGCGCCACGTCCATCGGGAATCGGCCATGGCCCAGGTCCATCTCCGCGGGGAGCCCGTAGTCCGGCGAGTCCGGGTCCACGTTGATGACCAGGACGGCGTCATCGGCGAACTGCGCGTCGCCCAGGTTCGGGTCGTCGCGGTGGCGGCTGGCGATCTCGTCGAGGTCCAGCGGCGCGTCGAAGGCCACCGTGATCGGCATGTAGGTGCCGAAGCCGGTCAGCTCGTCGGTGCCCTGCCGGGCCTCGCTCTCCCAGAGCGTGTCCGTCTCGATGGGCACGTTCACCCGGAGCCCCGTGATGCTGGTCGGGTCGGGGCGCGTGGCCAGGTCGTTGGGGAAGGGGATGTTGGCGATGGGGTGCGCGTCCCAGTCCACGATGACGGTGGGGCCGTCGCCGTCGGGGGTCGCGCGCAGGCCCTCGGGGGCGCCAGCGCAGGCGAGGAGGAGGAGGATCACGGGAACTCCAGGCAGAGTCCCGCAGTCTTAGCAGAGTCTGGCCCTGCGGGAAAGTGGAAGGGGAGGAGCTTCGGTGTTAGTCGCGCTCAGGACCACCACCGAGGATCTTCATGGCTGCTCAGCCTCCCCGCGTCACCCGCATCGTCATCAAGGACCTGTTCAGGTCCCACACGATCGACGTGCAGATGCGGTTGAAGGACAGGGTCACGATACTTCATGGTCGCAACGGATCTGGGAAGACGGTGACGCTGGCCCTGGTGAATGCGGTGTTGACGGGGAATTTGGAGGCGCTGCCGCAGGTGCCGTTCGATTATCTGGAGTTACAGTTCTCGAATGAGGTGAGGTTGAGGTTGTCTCAGTTGCGCGTCGTGGCCGATGGAACAGCCTCGCCAGGTCGATCGCCTCACGACCAGAGCGTCACAGACCTGAGGTTCGAGCTTTGGCATAGTGGCGATGGAGCTCCCCGGTCCATGGATGTTCCGTTGGTGGGCGTCTCGCAAGGCTTCAAGCGGTGGATGTCCAGACGTCAGGCGTTGTACCCAATTCCAGCCGGTCCCAATTCCTGGATCGACAGGGCTGGCGGCGAGATCCTCTCGGGTTTAGGGTTGTTCTTCCGGTGCTTCCCGGAATTTATTCGTTCAGAGGAGGGTTTTGGGGATGCCTGGCCTGTGCTTTCGCCGGTCCTGTTCATCGAGACCCAGCGACTCCTGGTCGCGGGCGGCTGGATCAGCGCTGGGCGCTCGGAGACCCGGTTTCAACATGCGGTGGCAAAGATCTCCAGAGAAGTTCTCGATATGGTGAACAGGGTCGACAACGAGTATCGCCAGCTCTCCACGCAGCTTGACGATAGCCTGCCAACTCGAATGTTCGCGGCCCGTACGGTGGCGAGGCTCCCGGGTGGAGAGCTGTCGGACCGAAGCGCCGCCGTAGAGCGTGAGCGGGCTCGACTCCGCATGATTGGCATCCTCGCGGACGCCCCGAGTCCCTTTGATCCCAACACATTGGAGGAAGGCCAGCGGCACATGTTCGCGGTCTATCTCGACGACGCTGAGCGCAAACTCGCGATCTTCCGTCCCCTCGCGGGCCGGCTCGAGCTCCTTCTCGAGCTCCTGAACCGTAAGTTTTCTCCCAAGACAATCTCCTTCAACAAACGTACCGGCTATCGTGTTCTGAGCCACGATGGGGTCGAGTTGGAGCTGGAGCGCCTCTCTTCAGGTGAGCAGCACGAACTGGTCCTCCTCCACAGCCTCCTTTTCGACGCGGAGCCTGGCACCCTCCTCCTCATCGACGAGCCAGAGCTCTCGCTCCACGTCACCTGGCAGCGCGAATTCCTCGCCGACCTCATCCGAGTCGCGAAGGTCGCCGAGTTCGATGCCATCCTGGCGACCCACTCCCCCTACATCGTAGGCGACCGCCGGGACCTCCTGGTTCAGCTTGGAGCCCCCGAGGAGGCCGAGGCGTGAGCGATCCCTGGGGAGCTTCCACTTCACCCCTGACGGAGTCCGCCTTCTTCAACGCGGCGAGGCCCACCGTCGTCCTGCTCGTAGAGAGCGGGAGCGACTACGCATTCTGGCGGGCGAGAGTACACGCCCGCTGTGAGGTGCGCGACCTGGGGGGCCGAGAGCGGGCGCTGGAGGAAGCCGCGCGCGCCAGGGAGGAGCGGGACGACAATGTGATCGCCATTCTTGACGCCGACTTCGACCGGATCGAGGGCAGGCTGGCCGAGCTCTCCAACGTCTTCTGGACGGATCATCACGACTTGGAGGTGATGCTGATCTTGTCCCCCGCCCTCGGCAAGGTGCTCGCCGAGCGGGGGGCTAGGGAGAAGCTCGGTCAGCTCCGCGACGCCGAGGTTGAGGTTCGTCAGCGGCTCCTCGAACTCGGCCTGTGCATGGCTCGTCTACGTCTGGCCAGCCAGCGGCAGGGGTGGGGCCTGAAGTTTCGGAAGCGTCCCGCCAGACCCCACGGCGAGATCTCCACGGTGAAGGTAGAGAAGTTCTGTCCCCCAGAGCGTTGGGAGCTGGACGTCGCGCGAATGATTCAGGTGGTGATCGAGTTCAATCAGAGGCATGATCTCCTCCAGGAGACCGAGCGGGTGCGGCAGGTCATGGAGACCATGCCGGATGAGCCCAGAGATCAGCTCTGCAACGGCCACGACCTCGTCGCCCTGCTCGCCGTGGGGCTCAAGAAGAAGCTCGGGTCGGGCTCAGGCGGCTCTGTCGACGTGGACGATCTCACGAGAGATCTTCGCCTCGCACACGAGATGGAGCACCTCATGGCCACTGGGCTCTACGCAGCCCTCACCCGCTGGCAGGCGCGACGCCCCGCCTGCCCGCTCCTCCCCAAGACACCCCCCCACGACAGGAGCTCCCCTTGACCCCCACACTCCGCCCTCTGCTCGGCCTCGGCGCCGTCCTCCTGCTCGCCTGCGGTGGCTTCCTGGACGACGTCGAGAAGGGCTTCACCGACGGCTACCGCGAGAAGTTCATGACGGAGTGCATGGCTGAGCGGAGCGCCGAGATCCCCGAGGAGCCCTTCCGCCAGGTCTGCGCCTGCTCGCTGGACGAGGTGCTGAAGGTCAAGACCGCCGCGGAGATGATCGAGCTCGAGGCCAACAATTCGCCGGAGCTGGACACGCTGCTGGAGCCCATCGTGAACCAGTGCGTGGCGCAGTTCTTCCCGGAGGCCGCCGAGGCCGCGCCGACCGAGGCCGCGCCGACCGAGGCCGCCCCGACGGAGGAGGCGCCGACCGAGGCCGCCCCCGCCGAGGACGCGCCCTCCCAGCCCGCCGGCCTGCCCCGCCAGCGCGGCCTGGAGGGCAAGAACCTGCGTCAACCTCCACGGAAGCGCGGCGGCGAATGATCACGCTGGCCCTGCTCCTGGCCTGCGCGCCGGAGCCCTCCTCCCCTCCCGCGTCCGCGCCGGCCTCGGAGCCCGAGGCGGCGCCCCTGCCCGCCCACCGCGTCTTCCCCAGCGCGGCGGAGGCGGTGCGCTACGCCCTGGCCAGCCAGCCCCGCGTGGTCGGCGTGGGCGAGGTCCACGCCACCACCGACGGCCCGCAGGTCCCCACCACCATCTCGCGCTTCACCCAGGAGATCCTGCCCCTGCTGGCGCCGAGCACCACCGATCTGGTCATCGAGACCTGGCGCCTGGACAGCGCCTGCGGCCCCCAGGCCGAGCAGGTCGTGGTGCAGGTGGAGGTGGACACGAAGCGCCCGGAGGAGACGAAGAGCGAGATCGTCGTCCTGGCGGAGCGCGCCCTGGCGCTGGGCGTGCGCCCCCATGATCTGGTGCTGACCTGCGCGGAGTACGCCCCGCTCTCCGAGGACAGCGGCGAGATCGACTACGACGCCCTGCTCACGCTGCTCACGACGAAACTAGATGACTATGTGCAACGGGGACTGGAGTCCTCCGACGCCCGCGTCGTGCTCTACGGCGGCGCCATGCACAACGACCTCCACCCGCGCGAGGGCATGGAGAGCTGGAGCTACGGGGTCGCCGCGGCGGAGAAGGGGGGCGCCCAGTACGTCGAGCTCGACCTCTACCAGCCCGAGCTGCTCCTGGGGAAGGACGCCCTGGTGGAGCCGGAGTGGGCCCCGCTGCTGGAGCGGGCGGTGGGCCCGGATCGCGCGGTGCTCTACGAGCGCGGGCCCGGCAGCTTCGTCGTCCTGATGGAGACCGCCCCCCGCTCGCCGCGCGTCTTCCTCTACACCATGGGCCACGACGACGAGCTCGCCACCCGCTACGGCCACGCCGCGCTCTGCGTGCGGCCCGAGGGCGGGCAGGCCGGGACCTGCTGGGCCTACGGCTACACCGACTTCTCCGACGTCCTGGCCGTGATCCTGCGCATGAGCCGCGGGCAGGGCGAGTTCTGGGGCGACGTGGAGGACGAGGGCGAGCTGCTGGCCCGCTACGTGCAGCGCGACTCGGACATCTGGCGGCAGGAGCTCCCGCTCACGGAGGCGCAGGCCCTCGACCTGCGCGATCGGCTCCGTGCCTCGCTGGCGCCGGAGTCGCGGATCTACTCCTACCACCACTTCTACGACAACTGCGCGACCCGACTGCGCGACCCGCTGGACCAGGCCACCGGCGGCCGGCTCCGCGAGGGAGCGCAGGTCCCCGACGGTCCACCCCTGCGCGAATTCGCCGAGGCCGGGCTCGGGGGCATCCTGCCGCTGCAGATCATGGTGCAGCTCGGCGTGGGGCGGGACCACGACCGGCCGAGCACGGCCTGGGATCGCATGGGCCTGCCGTCCGAGTTGCGCGACCAGGTGCAGCGGGCCTACGGCGCGGTCCCCGAGCGCCTGAACACCCGGCAGGGGCCGCCCATCCCCGACGCTCCGCGCCTGGGCCGGCACGTCGTGGGCGCGGCGGGGCTGGTCTTCGCCGCCGCGCTGGCCGGCCTCGCCCGCGCGCGCCGGGACGCGCTCTGGCGGGCGGGGGGCCTGATGCTCGGGCTGCCGGCGCTGATCCCCTGGGGGGTCTCGCTGGTGGCGACCATCCCCGACCTGCGCTGGAACGAGAGCCTGCTGCTGTGCTGGCCCACGGATCTGCTGTTGCATCGCCTGAGCCCGGACGCGCGGCGGCGCTACCTGAGCCTTCGCCTCGGCGTGCTGGGCGTGGCGGCGGCGCTGTGGGTGGCGGGGGTGCTCATCCAGCCCCACCTGCCCACGCTGCTGCTGGTGGGGCTGCCGCTGCTCGTGCTCAGGGCTGCCGCAGGGCGTCGATAGGCTCCAGCCGGGCGGCGCGCCGCGCGGGGAACCAGCCGAAGCCCACGCCCATCAGCGCGGAGAACAGCACCGAGACGATGACCGTGACCGGCTGCACCACGAAGGGCACGTCCAGCAGGCCCGAGCCCGCCCAGGTGCCCAGGAGCCCGAAGAGCACGCCCAGCACCCCGCCGAAGCTGGACAGCACCACCGCCTCCACCAGGAACTGCGTGCGGATGTCCGACTCCAGCGCGCCGATCGCCATGCGGATGCCGATCTCCGGCGTGCGCTCGGTCACGCTCACCAGCATGATGTTCATGATCCCGATGCCGCCCACCAGCAGGCTCACCCCGGCCACCGCCGCCAGGAAGGCCGTGAGCACGCCGGTGATGCTGCCCAGGGTGGCCGCCATCTCGCGGGTGTCGCGGATCGTGAAGTTCACCGTGTCGTCGCCCGTGACGTGGCGGCGCTGGCGCATCAGCACGTCGAGGTCGCGGCTGACCTGATCGATGTCCGTGGCCTCCTTCGCCGAGACCAGGATGATGCCGACCGCGGTGCTGCCCAGCAGGCGGCGCTGGGCCGCGCGGATGGGCATGACCACGTAGTCGTCCTGGTCCATGCCCATGGTGTTCTCGCCCAGCGGCTCCAGCAGCCCCACCACCTCGCACTGCGCGTTGCCCAGCCGCAGCTCCGCCCCCAGCGCCGGGCGGTCGCCGAACAGCTCCTCCCGCACGGTGTCGCCCAGCACGCAGACGCTGGCCCCGGCGCGCTCCTCGCCCTCGGTGAAGGCCCGCCCGCTCGCGAGCTGTCGCGCAGAGACCTGGAACCAGTCGGAGCTGGTGCCGCTGACGGTGGTGTCCCAGCTCAGGTCCCCGCGCGTGGCGGTGACGGCGGCGCTGACCGAGGGGGCCACCGCCGCCACCCTGGGGACGTGGGCGCGGATGGCCTCGACGTCGGCCAGGTCCAGCGGCGGGGCGGTGGTGCGCGCCTGGGGGCCGTGGCCCGTGCCGCTCTCCAGCATCAGCATGTTGACGCCGAAGCTGGCCAGATCCTCCTGGATGGAGGCGGTGGCGCCCTGGCCGAGCCCGACCATGGCGATGACCGAGCCCACCCCGATGAGCACGCCCAGCGAGGTGAGCACGCTGCGCAGGCGGTTCCGCCAGAGCTGGACCACGGCCATGTTGAGCGCGTTCATCAACGAGGACCACATCAGGCGCTCCTCTGGTCGGAGGCGACGCGACCGTCCCGGAAGCTGACGACGCGGCGGGTGTAGCTGGACATCTCCAGCTCGTGCGTGACCATCAGGATGGTGAGGCCGCGCTCCTCGTTGAGGCGGCGGAGCAGGCGCATGACCTCGTGGCTGGTGGCGGTGTCCAGGTTCCCGGTGGGCTCGTCCGCCAGGAGCAGGTCGGGCCGGGTGACCAGGGCGCGGGCGATGGCCACCCGCTGCTGCTGGCCCCCGGACATGGCGCTGGGCAGGTGCTCGGCCCGGTGGGCCAGGCCCACGTCGTTCAGGGCCTCCAGCGCGCGCTCCCGCCGCTCCTTGGACCCGACCCCGCGGTAGATCAGGGCCAGCTCCACGTTCTCCAGCGCGGTGCTGCGCGCCAGCAGGTGGAAGCTCTGGAAGACGAAGCCCAGCCAGAGACGCCGCATCAGGGCGCGCTCGTGGCGGGAGAGCTGGGTGACCTCCACCCCGCGGAAGCGGTAGGAGCCGGCCGTGGGGAGGTCCAGACAGCCAATGCAGTTGAGGAAGGTGGACTTGCCCGAGCCCGAGGGCCCCATCAGCGCGACGAACTCCCCGCGCTCGACGTCCAGATCGACGCGATCGAGCGCGCGGACCAGCGCGTCGCCCTCGCCGTAGAGGCGCTCCAGGCCCCGGGCGCGGATCAGCGGCCCGCTCGGCTGGGTAGAGCTCATCGCGGGCCCCCCATCGGGCCGTGGTCCTCGCTGGCGCTCGGGCCGCCGATAAGCACGGAGTCCGCCTCGTCAAGGCCCTCGCCGCGCACGGCCGTCTGGGTGGCGCCCGTGCCCAGCAGCGCCACCGAGATCGCCACCGGCGCGCCGCCCTCCAGCACGAAGACCCACTCGCCCTCGCCCACGGCGACCCCCGGCGGGCGGTAGCGCAGGGCGGCCGGGGGCACCAGCAGCACGTCGTCCTGGCGCCCCACCTCGATCTCCGCGGTCGCCGTCATGCCCGGCCGCAGCGCCAGATCGGCGTTGTCCAGGCGCAGCTCCGCGCCGTAGGTGACGATGCTGTCGTCCTCCGAGGGCGCCAGGTCCACCGTGTGGACCTGGGCCTGGAAGCGGCGATCCGGCCAGGCGGAGACGGTGAACGTCGCCGGCTGGTCGGCCTTGACCCGGCCCACGTCGGCCTCGTCCACCTCGACCACCGCCTCCAGCGCGCGTAGGTCGCTGGCCACCTCGAAGAGGGCCGTCGCGCTCATCGCCGAGACCACGGTCTGACCGGGCTCCACCAGACGGCGCGTCACGACGCCCGCGATGGGCGAGGTGATCACGGTGTCGGCCAGATCGTCCTCGGCCCGCGCCAGGGCGGCGGAGGAGAGGGCGACCTGGGCCTGGGCGGCGCGGGTGGCGGCGGCGGCGCTCTGGTGGGCCAGCTCGGCGTCCTCCACCTCGACGGCGGTGGCGGCGCCCTCGGGCAGCAGGCGGCGGAGGCGCTCCAGATCCAGGCGGGCCGCGCGCTCGGCCACCTCCGCGCTCGCCAGGCTCGCGCGGCTGGAGGCGAGGGTGGCGCGGGCCTGGGCGGCGGCGTTCTCGAAGGGCTCCGGGTCCAAGCGCGCCAGCACCGCGCCCTGTTCCACGCGGTCATTGGCCGAGGCCGCCACGCTCAGCACCTTGCCCGAGAGATCGGAGCCCACCTCCACGCTGTCCACGGGCTCCAGCTGACCCACGGCGGTGACCGTCTCCAGCAGAGATCCACGGGTGACCGGCGCCGTCTCCCAGGGGACCTCGGGCTCCCCGCCCAGGAGGGCGTAGGCGAGGCCGCCCAGCAGGGCGAGGACCGCGGCGCCGCCCAGGATCCAGGGGAGCCGGGCGCGTCGGCCGCGGCGGAGGGCGGCGAGGGCCTCGGGGTCCGGGACGAGGGGCTCTTCGGTGGGGAGGGGGGCCTCTTCGGCGGGGGCGGGGGACATGTAGGCTCCTGTGAAGGAGCTCAACCTAAGCACGGATCGTCGAGGTGACGGCCTCCGGCCCGGGATGTCGCACCCTCACGCTGCGGGGCCCGCTCCTGGCTTCCGCTCCATCCCCCGACGGATCTGCCCCGCCAGATCCCGCTCCACCGCCTTCGCCGCGACCTTGACGGCGTTGCGCATGGCGCGGGCGTTGGAGCGCCCGTGGGCCTTGATGACCACGCGGTCGAAGCCCAGCAGGGGCGCGCCGCCGTACTGCTTCCAGTCGGTCATGCCGCGGAGCTGGCGGATGCCCTGGGAGAGCATGGTGAGCCCGACCTTCCACACCAGGTTCTTGTCGGCCGCCTCGCGGGCCAGGTCCGCCGCCACCTCGCTCACGCCCTCCAGCATCTTCAGGACGACGTTGCCCAGGAAGCCCTCGCAGACGACCACGTCCACGGTGCCGCGCGGGATGTCCAGGCCCTCGATGTTCCCGGCGAAGTTGACCGCGCCCAGGGTGCGCAGGCGCTGGTGGGCCTCGATGATGGCGGGCGTGCCCTTGTTGGCCTCCACGCCGTTGGACAGCAGGGCCACGCGCGGGCTCTCGTTGTCGGAGACGACGCGGGCGTAGGCCGAGCCCATGACGGCGAAGCCCACCAGATCCTCGGCGGTGGCGTTGAGGGTGGCGCCCACGTCCAGCATGAGCGCGAAGGGGTCCTGGCGGGGGCCGTGGCGCAGCTCGGTGGGGTAGACCGCGGCCAGGGCGGCGCGGCGGATGCCGGGCAGGCGCTCGAAGGCGCGGCTGGCGGCCAGGATGGTGGCGCCCGTGTGGCCGGCGCTGACCAGGGCGTCGGCGGCGCCCTCGCGGACCAGGCGCGCGGACACCGAGACGCTGCAGTCGGGGTCGCGGTCCAGGGCCTCGGCGGCGTCTTCGGCCATGTTCACGCAGCCGGCGGCGTGGACCACCTGGATCCAGCTCGGGTCGTAGCGCTGCTGGGCCAGGGCCGCGCTGATCTGCGACTGGTCACCGACCAGCAGGACCTGGATGGGGCGCTCCTCGCGGGAGAGGGCGGCGACGCCCTCCACCACGGCTTGTACCCCGTTGTCTCCGCCCATGGCGTCCACGGCGACCCGGACCATGTTGCTGACCTCCTCTCCGCACTCTACCGTGCGGAGAGGCCCGTGGAGGGCTCACCCGCCTTCTCCAGGCGGGCGACGCGGTCGCGCAGGGTGCGGTTCTCCTCGCGCAGGGCGTCGAGGTCGCGGCGCAGGCCCTGGAGGGCGTCGGCGCTGTCGCGGCCCTCGGCGATGGCCTGGAGCGCCTCGTAGGCCGCGCGCTTGAGCCGGCCGTCGGCCGCGCCGTCGTGGACGTCGTGAAGGACGGCGTTGGCGGACGGGTCACGGGCGGAGCCCAGCGCGCCCACCGCGGCCAGCGCCACCCGGAAGGGCGCGTCCTTGACCAGGGTGAGCAGGCGGGCCACTGCAGCGGGGCGGGCCGCGGGGACCTCGTCGGCCAGGCGGCCCAGGGCGGCGGCGGCGGCGGTGCGGGCGCGGGTGGGGCGCTCCGGGCCGGTCCAGGCCAGCAGGATGGGCAGGGCCTCGGGGTCGCGGGCGGCGCCCAGGCCCTCCAGCGCGCGGGCGCGCAGCACCTCGCCCCAGCTCGGGCGCTCCAGCAGGGCGCTGGAGACCTCGCGGGCGCGGGGAGAGCGCAGCTTGCCCAGCGAGCGGGCGGCCTCGCCCTCCACCTGCAGCGAGGGGTCGCCCTCCAGCCCGAGGCGGGTGAGGGCCTGCTCGACCTCAGGGTGGTTCAGCTCGGCCAGCGCGCTGACGACCGAGAGCCGGGCGCGCGGGTGCGGATCCTGGAGGGCCGCCAGCAGGGCCTGACGGGCCTGCTCGCCGCCGCGCCGCCCCAGGGCCAGCGCGATCTGCCCGCGCACGCCCCAGAAGGGCTCGCGGGACAGGGCGCGGGTGAGCGCGGCCATGGCGGCGGGACTGCCGTCCTCAGCCAGGGCGCGGGCGGCGCGGATGCGGGCCACCACCCCGCGGTCCTGCTCCAGGGAGGCGATGAGCAGCGCGCGCGGCGCCTTGAGGCGCAGGTCGGCCAGCACGTCGAGCCCGGGATCGATCTCCACCCGGTCGGGCAGGCCCGCGCAGGGGATGGCCCAGGCCCGCTCGCGCTCGCGCACGGGGAGCGTGAGCTCGCGGCTGCCCTGGGCGTCCACCACCACGACGCGCAGGGGGAAGACGAAGGCCTCGGCCACGCCCTCGCCCTCCTGGCGCTGGCGGGCGGTGATGGACAGCAGCCCCTCCTCGTGGGCGATCTCCACGTCCACCACCGGATGTCCGGCCCCATAGATCCACTGCTGGAAGAATCGGTCCAGGTTGCGGCCGGTGACCTCCTCCAGCGCGCGCTGCAGGTCGCGGGTGTGGACCACGCCGTGGGCGTTCTGCTCCAGGTAGCGGCGCACGCCCGCCCAGAAGGGCTCCTCGCCCAGCACGCCGGAGAGCGTGTGGAGCACGAGGCAGGCCTTCTCGTAGAGGTGGCGGTCGAAGAGGTCGATGGGCTCGCGGAAGCGGTAGTCCACGATGGGGCGGCGGTAGCGGGTGCGGTCCTCCTTGAGGTACTCCTCCAGCATCTGGAAGAGCAGCATGTCCGCCTCTTCCGCGCCCTGGTGGTGCATGCGCCAGATGTGCTCGGCGTAGGTGGCGAAGCCCTCATTCAGCCAGGCCTGGCTCCAGTCCTGGCAGGTCACCAGATCGCCGAACCACTGGTGGGCGAGCTCGTGGCTGATGAGGTCGTCGTGCTCGTTGTCGATCGCCGCGCGATCGTCCGTCAGCACCAGATCGGTCAGGGTCGTGGCGGCCACGTTCTCCATGCCGCCGAAGATGAACTCGTGGACGGCGACCTGGTCGTAGCGGGCCCAGGGGTAGTCCACGCCGAAGCGCGCGGAGAAGGCCTCCAGCATGGCCGGCGTGCGCCCGAAGACCCGCTTCAGCACGGCCTCGGAGGTGCCCTCGGGGGCCAGGTAGCGCACGGGCCGATCCCGCCAGCGCTCCTCCAGCACGGCGAGGCGCGCGACGACCACCGTGATCAGGTAGGCGGGGATGGGCTCGTCCTGGGCCCAGCGCCAGGTGTCGCCCTCGCGCGCGACCAGGCGGCCGTTGGAGACGACGACGTAGCCGGGGGGCGCCGTGATCGCGAGGCGCACCGGGCACTTGACCGAGGGGTGGTCCACGCAGGGGAAGACGAAGCGGGCGTCCTCGTCCTGGTGCTGGGTCCAGGCCATGGGGGCCCGATGGGGCTCGGCCTCGGTGGGGCCGATGAAGTAGAGGCCGCGCACCGGGGAGCCGGCCGTGCGCACCTCGACGCGCTCGCCCTCGGGGCGCACGCCCTGGACGCTCAGCCGCCCGCCGTCGTGACGCCAGGAGAGCGGGCGCCCGTCCTCGCCATTCACGCTGAGGATCTGGAGATCATCCAGGTCGAAGGCCACCTCCCCGAGGCCGCAGGGCAGGGGGGCGACCTCCAGCCGGGTCACGCCGCGCAGGCTGCGCGCGTCTGGGTCGATGTCCAGCTCCAGATCGAGGGAGAGCAGCCGGAAGCCGCGATCCGGGGCGAAGCGCGGGGCCACGCCGGGCTCGGCGAAGGGGCGGGCGCGGGCCGCCGCGAAGCCGCCGAACGCCGCCTCGAGCTGCATGCTCTTGTCGACCAGGAAGTGAGAGCTCATCCGATCCTCCGCGAACGGAGGACCACTCTACACCGGGAACACGAGGAGACGCCAGCGCGATCAAGCCCCAGCTTGATCGCTCTCTTCCGCCCCCTCCGGGTACCGGGTCGTGGGCACCAGGATGTAGCCGTCGCGCATGTCGCCGAGGAAGGCGCAGCTCTCCGGGCCCCGCAGGTGCAGGTAGGCGGCGGTGTACGCCGTCAGCACCGCCTCCAGCTGCTCCTCCAGCTCGCCCACCCGGCTGCCGTTGCTGGCGCCGAGGTCCGCGTGCAGGAGCGTGTCGAAGGCCCCGCTGGGGAGCAGGGGCGGCTCCGCGTCGCCCAGCATGTTGGAGAGCGCCTCGCGGAAGCGCGTGACCGCCTCCTTGCGCGCGCCCACCGGGCCCACCTTCATGCGGATGGGGCGGTCGAGCTCGAAGAGCAGGATCTGCGCCGCCTGGTTGCAGGTCTCGACCAGGCGGTCGCTGTCGGAGCTGGGGTTCGGGTTGAAGCCCATGCGCATGAGCGCGCGCCCCATGGTGCGCGGGTGCGTCGCGTTGACGGTGTTGACCTGGTACTCGTCCAGGTGGTGCTGCCCGAAGTGCTGCTGGAGCAGCGCGTCGCAGGGGCGGCGCCCGGAGCTGTTCTCCACGATCACCGGCGCGTTGACGGCGACGATGGCGCCTGCCCGACCGCGGCTGCGCGCGATCCAGCTCAGGATGTCCTCGTGCGCGCGCAGGGAGACGGTGGACTGCACGACCACGCCTCCATCCGGCGTGACCTCGAGGACCGCGCCTCCCGAAGAATTGCGGGGCGCCCAGGCGAGATCGAGGCCGAGGTAGCGAAAGCTGCGAGGAGTGGGCATCCGGTCCCTGCCAGGCGAAGGTGAGTCTCAGCTCCTAACCGAACCCCGGGGCGGCGCCCCTCATGCGATCGGCGGAGAGATTTCCCAGGGGAGATAGCGCGTGCGCGTCCAGCCTACAAGCGGCCATGAATACTAGTAATATTCGTCATCGGGCGCGCGCGCCGCTGCTGGACGAGGAGACGCTGTCCAGAGCGCGATCGGGGCGCGTCACGGCCCAGCTCACGGAGGGCAGGGCGAGGAAGGTCGGGCGGTGCTCGGAGGGCACGCGGGCCTCGATCTGGCGGGCGAGGCTGCGCGCCTCGCGGCGGGCCTCGTCGCTGCCCACGGCGTGCAGGACGGCCAGCAGCACGAAGACGTCCCGGCTGGCCCGCGCCTCGCTCTCCGCCGAGCGCAGGACGTCGGCGTCCCCGCCCACGCGCGCCCCGTGCAGCAGCAGGCGGGCGGTGAGGCTGCGATCCCCGGAGCGCCCCAGCACCTCCATGGCGCGGGTGAGCGCGTCGGCGTCGGCGGTCAGCACGCCGCTCATCCCGAGGCTGTAGGCCCCCAGCGCGTGGAAGCCGACGCCCTCGGCCTCGGACTCGGCCGCCTGGAAGGAGGCGAGGGCGGCCTGGTGGTCGCCGGCGAGCATGCGCAGCTCGCCCTGGATGAGGCGGTAGGCCAGCCGGATGTGCGGGGCCGCGTCGGGCTCCAGCGCCACCCGCGCCGCGCGGAGCAGGGTCGCGGCCAGCGCGCGCTCGCCGATCTGCAGGAGCACGGCGGCCCGCCCGATCTCGGCCAGCGCGCGATCGTAGGGCAGCAGGGCCAGGCGGGCGATGGTCTCCGCCTCGGCGGTGTGCTCCAGGGCCAGCCGGATGTCGCCCAGGCGCAGGCGCAGCTCGGCGATGCGGTAGAGCGTGTGGACCAGGCGCGCGGGCAGGGTGCGGGCGCGCAGGAAGGCGGCCTCCTGCTCCAGGTGGCGGATCGCGTCGTCCAGACGCCCGTCCTCGGCCAGCAGCAGCCCGAGGCCGCCGTGGGCCATCGCCGCGTACTCGCGCTGGCCGAGCGCCATGCCCTCGTCGATGCACTGGTGGTAGCGGGCGGCCGCCAGATCCGGCTCGGCCCCGACCCGGTGGGCGTTGGCCGCGGCCAGCAGGGCCCTGGGGCGGGTGGGGTCGGTGGGGTGGGCGGCGAGCAGGGCGAGCGCGCGCTCGGCCATGGGGAGCGAGCCGGGGGCGTCGTGCTCCTGGAAGTGGAGCTCGGCCAGGAGCACGAACACGCGGGCGCTGAGGCCGTCGTCGCTGAGGCCCTGGGAGAGCTCCAGCCCGGCGCGCAGGGTCGCGTTGGCGGCCTCGGTCCGGCCGACCAGCGAGAGGGCCTCCCCGCGCGCGACGGCCAGGGCGGCGGTGGTGTAGAGGTCGAGCCCAGGCTGCAGGGCGGCCCGGTCCAGCACCTCGAGGGCCTGGGCGGGCTGGCCCCCGGTGGTGAGCTGCTGGCCGAGCTCCAGCAGCGCGCGGGCGGCCCCGTCGGGGCTCGCGCCGTAGGCCGTGTGCCAGGCCAGGCGCGCGTCGCGCCAGGCCTCGCGCGGGAGGCGCCCCAGCGCGCGGGCCAGGCGGCGGTGGACCTCGATCTGGCGGGCCTCGGGGGTCTGGGCCAGGACCAGCGCCCCCACGGCGGGCCGGCGCAGCGAGATCCACTCCTGCGAGCCGTGGACCTCTACCTGCACCAGGCTCTCCCGCGAGAGCACCGCGCTGGTGAGGCCCGAGGGGTCGGCCCCCGCCGCCTCCAGCGCCACCTTGAGCGGGAGCCCCTCGCCGGCCACCGCCAGCACCTCCAGGAGGGCCTGGGCGTCCTCCGGCAGGCGCAGCAGCACGTCCCCGAACAGGCGCGCCAGCCCCAGCGTGGGCACGACCCCGCCGCTGCGGTCCAGGGCCCAGACGGGCTCGCCCTCGTCGGAGACGCCGACATAGCGCAGCGCTCCCCGGTTGTAGAGCTCGCGCGCGGCCAGGGCGACGACGGCGGGCAGGCCCCCGCTCATGCGGTGGAGCTCCTCGGCCAGCCCGGAGGGGACGCCCTGGGTGCCGAGCATCCCGGCCAGCAGGGCGTGGGTCTCCTCGGGGGTCATCGCCCGCAGGTGGACGAGGTGGGCCTGGAGCCCCGGGGGCATGTCCACGCCGGTGTAGAGCACGGCCAGCTCGCCCGAGGGGCGCAGCACGCGGGCCAGGGCGGCGGCGGCCTCCGGCCCGCACTGCTCGACGGACTCCACCAGCACGAAGAGCGGCCCCTCGGCGGCGAGATCGGCCACCGCCGCCGCGAGGGCCTCGGGCTCGGGCTCCAGCCAGGCGCCGAGGATCTGGGCCAGATCCCGGGCCAGCTGCAGCAGCGGATCCATGGGCATGGAGCGCCGGTTGCAGCGCACGGCGATGGTCTCGAAGCCCCCCAGCCGCGCGCGGTTGAGCGCCTCGTTGGCCACGCGCCCCGTGCCCGAGCCCACCTCGCCCAGGACCGCGACCACGCCGCCCCCGTCCAGGATGGCCTGCACCGCGCCCACCGCCGAGCCGCGGCCCACCAGCGGCGGGCGCCCGAGGGTGCGCCGCGTCCCGCTCGTGCCCGTCAGCATGGCCAGCGCCACCGAGGCTGAGGCGGGCCGGGCCGCCGGATCGCGCGCCATCATCCGCATCACCGGGTCCACCAGCCAGGCGGGGGCCTCGGCGCGGCGCTCGGTGAGCGGGGGCGGGCGTCCCTCGCGGTGGGCGCGCAGGTAGCCGGCGGCGTCGGTGGCGTGGAAGGGGCGCGTGCCGGCGATGGCCTCGTAGAGCGTGACGCCCAGGCTGTAGAGGTCGCAGCGGAGATCGACCTCCGCCCCGGCGATCTGCTCGGGCGCCATGTAGGCGTAGGTGCCCATCACGTCGCCGAGCGTGGTGATGAGCGGGTCCTGCGGGTCCGCGGCGAGCCCGAGGTCCAGCAGCAGCACGCGCCCGTCGTCGGAGAGGAAGATGTTCGACGCCTTGATGTCGCGGTGGATGACCCCGCGGCCGTGCAGCAGCCCCAGCACGCGCAGGAGGGCCGCGGCGATGAGCTCCACCTCGGGCAGCGGCAGCGGGCCCCGGCTGCGGATGCGCTCGGAGAGGGTCTCGCCGTCCAGCAGCTCGATGGCCAGGAAGGGGCGCGCCCCGGTGTCCACCTCGAAGATGCGCGGCAGGCCGGGGAAGGCGAGGCGCTGCAGCAGGCGCCCCTCGCGCAGGAAGCGGTCCCGGTGCGAGGCCGAGCGGTCGGGCTCGCGCAGGATCTTGAGCGCCACCTGCTGCCGGCTCACCGGGTCCACCGCGCGCCAGACGTCGGCCACGCCGCCGACGCCGATGCGCTCCTCCAGGATCCAGCGGCCGAGCTGATCCATCAGGGGGCCCCGGAGCGCGCGCGCATCCACCGCTCCAGGTAGGGCCAGACGTGCTTCGGCGCCAGCTTCCCGAGGATCAGGTCCAGGTGCCCCCAGTGGACCTCGTCGTGCCAGTCGTCGAAGATCCGCAGGGTCCGGTCCTGGCTGCCCGAGAGGTCGTAGGCGGCGCGCCCGTCGTCGGGGGGCAGCAGGTGGTCGCGGTCGCCCAGCAACACCAGCAGCGGGACGTCGGTGCTCTTCCAGCGCTCCTCGAAGTCCACCCGGCCCTCGGCCGCCCAGCGGCTCATCTCCTGCCAGACCGTGATGCTGGTCCAGTCGAAGCCGTTCTCCAGGCGCTCCTGGAGGATCTCCGGCTCCAGGCTGCCCGGCCACCAGCCCGAGAGCGGCACCGCGTAGCCGGTGGCGTCGGACAGGCCGTAGAGGCGCCCGATGAGCTGCCCGGCCAGCTGCGTGCGCACCTGGAAGCGGCCCATGATGGGCAGGTCCTTGAGCGCGTGGGTGGCGCGGGTCAGGAAGGCCATGGCCGGGTTCGCCCGCCCGAAGCGGAAGAGCGCGCCGATGCCGATGACCCCGCGCGGGGCTCGCCCGCGGGCCTCGGGGGCGCCGGGGGCCGCCCGGGTCGCCGCCCCGTAGAGCACCGCCCCGCCCAGGGAGTGCCCCATCCAGAAGGCGGGGCCCGGCAGCGCCTCCGACGCGATGAGGGCGTCGTTGACATAGTCCTCGAAGCGCTCCGCCCCGCCCTTGCCCGCGTCCCGGCTGCGCCCGTGCCCGCGCAGCTCCAGGTTCCACACGTCGTAGCCGCGGGCGGCCAGCCAGGCGGAGATGCTGCGCTTCGAGGAGTGCCAGGAGTATCGGTTCTGGGCGAAACCATGGACCAGGAGCACGGGCGGGAGCACCGCGCCCTCGGGTCGGCGCTTGCGCACGAAGGCCAGCGGCAGCTCCCCCTCCAGGCGGAGCACCTCCTTGTGCAGGCGCACGCGCTCCTCGCCGTGCGTGACCTGCTCGACCTCACCCGACCAGACGGTCTCCAGCATGGGGCTCCAGGGGCTGCTGGCGCCTACTATACGCTGGCCGTGCCCGAGAGCGCGCGCGTCGCCGCGGCCACGTCGTCCGCGTTGCCGATGAACAGCGGCGTGCGCTGGTGCAGCGAAGAGGGCACGAGGTCCAGGATGCGCTGGCGCCCGTCGGTGGCGGCGCCGCCGGCCTTCTCCACGATGAAGGCGAGCGGGAAGGCCTCGAAGAGCACGCGCAGCTTGCCCTCCGGGTTCTTCTTCGTCGCCGGGTAGAGGAAGATGCCGCCCTTCAGCAGGTTGCGGTGCACGTCGGCCACCAGGCTGCCGATGTAGCGCGCCGCCCAGCCCGCCTTGGGCGCCTTCAGCGACTCCACCCAGGCGCGGAGCTCGTCCGGCCAGCTGGCCGCGTAGCCCTCGTTGACCGAGTAGGTCTTGCCGCTCGGGCTGAGCTGGATGTTCGGGTGGGAGAGGAAGAACTCGCCCACGCTCGGGTCCAGGGTGAAGCCGTTGACCCCGTCGTCGGTCGCCAGCACCATCACCACGCCCGAGCCGTAGATGACGTAGCCCGCCGCCCCCAGCTCGTGGCCGGGCCGCAGCACGTCCGAGAGCTCCGCCCGCTCACCCTCCGGCGTCTTGCGCCGGTAGATGGCGAAGATCGTGCCGATGGTGGCGTTCACGTCGATGTTGGACGAGCCGTCCAGCGGGTCCATGCAGAACACGTAGCGCCCCGAGCGGTAGGGCTCGGGGATGAAGAAGGGGCCCTCGTCCTCCTCGCTGGCGATGAGGCAGCACACGCCGGCGTGCTCCAGCGCGCGCTTGAAGGTCGTGTTCGCGTAGGCGTCCAGCTTCTGCACGAACTCGCCCTGGACGTTGACCTCGCCCGTCTCGCCGTACATCCCAGCCAGCCCGGCGCGGTTGACGCGGGCGGCGACCAGGCGCGCGGCCAGCGAGACCTGCTGCAGCAGCGTGGCGAACTGCCCGGTCGCGTCGGGGTGCGCGCGGGTGGTCTCGTGGATGAAGCGGTGGAGCGAGGTTCCCTCTTCGAACTGGCGCTGCATGGGGCCTCCGTGCAAGAGCTATCTATCCGCTTCAGGTGGAGGGCGCCGTCGCCGGCGTGGGGCGGTGGCGCTCGGGCAGGGCGGCGGCCACCCGGCGCCAGGCCTCGTCGATGGCGCCCTTGGCCCCGGTCTCCGAGGCCAGGAAGGGCTCGCAGAAGTGGAGCTGAACGGGCGCGCGGCGCATGGCGCGGGCGTCGAGCGGGAAGAGCTGGTCGGTGCCGCCGATGGCGACGGGCACCACTCGGACCCCGGGGAGGGCGGCGTAGCGGTTGACGGCGCGCATGAAGGGCTGGAGCCGCCCCGTGCGCGTGCGCGAGCCCTCGGCGTAGATGAGGATGGGGTGGCCCTCGGCCATCAGCGCGCCGGCCTGCTCCACGGTGTGCAGGGCGACCCGGGCCACCTCTCGCGGGGAGAGCCCGGCCTCGTTGTAGGAGAGCCCGGCGGACTGCGCCGTCTTCAGCGTGCTCAGCGCCAGGGCCGCCAGCCGGCGGAAGGGGGAGCCGTAGACCTTCGGCCCGGCGACCGCCACCACGCTGTCCGCCAGCGCCTCCCCCAGGTGAGAGGCCAGGAGCAGGTCCGTGATCTGGGTGTCCACGTAGGAGAGGTGGTTGGACAGCAGCAGGCAGGGGCCGCGGGCGGCCTCGGCCAGGGCCTCGAGCCCGCTCAGCTCCAGGTCCGCCAGCAGCAGCGGCATGCAGGCGCGGCTGATGCGGCGCGCGGCGGGCTCGGCCGGGTAGAGCCGGTACTCGGAGCCCACGCTCCCGAAGCCGGAGAGCAGGGTGCGGAGCTCCTCGTCGGGGGTCTGGGCCAGCGCTGCGCGGGCGGCCTCGGCGAAGGCGTCGGACTCCGGGCCCTCGACGTAGCTGCCCAGCCAGACGGGCACCAGCTCGCGGGCGAGGGCGGGCTCCATGGCGGCGACCTGCGCGTAATCCAGCTCCATGCGGCTCCCGAGGTTCCGCTTCTCGTGCGGGCTTCGCCCGCAACCCACGGGGGCGCTGCCCCCGCTTGCCTTCGCCCTCCTCGGCTATCGCCTCGTCGCGCTTCGGCAAGCTCCCCCGACGGCTCGCTCAACGCTCGCCGGGCGGCTCTGCCGCCTTCCTCCGCTTGAATTCGTGCCGCCTGAAGAAGGAATCTGGCCCTGGTGGATCTCCCTGCCCCGTCCGAGGCGGGCCGCGCAAGCGGAGATCCTCGCCCGCTCAGGAGCCCTCCGGCTCCTGCACCACCTTCGCGTCCTTCAGGATCGCCGCGTAGAAATACCCGAAGCCCAGGTCCAGGTCCACGGTCAGCGGCCCGCTGGCCAGCACCACGGCGCCCACGGGGATCTCCTGCGTGGTCGTCACGGTGAGATCGTCCTCCCCCTCGCCGGGGCCGCGCGTGCCGTCGCGCAGGTGGTACCAGTTGGTGCCGAAGACGTTGCGGGAGACGCGCACGACCCGCCCGCGCACCTTCACCTCCTGCCCCGCCAGCGCCGTCCGGCGCGCGTAGAGGCCGGCGATGTCCAGGCCGCCCTCGGCGACCGGGAGGCGCGCGGCGGCCAGCGCGGTGGCCTCGTCCACCACCGCCGCCTGCTCGACGACGGTGAGCTCGTCGAAGGTGCGGCCGTTCGCCTCGCTCCGAACGCCCTTCTGGAGCGGGCCCTTGCCCAGCAGGACGTGGTCGCCGACCTTGTAGGCCCCCTGGGGCACGCTGACCCAGAAGCGGTAGGGTCCCTCCTGGATGTCCAGGTAGGAGCGGCCCTCTCCGGTGAGCGCGGCCTCCACCCGGGCGGGGGCGACGTTCGCCCACTCCCCGGCGGGCACGGAGGGCGCGGCGGGCTCGGGCGCGTGGCCCGAGCAGGCGAGGAGGAGCAGCAGGGTGAGCACGGGGACTCCGCGGGTCAAGAGTGCATACGATCCTACCGGGGGGGATGGATCTGGGGTAGCGGTGATCTCTACGACCTGCTCGAGCGTAGCAACACCGAACAGGCGTTCGGGTATACCGCGCGGGCGCCGCAGGCAGGAGCGAACCTGATGCCCCCCCGCCCCCTCGCCCTGATCTTCCTTGTCCTCCTGGCCTGCGGTCGCGGGGCGGAGACCCAGCCTTCCCAGCCGACGCCCGAGCGCGCCGCGACCCCGGCTCCGAGCGCCCCCGCCCGCGCCGAGAAGCCGCGCCCCAGCGCCCCCGCCCCCACCCGCGAGGTCTTCGGGATCGGGCTGGGGGAGGCCGGCGACGCCGAGATCACCGCCTGGCTGGGCGCCCGCGGCCTGAGCTGCCCC
>CAZTOW010000052.1:0-66543 GCA_964615375.1 uncultured Enterobacterales bacterium
GGTGCCCCGTGGGCCCCCTCCAACCCGGTCGGCCCCCGGCCCGGACCGGTCTCCGTAGCCCCAGCCGCCGTCGGGGAACCCGGATCCTGTCCCCGGCTCAGACCGATCGCGGAACCCGGATCCTGTCTCCGGCGAGGACCGATCTCAGCTCAGGACGCCGGTGATGGCCTTCACGCCGGGGAGGAATTCCTCGGAGTCGATGCCGGCGAGCTGGATGAGGGTGGCGCCGACGGAGTCGACCGAGATGTTGCGGCCGGACTCCTCGTCGATCTCGCCGGACTCGAAGTCCAGGGTCTTGCCGTAGGCGTAGTAGTCGAAGCCGCCGATGACGCGGTTGCCGGTGATGTTGGGGCCGCAGACCATGGTGCAGGTGTAGGGCCAGTGGTCCTTGCCGTCGGTGGCGTTGAGCTGCGGGGTGCGGCCCATCTCGGAGAGGACGACGACGACGGTCTCGTCGGCCAGCGACTCGGAGACCTCGCCGGGCTGGGCGGCCAGCAGGTCCATGAGGCTGACGAGGCCGGAGAACAGGCTCTCGAAGTTCGAGGACTGGTAGACGTCGTTCTGGGTGTGGGTGTCCCAGCCGTAGCCGGTGGAGAGGGTGATGGTGCGCGAGATGCCGAGGGTCAGCGCGTCCACCGCCATCTTCACCTGGGTCGGGAAGCTGCTGCCGCCGCTCCAGTCCATGACGTTGAGCAGGTTCTTCAGCTCGCCGCCACGCTCGACCGCGCGGTAGTAGGCCGCGAGCTGCTCGACCGCCTGCGAGGTGCTCGCCGCCGCCGAGGCCGCCGCGCCGCGCCGCGCCATGTAGCTGTCCAGGATGTCCTCGGCGCGAGAGCTCGGGCCGCCGACGGCCGTGTCGCTCCAGTCGCGGATGTCGCCCGAGAGCAGGCCCTCCAGCTGCCCGCTCGAGCCCGTGCGCGTCACCATCGCGCCCAGGTCGCCCGGGAAGGAGGGGCCCGCGACGACGAGCTGCGGGAGCGAGAACGCGCTCGAGCGCGCCGAGGCGATGACCGAAGGCCAGTCCGAGCGCGTCGTCGCCGTCGTGCCCGTCATCGACAGGCGCAGACAGTTGTCGTGCGCGATGGAGGGCACCAGGATCCCGTTGATGAACAGGGTCCGCTCGTACCACTTCTCCAGGAAGCTCTTGACCGAGGGCCGGTCGGAGCTGTCCACGTAGGTCAGGTCCCCGATGGTCGCGCTGTCGGCCAGGCGCTCCATGTCGAAGGCCGGGTTGTCGAACTCGGTCGCGAAGACCCGCGTGGGGTCCCAGCCGCCGTAGTTGACCACGAAGATGAACTTGAGATCCTGCCCGCTCGGCGTGGCCGCGCGCGCGCGGCGGGAGGGGAGGAGCCCCGCCGTGGCCGCCATCGCGGCGGACGCGCCCAGGAAGGTGCGACGGTTCATGGTGCCTCCCGAATCAGTAGTAGAGGAATTCCGGATCGCGAAGCAGCACGCTCATCACGCCCGCCCACGCATCCTCGATGTTGCCCTCGGCCGCGTACAGCTCCTGCCAGAGCTGGAGGTTTGCCTCCACCTCCTGGCCGTCGGCCGCTACGCGGTTGCCCAGGACCACCCAGTGAAGCTTCTGGATCTGCGCCACCATGGCGTCCCGATCCGACTCCGGCGTCTCCATGAAGTCGATCTCGGTGAAGAGCCGCGCGCTGGAGAGATCCGAGCGCTCCTTCTCCACCAGATACCAGGAGGCCTGCTCCGCCAGCCGCTCGTGGACCAGCAGCATCGTCGCCGTGGCCTCGGAAGCCGGGCTGGTCACGAACTCCCCGTCCACGCCGCCCGCCAGGGTGCGCAGCCCGTAGGTGTCCGTGGTCATCATGTCGTAGCCGTAGTAGCTGAACCGATAGCCCGTCAGCTCCTCGACGACCGAGGCCAGCAGCTCCGGCCCGAGCATCTTCTTGCTGGCCGGCTCGCGGGTCAGCACCGCGCCCTGACGGTACTCCGGCGAGTCCACCACCGCCGACAGCACCGGCCGGACCGTGAGCCCGCCGTCGATGAAGACGTCCCGCAGCTCGGTCAGCCGCGTCGTGTCCTCCAGCTCCGCCGTCCGCCCGAGGAGCTGCTGGAAGGCCTGCTGCACGAAGCAGGCCGGGAAGCGGCTGTCGTCGGCGATCTGCTGGCCGAGGTCGTTGAGCGTGTAGCCCGGCTCGCCGTAGTAGCCCGGGTCGGTCCCCACCGCCGCGTCGTACATGTACTCGCGCTCGGCGTGGTAGGTCGACATGTCCAGCTTGCTGTAGATGTCGTTGTAGTAGAAGCCCCAGAAGTAGGCCGCCAGCGGGTCCAGCGAGTGATGGCAGGCCACGCAGCCGTCATTGCTCTTCAGCGCGTCGTTGACCGCCCCGCCGTCCAGCAGGTTCACGTTGCGGTCGAACTCGATGGGCTTGGACAGGTAGTCCGTGCAGAGCAGCAGCTTGCTGACCGCGTTGGCGCGCCCGCGGTTCGAGTTGGAGTAGGTGGAGCCGTAACGCCACCACAGCCCGTTGGTCGCCATGATGCCGGCCGAGGGCCGATCATCCGTGTAGTAAGACTTCTGCCAGCCGGAGCTGTCCGCCGGGTAGTCCAGGCCCCAGGCCTCCGCCAGGTCCTCGTTGGCCATGGTCCAGTCGCCCGTCACCAGCTCCGTGTACGGGAGATCGTGCTCAGCGATGTAGCCCAGGATCTGGAGCGGCTCCTCACCCACCGCCGCCGCGAAGCCCGCCGCGTCGGAGAGCCCATACGAGGACGCGCTGATGGTGAAGTAGTCCAGGCGCGTCATGTAGATGGGCGCCCAGAGGTTGCGCACCTGCTCCGCGAAGCGCTCGTCGCTCACGAAGCCGTCGATCAGCGCCTCGACGGAGCTCGGGTCCGCCTCGACCTGCTCCAGCTCAGCGGCCGAGGGCAGCACGCCGCGCAGGTCCAGGCTCGCGCGCCGGAGCAGCGAGAGCTCGTCCATCTCCGTGGCGGTCCCGTCCTGTCCGGCCCCGACATCGTACCCCGGGTACGGGGCGTCGCCATCCTCCTGCACCGCAGGCACGTCCTCTTCGGGAGGATCGTTCTGCACAGGCTGGGTCTGCGACGAAGGCGTGCCGCATGCGGCGAGCAGGGGGAGTAGGAGCTTCACCATGGGCGGTCCTCCCAGGAGGTGAGGATCGAGAAGTCAGGGCAGACCTCGCCGAGCTCCTGGCCGCGGAAGTAGACCTGTCCGCAGCCATCGCAGTCCGGCGGGAAGACGGAGGCGCCCACGTAGGGCGGCCCCTGGAAGGTGACGTCGTACCACTCGCCGGCCTCGTCGCGCACCGAGATGGTGCCGCTCGGCTCGAGCTCGCAGGAGGATCCGCGCGAGGCCGACGCGATGTAGGTGTCCGTCAGCACGATCGTGTTGACGTCGCCGGTCATGCCCGCCAGACTGCCGGTGAAGGTCAGCGTGTTCTGCGGGGACTCGTCGTCGTCGTAGTGGTCGCCGTAGACGTAGATGTTGATCGAGAGGTCGGCCGCCATCCAGGTGTCGGCGAACTCCGGGTCGTCGTAGGCGAAGTTCCCGACGATGTAGCCGTAGTGGTAGGAGTAGTAGCCGGCGTACTCGTACTCGTAGTCGTAGACGTACCCACCCAGCTCCAGCTCGTATCCCTCGGGGCTCGTGATGCTGCCGGTCCCGGACACGTAGTTGTACTGGTTGTAGACGTAGTACCCGGAGGTCAGACCCGCGTAGTCGTAGGAGAGCGCGTAGCCCGAGTAGGCCACGTCATCATCGGCCGTGCACGAGTCGTACCAGTAGAAGTACCCGTAGTCGTCATAGTAGTAGTCGTAGAAGTAGGGGCAGTCCCCCTCCCCCGCCAGCGCGCTGCCCTTCGAGGTCTCGATGATCCCCTCGTACTCGTTGACCAGCAGCGCGGGGTCGGCCCAGAACACCGTGGCCAGGCCCTCCTCGATGCCCAGCTTCACCTGCTCCACCGTCAGCAGCGGCTCGACCGTCTCCTCCTCGAAGATGTAGTCGTCCGGCGTGTGGTCGATGGCGCCCGAGGGAATGTAATCTTCCAGATCCACCTGGGATGGATCCACCTGAGGCGTCTCCTCCTCGGTCTGCTCCTCGGAGGGCGTGTCCTGGCCCTCCTCTTCCTCCACCGCGGGCTCGTCGTCGATGGGGTTGACCTTGGTCTCGGGCTGGCAGGCGGCGAGCAGCCCGAGCAGCAGGCGCAGGGTCATGGTTGGACCTCCGGGTGACGCATTGCAGAGCAGGATACCACAGCCGCGAGCGCGAGAGCGCGCCGCGCCGCAGTTTCTAACCCATACGAGAATCTTCCGCCTCACACCTCGCGAACCGACGACGCGCTCAGGTGCCCGGCGTGGCGCAACGCAGCCACCACTGGAGGCGCGTCTGATCGTCCTCGCTCACCCCGCCCTGCGGGGGCATGTCCGGCTCGTCCCCGTCATAGGTCGTGGCCGCCGAGAGCACGCTGTCCACCTGGGCCCAGACCTCCTCCACGGTGTCGAAGGTGACCTCCTCCGGCGCGCCGTAGCGCTCGGCGGCGGTGGACGCATGGCAGCCCTGGCAGTTGCCCGTCAGGAAGCCGCGCCCGAAGCTCTCGTAGGTCACCTCGGGCGCGTCCTCGCAGAAGTCCACGGCGGTGTCGGTCTCCTCGGTCTCGCCGGACTCGGCGGTCTCCGTGGTCTCGCCCGTGTCTGGCGCACCCGTCTCGTGGACGCCGGTCTCCGCCCCCGTCTCCTGGGTGCCCGTGTCCTTCCCCCCGCACGCGATCAGGATCCAGAGGCTCAGCATGGCGAGATGGTAGAGCCGGCGCGGCCAGGAGGCAAGGTCTCCCGTTAAGAGAGCCCGATGCACGCGCCTCCCCTGGCCCCGCTCCTCGCCCTCTCCGGCGCCGCCGCGCTGACCGTGGAGCTGGTCTGGATGCGGCGCCTGGCGCTGGCGCTGGGGAGCACGGGCGAAGCCATCGCGCTGACCCTGGGCCTGTACATGGCGGGGCTCGGGCTGGGGAGCGCGCTGGGCGGGCGGGCGCGCTGGCGAGCGGCCCCTCGGGGCTACGGCCTGCTGGAGCTCGCGGTCGCGGCCTGGACGCTGCTGGTCCCCGGGGTCCTGAGCGAGGCCCTCAGCGGTCGCGGAGATCCGGCCCTGGACGCCCTCTATGCCGCGCTCCTGCTCATCCCGCCCGGGATCCTCCACGGCGCCACCCTGCCCGCCGCCGCCGCCGCGCGCCCCGCCGAGGCCGCCGCCGGGCTCTACGCCGCCAACACCGCCGGGGCCGTGCTCGGCGCGCTGCTGGGCCCCTTCCTGCTGCTGCCCGTGCTGGGGGTGACCGGGACCGAGCGGGCGGGGGCGCTGCTGGCGGCCGCGGCCGGGCTGCTGGCCCTGCGCATGGCGCCGCGGGAGGCCGAGGATCCGCCTCAACCCTCCGCTCCGGCCGAGCCGCCCGCCTGGGGAGCCCTGGTCGCCGCCGGGGTGGCCGGGGCGAGCGGGATGGCGATGGAGGTGGCCTGGACCCGGCTCGGCGCGCTGCTGCTGGGCGGGAGCGTGTACGCGCTGGCCGTGGTGCTGGCGGTCTTCCTGGCCGGCATCGCCCTGGGCGCGGGGCTGGGGCGGCGGCTGGGCCCCTCGGCGCTGGGCCCGGCCCTCTCCGGCATGGGGGCGGCGGCGCTGCTGGGCCTGCTCTTCTACGGTCGGCTCCCCCACGCCCTGGCCCTGGGCTACGCCGCGCTGGGGGACGGCGCGCTCCTGCCGCTGGGCGCCCTCCTGCTGGCCCTGGCCATGGGCGGGCTCCCCGTGCTCAGCGGGATCGCCTTCACCGCCGCCCTGCGCGCGCAGGGGGGCGAGCCCGCGCGGGCCGCCGGTCGGGCCCTGCTGGCCAACACCGTGGGCGGCGTGGCCGGCAGCATCCTGTGTGGGTTGTACGGGCTGCCTGCGTTGGGCGTGCGCGGGGTGGCGCTCACGGTGGCCGCGGGCTGCGCGCTGCTGGGGGTGCTCCTCTCGCGGAGCTGGGCCTGGCGCCTCGGCCCCCTGTCCTTGTGCCTCGGCCTCGCGCTCCTGGCCCCGCCCTGGGACGCCCGCCTCTTCGCCGCCGGGCTCGTTCACAGACTAGATCAACTAGCCGACCCCTCCCCCCGCGCCATCGACCGTTACGCCCACGAGGGCTGGGACCTGCTGCTCTACGAGGACGGCGTCAGCGCCACCGTCGCCGTGGGCGAGGGCCGCCGCGGCACCCGCTGGCTCTCGGCGAACGGCAAGGTGGACGCCTCCTCCGGCGAGGACATGCCCACTCAGGTGCTCAGCGGGCGCCTGCCCGTCCAAATCGCCCGCGCGCTGCGGCCCGAGGGTGAGCTCGACGCCCTGATCGTCGGCCTCGCCAGCGGCGTCACGGCGGGCGAGGCCCTGGCGGCGGGCGCCAGCGCCGTCACCGTCATCGAGATCGAGCCCGCCGTCCTGCGCGCCGCCGACCTCTTCTCCAGGTGGAACCACGATCTCCTGCGCGACCCCCGCGCCCGCGTCGAGCTCGCCGACGCCCGCGCCTGGCTCACCCGCGACCCGCGCCGCTGGCCCGTGCTCATCAGCGAGCCCTCCAACCCCTGGATCACCGGCGTCTCCAACCTGTTCACCCGCGAGTACTGGGCCCTGGCCCGCTCCCGCCTGGAGCAGGACGGCGTCTTCTGCCAGTGGGTGCAGCTCTACGCGCTCCCGCCCGCCGCCCTGCGCTCGCTGATCCGCACCTTCCTCACCGAGTTCCCCAACACCTGGCTGTTCGAGACCATCCCCGGCGCCGACGCCCTGCTCATCGCCGCGCCCGCCCTGCCCGAGGGCCTGCCGATGGAGCCCACGCTGGGCCCCGAGCAGCTCGCCCTCCTGGCCGGGCGCGCCCCGCTGAACACCGATGACCAGCCCTGGGTGGAGTTCGAGGCCCCGCGCTGGCTGCTGCGTTCGACCGGCGCGCTGAACCGGGAGTTGATCCTGGAGGTGGCGGGGAGGGAGCGGTGAGGACGCGCGAGGCTCAGGGTGCGCACCTGGGTCGCCCCCTCGCCACGCCTGGACGGCGGGCGAGCTCAATCTGTTAGATTCTGACTCGGGAGGTGCGCGTGCCCGAGCCCATCTCGCCACCCCGAGGCCCACGGGGGGCGAGCGCCGAGCGGCTGCCGGAGAGCGGGGCGGAGACGCTCCTGATTCAGCTCGATCCGAGCCTGGGACTGGTCCGTGTCAACGGCAGGCCCTTTCAGACCGGCATCCGGTCGCCGACCGGGCCGCGGCTCTCCAGAAAGACGCCGCTTCAGCGTGCGCTCCCAGGCCCCGCCGCGCAGACCGTGCTGAGCTGGGTGCGCGAGCACCCCGAGGGCGTGATCCTGGTACAGGGCGCGGAGGGCTGGTCCGACTGGGAGCGCCTGCGCGACCCGGCGGGGGGCGCGCTGCTCCCGGTGGTCCGTTGGCTCCCCTGGGATCCAGCCTGGAGCGGGAGCGGGGGCGCGCTGAGAGCGCTCCACGTGCAGGGACCGGAGGAGCACCTCGCCCCAATCCTCGCGCTGCTCCCGGAGGGTGTGCGCGCGCCGCGCCTCGACCCCTCGACGCCCGGCTGGGAGGCGGAGGGGCCGCGCGCGGTCCACTGCTGCGACTGGACGTTGGGACGCGGCGTTGGGCCTCCACTGGGAGCGGACCTGATCGTCTACGATCCCTGGCCCAAGCGCGCGCACCCGAGAGACCTGATCCGCTTCGGTGAGCGCTACGCGGCGCGCCACCGCGCGCCCACCCTGGTGTCCGCGCTGGAGGGTGCCCAGCGTGACCGGTTCTTCCGGTGCTTCTACGGGGCGTTGACCGATGGTGGGGGGATCCTGGACGCCTTCCTGGGGGCGCGCGCGGACCTGGACGGGGGCGGGCGGGCGCCGGAGCTGGTCCTCCTCTCGGGTCCGGGGGTGCCCACCCGCCGACCGAGCCCTCCGCACCGGAGCGCGCAGACGAGGCCGATCCCGCCCCCGCCTCCCCGATCCTCACCCCCGCGCCGCGCAGCCGAGGCCCCGCGCCCCCCGGTGCTCCAGCTCGGGCTGCGCGATCCACGCACGGGGGAGCCCTTCCCCCTCGGCCCCCTCACCTGCGGCGCCACGGCGCGCCTCGAGCTCCAGCTCGACCTGGGCGCAGGCGCGTCGGCGCAGGGGAGCGCGCTCGCGCTGGACCTCTCCATCCAGAGCGCGACCTTCGGATTCGACGGGGTGCCCGCGGCCTCGAGCCCGGCCGGCGCGCTCCCGGTGTGGACCACGCGGCCGGTCCAGGGGCTCCGGGTCCCCTCGGCCACCTCGGTAGACATCACGGCGCACCGACCGGGCAAGGCGACCCTCCGCGCGCTGGTCTACCGGAGAAACCTGCTGATCTGCGCGATCCGTCTGGACGCCAGGGTGGTCGCGACCTCGGAGTACGCCCCGGCGGAGCTCGGCCTGCTGGATGGGCTCAGCCCGCGCGCGCTGCATGCGCTGGAGGGCGCGGGCCTGCGCACCTGCGAGGATCTCGTGGCGGCCCCGCTGGAGGCGCTGATCGCGCTGCTGGGGACCTCGCCGACCCGCGCGCTGGAGCTGCAGCGCGAGGCCCGGGCGCTCGCCGAGGGTCGGGGGGTGACCCTGGAGTACGCGGCGGAGCTCGACGCGGCGGAGCTCGCGGGGATCGCGCCGAGGGCGCTGGCCGTCCACGCCAGCCTCGCGGGGAGGACCCACCTCATCTGCGTGCGCAGCGTCGACGGGAGTATTGAGCGGGCCATCCAGATCCCGCCCGACAGGGTCGGCCGCATGCGCGCGTCTGCCCAGGCGACCCTCGACGCGATCATGACCCGGGGAGACGCCTACGCCTTCGCCGCGCGGCCTCGGCAGGGTGTCGCCCAGAACGAGGGCAGCGCGGAGCAGCTCCGGGTGGCGATGATTCAGCTCGCCCGGCAGGGGTACTACCTCTACCGGGATCTCTTCGGTCAGGTGGACCGGGCGGCCCTGCAGTCCTCGCTCCGAGAGCCGGGGACGATCAGCGTCTCCCGGCTCGCCAGCGGTGAGCCCGTCCCCTGGGCCCTCGTGTACGACCTCGCCCTCTCCGAAGGCTGGCGCGAGGCGCCCTCGCGTGTCTGCACGATCCTCTTCAGCGGCCAGAAGACGCTGGAGAGCCTCGATCACTACCAACACGACGAGGCGCCACCTCAGGACCCGGTTCGCTGCGCGGCCCGACCGGACTGTCCGCTGCGCGATCCGAAGTCCCGCGAGAAGACGGTGTGCCCCTGGGGCTTCTGGGGCTTCAAACATCAGATCGAGCTGCCGCCGCTGAGATGCGACGCCGAGGAGCCCCTCCCGCTGCGCGAGGAGATCGACGCCGCGCCCGAGCGCCCGCTCCATCTCCTGGTGGCCACCTACCCCGGGCTCTCCCGGGCCGCGCTCCACCGCGCGGCCATCGCCGAGATCTTCGCCCGGTCGCGGGTCACCTTCGCCTGGCGCTCCCTGGAGGATGTCTGCGCGGGCCTGTCGCGTCGCGATCTCCAGCTCATCTACCTCTACGGCCACGGGCAGCTCGGCGAGCAGATGGGGGAGCCTCGCGCGGCCCTCGCGCTCAGCGCCGATGACGCCCTGCTGACCCCCTATCTGCTCGAGGATCTCGACGAGGGTGGGAAGCCCCGATTCGCCTTCCCCATGCACCCGCTGGTGTTCATCAACGGCTGCCAGACCGCCGAGATGGGGCCCGAGCTGGCCCAGCGCTTCGTGGAGACCTTCGCGCGCCTCGGGGCTGCCGGCGTGATCGGCACCGAGGTCGCGGTGTGGGAGGCCCTGGCGACCGAGGTGGCGGAGCGGATCTGGGCGGGGCTGCTCGAGGGGCAGCCGCTGGGCGCGCTGTTGAGGTCCGTGCGACTGGAGCTGCTGCGCAAGCGCAACCCGCTGGGGCTGGTGTACACAGCCTACGCCTCGGCCGGGCTGCGCCTGAGCGCGCGGATCAGCCCTCCACCACCCGCACCGCCCGCTTCTTCCCCGCCCAGACCACGGCCTCGCCCGTGACCTGGGCGTAGAGCTCGGTGACCTTCTGGTCGCCCACGGACACGCCGCCGCCGCCGATGAGCCGCTTCGCGTCCGAGTTGCTCTCGGCGAAGCCGGCGGCCTTGAGCACGGAGATCACGGTGCAGGGGAAGCTGACGGTGACCGTGGGCATGTCCGCGCTGGCCTCACCGGAGAAGGCGGCTGCGGAGGCCTCCGCGGCCCGGGTGGCCTCCTCCGGCCCGTGGGCCAGGGCGGTGGCCTCCCAGGCCAGGGTCCGCTTGGCCGTGCGGATGTCCGCGCCCGTGAGGCGCTCCAGCTCGGCGATGCGCTCCAGGTCCAGGAAGGTGTAGAGACGCAGGAAGCGCCCCACGTCCTGGTCCGTCACGTTCACCCAGAACTGGTAGTAGTTGTAGGGGCTGAGCCGGGCCGCGTCCACCCAGACGGCGCCGCCCTCGCTCTTGCCCATCTTCCTGCCGTCGGAGGTCTCGATGAGGGGCAGGGTGAAGCCGTGGGTGGAATTCCCGGTCTCGCGCCGGATCAGGTCCGATCCGCCCAGGATGTGGAACCACTGGTCGTCGCCGCCCAGCTGCAGCGTGCAGCCGTACTCGCGGTGCAGCACGAGGTAGTCGTAGCTCTGCAGCAGGTGGTAGTTGAACTCGATGAAGCTGAGCCCCTGCCCGCGCTCCAGCCGCTGCCGCGTGCCCTCCGCCGACAGCATGTGGTTCACGGAGAAGTGGCGGCCGATGTCGCGCAGGAACTCGACGTAGCGCAGCCCCAGCAGCCAGTCGGCGTTGTCGCGCAGGATGGCCTTGCCCGCGGGCCAGGTCCCGCCTGGCCCAGGGGTCTGCGCCTCGGGCACCAGGGAGAGGTACTTCGCGAACAGCGGGCGCTGCCCGGCCAGGTTCTCCTTGATGGTCTCCGCGGAGACCAGGTCGCGGCTCTTGTCCTTGCCGCTGGGGTCGCCGATCATCGCGGTGCCGCCGCCGTGGACCACGATGCCGCGATGCCCGGCGCGCTGAAGCCAGGCCATCGCCATGATGGGGACCAGATTGCCGACGTGGAAGCTGGGCGCCGTGGGGTCGAAGCCCGCGTAGTAGACGACCGGACCTTCGTCGAAGGCGCGACGCAGCGCGTCCGCGTCGGTGTGCTGCTTGATGAAACCGCGGGCCAGGAGGGTGTCGAAGGGGTTCATCAGCCCCTCTTATCCCCTCCCACCCGCCGCCGCCTCAACCCGAACCCCAGCAGCAGCGGCGCCAGCACCCAGCTCTTCGCGCCACGACCGGAGCAGCACCCACCCTCGGCGATCTCCGGGCCGGCCTGGCTCGGCAGCGGGGTCTCGTAGTTGCCGGTGTTCTGCGCGTCGTGGCGCATGCTCTGCCACTCGACGTCGCCATCGGCCGGGCCCTCGGTGTCCCAGGCGAAGAGCCAGCCCTCGCGGGTGGTGGTCACGACCTCCAGGTAGCCGTCGCCGTCGATGTCGCCGACCGCGGGCGAGCCCATGATCCACTGGCCGGTGAACTTGGGCCAGCCGGCCACGTCGTTGCCGGCGGCGTCCCAGGCATGGAGCACGTAGCCGGCCGATCCATAGACGGCGTCCTGGTCGCCGTCCCCGTCCAGGTCGGCGATGGCGGGGGCGATGAGGAACTGAAGATCCTCCACCTGCCGCGGCCAGCCGGTGAGCATCTGGCCGGTCGCGCCGGACCAGGCGCCGACGGCGTGCTGGTAGTCCACCCACATGGAGACGGGCACGGAGAGCAGGTAGTCGGTGGTGGCGCCGCCCAGCAGGAGGTCGGGGGTGCCGTCGCCGTCCAGATCGCCGAAGGAGGGGTTGGCGATGGCCTGGACCATGGCCACGGCGTTGGTGTTGGTGTCGGGGCCGAAGCTGTTGCTGGCGAAGCCGAGGTCCAGAGCCGTGCTCCCGTCGTGCTGCAGGGGGTCGCCCTGGCCCAGCATGATGGGGTTGGCCAGCTCCAGATCGCCGTCCCCGTCGAGGTCGGCCATGGCCAGCGAGCTGGGGTGGCCCTCGCCGATGAGGGGCAGCAGGGCGACCTCACCCAGGGTGCCGCGCACCTCCACCGGCCAGCCGTCCAGCAGGGTCGCGCTGGGCCCGTCGTAGAGGTAGGAGACCGCCGCGCCGCCGCCGTCCACCGCCTCGTTGGTGCCGATGGCGATGTCCCCGTCCCCGTCCCCGTCCACGTCGCCCACGGTGGGGCTGGCGATGATGCGGTAGCCGTAGTCCGCGCAGGTCTCGGGGTGACAGACGACCACCGGGTAGGGGCCCCAGTCCTCACCCTCGGCGTCGAAGACGTAGAGACGCTGGTCCAGCCCTGCGGCTATGATCTCTAGTTTTCCATCGCCGTCCAGGTCATAAAGGGCGGGCGCGTTGCCGAAGCCCTGGTCCCACTTCTTCGTGTTGGTGAACTCCTCGGGCTCGCGCCCCAGGCTCCAGGCGGGGAAGCCGTCCACCGGCGAGCCGTCGGCGTGCCAGGCGTAGACGCCGCCGCGCCCGGTGAGCACGACCACCTCCGGCTCGCCGTCGCCGTCCAGATCGCCCACCGCCGGGGCGCCCAGCACGCCGTCGCCCACGGACTCGGCGAGCGCGCCGGTCTCCACGCCCGCGCCCACGTTGAAGTCCTCGATGGGATCCGTGCGCATCGGCCAGCCGGGCAGCTCCTCCCCCTGGCCGGTGATCGCGTGGACCGCCCCGCCCGCGGTGGCGACGACGACCTCGAAGACCCCGTCGCCGTCCAGGTCGGCGAGCGTGGGGCTGGCCTCCAGGCTCTCGCCCAGGTTCAGCGGGAAGCCGTCCACGATGCCGCTGTCCCGCTGCACGAAGAAGGTCTTGCGATCCTCGCCCTCCAGACCGCGATCGTCGCGCACCCTCAGGCGCAGCGTGACCGCGGGCCTGTAGACCCGCTCCAGCCGCTCCAGGATGCCCTCGGTGATGTTCGGGCTCGCCACGCCCGCGAAGCTCTCGGCGGGGAGCGCGCTGAGGTCCAGGGTCGCCAGCGCGCCCTCGGTGGGCTCCTGCCCCTCGCCGCGCCCGATCTCGTACCAGGTGTCCGGGTCCCAGCCCACACCCACGGCCAGGCTCCAGGTGTAGCCGTCGGCGCGCTCCGCCGAGACGCTGCCCTCCACGACGATCTCGCCCACCGCGTCGCCGTTGACCCAGCCGAACCAGCGCGGGCTGTCGATGCGCGGCACGGGCGGGATCTGGCCCTCCACCACCGCCTCCACCGCTCGGGCGGCGTTGATCCGGCCGTAGCCGTAGAAGCCGTCCCAGCCCTCCTCGCTCGGGTAGGCGCCCGAGCTCTGGTACTCGTCCTCGCTCAGCCACACGTCGTCGGAGGTCTGGATGAGGAGCTGCGTGATCTCGCCCGTGCTCAGCGCGTCGCCCAGATCCTTCGCCGCGGAATTCAAGAGGCCCACCACGCCCGTCGTGACCGCGGCCGAGCCCGTGGCGCAGGCCCCGCTCGAGGCGACCAGGGTGAGGCGCATCCCGTAGTTGTTGCAGTTCCAGGTGTTGGAGTAGCTGTAGACCGGCCCGTCCGAGTCCACCGTGTCGAATCGGATGGAGTGCAGGTAGAGCGCGCCATCCAACACGGCCGGGAAGTTGTGGTGATAGGCGTTCTCGTCGCCCGCGACCGCGACGATGGAGGTCCCGCTCTGGAGCGCGTAGTCCACCGCGTCCTGGGCGAGCTCGGGGTTGCTGAGCGCCCCGGTGGCCAGGGTCACGGCGGAGGCGCCCGAGTCCACGGAGAAGGCGATGGCCTCGCCCACGCGCGTCCCGTCGGAGACGATCTCGTCCGCCACGCGCACCGGCAGGATGGCGCAGTTCGGGCAGACGCCGATGTCCCCGTCCTCCTCGTCCCCGCCCTCGGCCGCCGCCTCCTCCATGACGCCCGTGCCGTGGTCGCCGTAGCGGTCGGTGGTGTCGTTCCAGGGGTCGTTGTCCCGGCCGAAGAAGTCCCAGCCCGAGATGTCGTCGGTGTAGCCGTTGCCGTCGTCGTCCCATTCATCCGAGAACGTGTAGATGAGGTCCGAGGGGTCCAGGATCCCGTCCGCCGCGTCCCGCCCGGCCGCCCAGTCCACCCGCGGGTCGTCCACGTAGTCGGCGACGTTGAACAGCCCGTTGCCGTCGTAGTCCCAGGTGCCCTTGTCCCGCCCGCCCGTGCCCTGCGGATAGGGGAGCTCCCCCGCGTTCAGGTAGAGCTTGTTGACGATGTCCGTGCGCTCCCAGGAGACCCCGGTGTCGGCCACCGCCAGCAGCACGTCGAAGCGCCCCGTGGTGATCCGCCAGGCCTGGTCCGCCCACACCCCGCTGCCCAGGCCGAGCTCCGCCTCGCGCACCGTGCCCCGGGCGTCGGCCGGGATGTAGCTGATGAGCGACCACTCCTCGTCCAGGTCCGAGGGGCAGAGCTCCGGTCGATCCTGGATTCCGCACTGCGGGAAGGTGGGCAGGGGGAGCTCGGCGCGAGCGGTCGTCAGGAGCAGCAGCAGGAGCGGACGCACGGAGACTCCGGGAATGGAGGGGAGCTCTCTCTCTTATCCCGGATCTGAGGCTCCCCGCCACGACGATGCAAGGTTGATCTTCAGGGAGCCTCGACGCACCCCCTCGACAGCGCGTCTCTCTGGTGGCAGCTTGTGGCCCTGCCCAGGAGACGCCCATGACCCCGCTCACGATCGCCCTCCTCACGCTCAACCTGAACGCCCATGCCGGGTACGGCGACCTGGATCAGGACGGCGATCCCACCTGGGCCGCGCGCGACCTGCACGTCTGGACCAACGCGGCGCGGGTGGAGCCGGAGGCGTTTGAGGCCCAGTACAACAGCGGCGGCTGCTCCTTTGACGACTTCTCCAACGACGAGCAGACCGCCAAGGCCCCGCTCTACCTGGACTATGACCTGAACGAGGCAGCCGAGTACCACACCGAGGACATGGTGGAGAGCGGCAATTTCTCCCACAGCTCCTCGGACGGGACCAGCTTCTCCGCGCGCCTGGCCCGCTTCTACGACGAGAGCGGCTACGTGGGCGAGAACATCGCCTACGGCTACGGCAGCGGGTACAACGCCGTCCTGGTGGGCTGGATGTGCTCCACCGACGGCCACCGGGCCAACATCATGTCCGGGGACTACAACGAGCTGGGCACGGGCGTGCTGAGCGACCACTACACCCAGGACTTCGCCGCGGGCACGCTGGAGACCGACGGGCTGGTGGCCATGGCCAACCACACGCCGGAGCAGCCCAGCGACGACGTGACCGTCTACGCCGACTGGCAGGACGGCGACGCCCCCGAGCGCCTGGAGCTCATCCTGGACGGCCAGCCCCGCGCCCTCTCGCTGGTCTGGGGCGCGCCCGAGCAGGGCCTGTACGGGGACGAGGTGGACCTGGAGGGCGAGCAGGACTGTCACCAGTATTTCATCGACTGGGAGAGCAGCGGGGGCCAGACCGGGCGCTTCCCCGAGGAGGGCTCCTACACCTTCGGCGCCGGCTGCGAGGACGAGGTGGGCTGGATCCCTGAGCAGATGTGCGTCACCGGCCGGGATTGCGCCAGCGCCGAGGATCTCGCGAGCGGCATCGAGCTGGTGGGCTGCGCCAGCGGCGGGGGCGAGCCCGCGAGTCTGGGCGCCGCCGGGGTCGCGCTCCTGGCGCTCACGCGGGCGCGGAGGGTCCGCCGCTGAGGCTGGCGACGCGGGGCGCTTTCCCCACCCGCCGCGGGATCGGATAAGCTCCTTCGGATCTCCTGTGGAGACGCTGGAGCGGGTGTGAACCAGGCCACGGTCATCGATCTCGGCGCATGCATCGGCTGTGAGGCCTGCGCCGCGGCGTGCCGCGCCGAGCACGATCTCCCGCCGGGGGTGAGCCGGCTCCACTTCAAGGCCCTGGAGACCGGCACCTTCCCGGACATGAACCGGGCCTTCCAGATCAACCGCTGCCAGGACTGCGCCGACGCCCCCTGCGCCACCATCTGCCCGACCGGCGCCCTGCACCGACGCCCGGACGGCGCGCTCACCCTCGACGCCGAGAGCTGCCTGGGCTGCCGCGCCTGCCTCGCGGCCTGCCCTTACGACGCGCTCACCATGCACCCGGAGACCGGGCTGGCCGAGCGCTGCGACGGCTGCGCGCACCGCGTGGACCAGGGGCTGGAGCCCGCCTGCGCCGTGGCCTGCCCGACGGGCGCCATCCAGGTGGGCGACCGGGACGACCCGCTGAGCGCCGTGGCCCGCGCGGTGGCCTCCGGGCAGCTCCTCACCCGCCGCGCCGAGCTGGGCACCCGGCCCCGCGTCCACTACCGCGGCGCCCTCATCGATCCGCTACAGTCGCGCTCCGTGGGCCTCTTCGCCGCGCGCGAGCAGCATGATCCGCAGGGGCTCGCCTGGCGGGAGGGCCCGGCCCTGGTGGCCTCGGACGGACACCCTCGGGTGGGGCTGGACGTGCGCGCGGCCCTGCTGACCTGGACGCAGGCCCTCTCCGCGGGGGTCTATCTGGTGCCGGCGCTGGCGGTGCTGCTGGGCGCGCTCCCTGGAGACCAGACGATCTGGCGCATCGTGGCGCCGATCATCGGCCTGCTCTACCTGTTGGGCTCGGTGGGCGTGCTCTCCTGGACGGCCGAGCGGCGAGGGCGCCTGGCCCTCATCGTGCGCCGGCCGAACCTCTCCAGCTGGCTGGCCCGCGGGGCGCTGGCGGGCCTGGCCCTCGGCGTGATCATGGCGTTACAGCTGCTCAGCACGCTGGCGGGACTCCCGCTGGACGGCCTGCTGATCGCCCCGGGGCTCGCCCTGGCCCTCGCCCTGCCCGCCCACTCGCCCATGGCCCTGCGCCAGTGCCGCGGGCGCGCCCTCTGGCGGCCGGCCCACAGCGTGCCCCGCGCGATCTTCGCCTCGGCGATGATGGGCGGGGCCATGCTGCTGCCCTTCGTGGGCGTCATCTGCCCGGAGTACACGGGCGCCTTCGCCGCCAGCGCCGCGCTGGGCGCGCTGGGCTGGGTGGGGCTGGCCGGCGTGGACCTGCTGCTCCCCGCGCCCACCCCGGAGGGCCAGATCGCCCGTCGGGAGCTGCGCGCCGGGCCCTGGCGCTGGCTGGCCTGGGGCGGGGCGCTGCTGGGGTTGAGCGGCCTGCTGGCGCCCCTGCTCGGCCCCTGGATCACCCTGCCCGTGCTGGCGGGGCCGCTGCTCTTCAACCACGCCTTCCTGGGAGCGGGCCAGTCCGCTCCCCAGGTCTGAGGACCCCGTGCCGCGCGAGCCCATCAAGCTCCAGGACGCCTCCCGCGCCGCCTGCGCCGAGCGGGGAGAGAGCTTCGTCCAGGGGCCCGGCGGGGGCGCGCTCGCCGCCAGCCCGCCCCCCAGCCGCTGGCCGGACTGGATGGAGCGCGCCCCCGACGGCGCCCTCCGCCGCGTCACCCGCGTCCCCTTCGCCTGCGACCACTGCGGGACGGGCTGCGGGCTGCTGGCCACCTGCGATCAGGAGAGCGGCGCGATCGTGCGCGTCGAGGGCAACCCCCTGCACCCCGCCTCCCGCGGCCGCACCTGCGCCGCCGGGCCGCTCACCCTCTCCCAGCTCAGCTCCTCGGGCCGCGTGCTCCACCCCATGCGCCGCACCGGGGCGCGGGGCGGGGGCGGGTGGGAGAAGATCTCCTGGGACGAGGCGCTGGACACGCTGGCCGCGCGCTGGCGGGAGGCCATCGAGGGCGAGCGCCTCCACGAGATCCTGGTGCAGCAGGGCGCGCCCGAGCCCGACCCCTTCACCGTGCGCGCCATCTCCGCCTGGGGCCTGGACGCCCTGAGCGCGGACACCACCGCCGGGGCGCCCTCGGGCGGCCTCGGGCTCCAGCTCTGGATGGGCGCGGACCGCCTGGCCGCCGACTTCGCCGAGGCCCGCGCCATCCTGCTGGTCGGCAGCCCTCGCGACGGCAGCCCGCTCCACCCGGACCCGAAGCGCATCCTGGAGGGCAAGCGCGCGGGCGCCCAGCTGGTCGTCATCGACCCCATCCGCACGAACCTTGCCGTACAAGCCGATCTCTGGCTGGCGCCGCGCCCCGGCACCGAGACGGTGCTCCTCCTGTGCATCGCCCACCACCTGATCCGCCAGGGCGGGATCAACCGCGACTTCATGCGGCGCTGGTGGAACTGGATGGACTACATGGAGGCGCGGTATCCTGGCGTTACACTCAGCTTCCCGCGCTTCGAGCTCGCGCTCCAGAAGCTCTACGCCCACTACAGCTTCGAATTCGCCGAGCGCGAGTGCGGGGTGCCCGCCGAGCGCATCCAGCGCGCCGCGGACATGATCCTGGACGCCCGGGGCAGGCTGGCCGGCTGGTGCGGGGGGGCCGCGACCGAGGGCAACCTCGGCGGGTGGCAGGTCTCCCGCGCCCTCTTCCTGCTGGTCGCGCTTCAGGGCGCGATCGGCGTGCCCGGCGGGACCTCCCCCGGCTCCTGGCTGCGCTTCCTGCCCGAGCCCCCCTGGAGCCCGCCCCCGCCCGACCAGTGGAGCACGCTGTCCTGGCCCTCGGAGTTCCCGCTCGCCTGCGGCCCCAGCGCCCCGATGCTCCCCTGGCTCCTGCGCAACGGGCGCGGGCGGCTCTCCGTGCTGCTCAGCGACCGCTACAACCCCGTCGCCACCAGCCCGGACGGCTTCGCCTGGATCGACGCCCTCTCCGACGAGTCCCTCGTCGGCTTCCACGCCGCGATCACCCCGCTGTGGACCGAGACCGCCCAGCTCGCCGACCTCGTGCTCCCCGTGGGCCTGGGGCCGGAGCGCCACGGGCTCGTCTCCAGCGAGGCCGGCGTGGACCGCTGGGTGGGGCTGCGCCAGCCGGTGCTGGGGATGGCCCGCGCCGCCCAGGGCGTCCCCTACGAGGACGCGCGCCGCTCCAACCCGGGCCAGGTCTGGGAGGAGGAGGACCTCTGGATCCACCTCGCCTGGCGCATCGACCCCCAGGGCGAGTGGGGCATCCGCGAGGCCTTCGAGTCCCGCCAGTTCCTCGGCGAGCGCCTGCGGACCGAGGAGTATTACAACGTCATGCTCGAGCGCGGCGTGCCCGAGCTGGCCGAGGCGGCGGTCATGGACGGGATGAGCGCGCTCCAGTACCTGCGCGAGCGCGGCGTCTTCCAGGTCGAGGGGCGCCCGGGGGCCGTCCACGAGCGCCTGATCCGCGAGGAGGACCTGGAGAACGTCCGCGAGTCGCGCGAGGGCCGCGTCTACGCCCTGCGCCAGCGCCGCGAGCACCCCGCCGGCATCCCCACCGGCTCCGAGCCCGATCCCGACGCGCGCGGTCGCCTGGCCGTGGGCGTGCGCCTGGAGGGCGACATCCGGGCCGGCTTCTCCACCCCCAGCGGCAAGCTGGAGTTCTACTCGCCCACCGTCTCCGAGTGGGGCTGGCCCGAGCACGCGCTCCCCACCTACGTCAAGAGCCACGTCCACCAGGACCTGCTCCAGGCGGACGAGCTCGTCTGGATGCCGCTCTTCGAGACCCCGCTGGCTGAGGGCGCGCTGGCCTCGGGCGAGCACGCCCACACCAACCCCCTGTGGATCAACCCGGTGGACGCCGCCCGCCTCGGCCTGCGCGCCGGGGACCCCACCCGGGTGGAGACCGAGATCGGTCACTTCGTCACCCGCGCCTGGGTGACCGAGAGCGTGCGGCCGGGCGTGGTGGCCTGCAACCCCCTGCGCGGGCGCTGGCGCGGCTCCAGCCCCCCGGCCCCCCACGGCCCCCCCGGCCCCAGCCCCGAGCTCTCCGCCCTCGCCACCCTCCAGCGCGAGGGGGATCGCCGCTCGCTGGCCCGCGAGGACGGGCCCCAGGCCGCCGGCGAGGGCGCGCGCCCCTGGTGGGGAGACGCCGGGACCCCCGTGCTCCTGGCCATGCCCGTCCACCCCGACCCCGTGACCGGCGCCCACTGCTGGAACCAGGTGGTGCGCGTGCGCCCCGCCCAGCCCCGCGACGTCCCCGGCGACGCCACCGCCGATCAGGCCCGCGCCGCGCGCATCGTCGAGCTCTGGCTCCAGCGCACCCGGCGCGCCGAGGACGTCTCTCCCGACCGGACCCGGCGTCCGCGCTGGCTCATCCGCAGCCCCAAGCCGCTTGGAGACGCCTGGAAGCTCCCTGAGCGTTGACATGATACAAGTCCCCTGAAGGCGACCCATGCAAGGCGACAATTCGGCGACCCCTCTCGAGCACCACATCCTCGGTCGGACCGACACCGGGATGGAGCGCGAGCACAACGAGGACGCACACGACGCGCTCGTCACGGAGTGGGGCCGTTTGCTCCTGGTCTGTGACGGGATGGGGGGTCACGAGGCCGGAGAGGTGGCCAGCGCCGTCGCCCTCTCCTCCCTGCGCCGCGACCTGCAGGCGCGCGACCTGAGCGACCCCGCCGAGGCCCTGCGCGCCTCCCTGCTGGACGCCAACGAGGCCGTGCTGGACGCCTCCGAGGAGAGCGGCCACAACAGCATGGGGACGACCGCGGTGGTCGGGCTCGTGCAAGGGGAGCAGATCTGGTTTGGCTGGGTGGGAGACAGCCGCATCTACCACTTCCGGCAGGGCGAATTGCTGCATCGCAGCATCGACCACACCCACGTCCAGCGCCTGGTGGACGCCGGGGTGCTGACCGAGGAGGAGGCCCGACATCACCCCGACGGCAACGTGCTGGTGCAGGCGCTCGGCGGCGGGCGCGGGAACCAGCCCGACCTCACCCCGGGCGTGATGGGCCCCTTCTTGCTGCAACGCGGCGATGTCGTGCTGCTGTGCAGCGACGGCCTCTACGACCTCATCGAGGACGAGGAGATGATCCCGCTGATCGCGGGCCTCCCCCTCCCTGAGGCCCTGGAGCGCCTGGTGGGCGAGGCCAACCGCCGCGGCGGGCACGACAACATCACCGTCGTGATGCTGATCGCCGGCCAGGACCACATCGACCCCCTGCCCGAGGGCTTCACGCCCCGACGCGCCTCCCCCCGGCAGGATCTCCGGGTGGTGGTCGTCCCCGACGAGTCCGATCTCGGGCTCTGGCGCGCCCGCGCCCTGCGCTACGCGATCCCGCTGCTGGGCGGGCTGGGGGCGGGCTTCGCCGTCTCCTGGTGGCTCCGCGCGCGCTGAGCGCGGGTTATGAAGGGCGCTGGAGGGTCCATGCAGCACACCATCCCCCACGGGCTCGACCACGCCACCGCGCGCAAGGCGACCCAGCGCGCGCTGGAGCATTACCAGGAGCGCTTCGCCGACTACAGCCCGAAGCAGACCTGGATGGGCCCCGACCGCGCCGAGATCCAGTTCACCGTGGCCGGCAAGACGCTCAAGGGCTTCGTCCAGGTCATGCCCCGCGAGATCGCGCTGGACCTGGACGTCCCGATGCTCTTCGCCCCCTTCCGCGGCAAGGCGCTGGGCGTGATCGAGGGCGAGATCCGGCAGTGGATCCAGAAGGCGAAGAACGGCGAGCTGGCCTGAGGTGCGGCTCATCCGGGTCGCGCAGCTGGCGCTGGCGCTCAACGGGCTGGCCTTCCTGGGCTTCGGCCTGATCTTCGCGGTAGACCCCGACGGGATGATGGCCAGCCTCGACCTGGAGATCTCCTCGGGCGTCGCCCGCACCGATCTGCGCGCCATCTACGGCGGGCTGGAGGTGGGGCTGGGCCTGTGGCTGCTCCTGGCCTGCGCGCGCCCCAGCCTGCACACCGCCGGCCTCATCTCTGGGGCCCTGGTCACCGGGGGGCTGGTCTGCGGGCGCGGGCTGGGGATGCTGCTGGACGGAGCCGACCCGCTGAACCCCACGCTGATCGCGTCAGAGTTCGCGGCCTTCCTCCTCTGCGCCGTCGCCCTCGTGCTCACCCGGGGCGTGCGCACCCCATGAGCGACGCGGCCGCCCGGCTCGACCACCTGGTCGTGCTGATGATGGAGAACCGCTCCTTCGACCACCTCTTCGGCTTCCTCTACGAGCGCGACGCGCCGGAGCGCTTCCTGGGCGAGGGCGAGCCCAGCTTCCGCGGCGTGGCCGGGCGGGCAGACCTCTCCTGCCCGGACGACAGCGACCCGCCACGCCGGATCCCCCTGCGGCGACTGCCGGCGGAGACCCTGGAGGATCTGACGCGCCCCTTCCCCGATCCCGGGGAGGAGCACTGGCCGCACATCCACCACCAGCTCTACGGCGTGGACGATCCCGGCCCCGCGCTGCTCTCCCGCCCGCCGCCGATGAGCGGCTTCGTCACCGACTATCTGCGGGTCGTCGGCGAGGGTCGCGATCACCTCGGGCACAACGGGCTGCTCCCCGCCGAGGAGATCATGGGCTGCTTCGGGCCAGAGGCCACGCCCGTGCTGTCCGGGCTCGCCCGCGCCTACGCCTGCTCGGACGCCTGGTTCTCCTCCGTCCCCAGCCAGACCTACTGCAACCGCGCCTTCCTGCACGCCGGCGCCAGCCACGGCTGGGTGGACAACGCCCCGCCCCCGCGCTGGTCGCAGAACGACGACCCCACGATCTTCGGCCTGCTCAGCGCCGCCCTGGGGCCCGAGCTCGGCTGGCGCGTCTACTGGGATCCCGGCGACATCGTCCCCCTCACCCGCCTCATCCACCGCGAGCTCTACGACGACCGCTTCGACGGGAACTTCCGGGAGATGGCGCGCTTCGCCGAGGACTGCGCCCGGGGCGAGCTGCCCGCCTACACCTTCCTTCAGCCGCGCATCCTCGTCGACAACAACGACATGCACCCCGCCTACTTCGTGGGCCAGACCGCGCGCTCCAGCGTCGTGGCCGGGGACCAGCTCATCGGCGAGGTCTACGAGGCCCTCTCCCGCGGCCCGCGCTGGGAGCGCACCCTGCTGGTCATCCTCTTCGACGAGCACGGCGGCACCTACGATCACTGGCCGCCGCCCGCCGCCACGCCCCCGCACGCCGAGCCCCCCTGGCCGCTGGAGCACGGCTTCCGCTTCGACCGGCTGGGCGTCCGCGTGCCCGCCATCTTCGTGTCCCCCTGGATCTCGCCGGGCACCGTGCTGCGGGCGGAGGGCCCCGTCCCCTTCGATCACAGCTCGGTGCTCCGCACCCTCGGTCGCCGCTGGGGCCTGCCCGCGCTCACCGACCGGGATCGCGCCGCGCCGGACTTCTTCCACGTCCTGCACCGGGATCAACCACGGATGGATCGGCCGCGCTTCACGCCGCGTCCCCAGCCTCCGGGCGAGGTCTCCGAGGCCCTGGCCCACCCCGCTCGTGGGCTACAGCGCGCGGTGCTCTCGCTCCTGGCCCGGAGAAAGGGCGCGCTGATCGAGGACTTCGAGGCGCTGGGGAGGGTGCTGGACAGGCTGGTGGGTTGAGGAGAGGGGCTGGTTCAGCGCAGACCCAACGGCACGCGCCCCATGTGGCGTTCGAGCTCCTCGCGCTCTCGGTCGGTCCACGGGAGCGCTGCAGCAGACTCGAGCCAGGCCTCCCGGACACGGTCGGCGGCCAGAACGGCTATCTGCTCTGTCAGTCGTTCTCCCAAACCCAAGAGCCTGCCCAGTCCGTGGAACGATGCCGGCCGGAGATCTTCGAATCGTCGGCTTCCACCGACGCTCAGCACCATCCTGTCCTCACTCGTGCTCGGGTGTGCGTAGACACCTGCCAGGAGGTCATAGGCCGGGCTGAGGCGGGCCTGCCGACCATCTGGATAGAGCATCGCCCAGTTCTTCAGGTGACCATCCCACTCTCGGCTCAGGGCGCAGAACACGACCCGCTGGATCAGCTCCTGACCATCCCTGGCCTCGAGCGCCGCCAGGACAGCCGCGATCTCCTCGACGCTTCCCCGGAAGAAGCCATTGGGCATCGGGCGATCGAGGATCTGCGCGAAGTCCTCGAAGTGGACGCGACGGTCATCCGCACGATCGAAGCGCCGCACCAGAAAGACCTGGCCATCCCTGGAGAACTCGGCCGGGAGCCCACGCAGCTCTCTGACCCCACTGAGCTGGACGTCTGAGGTGTTCACCCCCGAGGCGCTCGCCCAGCAGGTCGTCGCATACTCGACGCGGGGAAAGGAGCATCCATCTCGGTCAAATTTGGCGATCCAGCGCCCCCCTCGCCCGGAGACAGGGACCGTGAACACACCGTCCTCGTCACGACCCACGCTCAGCTTGAGCTGCATCCCTGCCAGCGAGGGGTAGAGCCCGCCCTCGCGACGAATCGACGTTCCCGGCAGCCGGTCCCGGCCGACGGGTGAGGGCCAGCGACGCTCCCCGGGTCGCAGCTCCACGGCGCCCGGCAGATCGTCCCCCACCATCCCCAACAGCATGAAGTCCGTTGGATCGCCGTCCTCGTCGACGAAGCCGCGCTGTGTGGCCTCCTCGCGCAGGAGCCGGTGCAGCGGGCCACCAGGCTGCGGGAGCAGATGACCGAACCAGCCCGTGAGCCCCGAGGTCTCGATGCTGTCAGGGCGTCGATCCTCGAAGATCTGCCCGAGGGTCGGACGCTCGGGATCCCGCAGCCACTCCTGCGCGAAGCTGAACCGATAATGCTCGTCGGGGAAGCGCTCCAGCAGCCCGACCCGCTTCCCGTGCAGCCAGACCTCAAGCGCCAGCATGGACCTGCTCGTTCGCGCGCTCCACCAGGGCGCGGATCGAGGGCCGGTCCGAGGCGCTCCACTCCGCGAAGGAGGAGAAGATCCGAGAGAGCTCACGCTCGAGCTGCTCTGCGCGTCGCCACAGCATCTCCTTCACCGCCCCCGCCCGCCACAGCCTCGCGGCCTCCGCGTCCAGGCCGTGACTGGCCAGGACATGGGGGTTCTCGCACGCGCGCAGCCGCCCGAGGGCGCGTCGCCCGTCCAAGAGGAGGAAGCGGCCGACGATGGGGTCCCCGACGCCCGCGTCTACCTGCAAGAAGTCGCGCCCTGGACCGTCATGTTCCAGCCGGGCGCGGAAGAGATCCAGGTCCAGCCTGGAGCCGTCGGGCTGGAGGGCGCCCAGGTGTATCAGGCCGAGCTCCGCCAGCTTGACCTGCGCGGAGGTCCCCACCCAGGGGCTCCAGAGGTCCCCCCAGACCAGATCCCGCTCGCTGACCTGGTGCAGCTCGTGCAGGAGGCCTTGCACATCGTCTGAGGCGCGCTCGCCAATCATGACGCGCTGGATCCGCCGCACCTCGGCGTGCGCGCTGCGGGTATGGGCGCCGTTCAGGAGGCCGCGCCAGAGCCATCGGGAGAGCAGCAGCCGATCCCTTGGCTCCAGACGCTCGTGCAGCGCGAAGAACCGACAGAGGATCGACAGCGGCATGAGGTAGGGCATGAGCCGGAAGTGGGGCACACCAGCGTGCTGCAGGAAGCCCACGGCGCGACGAAGCGCGCGCTCGACCGGCTCCATGGGCACCTCCGCGACGCTGAGATCGGCGCCCGGGTCCGCTCCCGTCGCGGCCTTGATGCAGCGCAGCAGGAGCTTCTCGTCCAGGAGCCCGAAGCCCGTCTCGGAGATCCGATCGCGCAGGCGGTCGAGGGGCTTTGGCTGCCCGCCGACCGCGTGGAGCGCGTTGAAGACCTCGGCCTCCGTCATCTGGGTACCGCGACTGTTCACGCGCTGAAACACCTCGCGGACAGCGTCCTCAGGTGCGCCTTGCAGCACGTAGACCGGGATCTGATACTCCCGGATGGACTTGCTCACCTCGTAGAGGCGCTCGACGAGCTCCTCGTGCTCGATCCTCTGCGGCCAGGAGGACCACCAACGGTGGAGCTCGCGCGCGTCCGCCAGCGCGCGAACCGGCACCCAGAAGTCCCCTGGCTCGGCCCCCGCCGGGAGCCAGTGGAAGGTCTCCGCGCCCAGATCGAACCAGATCGCGTGGATATCCCCGCTCGGACGGGCGTCCGGGTGCAGCAGCGCTCCCGCGAAGGCCGTGACGCGCTGCTGACCGTCCACGATGTACCAGGCGTCTGGGCGCGCCTCTGCGTGGACCCGGCGCGTTCCGAAAGAGATCTCCTGGTCCGGGCCAGCCTGCTGGGTGAACAGGAGGTCACCGATGGGGTAGCCGCGGTAGGCGCTGTCGAAGAGCTCGATCACGTTCTTCGCGCGCCAACGCAGCGGGCGCTGAAACGGCGGGACGCGCAGCCGTCCTGAGCTCACCTCTCGGAGAAGATCCTCAATCTTCAGGATCTTCGCCTCGGGACGGCGCGTCAACCGGGACGGTGCGGCTCGACCTCGCGCATCAGACACCCCCTCGGGCACGGACACCTCCTGCCTCGTGGACTAACGCCCAGAAGTGGGCGCGGCACCCGAGCCCGAAGCATTCACCCACCACCCCGAGAGCGTCGTGCGCGTGCGCGCGGGAGGCTCCACCAGGTGCCAGCTGGTGGCCTGGGGCAGAAACACACAGAGATCGCCCAGGAAGGGCAGCCAGCGCTCGCGCACGATCATGCCGTCCGGGTGGGGCTCGCCGAAGGCGATGGCGCCGCCGTCCGAGGCCCGCCAGCCGGGCTCCAGGCCCAGGGCGAAGGTGGCGACGTAGTGCGGGCCGTCGGGGTGCAGGCGGAAGCGGTCCCCGGGCTCCAGGCGCCAGCCGTTGAGGACCAGGCCACCGGGCAGCACCACGCCGAGCGCGGCCCCCAGGAGGGCGCGCAGACCCGGGTCGAGCAGCAGCGCGCGCAGGGCGAGCAGATCCTCGTGTAACACGTCGTTATAATACCACCATCCGACGACGACCCCTCCATCGGCGGGACGCCAGGGCCCGCGTTCGAGCGCCGCACGCGCCCGCACCAGCAGCTCGGGCTTCACCAGCTCCCGGAGGATCAGGAGCGTCCTGCCCGCCAGACGCTCCTCGCCGAGGCGCCGCCAGGGCTCCGGCCTGCGCCAGGCGGGGGTGACGCCAGGCGGGAGATCCGCGGCCAGGGCCCAGATCTCCTCTGGCGGAGAGGCGTGCTCCCACTGGACCACGCGCGGCTCCCGCGCCCGCTCCGCCGTGAGGATCTGCGCGCGGACCCGCTCGATCTCGGGCCCCTCCAGCAGCAGGCGCGCGCGGAGCTCCTCCTCCGGGATCCACTCCGAGTCGAAGCAGTGCAGGCGGCGCAGCAGCGGGTCGTAGAGGTCCAGCCCGCCGTCCGCCCGCGGGGCGCGGATCAGATCGGCGCGCAGGCCCAAGGCTCAGCGCTCCAGCAGGTGACGCGCGCGATCCTCACCGAGGTCACAGACCAGGGTGCCCATGTAGGTGAGCACCGGGCTGCTGGCGATCTCGGAGGGGAAGACCGCCATGTCCGGCTCCTCGGTGAGCGGGAGCCCGGCCCGACGGAAGCAGCGCGCCACGTACTGCGAGCAGAACAGGGCGTGCGGGTTCTCGCAGTCCTCGGGCAGGTCCATCCCGGCGATGTCGTGCAGGATGGTGCGCAGCACGTCCACGGTGCCGTAGGCCAGGCCCAGGTTCGTCTTCGCCTCCTCCAGGATGTCGACCGGATCCACCTTCGCCCGCAGCTCAGGCCGGATCTTGTACCAGTCGATCTTGCCCTGGTAGCCCTGCACCACCACGCTCACCGGGACCGCCTGCACGCAGGCCAGCTCCGCCTGGAAGAGCATCAGGCGTCGGTGCCACCAGCCCACGATGCCGGAGTGCGAGTACCGGCTGCCCGATCCCGCCTGGAACATGCGGCTGATGAGCATGTCCCCGCGAAACATGAAGACGTCCGCGTCCTCGATCTGGTGGCGGATGTCCATGTAATTGATGACCTTGTCCTGCCGCTCGGGCTCGCGCGAGCGCCCGGTGTCGGTCTCATCGTCCATGGCCTCGGTCGGCTCGTCGCCGGCCGGATCGGTCTTCTCCTCGTCGTCGCCGAAGAGCTCCTTGAACACGCTGCCTCCTGGGTGTCGCGGGAGGATCAATCGGCGCGGAGGCTACGTCAAGATCGCGCGCGGCTGGAGGCTTCCATCGCCGAGGTAGATCACGTTGAGCCCGAGCCGGGCGCGCAGCTCGCGGCGCTCGAAGTCGGTGTCCAGGGTCACGAGGTTGCCGTCGGCGTGGGAGAGGGCGAGCGCGGCGTGAAGGGCGTCACGCGGCCGGAGGGGGAGGTCGCGCAAGAGATCCTGTGCGACGTGAAGGTCTTCAACTCCTGGTGAGGCGATCTGGAGGAAGCTCATCGCCAGCAACCTGACGCTGGCCTCGTGCGCGACCTTGTGATGGTATGCCCGCTCTCCGCTCGGGCCCTTGCTGAGTCTGCCGCAGGTGTAGACGACCTCGTCCCAGACCAGTGTAGAGATGACGCCCGCGACCTCTGCCCGCTCCGCTCGCTCCAACCAGCTCCGACACTCGCGCTGAATCTCAGGCCGCTGCTGTTTGAGGAGGAGCGCGGCGAACAGATTGGAGTCCAGGTAGTACGCGCTCATCGGTCATACTGCTCGTCCAGGATCTCATCCAAGGATGGCAGATCGTCTGCCGGCTCGAAGGCATCGCAGAAATCGAGAAAGGCCCGTAGGGACGCCGCGTGCTGCCTGGCGAGGTCTGGCTTCGCGGTGTACTCCAGGGCGTGTCGAATCTCCGACTCGGCGAGAGCCTCCCCGGAGCCAGAGAGGACGGTCAACAGGACCAGCAGGCGCGCGCTCCCCCCTGCACCCTCGAGGCCAAACTCTGGCGCTAATACACCGAGATTCACAAGATCCTCCCACGCATCAGAACGGAACGTCCGCGTTCGGATCGGGCGACCAGACCGCGCCTGGCACAGCCATGTAGTGAACCAGCCCACCATCCGTCACCGCCGCTACGAGGCTCCTCCGACGAAGATCCTCCACCGCCGCCTGGTATTCCGCGATAGGGCTACCCTGGCTGGCCGTCTTCCCGCGGCTCAAGAACAGGGTCGCCTCGACCTCATTGGCAAGACCCTCCACCCGCATGACGATCTCGACCAGAGACCAGCCCGCGTCGGGCTGAGACTTCAGAAAATCCAGGATTCGCTCCCCAAGCGGCAGAGACTGGCGCTCGAAACGTGCTCGCGGGATCGGCATGACCTTGCTCCTGGTTCTGGGCGAACCATAACACGCCCCCTGAACCTCTCCCCCCGACCTTTCAGCCCGAAGCACCCATCGTCATCGGCCCTCTTCCTCCTCCCCCCGGGCGCGATATCCCTGAGGCCGCTGAGCGAGGGCGTCGTGGACAGCATACGGGTCGTGGGAGCGCGCGAGCACAACCTCAAGGGCGTGGATCTCGCGATCCCCCGTGACAGCCTGGTGGTGTTCACGGGGCTGTCGGGCAGCGGCAAGAGCTCGCTGGCCTTCGACACCATCCATCAGGAGGGGCAACGCCGCTTCCTGGAGAGCCTGTCGGCCTACGCGCGCCAGTTCCTGGGCACGCTGGAGAAGCCGAAGGTGGACCGCGTGGACGGGCTCAGCCCCACGCTGTGCATCGACCAGAAGACGGTGAACCGCAACCCGCGCTCCACCGTGGGCACGATCACCGAGATCCTGGACCACCTCCGCCTGCTCCTGGCCCGCCTGGGCACGCCGCGCTGTCCGGTCTGCCACACGGTCATCCAGACCCTCTCCCCTGGACAGATCGCCGATCTGCTGCTCCGCGAGTCGCCGGGGGCCGCGCTCATCGTGCTGGCCCCCATCGTGCGCGACCGCAAGGGCGAGTACCGCAAGGAGCTCGCCCAGGCCCTGCGCGACGGCTGGCTGCGCGCCCGCATCGACGGCGAGCTGCGCAGCCTGGAGGAGGAGATCACCCTCGCCCGCTACGAGAAGCACACCATCGAGCTGGTCGTGGACCGCCTGCGCGCCCACCCCGCGCAGCGGGACCGGCTGGTGGAGGCGCTGGAGCGCGGGCTCTCCCTGGGCGAGGGCGTGGTCACCTGCCTGGTGGACGACCAGCACCGCGCCTTCTCCTCGGCGCGCACCTGCGTGGAGCATGGCGTCTCCATCCCCGAGATGGAGCCCCGGCTCTTCTCCTTCAACGCGCCCCAGGGCATGTGCCCCACCTGCAGCGGGCTCGGCTACCTGGAGGACTTCGACCAGGAGTTGTTGTTTGACCCGCGCGCGCCCGTGGGCGAGGCCCTGCGCGCCCTGGAGGGCGACGATCCCCTCCCGTTTACCACCCTCTCCCGGGACGTGCTGCGCGAGGTGGCCGAGGCCATCGGTGTAACGCCCGATACACGCTGGGGCGCGCTCAGCGACGAGCATCGGCGCGTGATGCTGGAGGGCTCCGACCTGCGCTACGAGGTGACCCGCGTGAGCGGCGGGCGCACCACGACCCTGGAGAAGCGCTGGGGCGGCATCATGCCCACCCTGGAGCAGGTGTGGAAGTACACCTGGCTTCAGCGTCTCGGACGTTACAGGCGGCAGGTCGTGTGCCCGAGCTGTGCGGGAAAGCGCCTGAACCCCGTGGCCCTGGCCGTGGACTTTCGCGGGCAGAGCATCTCCACCCTGGCCCACATGAGCGTGACCGACGCCCGACGCTTCTTCGACGAGCTGAAGCTGGAGGGCGACGAGCTGAGCGTGGGTGAGCCGATCCTGCGGGAGATCCGCGGGCGCCTGGTCTTCCTCGATCAGGTGGGCCTGGGCTACCTGAGCCTGGACCGCTCGGCCGCCACCCTCTCCGGCGGTGAGGGGCAGCGCATCCGCCTGGCCAGCGCCGTGGGGGCGGGCCTCCAGGGGATCACCTACATCCTGGACGAGCCGAGCATCGGCCTCCACACCCGCGATCACGCCCGCCTGCTGGACGCCCTGCTGCGCCTGCGGGACAAGGGGAACACGGTCATCGTGGTCGAGCACGACCCGGAGACCATGGCCCGCGCCGACTGGCTGGTGGAGGTCGGGCCGGGGGCGGGGCGCCTGGGCGGGACCCTGGTGGCCAGCGCGCCCCCGGGAGAGTTCCTGCGCTCCGGCGCCGTCACCGCCCGCTGGCTGCGCGGCGAGGAGCGCATCCCCGTCCCCGAGCGCCGCCGGCCGGGCAACGGCGCCAGCCTGCGCCTGCGTGGGGCCCGCGCCAACAACCTCAACGGCGTGGACGTCGAGATCCCGCTGGGCTGTCTCATCGCTGTAACGGGCGTTTCTGGCAGCGGGAAGAGCTCGCTGATCCTGGACGTGCTGCACCGCGCCCTGTGCAAGGCCCTGGGCCACGAGCACGATCGCCCCGGCGAGCACGACGGGCTGGAGGGCGCGGAGAACCTGGACAAGGTCATCGAGATCGACCAGGCCCCCATCGGCCGCACCCCGCGCTCGAACCCCGCCACCTACACGGGCGCCATGGACCTGATCCGCGACCTCTTCGCCGAGCTGCCCGAGTCCCGGGCCCGCGGCTACAAGAAGGGGCGCTTCAGCTTCAACGTCGAGGGCGGGCGCTGCGAGGAGTGCCAGGGGGCCGGCGTCAAGACGGTGGAGATGCAGTTCCTGGCGGACGTGGACGTGGTCTGCGAGAGCTGCGCGGGGCGGCGCTTCAACCCCGACACGCTGGCCGTGCGCTACCGCGGCAAGACCATCACCGACGTCCTGGAGATGACGATCTCCGAGGCGACCAGCTTCTTCGCCGCGCACCGCAAGCTGCACCGCATCCTGTCCACCCTGGACCAGACCGGGCTCGGCTACGTCGCCCTGGGCCAGCCCTCCACCACGCTCTCCGGCGGAGAGGCGCAGCGCATCAAGCTGGCCACGGAGCTGCAGCGCCCGGCCACCGGCCGCACCCTCTACATCCTGGACGAGCCCACCACTGGGCTGCACATGGCCGACATCGCCCGCCTGCTGGGCGCGCTGAACGCCCTGGTGGAGGCGGGCAACACGGTCCTGGTCATCGAGCACAACACCGACATCATCAAGGTGGCGGATCACCTGATCGACCTGGGGCCGGAGGGCGGGGCCGGCGGGGGGCGGCTGGTCGGCCAGGGCACGCCCGAGCGGGTGGCGGCCCTGGACACGCCCACCGGCCGCGCGCTGGCGGAGGTGCTGCGGCGCGAAGGTCGCCTGTCTCATGACGTTACAAGCGTAAACCGACTGGAAGAGCCCGGCTTCGTCTACGCCGCGCCGCGCCCCCGCGGCCAGGGCACGGATCTGGTCCTGCGCGGGGTCCACACCCACAACCTCCAAGGCCTGGACGTGGCTTTGCCCGCCGGGAAGATGAGCGTGATCACCGGGGTCAGCGGCTCAGGCAAGACCAGCCTGGCCTTCGACACGCTCTTCTCCGAGGGCCAGCGTCGCTACGTGGAGAGCCTGTCCACCTACGCCCGCCGCTTCCTGGGCCGCATGGAGCGCGCCCCGGTGGACCACGTCGAGGGCCTGGCCCCCGCCATCGCCATCGATCAGCAGAACCGCGGGCACAACCCCCGCTCCACGGTGGCCACGGTCACCGAGATCTACGACGCCTTCCGCCTGCTCTACGCGCGCATCGGCCACGCCCACTGCCCCACCTGCCACCAGCCCCTCCGCGCCCTCTCCCCCACCGCCGCCGCCCGGCGCCTGCAGGGCCTCGCCCCGGGGGCGGGCTGGCTCCTGGCCGATCTGCCGGCGGGCCAGCGCGCGGGTGAGCTGCTGCGGGAGGGCTGGACCCGGGTGATGATCGACGGGGGTGAGCAGGAGCTCTCCGACCCGGAGGCCCTGCTCCCCGCGGTCGGGCTGGTCATCGACCGCCTGGACCCGGCCAGCGCCCCGCCCGAGCGCCTCAGCGAGGCGGTGGCCACGGCCTACGGCTGGGGGCAGGATCGCGCCCGCTTCCTGCCGCGCAAGGGCGGGGCGGAGATCGTGCTCACCCGCGCCGCCGTCTGCCCGGAGCACGGCCGCGCGCTGCCGCTGGAGCTCACGCCCCGCCACTTCTCCTTCAACGCGCTGCTGGGGGCCTGCCCGGCCTGCGCGGGCCTGGGCCGCCGCCTCAGCATCGATCTGGACCTGCTCTTCCCCTACCCCGGCCACGCGCTGGAGGGCGCCATCGACGGGCGGGTGGGAGCCGTGCTGCTGCGCAACCCGCGCTCCGAGGCGCTGATACGCGCGCTGTACCGACGTTACAATACACCTTATGACACAGCCTTCCGCGCCCTCCCCGCGGAGCTGAAGCGCGACCTGCTGCGCGGGGTGGCCGAGCCCATCGCCATCTCCTTCGAGCGCAGCTGGGGCAAGACGAAGGCGAAGATCGAGGAGACCCAGACCTGGGTGGGGATCCTGCCCCTGGTGGAGGGATGGGCCGCCAGCACCGAGTGGGTGCGGCGCGAGGCCACCTGCCCGGACTGCCATGGTCAGCGCCTCAAGCCCGAGCTGCTGGCCGTGACCCTGGGCGCGACCGCGACCGCCCCCCTGGAGAAGGGGCGGCGCCCCGGCCTCTCCATCGCGGAGGTCTCCGCCATGACGGTGGTGCAGGCCCGGCGCTTCTGGGCGGAGATCCCCCTCTCCGCGGACGAGCGGACCATCGCCGAGCAGGTGCTGGACGAGCTCGGGGCCCGGCTCGGCTTCCTGGACGACGTCGGCCTGGGCTACCTCACGCTCGACCGCCCGGCGGAGACCCTCTCTGGCGGAGAGGCCCAGCGCATCCGCCTGGCCACGCAGCTCGGCGCGAAGCTGACGGGCGTGCTCTACGTGCTGGACGAGCCCACCACCGGCCTGCACCAGCGGGACACGGCCCGCCTGCTGGCCACCCTGCGCGGGCTCAGCGATCTGGGCAACACCCTGGTCGTCGTGGAGCACGACCCGGAGGTGATGCGGGCGGCGGATCACCTGCTGGATCTGGGCCCCGGGGCGGGCGAGCACGGCGGGCGCCTCATCGATCAGGGCACCCCCGCCGCCGTCGCCGCCGGCCCCGGCCTCACCGGCGAGTACCTCTCCGGGCGCCGCGTGATCCCCACCCCCGCCCAGCGCCGGACGCCCAAGGGCTGGCTCACCGCGCAGCCCAGCAGCCTGCACAACCTCAAAGGTGTAACGCCGCGCTTCCCGCTCGGCTGCCTGAGCGTCGTCACCGGCGTCAGCGGCTCGGGCAAGTCCACGCTGGCGCTGGACGTCTTCGCCCCCTGGTACGTGAGCCAGCCCGGGGCGCGCCTGGTCACCGTGGACCAGCGTCCCATCGGCCGCACCCCGCGCAGCACCCCCGCCTCCTACTGCGGGATCTGGGATCCGGTGCGCGCCCTCTTCGCCCAGAGCGAGGCGTCCCGGCAGCGTGGCTGGGGTCCCGGACGTTACACCTTCAATTCTCCCGATGGCGGACGCTGCGTCCACTGCGAGGGCCGCGGCTCCATCCAGGTGGAGATGCACTTCCTCTCCGACGTCTGGATCCGCTGCGACCGCTGCCGCGGGCGGCGCTTCGACGGCGAGACTCTGGAGGTGCGCTGGCGCGGGCTGAGCATCGCCGACGTGCTGGATCTCACGGCGGACGACGCGCTCGACGTGTTCAAGAACCAGCGCGCCATCAAGAAGCGGCTACAAGCCATGGTGGATGTCGGCCTGGGCTACCTGCGGCTCGGCCAGCCCGCGCCCACGCTCTCCGGCGGCGAGGCCCAGCGGCTGAAGCTGGCCGAGGAGCTGATGGGTCGCCCCCAGCCCACCGTCTACCTGCTGGACGAGCCCACCACCGGCCTGCACTTCGCCGACGTGGACAAGCTGCTGGGCGTGCTGCACCGCCTGGTCGAGGCCGGGCACACGGTGATCATCATCGAGCACCACCTGGACGTGATCCGCAACGCCGACCACGTCGTGGACATGGGGCCGGAGGGAGGCGACGCGGGCGGGCGCATCGTGGCCGAGGGCACCCCGGAGCAGATCGTGGCGGCGGGGACCTGGACCGGGCGAGCGCTGGGGGCCACCGGGCTCAGCCCAGCCCCCGGGCTCAAGGCTCCCCCACCAGCTCCCGCAGCTCCCGCAGCCGGCGGAAGAGCTCGTCCTTCTCCTCCTCGGCGAAAGAAGGGCTGAGGCCGGAGGCGAGCAGCCGGGCCTGGAGCGCGACGCGGGCGAGGGCGGCCGGGTCGCGGGTGCAGGCCGCCACATCCCGCAGGCAGCGGCAGAGGCGCAGGCTGACGGCCAGATCTCCGCGGGCGTACTGGCGGATCTGCTCGAAGGCCAGGTCGATGAGGTCGGCCAGGGTGGTCTGCGGGAGCACGACGCGGCCCGTCCCCCGCGTGAACACGGAGGGGGGCGCGTGGCGCCGGGCGACGCGGATGAGCAGGCGCGTGAGGTGGTCCAGGCAGGTGGCGGCCGTGCTGGGGTCGTTGACCGCCGGAGACAGCGCCTTCAACGCGATGTCCACGATCTGGCGCACGCCCCACTCCGCGTCCATCTGCATGGTGCGCACGGGCCCCAGGTCCAGGGCCTCGCGGCAGCGCTCCTCCAGCTCCGGGCTGGCGGCGGTGGGCGGCCAGACGGCGAAGAGCGGGGCGCCCTCCGGGGCGAAGCGGCCCATGCCGCGGAGCAGGTGCAGCTCGGCCCCGTTCTCCGAGGCGACGACCAGCAGGCGCTCCAGGTCGATGAGCTGCACGTAGCCGCTCCGGTCGGCGCTCACGCGGGCGGCGTCGGGCTGCAGGGGCGGCGCCGGGCTGGCCGTCGCGGGCGCGGGCAGGAAGACCTCGTCGATGACGGGCTCCGTCTGGGAGGCGAGCCGGTCGATGAGGAAATTCGCCTGGATGGACTGGACGATGTGGTGGATGAACCACACCAGCATCAGCAGCGAGCCCACCGCCAGCCCCACCGAGACGCTGAGCGCCACCCCGGGCACGAAGGGCGGATCCAGGCGCACCGCCCGCAGGGTGAGCAGGGAGAACACGAAGGTCCCCAGCAACAGGCCGAGCGTGTTCTGGCTGGTGCGGTCCCGCATGAAGCCGGCCAGGATCCGCGTGGAGAACTGCATGGAGGCCAGGCTGAGCGCGACCAGCAGGATGGAGTACACCACGCTGACCACGGTCATCATGCTGCCGGCCAGCGTGCCCAGCACGACCTGAGCCGCCCCCGGCTCCAGCGCGACCCAGGCCTCGAAGGCGGCGAAGTGCGGGTCTCCCAGCCGAGCCTCCTCCCAGCGCGGCAGGAGCAGGGCGAAGGCCCCGAGGCTCACGATGATCCAGAGCGGGCGGAAGAGCAGGCTGGCCCGGAGATCCCAGGCGAGCTGGCGCAGGCGGAAGAGGAGCGGGAGCATCGGGGGAGCATACTCCGCGGAGAGGCGCGCGGTCAGGTCTCCCCCTGGGCGCACGACGCCCTGCGGGGGCGCTCGGGCGAGCCCCTGCCCGAGCTCGTAACACAGGTGTAACGCCTACAGATTGTCCTGGCAGACGATGGACATCCCAAAGGCCCCCTCCTCGCCCTCCTGGCTGTCCACGACCAGCAGGTAGCGGCGCTCCTCGTTGTTCCAGATGCGCACGAAGTCGTCGCCGCCGGACTCGGTGGAGTCACACTCCTGGATGTAGTTGCCCAGCACGGGGCACTCGTCCTCGTCCACCCAGTACATGGTGAACAGACCCAGGTCCCCGCAGGGCGAGTCGAAGTAGATGTAGACGTCGCCATTGCCCGGGTGGGTGAAGGAGTAGGTGACGTCGGCCCCCTCGAACTCGCTCTCCAGGGTGGGCGAGCAGAACCAGTCCTCGTAGACCTCGCCCTCGAAGTTGTTGGTGGCGGAGCCCTCGGTGGTGGAGACGAAGGCGTCCCCGCAGGAGAGCTCGCGGACGACACAGTCGTCGGAGGGATCATCCTCGACGTCGACCTCGTCGCAGTCCTGCACCTCGGCGTCTTCGTCGATGTCCGTGTCGGTGTCGCTGTCCGAGTCGCTGTCCGAGTCGCTGTCCGAGTCGCTGTCGGTGTCCGAGTCGCCGTCGCTCTCCTTGAACTCGACGTTGCAGGAGGTGCCGGTGAAACAGAGCAGGAGCGGGAGGAGGCGGGAGAGGCGCATGGTGGGGCTGTCCGTGGGCAGGGGGTTCAGGACTCGCAGGTGACGGTCAGCGAGAACGGGAGCTCCTCCCCTTCCTTGCCGTCCACGACGATGAGGTAGTGGTGACCGCTCTCGGGCTCCCAGATGGTCACGGAGCCGCCCTCGTCGTCATCGTCCACCTCGCAATCCAGGATGGAGTACCCCTCGGTGGGGCACTCCTCGTCGGACTCCCAGTACTCCCAGCGAATGTAGAAGATGTCCAGGTCGCCGCAGGGGCTGTCCAGGGTGAAGGTCGCCGATCCGCCGGGGTGCTCGAAGGCGTAGATGCGCTCGGGGCCGGAGTAGTCGCCCTCCCAGAGGCAGTACCAGGCCTCGTACTGGGTGATGTCCAGGTTCTCCGAGCCGCGGAAGGTGTCGCTCAGGATCACGTCGTCGCAGCTGGTCTCCATGGAGACGCACTCGTCGAGGGGGCGCTCCGGCTCGGGGGGGTTGTCGCAGTCGATGAGCGACTCGCCCTCGCCCTCGCCCTCCCCTTCGCCCTCGCCCTCGCCCTCACCTTCGCCTTCGCCTTCGCCCTCCCCTTCGCCTTCGCCCTCCCCTTCGCCCTCACCCTCGCCCTCGCCGGTGGGGTCGCCGGAGTCGGAGCCGGTGGAGTCGCCCGTCTCCACGGGCTCCTCGGGCTTGAAGATCACACAGCCCTGCACGAACAGGATCACAGCCAGCGTGGGCGCGTGCATGCGCACCTCCTCGCCCCCACGATAGCGCGCCGCGCGAGCGAGCGGGGGGCTGATCAGGCGTCCGGGCCGACGACCCGGCTCCCCGCCTCGACCAAGGCCGCATATCGACCACCACGCGCCAGCAGCTCCTCGTGGGTGCCCTGCTCGACGACGCTGCCGCGCTCCATGACGTAGATGCGATCGGCGCGCTGGATGGTGGACAGGCGGTGGGCGATGACCAGGACGGTCTTGCGCTCGAAGATGCGGGAGATCGCGTCCTGGATGAGGCCCTCGGTCACGGAGTCCACGCTGGCGGTGGCCTCGTCCAGGATGATGACGGCCGGATCGTGGGCCATGGTGCGGGCGAAGGTGACGAGCTGGCCTTCGCCCACGGACAGATCGGCCCCGCGCTCGCGCAGGACGTGCTCCCAGCCCAGGCGGGAGATGGTGGCCTCGGCGTGGACCAGGCGGGCGGCCTCCTGTCTCGCCTCCGGGGTGATGCTGGGGTTGCCCAGATCGACGTTGAAGGCGAGCGTGTCGCTGAAGAGCTGGATGTCCTGGCGCACGCTGGCGATCTGGCGGCGCAGGTCGGCGGTGCGCACGCGGGAGAGCTCGACCCCGTCCAGCGTGATGGACCCGGTGTAGCCGTCGTAGGAGCGGTCGATGAGGCGGGTCACGGTGGTCTTGCCGCTGCCCGAGGAGCCGACCAGGGCCACGACCTCACCGGGCTTCAGCTCGATGTCCACGCCGCGCAGGATCTCGTCCGCGCCCTCCTTGTAGCGGAAGTGGACGTCGCGGAGGACCAGGTGGCCCTGGACGCTCGGCATCGAGACGTCCCCTTCCTTGATCCGATCGTCCGCGTCCAGCAGCTCGAAGATCTTGACCAGGGCGGTGGACGCGCGCTGGAGGATGGCGATCTTGCCCGAGGCGTCGCGCAGCGGCCGGAAGAGGCGGTCGATGTAGTCGATGAAGGCGACCAGCAGCCCGGGGGTGATCGCGCTCTCCGCCGGGACGTGGAGCCCGAGCCCGCCCAGCAGCCCGGCGCCGTACCAGAGCATGGCGGCCACGCAGACGCTGCTGAAGCCGTCCACGACGGAGAAGGTCAGCGACTCGTAGATGTTGGACACGCTGTTGGCGTCGCGGAAGCGGCGGTTGTGGCGCTCAAACAGGTCCTCGCAGACCTGCTCCGCCCCGAAGAGCTGCACGACCTCCACCCCGTCGATGCGCTCGGCGAGGCAGGCGTTGACGGCGGCCTGCGCGTCCCGGATCTCCAGGAAGAGCACGCGCATGCGCCGGCGCAGGAAGTTCAGCGTGAGCAGCAGCGGCGGCGCCAGCGCCAGCAGGACCAGGGTGAGCCGCGCGTCCAGCCAGAACATGGCGCCCAGCGTGCCCACGATCATCAGCAGATCGAGCACGATGGTCACCACGCCCGCGCCCAGCGCCTCCCCCAGCGCCTCCACGTCGCTGGTGAGCCGGGTCAGCATGAGCCCGGCGGGGCGCTGGTCGTAGTAGCGCTGGGCGAGGGAGAGCGCGTGGGCGTACATGCGCTCGCGCATCCGCGCCATCACGCGCTGCCCGCCCCAGGCGATGACCAGGGTGTAGGCGGCCTCCAGCGCGTAGGCCCCCAGCACGGCGCCCAGGAAGGTGAGCGCGAGCTCGGGCAGGCCCTCCAGCACCCCGGGGGCGATGTGCTCGTCGATGATCTGCTTGAGCAGCCAGGGCTGGGCGAGGCTGAGCGCGGCGATGGCCGGGGTGGCGACGAGGGCGAAGAGGAAGGCCCAGCGCTCGCCGGTGGCGAGGGCCCAGAGGCGGCGGATGACCTTGAGATCGCCGGAGGGCTGCGCGCTCATGAGGCCTCCGCGACGGCGCCGGCGTCCTCACGCTGGAGCTCCCAGGCGTCGCGGTAGGGGCCCTCCCGCGCGATGAGATCGGCGTGGCGACCCCGGTCCACGATCCGGCCCTGGTCGAAGACCAGGATGAGATCGGCGTGGCGCAGGGCGGAGAGGCGGTGGCTGGCGATGAGCGTGGTGGGCGGGTGCTCGCGCCGCGAGACCCCGCGCAGGGCGTCCACCAGGGTGGCCTCGGTCTCGTGATCGACCGCGCTCAGCACGTCGTCCAGCAGCACGACGTCCGGCCGGCGGTAGAGGGCGCGGGCCAGGGCCACCCGCTGCCGCTGCCCGCCGGAGAGCAGGATGCCGCGCTCGCCCACCACGGTCTCCAGGCCCCGGGGCAGGGCCGCCAGATCGGGCCGCAGCGCCGCCAGGGCCACGGCCTCGTCCACGCGCGCCGGGTCGGGGCTCGCGTCCAGGCTGACGTTCGCGGCGATGTTGTCGGAGAACAGGAAGGGGCGCTGCGGCACCATGGCCAGGCGCTCGCGCCAGGCGTCCAGGTCCAGCGACCGCAGATCGTGGCCGTCCACGAAGACCGTGCCCGCGGGCGGGTTGTAGAGGCGGGCCAGCACCTTGAGCAGGGTGCTGCGCCCCGAGCCCGTGCGCCCGAACAGGCCCACGGTCGCCCCCGCGGGGATCTCCACCGTCAGCTCGCGCAGCACGGCGCGATCCGGGGCGTCGGGGAAGGCGAAGTCCAGGTGCTCCAGCCGGATGGCGGGGCCGCGACCGACGGGCAGGCGCAGGCCGCCCTCCCCCTCGGGGCGATCGACGGGCGCGTCCAGGAGCTCGAAGATGCGCTCCAGCGAGGCCTTCCCGCGCTGCACCACGCTCAGCAGCCAGCCGAGCCCGCGCAGCGGCGGGACCAGGGTGCCCAGCAGGGCGGTCATGGCAGCTAACTGACCGACGGTCAGCTCTCCGCTCCCGGTGCGCGGCCCGCCCACCCAGAGGATGGCGAAGACGCCGAGCCCGCCGGCCAGCCCCAGCAGGGGCAGGAAGATGGAGCGCACCGCCGCCAGCTTCATGCCCGTGGAGAACCACTGGCGGTTCTTCTCGGCGAAGCGGGCCTGGAGGGCGGACTCCGCCACGAAGCTCTGGATGGTGGCGATGCCCTGGAAGCTGGACAGGACGTGATCGCTCAGGACGCCCAGCTCCTGCTGGTTCTGCCGCTGGAGCGAGAACATGCGGCCGATGCCGATCTGCACGACCGCGAGCCCGAGCACCACGGGCGCGAGCGCGGCGACGGTCAGCACCCAGGAGATCTGCACCATCTTCCAGCCGGACAGGCCCACGGCGAACACGGTGTTGACCACCTGCAGCGATCCGAAACCGATCAGCGCGCGGGCGATGGTGATGTCGTTGGACGCGCGGCTGACGATGTCGCCGGTCTTCTGGCCGGCGTAGAAGCTCGGCTGGAGCCGCAGCAGGCGCTGGAAGAGGTCGCGCCGGATCTGGTACTCGATGTCGCGGCCCGGGTTGAAGAAGAGCACGCGGGACAGGGCGCGGACGACGATGATGGCGACGCCCATGGCGGCGATGGCCAGCGCGTGGGGGCCGATCGCGTCGCCCTGGTTGAGCGTGTCCACGGACTCGCCGATCTCCACCGGGATCGCCACGGTCAGGGCGTTGGTGGCCAGCAGGCAGACGGTCCCGAGGAGGTAGCTCCAGCGGTGCGGCCAGGCGTAGTCCGCGAGGACGCGGCCCAGGACCCCGCGCGGCGCGCTCAAGACCGCACCTGCAGGAGCAGCAGGCGGTGGGCGGGGTCCACCAGGACCCGGCCCGCCAGCAGGTCGCGGCCGAGGCGGACGAGGGGGCTCTCTCCGTCCCAGGGGGCGATGGGGAGCGCGGCGTCCAGGGTCAGCGGCCCCAGCCCCAGCCGGAGCACGACCAGCAGCACGCCCCCCTCCTCCCGAACGGGCACGTCGAAGCGGTGGCCGAGGAGGTCGATCTGCGCGCGATCACCCTCCCGAGAGAGGAGCTTCCCGTAGAGGCGCGAGAGCGCGGCGCCCGTGTCGCAGCTCGCCTTGACGGTGTACTCCTGCTCGATGAGCAGCACCGACTCCTCGTAGCCTACGCGAAGCGTGGGGCCCTCGGGCTCCTCGTCCAGCGCGCCCCAGCCCTCCTCCTCGGTGACCGAGGGCAACAGCTCGTCCACGAGCGGCGTGGCGCTGCCCTCGTCCTCGGACTCCTCGGCGAGCTCGTCCGCGGCCCACCAGCGGTCGTCCTCCAGCACCTCGCCGCCGAGCAGATCCTCCTCGGCGTCCAGGTCCTCGTCCAGCGGGTCCTGCGCGTCGTCCTCGAGCTCCCAGGGCGTGGCCTCAGGCTCGGGCTCCAGAGGCTCTTCGGGCTCGTCCTCCGGCTCGGGAGGCAAGAGCTCGTCCAGGGGTCGGGTGGGCACGGGGGGGCTCCTGTGCGCCTGCTTAACTGCTGGATGCGGACGCGGCCCCCACGCGCGAAGAGCTCGCGCGCGCGCCGGAGGCGGTTAAGGGCCCTGGACAGGGAGAGCCGCCGTGACCGTGTCGCGCCGAGCGCTGGCCAGGGCCGCCGATCGCCGACTCGCGACGGCGATCCGAAAGCTCCGCGCGCGCAAGGGCCCGGCGGTGCGCGAGGAGCCGATCAAGCTGCGCTCCACCGCCGGTTATCAGCTGGACGCGCACCTGCACCGACCCGCGGACGCCACCGGCAGGCTCCCCGCGGTGGTGTTGTGCCCGGGGATCGACCACCCCGGCACCATCTTCGACACGCTGGGCTACCCGGTCTCGGCGGACGAGGTCGCGCGCCTCGGCTGCCTCACCCTGCACTTCGACCCGGCCGGGCGCGGGGAGAGCTGGGGCGAGGAGGACATGGGCGGGCCCGAGCACCAGGACGACGTGGCGACGGCGCTGCGCTGGCTGGCCTCGCGCCCGGACGTGGACCCCGACCGCGTGGGCATCGTCTCCATCTCGCTGGGCGTGGCGATGGCGGTGGGCGCGGTGGTGCGGGAGGGGGCCGAGGCGGCCTGGCTCATCGACTGGGAGGGCCCCTGCGACCGGGAGATCATCACCTCCGGGGGGAAGATCCTGACGCCGGCCATGGGCCACGGGATGGACGACGAGACCTGGTGGCGCCCGCGGGAGGCGGTGCGGCACGTGGGCCGGCTCAGCTGCCCCTACGTGCGCCTGCAGGCGGAGGAGGACCACGCCCAGCCCGGCGAGACCCGCCACGCGATGCGCATGCTGCACGCCGCCGCCGCGGGCAGCCTCCCCTGGTTCCAGATCAACGACCACGCCCGGGGCGAGGTCCCCCCGCGCCCCACCTGGCTGCCGGACGGGAGCCTGGCGGCCCACAACGCGCTGCTGCGGAAGATCCGCACCCTGCTGCCCGAGCGGCGGCCGAGGTCCTGAGGGCTACAGCCGATCCAGCGCCCAGGCCGCGTGCGAGCGCACCGCCGGGTCCGGGTGCTGGCGCGCATGCTCCAGGGCCGGGCGGGCGGCCGGGTCGCCCAGGTTGCCCAGGACCACCGCCGCGTTCCGCTTGAGGCGGGCGGGGCAGGCGCGCCGGATGGGCGTGCCGACGAAGCGCTCCAGCAGGGCCTCGTCGGCGCTGAGCAGCAGCTCGGGGAGATCGAGCCAGGCGTGGCGGGGGCGCGGGGCGAGCTCGGCCTCGGGCGAGGTGGGCGGGGCGTGGTTGTGGGGGCAGACCTCCTGGCAGTCGTCGCAGCCGAAGACCCAGCGGCCCAGGCCTGGGCGGAGATCCTCGGGGATCTCGCCGTCGTGCTCGATGGTGAGGTAGGAGACGCAGCGGCGCGCGTCCAGCTGGCCCGGCGCCGTGAACGCGGCGGTGGGGCAGGCGTCCAGGCAGCGCCGGCAGCGCCCGCAGAAGTCGCCCAGCGGCGCGTCGGAGATCAACTCCTGGTTGGTGAGCATCACCGCCAGGAAGAAATAGGACCCGTGGCTGGGGACGATGACGCAGGCGTTCTTGCCCAGGTAGCCGAGGCCCGCGCGCTCGGCCCAGGCCCGCTCGACCAGGGGCCGGCTGTCCACCCCGGCGTAAGCCAGGAAGCCGGGGATCCGCTCACCGAGTCGGGCGCTCAGCCGGCGCAGGCGCTTGCCCAGCAGGTTGTGGTAGTCGCGCCCCCAGGCGTAGCTGGCCACCCGCCCCGTGAGCCCGCCCGGGTCGGGGGGGCGGGGCCAGCGGTAGTCCACCCCCAGCACGACCGCGCTCCGGGCCTCGGGCAGCAGCAGGCGAGGGTCGGCCCGCGGCGGGCGGCTACGGACCATCCAGGCCATGGATCCGTGCCGGCCCTCCGCCAGGAAGCGATCGTAGGCCTCGATGCCCGGGGCGCCCTCGGCCGAGGCGAAGCGCACATGGCCGAAGCCGAGCTCCGACGCGCACTCCCGGATGATGGCCCCCGTCCGCTCCGGTCCCATGTCACACTCCGCCTCCTCCGCGGCACAAGGGGTTATAACCCTGTCCCCATCCGCCTCAGGAGCCCCCGTGTCCGTCGATTCTTCCTCCTCCGCTCCCCGTGGAACCCGCGAGAACCCCGAGAACGTGGTCATCTTCGGCTCGGGTCCGGCCGGGCTCACCGCCGCCCTCTACACGGCGCGGGCGAACCTCGAGCCGCTGGTCATGGACGGCCTTCAGCCGGGCGGCCAGCTCACGATCACGACCGAGGTGGAGAACTACCCGGGCTTCCCCGAGGGCATCCAGGGCCCGGAGCTGATGGAGCGCATGCGCGCCCAGGTGGAGCGCTTCGGCACGCGCTTCGAGTTCGACGAGGTGCGCGAGGTGGACCTGTCTGGCTGGCCCTTCCTGGTGAAGACCGACCAGCGGGAGCTGTGGTCCAAGGTGCTGATCGTGGCGACGGGCGCGAGCGCGAAGTACCTCGGCCTGGAGAGCGAGACGCGCCTGCGCGGCTACGGCGTGAGCGCCTGCGCCACCTGCGACGGCTTCTTCTTCCGCGGGATGGAGATCGTCGTCATCGGCGGCGGCGACACGGCGGCGGAGGAGGCGACCTTCCTGACCCGCTTCGCCACGAAGGTCCACCTGCTGGTGCGCCGCGATGTGCTGCGGGCGAGCAAGATCATGCAGGAGCGCGTGTTCGGGAACCCGAAGATCGAGGTTCACTGGAACACCGAGATGATCGAGGTGCTGGGCGACAAGACCGTGGAGGGGGTGCGCGTCCGGGACACGAAGACCGGCGCGGTCCAGCAGTGGGACGCGGTCAAGGGCGTGTTCCTGGCCATCGGCCACCAGCCGAACACCGGCCCCTTCCAGCCCTGGCTGGACCACGACGAGACCGGCTACCTCATCCCCACCCCGGCGGGCACGCCGCGCACGAAGATCCCCGGGGTCTACGTGGCGGGCGACGCCGCGGACCACGTCTACCGCCAGGCGATCACGGCGGCGGGGACGGGCTGCATGGCGGCGATCGAGGCGGAGCGCTGGCTGGAGGCGAAGGCCCACGAGGGCTGAGCGGCCTCAGCCCTCGCGCAGGCGGGCGAGCAGCGACTGGTTGAGCTCGCCCGCGCAGAAGTCCTGGTTCCCGAGCACGACGACGTGGAGCTGCTGCTCGGGAAGGGTCCAGACGCGGGCGCAGGCCCCGGGCTCCTCGCCCGTGTGGCCGTAGCGCAGCACGCGCCCGTCCTCGTGGACCAGGGCGTAGACGCCGTAGCCATAGAACCAGCGGGCGCCGTCCCGCGGCGCGTCGTCGGGGTCCACGACCCGCGGGGTGAGCATGGTCCGGGTCCACTCCGGGTGGAGGAGCCGACCCTCGGCCAGCGCGCGCAGGAAGCGGGCGAGATCCGCTGCGGTGGCGTAGACCCCGCCGTCGGCCATCGGGGCGGGGGTCAGCTCGTAGACGTTGCGGCGCCAGCCGCCGTCGGGCCGCGAGAGATAGCCCTCGGCCACGCGGGGCTCCACGTCGTCCACGGCGAAGAAGCCGCTCTCGCGCATGCCCGCGGGCTCCAGCACGCGCTCGCGCAGGAGCTCGGCGTAGGGCCGCCCGCTCACCCGCTCCAGCAGCAGGCCCAGCAGGATGAAGCTGGCGTTGGAGTAGGCGTGGCGCTCGCCCACGGGGGCGCGCGGCGGGCGATGGACGAAGAGGGGCAGGTAGTCCTCGTGGGCCCGCAGCAGCGTGATGGAGCATGCCCGGACCATCGCCTCCCAGCTCGCGTCCAGGCCCTCCGACTCCTCCAGGAAGTCGGCGATCCCGGCGGTCATGGTCAGCAGGTGCTGGACCTGGATCTCCGGCGCCAGCGCCGTGCCTTGGAGCCCGAGCCGCGGGAGCACCTCCTCGTCGAGCGCGAGCTGCCCGCGGGCGACGAGGTCGAGGACCAGGACGGCGGTGAACATCTTGCTGACGGAGGCGACCCGGAAGCGCGTGTCGAGCGTGTTGGGGAGCTCCCAGGAGCGGTTGGCGAGCCCGACGGCGCGGTGGCAGAGGATCTCATCGCCGCGGGCCACCAGCGCCACGCCGGAGAAGGCGCCGCGCGCGGCGGCGGCGAGGACGATCGCGTCCAGATCCTGTGCCAGCAAGGGAGCCTCCTGTCCCGGCCATGTCCCACGGGACGTCCCGGAGCGCGACGCGGCCCGAGGACCGGGGCGCGCGGCCAACGATCTCGAGCCTATCAGGCGGACTCTGCGCCGTCCAAGGACCCTGGGGAGCGTTGGCACGGGCCTTGCTCCTGGGTCTGGCGTGACCGCCGATGAGCGGCGGTCGGGACCAGACCCCAGGAGAACCCATGCGCACCCTGATCTTCACGCTCTTCGCCGCCTCCCTCAGCGCCTGCACCAGCCCCGACGAGCTCGCGACGCTCGACACCGCCGCGGAGGAGGCCGAGGAGGCCGACACCGCCGCCGAGGGCGACGCGCTCCTCGGCGCCCCCGAGGGCATGGACCTCGCCGAGCTCCTGGCCCTCGCCCAGGAGGGCGCGGCGGAGGAGGAGAGCCCCGCCCCGCCGCCCAGCGCCACGGACTGTGATCTGGCGCTGAGCTACGGCTACGCCGGCACGACGGCCCTGGACCAGGCGGCCGGCTACGCCTACAGCGACTACAGGCTCGGCGGGGGCGGGACGAACTCCCAGTACGCCTACGAGAACCTCGAGAAGGGCAAGATCCAGGCCTGGTACGGCTACTGGACTCTCTCGCGCTCCAGCGACGAGGCCGGCGCCTACAGCTACTGGTACGACGCCTCCTGGTACGCCTACATCGGGTATTTCTACGCCTCCAACTCCTGCGCCGCGGGTCGCGCCTACGCCTGCAGCGCGAAGAGCAAGGCGAGCACGGCGATGAGCAAGCTCTCCAGCGCCCTCACCTACCTGGACCGCTGCATGGGCTGATCCAGCGCACGAGCATCGCGAGGGGCTTGCGCATGGTTTGTATAGTGTTTATATAGAGTTCAGGAGGACACCATGCGCACCCTCGCCCTGCTCCCCGTCGCCCTGCTGGCCCTCGGCTGTGCTCGCCACAGCTTCCCCAGCTCCGAGATGCCGGTCGCCGACCACGTCGATCCCGACCGCTACCTCGGCACCTGGTACGAGATCGCCAGCTTCCCCATGCGCGCCCAGGCCGACTGCACGGGCACCACCGCCACCTACTCGCTGCGCGAGGACGGCGACATCGAGGTCTACAACCGCTGCTTCCTGGGCGGGCTGGACGGCGAGGTCAATGACATCACCGGCAAGGCCTGGATCGTGGACGACGAGACCAACGCGCGGCTGAAGGTCCAGTTCTTCTGGCCCTTCGCCGCGGACTACTGGATCCTGGACGTAGACGAGGACTACCAGTGGGCGCTGGTGGGTCACCCGGAGCGCGACTACCTATGGATCCTGTCGCGGACGCCGCAGCTGGAGGACGAGATCTACAACCAGCTCCTGGACGATCTGGAGCAGGTCTATGGCTATGATCTCGCCCGGCTCACGGACACGCTGCAGCCGGAGGGGTGAGGCTCACCCCTGCCCCTGCCCCTGCCGAGCCGCCGCCCTGCGCCGCGCGTCGGCGATCTCGTCCTCGGCGGCGCGGGCGTGCGCGCTCTCGCCGCGCAGGCGGGTCAGCAGATCCTCCACGGAGCGCGAGGGCTCGGGCGTGTCCAGCAGCGTGCGACGGGCGGCGTCGGCCGCGGCGCCGATCTCCAGGAGCGCCGCCTGGAGGCGGGTAAGGCGCTGCTCGTCCTCCTCCAGGGCCGTCAGTCGGACCTGATGGGCGTTGAGCGCGCGCTCCAGGGCGGCGAGCTCCGCGGGGTCCAGGGGCTCGCCCGCCCGCGCGCGGGCCTGCATGCGCTCCAGGCGAGCCTGCACGCGGGCGGCGGCCTGCTCCTCGGCGATCGGGTCCTGGCGACCGAGCTCGTCGGTGAGCGCGCGGAGCTGGGTCTCGACGGCGCGGGCGCGCAGGCGGAGCTCACCGAGGGTGGACTGGAGGTCGGCGACGGCGACGGCGGGGAGGCGGCCGGCGCTCGCGGAGATCGCCTCCTCCAGCGCGCTGAGGCGCTGGCCGAGGCTGAGCAGGAGGGCGGCGTGAGGGTCAGCGGGAGGAGCGGGCTGCGCGACGGCGGCGGAGGCGGGGGCGGGGCTCGCGTCCACGACGCTCAGGCGGCCCGCGTACTCAGGGCTGAGGCTCGGGCGCAGGTCGGCGCCGTAGGCCCGCGGGAGCCCGGCCTCAGCCCGGTCCCAGACGCCGCTGCCCGCCATGACGAGGAAGGCGACCATGGCGAGGACGGCGATGCCCAGGGGCACGGCGATGGGCGCGGCGGACAGCATCAGGATGCCGCCAGCCACCAGCAGGGTGACCGCGAGCACGGCCGACGCGAGGATCGTGGGGAGGCGTGAGCCGGGCCGCTCCGAGTCCCGCACCCGCGCCCGGTAGCCGATGATGCGCGCCTGTTCCGCGAGCTGCTCGGCCAGGTCGCGGGAGACGCCGTCCACGAGCAGGAAGCGCGGCTCCAGGAGTGCGGGCGAGATCTGGAGCGCCTCCGCCGGGAGCCCCGCCACCTCGGCCACGGCGTCACGCAGCAGCTCCTCCGGCTCGCGCCCTGGCGGGAGCCCGAGCAGCGAGCGCACCGCCGGCTCCACCTTCGAGGCCAGGCCCTCAATCACGCCCTCCAGGCCCGACCTTCGCATCCGGCGCAGGTGACGCTGGCGCTCCCGCCGACGGTGCCGGCGCTCCTGGGGCTCGATGAGCTCCACGCGATAGGCCCCCGCCTCCAGGCGCAGGGCGGCGGCCGGCAGCGCGGGCGCCGACGTCTTCGTTGTCTGCGACGTCTTCGTTTGAAAAGACGCTTTTGTTTGAATGGCCTCCTTCCTGGCCATCGCCTCGACCACCGCCCGCGCGCTCTCCGGCCGGGCCGCGGGGTCCGTCGCCAGCAGCGCCTCGATGCCCTCGCGGAGGGCCGGCGGGAGGTCCGGTCGCGCCTTCGCCAGGGGCTCGAAAGTGCCTTCGAGCTGTCGCTTGAGGGTCGCCACAGGGGTGTCCGCGCCGAAGGGGGCCTTGCCGGTGGCCGCCAGGTAGAGCAGGCAGCCCAGCCCGTAGAGGTCCGAGCGCGGCCCGGCCCGGCCGCCGTCCAGCAGCTCGGGCGCGGTGAAGCCGGCGGTCCCCAGCGCCGTGGTGGCGGTGCGGGTGTGAGCGTCCTCCAGGCGGGCCAGCCCGAAGTCGGTGAGCGTGCCCTCGCGCGCGGCGTCGATCAGCACGTTGCCCGGCGCCAGATCGCGGTGGATCACCCCCGCCCGGTGCGCCTCCGCCAGCGCGCCCGCCAGCCCCTCGCCCAGGCGCCAGAGCTGGTCCGCGCTCATGGGCCCGCGGGTCTCCACGTCCTCCTGGAGCGTCTGACCCGGGTGCAGCGGCATGGACAGGGCGAGCTGGCCGTCGAGCTCGAAGAGCTCGCTGGCCACCAGGGCCCGAGGGTGGCGGATGCGCCCGGCCGCGGCGAGCTCGCGCCGCAGGCGAGCCCGGCTCTGCGGCAGCGCGGCGAGGTGGGCGTGCAGGACCTTCAGCGCCACGCGCTCATCGCGGACGCGGTCGCGGGCGAGGTAGACCACCGCCATCCCGCCGCGCCCCAGCACGCCAGCGATCTCGAAGCGATCACCCAGGAGGGTGCCTGGAGGGAGCTCAGCCATCGCCGCTCACCTCCCGATGAAGCTCACCTCGAAGGCGAGGCCTCTCGCGCGCTCCAGATCCTCCGAGCCCAGGATCTCGGCGTCCTCGAGCAGGTCGAATTCTCGTTTGAGGTTCGTCCTGCACAGGTAGGTGCCGTCGGTGTTGACGGTGAAGCGCACGCCGCGGTCTGCGAAGGTGCCCAGGATGTACTTGAATTCCTCCAGGTGGCGCACGGCGCGGGTGTGGAGGTTCGAGGTCGGGCAGATCTCGAGGACGGTGCCGGTGTCGGCGAGCACCTTGAGCGCCTCCTCGGAGTAGGCGGCGCGGATGCCGTGGCCGATACGGTGGGGCTTGAGGTGCTGGACGGCGGCGATCACGCCCTCGCCCGCGGTGGCCCGGGTCTCGCCCGTGTGGATGGTGGTGCCCAGCCCGGCGGCGCGCGCCTCGGCGAAGATCTCGGCGTACTTGTCCACCGAGCCCTCCAGCTCGATGCGGTTGGTCTCCGTGCCCGCCAGATCGATCCCGACCACGCCGCGGCCCATGTACTTGATGGCCTTCTGGAGCAGGATCTCGTTCAGCTCCGGCGGAAACTCGCGGGCGAGGCAGAAGATCAGCCCGGCCTTCACGTTGTACTCGAGGGTCGCGCGGTCCATGCCGCGGATGGCGGCGTGGATGATGTGGTCCAGATCGCGCTCGCCGCCCAGGTTGCGCTTCATGGGGTTGAAGCGGAGCTCGATCTGCTCCACCCGGCTGCCGCGGTACTCCTTGCCGATGATCTCGTAGACCGCGCGCTCGATGGCGGCGGGGCTGGACTGTATCTTCTCGGTCCACTCATGCAGGATCTTCAGGTAGTCGTCGAGCGAGCGCACGCGGCGCGGGTTGACCGTGATGAGCTCGACGAATTCCCAGTAGTCCTTGACGGGGAGCTTGAAGCCCTGGCTGTGGGCGATGGACCAGAGGATGTGCGGCGCGACGGAGGCGCCGACGTGGATGTGCAGATCGCAGTAGGCTCGATGTGGCATGAAGAGGCATAACCCGGGCAGGCTCGACACGACCGGAATAGACTTCGCCTGAACCGCGTTCTCTGCCCGGAGGTCGGCATGCGCACCCGATTCCTGCTCCCCACGCTCCTCTGCGCCGCGTTCGCGGCCCCCACCCTCGCGTATGCCCAGGACGAGGAGGGCTCGGAGGAGAGCTCGGGCGGCGGGGATCTGGGCATCGACGACATCATGAAGGACATCCAGCTGGGCAGCGAGGGCAGCAGCAGCGAGGTCAGCTACGAGGGCCGCCTGTCGTCCTCGGCGCCCAACTACGTGGCGGGCAAGCCCGTGACGATCACGCACACGGGCGGCACCATCGCGATCCGCTGCATGGACGCGCCCGGGATCACCGCGCGCCTGGGCTACACGATCTACGGCACGAACAAGACGAACATGGAGAACTTCGGCAAGGGCGTGGGCCTGACGAGCTGGGGGGACGCCAACGGCGGCGGCGTCAAGACCCGCATCCCCAGCAAGGGCAGCGGCATCAACCGGGTGGACATCCCGCTGACCGTGAACCTGCCGATGGAGGCGAAGATCACCGTGGCCGGCGGGGCGGGCTGGGTGCAGATCATCGACTGCAAGGGCACCGTGAAGTCCACGAACGGCGACGGCGGGGCCTACGTGAGCGGCACCTACACGAACGTCAACGTCACGGCCTCGCGGGGTGACGTGAAGGTGGAGCTGACGGACGGCTCGGTCCTCGCGGGGACCAACAGCCTCAGCGCCCCCGGCGGCAACGCGATCCTGCGCCTGCCCCTCAGCTACAACGGGAAGTTCATGGCCAAGGGTGGGAGCGTGAGCGTCTTCCACACCGTGATGGGCACGAACACCGGCAACCTGGTGCAGGGCACCATCGGCACCGGCACCGCGTCCATCACGATCTCCGCGAAGGAGAACGTCGAGGTCACCGCGCCGAAGTGAGGTGGGCCTCGAGCCGCTCGTTCTCCAGCCGCTCGTTCTGCTCCAGGGCGTCAACGAGGTAGTCGAAGGCGTCCTGGACGGTGTCGGCGCGGTGGAAGAGCAGCAGATCCTTCTCCGAGATGGTGCCCCAGTCCACCATGGCCTGGTAGTCGGCGATGGCGTCCCAGTACTCGTGCCCGTAGAGCACGGTGGGCATGGGCTTCTTGACCTTCTTCGTCTGCCGGAGCGTGAAGGTCTCGTAGAGCTCATCCAGCGTGCCGAATCCGCCGGGCATCATGACCGCGGCCTTGGCCAGGTAGACGAACCAGTACTTCCGCATGAAGAAGTAGTGGAACTCGAACGAGAGCTCGGGCGTGCACCAGGGGTTGATCTTCTCCTCGAAGGGCAGCGAGATGGCCAGGCCCACGCTCTTGCCGCCGGGGACGTCGGCCGCGCCGCGGTTGGCGGCCTCCATGATGCCGGGCCCGCCGCCCGAGCACACCAGGTAGCGGTGCCCGGCGGTCCGCTGCATGCTCCACTCGGTGAGCTTGCGGGAGAGCTCGCGGGTCTCGTCGTAGTAGCGGGAGAGCTTGACCTTGCGGAGGGCCTGCTTGAGCTGGTGCTCCAGCCGGCGGCGCTCCTCGTCGGAGCTGGCGCGGCTGAGCTCGCGCTCGGCGTGGTGCTGCTGGGCCAGGGCGTCGGCGGGCTGCGGGGCGCGCGCGGAGCCGAAGAACACGATGGTGTCGTGGACGTTGTGGGCCTTGAAGCGGGCCCGTGGCTCCTCGTACTCACACAGGATGCGGATGTGCCGCGCGGCGGAGCTGTTGAGGAAGTCGAGGTTTTTATAAGCTTTTTGAGGTCCGCTCATCGTCCGTCCATGGGTGGGGTTCCCTGACAATAATGCGCGCGGGGCCTCCCAGCACAGCGGGCTGTCGAGATAGGGCCCTGGCCTCGGGGTTCTCATGCGCTCACAGACAGACCGGAGCGGGGCAGACCAGGGCCGGGCGGAGGCGCGCGAGGAGCTGAGGCGCATCGCGTCCATGGCCGCGCCCGTGGCGCTGGGCGGGCTCGGGCTCGTGGGGATGGGCGCGGTGGACGTGGCCGTGGTGGGGCGGCTGGGCGAGCAGCCGCTCGCCGCGCTGGCCTCGGGCAACCTCTGGTGCTTCGGGATCCTGATCCCGGCCCAGTTCGCGCTGAGCGCCATGGACCCGGTGGTCTCTCAGGCGGTGGGGGCGGGCGATCGGGAGGGGGCGGGCCGGGCCCTGGTCCGCGCGCTCGTGCTCACGCTGGCCATCAGCGTGCCCGCCATCTGGCTCCAGCGTCAGGCGGGGGTGGGGCTGGCCCTGCTGGGGCAGCCGGAGAGCGTGCTGCCGCTGGCGCAGCGCTGGTGCGAGCTCTCCGCCTGGAGCACGCCCTTCATGATCGGCTTCTTCGCGCTGCGCAGCTGGCTTCAGGCGCACGGGATCGTGAGGCCGGCGACCGTGGTGATCCTGGCCGCCAACGTGCTCAACCTCGTGCTGAACCTGGGGCTGGTGCTGGGCTGGTTCGGGATGCCGGCCCTGGGCGCGCTGGGGAGCGCGCATGCGACCAACCTTGCGCGCGCCGCCACCTTCGTGGGGCTCGCGCTGGCCTGCCGCGGCGCGCTGCGGGAGAGCTGGCCGCGCGGGGCGGGGGTGCTGGCCCTGGGGCCCACGCTGCGCCTGCTCTGGCTCGGGCTGCCCGGGGTGGTCCAGATGGCGCTGGAGGTCTGGGCCTTCCAGGCCGCCGCGCTGATGATGGGCTGGATCGGCGAGACCGCGCTGGCCGCCAACGCCATCGTGCTGAACCTGGCCTCGCTCTCCTTCATGGCGCCGCTGGGGGTCTCGTCGGCGGGCTCGGCGCGGGTAGGGAACCTGCTGGGGGCGGGGCAGCCCTGGGGGCGGGCGGCCTGGCTGACCGTGGGGCTCGGCGCGGCGGTGATGCTGTTCTTCGCGGGGATCTTCCTCCTCCTCCCGCGAGGGCTCGTGGCGATCTACACGGACGCGCCGGAGGTGGCGGCGGTGGCCGTCTCGCTGCTGCCGGTGGTGGCGGCCTTCCAGATCTTCGACGGGACGCAGGTGAGCTGCCTCGGCGCGCTGCGCGGGGCGGGCGATCTGAAGGTCCCCGCGCTCACCGGCCTCATCGGCTACTGGGCGCTGGGCCTGCCCATGGCCTGGGTGCTGGCCTTCCGGCTGGAGCTCGGCCCGCGCGGGGTCTGGAGCGGCCTGGCCATCGGGCTGGCGACCGTGGCGTTCCTCCTGCTCTGGCGCCTGCGCACGACGATCGCGCGCGGCGGCCGGCGCCTGCAGCTGGACCCCGACGCCCCCGAGCTGTGATAAGCTCTCCCGGTCATGCGCGTACAATACGGAAACCTCTCCCGCGCGGGCGTGCGGGAGAACAATCAGGACGCCATGGGCGTCTTCGCCGACGAGGGCGTCTTCGCCATCGCCGACGGCATGGGCGGGCTCGAGCAGGGGGAGCGGATCTCCGCCGCCGCCATCGATCTCGTGCGCCGCGCCGTGCCGAACCTCTCGGAGAAGGCGCGCGCCCTGGGCGCGGGGGCGAGCTCGGCGGCGCGATCGGCCCTGTTCGACGAGATCGAGACCCTGTTCACCGGCGGCGCGACCCAGCTCTACGCCATGGCCGAGCAGGCCGGGCTGCGCATGGGCACGACGCTGTCGGCGATGGTGCTGGCCGGAGATCGGCTGATCATCGGGCACGTCGGCGACACGCGCATCTACCGCCTGCGCAAGGAGCAGCTCAAGCAGCTCACGGAGGACCACTCCGTGGCGGCCTCCCAGCTCCGGCGCGGCCAGCTCTCGGCCGAGGAGTACAACAAGAGCCCGAACCGCAGCGTGCTCTACCAGTCCCTGGGCACCACCGCGGAGGTGGAGCCGGACGTGGTGGAGGCCTCGCTGCAGGCCGGGGACGTGCTCATCCTCTGCACCGACGGAGTCTGGGCCCACCTGGAGCCCGCGCAGCTCACCCAGCTCGCCCAGAGCGAGGACCCCCGGGCCGCCGCGCGCGGCCTCGTGGAGACGGCGCTGGCGCGGGGCTCTGACGACAACGCCACGGCCATCGTCGTGCGCGTGCTGGCCGCCCAGGACCGCCAGATCACCGACATCCCGCGCGTGCTCTCGGCCTGCGTGCTGTTCCGCGAGTTCAAGGAGCAGGACATGCGCCTGCTCACGCCCTACATGCACGTCCGCGAGCTGAGCGAGGGCGAGGTCATCTTCCGCGAGGGTGACCCGGGCGAGGAGATGTTCCTGCTGGAGAGCGGCTCGGTGGAGCTGAGCCGCCAGGGCTTCCCGCTGGCGCAGCTCGGCGCCGGCCTGCACTTCGGTGAGCTCGCGCTGGCCGGGAACGCGACGCACACCGTGACCGCGCGCGCCGTGATGGCCTCGCGGGCCGTCGTGCTGAACCGCCGCTACCTGGACGCGCTGACGGCGCGGCGGCCGGATCTGGCGGCGCGGGTCCTGCGCACGCTGCTCGCCGACGTCGCCAACCGCCTCGTCGCCTTCAACGAGCGGCTGGGTCGGGCCGAGCGCGCGCTCTGGACGAACAAGTAGCGCGCCGGACCCGAACACCCGTTCGGGGGTTCTCGTGGTAGGATGTGGCCGTGCTCGCGGCACCCCACACAGCGCCTCCTCTTGGCGAGGCGACCATCCTCTTCGTGCGCGTCGAGGAGCTCGACACGCTCTGGGCCTCGCTCGGCGACGCCCTGAGCGCCTCGCTCGGCCTCTACGAAGAGAAGGTTCGTGTGTCCCTCTCCCGCTTCGGCGGCTACGAGATCAAGCGCGAGGACACGACCTACGTCTACGCCTTCCATGACCCGGCCGCCTCGCTGCGCGCCGCGCTCGCCCTGCGCACGGCCATCCAGGCGCAGGAGGGCCGCGGCCGGGGAGAGCTGGGCGAGGGCCTCTTCCACGTCGGGATGGGCCTGCACATCGGCCCCCTGGTGGTGCGGCCGGACCCGGTGACGGGGCGGCTGGACTACCTGGGCACGACGATGAACCTCGCCGCGCGCCTGGCGATGGCGACGCAGGGGGGCCAGACGCTCCTGACCCGCAATCTGCTCGCCGCGGCGGAGGAGCACGGCTTCCCGGTGGACAACCCGGGCCAGGAGGACGCCTGGATCGGCTACCGCGGGGTTCACCACTTCCGCGGGATGAACGCCAGCGCCGAGATCCTCGAGCTCCGCCCGCGCGGCCAGGGCTCGGGCGTGATGCGCCCGCTGCGCACGACCCAGGTGGTGAACCAGCCGCCCACCACCGCCCGGCTCCCGGCCCTGGCGGCGCCGCTCTTCGGGCGGGAGGAGGCGCTGACGCAGGCGGCCAGCGCGCTTCAGGCCGGCGAGCGCAGCCTGCTCCTCCTCGGGCAGGCGGGCGTGGGCAAGTCCAGGCTCGCGGCCGAGCTTGCGCTGTGGTGTGAGGCGGGCCTCGGCGAGCTGCGCTTCCCCGACGGCGTCTGGTGGGTGAGCGCGGCCGGAGCCCGCACGCCCGAGCAGCTCACCGCGGCGGTGACCCGCGCCCTCGGCGCCCCTTACCTGGACCAGGACCCCACCGGTCACCTCGCCCGGCTCCTGGCGACGCGCTCCGCCACGCTCATCATCCTCGACGAGGCTGAGCAGGCCCGTCTCGTGCTGGGCCCCTGGGCGGCCCGGCTGCGCGAGCGGGCGCAGGAGCTCCGGCTGCTCGTCACCAGCCGGAGCATGCCGGTGGCCCTGGGCGGGCGGGTGCTGCGGGTCGGTCCGCTCCGCGCCCCGCGCCCGGGAGAGAGCGACCGGGCCCTGCGCCGCAACCCCGCCGTGCTGCTGCTGCTGGATCGGCTGCGGGCGCGCTTCGGGAAGGCGGTCCGGAAGACGGACCCGCGGCTGCTGGAGACGCTCGGCGCGCTGGCGGCGCGGGTGGACGGGCTGCCCTTCGCCCTGCAGATCATGGCGGAGCGCGGCGAGGGCGAGGATCTGGAGCGCTGGCGCGAGGCCATCCACCGCTGGGTGACGAGCGCCACGGTGGAGCTCGGCCCCGACCCGGAGACCGCGCAGGCGGTGCGCGCGGTGCTGACCCGCGGCATCCAGACGCTCCCCGCCTGGACGCAGGCGGCCTTCGCGCAGCTCTGCGTGTTCCGCGGCCCCCTCTCCGCCTGGGACGTCGACCAGATCGTCTCCCTGGAGCCCTGGCCCGAGGCGCCCTCCTCGCTGGCCGCCCTGGGCGCGCTCCTGGACCACAACCTGCTCGCCCGCGGCCTGGAGCACTTCGGCGGGCAACAGACCCTCTGCTTCCGGGTGCCCGGCCACATGCTGGGCCTGGGGATGGAGCTGCTCGGCCAGTCCCGCCAGCTTCAACGCTCCGACGGCTCCCCGTGGAGCGGGTCGGCGGCGCGCGCGACGGCGGAGCGGCGGCACATGGAGCACTTCTCGGCGCTGGGCGAGCGCGAGGTCCTGGACCGCCTGGACGGCCCGGAGGGGGGCTCGACCCTCGAGCTGCTGATGCGGAGCCAGGAGAACCTCGTCGCGGCGACGCGGCGGGCGCTGCGACGTGGGGACGGCCCGAGCGCCCTGCGCGGCTCGCGCGCCCTCGCGGCCCTGGCGACGCGGGTCGGCCCCGCCGCCCTGCTGGATCGCTCCCTGGAGAACGCCGCCGCGCTGCCCGATCTGCCTGAGATCGAGGTGGCCGGGCTCCACGCCGATCTGGTGGACGCGCACCTGGCGGTCGGCCGGTCCGACGAGGCGCGCGATCACCTCGGGGAGGCCATCGCGCGGGTGCCCCGGGACGGCCCCCCCGGCCTCCGCGGCCGGCTCGCCGCGCTCACGCTGCGGGTCGCGGCGGGGCGGAACGGCGCGCAGGAGGTGTGGGCCAGGCTCGACCGGGCGCTCGGCCTGGTGCGGCGCGCGGGTGATCCCCGCTGGATCATCTGGGTGCTCCTGGAGCGCGTCCGCTGGGCCCTGGAGGACGGCGTGGACCTGCGCGGCGCGGAGCTGGAGGAGGCCCTGCTCCTCGCGCGGGCCACGAAGAACCGGCACATGGAGGTCGACGCGCTCATGCTGCGCGCGGACCTCTCGCGCGCGGAGGCTCGGCTGGACGAGGCCTGGGCCGCCCTCCGGGTCGCCGTGCTCCGGGGGGCGGCGCTCGGCCCCTCCCGGCTCGCGCTGCGCGCCCGGCTCGCGCTCGGAGACCTCGCCCACGCCCTCGGCATGGAGGAGGAGTCCAGGGACGCCCTGCTGGAGGCCCTGCCCGCGCTCGTGGCCATGGGCGACCCGGTGGGCCTGGCGCGGACCCGGGACCTCACGCGCCTCTCCACCTCGGACGAGGCGAAGGACGAAGATCTCCTCGTCCGCAGCATCGCGCCATGGATCTCCTAACCGTTATCGGTTAAGGTTGTTGGATCTGGATGGCAGAGACTTGAGGCAGCAGGTCTCCATCGTCGCGACGGACATCGTCGCGTCCTCTCGTCTATGGGAGCAGCACGCCGCGTTGGCCCCGGCGGTGCTCGACCTCCACGACCGCGTGATGCGGGACGTCTTCCGCCGGCACGGCGGTTATGAGCTTCGAACCGAGGGAGATGCCTTCCGCGTCCTCTTCCGCGACCCGCTCTCCGCCGCCCTCGCCTGCCTGGAGGCCCAGCAGGCCCTCGCCCGCACCGTCTGGCCCGAGCCCTTCGGCGCCGAGAACGGCCTCCGGGTGCGCATGGGCGTCCACCACGCCAGCGTGAACGTGGAGCAGGAGCCGGTCGGCGGGCGCATGGACGTGCGCGGACCGGCCATGCTCCGCGCGGCCAGGGTGGCGGAGGCGGCCCACGGCGGGCAGGTCCTGCTCACGGATCCCTCGGCGCGCGCGGTCCGAGAGCGCGGCGAGCCCACCGGGCTGCGGCTCCTCGCCCTGGGCCGCTGGCTCCTCTCCGAGAGCGAGATCCCCGAGGAGCTCTGGCAGGTGGAGCTCTCGGACCTCCCCGCCCAGCGCTGGCCCGCGCCGCGCGGACGCCCGGCCCCCAGGGTCCCCCACAACCTCCCGAGCGCCCCGCCGCTCCTCGGGCGCGAGGCCGAGCTCCACCGCGCCCTGGAGGCCGTGCTGGCCCCTCAGCGCGCCGTCCTGATCCACGGCCTCGTCGGCGTGGGGAAGAGCGCCCTCGCCCTGCACCTCGCGCACCGCCTGGTCGAGGGCGCCGGGACACAACGGTTCCGGGGGGGCGTTTGGCGGGTAGACCTGCGCGCCGCGCGGAGCGCGCACGAGGCCACGCGGGCGGTGCTGACGGCGCTCCACGGGACGCAGGAGCGGGGAGACACGCTGCTGGGCGTGGAGGCGACCCTCGCGGAGATGGGGCCGGGCCTGCTCCTGCTCGAGCACGGCGACACCCTCGGCCTGCAGCTCGACGAGCTCGTGACCGGCTGGCTCACCGAGGCCCCGGAGCTCCAGATCGTCGCCACGCGGCGCCTGGGCCCGTCCTGGGCGGGGTGGACCAGCTTCCTCCTGGGGCCGCTGCCGGTCCCCGACGCGCCCGCTCCGGGCGACCCCGCGGAGCTCCAGACCCTGCGCGCCGCCCCCGCGCTGACCCTGATGCGTCAGTCCGCCCTGGCAGCCCGCGCCGAGCACAGCCTGCTGGACGCCCCCGCGAACCTGCCCATCCTCGCGCAGGCCGCCCGCCGCCTCGGGGGTCTGCCCCTGGCGCTGGAGATCGCGGCGTCCTGGCTGGAGCTGCTCTCGCCCGCGGAGCTGCTGGCGCGCCTGGAGCGAGACCCCTTCGCGCTGCTCTCGGACCGCCTGACCTCGGCGAGCCACCCCGCGCGCAGCGTGCGCCAGCTCCTCGACGAGACCTGGGTGCAGCTCTCCGTCCACCACCGCGCCGCCCTGACCAGCCTCTCGGTCTTCCAGGGCGGCTTCACGATGCTGGCGGCCTCCGCCGTGCTGGAGAGCGCGGCCCTGACGGGCGCGCCCACGGTGGATCAGACCCTGGAGTCCCTGCGCGGGCGCGGGCTCCTGCTCGCCCTCGACGAGGAGACCGAGCGCTCGCGCTGGGTGGTGGTGCCGCTCGTGGCCCGGCATGCGCTGGCCCTCGACGAGGATCGCGCCGAGCAGGCGCGAGACCGCCACGCGCGCTTCTTCCGGGCGCTGGCCGAGGAGGTGCTCGCGGTCGAGCCTCAGTGGCGGGCGGCCACCCTCTCCGAGCTCCTCGACGAGGAAGAAGAGAACCTCTGCGCCGCGCTCGGCTTCGCGCGCGAGCGCCGCAGCGACGCGATCCTGAGCCTGGCCCGCGTCCTGGTGGAGCTGTCCATCCTCCACGGCGCCTACGACGCCGGCCTCGACTACATCGAGATCTGGACCGAGCACGCCGCCTCCCGCCGCCCGGACCTCGAGGCCGCCCAGGCCGAGCTCACGCACCGTCGGGGCCTCCTGCAGGCGCGACTGGGGCGCGACCTGGACGCCGAGCAGACGCTGTCCCTGGCGATGAGCCGGGCCGCCGCCCTGGGGCTCACGCAGCTCCGAGGCGCGGCGCTCCGCGATCTCGCGGTGAGCTACCTGCACATCGGCCGGTCAGAGGCCGCCCTCGGCGCGCTGGAGACCGCCCGCTCCATCGCCCAGCTCACCCAGGATCCCTGCGGGGAGGGGGCCTCGCTGGCGATCCGCGCCGACCTGCGCCGACGCGCGGGCCGCTGGCAGCAGGCGCTGGAGGATCAGCTCGCCGCCCACGGCCTGCTCGCCCCGCAGGGGCTCACCCCCGAGCTCGCCGACGAGCGGATGTGTCGGGCCCGCCTCATGCGCGACATGAGCGACACCCAGGAGGCGCTCACCGCCTGTGAGGAGGCGGTGGAGATCCTGGAGCTCCTCGGCGATCTCCCGCGCCTCTGCGAGGCCCGCGCCCTCCGGGCCCTGCTGCTCTGGGAGGCGGCGCGCGTCGAGGAGGCCGCGATGGTGCTGGAGCTCGGCGGGTGCGCGCGTGGCGGCCCCGAGGGACCGGGCCGCGCCGAAGAGGCGTGGACCCTGGGGCTCATCCGCGCTGAGCTCGGGCAGCTGGACGCCGCGCGCGAGGCCTTCGCGCTGGCCGAGGATCTGGCGCTGCTCTCCCGGAGGACCGAGCTCCTCACGCCCATCCTCGTCTGCCAGGCGGAGATCGAGCTGCGCCGCAAGGGCCCCGGCGCCGCGCGCCCCTGGTTCGAGCGGGCCGAGCGCGCCGCCACCCGCGACCCGGCGCGAGGAGAGCTCTGGCTGCTCATCGGGCGAGGTCGCCGCACGCTGATGCTGGGCGACCGGATCGAGGCCGTGGAGGCCGCGCAGCAGGCCCGCCTCGCCCTCGACGAGCGCCCCGACCCGACGGCCGACCGACTGCTCCGCCCCCTGGAGCGCGCGCTCTGGTCCCACCTGGACCTGCACTCCTCTTCGGCCTGAGGGCCCCGCGCCAGGCGGGTTGACGGCCCGGCGCGCGGACGCTACATGAAAATGACTTTCATTTTCAGGGGACCCCAGTGCGCCTCCTGCTGATCCTCCTGGCCCTCTGGGCGGCGCTCCCCTCGGCGCGCGCGGCGGCCGTCTACTGGACGCCCGAGGCCCTCTTCGAGGACATGTTCCCCACGGCCGATCGCGCCACCGAGCTCGCGCTCCCCCTGGACGCCGCGCGCCTGGAGCGGGCCCGCGCCGCCCTGGGCTACACCCCGGCGAAGAGCGCCTACACCTTCACCGCCGCCTGGCAGGGCGGGACGCTGCTGGGCTGGATGCTGGTGGACGAGCAGCTCGGCCAGCACGAGCCCATCACCTTCGCCGTGCAGCTCGACCCCCAGGGCCGGGTCGTCCGGCACGAGGTCATGGTCTACCGCGAGCGCTACGGCGACGAGGTGCGCGACAAGCGCTTCCGCGCCCAGTTCGTGGGGAAGACCGCGGCGGATCCCCTGGTGGCCGGGCGCGACGTCCGCATCGTGTCGGGGGCCACCCTCTCCAGCAAGGCCATGGCGACCGGCGTGAAGCGGGCGGTCGTCCTGTTCACGCTCATGGATCCGTCGGGCGGCGCCTGAGGTGCAGCTCCTCGACGCCCGCGCCGCGATCCCCGCGCTCGTGGATGCCGTCGGCGTCCACCACCAGGGCCCAGGCCCCCAGGGCGCGGACGGCGGGCGCGTCCCGGCCCAACACGAGGAGCGCCGTGTCCAGCGCGTCGGCCACGCCGCCCTGCGGGTGGACCACCGTGGCCGACCAGGCGGCCTCCGACGGCCAGCCGGTGCGCGGGTCGAGGATGTGGTGATATCGGCGTCCATCCTGCACGAAGGCGCGCCCGTAGTCCCCCGCCGTGCTGAGCGTGGCGTCGCGGATCGTCACGCTGGCGATCCCCTCGTCCGGCTCACCGCGGGGGTCGCGCACCTCCAGGGTCCAGCGCCCGCGCACGGCGACGTCCCCCGAGACGTCCACCGCCGCCTCCCAGCCCTCCGGGATGAGGGCGAGCGCGCGCTCCGCGGCCCAGCCCTGCGCGATCCCGCCCAGGGTGAGCGCCATGCCCGGCCGCTCCAGGGTCGCCGTCCCCTCCCCTACCTGGAGCGCGCGCCAGCCCACCAGCGGCAGGCGGGCGGAGAGCGCGTCGGGCGAAGGGACGCGGGCAGCCTCGAAGTCCCAGAGCCCCCACAGCGCGCCGATCGTGGGGTCGAAGGCGCCGTCCGTGGCCTCGGACACGCGCTGGCTCAGCCGGAGCAGCGCCTCCACCTCGGGGGAGACCGGCTGCGGGCCCTGCCCGGCGTGGGCGTTGAGGCGGGCGATCTCGCCGGTCGACTCCCAGTCGGTGACCAGCGCCTCGAGGCGGATCACCTCGTCGCGCGCGGCCACGGCGGCGGCCAGGCAGTCGGGATGGCGGGCGAGCTCGGGGCAGCGCACGACCACGCGCAGCTCCCCGCCCATGGCGAGCCCGGTGGCCGTGGCCAGGGGTGGCGCCTCCGGCGGGACGCGCGCGCAGGCCAGCGCGGCCAGCACCACCAGACCCAGCGCTGAGAACACGAGGAGACGATGAGGGAATTCCGCCGACCCGGGGGATCGCTGAGGACGCTGCCCAGGCCCGCCCGCCTGCTCTACGCGGGCTTCCTGGGGCTCACCACGCTGGGCTTCGCCACGGCCATGGGCCTCTACTACGACGGGCTCGGGCTCGGGCTGCGCTCGGTCGCGGCGCACTACCTGGGCAACGCCGACGACCCGCAGGCCACCGAGATCCTGGTGGAGCGCTCCTTCCACGACCTGCTGCAGCAGAGCCACTTCCACCTCTTCACCATGCCCGTGCTGCTGCTGGTGCTGGCCCACCTCTTCCTGCTGGCCCGCGGCGGGCGCTGGAAGGGCTGGGTGGTGGGGCTGGCGCTCCTGAGCACGGCGCTGCACGTCGCCGGCCCCTGGGCGATCTACCTGGGCGGCGCGGGCTGGGCCTGGATCATGCCCGCCACCGGGCTGCCCTTCGCGCTGAGCTACCTGACCATGGCGCTCTGGCCGATCCCCGAGCTTCTCGCTCGGGACCCGGCCGAGTGAGCGCCGCTCCAGACAATTCTGTTTGAAAATCGGGGAATGTTTCAAACAGCTCTGTCGGCGCCCACGGCCGCCTCGATGTCGGCGATCTCCTTGGGGATGCTCGCCGTCAGGATCTCGGGCGCGCCCTCGGTGATCAGCACGTCGTCCTCGATGCGCACGCCCAGCCCGCGGAAGCGCTCGGGGGCGTCCGGGTCGTCGGGGCGCACGTAGAGGCCGGGCTCGATGGTGAGGACGTTGCCGGGGGCGAAGGGGCGGCTGGTGCCGGCGCGGGTGTAGGCGCCGACGTCGTGGACGTCCATGCCCAGCCAGTGGCCGAGCCCGTGCGGGAAGTACTTCTTGTGCTTCTTGTCGGCGATGAGCTGGTCGGGCTCGCCCGCGAGGAGCCCGATGCGCACCATCCCCTCCGTCAGCATCCGGTTGCAGAGGTCGCCGAGCTCCTTCCAGCTCGCCCCGGGGCGGCTGGCCTCCACGCAGGCCTTCTGGCAGTCCAGGACGACCTCGTAGAGCTCGCGCTGGGCGTCGGTGAAGCGCCCGCTGACCGGCCAGGTTCGGGTGACGTCGGCGGTGTAGAGGCCGTACTCGCAGCCGGCGTCCACGCAGACCAGCTCGCCCTCCCGGAGCGGCTCCTGGTTGGAGCGGTAGTGGAGGATCGTGGCGTTGGCCCCCCCGCCCACGATGGTCTCGTAGCCGGGCCCCACGCCGCCGCGGGCGCGGAAGGTGTGGTCGATCCTCGCCTCCAGCTCGTACTCGTGGACGCCCGGGCGGGTCATCGCCATGGCGGCGAGGTGCGCCTCGGCCGTGATCGCCGCGGCCTGACGGAGCAGCTCGAGCTCGTCGGGGGTCTTGGTCAGGCGGAGCTCGTGCAGCAGGCGCTCGGGATCGACGAAGGTGTCCGGCGTGTCCTGCCAGGTCTCGCGACGCGCCTTGCGCGCCGCCACCTGCACCGCGTGACGCACCGTGCGGTCGCGGGCGGCGTCCTCGGCGAAGCGGTAGTGCAGCACGCGGTAGCCCAGCAGCAGGTCGGGGAGCTGCTTGCCGAGCTCCTCGATGCTCCACGCCGCGTCCGCGCCGTAGCGCTCCTTCGCCCCCTCCGGGCCCGGCCGCAGCCCGTCCCAGATCTCCTTCTCCGGGTCCCTGGGCTGCACGAACATCACGAAGGGCTTGTCCGAGCCCGCCCGGATGAGCAGGGCGACCTCGGGGTCCTCCCAGCCGCTGAGGTAGTGGACGTCGCTGTGCACGCGAAAGCGGTGCGTGCTGTCCGAGTTGCGGTGGACCTCAGCCCCCCCGAAGAGGAGGAGGGCCTCTCCGGGCCCGAGGGCCCCGAGCAGGCGGGCGCGGTTGGCGGCGAAGCGGGAGGGGTTCCATGCGGGCTGCATCCCGCTGAATTAACGTCGGTCTGGCGCAGCGTCAGCGCCTTGGAGTACACATGCGCTCCTTCCTCCTCTTCTGCGCCCTGGCCGGCGAGCTCGACACCTGGCTGGCCCGCGGCGAGGTCACGGTCTTCGAGTCCAAGAGCGACGGCCACCTGCGCCAGGTGACCAACATCACGGACATCCCCGCGCCCATCGAGGCGGTCTGGGAGCGGATCCTGGACTTCGACCACTGGAGCACCTGGATCCCGCAGGTGGCGGAGAGCCGGATCATCGCGCGCACCGCGGACAGCGTGGACGTGGCCTGGAACCTCCAGGTCCTGGGGCCGCCGGTGAAGTTCAGCGGGCGCTACCAGATCGACCGGGCCCACTGGACCATCCGCGGCGTCTGGCTGGACGGGGCGCTGCAGGGCTCGTACTGGGACTGGAAGCTCGAGGATCGCGGCGGGACCACGCGGCTCTACAAGACCGCCTACATCAACGCCGTGACCGACAACTGGCTGCTGCGCCAGCTCGACGACGAGGCGCACACGATGGAGTACGGCATCAACGCCTCCAGTGGCTACCTGGAGGTCAAGGCGCTCAAGCGCTCCTTCGGCGGGAGTTGAGCGGCCGAAGCGCGTAGCGCGCGAAGCTCGCGTGCTCGTGCGTGCGGAACCGGCAGCAGGGTGCTATAGTGCGGCGCTTCCGAGGAGGGCGCCGTGGCAGGCTCCGCAACGCGAGGGACGGCTTCCGTGTTCGACGGTCCGGTGGTGGTGGTGGGCGCGGGCGTCACCGGCCTGGTGACCGCTCACCTCCTGGCCGAGGCCGGCGTGAAGGTCGTGGTCATCGAGCGCGAGGACGACATCGGGGGGCTGGCGAAGTCCTTCGTGTACGACGACTTCGTCTTCGACATCGGGCCGCACCGCTTCCACACGGCGAACCCGAACATCGCCACCTACCTGGAGCGCGTGCTGCACCGGCATGCGACCTTCTTCCCGCGCAAGTCGGAGGTCTACTTCCAGGGCGACTACTACCGCTGGCCCCTGCACCCGAAGAACCTGCTGCAGCTCCCGCCCGCGCTGGCGGCGAAGTCCTTCGGCGACCTGACGGTCAACGGGCTCAAGAAGTACGGGAACACGAGCTTCGAGGACTACGTCCTCCGGCAGTACGGCCCGACTCTCTACGAGCACTTCTTCCGGGGCTACTCGGAGAAGTTCCTGGGCATCCACCCGCGCGAGACCCACTCGGACTGGGCGAAGGTCGGCATCAACCGCGCCATCATCGACGACAAGCTGGAGATGCAGAACCTCTTCCAGCTCCTGAAGTCGACGCTCCTGCAGTTCGACAAGGCGGAGGTGGACTTCCTCTACCCGAAGGGCGGCCTCTACAAGACCTGGGTGCAGGTCGCGCAGATGATCGAGGCCCTCGGCGGACGCATCCTCACGGGCACCCCGGCGCGCCTGGAAGGCGGCAACGGCCGCATCAACGCCGTCTGGGCGGGCGAGGAGCGCATCGAGCCCTCCCTCGTCATCTGGACCGCCCCCATCACCCTGGCCTGCAAGCAGCTCGGCCTCACGGTCCCCAAGCTCGACTACCTGGGCCTGCTCCTCTACAACGTGATGGTCCGCGAGGACGCCCCCCGCGACTTCCAGTGGTGCTACTACGGCGCCGAAGACATCGTCTTCAACCGCATCAGCACCCCGCGCTTCTTCTGCCCCACGACCAGCCCGCCGGGCACCTCCGGCTACTGCGTCGAGGTCACGGCCATGGAGGGCGACCAGCGCTGGCTGCACGCCGAGCGTCTGACCGACTGGGTCATCGACGACCTCATCCGCGTCGGCCTCATCCGCGACCGCAAGAACCTGCTGGACGTCCGGGTCGAGCGCATCCGGGACAGCTACCCCATCTACCACATCGACTACCCGAAGCACCTCGACCTCGCCCGCACCCAGCTCAGCGCCTACTCCAACCTGAACCTGGCCGGGCGCACGGGCCTCTTCTGGTACAACAACATGGACCACTCCATGGAGAACGCCATGCAGATGGTCCACCGCATCCTCCGCGAGTCCGGCGTCGCCGACGCCGAAGAAGCCGCCATCGCCGCCGGCCTCCCCCGCTCCGCCTGAGCCGGGTTCCCCGATCGGTGTGGGCCGGCGACAGGATCGGGCCTGCACCGGCGGCTGGGCCTCGAAGGCCGGGGGACCGGGACCGCGAGGGGTCGAGGGGGCCTACGGGGCACCGGGCGTCCGCCCTTGACAGGGCGGCACCCTCCGCACTCGGGGCGCGTAACTGATCATGTAGAGATGGCGCGCCCCTCCGTGAGGTGCCCCTCGGGCCCCCTCGACCCCTCGCGGCAGGATCTCCGGCCCTGCTACGGCTGGGGTCGCC
>CAZTOW010000053.1:0-63914 GCA_964615375.1 uncultured Enterobacterales bacterium
CAACACCACCGACGCCACGACGGCCACCCGCCCCCGCGGAGCGGGTTCGTTCAAGATCCACAACCAGCGCGTGCTCTTGCGTCGAAACGGCAAGCCCGAGGAGACCGACCTCATCCGCCTCAAGGAGCTCGTCGCCAGCGTCGATCTGGCCAGCGACACCAGCGAGCTGCTGGGAGTGGAGGGCGAGGCCGCCGCCATCTACTTCCGGCGCTTCGACACGCTGATCCGCGTAGACGCCAGCCTGCGCGAGACCTTCACCTTCGAGCGGCGCAACCGTCGGCCGCCCGCGGACCCTGTCAACGCCCTGCTCAGCTTCGCCTACGCCGTGCTCGCGCGGGAGCTCACCGTCACCCTGCACGGCGTCGGCCTCGATCCGTACGTGGGCTTCCTGCACCAGCCGCGCTTCGGGCGGCCCGCCCTGGCCCTCGACCTGATGGAGGAGTTCCGCCCCGTCATCGGCGACTCGGCCGTCATCACCGCCATCAACAAGGGCGAGGTCGGCCCGAGCGACTTCGTCGTGCACCCCACCGGCTGCGCGCTCAGCGCCGACGGCCGGCGCGCCTTCGTCCGGGCCATCGAGCGGCGCCTCGACGAGGAGGCCACCCACCCCGTCTTCGGCACGCGGCTGAGCTACCGGCGCATCCTCGAGCTCCAGGCGCGTGGGCTCAGCAAGGTGCTCATGGGCGAGCTCGACGCCTGGCCCGAGTACCGCGTGCGATGAGCGATCCCCACAGGCCCCAGCTCTACCTCATCAGCTACGACATCCGAGACGACGCCCGTTGGCGCAAGGTGTACAAAGCCATGCGCGGCCAGGGAGATCGCATCCAATACTCCGTCTTCCGCTGTGTGCTGACCGAGCGGCGGCTGGCCGAGCTGGTGGCGAAGCTGAGCGCCGCAATCAGCCCGTCCGAGGATCAGGTCCTGATCGTGCCGCTCGGCAGCGCGGACGCGCCCCGGAGCTGGAGGATGGAGACGCTCGGTCAGCCGCTGCCGGCCCCCGAGGTGGTCGTCAAGGTGTTCTGAGCGCCAGGGCCTCGAGCGCGACCTGGGCCACCTGGCGGGCCAGCTCGGGAGACAGGTCGGTCCCCAGCACCGCGCCCACCGCGCTGGAGGCCGCCTCGACCACCGCGCCTGGATCCAGGGTGGGGAAGCGGGCCAGCGCCGTGCCCACCGCCACGCCGAAGCACAGACCGGCGCGGCTCACGACCTCCTCGCGCGCCGCGGACGCGTCCGTGGCGGCGTCGGCGTAGGTGATGAACAGATCGCGCTGGTCGCCGCTCAGCGTCGCCTGCAGGGCCAGGCGCGCCTCCCGCCGGGCGGAGAGGGGCTGGGCGAGCCCGGCGCCGCCGAGGCGGTCGAGCAGCGCCTCGTAGTCCTCGCGATCGATCACCTCGGTGAGTCTCCAATTCAGGACGTGCATGGGACAACTCCTCCCCCGCCGTGAGCGTGAGCGCGCGCCCCAGGGGCGGAGGGCCCGGGACGCGCGAAGGACCGCGGCAAACGCCGCGAAGATGGGGTCTGACGATGAGATCAATTATCCGGCCGGACGGGCCAGGGCAAGCCATTGATAAGGTTAAAGCTATATTTTTTGAGATTACGTATCACCGATCTGGGCTAGGCGGGCCCGTCGCTGCGAGCAGCGCGGCGAGCAGGGGCGCGGCGAAGTGCGGCTGACTTCCGATGTGGGCGGCGTGATCCCCCGCCCAGAACGCGTTAGAATCGCCGAGAACGGGGGCAGCAGCCCCTGGCCGGGACTTTGAAAATCCGACGCGAGCGTCCCGGTGCAAGCCGCGAGACGCCGGACGCTCGCGAGCATGGTTGACCGCCGGGAAATCTCGTGGTACGAATCGGGCGAGACGGTCTTTCCCAGCGCTGGCAAGAAGCATCCGACACCGACGCTCGCAGATCGCCCCAGAGAGCTCGTCCGCAGGCCCATCGTAGGGCGAGCTTCCACTCCTGGCCTCACAGGCCGGGCCCCATTGAAGCGAGGGCGGTCTCGTCCATGCGATGGCGGCGGTCTACGTCCACTCCTGGCCTCACAGGCCGGGCCCCATTGAAGCAGATGGACCGGTCCGGTTTGCCGGTTCGGTCCGGTTCCACTCCTGGCCTCACAGGCCGGGCCCCATTGAAGCCAGGAATCCAGGCTCCAGGAAGGGGTGGCACCCGCCGTCCACTCCTGGCCTCACAGGCCGGGCCCCATTGAAGCACCCGCCGTGCCCAGGTCTGTCCGTGCGCACGGTACATCCACTCCTGGCCTCACAGGCCGGGCCCCATTGAAGCACCCAGGTCGTCGCGGTGCCCGAGCTGATGCCGTGCCTCCACTCCTGGCCTCACAGGCCGGGCCCCATTGAAGCGATGTCCACCAGGACCCGAAAGCCGGGATCGTAGGATCCACTCCTGGCCTCACAGGCCGGGCCCCATTGAAGCATCGCCTTGATGCGGGCGACGGGATCGCCCGCAGACTTCCACTCCTGGCCTCACAGGCCGGGCCCCATTGAAGCGCATCCGAGCCTGTAACGTTGGCGCCCGACATGAGCTCCACTCCTGGCCTCACAGGCCGGGCCCCATTGAAGCGCCTCGAGCGGGCCGGGCTCGGCTCCGTCGTCTGGCATCCACTCCTGGCCTCACAGGCCGGGCCCCATTGAAGCGAAGGCGAGGCGGTAGCGACAGGCGACTACGCCGTTCCACTCCTGGCCTCACAGGCCGGGCCCCATTGAAGCCGAAACTCATACTTGTGGGTGAGCACCCTGGACCCTGTTCGCCGTGCAGGCGCTTGATTACGCCCATTGAAGCCGAAACTCATACTTGTGGGTGAGCACCCCGCCCGCGAGTCCACTCCTGGCCTCACAGGCCGGGCCCCATTGAAGCATCTCATTGCCCAGGGTCCACATACGACCCCGGAGCATCCACTCCTGGCCTCACAGGCCGGGCCCCATTGAAGCCACCGTCGCCCCGATGGCACCGAGGGTCTACAGCACTTCCACTCCTGGCCTCACAGGCCGGGCCCCATTGAAGCATCAATGGACACGTCGGCCTTCACGACATGGAGGGCCTCCACTCCTGGCCTCACAGGCCGGGCCCCATTGAAGCACTGAGCGAGATGAGGTTGGAGGTGCCGATGCTCTGATCCACTCCTGGCCTCACAGGCCGGGCCCCATTGAAGCGCGGAAGGCACTGTGCTGGAGGTACGCGAGGTATCCTCCACTCCTGGCCTCACAGGCCGGGCCCCATTGAAGCTCGCCGTGGAAGTCGAAGCGGAAGCCGGGAAGGGCGATTCCACTCCTGGCCTCACAGGCCGGGCCCCATTGAAGCGGAGCGGACTGCTGGAGCAGCTCGTCGACCAGACCCCTCCACTCCTGGCCTCACAGGCCGGGCCCCATTGAAGCATTACGGGGACGGATGTACGCCAGTTTTTTGGACACGACTCCACTCCTGGCCTCACAGGCCGGGCCCCATTGAAGCCCAGGCTTGGGGGTCTTCGCCTTCTTCTTGGTCTTCTTCTCCACTCCTGGCCTCACAGGCCGGGCCCCATTGAAGCCACTTCCCGGGCTCGGTGCAGGGCGCCGCGCACGCGGTCCACTCCTGGCCTCACAGGCCGGGCCCCATTGAAGCGGGGGAGACGTCGCGAGCGCGTACCTGGACGCGCGCTCTCCACTCCTGGCCTCACAGGCCGGGCCCCATTGAAGCGGCCTCGTGAGCGTATAGAGACGCCACCACGTTGTGATCCACTCCTGGCCTCACAGGCCGGGCCCCATTGAAGCGAAAACGCCCTATTCTGTTGGACCGCGGGCCCGTCCGCCGGCAGCCCCATGAGCGTGGCGGGCCCCATTGAAGCGAAAACGCCCTATTCTGTTGGGAGGCCGGCGCCCCTTGTCCACTCCTGGCCTCACAGGCCGGGCCCCATTGAAGCGGCGACTTGCAGAGCATGAACCGCGACGCGTCCGTGTCCACTCCTGGCCTCACAGGCCGGGCCCCATTGAAGCGACTTGACGTTGTGCAGGATCAGGTGGGTGAGCTTGCTCCACTCCTGGCCTCACAGGCCGGGCCCCATTGAAGCGCTCCCAAAAACAGCAGGACGTTGTCCTGCTGGATGATCCACTCCTGGCCTCACAGGCCGGGCCCCATTGAAGCCGCCCCGGAGGCCAGGTGAGCCTGCAGCGCGCCGTGGTTCCACTCCTGGCCTCACAGGCCGGGCCCCATTGAAGCCGGGCCCTTTGGGCTCCTGGGCGAGGTTGGCGCCGCGTTCCACTCCTGGCCTCACAGGCCGGGCCCCATTGAAGCGGGCGCTCCGCCTTTCAGTCCGCGCCGAGCCTCCTCGAGGTCCACTCCTGGCCTCACAGGCCGGGCCCCATTGAAGCTCCGTCGTATCGTTTCAGGCTGGACGGCCGATCAGTCTCGTCCACTCCTGGCCTCACAGGCCGGGCCCCATTGAAGCGGGGGCTCAAAGCCGGTCAGAGCGCGGCCGAGCTGCGGGTCCACTCCTGGCCTCACAGGCCGGGCCCCATTGAAGCGTGTCCGACTCCGCCTGATACCAACTCGACTTGCGCCTCCACTCCTGGCCTCACAGGCCGGGCCCCATTGAAGCGCGGCGTCGTACAGGCTCTCCATGGCCGCGTCCAGTCCACTCCTGGCCTCACAGGCCGGGCCCCATTGAAGCAAGAAGATGAAGCCGGCCGCTACCGCCTCGGGGGCCCAGGTCCACTCCTGGCCTCACAGGCCGGGCCCCATTGAAGCGAGGGACCCCCGTTCGTGAGCTGGAACCGGTTGTTCTCCACTCCTGGCCTCACAGGCCGGGCCCCATTGAAGCTCGACCCTGAAGGTGTAGAGCTGAATCCCGTTCAGCTCCACTCCTGGCCTCACAGGCCGGGCCCCATTGAAGCGGAACCGCCGCCAGAACGGGCGGTCCCTCGGGAACTCCACTCCTGGCCTCACAGGCCGGGCCCCATTGAAGCTCACTCGTGCGCACAGCCCCGCCAGCCGAGCGGCGATCCACTCCTGGCCTCACAGGCCGGGCCCCATTGAAGCGGCGCCACAAGTGCGTCGTCCGGTGCGCGAACTGCTCCACTCCTGGCCTCACAGGCCGGGCCCCATTGAAGCGCCCTATGCGAACCCGAGGTTACGGGATCCAGGCTGTGTCCACTCCTGGCCTCACAGGCCGGGCCCCATTGAAGCTATGTGGTTCATATTTGTTACTCCTCATCGATGCGGTGGTCCACTCCTGGCCTCACAGGCCGGGCCCCATTGAAGCTGGCCAGCGCCATGGGCGGAATCGTGCTCATTTTCTCGATGTCCACTCCTGGCCTCACAGGCCGGGCCCCATTGAAGCTGGGTCGCGTCGTTGGGGATCAACTCCACCACGCGGCTCCACTCCTGGCCTCACAGGCCGGGCCCCATTGAAGCGCACCTCATGATGTCTCCTGAGAGAGTCTGGCGCGTCCACTCCTGGCCTCACAGGCCGGGCCCCATTGAAGCAGGTAAGGTGTCACGCCTCCCTCTCCCACTCATCCCGCTCCACTCCTGGCCTCACAGGCCGGGCCCCATTGAAGCTGATGAGGGCGGCCATCTGATCGAACGGCGCGCCCTGGTCCACTCCTGGCCTCACAGGCCGGGCCCCATTGAAGCTGAGTCTTCACGTCACTCGACGCTTTCTGGACGAGGTCCACTCCTGGCCTCACAGGCCGGGCCCCATTGAAGCGACGTGGATTCCAGAGAGACGCCTGCTCGGGATTCCATCCACTCCTGGCCTCACAGGCCGGGCCCCATTGAAGCCCTTGCGGGCAGACCTCCCGGCCGATGCGGGCGCCTTTCCACTCCTGGCCTCACAGGCCGGGCCCCATTGAAGCGACGAGGCACCTCATCGGAAGCGCCGCACCAGTGACGTCCACTCCTGGCCTCACAGGCCGGGCCCCATTGAAGCACCGTGCGGCCCTCCACCTCAAAGCCGCTGACGACGGTCCACTCCTGGCCTCACAGGCCGGGCCCCATTGAAGCGAGGGGTGAAGTGAGCGCCGTCAGCCGGCGATGGAGATCCACTCCTGGCCTCACAGGCCGGGCCCCATTGAAGCCCGGCCTTGTAGGCGCGGTAGATGGTGTTCGGACCGCTCCACTCCTGGCCTCACAGGCCGGGCCCCATTGAAGCTACAGACCAGCTTCCGCAAGCGAATCTTTGACCTTTCCAATCCACTCCTGGCCTCACAGGCCGGGCCCCATTGAAGCCCCGAAAGGGCCAGAAGCTTGGCTGGATTCCAAGCAGTCCACTCCTGGCCTCACAGGCCGGGCCCCATTGAAGCTTCGTGAGCCCCTCGATCCCGTGGTTGCCCACGGTTTCCACTCCTGGCCTCACAGGCCGGGCCCCATTGAAGCCACGGGTGGGCGGCGGCCTGCCGGGTCAGGTAGGCGTTCCACTCCTGGCCTCACAGGCCGGGCCCCATTGAAGCGTCATCGCGCTCCCTGTCTGTGCTGTCGTCGCGTGCCTCCACTCCTGGCCTCACAGGCCGGGCCCCATTGAAGCCAGCCGGGTGTACAGACCGGCGATGAAAGGAGGCTCCATCCACTCCTGGCCTCACAGGCCGGGCCCCATTGAAGCGTGGAGGCCCGCACCAACTCGGCCGAGCCGAGCGTGTACGATCCACTCCTGGCCTCACAGGCCGGGCCCCATTGAAGCGAGGGCGGACACCGCCACGAAAGGGCCGGTCACGCCGCACGCTCCACTCCTGGCCTCACAGGCCGGGCCCCATTGAAGCATCCAGATGCAGATCGACAAGGAAGGCGAACTCACCGTCCACTCCTGGCCTCACAGGCCGGGCCCCATTGAAGCCACCTCGGAGAAGACGGGTGGGCGCTCTTTCGCGACGGCCACCGATCCACTCCTGGCCTCACAGGCCGGGCCCCATTGAAGCTCACTTCGGCCCCCAAGCCTCGGCACATAGGGACGCCTCCACTCCTGGCCTCACAGGCCGGGCCCCATTGAAGCTCGCCCGGTCAGGGCGAGATCACCGCTGAGCACAAGGCTCCACTCCTGGCCTCACAGGCCGGGCCCCATTGAAGCGCGTGCAGGGGGATGTGCGTCTTGGAGTAGGGGCCGTCCACTCCTGGCCTCACAGGCCGGGCCCCATTGAAGCCAGGTGGTGGGCCCCTTCTCCACCTTGAGCAAGGCTCCACTCCTGGCCTCACAGGCCGGGCCCCATTGAAGCTGTCTTGTCCTTCGCCGCGTTGGCGTCGGGGATGAATCCACTCCTGGCCTCACAGGCCGGGCCCCATTGAAGCCTTGGAGGCGGTGGCAGATCTGGCAGGTCATCAGGATCCACTCCTGGCCTCACAGGCCGGGCCCCATTGAAGCAAGTGATTTCTACCCGACCAGCGCCTTACGGGCGTTGTCCACTCCTGGCCTCACAGGCCGGGCCCCATTGAAGCACACCCCGACCTCGAAGACTGGTACAACGACGCGATCTCCACTCCTGGCCTCACAGGCCGGGCCCCATTGAAGCAAGCGCCTCTACTGGAGAGTCGTTTATGCACGTGTGGTCCACTCCTGGCCTCACAGGCCGGGCCCCATTGAAGCAGCGTCAAGGCGCGCACGAAAAAAATATCTTATCTTTCTCCACTCCTGGCCTCACAGGCCGGGCCCCATTGAAGCAGGAGCACCCATGACCGACCCCCACGCCACCGCCAGATCCACTCCTGGCCTCACAGGCCGGGCCCCATTGAAGCGCCTCGATGGCCCGCAACTCGGCGCGGCGTCCCTCAACCTCCACTCCTGGCCTCACAGGCCGGGCCCCATTGAAGCTGCGCGGTGGCCAACACCGAGCGGCCGCACAGCCGGCTCCACTCCTGGCCTCACAGGCCGGGCCCCATTGAAGCTCTCGTCACGCGGCGCTCCACTCCTGGCCTCACAGGTCCACTCCTGGCCTCACAGGCCGGGCCCCATTGAAGCGCTGAGGCCGGGCAGGCGCGAGACCTCGTTGGCCTGGTCCACTCCTGGCCTCACAGGCCGGGCCCCATTGAAGCCGAAGGGCGGCGCGCTCAGCACCCTTGAAGGTCTTGATCCACTCCTGGCCTCACAGGCCGGGCCCCATTGAAGCATCGAGCGCCACCACTACAGCGGGTCTTACCCGAACTCCACTCCTGGCCTCACAGGCCGGGCCCCATTGAAGCTTTCGCGAAGATGTCAGTTTGAAGATAGCCCAGGTTTCCACTCCTGGCCTCACAGGCCGGGCCCCATTGAAGCTTGAGCGGCCGGGCGAGATCGGGCTCGGCCGCGATCTCCACTCCTGGCCTCACAGGCCGGGCCCCATTGAAGCAAGTTCACGACGGTGCAGTTTGACGGCGAGACAAAGTCCACTCCTGGCCTCACAGGCCGGGCCCCATTGAAGCAAGCCCACGCAGGCCGAGCGGTTCACGATCTTCAGGTTCCACTCCTGGCCTCACAGGCCGGGCCCCATTGAAGCAGCGTGCCGGAGCTGGCGAAGCCGTTGCGGTAGCCGATGTCCACTCCTGGCCTCACAGGCCGGGCCCCATTGAAGCAAGCACCCCGGGAACCACGCCTACGGCTGGTCCCGGGCTCCACTCCTGGCCTCACAGGCCGGGCCCCATTGAAGCGACGCAGCCGCGTAGGCCCACTTGACCTCGTTGGCGCTCCACTCCTGGCCTCACAGGCCGGGCCCCATTGAAGCGGCTGCGCTCGGGAACGGCGAGACGCCGGCCGCGGCGCGTCCACTCCTGGCCTCACAGGCCGGGCCCCATTGAAGCCGTGTACTGCGGCCATGGCGTCGTCGATGGTGAGTCTCCACTCCTGGCCTCACAGGCCGGGCCCCATTGAAGCGCGTCATAATAACCGTCTTGTTCTGCTCGGCGGACCCAATCCACTCCTGGCCTCACAGGCCGGGCCCCATTGAAGCCCGCCCCTACGGGCGTTGATACCTTCATTGGTTCGCCGCTCCACTCCTGGCCTCACAGGCCGGGCCCCATTGAAGCCACGATCCTCTCGTGACGGAGGGTGAAGGTGAGCGCTCCACTCCTGGCCTCACAGGCCGGGCCCCATTGAAGCGTCGAAGTCCGTTGTCGAATCCTTCCGAGAGTTCGAGTTCCACTCCTGGCCTCACAGGCCGGGCCCCATTGAAGCTCGATGATGAAGTTGAAGGTGACCGCCTCCACGACGGTCCACTCCTGGCCTCACAGGCCGGGCCCCATTGAAGCCTACGACAGGAGAGATTCCTCGCTGGAAAACCCGTCTCCACTCCTGGCCTCACAGGCCGGGCCCCATTGAAGAGCCCGCTCGGCAATCAATGCCGATAAGCTCGTTCAGCGACACCTGAACGGCTCGCGGGCTCCGTTTGCTATGACCTACTCGCCAGCTACTACATGACGAAACAGCCAATATTCTGGTGATCAAGCCCCTCCGCGGTGTCTCCAGCGCTCCTTCCGTCCGCTCCGTCGCCTCCGGTCTCGATCGCGAGACGCACCCCTCCGTCCCAGCGCGCTCCACCGCCGGCCCGAGCTGCCCGTCGTACCGCCCGGCTCAGGCCGCGGCGGCGAGCGGAGGCTCGATCAGGCGCCGCACGAAGGCCCTCGGATCGACCCCCGCGCCCCGCGCCAGCGCGTGCTGGAGGATGGCGATGAGGTGGAGCCGGATCAGCCAGAACGACGACCGGCGGTGCCGCGCCGCCTCCAACTTGAAACGCCCCTTCTTGATGGCGTTGCTGCGCTCGCAGCCGGAGCGCAGGCGGTACAGCTCCTCGAAGGTGGCGCTGTTGCGCTGGATCACCGGGAAGAGCCTCGGCTCTTCATGCGTCAGCACGGACACGACGGGTCCGTAGCGGGTGTCGGGCTGACAGCGCCAGTCCGGCTCAGCGGCCGGCGCGATGGGGCAGGCGGGGAGTTTTCCGGCTTTGACAGGGCAGATGAAGGCGGGTTTGCCCGGCCCGCCCGAGCCCCAGGCGGCCATCTCGACGCTGGCCTGGCACAGCGGGATGGCCCGTTCGCTCAGCTTCACATCCTCGCGCCGCGGGTGGCGCGCTGGTGCGCCGTTCAGCGGGATGACCGGTCGAATACCGTGATCGCCGCACAGCTCGTAGGTCGCGCTGCCGTCGTGGCCCATGTCGGCGATGAAGCAGTCGACCCGCCAGCCCTCGTCGCGGTCACGCAGCGTCTTGCAGACGCGCTCCAGCGTGAGGATCCCGGCGACGTGGTCGCTCTGGTTGCCGGGATCGAGGCGCAGCATGATGGGCAGATCGCGTCCCTGGCTGGTGACGCTGATCTCGTAGAAGTGGTGGCCGTAGAAGTAGCCGCCGCGGTAGGCGTCCCACCCTGAACGTGCGTCAGGGTCCGCGTAGGTTCGTAGACAGTCGCAGGGCTTCGTGCGGTCGCAGCGACAGGTGCGCCGGCCCAGGCCCGAAGCGCCCGTGACCAGCGGGCTGCCGTCGCCGGCCACACACAGCGAGGTCCGCTCGCCGAGCAGGCCGCGCGCGGCCGAGGGCTTCACCGCGAGCGCCCAGAGCAGATCGGTCATTCGCCCGAGGAGATCGTCGGGCAGCCCTGACACCCTCGTGCGCCGCATCTCCGCCAGGGCGCGCTCCGAGGGCTTGCCCGAGGCGCTGGCCTCTTCGGGCGGCGGGCGGCCCTTCTTGCCCTTCACCCGCTTGGGTGTCCGGTTTCCTGGCGGTCGAGGCTGGCGCCCTGCCAGGCGCTCGAGCTCGCTGGGTCGCCGATAGCCCTGCAGCGACCTGGGCAACGGCCCGTCGTGCAGGCGATGGAGGAAGTCGTAGAGCGTGCCGACGCCTGGAGAGACACGCTCGCCGTCGGCTGCATGACCGGGCAGCCCCGCGAGCACACGCAGGAGCGAGCTCCCGCGAAGCATAGGGACAAAGTCGTTGATGGAAGGGACGCCAACCAGCAGCGCGAGCAGAAGGCAGCGCAGCAGCACGACGGGATCCCACGGGTCGCCTCCCCGCGGACAGGGCGCGTAGCACCGGGCGAGGATCGGCCTGGCCAGCTCGAGATCGAGGTTGACCAGGACGCGGATGGTCTCAGCGTGCTGGTCGAGCTGGGCCCGGAGATCGGGGTGCCAGGCGTTCGCGCGGATCCACGCCGCGACGGCGGTAGGATAAGAGGAGGGCTGGGGTGTCTGCATCGGGGGCTCCTGTGTTGCAACTCGGATCTGCCCCGATGCAGGCACGCTTTCAAAGAAAAAGCGCTGGTAAGTATGCCAATTGCGATTTTAGATCGATATTAAAATATATAATTGCAAGACGATTGCCGATAGCTCACGGCTGCGGGGCTGGCGGCGTTGGGGCTCCAGCAGGGCTCCTCGAAGAGCGGCGCAGGAGCGGCGCCTTTGATTGCCGAGGGGGCTCTTGAAGAGCTCATGCGTGCTCCTTAGTTCAGGTGGCCCTTGGGATCCACTCCTGGCCTCACCGGCCCGCCCCGGCGTGAGGACCCGCGAGCCCGTTGGTGTTGTTATCAGGACGCTCCCCGCCCTTGGAGTCCCCCCTGCCGAACGCCCCCACCGCGCTCTCGACCACCTGGCGCCGCAAGGGCGGGCTCGCCAGCTGGCGCTTCAGTCTGCCCCTCCCCGCCTCCACCGCCCCCCGCGACGCGCTGGTCGGGTGCCTCGTGAGCGTCGTCCGGGCCCTCGACGGCTTCGCCCGGCCCACCGAGGCCTCCTGGACCAGCGCCGAGGCCGGCGAAGACGCCCTCGAGCAGGACCTCGGCGACGCTCCCGAGGCGACGCTGCTCAGGTCCACGGTGCCGGACCCCACGGACGTGGCGCTCAGCCTCGCGCTCTTCTACGCTGACCCCGTGAGCGGTGAGCACGAGATCCTGCTCGGCGGGGACCTCTGGGTAGAGCTCGATCCTGACGGCCATGGCCTCGGCGTCCGGCTGAGCCTGGACGTGGACCTCTACGCCTGGCGCTCGTGGGGCTGGGACCGAGACAACCGCGCGACGGCCGAGCTGAACGCCCCGCGCCTGCGCTCCTTCCTGCAGCGCCTTCAGCGCGACCTGGGCGCGAGGCTTGAGGACATCGACGCCCCCGACTACCCTGGTCAGGTCGACGCGCTGGGCTTTCGCCCCCCGGAGCAAGGCCAATGAACGAGGAGCTCAGCACCCCAGGCGCCTGGCGACGGGCGCTCACGAGCCTCGTCGACGACCTGCGCTCGTCGCTCAAACCTGGCGCCATCGAGGTGATCTTGTGCGCCGAGGGCGCCGGAGAGTGGACCCTGGCCCTCGAATTCCTCATGGACGCCATCATCGAGGATCAGATCGTCATCTCCTCGCCGACCTACGCCAGGATCGAGGCGCTCGCCCAGGTCCTGCGTCCGCGCGAGGGGCTCGTCTATGTGCAGGAGCTGGTGCTCGACCTCGACGCGTGAGCGCCGTGCGGCGAGCCCCACGACCCAGCGAACCCGGCCCACGATAAACAGACCGCGAGGCCCGCTGCCATGAAGCTGCACATCGATCAGGATCCCGTGCCTCCCGGCGACGTCGGGTTGGGCATCTTCGCCTGGGACCACGGCGACACGCCCGGCGACGTCGAGCTGGTCGTCGAGCTCGACGCTGACGATCTCCTGGCGCTGGGGCGCCGGCTGAAGGCGCACGCCGACGAGTGGGTCGCGGAGGAGCCCGACTACTTCGAAGGGGAGTCCATGGAGGACGTCCCCCGGCCGCTGTCGGATGACCTGTTCGTCACCGCGCCGAGCCTGCTGAGCGACTACCTGCGCTACGGGTCGTTCTGGCATGGCGACGCCGGAGCCGCGTTGAGCGCGCTCATGCACGGAGACGCCGCACATGCGCCCCGTGTGGTCTTCACGCGCTTCATCGCGGTCCGGCCCTGCGAAGCCGGCGCGCAGCTCGTGCTGGGCGCCTACCGGAGCTCCAGGCCACCGCCCTCGATCTTCGAACGGCTGATGCGGCTCCCTCCGCCCAAGGACCCCGACCCTCGCGACGCGGTGCGCCTCGTGCGTGAGCACCTGCGCCGCTCGGCGCGCTGGGCGGTGGCGCTCGGATGTGAGGAGCGCTGGCCGTTCTTCGACGTCGCCGCGGAGGTCTGCCCGGAGCTTCAGCCGCCTGAGGCCGACGTGATCGCGCTGGAGGCCCGCCTCCGCACGACGAACCTGTCAGCGCGCGTCGCGCGGAGCTGCCTCTGGGCGCTGCGCTGGGAGCGGGTCAAGGACCTCCCGATCGTCACGCGTTACGAGCTGCCTGATCCATTCGAACCGCTCATCACCCTCTTCGAGCTGGGCGGGAGCTTCTGGACCGAGCACGGGTATGTCGATGTCGGCGGAGGCGCCTTCCGGCTGGGGCGTTTGACGGACCACCTGGAGCAGCCGTGAGGCGCGGCACACTGCGAATCGGCGACCTCCTGCGCCGCTCCGGCCGGGGTTGGGTGATCGCCGGGACGGACGACGGGCTGGCGAGCTGGTCCAACGAGGCCATCGGCGCGCTCCGAGGTGGACAGGCCAGCTTCGAGGGGCCGCGGGCTCGGACCTTCCCCATCCTGGAGGTGAGCGTGCACTCCGGCTTCACGGGACAGCGCAACGTCTTCCTGCTGGCGCCAGAGGACGCGCCGTTGTCCCACGACGACCTCGGCCAGCCGCTCGAGGTGGAGGCGCCCGAGGAGGATTGAGCCATGGGCCCCACGGGCCGCCATGAAGCGGTGATGAACGATGACCGTTCACACGCTCCATCGGCCTGGAACCTGGATGGAGCGCGTTCGTGAACGCCCATGGGCACCACGGGCGCCACGGAGCCCACGGGCGCCATGGCGACCATGGAGCCCACGGAGCCCATGGCGGCCCTTCCACCGATGGCCTCCGTGGGCGCCACCACGCCGCCGTCATGATGTGGTTCAGGACGCTCCGAGGGGGCCCTCCCGATTTCTGTGCCTGAGGGGTTGCGCGCCTCTCCGAATTATGTCCAGTTGAATGGGCCTCATCCGAGGTCCCGTGCCACCGACCGGCCAGCGGCGAAACCGCCGGCTCTGGCGGAGCCACGCCTCGAGGTGACGGGCGTGTGTTCACCCCATCCATCGCGATCGGAGCCCATCATGACCGACCCGTCCCGCCCCCCGCTCGAGCGAGGCACCGCCTTGACCCAGCTCTGGGAGGCCGCCGAGGGCCTGCGCCTCGCCCAGCTGGACCTCGCCCACAGCGCCGAGGAGCACGCGCTGGTGGTCCTCACTTTTGTCCGTGATGTCGCCGACGGCGGCGAGCCCGACCCGGTCGAGCTGCTGCGCTCACGAGGACAGATCGAGGCGCACGTGCAGCAGCTCAACGACCGCGTCAGCGCCGGCCAGGACGCGCTCTCCGAGCTGCGCTTCGGGCTGCTGCCTCACCCGGAGGCCAACGCCGAGCTGGAGGCCCGCGCCATGGAGCACCTGCGCGAGCGGTTCCGGCGGCGGACCAGCGCAGCGGACGAGCCGCTGCCGGAGGATCCGCGCCCGAGGGCCTCAGAGCAGGACCGATAGACCAGACGCACAAAGCCCCCGCTCGGAGACCCGAGGCGGGGGCTTTGTTTTTGGTCCCAGCGCGTGATCAGTCGTCGTCCTCATCGGCCTCACGGCGAAGATCCCGCGTCACCAGCCGGATGGACTGCTTCGCGAGCTGTTCGTAGTCCTCGTCGCGCTCGGCGACGGTACGGTGGAGCACGTCGTTGGCGGCTTGCAAGTCGGCCACCTGCGCTTGAAGCTGGGCGATCTCGCGCTGGAGCTGACGGACGAGCTCAGCCGAGGCGGCGCGTCCGTCCCGGTCGGCGTCGGCCTTGCCCCGGATCTGGCGCAGCTCGGCCTCCAGCGCGTCGTTGCGGGCGCGCAGATCATCCCGCTCCGTGCTCCCACCAGCGGCGGCCTCGGTGAGCGCCCGATGGAGGCGGCGCTGGTCGCCGCTGTCGGGGCGCAGTCGGTTGGCGCGCTCTTCGGCCCTGCGGACCCGCGCCTCGGCGTCCGAGACGTGCTGTTCGGCCTCATCGCGAGCGCGCTCGGCCTCGGCGAGGCGCTGCCGCAGGGCGTTCACCTCACCCGCGCCGCTCTGGAGCCGCCGGAGGCGCGACTCGGCGTTCGTGGATCTCGACTCAGCGTCGGCGGTCTGCTGCTCTGCTTCGGCAGCGCGCCGTTCTGCGTCCTGGAGCTGCCGATCGCGCTCGGCGAGCTGGCGGCGCATCTTCAGCGTCTCCGACTGGGCCCGCGCCGCGTCCTGGGTGCGGGCCTCGGCGGTGGCCAGACGCACCTCCAGCCCCTCGGCGCGGTCAGTGGCCTGCTGGAGCTGGGACTGCAGCTCGGTGAGCTGGCGGCGCAGGCGGCCGGTCTCGGCCTGAGCGTTCGTAGCGTCGCGGACCTTCGCCTCGGCGGTGGCCAGGCGCGCGGCGAGCTCCTCGGCGCGGCTTGCTTCGGCCTGCGCCTCCTGGATCTGGGCCTGCTGCTCGGTGACCTGTCGCCGCAGACGGGCGAGCTCGGCCTGAACGCTGCTGTTTTCGCGGCCCCTGGCCTCCGCTCCGGCGAGGCGCGCGCCCAGCTCCTCCGCGTGGCGTTCAGCCTCTGAGAGCGCTGCGCGCACCCGCTCCAGCTCGGCGTCCGCGGCCTTGAACCGCGCCTCCAGCTTGCGGTGCTCGCCCTGGAGCCGGAACAGCTCGTCGTCGCGGGCCGCGGGCGCGGGCGCCCAGGTGGGCCCGTCGCCGTCGTCGTCCTCGGGCTCGTCGAGGGCGGCGCCGTCCTTGCGGCGCACGGATGCGCTCTCCGGCTTGCCCTGGACCGGGTGCAGGCGCACGCGGAAACGCGGCGCGCCCTCGGCGAAGAGCTTGTCGAAGGTGCTGATCGCCCAGCTCATGCCCTCGGCGGTCGAGCGCACGGGGCGTCGCTCGACCTGACGCTCTTTGCCCTCGGCGGTGAAGGCGGAGAGCGAGATCTCAGCTCCGGCTTCGGTCACGGCGCGGGTCATGAGGCGTTCGACGCTGTCGAGGTTCTTCCAATCGTCACTGGCCATGGTGTGCTCCTCTCGTAGGGGTGGTGGTGGAGTCCTCCGGCTCCGGTTCGCCAGCTCCCTCGGACGTGGCACGCGCCGCCCGGACCGCCCCCAGCGCCAGCAGATGCGCCAGCCGGCGGCGGATCGTCGCCGTCGGATCGGACATCTCTCGTTGGCGCTGGGCTGCGGACATGGCGGACGCACCTCTCCGACGAGACCCGGTGTGTAAAGCCGACTCTCCCGTGATCGAAGTTGAGCGAGGCGCGGCTCGTCGCCGCCACCTCGCATGCATTAAATGCACGCGCTATCGCGTGTTGTCAATCCACTTCGTGCGTTATATGCAAGGCCCCATGAAGTACCAGCCTCAAATCACGCGCCCCGCCACGGACCTCACCACCACCTTCGGCCGCACCCTGGCCGCGCTCCGCCACGCCCTGGGCCTCACCCAGCCCGAGCTGGCCGAGCAGATCCCGGTCGAGCGCACCGCGCTCGCGAGATTCGAACTCGGACGCACCACCGTCGGCGTGCCGGTGCTGCTGACCCTGGAGCGCATCTTCCTCGATCTCAACGCCCTGCGTCGGCACGGAGACCTGCTCCTGCTCGCCGCCGAGACCGCCACGCGCCTGCGCCGCACCGGCGCCCTGGTCTACGCCGACCGGCCCCCCAGCGACCAGGAGCGCGTGCCCGCCGAGGCCCTGGACGACGCCGCGCGCGCGACGATCGCGGCGTGGGCCGACGCGCTGCGGGCAGACGGGATCCCGTTCGGCGAGGAGAAGGAGCTGGACCCCGACGACGCCGACCGCTTCGAGCAGGCGGAGGTGATCGAGGACGGCGCGGAGGTCGAGGACGGCGAGCCGCTGCCGCGCTCCTCGCGCTACCTGCGCACCGCCCGCGCCCGCGACGTCGAGGTGAAGCAGCGCGACGCGTGGCACGCGCGCAAGCGGGGGGAGTGAGGCGGCGGGGAGGTCACGAGCGGATCAGATCCAGTCCAGCTCGATCTGTCCGCGCCCGAAGCTCACGTTCTGCCCCACGCCGAGGACCTCACCGGCCGCGAGCAGGTCTGTCCAAGGCCCAATCTCGGGGCCACAGCGGATCGTGCCCATCCAGCCGGAGAGGTCCTGCCGCTCGCCGTGGCTGTTGCGGCGATCTCCGCTCACCCAGCGAGCGGTCGTCCACGGTTGTGTCAGCACGCCGGGCGCGCCCCACCAGGTGTCGAGGGTCTGCCCCTGGTCGCGCGCGACCTGCCTCACCCGGCTCAGGGTCGCGCCCAACAGATCGCCCAACGTCGGCGCGCGCTCCGGGTCCGCGCCCTTCCAACGCGTCGGTCGGACCACGCGGATCCGCACACCGCGCCCCTCCTCCGGCAGCTCGATGTGGGCCCGAAGGGGCCCTGGCGCCGGCCAGGCCACCCCCGTCTCGCGATCGTCGATGACGACCTCCACCTCCGCGCCCTCGCCGCGCGCCGTGAGCCTGAGCACCCGATGGGGGGTCCTCGCCTGCCCCAGGCCGAGCCGCCCCAGGCGCACCAGCGCCTCGATGAGCACAGATGTCCTGGGGATCTGCCCGAGCGCGATCCAGCGCGTGCGCCAGGGCCGCCCCGGGCCGAGCTGGTCGCCGGGCGCGTCCAGAGAGCGCGGCACGAGCGGTCGAGGTCGATCTCCGCCCACGCGGCCGGGCTCGTACCAGCCGGGGATCTCACAGCGATCGCGCAGATCGCAGGCCTCGCAGCGCCGATGGGCGCGAGCGCACACGCCGTCGAAGATCGCGCTCCCCAGTAAAATGAATAATTGCGAAGCGATTGCCGATAGCTCACGCCCGGGGCTCAGGGGGCGTTGAGACTCCAGAATGGGCGTTCGAAGAGCGGCGCAGGAGTAACGTCTTCGAATGCCGAGCGGCCTCTTTCCGGCTTTGACAGGGCAGATGAAGGCGGGCTTGCCCGGCCCGCCCGAGCCCCAGGCGGCCATCTCGACGCGGCCCGGGCCGCGCAGGCTGGCATCGCGGGATGGCCCGGTCGCTCAGCTTCACCTCCTCGCGCCGCGGGTGGCGGGCTGGAGCGCCGTTCAGCGGGCTGCCGTCGCCCGTCACGACCAGCGAGGTCCGGTCGCCGAGCAGGTCGCGCTCGGCGTCGGCGTCGGCGTCGGCGCCGGAGCAGGAGCGCTCGGTGAGCGCAGGGACTCCTGGCACTCAAGGTCAAAAAAATATTTAATATTGAATTTTCAACATTAAACTATATACCGCTCGATGCCGCGAAGCGCGGCGCCAGAAGGTCCAGTCAGGGGCTCACCGGGAAATAGCCCCCCATCGCCGGCGCGCCCAGCGGACCCCGCGCGCGAACATACTCCATGAAGGTCGTCCGAAGGACCACATGGGTCAGGTTCGACGAGAGCAGCGGCAGGAAGTGGAAGGGCAGCGCCGTGAAGACGCGCACGTGGCTGGTCCCGCGCTCCTGCCTCAGGCGACCGAGCGTCGCGATGACGTCGCGAACCAACGCCATGGCCTGCTCCGACGACGTGAGCACCTCGGTCTTGATCCAGACCGCCGCGCCAGCGCCCGCGTCGGACGCGCGGAAGGTGCGGATCACGTCCAGATAGACGGGGTTCTCCGGGAGCAACAGCAGGTCCACGACGGGCAGAGGCCCCGACGGCAGCGGCGGGACGCCCAGCTCTGGCGCGACCGCGGCGCGATCCGCGTCCCCTCCGGTGAGCGGCGCCATGAAGTCCTGACCTGCGTTGCTCAGGCGCGGCCCGCTGTTGGGCCGGGGGAAACAGGTCAGCTCGACGCGTGAGGTCCGATCGAGGGCCTCTCCCAGAGCCCAGGCCAGCCCGAGCTGCCCCGCGCCCGCCAGCCGGACGCGCGAGAGGCCGCCCGGCGCCAGCCGTCGAAGCTGTCCCAGGGACCACCAGATATCCGCCCACCAGCGCTGAAATGCGCTCCCGGTGAGGGTCTCGTCCGGGGTCCGCGGCCCATCATCGGGGCGGGTGACCAGGATCGGGCCCGCTCCCCGCGTGAACAGGGCGTCCACCGTGCCCGAGGGCACCATGCCCACACGGTCCCCGTCTGCGCCGCGCTGGTCGATCACGAGGCCCGGTGAGCCTGTCGGCGGCCAGTCCAGGGTGCGCAGCACCGCGCGGGTCAGCTCCTCGGCGATACGGCGCGGATCGCGATCCTTGACAGAGACGCCCAGGCGGTTCACCTGGTCCCGCTCCGGGTGCATCCACTGGGCGGCCAGCGACGGCGTGGACCGCACAAGCTCGAGGGCGTCCCCCAGGAACACCGGGACCACCCGCTGTGCACCCTCGCTCTCGTGGTTCAGCGCCAGCGCGAGCTCGTCCCGAACCCAGGGGGATCGGACCGAGGCCGGCGAGATGAACGCGGCCACGACACGGCAGGTCGCCAACGCCGCAGCCAGCGCGCTGTCCAGGTCTACCCCGGGGGCCAGCTCATCGACGTCCAGCCAGGAGGCGATGCCGAAGCGCCCCAGCTGGCGCCGCACTGCCCGCACGAGGTCCTTGTCTACGCTGCTGTGAGAGAGGAAGGCAGTGGCGAGGTTGGGAGGGATCGGGAGATCGCGGAGCATGGGATCTTACCTTGTGCGAGAGATGGGCTCACGTTGAGGTCCACGCAGGAGCGCTCACCCCCTCTCCCGCGGCCGAGCGGCCAGGAGACTCCAGCCCTTGCCAACGGCCTCGAGCAGGACCTCCACCTTGAGTCGACGCTTGCCACGGAGCTCTTTGACGTCCGCCTCGGGCAGGGCCGCGAGCAGCTGGATCGACCGCTGCGCGCTGGCCCGACCCTGGCGCCGATCGGCCAGGGTGGCGATGAGCTCGCCGGTGTTGGCGCGAAGCTCCAGCTCGGCGAGGCACCAGACCTCCGCGGGCCGCGGCTGCTCGAGATTCGGGGCGTTCACGGTGCTCGTCGTGGCCACCCCCGAATCCTGGGGCGAAGCCGACACAGCCCGGAGGCGCCCGTACCCCGCTGAGGTCCAGGCGCCGAGCCCGTCGTGCGAGAGCGCCTCGGGCAGCACCTCGTCGCCGAGCCATCGCAGCCAGGCCGCCGGGAACGCCGGGCCGGCCTCCAGCACCACGCGGAAACGACAGCCGGGCGCCAGCGTGAGCCGATGGGTCGGCACAGGAGCGTCCAGGTCGGTCGGCGCCTCCCGCTCAGCGTTGACGTGGTGGGGAGTGACCACGTCCAGGGCCAGGGGGCTCCATGAGCCTGCGGCGCTCGTTGGGCGCTCCGGCATCCACAAGGCGTCGAGGACATCGACTAGCCCTGCGTGATCGTCAGTCCCGGTGTTCCCCTTCCCCAGCAGGACATCTACCGCGTCAGCATTCCCATTCATAAGAACATTCGATAGATCGAAATGTTTTCGTCGCCCGGAGAGGGCCCCCCGCAGGGCCCCCTTCAGCGCGCTCCCAGGCAGGTAGGGCACGCCGTAGGTGTGGTGCAGCAGCACGCTGCCCTCGGTCACAGTGCGCTCGGTGGCCGCGTGGAGCAGGACCCGGGTCGTCGTCTCCAGCGTGGTGACGTGGCGCTGAACGGCAGGGTCGCTGCCCACGGCGAAGGTTCTGGCGTGGCGCCCATAGAGCGCACGCCAGGTCTGCACCGCGCCAGGGTCCAGGCCAGGGTCCGTGCCGATCCGCAGGGCCGCCACCGCGTCGTGGTAGAGCCAGAGCCTTTCGGCGTGTTTGGAGTCCTGCTCGCGCTTGCCCGCGGTGATGGGCTCGTCCAGCATGCGATCCAGCCAGGCGCCGACATGCTCGGGCCACGCGCGCCCCGCTCCCGCGGTCTGGGCCCGCTCCCAGACCTTCCGCGCTCTCGCCCAGTCCGGCACCTGGCCTGGGCCAAGGTACGGCGCCTCGGGCTTCACGGCGCACCTCCGCTCGACGCCCGCTGTCTCTCGGCCCTGGCGACGGCCGCGGCGGCCTCGCTGAGGCGCTTGATCCAGGTCGCGGTCACCAACGCCGTCTCCGAGAGGTGGAGGTAGATGGCCAGCGGCTCCGCGGCGAGGCGCTTCAGGGCGCCCTCGTCCCCCAGCCTCACCTCAGGCATCTCCGATGAAGCGCGGATCCCGAGCTCGAGGAGCTGAATCAGGGCCGCGTTGCCCGCCGCCTCACCGCCGTCGGCCGCCGCGGCCTTGCGCAGCAGGAAGGCCAGGGTCTGCAACAGGCCGTGCCGCTGCAACAGGCCAGGAAGGCTCACCACGTATCGACTCCCGGCCGCCGCCGTGAGCAGCGTGGCCCGAGCAGAGATCTCGGCCACGATGGCCTGGTCACGGGTCCTCATCGCGCACCTCCCGGGCGCGGGAGCCGCAACCGCGCGCGCCCCAGGCCCACGCTGGACTTCCCGCCGAAGCGCAGGGTGCCGGCGCGATCCGTCAGGTCCCGAAGAAACCCCAGGTTCTGGGCCGCCTGCTGGCGGTCGCCCTGGCCGTTGTGGCTGCGGCCACGGACCACCCCAACCAGCAGGGCCTCGGCCGGGATGTGCTCCTCGGTCCAGGGGCCCGAGCCGGCGGCGGTGCCGGTGTCGTCGTCGATGGTGACCCGCCAGCGCACCTCCAGCGCGTTGCGCGCCAGCCAGGTGAACAGATCGTCGTGGACCAGGAGCAACCGACGGGTGAAGAAGGCCCGCGCGTCGGTGTCGGCAGGCCAGACCCACTCGGACAGATCCGCGGCGATGAGCTCCAGCTCGGGGCTGTGGGAGGCGTTCAAGACGAGGTCCTCCAGAAGCACGCGGCGAGCGCCACCCCCCAGGCTCAGAGACAGGGCGTCGCTCCCGCAGACACGCGCCTGCTGGGTTGGATCGAAGCCGGGGCCAGCCCCGGGTGGGGGAGCCTCGGCGAGCCGCGGCACCCTAGTCCGCAGCGTCAGGCCGGTGCCCTCGAGGTCGCGGACCAGGCGGTCCAGCACCATGGGGCAGGTGACCCAGGCGAAGGTGCCCCGCTGGCAACGCACCGGCAGAGCCACCATCTGGGCGTCGCCGAAGATCAGGCCGCCCCGGTGCTCGCTGGCCTTGTCCTTGCGCGGCCCGAAGGCCGCCGCCACGTCGCGATGCAGCCGCCGGACCTTGCCGTCGTACTCTTTCTCCAGCTCAATCTCGGCGCGCTCGCGAAGCACACCCTTCACCGAGGATCCGGGCACGATGGGGAAGTCGGTGTGGGCCTCACGGGTGGTGGGCACGTCGATGGCGCCCAGGCCCGACTCGGTGCCGACGTGGATGGGGGTCAGCGCGTGCAGCAGGTAGATGGCCTGCTCTACGGCGGGCGCAGGGGCGGGAGTGAGGGGTCGAGGGTTTGCAGGGGGCATGTGCGCGCTCCTCATGGGGCAGGCTCAAAGCCAGGGAGGACCTGGCCATAGCCGTCGTGCTCGGGTTTGGAGAGGAAAGGGCCAGCGTCCGGCAGCACGCCCGGCAGGGGCTCGTGCCACAGGCGCTCGGCGTGCTTGATCAGGGCGCTCGCGTCGTCGGGCCTGTACCAGTACACGGCGCCGGGCGGGACCAGGCGACGCACGGGTCGCTGACGCCCCGCTTTGAGATCCCAGCCGGAGATGGCCTGGAAGCCCGGAACGGCGGCGGCCACCAGCGTGAGGCCGTCGAGATCGGGGGGCCGCCACCCGCCGAAGCAGCCTGGGGTCACGAGCTGGAGTCGGAGCAGGGGCGACCGCCCGGCCAGCCGGTGGATCGCGTCCCGGTAGCGCCGCTCCACGCTGGACCACTCCCACCAGACGGGAGCCGCGCTGGGCGAGCGTGTGGAGGGTCGAGACTCGCCCCCCAGCACCTCCACGCCGACGGCTGAGGGCAGTGGCAGGCCATGCACCTCGAAGCCGATGGCGGCGCCGGGCGCATAGCGGCTGCCCGAGCTGCCGAAGAGCTGGGCGTCCTCGGCGGTGCCGGCGTCGTCATCGATGGCGACGTGGGTGCGGCGCTCTTCGGTCACCGGCCCCCGCTGGGTCTGGAGGCTCAACCACGCGTCCAGGTGCGGCGGGGAAGCCTCGCCGAGGGCGAGGCCCAAGGCCAGGTCGAGGGGCTGGTAGGGCATCCGGGGGCGGGCCAGCTTCACCGAGGGGTCGCTCGGGAGACGCTCGGGGGAGCGGACCAGCAAGGGCAGGTCCGGGCCCAAACCTCCGACATCATTCGATATCGAATCAACCAGCTGAAATTGTTGAATATTTATCGGTATATCCGTACTCTTCTGACCTGGCACGAGCCGGGTCGGCGCGGCAGCCGCGACCCACGGCTGGGCGGGCACCGACGACGAGGTCGCGCCGCCCCCATGGCGCTCAGGCTGGCTCCAGACCAGCCAAGGGCCCCGCACGCGCAGCGCATCCACGGCCTGGCGGACACGGTCGTCGGTGATGACGCCGCCCGTCTCCAGCCAACGGGCGCGCACATAGCCCGAGAGCGCGCCGGGAGAGGGGAGCTCGGCGGAGCGCTGGATGGACGTGGTCCCCACCGGGAGCCCCTCCCCCAACACAAGCGGATCCCGTGGGCTCAACAGCCAGCTCTGCGGGCTCATGCGTCACCTCCTGCTGGGCTCAGCTCGAGCGAGGCGTCAATCGCCCCAGCCTGAACCCAGGACTTGAACAGACGCGCGCTGATCCGCATCTCGTCGGCGAGAGCGCGCACCTCGGACCACGCCGACAGGCCGAGCACGCGATCCCGCAACACTGGATCCGTCTCCCCTTCGTCACGGTGGATCTGCTGTAAGATCCTCCCCTTCGCCAGGACCAGCGACGGCAGGTGCTCGTCGGCGATCATGCGCTCGTTGTGGAGCGCGGCGGTGCGGTCGAGCAGCTCTGGGGTGCGTAGCGTGATCTGCCCTGCCTTCAACGCGCGCATCCAGCCCGCCAGGCGCGCTGTGAGCTGCCGGGTCGGGCCGGTCACGCTCCGGCTGACCCCGCTGCGGGGGCGCTCGACGATCCGAGTGAAGCCGATCTTCCGTCCGCTGTCTCGCCGCGCGCGCTTCGCCTCGTCCAGCGCCCGCTGCGCCGCCTGGCGCGCCTCGCGCAGATCGTCCTTGACGTGGGTGATGATCACGCCCGCCGAGACGCTCAGGCCGGGCCGGGCCCCGAGCTTCTGCGTGAACAGGGCGTCAATGTCCAGCAAGGCGCCCAGCAGGTGGTCCAGCGGCAGGTAACCCAACAGGTCGTCGCCTCCCGCGTAGAAGGCCCGGCCATGGTGCGCCCGCAGACCTTGCGCCTGGGACTCGCTGATCAGGCCGTCGGCATAATCGTCAAGTTGCTTGACCATTAGTAGCAGCGCGTCCTGGTTCACCTCCCGCATCAGGGCGTCGCCCACGCCATCGCCGTCCATGGCCAGGATGGCGTAGTAGGGCTCAGGGGCACCGGCCCCCTCGTGCAGGTCGCGCACGGCGCGCACGACCCCATCCGGGACGCGCAGCCCCCCGGGCAGCCGCGCGAGCTGAGTGTTCGCGGCGGTGATCCCGTCGTCCAGCAGGAAGGAGGCGTCGAAGGGGAGGTCGTGCCGCACCAGGAGTTGATCCAGGGAGGGCGTCGCCTCCAGGGTCTTGTCCGGATCGCTGACCAGCGAGCACCAGGCGCTGAAGTCGCCCTTCTGTGCGCGCTTCGCCGCGACCAGGGCGGCGCGCAGGTCGCCGAGCCGATCCCTCCCCAGCCCCCGCAGCCAGGGATCGGCCGCAACGCGGCTCACGGACGGGAAGGGCATGACCGGCAGCGCCTCGCAGCGAGGTGAGGCCGGGCCTAAGCTCGCCACGCGCCGCGCCAGCCCGAGCGCGTCGAGCTGCTCACCCTCCGATATGCCCAGGATAACCCGCGCCTGCCGCTCCTGCTGCGCCATGGGGCCGGTGGGGTCGTGGCGCAGCACGCTGTCCCGGCCCGGGTCGAGGTAGCTCTTGTGACGCCCGGGCCGGGTCCAGGTCGGCGCCTCGAAGACGCGGTTGTTCTTCACGTCCTGGAGATGCTCATCGGCGTCCTTGAAGGCGGCGCGGACCCTGATGGGATCCGCAGGGTCACCGAGCACGCGGGCCCAGGCGACGTAGAGCTCCAGGAAGTCGCCCGCCTTCAGGGCGTCGCGCTGCTCTGTCCAGGCCGCCTCGTCGATCAGGGCGCGGCGCAGGTCCGCCGAGCCGAGCTCCCGTACGCCGTCGTTGAAGCTCTCGCCCACGATCTCCGCAAGCAGCTCACCGGCGCGACGGCGGAGGGTCTCGGCGAACTGCCTCGCGCCATCGGCGTCCGGCGCGTCCACCAGGAGCTGGAGATGGTTGCTCACGCGACCACCGTAGCCGCGGTCGAACTGGACGGACTGGACGCGGTTCCGCTTGATATCCGACACCCGGCCCTTGCTGGGCAGGGCGCCACGGGCGCCGACGGACTCGGCGTGGTCTGCCAGCTTCCAGGTGAGGTCCGACAGCCAGGTGGAACCCCACCACAGGTCGCGGCTGCGCCTCCCGGCGGCGATGAAGCGCTGGACCGGCCCCAGCGAAATGGCGAGCGCCCAGGTGCTCATGGGATCCTCTGGAAGTGATGGGTGCTCTGCATCCAGTCGAGGAAGGCGTTCACAGCATGGCCCTTCGCGGCATGAAGCAGCCCGGCGACGGGGGGCTCCGCTCCACCCGATCGCTGGACGCGAGCGTAAGCGACGCCGCTCTTGTCTTTGAATTTCATTCGAACGAAGAGAGGGCCCTTGGTGCGCTCCAGCGGCAGCTTGAGCATGACGGGGAGCGTTGTGTTGGAGAGGCGGACAGGCCGAAGGATCAGCGGGCTCGCCATGCGGTCTTTCCCCTCGTCCGCGGGGAGGATACTGGCGTTCGCGGCGGAGTCCAGTTTGCCCTTGAACTGCACCTCGAGGGGCAACCCAAAGGTGGCTCGAGGCGCTCCGATCAGCCGTCGATCTGCGTCCAGCTTCAGATCCCTCCTGGCGGTCTCTGGCGGAGGATGCTCCCAGCCCGGGTGTCGGTCGGGAAAGGTGTCCCGCGTGGCGCGCAGCAGGTTGGCCTCGGGCCAGTAGCTGCGGCCCGGGTTCCGCTCGTCCCCTGCCCTCCCCTGCCCAGGTCCCTGCCGAAACTTCTTGAGACGCCCGACCATCAGGCGGTGGGCCTCGGCGGGCGCGTCACAGGCCGGTCCAACCCACAGCTCGGCCTTCGCCGCGCGGCTGCCCGGATGTTGACGTAGGACCTGGGGAGCCAACGATCTCCAATCCGCCGCGCTCATCGGCGCGAACAGCCGCTCCCATGGCAGGCCGCCCGAGGGGTAGACAGCGCCGGGTTGGAGGGTCGCCCGCGCGCTGAGGGCGACGGCGCCCAGGCCTCGCCGAGTCCGCGCTCCGAGCCCGCCAAACTGGGTCCATGTCCACAGCGCGGCAAGCACCTGGGTCAGGTCCTGGTCGGCCTGCTCGGCCCTGGGGCCGATCTCCAGGACAAGCGTGAAGCTCAGGCCCGTTCGGATGGGCTTTGTGGGGACCTCTGCCGCCTGCCCCAGAAGCTGCTCTCTCGACGCCTGGAGCGGGAAGAGGGCATATTCCAGGCCCGCGGCAGCCCCGGAGTAGGTGGGCATCGACTTGGGCTGACGGTTCGCGTTGATTTCGTGCTTTCCCGCGTGCTTGATCTCACCCGGGCGCACCGCCTCCACCCGCAGCCGCACGCGGCTGGCGAAGGCCTGGTCGCCAAGGACCCCGCCCCACAGCATGACCTCGTCGCGGTGGGCGCTCTCGGGTCGCGGGTCCACGTTGTGCTCGAGGAAGAGCCACCTCCACCACTGGCGGAGCTGACCGCGCACCGCGGAGAGGCGCACCGGGGTGACCTCATCGGGCTGGTGCGGCTCGACGCCGCCGCCAACCTGCGGGGTGATCAGGGTGAGCGGCAGGCTTAGCCTAAGCACCCCGGCGGGCTGCACCATGCTCCGCGCAGGCGGGGCGATATTCAGGAGATCCGGGCCTTCATGTGGAAAGCGACGCATCGTTGTTTCCAGGTCAAGAGATGAAGTGCTCTCTATTCTTGTGGGCTCCGGAGAGGCAACAGGGTTCGTCCCCTCCCCTCCCCTCCCCTCCCCTGCATGGCCCCAGCCCCGCGACTGTGTCGCGAAATCTTTTCGTCCCCCACAGATCCCTCGGACCGCCCTCTCCCGAGGTCCATGTCGCCGCCATCCCGTATAAATCATACGATTATTCATACCATTCGTACTATTTCAACGACCACAATAAGCGCCCATCAGACCTTCCATCCTCGGAGATGTCGATGTCTGATCCGCTCACCCGGCGCTTCCTGGCCAGCCGCGCCCGCGTCCACCGCGATCTCTCTCGCGCCTTCCCCAGCGCCTCCCACCAGGACCTCGAGGACGCGCTCGCCGACGCCTACGCAGACCTGCTTGTCCGCCCCGATCGCCAGGAGGTGAGCTCCGGGCTCATCTACGTGATCGCCTGGCGCCGCCTGCGCGGGGTGTTCCGGCGCCACCACCGCCGCGACGACCGCCCCTCCCCCGAGGCCTGGGACCTCCTCCCCGCCGCGGCGGTGGCCCCAGGCCAGGAGATCGCGCTGAGCGCGGGCGCCTGGGTTCGGATCTTCGAGGAGGTCGTGCGAACGCATGGGGCCAACCACCGCGACGCCCTGCGCCGCGCGCTGCTCGACAAGATGGAGACCGGAGACCCAGACGTGGCGGTGAGCCAGCGCCACGGCCTGCGTCGGGAGCGCGTGAACCGGGCCTGGCGCGCCCTGCTGGACGCGCTCCTGCCCGGCTGAGCGCCGCGTCACGCCGCCCAGGGCGTGAGCAGATCGCCGTGCTCCCCCACCATGAAGCGCATGGCGTCGAGCAGCTGATCCAGCTCGAGCCGACGGGTCGCCTCGACCAGCTTCGCCGGCTCGAAGTTCTCGGGCAACCTCGCCTCCCGCGCCAGCACGCCGCCCAGGCACACGAAGAGCTGAGCGTCCGGCCCCGGCTCCAGCACGAGCTTGTCCCCGCGAGGGTCGAGCCGCCCCGGCGCCGGCGCCAGCTCGACGAAGAGCCGCGCACGCAGCAGCGCCTCGACGCCCGCCGAGTCCGTGACGGTCTCCGCCCGCGCCGCCTGGAGCGCCCAGATGAGGTAGCGCCGCAGCCGCCGCTCGGGCAGGCGGTCCAGCCGCGCGCCCTGCTCCATGCGGTCAAAGGCGGCCAGGGCCCGCCGGTGAGCCGCCAGATAGTCCCCCAGGATGCGCCCGGCCTCCCGCTCTCCCCGGGCGCCCTGATCGCGGATCTCCCAGCGCGTCGCGGTCAGCAGCGCGAAGGCGTCGGCCTGATAGTCCAGCTCCTCCAGCACGACGCCAGCCCGCCCCACGCCCTGGTAGTTGGTGCCGAGCAGGCGCTGGGGCAGGTGCACCAGCTCGTGCAACACGAGCAGGCGCCCGAAGCGCCGCAGATCGTGCTCGTCCATGCCCACCACGGCGTGCAGCAGACCATCGCCGATCTTGAGCTCCCGCCGCGGCACGGACAGCTCAAAGACCTGACCCTGCGGCTCACGGCCGGGCCTGAGCGCGCTCAGGGCCTTGAACAGCTTGCCGGTCAGGCCCGGGCCCGCGGCGCCGAAGGCGTCGGGCAGGCTCAGGTGCTCCTCGAGCAGGCTCCCGCGCAGGCCGTCGAGCCCGTCGATGATCTGGTCATAGACGCGGCGGCGGCGGTTCTTCGCGCCCTCGTCCTGGGGCACCACGGGGGGGCGGTCCGGGGCCAGCGGCAGGGTGTAGGCGACCTGATAGGCGCCGGTCTGTCGCTGGAACCAGGCCAGGCCGAGCCCCCCGGAGATCTGGCGCGGGTTCAGCGCTCGGCCCGCCAGGAAGGCCAGGAAGTCCGGCCCCTTCACGAAGAGCACCAGGCCCGTGTGGTTGGGGTACACACCGCTCAACTCGGTGCTCACCCGCTGGAGCTCCGCGGCGGCGGCGGCGCCGGTCTCGCGGTCCATGGGCGTCACGAAGCGCGGATCGTCCGGCGACGGCGTGGTGTGCAGCAGCGAGACGGCGCCCGCCAGAGGGCGACCGGACTGATGAAACAGATCCTCCACGGACCCGGGCACGTCTCCGCCGAGCGCGTTCAGGAACAGGGCGACCTGACCGTTGCTGGGAGAGAGCCGACCGGCCTCCATGCCAATCCGCCTCTGGAAGTAGCGCGGGCCCGAGGTGGGCTGGCCCTCGCCCAGATCGAGGCGCACCCAGGCGCCGTCTTTGTTTCGGTGCACGATCGTCTGTCTGCGCCCACCCCAGCTCGAGAGGGCGTAGCCGACGTGGGCGAAGGTCGGGTGGGGCGCGTTGCCGCCGATCAGCACGTCGATGGGCCTGTCGTCGGCAGGCAGCGCGCTCAACGCCGCGTCCACGAGGGCCTGGGTGGCCTCTGCCATGCCGGGCCAGTCGATGGCCAGATCCTCGTTGCGGATCCGCGGCAGCCCCCGGGCGCTCATCTGATCGGAGAGCCGCAGCTTCACGCGCTGGTCCCGGTGATCGTCCAGCCAGGCCTCGACCTCGTCCAGACGCACGCTGGCCTCATAGGCGTCCAGCAGCAGCAGGAGCTGGTGGGGCCGCGCCCGGGTCGGGGGAGGCGCCAGCTCCGCGACGGCGCGCGGCGGAGGCCGGGGCGCCAGCACGAGGCCTGCGCCTGTCTCCGACTCAAATGATTTAAGCTTGAATGAATTGAAGAGGGTCGGATCTTCGGCCATCGCGGCGTTGATCGCCTGCGCGCTGGCCACCTGAAGATCCCGCCCCTCGGCGATGAGCTCGTAGAGCACGGCGGCGAAGCGCGCGGCGTGTTGGCTGGGGACGCGTCGGGTGGATCCGATGGCGAATCGGCGCTGCTCGGCCACGGCGCTGGCGACGGGCTCGCTGTAGCAGGCGTTGAACACCACCAGCCGCAGGTTCGAGCCCGCGCCGCCGACGATCCGCGTCACCGCCTCGGGCGCGATGGCCTTGAACTCGCCGCGGCTGAACAGGACCAGCCGGCCGCCGTCCACGCCGTGGCACGTGAGGTGCAGCACGTCCGGCCGGACCTGGGCGAGCAGCCCGGGCAGCTCGTCCACCTCGACGTTGGCGCGCGGGATGAGCTCGATGGCGCCGCCGTTCGAGGCGTGGGCGAGGCGGTCCTCGATGGCGCCACGCTCCTCGTCGACGCCGAGCGGGGCGGCATCATCCGACTGGTAATGGAGGTACAGGACGCGGATCGCCATGGATCACCAGGGGCAGGACAGGTGGTGGGTGACGGTCTCGACGGCGTGAGGCCAGCGCACACCGGCGCTCCGGGCGTTGGCCTGGGCGGTGAGGAACGCGCTCAGCGAGGCGTAGCCCCCCGAGGTGCGCTTCACGACGCGCACCTGATCGAAGCGCTCGTCGTTGCGCAGGACCCAGTGCTGCACGGTCTGGGTGGCGCTGGACCGGTACAGGAAGGCCTCACCGACCTTGCTGCCGTCGGACTCGCGCAGCACGTCTCGGGTCTCACAGCCCTCGCTGGCGTCGCTGAAGCTGGTGTTCAGATCGTCGTACCGCACCCCGGTCGCCTCCCAGCAGGCCACCGCCCGGCCGAGCTCGGTCTGCTTCGCCGCGATGGCCGCCTTGAAGCTCGCGGCCGTGGTGAACAGCGCGTCGCTCGCGGTGCGCTCGTGGTAGCGCACGACCCCGGGCACACGCAGATCGGCGGCCACCGGGGGGAAGGTCGCGGGCAGGCCGCCCCAGGCGGCGATGATCTCGGAGCTGGTGCCCGACTGGCCCGGGTCCGGGGCGTTGCCCCAGCAGGCGCCCCAGGTCTGGGCGGGCAGCGCCGCGAGGCTCGTGGAGCTGATGCCCGAGGGCACCATGGGGCCTTCGCCGCCGTTGTTGGGGTCGGGGTACAGATCACCCATTCCGCTGTGGATCTGGGGTGCACGATCGGGCATCAGGTAGAAGTTGCGGTTCAGGGTCAGCACGGTTCACTCCTCGCCACGCGACGTGCGGGGCACGCCTGGTCATGGCCCCGGGCGCGGATCTGTGATCCGGATCACGCGCTCGGGGTCCACCAGCTCCCGAAGGCCGGTGCGGTAGGGGCGCGGCAGCGCGTCGAGGGCCGCGATCGCGGGGGCCTGCCAGCGGGCACGAAGGGCCGGTTGAACCGTGAACAACAGGCCGAGAGCCTGAAGCGCCAGGCCTGGGCGATCGCCGCCGAGGGCCCCCACCGCGCGCTCCGCGAGCTCAGCGATCGCCTCCACGTCCGCCCCCCGGCAGACCAGGGCGAGGGCCTCGGCCATGATCGCGGCCGGGACCACGCGATCCCGCCAGAGCGCCGCGGCGGTCTCGGCCCAGGTGGCCGCCGAGCGGAGGTCCCCGCCCCGCCAGGCGAAGGCGGCCTCGGTGAAGAGGATCGGCGCGCGGCGGAGGTTGGTCCCCAGCGCCGCGGCGGCCTCGACGAGCTCCCCGTCGGGCTCCAGCGCTCGCCCCTCCCGCCAGGCGACGGCGCGCAGCACCCACTCTCCCACCGCGGTGTGCACCGGCAGGCGCGCAGCGAGGCCCTCGGCGATGAGGAGCCGGGCCGCCGCGGTGGCCTCGGACATGCGGCCCAGCTCCATGAGGCCGCTGGCGCCGTTGGCCAGCGCGGTGAGGCGACCCTGGAGGGTCGGGCGGGCGGCGGCGGCGGCCATGAGCAGCTCCACCGAGGTGACCGGGTCCGTGGTGGCGAGCAGCATCCCGCGCCAGCCCTGCACGTCCGCCCGCGCGGTGGAGGTGCCGCGCTCGTCGGCCCAGGCCTCGGCCGCGCGTTGGGCCACCTCGTGCCGCTCGGGCCCGGCGTCCTGGGCCGCCTCGACGGCGAGCGCGTGGCGCCAGCGATCCAGCCGCTCGTCGGGGTCGGCGGGCAGGGTCGCGAGCAGCGCCAGCGCGCCGACTGGATCCAGCCCGCGCGCGAGCTCGGAGGCGCGCAGGAGGGTGTCCAGGGCGACCAGATCGGCCCCCTGCGCCACCGCGCGGGCCAGCTCGTAGCGGGCGACGCGGGTGGCGCTGAGGTCGGACTGGGCCAGGGCCACGCCGGCCAGCACCCGCAGCAGGGTCCGCTCTCCCTCCAGGTCCTGCCGGTCTCGCGCGAGGCGCAAGCCCTGGTCCAGGCGGCGCTGGGCCCCCACGAGGTCCCCCAGCCGCGCGTGCCGCTCGGCGCTCACCTGAGCCTCCCGGGTGGCCTCTTCCACGGCCCCCGCGGCGAGCAGCGCCCGGAGCCGGGCTGGCGCGCCCTCGTCGAGCGCCTGGGCCCAGCGCCGCTGAGCGGCGGACACGCGGGCGTGAACCGGCAGGGTCAGCGCGCGCCAGCGGCCGTCGGCGAGCCGCGCGGCGTGGCCCCCCCGAGCGAGCTCGTCCAGGTCCGAGAGCAGCGTGGCCGCGTCGTGCGCGCGGGCGATCTGGTCCTCGGTGGCCCCGGGCCAGGCGACGTGCAGCAGGGCGTGCAGGTCCTGGAGACCGGCCGGCAGCGCGTTGACGCTCGCCGAGGGCGGCGGCGGCCGAAGGGGGATGTCCTCGTCCAGCCAGGCCAGATCGGCGGGGGTCAGCTCGACGGCGCCGTGGTCCCAGCGGGCGCGCCCGGCCGCGAGCCACGCGCTCAGCTCTGCGGCCTGATCTACCGGGTCGGGCAGGGCGCGGCGGGTCAACGCGGCCAGGGCGGCGGAGCGCCGGCCAAAGAGCCGCTCGGGCCCTCGGAACAGGGCGGCGAGCGCCTCCCGGTCAGGAGGGGGGCCTCCCCAGTGAGCGAAGGCCGGCGCGATCTCGGCGCCCGCCCCGAGGCCCACCAGGCGCAGGGCGGCCTCTGCGTCGGCCGGTCTATCCTCGGGCTGGCGCGCCATCAGGGCGGAGATGAGCGCGACGGCCTCGGCGGGCAGGTCAGGCCGCAGCACGCCGATGGGCGTGTGTGTCCCCTTGAGGCGCTCGCGGCGCAGGTCCGACAGGCGGTGGGGCGGCCGACCGGCGAGGGCCTCATAGAGCATCAACCCGACCGAGTAGAGATCTGCTTGATGTTCAACCAGCTCTGGTTCAATTATCTGCTCGGGCGCCATGTAGCGCTCGTCGCCGGCCCCGGCCTCGTCCTGGGGTCCGCCTGCGTCCGACCCTGGCCCGCAGACGGCGCCGAAGTCGAGCAGCACGACGTGGTCTCCCCTCACCCGCACGTGGTCGGGCTTGAGGTCGCGGTGCACGATGCCGAGCGCGTGGACGTGGCGCAGGACGCGCAGCAGGGCCGCGCCCGGTCCCAGGACCGCCGGCCAGCTCGCCTGACCGAGGCGCGGGAAGGGCACGCCCGGGACGTGCTCCATGACCAGGAAGGGGGCCGGCCGGCCGTCGTCCTGGCGCGTGGTCCCCTGGTCGATGAGCCGCACCACGCCGGGCAGATCCAGGGCGAGCAGGGCGGCGACCTCGCGGCGCACGAGCGGCGCGGGCTGGCCCGGGAAGAGCACCTTGACCGCGACCTCCCCCCCGCGGACATGGTCGCGCGCCAGCCACACCTCGCCCTGACGCCCCACGCCGAGGCGGCCCAGGGGCGCGTACCGATCCGGGAGTCTCATAGGCATCCTGAACGACCGGGTGATAACCTGTGTCTCTATGCCGCCTCTCGCGGGCGAGCACGCCGGAGCGCCGTGTACCAGCCCCTCCCCAGGCTATTGGACTCCCTCTGGGCGACCGCGACCTTCGAGGCGGCGGCGGAGGCGCTGCTGGACGCGCTGCGCGGCACCCTGGAGGCGGCCATCGCAGACGGGGCCTTCGGGCGCCGGGCGACGATCCGGCGGTGCTCGCTGCACCTGAGCGACGGGGACGGCTTCTACGCGGGGCTGGTCCGCGACTCAGGCGAGGGCGCGCCCGATCTGGCGGCCTCCCGCACGGTCTGGGAGGCCCTTTGCGCAGCGCGCGCCGGGCTGGTGCTGGACGTCGGGGCGCGCGAGATTCAGCTCTGGAACGGGCGATCAACGACGCTCCCCGCGGAGGCTCAGCGGAGCGGCACGCTCACGCGCCTCCGATCGATGGCGGTGACGCACGCGCTCGCGCTGCCGGTGCGCGCGCCGGGGGGCTCCCTGGCGGGCATGGTGGTCCTGGAGCTGGGCGCGCCGAGGGCCGCGGGCCAGGCGCCGGGGCTGACGGACGAGATCCAGGCGGAGCTCCAGTCGATGGTGGACCTGGGCGCGCTGGTGGCGCGCGCGCTGCCACGACGGCCGGCGCCCCCTGGGGCCGTCCCCGTGAACGGGAGCGCGGCGATGCGCGCGTTCCTGGAGGAGGCGGCGCGGCTGGCGCGAGGGGCGGATCCCCTGCTGCTGCGCGGCGCGCGCGGGGTGGGCAAGACCTGGCTCGCGGGCTGGCTGGCGCAGCACGGCCACACGCCGTCGCCGCTCGAGCGCCTGCACGGCGCCGGGCTGGGGGCGTCCACGCTGGAGGCGGCGCTGCGGGCGGCAGACGGGACCGTCTTCGTGGACGACCTCGACCAGCTCCCGCCCCCGGCCCAGGGGGCGCTCCTGCGGTGGTTGGAGTCAGGGGCGGAGGGGCCTCGCCTGCTCCTGGCCTGCGGGACCTCGCTGGAGCGCCTGGTCCAGCGCGGCCAGATCGGGCGAGCGCTGGCGGACCGGGTGGGGGCCTGGGCGGTGACGCTGCCGGATCTGGCGGCACGGCGCGACGAGATCCCCGCGCTGGCGCCGGTCCTGCTCGCCGCCCAGCTCAACCTGGAGCTGGAGCTGGCCCCTCCGCTCGATCCCGAGGCGGTGACGCTGCTGCTCGCCGCCCCCTGGCCGGAGAACCTGCGCGGGCTGGCGGACGCCCTTCGGCTCGGGTGGCGAGAGGCGATCCAGCGCCACCGGCGGGCTGGGCGACCCTCGGATCCGCTCTCCTTGCGGGCGGAAGACCTGCGCCGGGCGCTTATGGCCTTGCAGCGGCCCGAGGTTGGTGTGCTGGAGGCCCTGCGGCCCGGCGCGAGCGCGCTGGTGGATCTCGCCCGATCGCGGCAGGAGGCCCAGCGCGAGCCGCTGAAGCTGGGGCTGGCCGAGGGCTTCTCCGGGCTGGTGCTCGCCGAGGCGCTGGAGCGGGGCCTCGACGTCGCCGAGGCGGCCGACCTGCTCGGCCTCGGCCACCAGCGCGCCGCCGGCAACCACTGGAAGACCCTGCGGGGCGCCGCCGAGGGGCTCGTCCGCCTGTGCGAGGAGGTGGGGGAGCCGCCGCCCGCCTCGCTGGCTGCGCTCGGACCCCGGTGGCGCCAGCGGCGGAGCTGAGGCCGGGCGCTGGGCGCGGCGAGGCCCCGAGCCCCCTACAGGACCGTCGCGATCTCAGCCAGCAGCGCCGCCCAGATCGCGCCGTCCCCCAGCACCTCGCGGCGGCGCGCCCAGCAGCCGTGCGATCGCCGAGCACGAGGTCCCGCACACCGACACCGTGCCCATCGGCGTGACCGTCGCTGCCTCCTCAATCGCCCAGTCGTCAGGCTGCGCCTGCACCGGCCGCTTCGCCAGCCACGGTGCCTCGTCCGCCAGGCGCTCCGCCGGGCTCCGCCCCGTCGCGTCGCTGGGTCGGAAGCGGTTGACCTCGTGCGGCCACGCGGCGAGCTGCGCATCGAGGTCCGCCATGTCCTCGAACGAGCGCTGGCGGAGGAAGCTGTTCTTCACGCATCCCACCAGCCGCTCGACGCTGCCCTCCTGCTGGCCCTTCCCCGGCGTGCAGAGCGCGACGATCACGTTGTGCTCGGCGACACCAGGGCGCTCAGCTGGATCCGGCCGCCCGTGTAACCCCACCCCTTCGCACGGCGGAGCACCTCGATCGCCGAGATCTTTGGCTCGTCCTTCAGAAACAGCCGGAGCCGCTCGACCATCGCCTCGTCGGCCTTCGGTGGGCGTCCGAGCCTGGACGCCCCTTCACGGGCGTCGGCCAGGATCTCTTCGCGCGTCGGCGCCGGCTCAGTCACGATGCGCTCCACTGATCGCAGCCCGACGCCGCAGCGCGCGGCGATCTCGGCCAGGGGCGTGCCCCCCCCCTGCCATGTGGTGGATCTTCAGACGGGTCATGAGGTCGATCACCGGGTGGGTCTCCAGGTTCCTCCCACCAGCTACCGGAGACGACGTCGCGCGGCTGGCGGGGGGGCACCCGCCAGACATTCCGGATCTTCACCCGCCAGATTTTCCGGATCTCACAGAAGCGGCCCTCACCAGCTTGAGCCATAGAGGAGATAGGCGCTCCCCGTACCGTCTCCCCCAGCGTGGTTCTGGGGCGAGCCGATGACGAGATCTGGTCGACCATCGCCGTTGACGTCTCCGGCGCCTCCGGCGTCTGCTCCGGCGACGGCACCGGCGCTGTCTCCGTAGAAGGCGAGGTCGGCCTCATCCAAGGACATCGCCCCACTCAACGGCCCGTAGGTGATGTACGTGTACCCGTCGCCTTTGAAGGGGGCGGCCACCAGGACATCCGTGTGCCCATCGCCGTCCAGGTCTCCGGGGCCGTCCACGGTCCGTCCCGCGCAGTCTCCATCCGCGCCGCCCGCGAAGGAGGCCTCCGCGTAGGAGAGCGAGCGCGTCCCAGTGAGAGACAGGCCGCCCACCACGAGGTAGGCGCCCCCAGCGCCACACGCCCCTGTCCACTCCTGGTCCGGTGCCCCGACGAGCACGTCCGGGTAGCCGTCGCCGTCCGTGTCGCCCGCGCCCGCGACCCGGAGGCCCGCCTCCTGGCCGGCCGAGACGCCCGCGAGCTTCGCGTCCGCGTCGGCCAGGTCCAGGTCGCCCGAGCTGGGGCCGAGGACCACGTAGGCCGCGCCGCTGTCCACGCTCCCGTTGCTGGCGAAGGACGCGCCGACAAGGATGTCTCCCATGCCGTCTCCGTCCACGTCCCCAGCGCTCTGCGCCACCCCCGCGTCATCATCCGCGTCCTCCCCGATGAAGCGCGCGTCGGCACGCGCGAGCGATCCACCGCTCACCGTGGGGCCGAGCAGCAGGTAGGCGATACCCTGGGCCTCATCGCCCGCGCCCTCGGCACCCACCAGCACGTCCGGACTCCCGTCGCCGTTGGTGTCGCCCGCGGCTGCGACGTAGACGCCCGCGTTGTCGCCTGCGCCCTCCCCCAGGAGCCGCGCGCCCACAAATGGGAGGGACAGATCGTCGGCGACCGGCCCGTTCACCACGTATGCCGCGCCCCCGTGGCTCTCGTACTGCGCCCCCACGATCAGATCGGCGTAGCCGTCGGCGTCCAGATCACCGAGCCCTGCCACCGCGTCCCCCGCCGCGCCGTGCACTTCTCCGCCGACCAGCCGGGCGGTGGCCTCGCTCGTCTCGACCACCCCATGCGGCGCGCCCAGGTAGACATAGGCCGCGCCCATGGTGATACCATCCACGTCCGCCCAGATGGCGCCGACGATCACATCGTCCAGGCCGTCGCCGTCGACATCACCCGCTCCGTCCACGTCGTAGCCCAGTCCGTCGCCCTCGTGCGCGCCGTCCATCCGCGCATCCGCCTCCGTGAGCGAGCTCCACCCGTCCATGCCGCACGCCTCGCGGGCCTCGGCCTCTGAGCCTTCACAGTCATTGACCACGCCGTCCTCGCAGACCTCGGGCGCGCCCGGGTAGCGCGTCGGGTCCGTGTCGTCGCAATCCGTCAGCGCGGGGTCACCGCCTCCATCCGCCAGAAAGCCGTCTCCGTCGACATCCGATGGCGGCTCCCCGGTCTCAGGGCCGCTTCCGGTGTCGCTCGTCTCGCCGCTCTCCGGAGGATCGCCGCTCTCCGGCGCCGATCCAGTGTCCCCCGAGTCATCGCCACACCCCTCCTCCGGCAGGCAGGCGCTCCCGAGCAGGCTCAGCCACGCTACCAGGCTCGTTCCCCTTCTCCTTTTCATCAGTACCTCCTGACGCGACCGGCGGGCCGCTGTTCCCACCCAGGACACCCAACGCCGGAGCCCCGAAACCGCAGCCATCTCGTCCCCGCACGCCTCCTCTGGCGCCCAGACAGTGGCTGGATCCGGATAGGGGTTCACCGCTACGACCTCGAGCGTCCCCTTGCAGACCCGGAGGTTGGTGAGCCGGCCCGTCTCCTCGATCGAGGTAGGGATGGGCTTGATGTCCTCCGTCCGCCACGCGGCGACCTGCCCCTGGCGCGCCGTCGCCACGATCATGCTCCCGTCAGGAGACACCGCCACCCGGCGGAGCTCAGTGGACGGCCCGCGCAGGACCTGGATCAACCCACCGGTCCTCGCGTCGAAGACCCGAACCGAGGGCTCTCCGGTCGCGGCGAGCACCCAGCGGCCGTCTGGCGTGAAGGCCACGTCGTTCACGTCGTCGCCGCTCGTCGTCTCTCCGGCGGGCATGCGCAGCGTGGTTAGGGTCGTCCCATCACGGATGTCCCAGATTCGCAAGGTCCCATCGAAGGATCCCGAGGCCAGGTGCGCTCCGTCGGGCGAAAAAGCCAGCGCATAGACCGTCTCGCCCACGTCGTGCCCCACGAGGCGGTGGGTCAACTTCCCCGTCGTCCCCTCCAGCACAAGCACACCCCCCTCTACGGTCCCGATCGCGATCCTCTGACCATCCTGCGACCAGCTGAAGGAGCGAAAGACCTCGCCTTTCCCATCCAGGCTCCATCGCAGCGCGCCTGCGCCATCCCGCACGTGGAGCCTCGAGCCGCTGGTCGGCTCCAACCACTGCCTGCCATCCTTGGAGAACAGGCAGCCGGTCGGTCGAGCAGGTCCGGCGACACGACTGATCGCTGCTCCCGTGACGGTGTCGATCGTACGCCAGGCGCCTCCTTGCTCCCAGATGACGATCCGTGAACCATCCGGAGAGGTACATCCCTGTTGCGATACGCTGGAACCCGAGAGCGAGGGATCCAGCAAGCGGCGCGTCCCCTCCAGCAGGTCGATGGCGATGAGGCCCGAAGTTTCGGGAGCGAAGGCCGTCCGCCCCGCCGTGCCGATGAGAGCGCTTCCGACGGCCAGCAGCGGCGCCCCATGGCGGAGGTCCAATGTGACGGGGTTCATCAGCCCAACCGTCACTGCGACAGGGTGATCGTGATCGATGACGAAGTGGATCTTCTCGAAGTCCTCCTCGAACGGTGCCTGCCAGAGCCAGGAGGGCGATGCCGTGAGCGCAAAGCGGCGCAGCCAGCCGTCATCCGAGCCGGTGAGCACGGCGTCGCCGCGCTGTTGAAAGGCCGCAACCCATACCGCGCGCCCGTGCCCCTCCAGCGACCGCACGCGCCGCAGGTTCGGCTCAACCAGCAGCGCCTGGCCTTCCTCGTCTCCGTATGCGAGCCAACGCCCGTCCGTCGAGAAGGCCAACGCCCTCCCCCGACTCGGCCGTCGGCCGACGCGGACGTCCACCGGACGCCAGGCATCGGTGTCGAAGAGCGCGATGCCTCCATCCTCACCCGTCGCGGCCAGCCAGCGCCCGTCGGAAGAGAAGGCGACCCGGTAGTGCGCCTTCCGATACGGCCGCAGCTCCTGGACCAGGGCGCCAGTCACCAGTTCTCGGACACGCAGCGTGCCGTCCGCGAAACCGAGGGCGACCCGACCGAGCTTCGGACTCACTCCAGCGGCCTCCAGGCCCCCTCCCTTCTCGTCGCGCCAGAGGCGCGCCCCGTCCTCTCGACGGATCAGCTCAAACCCATCCTCCGAGCCGAGACCGACCAGGTCGGCGCCTGGGCCGGCCCCCTTCATGGCTGGCGGGAGCCTCAAGGCGAACAGGAGACGGGAGCGCACGCCTCCGACCGCGCGCTGAACGATCGCAGGCACGTTCGTGCCGTCCTGAAAGACCAGAAGGTCCCTATCTGACGTCAGCGCGGCCAGTCCGCCTTCCCCGGTCTTCATGGCGGACACAAAGCGCTCTTGTGGGGCACGGTAGGTCTGAACCCCAGCGTGGCGTCCGCCCCAGGAGAAGAGGAGGTCTCCCCTCCCGAGCACATTGAGGAGGGGTGCCGCCACGTCCACCTCCACTCCAGAGCGCACTTGAGCGGTCGCGACAGAAGGCGGCAGGACGAGCCGCCTGCCGGTCTCCACCTCCCAGGCGTACAGCTCTCCCTGGCGATCCAAGCCCAGAACGACACCGTCCTCCGCAAAAGCCCAGGCCAGCTCCACCCCAGGTTTCATCCTGCCGACGAGGTGGACGGCGCCACCCTTCTCGATCAGACGATCCACTTCCTCGGCGGTTGGGGGTTGCTTCGACACCTCCCCCGCGACGCGGAGCCACGCGAGCGCCTCGGCAGCCTTTCCAGCGGCCTCGGCCTCCGCCGCCCGGCTGGCCTCCAACACGCGCTCCACGTCTCGGTTCAGGCCGAGGTAGATGGCCCATATGAAGAGAAATATTAGTGCTGGTGGAGTCATCACGTTGACGATGCGCCAGGCAGGCTTCCTCCACCGACGCGACCACCTTCCCCAGGGGGATCCGGGCGTGTCCCTCGTCGCGTCGAGTGCCTCGCGCAGCGTGAGCATGGACGGGTAGCGCCCCTCAGGCTGCCAGGAGGTGGCTCGCGCCAGGACATCAGCCAACTCCGCGGAGATGTCCATGTCCAGCAGCGCTTTGCGCGCGTCACGCCGCGCTCTGTGCAGCGCGCGCTCGCCCCCGAGCAGGAGGATGGCTATCATCCCGAATGCGTACTGGTCAGCCGCTGCGCCGGGGGTCGCCTCGGGATCTCCGACCTCGGGCGCCAGGTAAGCTACTGGACCGGCCGTCGAGGATCGGGTCTCCTGCTCCAGCGGCCGCGCCAGGTCGAAGTCCGTGATCAGGGCCTTCGACCCATCGAGGAGCACGTTGGAGGGCTTTATGTCCCGATGCACGACGCCTCTTTCGTGCGCGTAGGCCAGGGCATCGGCGATCTGGACGAGAATCGCCAGCCTGTCCTGGGGCACGTTCCAGCCCTCGGCTACCGCTCGGTCCAGGTCCGGTCCGTCAATGTATGCCATCGGGTAATAGTGGTAGCCGTCATCCTCGGCCACGCCCTCCAGGGCGCTCACGATGTTCGGGTGCCTCAAGCCCATCATCTGGCGCGCTCCGGCCTTGAAGCGCTCGACGTACGCCGGATCCAGCGCCTTGTCGGGGTGGAGGATCTTGATGGCCACGGCCGCCGCCGTCTGCAGATCCTCGGCATGCCAGACCGTCCCATAGGAGCCGGCCCCGATTCGCCTCTTCAGCCGGTAGCGCTCCGCAAGCAAGTCCTCTTCTTGGAGACGCCCGGAGCGTCTGAGCTCCGCGCGGACCTGTCGGAGACGGCGCTCGAGGTCGGACGCGTCGCTGCGTGTCTCGGCGAGACGCCTTCGCTCGGATCTCAGCGCGTCCGCCTCCTCCACCAGCCGACGATGCTCCGGCGAGCGCCAACGCGGCGGACCCCGCCCGGGGGGTGGCGCGTCGGCAAAGCCCTCCAGGCTCCCGAGGTAGAGCCGGAAGGTCCACCAGCGCCCATGCAAGTCGTCGATGGCGCTGGCGCGCAGCGTCCGCCGGCCAGCTGCGACCGCGAGCGGAACCGACCCGGTCTCCCGGATGGTCCGGTAGTACCCCCTTGAGAACGCCTCGACCGTGGCTGGCTCCACTCTCTCCTTCGACGCGATGACCGCGCGCGTGCCCGCCGCGATGAGCGCCGCAGCGAGGCCGTGGACCTCCGGTATCCCTCCCTTGCAGACGTCAACCCGCACCGCGTGGGAGCGTTGGAGAAGCGGGGCCAGCGTCCCGGCCACCGTGTCCGGTCCCAAACGGGCTCCTTTGGGCCCGATCAGCCAGCTGAGGCCCCCCTCCTCCTCGCCGTGCGCAATGAGGTGCAGGAGGAGGCCTGTGTCCGGCTCCAGTCGGAGCTCCGGGCGCCGCGGGTCGATCAGGATCGGCGGATCGAGTCCGAGCTCCTGTAGACCGTCCAGGAGGTGGTCGCGCACGGCCGCCACGGTGGGCTCGGTCGGGTCGAGGCACCACAGGGCCACCACCCACCGGCGCGGCGTCGCGAGGGGTGGCGGAGGCGAGGCCGGGACCAGCCGCGCGATGACCGCCCCGGCGCCGACCTCCAGCGGAGCGGCAGCCTCCGGGAGCGCAATCAGCTCCATGGGATACGCGCGGAGGCGCGGCTTGGGCATGTCCAGCGCCAGGAGCAGCGTCTCGCGGCCCTGGCACCAACCGCGCGCCTCGTGGGCGTGCGCGCTTAGCCCCGGCGCGGACCACAGGCGGGCTAGCGCCTTCGCGATCTCCCTCTCTGAGGCGCAGAAGTGCGCGTCCGTGGCAATGGTCCGCTCCACCAGGCGGCGCAGCTCTTCGTCCACGACACGCCACAGCGCGGCGGCGGCCTCGGGGTCCAGCCAGCCTTCCTCGAAGTGCCGCATCGGGTGACCCAGCAGCACGCGAACGCCGCCCTCTGTCTCGCGCACCCGCATCCGAAGAGGGATAATGGACATGATGGTCTCCATGATGAAGTCACGCAAAGGGTAGCAGCGATCGGTAGCAGCGCAGAAAAGGTGGCTCGCCGATCCAGTGACCTGGATCGCCCGCACAGACCGAGGGGGTCGCCATGCCCGATGCCATCGACAGCCAGACCTTCTTCGCGCGCCGGGAGGCGCGACGCGAGGCCGCGCTGACCGCGGCGGGTCGGTTGCTCTCCGGCGCGCCGGGCGTGGTCCTTCTCCCTCTCCTCGCCGATTGGCGCTTCGCGGGGCGGAGGTCCGTGGCGGACCACCTCGCTGCGGCCCTGATCGAGCACCCGCCCTGCCCATCGTCGAGCACGATGGCCGCTCACCTCTGCCCTGTCGCTGACCTGCCCTTTCCTCCGAGCCCCGCCTGCATGTCCGAGCTGGAGCACCAGCGGCGCCTGGAGGCGGTCTGCCCGCCCTTGTCCAGACCGGACCGACTCGCAGCGCTGGCCTGGGCGCTCGCCGAGATTCAGCTCCGCGGAGCGCACTTCAGGCAGGTCGAGCGGCGGTACTGGTCGTCAGGCCGCTACCGCACCGACGCTGCCCGTGACGCGGAGATGATGGCAATGTGGGCTGCGCTCCTCGGTCCACGGCCCTGGGCGGCGCTCGGCCTGGCGCGACGCCTGCTCTTCCCGGTGGCGCGCACGGTGGCGAGGGAGTTCTTCGACCAGCACGAGCTGCCCTGGCCCGCGCGGTCATGCCACCTCACCAACCTTGAGGAGAGCTTCTTTGGCAAGCTGATCGCCGACGATGGAGCCGGCGGCGGCCGGGCGGAGCTCGCCATCCGCACGCTGGAGTCGACCGGTCAGGGGCACTTCGACGCGTTGGTCGGGCTGCTGTCGCCCGGAGAGGCCGCGGCGCTGGCCTGGGCCCCGGGGCGCCGCAGAGGGGCGCTCACCGCCGCGGCCGCGTGGGCCGGGGGGTGTCGCGGGCGGACCGCGCTTGGCACGTTGCTGGAGGATCTGCTCGGCACCGACCTCGGCGTTTATGCTGGGCTGGCCGAGCTGAACCTGGTGCTGCGCCTGGTCGACGGCTGGGCCGCGGGGGAGGACGGAACGACGCGCGAAGCGGGCGACCACCTGACGTCGCGAAACCTCCGGCGCTGGACAGGCCGGCTTCGGGCCACCGTCCTGGCCCAGGAACCATCCCCCGCCGGGCGCCTGCTCGAGATCCCGGCGCTTGGAGCCCGCACGTGCGCGGCCCTAAAGCGATACACGTACGCCTGGCTGTGGGACGAGCTTCACCACGGCTTTACCTGGGATTGCGGCAGGCCGGTCACGGCGCTTGCACCGCGGCCCGTGCACACGCCGACGCCTATCGCCGTCGAGCGCCTGTCCGCGGTGTCCACCTGGGTGTGCCGAGCGCTCCTCCGGTTGGAGTGGCGCGAGCTGGAGGACTGGGTGCGGCGCGGCGCCCGGCCTGAGAAGCCGCGGCGGCTCGACGAGCTCCTGACCAGCCTGCCCGAAGACCTCGCAGACGCCCCCCAGGGCCGCGCCCGCCGCAGCTACCACCGGCTACGCGCCTTCCTTTGCCTGCGGCTGCACGAGCTCGCGCGAGGCTGGGAGGAGAGGCTCGGGGCGATCGCTGGCCTTGACTTCAACAGTCGCGGCCTGGTGGAGGCCGCATGGTCCATCCTCGGGCCCCACTGGGACCCCGAGGTCTCCTTCCCGAAGAAGGGTTTCCCCAAGATGATCTTCCGCGTGCGAAGGTCGCTTGACGAGCTCCGTACATCCAGTGGAGGTGGATCGTGACCCGGCGCTTCCCCGAGGCCATCCTGCGTCGCTATGTACACGGGACGCTGTCTCCGTGGCGGACTGCGCTCGTCGAGGCGGCGGCGGAAGCCGATCCGGAGCTGCGCGCGGCGCTCGCGGCGCTGGCTGAGCCTTCGGAGCCAGCCGACCAGCTGCCCGGCGGCTGGCTGTTCCCTCCACCCGGCGTAAGCATTGGTCCTACTGTTTCATTCGCCGTAGACCGGCCGGTCCACCTGGGGGAGTCGCGACCGCTGCGGCCCTGGGAGCGCTTCCTCGTCCACGTCGGGCCGGTCCTGGACGCGGATCAACGCAGAATCGTCGTCCTGCTGCGGCGACCGGGGGGCTGGTCGGTGCTCTCGCCCACGGACCCCGCCGAGGACCTTCGCCTGAGCGATCTGCCTCGCAGAGCGGACGGGCGGACGGCGCTCCGCCTGCCGGCCCAGCCCATCGCTGGCCAGCAGCGCTGGGCCGTGGCCCTGCCGCCACGGGAGCCGGGACCTGACTGGAGCCTCCCCCCCGAGGAGCGCTGGCGGCCGCTCCAAGAGGCGATGGAGGCCGACCTGGTCCCTGTGTTCACTTTCGAGATCGAGGTCGAGCCTGGCTGAATGGGAGACGGGTCCTCGAGCGGATGTGGGCGTGGCCCGGTCGCGGGCGGTAGTCCGCAACAAGCAAAGCTGGGAGGCGGGCTGGCGTCCGTGCTGATCGCGCCCTGCCCGGAGGCGAAACGGGCCTGGTCGAGCAGGCCGGACGCGCGCCTCGGACAGGGTCTCCTGGTCATGTGCAGCTGGCAGTGAAATGCAGACCCGGCAGGGTCGGATCAGTACAACCTGGCTTATTGAGAAGTCAATCACCAACCAAATTATATAGTCTCCAGTTCGACCCATGTGCGCCATGACGCAGGGTGAACGCAAGAAAGACACTCAAACGACTTCAAGTCCACGCGCCCCTATCCGGGCGTGCGCGCCCGAAGATGTAGCTTGAATGCTGTGGAAATAACTGGCTCCCCGCGCGCGAGGGCGGACAGTGGTTGCGCCCTCTGGCCCCTGACCTTAGACCTCCGTCAGGAGGCACCGTGGCCACACCCTCCGGCTTGAAGCGCGATGAGCCCGATGATCAGAGGTCCGAGGCCCGCTTCATCGCCTCCATCGACGCTGGCATCGCCGACGCCGACGCGGACGATCTCATGGGCACCGATGAGCTGGAGCGCTGGCTCGCCGCCCGACGCCGGGTAGCCACGCCCGAAACACCGAGGTAGAGTACAAGCATGGCCGCACTCACCGCCCGACTCCTCGATGGCCGCTTCGTCCTGGATGACCCCACGGACGAGGATGGGCCGAAGCTCACCCTGGTCCTCGAAGAGGATGAAGACGACGAGCTCGACGCCGAGGAGCAGGCGAAGCTGGACGCTTTCCTGGACATCTCCATCGCGGCGGCGGATCGGGGTGAGACCGTCTCGGCCGAGGACTTCCTGGCGAAGCTCAAGGCGCGCCGCCAGCGATGAGCCATCGCGTGCGCCTCACCCTGCCCGCGGAGGTGCAGGGCCTGGAGATCAGCGACTGGTGGGACGCCAACCGGCCCAAGGCGCCGGGGCTGTTCGACGAGGAGATGAACAAGGCGCTGGAATTCCTCGCCCGGGCGCCGCACTCGGGGGTGCAGCTCCGTGGGCGCCGCCGTGGGCTGCGGCGGATCGTGTTGCACCGAACCCGGTACTACGTCTACTACCGGGTGGATGATGCCGCACGGCTGGTCGAGGTCGTCTCGATCTGGCACACGTCGAAGGGTAAGGGGCCGCCGCTGTAGATCGCGGGCTCACGCCGCTCGCAGCCCCTCCAGCGCCGCCAGCGCCTCGCGCTCGGGAAGCCCGGACAGCTCGCGCCAGAGCTTGTTGGTGATGAGCACGCCCTGCGCCTCGGCGTCCTCCATTGCCGCCAGTAGCCGCGCCCCCACAGCCAGCGGCGCGAGCGCCTGGGTCACACGAGCGCGGCTCACGCCCAGGTGCGCCGCGAGGTCGGCGCGGTTGTGAACGCCGGGCAGCCGACCGATGAGCGCGGACCACTCACGGGCTCGGGCGAGCACGCTGGTCCGCGGACGAGACGGTGCCGACGACTCAATACCAACATTCCGTTCAGCTTTACCGCACGTCCGAAGTGCGACGACAATGAAGACCCTGAGCCCCTGATCGACCCTCCAGGTGGTTCGTGAACGCTGCGCCTCGTGGAGCCATCCTAGACCGCGCCGACAATCAGACGCCTCCTCGCTAAACCCGGTGGCGTCTGATTCGTCGGCGCTTCTTGCTTTTAACGCCTCTTCGATGCCGTCTACCAGCAGCTTGAGCCCCCCGTTGTCCTGGGGGACCATGAAGCGCATGTGGACGTGGTCGTGGCTCCTGACCTCGATGGTCTCCACGAAGGCTTCGATGACCTGGCGCTGGGCGGCGAAGGGCGCCTGATCGAAGTCGTCGACCACCACGCGGGTCATGCGGTCCAGGGTCGCCAGCGCGCTGGCGGTGTTGCGCTCGGCGAACTCGTGCTGCTGGATGCGCGCGGCCTCCTCCTCGACGCGGGCCTTCTTCGCGTTCAGCTCCTCGATCATCTCGCGCACGCGCTCCAGCTCCAGGCCGGTGGCCAGGGCCTTGAGCAGGTTGTTGATCTGGCCGTCGATGCCCGCGATCTTCTGCTTGAGCGCCTTGGAGTCGCCGCTGTACTTGCGCCTCGTCTCCTCGTGGGTCGCCCGGATGCGGGCGCGGATCCGGTCCTGGAACTCGGCATCCGAGAGGCGGGCGCGGATCGCGGTGACGACCTGGGCCTCGATCCAGGCGCGGTCGATGGGGCGCGAGCGGCAGACGGCGTTGCCGCCGCTCAGGTAGCCGCCGCAGTAGTAGGCGATGCGCTCGCGGGGCACGCCCTTGCGGGTCGAGTACGCCTGCCGGCGCCCGCAGTAGCTCGCGCCGCAGTGGCCGCAGCGCATGATGCGCGCGAGCAGGTAGTTGACGTGCTGGCGGCGGGACTTGCGGTCCTCGAAGGAGCGCTCCTTCGCGACCTCGCGGCGCTTCTCGAAGGTCTCGCGGTCGATGATCGCCGGGAAGCAGTCGGGTACCACGATCTGCTCGTCCGGCGTCGTCGGCGCGCGCCCGTCGCGGCCGACCTTCTTGGTCTTGCCCCACACCAGGTCGCCCACGTAGACCCGGTTCGAGAGGATGAACCACACGGTCGGGCGGGTCCAGCGCCGCCCCTTCGGGCCGGGCACCTTGCGGGCGTTCAGCGCGTTGGCGATGCTCAGCGCGCCCATGCCCTGGTGGGTGTTCATGTCGAAGATCTCGCGCACCGTGGCGATCTCGTCCTCGTCGCCCAGCCCGAGCGCGTTGTGCTCGCGGCCCCGCGCGTCCGCGATCTTCACCAGCTTGTAGCCGTAGGGCACCGGCCCGCCGTTGACCTCGCCGCGCGACGCCTTCTCGCGCATCCCCTTCATCGTCTCGAAGGACAGGCTCATCGAGGAGTACTGGTTGAACACCTCGATCAGCCGCTCGTAGAGGAAGCCCTCCTTCGTGTCCGGGTCCACCTGCTCAGTGATCGAGCGCACCCGCACGCCGCGCGCCTTCAGCTCGGCCTTGTAGTGGATGGACTCGGCCTGGTCGCGGCTGAAGCGGCAGAAGCGGTGGACCAGGATGAAGTCGGGCCGGTTCTTCTTGGCGAACGAGACCATCTCCATGAAGCCGAGCCGCTTCTCGACCGGGCCATAGGCGCTCACGCCCTCGTCGGTGAACTCGTTGACGACCTCCCAGTCTTGCCCCTGCTGCGCGACGTAGGCCAGCAGCGCCTTGCGCTGGGCCGGCAGGGAGAAGTCCCGCTTCGCCTGATCTTCCGAGGAGACGCGCGTGTAGAAGACGACCTTGGGCATGGTGGGCTCCGAGGGGTGGGGGGTGGATCAGGCGGTCTGAAGCCGAAGGGCGCGCTTCTGGGCCTTGCAGGCGCGGGCGCGGGCGGCGGACTGGCGCTTCTGGTCCAGAACGAAGTCGTTGATCATCTTCACGATCACGTCCTGCAGACGTCGCGCCTCCTTGTAGTCGAAGACCGACGTGGTGCTCGACAGCGCCCCGCCGCGCGCGTCGAGCCACTCGCCGATCGCCATGCGCTCGTTGATGTCGGACCCGATCACGCACGAGTCGGGGTAGACCACCAGCTCGACCTTGCGCTCCTCGACCAGGGCCAGCAGCGCACTGAAGCCGGGTCGACGCCGAAGCGGGGTTGACCGCAGGCACGGGACGTCGGCGAACGCGCCGACGAGCTGGTGCTCGGGGTGCGCCGCGAGCCAGGCGTCCAGCTCGGCCTGGTGGCGGGAGCGCGAGGGGGCATCGTCAGTGGCGCTTCGGAAGTAGGTGACGACGGTGGGCATGGGCGGCTCCAGGTTGGGGGTCCAGGCGCGACTGCTGCAAAAAGAATGCCAGGGCGAACGCCTGTCAAGGAGGAATCGTGCGATCCGGTTTGGTGGCTGGGGATGGCTGACGGTGGGGGGTCGGTAGGGCTGGAAACCACGGGGGGAGGGCTGGCGCGCGGCGCGCCAGGGGCGGGTCGGCGCGAGGATCCGGGCGGGGGAGGCCGGGGGGCAGGAGCAGCGGCGACCTGGGGGAGAGCTTTTGTAGGCCATGGACGAGGTTGGCGGGAGAGCGAAAGGTGGAGGGGCGTTGTCCGCCAAGCGCGCCAACGGGGCCTGGACGGGGGGCGAGCAGTACCGGCGGGGGGACTCGGAGCATCAGCAAGGTGGCCGCCTGGGTCGGCGACATGGCGCGCCAGTGGCGCGCGGCTCGGGGGGTTCGGGGGCGACTTCCAGACGTCGGGAGCGGATCATGGCGGCGTGCACAGGCCTTGCTCTGGAAGGGCTCAGGCTGGCGTGGCGCCGGCCGGGAGGTCCGCATGGGCAAGAAGCGCGGGAACCCGAAGATTACCGTGGAGATCGTCGTGCGGCCGGAGGTGGGGGAGAGGCAGGAGGCAGCGCTGGCAATGCTGGCAGGCACCGCCATGGCAGGCACAGAGGCTCGCCCCGAACCATAGGTAGTGGCCGTATCCAATCTCAAACGTGGACAAGCTTTCCGCCTCCGAGAGTCAGGTGCGTCGCCCCATGCCGAGCGCGGGGCAGTTCGGACCACAAACCCGCCAGCATCGGGAAAGGCGAGATGGCAGTCGTACGGACTACGACTCCTTGACCCGATATTCTGATCGAATTATAGGTACTCGTAAGATGAGCGCCTCACCAACCCGCACCGTGCCCCACTCTGCTGATGGTATCATCTACCAGTTCGACCGGGCATTGTACTGGCTGGCTACGTGCTCGGAGGAGGGCATCGTAGGCATCGAGACCGACGACGATGTATCTGTATACGACCCCTCCGGGGCGAGCAGCTTGGAACAAACCAAGATCTCGCAGCAAGGCGGGCACCCATTTCAAGATAGTAGTGAGAAGCTCTGGAATACGTTGCTGATCTGGCTACAGATGGCAAAGAACCGTTCCGACTGGACCACACGGGCGGAGTTGCACCTTGTCACAAACAGGTATGTCCCGCCGACAGCGATTGCATACAGACTTGGGGCCAACAGACAGGACTCCCCACCTGACATTCGAAGGATAATTGATGAATTACGGACAATTGCACGCGCTACGCGAAGCAAGCAGGACCTCGCCAAGATCATGAACGATGTCGTGGCCTTCTCCGACGAAGAGTTGACATCCGTACTATGCCGCATACGCCTTTCCGATGGGACCGCAGGCACCTGGGGCGAGGATCACCGTCGAAACGTAATTTCCGCCTTGCACCTGCCACCAGAAGCAGACAAGGGCACAATTCTTACGAATCTCCTTGGCTGGCTCGTCCATACGACTTGTACCCTCTGGCGGGCAGGAAAGCCGGGCAGCATTCTGCGAACGGACTTTGATCGTCAGATTAGCGCCGCAATACGCACCGAGGACCGGAAGCGTCGTCGCGAACGAGCCAGATCGCTCGTGTCTGTGACCGAAAGTGATCGCATGCAGGCGCGGCAAAGCAAGTTTGTCGAGCGCATAAACGAAGTAGAAGCCAGCGAAGATGATCTCCTTCAAGCCATTGACGATCACATTCGATTCAGGTCGGAACTGATTCGCCTCAGCCAAGAGGGGGACATTACTATCCCTGAGTGGGAGGACTTTTACAACCAACTAAGTGACCGATGGACGTACATCAAACTTCGCAATCAGCGCAACCGCCAAGGACTACCCGACGAACAGGTGGGATACCGCATCCTGACTGAGACAGCCATGGACTCCTGGTGTGGGCGCCTATGCGGCGAGCAGACCGACCATCCATACTTCACAGCAGGAGCCTACCACCGCCTAGCTGACAATGACCGCGTATGGTGGCATCCTAGCTACCGACCTCCACTGGACCATGATGAAGGAGCAGGCCAATGAGCCTACTCCGAGAAGTCGAGGTAGTTCAGAACCCAGCACTTGGGGCAATCGCGATTTTCCAGTTCTCTCGTGCCTACTATGAGTCCAGCGATCAGGTGCATGGCCCGCCCCTTCCAACAACGCTGATGCTACTTCCAATCATACTACACGAGGGCTCATCCCGTGCACTACACAAGATGCAGCGCAGGAGTGGCCTATCAAAGGCGCTTTCGGACTACCCCGAATTGACCGTCGGCCTGCAGAAACGCATGATGGCGATGCAAGACCTCTCTCTGACCTCTTTGCAACTGGCGCTCGCCGCTGGGCTTGTGGCCCTGGACAAAGATCACCCATGGCCACGATTTACGCCAGTCCTTCGGTCACTACCCGATGAACTCGCTCCAGTTACGTCGGACACCAAGGTGATCGTTGCAGCAGCCCTAAGGTTGGGCTGGTGGTTCTCAGGGGAGAGTGTCGGCGTTCTCTGCCACATGCTCAACGTGAGGCTATAGCCATGCAATTCAGAATCGCACAACTCATTCTCTGGCCAAAGAACGAAGGCCTCAAGCCTCGAACCCTCGAATTCAAGAGCAATGCCATCAATCTCGTCACTGGGCGAAGCCGAACAGGTAAGTCCTCGATCACCTACATCATCGACTACGTGCTTGGAAGTGACAAGTGTGCTGTCCCCGTTGGTCCTGTGAGATCTACGGTGGCTTGGTATGGCCTGCTCATAGAGCTTGACTCTATGACGATGCTCGTAGCACGCGAAGAGCCCGGAGCTCGGGTCGAGAGTTCTAACTACTGCGTTCATCATTACTCTCCCGGTACTCCAGTCAACATACCAGATCGCCCTGCAAAGACTGGGAACCGAGACTCATTCAAAGAAGAGATGAACCGCATCGCAGGACTGCCGAACCTCCCCATCGACAATGATCAGGCGCCACGCGCATTCGTCGCACGTCCATCCTTTCGCGATATGTCCGCGTTCAATTTTCTGCCTCAGCACATCGTCGCAAATCCATACACCCTATTCTTCAAATCTGATACAACTGAGCATCGGCAGAAACTTCGAACCATCTTCCCCTTTGTTCTCGGTGCTGTAAGCACGGAATACCTACTCGCTGAGGCCGAGAGGGCTGACATAGACCGGAGACGCAAGCGTCTTCAAATTGAACTGGATCGTAGAAAGTCTGCCAACGATGCCTGGCAGGGCGAAGCATTTGCCCTGCATGGCCGGGCCGTGGAGCTTGGTCTCATCACTCAAGCATCGGCGCCCCCGAGCACGTTAGCGCAATGTTTATCCGAGCTGTCGCGAATTCCGACCGCTACTGAGGATGGAGCCGCGCCGCCGATCGCAATAGGCTCGACGGCTCAGGCGGTAACACGCATCGAGGAGGTGCGTCGGGATGAGCGAGGGCTCGCGAGAGAACTCTCACAGGCAAAACAGCGCCTCGCCAGAATTGAGAGTCTACGTAGTTCCACCTCAGAGTTCACCGAACTCGCTAACAACGCAGCCGGTAGAGTGGCTGGTGTGGGCTGGTTTCGGGAGCGCATCAGCGGTGTTTCCGAGTGCCCTCTGTGTGGGTCGTTCCATGAAGGGGCCGTTAGAAGGATCGCCGAGCTAGGCCAGGCTGCCGACGAACTCATCCGGGAGCAGCGCCACCTGTCTACGGCACATCCTGCACTTGAGCGGGAACTGGCTGATCTGACAGTACAGATACGCGATATTGAGGGCCGCCTTCGCAGCCTTCGGCAAGTGCGTTCGGAGTTGGAAGAACGCAGGGCAGCCAATGGCGGACAACGTTTGGAGGAAGTCTATCGCCTAGTGGGCCGCATCGAGCAAGCAATCAAGAATCAGGCGCAGACGACAGACGATAGCGATTTGGTACAGACACTCCGATCTTATAAGGAGCGGCTCTCTGCGCTCGCCGTTCTGCTCGACGAAGATGAGAAGAAGCGTCGGCAGGCGACCGCCCTTCAGGATATCGGTCAGGCAATCACTCACTACGCACGACTGCTCGGGCTAGAGCGCAGTGGTAGTGTGATCGAACTCGATCTTGCTGAGCTGACGCTGACCTTCAACGAAGCCAATCAGCGAAGGTATGACTACCTCTGGGAGATCGGAAGCGGTGCCAACTGGATGGGCTATCACATCTCCACCATGCTGGCCTTACACGAGCGCTTTCTCAACATGGAGGGGAGTGCTGTCCCAACCATCCTCGTTATCGACCAGCCAAGCCAGGTATACTACCCCTCCGGCCTTCCTGATCGCGATGAACTGGACGGCGAAGTGATCCTTGACTCATATGAGGTTCGGGAGACACGAAAAATTTTCACGGCACTCGAAGAGGGACTCCGGCGGACGTCCTATCGTGTTCAAGTTATCGTCACAGAGCACGCGGATGAACGCATACTGAGTGGCTTCCCAACGCTACATGTGGTGGCGGACTGGCACTCTGATCAGGTGGACTGGCTGATTCCCAAGTTGTGGGTCGAGGCGTAGGTCCACGGTGCTGGTGGCTGATACTGGCTCGGTAATGCCCAGCTCACAACCACCTATCGACCCAATCAGAATGGTGTGTCCGCACCGCAGTGTCGGGGTTCGATTCCACCTTGACCGAGACTACGCGGTTCAGGAGCGCAGTTTACTAATGGGCGTTGCTCCAGCCAGAGGCTCAATCCAGATACACGCCCTGGCACAAACCGCCCAGATGTGGAAAACCGACCAAGCGGAACCTCGCATCAACTGTCTTGATTAACGATAACTACATTGGCTGCCTGTAAGTCGCCAACTACTGATAGCCTGTCAACGGGTCATCGCCATTATCTACTGGGACTGCTTCTTTGCTGCAACGAGTTGCGCTAGCGCCTTGGCGGTAGCACTACCTAATGCTGGGGTTACTGCAGTCGGTTGACTTTCAATAAGCTCTCGAAGAGCCGCGGAGAATGTATCCTGACCGTCGGCTTGTGCATCCTTCTCTATCCTTGACGAAATCGCTCGATTCCGGCGTTCGATTTCCTCTATTGCAGCCCGAAAATGTGAGCTTTGTATGGTCGCCACATGCGCAGATTGTGTAAGCCCAACATGCAGTGCACTCGTCGCACGCGCAGCCTCAAGGCGTTGTGCTGTGACCAACCCAGCCTTGAGTTTCTCCAGTTGACGCAGAAGTTCGTCCCGCTCTTGACCAACTTCGGCGGCTCGGATCAACTTATTCTGAAGTGCGTCTATCATCTGCTCATTTTCTTTTTGGCGACTCAGCAGGTCCTGATTCTGCTGATCAAGCGCTGCGATGGTCTCAAGTTCCTGGTTGTGTGTATCGCGCAAACGCACCACAAATTGGCCCAGTTCATCGGCACTGCCGGCGAGTCGATTCAAGATCTGGAGACACTCGTTCGTCAGGGAGTTGTTGAGGTTGTATGGATATCGAACGTCATGGTCAACCTCACTCCACCCTTCTTCAAAGACAGTTCTAACCTGGACTTCTGCGAGAAACGTTCGGCTCCCGATCGCCTGGGCTACCGTGTAGTGTACAGAGCGATACCCATGATCATGAACTTCAACCGCAAGCCCCTCAGCTTTGTATGAGTTCTCGTCGTCGCCCTTGCGTACATAGGCTACTGGACTTTCGCCTTCTCTGTGAGGAAACATGTTCGTCAGGAACTTGTGAATGTGTATCCAGTCTCGTTTGTAGAGATGAAGAATGCGGATCCCAATTAAGTCGACGATTTCGTTGTCGTAGTTGTCTATCGTAATGCTTCGCTTTGGGTCGGCCTTGCGCTTCCGAATGATTTTTTCCAGAAGATGGTCTTCTGCTTTCAATCGAAGTCGTACGGAATGTACATGAGGCTCGCGTCGAAGGACACGAGCAATTACCTCCGACGCCACCGTACGATCTTCGAGTGACGTTCGATAGCTGGCGCGGACATCGGTGAGTTCATCCCAGGTGATGCGAGCATCCTCCAAGTCTTTTTCGGTCAGGCGAAACTGCTTCAGGAAATTGGTTTTTGTTGTCTGCTTTTCCATTTGCGACTCTACACTCCTTGCACCGCAATCACATCATAGTCGTACCACGTCGATCCCCGCTTCCCCTCGCAGTCCAGCGTGTAGTCCCCGGCCTCGGGCACGGTGAAGCTGCCCATGACCGTGAGATACATCTTCCAGTAGGGGTTCTCGTCGACTTCGTAGGTGTTGCTCGACGTGGTCCAGCTCCCGTCGGCGCTGGTCAGGGTGAGGCGCAGGCTGGGCGTGCCCTCGTAGGAGTGGGCGATGCACCAGACGAGGATGGGCTCGGTGGTCGTGACAGTGATGTCCAGGCCGGCGCCGAGGGCGCTGAAGTCGGTGCCTTTGCCACCGGAGCCGTCGCTCTCCGCGCTGAGCGACCAGACGTGGTTGCCCATGGCGTCCTCGATTTCGTCCACGCGGCCCGTGAGGGCGTCGAAGGCGGTCTGCAGGTCGCTCAGGTCGGTCTCGACGAGGGACAGGCGGGCCTCCAGCTCGTCGACGCCGGTGCCCGTGCCGGTGTTCGCCTCCACGTCGTCGAGCCGGGTCTCGGCGTCGGCCAGGCGCTGCTCCAGCTCGTCGCCGCGCGCCTCTTCGGCGTCCAGGCGCGTCTGGAGCGCGATGATCTGCGCGGCCATGGCGTCGAGTTCGCTTTGCTCCACGAGGTCGGTTGAGCCGTCGGTGGTGGCCTTGGTCGAGCAGGCGGCGAGCGCGGGGATCAGCAGGAGCAGGCGCGGCACGGACCCTCCGAGGGGACAGCCTCGAAGTAACCGGCCAGCGCGCAGCATCAAGCCCAGATCACGTCGGTCCTAAACGGCCCTGCTCAAGAAGCCCGACATCATGTTCAGGAGCCGCCCCCGATTCCGCTCAAAGAACCCCGCCATGTACCTCGCGCTTACCCCGGCCGGCGGGCTTCGCACCATGGCCTCCTCCAGCTCCTTCAACAGCACCTCGGCCTCATCTTCCGGCCCCCGCACGCGCTGAAGCTCGGCCTGCACCCGCTTCAACTCGGCGCGGGCGGCCTTGTGGTCGGTGTCCTTGCGCTTCAGCGCATCCTGGGCCGCCCGAAGCTGCCGCTCGAGCTTCGCGACCCGCCGGCTGTCCTCGCCTTCCTTCACCGGCAGCGCGAGCAGCCGCGTCGCCAGGATCGCGATGGCGGGGAGCAGGTGCGCGGTCGCGGCGCCGAGGTCTTCGCGGGCGACGATGTACTTTTCGGTATGCCCCGAACCAAGCCCGATATCGAGGTGCGTCAGCTCATGGACCGCGACGCCATGCACGTAGGCAGCGACCGCGATGGGCCGCTCGCGGTGCGCCTTGATGACGGCGGCGAGCTTGTCGGGGTTGATGTAGATGACGGGCGGCTTGCCCTGCCGGCTCTCGGCCATGCCGGCGACCTCGTCGTCGAGCAGGAAGCCGGGGACGAAGCGGCGGCGCAGGCGGGCCTCGGCGGCGACCAGGCGCAGGGTCGCGTCCCACAGCGTCAGGTGCGGGATGAAGCGCGCCCAGCCGAGCTTGAAGCGGCGGGCGCGGGCGCGGTCGAAGCGCTTCTTGCTGACGCGGAGCACGCAGAGGCGGCCGAAGGGGTTCTTCGGCGCCGGCACGCGGACCTCGGGCGCGGCGAGCTGGCCGAGCGCGGCCCACACGCGGCCGACGCCCGCGACCTGGAGCAGCCCGCCGCCGCCGGGCGCGAGCGCGGTCTCGGTGGCGCTCTCGACGGCGTTGGCGACGGCCACGAAGTCGGCCTGGCGCAGCTCGTGGCCCTTGCCGGCCTGGTCGAGCAGGCGGCGCAGCTCGCCGGTCAGGATGCTGGCGGCGGGCCGGGGGCTGGTGGGGTCGGTGGTGGCGGCGCCAGCGGCGCGTGCCTGCTCGGCGGTCGCGAGGAAGCCGGCCACCAGACTGGCGGCGCCGCGCGCGGTGTCGATGTCGGGCTCGGTGGCAGGCCCGGCGCGGGGTAGCAGTCCCTCGGGCAGGATGATGGGGCGCTCGGGCTCGGCGGACTCGCCCAGCTCGGGCGTGGCGGCTGGCGCGGCGCTGGCGACGGGCTCGCCCTTCAGCTCACGCCGGTACTGCTCGCCGTAGAAGTCGGCGATGGCCCCGCGCACGTCGGCGAGCGCGGCCTGAAAGCCGGGGTCGGCGAAGGCGTCGTCGGTCAGCTCGGCCAGGCTGCGCGCCTCCTCGCGCTCGGCGGGGTCGGCGCTCTCGACGTCGTAGACCTCGTCCTCCTGGTCGCGGCCGACGCTCTCGTCCTCGCGCTCGACCTCCTGTTGCAAGGCGTAGAGCGTGCTCGCGGCGGGCTCCTGGAGGGCGTCGCGCGCCGCTGTGAACGGGTAGCCCTTCGTCGAGGGGCGGACGGTCGTGTGCAGGTCCACCACGACGTCGGCCTTGAGGCGCCCACTGCTGGCGGGGACCTTGAACTGCGCGAGCCCGTTGAGGCGCACGTAGTAGCCGCCCTGGCGGTCGCCCGGTGGCCGTCTGTACGCCTTCACGACGGCGGTCGAGCCTGTACCCCAGCTCCCGTCTACGGGAACCTTGGAGCCGCCGCGTCGCGAGAACAGCGGGCGGATCTCCTCGCCGTTCAGCGTCAGGCGCAGGCCGGGCAGGTCATTGGCGGCCAGCAGCTCGCGCAGGCGCTCCAGGGTCGGCACCCACGCCTGGCGGGCGTAGTCATACTGGTGGTCGAAGTCGGGCGAGACGTCCTGGATCTCGATGCGGGTGCCCTGGCGAAAGGGCGCCTCGAAGATGGAGACCTCGGCGCCCGCCCCCGCGCTGACGGCCAGGTTGTCGCGGGTGTGGAGACGCCACTTGAAGCTCTGGCTGGTCCCCAGGATCACGGCCTTGGCGACGCCGAAGCCGCCCGCGGCCTCGCTGCTGTCGGCGGCCTCGCCCTTGCCGCTCTCGCCCAGGGTCAGGAAGCGGGTCAGGATCGTGGTCGAATCCATGCCGACGCCGGAATCTTCGGCGATCAAGGTCCGGGTCTTCTGGTCCCAGATGACGTCGAATCGCGCCTCGTGCTCGCGGATCTGGCGGGCCTTGATCGCGGCGCGGACGGCGTCCCAGCCGTTCTGCAACAGCTCCCTCACGGCGAGGACGGGCAGGTCGCCGGATCGGTACACATGCTCGGTGAAGTATCGCCACATGACCGCCGTGTTCACGCCCGGCCGACCGCTGGCCTTGGGGGCGCCCATGACCTCGGTGACCTCGGCGCGACCGCCCAGCGCACGACGCAGCGCCGCCCTGTCTACACGAAGGGCGCCAGTCGCGCGTGGCACGGGCGGCACGCTCAGGCGGTCGAGCATGGGCCGCTGGCAGGCGCAGCTCACGCGAGCCTCGCGCCGGGATAGGGGCCGATTTCCCGGGTAATCGCCGTCCAGGCAGCGCGGTCGCCTCGGGGCAGGATCAGCTCGCCGCGCGCGTGCTGACCGGCGACGATCTGGAGGTAGCCGTTGGGCCACTGGCGGTAGCGGTAGCCGCCGCTGCCGTCCTTGACCACGCCCGGCCCCAGGATGCGCGGCAGGCAGGCGTCGCGCACGGCGGGCAGGTCGCGGTTGGGGAGGGCCTGGACATGCACGGGATCCCAGCCCATGCCAAAGCTGGCCCATACGTTGGTCCGGTCCCAGTCGCCGCCCCAGGTCAGTCCGAGCGCACGCGCCTCGCGGCCCAGCATGGCGAAGAACCGGGCGGCGCCGACCGTGCGCGCGCTGTCCGGGTCCTTGTCGCCGAAGCCGTAGCGCCGGTCGATGAGGTCGGCGGCCAGCGCACGCGGATAGCCCTGCTCGTCCACGGCGTTGTGGAAGGAGAAGCTGACCTTCGTGCTTCCCTCGGCGAGCAGGATGTCTTGCGTCGTCAGCGCCCGCCAGGAGTTGCCGACGACGGGCTGGTAGCCGAGCGCGCGGAGCCGCTCCAGCAGCTCGGGCAGGCGCAGGCCCGGGTGCGCAGCGGCGAGCTTGGCAGACTGGCTCCAGTCGGCCTCGTCGCCGGGCTTGAGCGTGGCCAGCAACTCGGCGGCGGTGCGCAGGCCGGCGGGGTTGGGCGGGCGCGGCGGGGGTGCGGGCGGGCCATAGCGCGGGCGCGCGGCGGAGGCCGGGCGGGCGAGCACGAGGAAGCCGACGACGGCGGTGCCGATGAGCAGCGTTCCGGTGTTTCGGGTCACGGGGCCTCCTTCGACGGCTCGGGGCGGGGCAGCTCCTTGGGCAGCTCGCGGTTGAACCAGGCGTCCGCGACGGTGCTCAGATCGCGCGTGGTGTAGGGAGAGCGCCCAGCCAGGGCCAGGAACTCGCGCCAGCCGGCGCCACCAGGAGCGAGCAGCCGGGCGTGGCTGGCGCGCAGCTCGCCGCCGCGCAGCAGGACCAGGCGCGGCCCATCGAGCGCCGCGAACAGGAGCCGGTCGCGGTGGTAGCTGTTGCGCTGCACCAGCTCGACGAGCGCGTCGCGGTAGTTGGCGCCGTACCAGGCCCAGGCCCGCGTGAGCCAGGCTTCTGACGCCCACTCCCAGCCGAGCGCGCGCAGGTCTCCGTAGTTGACAATACGGCGTTGGACCTCGTCGGCGCCCTGGGGGATGAGCGTGGGATCGTCCTCGGGCGGCAGCGCGCCCTGCAGATGCTCGGGCCGCAGGTCGCCGAGGTCGTCGGGGTAGTCCACGGCCTGCCAGCGCAGCGTGCGCGCCTCGCGGCGACCGAACTTCGTGCCGTGGATGCGGCCGATCTCGACGATCTCGGGCGCGTAGCCGGCGCGGCGCGGCGGCAGGTTCACGACCATGCCCTCGTACAGCGGGCAGCGGCCCAGCTCGGGCACGAGCATGGCGCGCTCGCGCACGGCGCTGGCCACGCCCAGCCAGGGCCACGCCTCGGGATCGACGGTGGACAGGGCCTTGAGCCTCTCGTCCCCTTCGCGGCGCAGGCGCGCGGCCTCGTCGGGGTCGGCGCGCAGCTCGGCGCGGCGGAACAGGGTGTTGGCGGCGCGCAGCAGACGGGCGGCCTCGTTCGCGCGCTTCTCGCGGGCGGCGGCCTCGCGCTGGGCGCGCACGCCGGCCAGGCGCTTCGCGGTCTCTTCGGGGTTTCTGCTGATGAGCAGCAGCATCTCCTCGGGCGTCATCTCCATCTGCGCGCCGGGGTTGTTGGTCTCGCGGGCCTGGCTCTGGAGCAGCTCGACCATCCAGCCGCGCTTGCCGTCGATGAGGTTGAATCGCAGCCCATCGGCCGAGCGCAGCGCGAAGTAGTAGTTGATCTCGATGGTGGCGAGACGGTTTCCCTGGCGCACGCCGCGCCCGTTCCGTTGTTGCAGCGTGGCGGGCTCCCAGGGCAGATCCAGGTGATGAATCGCACAGGTCCGCGTCTGGAGGTCGATGCCCTCGTAGGCGATGGCGTTGGCGATCACGACGTCGTACTTCGGCTCGATGCCCTCGTCGGGGTTGCCGTTGAACTCCTCGGCGATGCGCTGGCGGTCGGCCGGGGCCTTGGCGGTCTCGCGGTTGAGCACGGCGATCCGCGCCTCGGGCATGCCGCGCGCGACCAGCACGCGCCGCATCCACTGGTGGATCGCCAGGTTGTCGGCGAAGATGATGTGTCCGCACGAGGCGATCTGGAGCACCCGATCCGCGCATGCGTCCAGCTTCGGCGCGTGCGGGTCGATCTCCTTCTTCGCGGCCGATCTCCAGTCGTGCCCGTCGTCGAGCTTCGGGTGGATGCTGACCAGCGCCAGGCGCGAGAGCAGCCCCAGCACGCGGTTCTTGGAGGCCCGCGTGCGGCCCTCCAGGATGGCCTCGATCTCGGCGACGTAGGCGGTGTACTTCTTCTCCTGCTCCGCGTTCATCTGGACCTGCACGGGCGGGTTCACGCGCGGGCTCGGCAGCTTCAGGCCGACCTCCTCGGCGGTCTTGAACTCGCAGTAGCGGAACAGCGTGTCGCGCAGCTCGTGGAGGTTGAGGAAGCCGACGACGGCCGAGCGTTTCACCACGTCCAGCTTGGTGTCGATGACGTCCTTGATCTCGATCTTCAAGTACCGGTCGATGAACTGTTCAGGGTCGCGGATCCCCATGCGCGTCCAGGCGTCATGGTCGATGTATTGGATGAGGTTGTAGAACTCCAGCGGGCTGTTCTTCGCAGGGGTCGCCGAGAGCAGGACAATCCCCACGCCGCCGGTCTTGCGACGCACGGCCTCGGCGCGGAAGTCGAGCTGCCAGGCGCGGTCAGATCCTTCGCCCGCCGAGCCCATGAACCTGGGCACCCCGCCCTCGCGTTCGCTCGGTTTGAAGAGGTTTTTGGAGCTTGCGCGTTCCGGCAAAGTTTCCCATGTCGCAGATTGGACGAAAGGACGCAGTCGAAGCCGACGCTCCCCAGGAGACGGCTGAAGCGCGTGCCGAGGAGGCTGATCCGGTCGTGACGGAGGCCGAGATGGCCCCGCTGAGGGAGGCGCTGCGGGGCCTGCTCGCCGAGGGCCTGCCGGCGGAAGCGGTCGACGGAGTTCTCGGACGCCTGCTCGCTCGAATGCGGGTCGGGGTCGAGCAGCTCAGGACCAACAAGCAGCTCGCGCCCTGGATGCACGGGGTGGTGTGTCGGGTAGCTGACGAGTCCAGCAGGCCCGGCCCCCTACCGCCGAGCCTCACAGCCAACGACCCGTCCGGCCAGGACCGGATCGCTGGCGCGCTGATGCCCCTCCTGGACCTGATCGAGCCCGAGCACGCTGAGGTCCTGCGGCTCACGGACCACGGCACGCTGACCCAGCGAGCGGCGGCGAGGCGCTTCGGGATCTCGCTGGTCGCGCTCAAGTCGCGGATCCACGTTGCCCGCCGCAAGCTGCGGCTGGTCGTGCTCGCCGGGCTCAAGCTCCTGGCGCCGGACACCACCGACGACACTGAGCCCTCCGCTGCCGACACCCGCGCGCCGCGCCGCAGGATCCCCGCCAGCAGCTTGCTCCCCGCCTTCACCGCTGGCCTGGAACAGCTCGTCCGCCCGTGGGTGTCCGCAGAGCAGGCTCCAACCGTGGCGACCTCGGTCCTGGCCAGCCTGCTTGCCGCCCAGGCCGAACTGCCCAATAACGGCCGTCTGCCGAACTGGATCTACTCGGTCACGCGCGCCGTCGTGCTCGCCAGCACCACTGGCACCCCGATCGCTTCGCTCCCCAGCCAGCCGACCGACGAGGCCCGGTCCATCCTCGCCCCTGCGATGCAGGCGCTCCTGGCAGACGTGGACGCCGATCAGCTCACCGCCCTCACGCTGGTCGACCTCGAAGGCCGCTCTCAGCGCGACGCCGCCCGCCACCTCAACATTCTGCCGGAGACCCTCAAGCAGCGCCTTTGGCGCGCCCGCCGCCTCTGCTGGCAGTCGCTGACCCGCACACTGACCGCGAGCCGGCAGGCCGCCCCTGCCCCAACGCACTTCACCGCGCTGCTCGACGCGCTCCAGGCCCTGATCCAGCACCTCGCGCCGACCATCACCCCAAACCCGGCGCTCCAGCGCCTGCTACGCCAGCTCCACGCCGATGCCCCCGCTCAGCGCCCCTCGTCCTCGGTGGTGGACTTCCTCTACGCCGCCGCCCTCTCCAGCCTCCAGCCCACACCCCTCCGCGCGCTCCCGACCCCGCCCGCCGAGCCCGGCCCCACCGAGCGCGCCGCCCTCGCCACCTGCCTCGCCCCCTTCCTGGCGACGCTCACCCCCGAGCAGTCCGAGGCCCTCACCCTCATCGACCTCGACGGCCTCAGCCTCAACGCCGCCGCCGAGCGCGTCGGCACCGACCGCCCCACCTTCCAGGGCCGCCTGCAACGCGCCCGCATCCGCCTGCGCCAGCTCCTGATCGGCTGCCTGTCCGTCCCACCCACCTCGCGCGCGGCGGCGTAGCGCAGCGGCTTGGGCCCGCGATCGCTCGCAGATCTCCACCGCGTCCACACCTCCTCCGACGCCCTCCTCCGAGGCTGGGCCGAGATCCGTCTTGCGTCACCAGAATATTCAAGTATTATATGAAGTATGAAATCAGTCCCATCACCTCAACCGGCCCCAGCCTCCAGCCGCCCCTTCAAAGACGCGATCTACGAGCAGTTCGCGCGCATCGGTAAAGCGTTCGCCAGCCCGAAGCGGCTGGAGCTGCTCGACCTCCTCTGCCAGGGGCCGCGCACCGTCGAGGTGCTCGCCGACCAGGCCAGCCTCTCGCTCGCGAACGCCTCGCAGCACCTGAGCGTGCTCCGCGCGGCACGACTGATACAGGCCGAGAAGCGCGGCCTGTTCGTGACGGTTCGCCTCGCCGAGGGGGTCGAAGGCTTCTACCTGAGCCTTCGTCACCTCGCGGAGTCCCGTCTCGCCGAGGTGGAGGCCACGACGCGCGCCTTCCTGGAGGCACGGGGCGCGATGGAGTCGGTCAACAGCGCCGAGCTGCTCGCGCGCGCGCTGTCGGGCGAAGTGACCGTGCTGGACGTGCGCCCGGTCGAGGAGTATCGGGCGGGACACCTCCCCAACGCCCGCTCCGTCCCCCTGGCCGAGCTGCGCGCTCGGCTCGACGAGCTCCCGAGGGATCGCGAGGTCGTGGCGTACTGCCGCGGGCCCTACTGCGTGCTGGCCATCGAGGCGGTGCGTCTGCTTCGCGAGGAGGGATTCGTGGCCCTGCGCCTGGACACCGGCCCACCCGACTGGCGAGCCGCTGGCGTACCCGTCGAGGCCAGCTGATGAGCTACGTCACCTGGCTCGCGATCCTCTCCGTGGGCGTCGCGCTCCTGGAGCGGCTCGTGCCCGCGCGCCCCGAACAGCGCGCGCGGCGTCCGGGCCTCGGCTGGGACCTTGTGTATCTCGTGGTCAACGGACACTTGCTTGGGGTCATGCTCGCGGCGGGCTTCGCCGCGACCGTCGGGCCAGCGCTGGACGCCGTCGGGGTGTCCGCGCTGCTGGACCGGCGCTGGGTGTCGGGGTGGCCGCTCGCCGTCCAGGCCGTCGTGGCGATCCTCGCGCTCGACTTCGTGCAGTGGAACGTGCATCGCCTGCTGCACGCCGTGCCCGCGCTCTGGCGCTTTCACCAGGTGCACCACTCGGTCCGCGATGGCGAGATGGACTGGATCGTCTCGTTCCGCTTCCACTGGGCCGAGGTCATCGTCTACAAGACCGTCCAGTACGTCCCGCTCGCGCTCCTCGGCTTCTCGGGGGAGGCGCTGATGGCCCACGCGGTGCTCGGCACGCTGGTCGGGCACCTGAATCATGCCAACCTCGACTGGGGACACGGCGCCTGGCGCTACGTGCTCAACAGCCCGCGGATGCACCTCTGGCATCACGACGCGGACGCGCGCGAGGTCCACAACTTCGGGATCATCCTCTCCATCTGGGACTGGATCTTCGGGACGGCGTCGATGCCCGACCGCCCACCGCGCCGGCTCGGCTTCGAGGGGGACGCGGCCATGCCCCCTGACTTCTTCCGACGCAGCCTCTGGCCGCTCCGGCTTGGGGGCTCATGACACCGCCCACCCTCGGCCTGCGCGCCAACCTCGCGCAGTTCTCACTGCTCGTCGTCG
>CAZTOW010000054.1:0-63282 GCA_964615375.1 uncultured Enterobacterales bacterium
TGTCGCTATCTCCCCGCATCCCGTTCGGAGCGCGTATGTTAACGCGCTCCTGCTCGTGATGGCTCCTCGGGCGCGCGGGTCCAGGTCATCGCCAGCCAGGCGGTGGCCATGGAGGTGTTGACGCAGCGATCCACGTTGACGTCGCGCAGCAGCCCGCCGTGGAAGAGCGTCCGGCCCGTCAGGGCCAGCGAGCGACCGTAGGGGAGGACGTGCCGGTTCTCGCCCTCGATCACGTCGATGGCGTAGGCGGCCCAGGTCCCGCACTCCCACTCCGAGCCGGCGGCGTGCTCCCCGCGGGCGAGCTCCAGGTCCGGCGGGCGCCGCAAGCTCTCCAGGTCCCGGTCCGTGGCCATCCACAGCAGCGGGCTCCCCTTCGCGTCGCGGACCGACAGGTAGCCCGAGGGGTGGGGTCCGACGCGCAGCGCGTCCTCCACGATCAGGCTCGTCCCTGGCTTGTCCGGCAGAGACCCGCCCGTGAGCGAGACCGCCAGCACCAGCTCCCGCCCGCTCTCGCGCTCGCGGATCTGCACCCAGGAGGGCGCGGGGAGCTCGGACTCCTCCAGGTTCGCCGCGTGCTTCGTCACGTAGGCGCAGGGGCTCGGCGGGATGCCCGTCCCGGCCAGCACCACGCGGCCGTTCACCAGGTGCGCCAGGATCTCGGGCTGGGCGACCTCCTCCTCCGGCTCCGTGAGCTGCACCCAGCCCGCGCACCAGCCCATGGGCACGGGGAGCGGAGGGGGGCGCTGCGCGCTCGGCGCGGGCGCGGGGGGGGAGGTCGGCGCGCTCTCGGGCCCCGGGCCGGCGGGCTCCTGGGAGGCGTCCTCCCCCACGGGGGCGTTGGCGACGCCGCAGCCGCTCAGCCACGCGAGGAGCACGCCCCACGCCCCGACCCCGCGGCCACCCACCGGCGCAGCCATCTGTATGCCTCCGAGAGATCTCGCGAGTATATCGCAGCGCCGAGCCCCCGGGGTAGACTGGGCGGGATGTCCACCGCCGCGCCCGCCGTCGAGCCCCCCTTCCTGAGCTGGCTCGAGCCGCCCGTCCTCGGCCTGCCCGGGTCGCTGGGGATGATGGCCTGCCCGGGGCGCGGCGGGGATCTGGAGGCAGACCTGGACCGGCTCGCGGCGCTGGGCGTGGTCCGGGTGGTGAGCCTGCTGGACGACGAGGAGCTGCGGGCGGTGGGCGCCGCTCAGCTCCCCGAGGCGCTCGCCGCGCGCGGCCTCGGCTGGTGGAGGCTCGGCATCCCCGACTTCGGCGTCCCGGAGCCCGCCCCCGCCGCCGCCCTCCTCGCCGAGCTGCGGCGGGCGCTGGGCCGAGGTGAGCGCCTGGTCCTCCACTGCCGGGCCGGCCTCGGCCGCACCGGGATGATCGCCGCCTCGCTGCTCGTCACGCTGGGGCGCGCGCCGGAGGAGGCCGTGGCGCTGGTCCGGGCGGCCCGGGACCCCCGCTGCGTGGAGACCGAGGCCCAGCGGGACTTCATCGGTCAAGTGTCAGGCATTAACGATTAACCATTATAGGGCACCTCAAAGGTGCAGGAGTCCCTCTCATGTCCTCGCCCCTCCGCGCCCTGGCCCTGGCCCTCGCCCTCGCGCTGCCCTCCCTGGCCGAGGCCGGGAGCCGCAAGCTGGACCGCAAGGCCGCCCGCGCCGCGGAGGCCGCCGATCACGGCGATCTGGCGAAGGCCGTCGATCTCGGCCTGCAGGTGCTGGAGGTGGACCCGGGCAACGTGGACGCCGCCTGGGCCGTGGGCGTCGCCATGAGCGCGCTCCTGCGCTCGGGCGCGGTGGCGAGCGAGGACGAGCAGGAGATCCGGGCGGGGACGCTCGCGCTGCTGACCGTGGCGGGGGAGGACCCGCTGCACCCGGTCCGGGCGGCGACGGCGCGGCGCCTGCTGAGCGAGCTGCAAGGGGACCGCGTCCTGCTCCCCCGGCTGGAGCCCACCTGCCCGGCGGAGGCGGCTGCGGCCTTCACCGCGGCCGAGGACGACTTCGGCGCGCGGCGGATGAGCGAGGCCCGCGCGCACTACGAGGACGCGCTGAGGCTCTGCCCCACCAACGCCACCTGGATCGTCTACCTGGGCGACACCTGGCTGGACGAGGACCGCGCGCAGGCGCTGGCCGCCTACGATCGCGCCCTCTCCCTCGAGCCCTGCCACCCCCAGGCCCACCGCTTCGCCGCCGACGTGCGCATGGAGCCCGAGGACGAGCACGAGGTGGCCCTGGGCTACACCCACGCCCTCAACGCGGTCGCCTGCGATCCCACCTACGAGGAGGCCTGGGTCACGCTCGGCGGCTACCTGAGGGCCCGCGGCCAGCGGACCCTCCCCCGCTGGGAGGCCCGCGCGGACGTTCAGGGCTGGGAGCGCTACCAGGAGGCCCTGAAAGCTACGCCCGGGGACGACCCGCTGGCCCGTCGTGAGGCCGCCATCCGCGCCGTGCTGCGCGAGGGCCCCCCGGACACGCCGCTGTGGGCGGGGATCATGGACGCCAGCGGCCGGGGCTTCCTGGTGGAGGCCATCCTCTTCGAGCTGCTGGACGAGGAGCTGGTCCCGGTCTACCTGGCCGAGCGCTCGGCGCGCCAGGATCGGCTTCGCGCCTATGTCGAGGGCTTCCACACCGCGAGCGCCGGGCGCTGAACAGATCTCCGTACTGGAGACTTTCATCGGGGTGCGTCCAGGTCGGGTGAAAGAGGCGTCGCGAGATCCTCCGCTTAGATAGAGGAGGCTATGAGATGCTGACGCACGACCGCCAGGAGCGGATGAGGGGATGCACGCCATGGATTCACGCAGCGCACTGACCTGGGGCTCTCTGTTGATCGCGCTGCTGGCGCCGACCGCCGGCTGGGCGGCGGGCTCCAGCGACACGGACGGGGACGGGATCGCGGACGCGGACGACCTCGACGACGACGACGACAGCGTCTCCGACGCGCTGGAGGGCACGGACGACACCGACGGCGACGGCCTTCCCGACAACGAGGACCCCGACAGCGACGGGGACCGCGTCTGGGACCTGATCGAGGCCGACGACCTCGACAGCCAGGGCGAGCCCGACAGCCCCTACGCCGTGGACGAGGACAACGACGGGATGCTGGACCGCAAGGTGGACGCCAACGGGGACGGGCTCGCCGACCCCTACGCGCTCACGCCGCCCGCGCTCCCCGACCTGGACGGGGACGGGACGCCCGACCTGCGGGACAGCGACGACGACGGCGACCACTGGCCCACCGAGATCGAGTGCCAGGGCGGCGCCGGAGAGTGCACGAATTCGTATGGGGTCTACGATTACCTGTCGGACGCGCTGTTCGCCTGCGACACGGTCTTCGTGGTCTCCGAGCTCGGCACTACCCTGTACTGGGCGGACTTCGCCTCGGGCGGCCTCGAGAGCCTCTACGTGACGGCCAACGACTCGGACGGCTGGGCCCGCACCCACGTCACGGGCGACCTCTACTGGGTGAGCGACAGCGTGCTCTACCGCTGGAACCCCGTCGAGGGCGAGGTGGCGGTGGGCTCCACCAGCACCAGCTACTCCAACTTCGCGCGGCTCGCGTTCACCGATGACGGCACGCTCTACGCCGAGCGCAACCAGGACGTGTTCACCTTCGACACCGCGACCGGCGCGGGGACGGAGGTGGCCAGCCTGCCCAGCTCCACCGGCACCGGCGGCGATCTGGCCATCGACCTGGACGGGAGCTGGATCCTGGCCGAGGGCACCACGTTCACGCTCTACGAGGTCGACTCCGCCTTCGCCAGCGTCACCACGCTGGGCACGCTGGGCAGCTTCAGCGGCAACGCCAACGGGCTCACCATCACCTCCGACGGGACCATCTGGGTGAGCCGCGGCTCCTACCTGTACACGGTGGACCGCGACACGCTGGACACGACGCGGATCTTCACCGGGACGACCTCCAGCGGGGACGCGGCCTCCTGCACCACGCCCTACATCGACACCGACGAGGACGGGGTCTCCGACTTCGTCGAGGAGGAGGTGCTGGGCACCGACCCCGAGGACACCGACACCGACGCGGACACCCTCGGCGACGGCGAGGAGGTAAACGAGCTGGGCTCGGACCCGACCAGCGCGGACGGCGACGACGACGGGATCCTGGACGTGGACGAGATCGCCATCGGGTCCGACCCGCGCGACGCGGACACGGACGGCGACGGCGTGATGGACGGCGACGAGGTGGGTGACCCCGACGACCCCACGGACACCGACGCGGACGGCACGGCCGACCTGCTGGACACGGACGACGACGGCGACGGCGTGCCCACCCTCACCGAGGACGTCGATCTGAACGCCGATCCCACGGACGACGACTCGGACGACGACGGGACCCCGGATTACCTGGACACGGATGATGACGACGACGGCGTGCCCACGCTGGCCGAGGACCTGGACGGCAGCGGCGACGCCAGCGACGACGACACGGACGGCGACCAGACCCCGGACTACCTGGACACCGACGATGACGGCGACGGGCTGCTGACCGAGGACGAGGACGCGGACTCGGACGGCGATCCCACCAACGACGACGCGGACGGCGACGGAGACCCGAACTACCTGGACCTGGACAGCGACGACGACGGGCTCGCCGACGAGGACGAGGCCGAGCTCGGGCTGGACCCCCTCGACCCCGACGCGGACGGCGACGGTCTGCTGGATGGGGACGAGGTGGCGCTGGGCTCGGACCCGGAGGACGAGGACAGCGACGACGACGGGCTCACCGACGGCGAGGAGGTCAACACCTACGACACCGACCCCCTCGACCCCGACACGGACGGCGGCGGGGTGAGCGACGGGGAGGAGGCGCTGACGGACGGGACGGACCCGCTGGATGGCGCGGACGACCGGGCGGACAGCTCGGACCTGGACGGGGACGGGCTCACGCTCGCCGAGGAGGCGGAGCTGGGCACGGACCCGGATGACGACGACTCGGACGATGACGGGCTCCTGGACGGCGCGGAGGTCAACGACCACGAGACGGACCCCCTCGACGCCGACTCCGACGATGATGATCTCAGCGACGGTGACGAGGTGGACACCACGGGCACGGACCCCCTCGACCCCGACACGGACGGCGGCGGCGTGGCCGACGGCGTGGAGGTGCTGACGGACGGGACGGATCCGCTGGACGGAGACGACGACCGGGCGGACAGCTCGGACCTGGACGGGGACGGGCTCACGCTCACCGAGGAGGAGGCGCTGGGCACGGACCCGGACGACGACGACTCGGATGACGACGGGCTCCTGGACGGTGAGGAGGTCTCCGACTACGACACCGACCCGCTCGATCCCGACTCGGACGACGACGATCTCAGCGACGGCGACGAGGTCAGCGAGCACGGGACCGACCCGCTGAACGCGGACTCCGACGGCGGCGGCGTGAGCGACGGCGTGGAGGTGCTGACCGACGGCACGGACCCCACGGACGGCTCGGACGATCGCGCCGAGAGCTCGGACCTGGACGGGGACGGGCTCACGCTCACCGAGGAGGAGGCGCTGGGCACGGACCCGGACGACGCGGACTCGGACGACGACGGGCTCCTGGACGGCGCGGAGGTCGACGACCGCGGGACGAACCCGCTGGACGCGGACTCGGACGACGACGGGCTCCTGGACGGCGCGGAGGTCTACGACCACGGGACGGATCCGCTGGACGCGGACTCGGACGACGACGACCTGTCGGACGGCGCGGAGGTGAGCCTGCACGGCACCAACCCGCTGGACGCGGACTCGGACGACGGCGGCGTGAACGACGGCGCCGAGGTGGCGAACGGCACCGACCCGACCGACGGCGCGGACGACGTCCCCGACAGCGGCGAGGGCGAGGGCGAGGGCGAGGGTGAGGGCGAGGGCGAGGGTGAGGGCGAGGGCGAGGGCGAGGGCGAGGGCGAGGGCGAGACCGGCAGCCCCGACACCGGGGACGGTCCCAGCGGCCTGGACTACTACAAGGGCGGCTGCTCCTGCAGCGCCGAGCCCGAGCCCGCCGGGCGCTTCGCCTGGGCCCTCGGCCTGCTGGCCCTGGTCGGGCTCCGACGGCGCGAGCGCTGAGGATCGAGGCTGAGGTCGCCGTCGGGCGGCCTCAGCACTCCGCCATCCCGTCGAAGGCCGCGTCGCAGCTCACCCAGCCCTCGGGGACGCAGCCCGAGGTGAAGTAGTAGCAGGGCTCGCCGCCGCCAGGGGGCGTGGCCAGCGTGATCACCGCGGTGCAGCCCGTCCCGGCGGGCAGGCAGCCGAGGGGCTCGGGGGAGCCCACGTTGTAGCAGGTGGCGCCCCCGGTGTCGGGGACGGTGATCTCCCGGCCGTCCAGGGTCGTGCAGGAGGGATCGTCCGCGCAGCTCGCGACGTCCAGGTCATAGCACTCGGGGTTGGCGGTCTCCTTGGGGTCGCCGCCCACGCAGGCCAGCAGCAGCAGCGCGATCATGGTCTCACCTCCCCCACCCGTGCGGTCCATTGTGTCGGTAGGATCCGCCGTTGTCCACCGCGGGCTGGCGCCGCTACAATGTGCTGAGGTGGGGGATTTCATGAATCGATCGAAAAGTCTCATCGATAGAAACAATCGCGGAGGCTGATCCCTTGGCCGACCCCTGGGATCAGAGCCGCGCGCGCTGGAGCCGGGTCGAGCCCGAGGCGGGGCCCGATCTCGAGGACCCCGACGAGCTGGGCGGGCACAGCGGCCCGGAGCGCTACACCCTGGGCAACGTGCTGGGGCGCGGGGGCATGGGCCGGGTGCGGGTGGCGGTGGATCGGGTGCTGCGCCGCGAGGTGGCGCTCAAGGAGCTGGTGCAGCCCGCGCCCGCCGACCGGGCCGCCTCGCGACGGCTGGCGCGCGAGGCCTGGATCACGGCGCGCCTGGACCACCCCGGGATCATCGGCGTCCACGACGCGGGGCGCATGCCGGACGGCGGGCCCTTCTACACCATGCGCCTGGTGCGCGGTCGGACCCTGGGGGCGGCCCTGGCCGAGGCCCCGGACATGGCCGGGCGGCTCGGGCTGCTGCGGCACGTCCTGGCCGCCTGCGAGGCCGTGGCCTTCGCCCACCAGGCGGGGGTGGTCCACCGCGACATCAAGCCGGACAACATCCTGATCGGCTCCTTCGGCGAGACGCAGGTGGGGGACTGGGGGCTCGCCGCGCCCACCCCGGCCCGGGAGGCGGACTGGGCCGATCTGCCGCCGGGGCCGCCCGACCGCGTGGTGGGCTCGCCCGGCTGGATGAGCCCGGAGCAGGCCGCGGGCGAGCCCCCCGACCCGCGGGCCGACGTCTGGGGCCTGGGCGGCGTGCTGTTCGCCCTGGTCTCGGGCGAGCCTCCCCGGGGTCTCGCGCCGGAGACGCCGAGGGCGGCGCGTCGCCTGCTGGACGTGGCCCCCGCCGCCCCGCCCGAGCTGGCCGCCATCGTCGATCGCGCGCTGGCCCCGCCCGCGGAGCGCTACCCGGACGCTGGGGCCCTGGCGGCGGATCTGGCCCGCTTCTTCGAGGGGCGGCGGGTCCTGGCCTACACGTACACCTCGCTGGACCTCCTTCGGCGGCTGGTGGCGGCCTGGCGGGCGCCGTTGCTGGTGGGGGCCGTGGGCCTCGTGGCGCTGGCGGCGGCGGTGGTCGTGGGCTGGGCCCGGACCCAGCGGGAGCGCGATCGGGCCCTGGACGCCGAGCACCTGGCGAGCGCCGCCCTGGCCGAGAGCCAGCACCGCCTCGCCCTCTCCCTGGTCCAGCAGGCCGAGGACGCCGTGGACGAGGACGCGCGTCCCCGGGCCGAGCTGCTGGCCGCCGCCTCGCTGGAGGCCGAGGACTCCCCGCAGGCCCGCGGGGTGCTGGCCGCCTTCGCCCACACCCCGCGCCCGACCCTCCAGGGCCAGGAGCCCGCGCCGGAGTGCCGCTGGTACGCCCTCTCCGAGGAGGGGCTGCTGTGCGGCCAGGAGGATCGGATCTCGCGCTGGGATCTCTCGCCGCTGCGGGAGCGCTGGTCGGCGGCCCTCTCCGGCGTCACCGGCGCCCTGCCCCTCGCCGCGGGGGAGCCCGTGCAGGTCCTGTCGGGGGCGTTCACCAGCCTGCTGCTGGACCCCCAGACCGGGGACCGCCTCGCCGAGCTCACGGAGACGCGGGCCCACCCCTGGGATCCCATCACCGGGCCCCACGCCACGCTGGTCCAGGGGCAGCCGCTGGATCCGGCCCTGCGCGCTCGCCCCCGGCCCTGCGCCCTCTCCCTCCGGCTGTTCACCGCCCGCGGCCCCCACCTCGCCGCCCTCTGTCAGGAGGGGAGGATCCTGGTGGGCGACCGCACCCGCCTCGAGCCCCTCCCGCTGCTCAGCCCGCTCCAGGGCGAGCACGAGGTCAGCGCCGCCACCTTCAGCGCGGACGGCGCCCGCCTGCTGGCCGGCTCCATCCGGGGCGGGCTCTGGCTCCTCGACGCGCGCAGCGGCGCGGTCCTGGCCGAGCGCATGACCACGCTCGGCACGCTCAGCCGGATCGCGCTGGCCCCGGACGACGCGCACGTCGCCGTCTCGGGCACCTACGGCGGGGTGGGCGTCTGGGATCTGCGCACCGGGGCCTGGCTCGGCGAGCTCCCCGCCGGGCGCCCGCGCGGCGTGACCTTCCTCGATCCCGCCACCCTCCTGATCGTGGAGTCCGGGCGCTTCACCCGCTGGTCCATCCCCGCCGTCGGCCGCCCCTACCGCTACGAGCTGGCCGCCGGCCTCAACGACGTGGCGTTCTCTCCCGACGGGCGGCGCGCGCTGGTCGGTGGGGGCGACGGGCGGGTCACCCTGCTGGACCTCGAGGGCGGGACGCAGCGGGAGATCGCGCGGGTGGGCGAGCAGGTGGTCAAGGGGCTCTCCTGGTCGCCGGACGGCCAGCGCGCCGTCGCCACCGCCATGGGCGGCGCGCGCCTCGTCGAGCTCGACCTCTCCGGCGGCCCGCCCCGGACCTTCCTGGACGCTCAGCACATGCGGCGCGTGGGGGTGCTGGCCGACGGCACGACGCTGGCGACCAGCTTCGACTACAAGCTGGCGCGCTTCGACGCCGAGGGGCGGCTTGTAGAGAGGAATGCAGATTACCAGTTTTATGAGCTGGAGGTCGAGGCCGGCGGTCAGCGCGCGCTGGCGCTCAGCACCACGGGCGCTGTGCTGGAGATCCGCTCCGGCCAGCCCGGGGTGCGGCTCCTCCGGCGGGCTCCCGAGGCCGTGGCCGTGGACGCCGCGGGCGAGCTGGTGGCGGTGGCGATGTTCGACGCGGTGCTGCTCTTCGGCGCGGACGGCGCGGAGCGCGAGATCGCCGTGGACGGCGCGGGCCTCCAGGACCTGAGCCTGTCGGCGGACGGGCGCCGCGTGGCGGCCTGCGGCCTCGACGGGCGGGCGCGGGTCTGGGACACGGCGACGGGCGCCCTGCTGGGCGAGCTCCCCGGCCACCGGGAGCGGGTGGTGGCGCTGGAGCTCTCGGCCGACGGCCAGACCCTGGTGACCGTGAGCTGGGACCGCACGGCCCGGGTCTGGGACCTCGGGCCGCTGAGCTCGAGGGGGCCGGGGACCCTGGAGGTGCTGCGGGCGGCGTGGGGTGAGGGGGGGTGAGGGCTCGAGGGCCCGCTGAGCGGAATTCATCACAAGCAGCCTCCTCGCGCCATGTAAGGGTGGAGGTGCCCTGTGCGAACCCTGCTCCTGCTGCTCCCCGCCTGCATGACCACCGAGAAGTCCGATGATGGCGGCGGCGTCTATTTCGAAGACGCGACCGTGGTCTGCGACCCCAGCGCCTCGGCCTGGGACGATCTCTTCCTCTTCGAGGCCTGGACCGCCGGCGAGGCCGTCTCGGTGGACGTGCGCGTGCTCGACGGCGGCGACCTGCTGGACGAGCTCGCCATGGAGGAGGCGGACGACGCCTACTGGACCCGCGAGGTGTGGGCGGACGACCTGGACACGGACTGCGACGCCTTCTACGGCCTGCGCTTCGTGTTCGAGGCCCGCGGCGCCGACGGCAGCGAGGACAGCGCGGAGGCCGCCGGGTAGGCGCCGAGCCCGCTGGTCACGGGGCCCGCGGCTCGATACCTCACCCCATGTCCGAGCTCGCCGACGTCGACACCGCCAGCAGCGCCCGCGCCGCGCTCCTCCTGCTCCTGCAGCTCGCCTACTCGGGCGAGCTCGGCGCCGCGCGGGCCTACGTGGGTCACCGCGCCTCGCTGCGCGACCGGGATCAGCGCGCCGCGCTGATGCGCGTGCTGAAGGACGAGCTGCACCACCGCCACGTCCTGCTGGCCATGCTCCGCGGGCTCGGCTCCGGCCCCGACGCGCGCCGGGAGCGCAAGATGGACCTCGTGGGGCGCCTGATCTCCCTGTCCTGCTTCGTCGGCGGCTGGTTCGTGCCCATGTACGGCGCGGGCAAGCTGGAGCGCGACAACATCGGCGAGTACGAGCACGCCGCGCGCCTCGCCCACCAGGCCGGGCTGGAGCCCCTGGTCGAGCCGCTGCTGGTGCTGGCGGAGGTGGAGTGGGATCACGAGGCCCTCTTCCGCCGCTTCGCCGCCTCCCACTGGCTGTGGCGCCTGTTCCCGAGCTGGCCCGCCACCGCGCCGCGCGAGGAGATCCGCAAGAGCTACGCCGCCTTCGTCGCCTCCGGCTCGCGCGAGGTCCGCCCCGTCCGCGTCCCCTGGCTGGTGCGCTGAGCCTCGCCCGTCCGCGGCGCCAGCTATACTCGGTTGATGATGCGCGCCCACGTCCGCCTGCGGCTCCCGGACGGCTCCAACGACACGCTGGGGCCGGGGGACGTGATCGGCCGCACCTGGTCAGCCGCGCTGCGCCTCGATGATCCGCACGTCTCCGAAGCCCACGCCCTCGTCAGCCTGCGCGGGGAGAGCCTGCTGCTGCTCTCGCTGCGCCGCCGCTTCCTGGTGGACGGTCACCCTCAAGAGCAGGTGGAGCTGCGCGCTGGCCAGCGCATCGCGTTCTCGCCCGAGACCGAGCTCCTGGTGCTGGAGGTGGTCCTGCCCGAGGCCATGCTGGGGGTGGAGGGCGACGGCCTCCCCACGCAGGCGCTCGCCGGGCCGTGCAGCGTGCTGCTCACGCCCGCGCCGCGGGTGGTGCCCGGGGTGAGCGCCGGGGCGGCGGCGGTGCTGTGGGACGACGGCGAGGGCTGGCGGGTCCGCGCGGGAGACCAGCCTCCGCGGCGGGTGGAGGCGGGCGAGATCCTCAGCCTCGGCGCCCGGACCCTGCGCTTCGTGTCCGTGTCCCTCTCCCGGGCCGGGCAGGCCGCGACGCGGGTCGGCCTCGACGAGCCGCTCCACATCGTGAGCTTCTTCGACTCCGTCCACATCCAACGCGCGGGCGCGGCCCCGGTCGTGCTGAGCGGCCAGCAGGCACGCGTGATCTCCGAGCTCATCAGCACCGGCGCCCCGCTGGCCTGGCAGGAGCTCGCCAGCCAGCTCTGGCCCGAGGTGGACGACCGCGACGCCGCCCGCCGCAAGTGGGACGTGCTGATGGTCCGCCTCCGCACCCGCCTGCGCGAGCACGGCGTCCGCCCGGACCTCATCCGCCCGACCGGCGTGGGCCTGGTGGAGCTGGTCCTGCAGGCCGGCGACCGGGTGGAGGACCGGTCTTGAGGGGAGGAGGTGATGCCTCATCCCTGCGCGGGGCGCTTGTCGGGGAGGTCGCGCAGCGCTAGGGTCTCTCCAGGAGGTCCACCATGGAAGCCGGCTGGCGAGCGCGAATTGTGTCGGACCCGGACGTGTGTCATGGGCGGGCTCGCGTCCGGGGCACGCGCGTCCCGGTCTCCGTGATCCTGGACAACGTCGCGGCCGGGGTCTCCGAGGCGGAGATCCTGGCCAGCTATCCATCCCTCACCCGGGAGGATCTCCGCGCGGCGGTCGCCTACGCCGCCGAGCTCGCCCGCGAGGAGCTCTACACCGTCACCCGGGCGGCCTCTTGATCGCGTTCAAGATCGACGAGAACCTCCCGGCGGAGGTCGGGTGGATCCTGAAGGAGCTTGGGCACGACGCGCTCACGGTCCTCGATCAGCGCATGGGCGGGCGACCTGACGAAGATCTCGCCCGAGTCTGTCGCGAAGAGGGGCGCGCGATCTTCACCTTGGACCTGGACTTCGCGAACATTCTCCGTTACCCGCCCTCCGAGCATCGAGGGATCGTCGTCCTGCGGCTCCCGTCGACAGACAAGCCCACGATTCTGGCCGCTGTCCGCGAGGTCGCTCCCCTCCTGGCGACCCTCCCCGTAGATCGCCGGCTCATCATCATCGAGGAGGGACGTGTCCGGGTGAGGTCCTGATCCCGTACCCGAGCCGCTGCATCTCGAGGAGCGACCATGTCTTTGTGGAGGCGCGCTGAGGAGGCGCTCGGCACCCCTGGCCTGCTGGACGCGCTCTCGGCGCTGGAGGGCCACGCGCTCACGTCCCTGCTGCTGGAGCTCGCCTGGCGGCGCGCCGCGCGCCGGACCCCCGCCGAGATCCTGCGTCAGTCCCTCGAGGATCCCTTTGCGCGATCCTGCGATCTGGACCAGCGGCGGGTTCTGGCCCTGGACGCGGCGGTGGCGGCGGCGCTCCCGCCCGCCTGGGAGGTGGTGGAGCTGAGCCCGGTGGTCCCGCTGGGCACGGTGAGCCGGCTGGCGGTCGCCCACCAGAACAAGGTGCTGGCGACCTCGCGCAACCTGGAGGTGCTGGCGGACCCGACCAACGCCCTGGCCCTGGAGGTCGCGGCCCGGCGCGCCCGGGGAGCGGGGACGGTGCGCCTCTGCACCACCAGCCGGGTGCTGCGCACGCCGCGCGTCGAGAAGAAAGGCTTCACCCAGCACTTCCGCCTGTGGGCCTTCGTGAGCGGCGGGCGCGACCCCGGCGGGCGCAGCTTCGAGCGGGAGGCCCTGCGCGAGCACGTCGCCCTGCACCACGCGGTGATGGCGGCGCTCCGGGCCCAGGGTCTCGCCATCCCCGAGCCGCGCCTGACGATCTCGGTGGCCGAGGGACATCAACCCTGGGTGGAAGAGGCCGCCCGCGAGCTCCCCGGGGCGCGCCTCGCTCCGCTGAGTGGGAGCTACTACCAGGGCGCGCGCATCAACCTCTCGCTGCCGATGGGCGAGGGCGAGCTGCCGGTCAGCGACGGCGGGCTCACCGACTGGCTGGCGACCCTGCGCTCGGACCGGAAGGAGCGCCTGTTCATCAGCGCCATCGGGACGGAGCTGCTGGCCCGGCTGTTCGGGGGCTGAGGGCTGGCGCGCGGGTGGGTGAGAGATAGATGTACATCTGGATGGCTATCTGTGGAGGTCGCCATGGCCCGTCGCCTGTCCATCGCCGAAGCCCGCGACCGGCTCCCCCGCCTGATTCATGAGGCGGAAGGCGGTGAGCCCGTGGAGATCACCCGCCGCGGTGAGGCCGTCGCGGTGATCGTCGACATCGCGACCTGGCGCCGGATGCGGCCGTCCAACCCGGACCTGCTCACCGCGCTGGAAGGGTACTGGGCGGACCCGGGCGCGGGCGCTGAGGATCTGAACCCCGACGAGATCTTCGGCCCCGCGCGCGATCGCGCGCCGGCGCCGGACGTGGACCTCGGCTGATGCGCTACCTGCTCGACACCAACGCCCTGTCCGAGACGGCGCGCCCGCGACCCTCCGAGCCTCTCCTGAGGCGGTTGCAGGCGCATCGGGCCGAGGTGTGCACCTCGTCCGTCGTCTGGCACGAGCTGCGATTCGGCGTCGCGCGGCTCCCACCGGGCGCACGGCGAGACACCCTCGTGCGCTGGCTCGCCGCGCTGGCCTCGTCGAGCCTCCTGGTGCTGCCCTACGACGTGGAGGCGGCGCGCTGGCACGCCGAGGAGCGCGCGCGGCTCGAGCGGGAGGGCAGGGTGATCCCCTTCCGGGACGCCCAGATCGCCGCGGTGGCCCGCGTCAACGGCCTCACGCTGGTCACCGCGAACGTCGCGGACTTCGCGGGCCTGGAGGGGCTGGTGGTCGAGAACTGGCTCGAAGCTGAGAGAGCGCCTCAGTCCCGCGCCTGACCCGCTCTCCGCGACGCCCACACACACGAAGGCCCCGAGGCGTCGCCGCCCCGGGGCCCTCTGTCGCCGGATCCAGGCTCAAGGTCCCGTGAGCGCGGCCCGCATCTGCGCGAGGAGGGGCCTCAGCCGCTCCACGTCTCGCACAACCACCTCGTCGGAGGGCGCTGCGGGGATTCTTCCCCCAGGTGTCGGATAACGAAATGTCGTGGCGTAGGGCGTGTAATCGACGAATTCCGCGAGCTGGGCCCTCCAGGTCTGGTCCGCCGGGAGGCGCGCGTACAGGAGGTCGAGCCGATGCTCGACGCCTGCCTCCTGCCCCAGGTGGAGCAGGATCGCCTTGATCATCTTCTCCACCCCCTGTTGTACATGGTAGGCGGCGTAGCGGTTTCCGCCCCTGGCGAGGAGCGCCGCGGCGTCAAGGTCGGCGGCCGCCAGATCGAGCATGGCCGTGACTCTACGGGTGACGCTCATACAGGCACCGACCCCGTCGCCAGGCGGCGGCGGGCAGAGAGTCAGGTTCGAGACGCTCTTCCTCGAATTCGCTCTGCGTGCAGGGCACGATGTCCACGGGGACGCCCAGGCGCCCGAAACGCCGCCAGGCGGCGATGGGGTCGAGGTCCGAGGCCGGCGCGCCATCGGGCAGGACGACGAGGAGATCCCAGTCACTGTCGGGCCGCTCGCGCCGCTCGGCGCGACTGCCGAACAGCCAGATCGACAGCGGCGAGAGCGCGAGGACGAGCGCGTCGATGACCGGACGGATCGAGGTCTCCATGAGACGCATCATATCCCGGTCCCACACACACGAAGGCCCCGAGGCGTCGCCGCCCCGGGGCCCGCCCTGCCGACCGATCAGTCCGCGTTGCGGAAGAAGGTCGGGATGTCGTAGTCGTCGGGGTTCAGGCCGGAGACCATGGAGCTGAGGCCGGGGCCGCGGCCGCGGCTGGGCTGGCGGGGCTCGACGAAGCCGCCGTTGGCGACCATCTGGGCGACGCGGCGCTCGGCGCTCGGGCGGGCCTGGAGGGCGGCCTCCTCGAAGCCGGTGGCGATGACGGTGACGCGGGCCTCGTCCTTCATCGACTCGTCGATGACCCAGCCCCAGATCACGTTGACGTCCTCGTGCGCCTCCTCCTGGATGAGGGTGCTGGCCTCGTTGACCTCGAACATCGTGAGCTCGGAGTTGCCCGTGATGTTGATGAGCACGCTGGTGGCGCCGGCGATGCTCACGTCGTCCAGCAGCGGGCTGGAGATGGCCTTCTGCGCGGCGTCCACGGTCTTGTGCTCGCCCGAGCCCACGCCCACGCCCATCAGCGCGAGGCCCTTGTTGGCCATGATGGTGCGCACGTCGGCGAAGTCGACGTTGACGATGCCCTGGTTGTTGATGAGGTCGCTCACGCCCTTGACCGCCTGGTACAGGACCATGTCGGCCATCTGGAAGGCGTCGCGCATGGTGGTGCGCTCGCTCGCCATGGAGATGAGGCGCTGGTTGGGGATCGTGATCAGCGTGTCGACCACGCTGCGGAGGTTCTCGATGCCCTCCTCGCCCTGCTTGCGACGGCGACGGCCCTCGAAGTGGAAGGGGCGGGTCACGACCGCGACGGTCAGCGCGCCGACCTCGCGGGCCACCTGCGCGATGACGGGGGCCGCGCCGGTGCCGGTGCCGCCGCCCATGCCAGCGGTGATGAAGACCATGTCGGCCCCGACGACGAGCTCAGCCAGACGCTCGCGATCCTCCAGCGCCGCCTCACGCCCGATCTCGGGGTTGGCGCCCGCGCCCAGGCCCTTGGTGAGCTGGCCGCCGAGCTGGAAGCGCCGCGGGGCCAGGGAGCGGTCGAGATCCTGGGCGTCGGTGTTGACCGCCACGAACTCCACGCCGCCCATGCCCGACGCGATCATGTTGTTCACGGCGTTGCCGCCGCCGCCGCCCACGCCGATGACGCGGATCTGGGCCCTGGGAAGGGAGGTGCTTTCCACCAGCTCAATCATTGTTATTTCCTCCGAGTGCGGGTCCGCCCTGGGACCCAGGGTCGGCGGGAGAGACGGGAGAGGGAGAGGAGGGATCAGGGACGAGGGGAGAGGTAGGGAGGGTCGGATCGAGCTGCGGTCCCGGTCGGGCCGGGAGCGGCGTGGCCACCGCCACGGTCTCCAGGTCCAGGTCCACGCGCTGGGGTTTGGAGAGGTCCACCCCCGCCGCCACCAGCCGGTCCAGGCGGGAGAGCGGCGTGGCGGGATCACCAAAGCCGAGGATCAGCCGCGAGCCCGAGCGCAGCACGAGGTCGTAGCCGTGCGAGGGGCTCCAGTGGATCTCGGAGATGGCCGCCCCGGCGCTGAGCTCGGAGCCGGGGGCCAGGGGGCGCTCGCTCCAGGCGTTCAGCACGCGCAGCGCGCCCGCGATGACGGCGCGCCCCAGCTCCGGGTCCGCCTCCGCCTGCGCCGGGTCCAGGCCCGTGAGCACCGGGTAGTCCAGATCCTCGGTGGTGGCGGGCAGGAAGGGGATGCCCGTCGTGTCCACGTACCAGAGGCGGTCCAGCGCCACCATCAGCACGGGCTGGTACTCGGTCACCGCGATCTCGACCGTGCCCGGGTAGACGCGGCGGGCCTCGGCGTCGCGCACCCAGGGGTGCCGGCGCACGCCGTCCACGGCGCGGTCCAGGTCGGCGCGCAGCAGGTGGGAGCCGCTCCGCAGATCGCTGAGGTGGCGCAGCTCGGCCTCGGGCGCGCGGTCCAGCCCCACGAAGCTCACCTCGGAGACGCGCCAGGCCGGGTTGACCGCCAGCGCGCGCCCCGCCAGCGCCCCCACGCCCGCCAACGCGAGCGCGAACAGCACGCGACTGGCCACGGAGGCGGCGCGCTGCTTCCAGGACGGGTTCTGCGGGAGGAGGGCGTTCACGGCAGGTGCCGGGGTGGGGCGAGGAGGGAGGGAGCGAGGAGCGTGGATGGTCGCCGGGGAGGGAGGGCCGGAGCGGGCCCGGGGGCGACAGAGAGGAGGGGGTGTCTGTAAAGCCTACTGCACGCGGGCGGTGTTGACAAGACAAGAGACCGAAGATCGTGTGCGTCGATTATCTCGACGCCTTCGGCGCTCAGCCCGTCGCGGCCACCGCGGAGGCCTCGGGCAGCGGGACGTGGTTGGTGGCGCTCTGCAGCAGGGCCTCGACGAGATCCTCGAAGCTCATGCCGACGGCGCCCGCCGCCATGGGGCTCAGGCTGGTGGCCGTCATGCCGGGCAGGGTGTTGATCTCCAGGAACCAGGGCGTGCCGCGCTCGTCCACGATGAAGTCGGCGCGCGCGACGCCGGACAGGTCCAGCGTGCGGTAGGCGATCTCGGCCGAGCGCTGCGCGGCCTTCGCCACGGCCTCGTCGATGGGCGCGGGGACGACGTAGCGGGTTCTACCTTTCGTGTATTTCGCCTCGAAATCGAAGAAGCCGCTCTCAGGGATGATCGCGACCACCGGGAGCGCGCGCCCGTCCAGCACCGCCACCGTGATCTCGTCCCCGGCGACGAACTGCTCGATGAGCACCTCCTCGCCCAGCTCCGCGCACTGGAGGATGGCGCGCTCCAGCTCGCCCGAGCTCTCGCAGCGGAAGACGCCGATGGTGGAGCCTCCCCCCGGGGTCTTGGCCATGACGGGCAGGGGGAGATCGTCGGGCATGGGGTCGCCGGGGCGCCAGACCCGATCCTCGGGCATGGGGACGCCGGTGCCGCGCAGCATGCGCTTGGTGGCGATCTTGTCCATGGCCACGGCGGAGCCGCGCACGGCGCTGCCGGTGTAGGGGATGCGCATGATCTCCAGCAGGCCCTGGACGCAGCCGTCCTCGCCAAACGCGCCGTGCAGCGCGATCCAGCAGACGTCCACCCGGGCCTCGCGCAGCTTGAAGGGCAGGTCCGGGCCCACGTCGATCTCCACGACGTCGTAGCCCCGGCTCCTCAGCGCGCGCGCGACGTAGGCGCCGCTCTTGAGCGAGACCTCACGCTCAGTGGACATCCCGCCCAGCAGCACGCCGACCCGAGCCGACTTCCAGTTCGTCCGCATTCTGACCTCCCTCCACGCTCAGGCGCGCGCGTCGGAGCCCACGATGGGCAGCCGCGTCTGGAGCGCCACGCCCCGCTCGCGCTCCACCCGCTCCTGCAATCCCTGGGCCAGCAGCAGCACGTCCTTGCAGGAGCCGCCGCCGAGCTGCACGAGCCCGCCCGTGGGGGTGAGACGCCAGCTCCGCAGGCGCGAGCCACCCAGCCCGGCGCGGCCGATCACGGCGTCGGCGGGCTGGCCGTCGGCGGTGCGGAAGAGGGCGCCCGCGGGGGGCGGGGGCAGCAGGCGGGGGCGCCGCCGGCCCTTGGGGACGACGATCTCGGGGCGCAGGGCGACCTCCAGCAGGACCGCGGTGCCGGGGATCTCGGGGAGCGGCTCGCCCGGAGCCACCTCCACCGCCTCCACCTTGCGCCCGCGGAGCCAGCGCATCCCGGCCACCAGGCCGCCCAGACGCTCGCGATCCTCGCCGCACAGCAGCCCGCCCACGCTCCCCGGCCAGCGGGAGAGCGCGGCCAGCGCGGGCGAAACGTTGGCGCCCGCCAGGGCGCTCCACAGCGAGGCGGCCCCCACCCAGACCAGCTCACCCTCGGCGCGAACGCCCTCGAAGCCCGCGCCGAGGCGCAGGATCAGGCCGCGGACGCCGCCATCGCGCACCAGCCAGTCGGCGAAGGGCCAGTGGAGGCGCCAGCTCACCTTGGCCTTGCGGGCGGCGGCGAGGGTCGCCACCAGGGCGTCGTGGTCCTCCACCGTGACCCAGAGATCCGCGGGGCCGCCGATCCGCAGCGGCGTGTGGCGGGCCATCGGCTCCTCCGCGCGGACCAGCGCGTGAGGGATCTGGCTCAGCTCAGCGAGAAGCTCAGCATGCATGTGTGCTACCGGATGTGGGCGGGAGGGGAGGCGGGAGGGGAGGCGGGAGCAGCGGGAGCGGCGGCGGGAGCGGGGACGAGCGCGGAGGCGAGCTCGGTCAGCACGCGGTTCACGTCACCCGCGCCGAGCGTGATGACAACATCTCCCGGCCGGATATTCGCCTGCAGCCACGCGGTCGCGCGGTCCAGCCCGTCCATGGCGTGGACGGCGCGGTGGCCGTGGTGGGCGATGTGGCTGGCGACCCGGTGGTGGTCGAGGCCGGGGATGGGGGATTCGCCCGCGCCGTAGATGGGGCAGACCAGCACCTGGGAGGCCGCGTTGAGGCAGCGGGCGAACTCGTCGAGCAGCGCGGCGACCCGGCTGTAGCGGTGCGGCTGGAGCACGGCCACGACGCGGCGGCTGGGCCAGGCCCCCGCGGCGGCGGTGAGCGTGGCCCGGATCTCCGCCGGGTGGTGGCCGTAGTCGTCGATGAGCGTGACGGCGGCGCCCTCGGGGGCCGCGCGCAGGGGGCGCTCGGCGCGGATGCTGAAGCGGCGGTCTACCCCGCCGAAGCCCTGGAGCGCGCGCTGGATCCGCTCCCAGGGGATGTCGAGCTCGAGGCCGACGGCGATGGCGGCGAGCGCGTTGCTGACGTTGTGCGCGCCGGGCATGCCCAGCTGCACCTCGCCCTGGACGGCGTCCTTGAACCACACGCGGAAGCGCGTGTTCACGCCGTCGAAGACGATCTGGTCCCCGCGCACCTCCGCCTGGGCCGAGAGCCCGTAGGTCACGACCCGGCGCCGCATGCGCGGGATCAGGCTCTGTACCACCGGGTGGTCCAGGCACAGCACGTCGAAGCCGTAGAAGGGCACCTTGCTGGCGAAGGCGGAGAAGCCCTCGACCAGCGCCTCCATCGTGCCCCAGTGCTCGAGGTGCTCCGGGTCGATGTTGGTGACCACCGCCACCGTGGGCGCCAGCATCATGAAGGAGCCGTCGGACTCGTCGGCCTCGGCCAGCATGAACTCGCCCGCGCCGCGCCGCGCCGAGCTCCCGAACACGTCCAGGCGCCCGCCGATGACCACCGTGGGGTCCAGGCCCGCGGCGTAGAGGATCGTGGCGATCATGCTGGTCGTGGTCGTCTTCCCGTGGGTGCCGGCCACGGCGATGCCGTACTTCATGCGCATCAGCTCGGCCAGCATCTCCGCCCGCGGGATCACGGGGATGTACGCCTCCTCCGCCGCGACGATCTCCGGGTTCTGCGCGGGCACCGCCGTGGACTTCACCACGACGTCGGCCCCCTCCACGTTCTTCGCGTCGTGGCCGAGGAAGATCTGCCCGCCCAGCTCGCGCAGGCGCCGGGTGTTCGCGCTCTCCTTCTGGTCGGAGCCGGAGACCGCGTAGCCCTGGTTCAGCAGCACCTCGGCGATGCCGCACATGCCGGAGCCGCCGATGCCGATGAAGTGGATTCGCTGGACCTTTCCGCGGAACATCAGGCCCTCCCCGCCGCGGGTGCGGCCGGCCCGTGCGACGTCTGCGCGGTGGTCCAGCCCTCCTGGGCGCGCGCGTCGGTGGACTCCGCCGCCACGCTCAGCAGGATGCCCACGCTCCAGAGGTGGGACTGGATCGCGGTGGCGCCGTAGGACAGGAAGGGCAGCACCAGGCCCTTGGGCGGCACGAGGCCCATGACCACCGCCATGTTGAAGAAGGCCTGCAGCCCGATGCCCGCCGTGATCACCGCGGCCAGGTACATGCTGAAGGGATCCCGCGCCCGCCGGGCGATAGAGAGCCCGCGCCACACGAAGAGCGCGTAGAGCACGATCAGGGAGGCGACGCCCACCAGCCCCAGCTCCTCGGCGAGGACCGCCGAGATGAAGTCCGTCCAGGGCTCCGGCAGATAGTGGAGCTTGGCGACCGAGTTCCCGAGCCCCTGCCCGAAGAGCCCGCCCGAGTGCATGGCGATCCAGCCCTGGATGACCTGGTAGCCGTCCCCCTGCATGTTGCCCCAGGGGTCGAGGAAGCTGGCGATGCGCTGCTCGCGGTAGCTCTCCAGCAGCATGAGCGGGATGCCCACCACGCAGCCCACGCCCACGACGGCGGCCATGTGGGCCAGCCGCATCCCGGCCACGAAGAGCATCAGCGCGCAGAGCCCGGCGATGATCGCGGTGGATCCGAAGTCCGGCTGCGGGAAGATGAGCAGCAGCGCGGGCAGCGGGATGAGGGCCGCGCGGACCAGCACGCGCAGGTCCGAGAGGTGGGCGCGGTGGCGCTCCAGGAAGTCGGCCAGCACGATGAGCACGGCGATCTTGGCGAACTCCGCCGGCTGGAAGTGGACGGGCCCGAAGCCGATCCAGCGCGCCGCGCCGTTGGCCTTGTACTGGATGCCCGGGACGTGGCAGAGCACCAGCAGCGCCAGCACCCCGCCGTAGAAGGGGAGCCCGTAGCGGCGCAGCACGCGCATGGGCGTGAGCGCCGTCCCCACCGCCAGGGCGAGGCCCACGGTCCCGGCGAAGACCTGGCGGGTGAAGAAGTACATCTGGTCGCCCGCGGTCTCCGCGGCGATCACCGCGGAGGCCGAGTACACCATCACCAGGCCCACCACCAGCAGGAGCGCGACCACGGTGATCAGGAGCGGATCGGTGCTGCGGTTCATGGCGCTCCCTCGGGTGCGGATGCGGCGACGGCGCGGGCCAGGGCGGCGAAGACCTCGCCGCGGTGCTCGAAGTCACGGAACTCGTCGAAGCTCGCGCAGGCCGGGCTGAGCAGCACGACCTCGCCCGCGCGGGCCACCTGCTCGGCCAGGCGCACGGCCTCGGCCAGGGTGCCCACGAGGGCGAGCGGGAGCCCGCCCAGGGCCGCGGCGATCTCCGGGCCGGTGCGCCCGAAGCAGATCGTGAGCCGGGCGTGGGCCTCCAGGGCGGGAGCCAGGGTCGTGTAGTCCGCACCCTCCTTGCCCAGCCCGCCCAGCAGGACGATCTGTCGGCCACCGACGCCGTGGATCCCGACCAGGGCGGCGTCGATGTTGGTGGCCTTGGAGTCGTCCACCCAGCGCACGCCGCGCGCCTCGGCCACCAGCTCCAGGCGGTGGGCCAGCGCCGTGAGCGCGCCCAGGTCCAGGTCCGCGCGCCGCGCGCCCATGCACACGGCCAGCAGCGCGGCGGCGGCGGCGTTGCTCCGGTTGTGGGCGCCCAGCAGCCGAAGCTCGCCGAGCGGGATCTCCCCGTCGTCCGGCGTCCCGCTCAGGATGGCCCGCTCGCCCGAGCCGTCCAGGCGCACCCCCGGCTCCCCGCCCAGCCAGAGCCTGCGCGCCCGGGTGCGCTCGAGCTGGGGAGCCAGCAGCGCGTCTCCCAGGGGGACCGCCGCGAAGTCCTCCGGCCCCATCTCGGCGAAGAGGCGGCCCTTGGCCTCGGCGTAGCCCTCCATGGTGCCGTGGCGCCCCAGGTGGTCCGGCGTCAGGTTCAGGATGGCCGCGGCCCGCGGGTGGAAGCCCCCCGGCAGCTCGAGCTGGTAGGACGAGACCTCCAGCACCGCCAGATCGAAGTCCTGGCCGATCGCGCTCGACAGCGGCACGCCCAGGTTCCCGCCCACGAAGGGCCGGGAGCCCGCGCCGCGCAGGAGCTGGCCCAGGAAGTGCGTGGTCGAGCTCTTGCCGTTGGTCCCGCTCACCGCCACCGCGGGGACCTGGAGGAAGGAGGCGGCGAAGACCAGCTCACCCACCACCTCGACCCCCGCTGCCCGCGCCGCCGCCAGGTCCGGCTGGGCCGCCGGCACGCCCGGGGAGACGATGATCAGGTCGGCGGACAGGAAGTCCTCGCGCGCGTGGCGCCCGTGGACCGCGCGGCAGCCCTCCACCGCGGGCGCGTCGGCGCGCAGGTCCGTGGTCGTGACCTCCGCCCCCCGCGCGCGGGCGAGCCGGGCCGCGGCGACCCCGCTGCGGGCCATGCCGACCACCAGCACCCTCGCGCCCGTCAGCTCCCGCATCAGCGCACCTTCAGCGTGGTCAGCGCGACCAGGGCCAGCAGGATGGAGATGATCCAGAAGCGCACGATGATCTTGGGCTCGCTCCAGCCCCGCTTCTCATAGTGGTGGTGGATGGGCGCCATGGCGAAGACGCGCTTGCCCGTGAGCTTGAAGCTGAGCACCTGCACGATCACGCTGACCGTCTCCAGCACGAAGATGCCGCCCACCAGCACCAGCAGCAGCTCGTGCTTGGTGAGGATGCCCAGGCTGCCCAGCGCCCCTCCGAGGGCGAGCGAGCCCACGTCCCCCATGAAGATCTGCGCGGGGTAGGCGTTGTACCAGAGGAAGCCGAGCCCGGCGCCCACGATGGCCATGGCGAAGACCAGCAGCTCGCCCGCGCCCGCCACGTAGGTGACGCCCAGGTACTTGCTGAACACCACGTTGCCCGTGATGTAGGCGATGATCCCGAAGGTGGCGGCCGAGGTCATCGTGGGTCCGATGGCTAGACCGTCTAGTCCATCCGTCAGGTTCACGCCGTTGGACATGGCCGTCAGCACGAAGATGGCGAAGCCCACGTACAGCCAGCCGAGCCAGGTCCAGCCTTCGACCAGCTGGTCGAAGTGGATGGTCCCGCCCTTCCAGAAGGGCAGGGTGAGCGAGGGGTCGATGACGCCGAAGTGGTAGCCCAGGCCGAAGACGCCGAGGCCGATGCCCACCTGCAGCCGGATCTTCCAGCGCCCGGCCAGCCCGTCCGGCGAGCGCAGCATCACCTTCTTCCAGTCGTCGATGAAGCCGATCAGGCCGTAGCCGAGCGTCACGACCAGGGCCATCCAGACCACCGGCTGGTCCAGCCGCGCCCACAGGAGGGTGGAGACCCCGATGGAGAACAGCATCGGGAGTCCACCCATGGTGGGGGTCCCGATCTTGTTCTCCAGGTGCTCCTGCGGGCCGTCCGTGCGGATGATCTGCTCCATGCGCTTCCGCTTCATCCACTCGATGAAGTAGGGGTACAGCACGTAGCAGATGGCCAGGGCCGTGATCATCGCCCAGGCCGTGCGGAAGCTGATGTAGCGGAAGAGGTTGAAGAGCCCCGAGCTCTCGGCGTGCGGGACGAGCAGGTGGTACAACATCAGTGGCTCGCCTCCGACGACGGTGTCTCGCCCGCGAGCGCGGCGAGGATCCGCTCCATGCCCATGCCCCTGCTCCCCTTGAGCAGGACCCGATCCCCAGCAAGAAGCGTGCCGCGCAGCCGCGCTCCCAGGGCGAGCGCGTCCGGCGCCTCGAGCACCTGGACCCCGAGCCGGCGCGCCGCCGCCCCGAAGCGCGGGCCCGCGACCCCGACCAGCTCGAGCCCCAGCTCACAGGCCAGCCCGAGCACCTCCTCGTGGGCCGCCGCCTCGTAGCTCCCCAGCTCCAGCATGTCGCCCAGCAGGGCCACCCGCCGGGGCGGGAGCGCGGCCAGCGTGCGCAGGCTGGCGGCCATGCTCACGGGGTTGGCGTTGTAGGCGTCGTTGATCACGCGGATCCCGCCCGGGCCGTCCTCCAGGCGCAGGCGCATCCCCACCGGCTCGTAGCGGCTCAGGCGCCGACCCAGGCCATCGAGCGGCGCGCGCGCGGCCACCGCCACCGCCACCGCCGCCGTCGCGTTCATCGCCAGGTGCAGCCCCGGGCTGCGGATCTGGCCCAGCACGACGTCTGCGCCCACCTCCACCCGGAAGCGCGTCACGAGCTGCTCGCTGTCCACCACGGCGTCGGTGAGCCGCACCTCGGCCCGCTCCGAGCGACCCCAGCCGATCACCCGCACGCCCTCGGGCACCGGGATGCTGGCCACGCGCGGATCATCCAGGTTCACGCAGCAGATGTCGCCCTCCTGCGCCCCGGCGAAGAGCTCGCCCTTGGCCTGCGCCACGCCGTCCAGCGAGCCCACGCCCTCCAGGTGCGCCGCGCCCACGTTGGTGATGAGCCGGATCCGCGGGCGGCCGATCTCCTGGAGGCGCCAGATCTCGCCCAGGTGGTTCATCCCCATCTCCAGCACCCAGCTCGCCGCGTCGGGAGGGGCGCGCAGGATGGTGAGCGGGACGCCGATGAGGTTGTTGAGGTTGCCCTCGGTCTGGTGGACGGGGCCGAGCCCCTCCAGGGCCAGCGCCGTCAGCGCCCGCGTCGTCGTCTTGCCCGCGCTGCCCGTGATCCCCACCACCAGGCCCGGGAAGCTCTCCCGCGCCGAGCTCGCCAGGTCCTGCAGCGCGCGCAGCGTGTCGTCCACCTGCACGAAGCCGCGCGTCCAGCCGGCGGGCACCCGGCAGGCGATGGTCCCCGCGCAGCCGGCGGCGGCGGCGTGCTGCAGGAAGTCGTGCCCGTCGAAATTCTCGCCCACCAGGGCCAGGAACCACATCCCGGGCTGCAGGCGCCGCGAGTCGGTGCCCACCGGCCCCGGGGGGCCCGCGCTCAGCAGCCTGCCGCCAGTCGCGGCGGCGATCTCGTCGGCCCGGAAGATCATGGGAGGGCCTCCAGCGCGGCGCGCGCGACCTCGGCGTCGTCGAAGGGGAGGGTGAGCGCGCCGATGGTCTGGGTGGTCTCGTGGCCCTTGCCGGCGATGAGCACGCAGTCCCCCGGCCGGGCCAGCCGCACGGCGCGCGCGATGGCCGCGGCCCGATCGGGCTCCACCTCGTGCGCGCCCACCACCCCGGCCAGGATGTCGGCCAGGATGGCGCCGGGCTCCTCGGAGCGCGGGTTGTCGCTGGTCAGGATGCTCAGGTCGGAGCGCTCGCTGGCCGCCCGGCCCATCAGCGGGCGCTTGCCGCGGTCGCGGTCGCCCCCGCAGCCGAAGACCGTGATCAGCCTCCCCGGCGTCAGCGGCCTCAGCACGTCCAGCACCCGCTCCAGCGCGTCGGGCGTGTGGGCGTAGTCCACGAAGATCGAGAGCCCCCGGTCGTTCTCCACCGGGTCGAGCCGGCCGGGCACCCGCGTGAGCGCGGCGATCCCCTCCAGGCAGGTCTGGAGCGGGATGCCCACCGCCAGCCCCGAGGCCACCGCCGCCAGCGCGTTGGAGACGTTGTGCGGCCCCGGGAGGCGGACCACCAGCTCGCCCTCCTCCCGGCGCCAGCGCACCAGGGCCCGGGTGCCCGAGAGGTCGCAGGCGCGGATCTCCGCCCGCAGCTCGGCGCTCGGCGAGAGCCCGTAGGTCCAGCACAGGCCGTGGCTCGGCTGGAAGCGGGCCCAGCTCGGGTCGTCCATGTTCAGCACCGCCGTCCCGTCGGAGGCCAGCAGGTCCTGGAACAGGCGCGCCTTGGCCGCGGCGTAGGCGTCCATCGTGTGGTGGAAGTCCAGGTGGTCCTGGGTGAACGACGTGAACACCGCCACCCGGAAGGGGATGCCGTCCGCCCGGTACAGCGAGAGCCCGATGCTGGAGACCTCCATCACCACCAGCCCGCAGCCCGCAGCCCGCATCCGCGCCAGCAGGTCCTGGAGCACCGGCGCCTCGGGCGTCGTGAAGCCCAGCGGCTCAGGCGCCCCCGCGATGCGCGCCCCGGTGGTCCCGATCACGCCGATGCGCTCGCCCGCGTGCCGGGCGATGGCCTCCACCATCCAGCTGGTCGTGGTCTTGCCGTTCGTCCCGGTGATCCCGATGACCTTCATCGCCCGGCCCGGGAAGCCCGCCACCGCCGCCGAGGCCAGCGCCAGCGCCCGCCGCGCGTCCTCGACCAGGATGACCGTCACCCCGGGCAGCACGTCCACCGGCTGGTCGGCGATGACCGCCGCCACCTCCAGCGTGCGCGCGTAGGTCCGCCCGTCGCTGCGCGCGCCCACGATCGCGACGAAGATGTCCTCCTTCCCCGCGAGACGTGAGTCGTGCGTCACCCGCTGAATCGGGCGATCGACGGGACCGGACACCTGGACGGGATCCAGGTGGGCGAGGAGGTCGGCGAGGCGCATGCGGGCGGGCGGCGGGAGGGAGCGGGAGGAGAGCGGGGGGATGGGAAGGAGAGAGGCAGAGAGAGAGGCAGGGGCGGGGGGCTTCAGCGGTCAGCGTCAGCGTGGAGGAGTTCAGCGCGGTCTGCGGAGTCGGAGCCTTGCACGTTGGGAGGGCGCGAGGAGCGGGGAGTGCTCCTCAGGATACGCCCGGGTGGGACCCACCGTCGGTATTCCCAGGTTCGTCGCCGGGGGTGGCGCGAACCAATCTCCGCATGGGGACAGCCCCCCTGCCCCAAGAGGTTGAAACGATCGAAGAGAACGGGCCGCGTGTGCGTCTCATTGGAGGACGACCTCCACGGCCGAGCCGGGCGCCACCGGGGCGCCCGGAGAGGGTGTCTGCTGGGAGACGCGGCCCGTGCCGCGCACGCCGACCTTGAGCCCGGCGCCCTCCAGGACCACCAGGGCGTCCCGCAAGGACATGCCCGTCAGATCCGGGGTGCGCAGCGCGCCCGCGTCCAGCCAGACCAGCTCCGCGCCGACCTGGCTGAGCGGCGGCGGCGCGTCCTCCCCCGCGGGAGACTCCGCCACCGCCTTCTTCTTCTCCGGCTCCATCAGCGCCGGATCGGGGGGCACGCCGAGCAGGCGCATCACGCCCACGCCGATCTCCGAGAAGACCGGGCCGGCGGTGAGGCCGCCGTAGCGAGAGCCCTCGGACGGGGAGTCCACGACCACCACCATCGCCACGCGCGGGGCGTCGGCGGGGAGCAGCCCCACGAAGGAGCCGATGCGGTCGGTGCTGGAGTAGCCGCCCGCGACGTGCTTCCAGGCGGTGCCCGTCTTGCCCGCCACCCGGTAGCCGGGGACGCGCGCCTTGGTGCCCGTCCCGCCCTCCTCGGTGACCTGCTCCATCATGAACACGGTCTTTCGGGCGGTGTCCTCGGAGATGACCCGGAGGTCCTCCTCGGGCTCGTTCTCGCGCACCACCTCGCCGTAGGCGTCGCGGATCTCCTTGACCAGGATGGGCTTCATGCGCACGCCGCCGTTGCCCAGCGTGGCCATGGCGGTCGCGAGCTGCAGCGTGTTCGCGCTGACCCCGTGCCCGTAGGCCGTGGTCGCCAGCTCGATGGGCTTGATGCTGCCCGCCGGGCGCATGGCCCCGCGGGTCTCGCCGGGGAGGCCGAGGCCGGACAGGCGCCCGAACCCGAAGTTGTTGAGGTAGCGGATCGTGCGCTCGTTGCCGAGCATGAAGGCCAGCTTCGCCGAGCCGATGTTCGAGGAGTACTTGATGACCTCGGCCAGCGTGACCATGCCGTGCGGGTGGTCGTCGTGGATCACCTTGGTCGCCACGGTCCAGGCCCCGCCCTCGCAGTCGATCATCGTCTCGGGCGTGACCAGCCCCTCCTCCACCGCCGCCGCCGCCACGAAGGGCTTGAACACCGAGCCGGGCTCGAAGGCGTCCATGACGGCGTGGTTCTTGAACACCTCCATGCTGAGCTCGGTGGTGTCGTTGGCGCTCTGGTTCGGGCGATTGGCCAGCGCCAGGATCTCGCCCGTCTCGATGTCCATGACCACGGCGTGCATGGCCTGGGGCTTCATGCGCTCCCAGCCCTCGTCCAGGGCGTCCTCGACCACGCGCTGGATCTGGCGGTCCAGGGTCAGCACCACCGTGTGGCCCGGCTGCACCGAGGGGGCCTTCGGCTCGATCTGCCGCCCCTTGCGGTCCTGCCAGCGCACGTAGCGCCAGGTCTCGCCGGAGAGCCACCGGTCCAGCGACTGCTCCAGCCCGGCGAGGCCCTCGCCGTTGCGACCCACCACGCCCAGCAGGGCGGCGGCGTCCGCGCGGCCCGGGTAGTAGCGGCGCGGCTCCGTGGAGAGGAAGATGCCCTCGCGGGGGGCGATGGCGCGCACCTTCTGGCCCTGATCCGGGGTCAGCCCGCGGGCCAGCAGCACGTCCCGGCGCTCCGGCTGGCGCAGCTTCGCCTCCAGGGCCGGGGCGCTCTCGCCGATGAGGGGGGCCAGCTCGGCGGCGAGCTGGCCGATGTCCACCTGGAACTCCACCAGCTTCGCGGGGTCCGCGCGGACCTCCATGAGGTTGACCGTGCTGGCCAGGAGTTGGCCGTTCCGGTCCAGGATGTCGCCGCGGCGACCGTGGATCTCCACCGCGTCCTCGAACTGGATGCTGGCCTTGGCCTCCAGCTGAGGGTCCGGGACCAGCATCAGGATGGAGGCCTGCCCCAGCAGGAGCAGGTAGCCCAGCGCGATCCCGGCGGCGACCGCCAGGATCCGCAGCTCCGCCCGCCCGCGCACGACGCTGTCCGGCTCCGCGGCCGGGGGCAGATCGACCTGCCACCGCAGCTTGGGCTGCCAGACGTGCGCGCGCGGCTTCGGGCGGTGCGCCTTCTTCATCGGGCGGCGAGCTCCTCGGGCGCGCTCGGCGCCGGGGCGGGCGGGAGGACCACGACGTTGACCGTGCGGTCGAGCGCGAGGCTGGCGCCCAGGCGCTCGAGGCGGGCCGGATCGCGGAGCGCGGCGAGCTCCAGCGAGAGGCGGGCGTTCTCGCTCTGGGCCGCGCTGTACTGACGCTCGGTCAGGTCCAGGGACACGGCCGTCTTGCGCAGGTCGATGCGCGACCAGGCGTAGAGCAGGGCGCAGGCGCCAGCCAGGGCGGCGATGGCGACATAGCGGGTCAGGCGCGAGACCTCCACCTCGTTCGGGACGAGGACCCGGAGACCCCGCCGAGGGGTGCTCGGCGGGGTCCGGGTCGGCGTCTCGACGGCGGGCCGGCTCCAGGTCTGGGGCGCCAGGTCGATGGGCGGGGAGTGGGTGTGCATGGGGCCTCTACGACAGCGAGATGCAGCTTCAGCGGGGACGTGCAGCGGAGGAGGGAGGGAGGATCTCGATGGCCCGCACACGGGCGGAGCGGGCGCGGGGGTTGTCCGGGTCACCTGTCCGGCCCTCCAGGCCGCCCGGAACGAGGAGGCGGGCGCGAGGCGGTGTGACCGGGTGCCCGTAGGGGTCCCGGGCGGTGCCGACCGCCGCGAACTCGCGGAACGTGTGCTTCACGAAGGCGTCTTCCAGCGAGTGGAAGCTGATGACGACGATCCGGCCGCCGGGGCGGACCAGCTCGACGGCGGCCCGCAGGCCGCGCTCGAGCTCGCCGAGCTCGTCGTTGACGGCGATGCGCAGGGCCTGGAAGGTGCGGGTAGCGGGGTGGGTGCGCCCGCCGTGGTAGCCGGACGCGCGGGCCACGGTCTCGGCCAGCGCCAGCGTGCTCTTCCAGGGGCGACCGGCCAGGATGGCGCGGGCGATGGGGCGGGCCCGGGGCTCCTCGCCGAAGCGGCGCAGGATCTCGGTGAGCCCGGCCTCATCGAGCGTGTCCAGCAGGTCGGCGGCGCTCTGGGGCTCGCTCGGGTCCATGCGCATGTCCACCGGGCCGTCCCGGAGGAAGGAGAAGCCGCGCTCCGCCTCGTCGAGCTGCGGGCTGCGCACGCCGAGATCGAAGAGCACGCCGTCCACCGGGGCGCGGTCGCCCACCAGCTCGGCCAGATCGCCGAAGCGCCCGTGCAGCGCGATCAGGCGCGGGTCCCCGAGGCGCTCCACCGCCGACGCGATGGCCGAGGGGTCGCGGTCGATGCCCAGCACCACGCCGTCCGGGCCGCAGCGCTCCAGGATGAGCTCCGCGTGCCCGCCCTCGCCCAGGGTCGCGTCCACGTAGACCCCGCCGGGGCGGACCCCGAGCAGGTCCACCACCGGGTCGCGCAGGACCGGGAGGTGACGCGCGGTCGCCATGGCCTCAGCCAGCATCGTCGGCCCCGCCGACGTCCAGCAGGCCGTCCCAGGAGTCGAGGGCGCGGCTGAACTGAGCCTCCCAGCGGCTCCGGTCCCAGACCTCGATCCAGTCCAGCGAGGAGAAGGCCACCACGTCGCGCTCGAGGTGGGCGAGCTCGCGCAGGTGGGCAGGGACGAGGATGCGGCCCGCGCTGTCGATGGGCATGGTCTGGTTGGTGGAGACCACGGCGCGCAGGAAGAGGGCGGTCTTGGGGGAGAAGGGGTCCATCCCGCGGACGCGGCCCTTGATGATGGTGCGGTAGTCCTCGGGCGTGAACAGCCAGAGGCTGCCCTGCGCGGCGATCCCGACCAGCCGATCCACAGCGGCGCGCTCGAGCTCTTCCCGAAGCTGCACGGGGAGCGTGAGTCGGCCCTTGGGGTCGAGCGTGAGCTGGCTGCGGAATTCCTCATACTGCATGGGACCGCGGGAGGAGGAGGTGGCCGCAGGGGGCCTGTGACCCGTGGTGGAGACGCACCCCGACCCACCCGGCACCCTTGCTCTTCCACTTTGTTCCACTTTGCCCCACCTGGCAACCCTTTCGATCCACTTCTCTTCGGTCCACCATCGGACATGGGGCAGAAATCACTGTTGAAGGCGAAGAAATTGGGTGTGCCCTTGCCGTGTCACCAGGCACACGCCAAGGGCTGCGTTCCACGCCGTGGAGCGTGGCTCCTTGTGGTCGCGCGGGGGCCGGGGTACAGCCTGGGCATGGCCGCCGCCACCCGCAAACGAAAGCCCATCTGCGAGAACCGCCGCGCGCGTCACGAGTACGAGATCGTGGACACGATGGAGGCGGGCGTGGTGCTGGTGGGCAGCGAGGTCAAGAGCCTGCGGAGCGGCAAGGGCAGCGTGGCCGAGAGCTATGTGGCCTTCGAGGACGGCGAGGCCTGGCTCATCGACGCCCACATCGCGCCCTACGCGCAGGCCAACCGCTTCAACCACGAGCCGCGCCGCAAGCGTAAGCTGCTCATGGGCCGCATGGAGATCCTGCGCTGGTCCAAGCGGGTGGTGGAGAAGGGCCTCACGGTGGTCCCGCTCCAGATGTACTTTGAGGGGCCGTGGGTCAAGCTGGAGATCGGCATGGGACGCGGCAAGAAGCTCCACGACAAGCGCGACTCGGCCCGCGAGCGCGAAGACCAGCGCGAGATCGATCGCGCGATGCGGGCTCGGGGGTAGCGATGTCCGTCCTGCTCGATCGCATCCTGGGGGAGCTGGTGGGGGAGCTCGTCCGCGAGGGCCAGCTCCGGCTGGTGGACGGGGTCGATCCCGAGGATCTGGTCCAGGAGCTGCGGGCGAGGATGGCGGACGCGCCCGCGTTCTCGCAGGCGGGCCCCGTGCTGGGCGCCGCGCTCACCGAGAGCGAGCTGGTGGACGAGCTCTACGCCACGGACGCCGAGATTGTCGCCGCCCTTGGAGCGCTCTCAGGGTAGGGGCGGGGGGCGGAGGGCCAGCACCTCGTCCAGGGCCTGCTCCCAGTCGGGCAACGCGAGGCCGAAGGCGCTCCGGAAGCGCGCGCTGTCCAGCAGGGAGCGCGCGGGCCGGTACGCGCCGCCCAGCTCGGCGCGGGTCAGCGGCTCGGCTCGGAGGGGCAGGCCCAGGCGCTGGGCGGCGGCGGCGATCCAGGTCCAGGGGCTGGCCTCGCCCTGGGTGGCGAGGTGGAAGAGGCCCGTGGGCCCGGGCTCGGCCGCGCGCAGGAGGGCGGGGGCCAGCAGGGCGGCGGGGGTGGGGCTGCCCAGCTGGTCCACCACCAGCCGCAGCGTCTCTCCGCGGGCGAGGCGCTGGATGGACCGGGAGAAGAAGCCCGGGTGGATGGGGTCATAGACCCACTGCACGCGGACGACGACGGCCCCCTCGGCGAGCGCGGCCTGCTCTCCGGCCAGCTTGGCGCGGGCGTAGGCCGAGCGCGGGCGCGGCGGGACGTCCTCGCTCAGGCGCCCCGGGCCCTCGTGGTCCAGCACGTAGTCGGTGGACAGGTGGACCAGCCGCAGGCCGCGGGCGCGGCAGAGGCGGGCGAGGGTCGCGGGGGCCAGGGCGTTGACCCGCTCGCTCTCCCCCGGGTCGCGCTCGGCCTCGTCCACGCGGGCCTGGGCCGCGGCGTTGATGACGGATCGCGGCTGGATCTCGTCGAGCGCAGCCTCCAGCGCCCGGGGGTCGGTGATGTCCAGCTGGGCCCGCGTGCGCCCCAGCGTCTGCCCGGCGCGCACCAGCGCGGAGCCCACGAGCCCGCCCGCCCCCAGGACCAGCACGGACCCCGCCATCCGAAACCTCCCGCCCAACGCCTCTACCACGGGTGGGTGCTCCGGGCTCGCGAGGGTAGCGGGGCGGAGCCAGACGAGGGCATGATACCCTTCGGACATGTCTGGACGCCTGTTCTGGGAGGTCCTCTGGGACCGCTTCGATCCGGGCCGCCCGCCTGAGCGGTCGGCGCAGCGCGCGCCGCGCACCTCGGGGCCGGCGGCGGCGCTGCTGCGTGACCTGGAGCGCCCGCTGGGCACCCCGCGCCTCCTGCTCTGCGGGACCCCGGGCGTGGGCAAGAGCACCGAGCTGATGCGGGTGGGCGAGGCGCGCGGGGCCGATGATCTCGTCGTCCTGGTCGATCTCGCCACCTTCTTCGAGAGCGCCGTGGGCGACGTGGCGGCGCTGCAGCGGCTCACGAGCTGGGAGATCGGCCTGGTCATCGCGCTGGCGCTCATCCACGCGGGCGAGGGGATGCCGGGCTTCGCCTGGGATCCCAAGCTGCTGACCGCGCTGGGGCGGGCCTGGAAGGCGCTGGCCGAGCGGGTCGGCGACTCTGAGCCGGACGTGCAGGCCCTGGCCCGGCGCATGCCCGTGCTCACCTCGGGCGGCGGGCGGGGGGCCGGGCTCAGCGCGGCGGGCAGCCCGCAGCAGGCCTCGAGCTGGCCGATGGGCCTGGGCACCGGCCGCGTGGAGCTCTCCCCGCAGGATCCGCGGATCCGCACGCTGGCGGGGCTCCTGCGGCGGCTGGTGGACGGGCTGCGCGTGTTCCGGCCCGTGCTGCTGCTCCTGGACGGGCTCGACCACGTCCACGACGAGGCGCGCCTCCGCCACCTGCTCTTCGAGAGCCCGCTCATCTCCGAGCTCCCCTGCGGGCAGGTGCTCGCCGCGCCCTTCGCGCTGCGCCGCGGGGACGTGAACCGCGCGGTGGGCCGCTACACCGTCCAGACGCTCTACAACGAGCCGGTGCTGGACCCGGCGGCGCCCGCGCACCACGGGCCGGGCATCGAGCTCTTCGGCGAGATCTTCCACCGGCAGGCGGGCGACATCACCGAGCTCCCCGACGAGGTGCTGGAGGAGCCGCTGCTGCGGCGGCTGGCCTACCACTCGGGTGGCCGACTGCGCGATTTCGCACACTCCATGCGCCTGCTGGCGGAGCGCGCCTGGGACGAGGATCTGCACGTCGTCCCGCCCACCCTGGTCGCGCAGGTGCTCGACGAGCGGCGGCGCTCCCTGGAGGCGGGCCTGCACAGCGGGCACATCGCCATGCTCCGCGGCGTGGTCCTGGACCAGAGCCACGGCCTCCCCGCCGACGGCGAGGCCCAGACCCTGCTCAGCGACGGGCGCCTGCTGGTCTACTCCGGGGAGACCGAGTGGTACTTCCCGCACCCGCTCCTGCTCCTGCAGCGCGTCCGCCTGCGCGTGGGCGCCGGAGCCGCGCCCCAGGTCTGAGTCAGATCACCGAGGGCTCGTCCGGGCGGTAGCCGGCGGGGGCCTTGTCCGGGTTCTGGCGGTAATACTGCGCGGCCTCAGGCTTCTCGCCGTCCATCAGGTCCACCATGTACAGCTTGTTGTGGACCATGTCCTGACGGTTGAAGGCGTTGATCTCGTAGATCCCCGTGTCCATGCGGATGGCGTCCTTCGGGCACGCCTCGACGCAGAAGCCACAGTAGATGCAGCGCAGCATGTCGATGGTGAACTCGACCGGGTACTTCTCGATCGCGTCCCCCTGGTCTTCGCCGGCGACGATCGTGATGCACCGCGCCGGGCAGACCTGCGCGCAGCACATACAGGCCACGCACTTGACCTTGCCGTCCGGGCGCGTGGTCAGGCGGTGCGCCCCCTTGTAGCGCTCAGCCATGGGCTTGCGCATGTCGGGGTACTCGATCGTGCGGAAGGTGTCCTCGGGTCGGGCGCGCAGGTTCGATCCGATGTTGCGGATGACGTGCGCCACGGTGATCAGCAGGCCCTTGACCACCTCGTACAGGTAGAGGCGCTCCAGGAAATTGAGCGGCGTGGACGAGGTCCGAGCGAGAGGGGCGCTCATGGGGGGCTCCGAAGCTATCCGTTGTGGGTCAGCGCGATATAGATACCGGCGACCATGATGTTGGCCAGGGCCAGGGGCAGCATGTACTGCCAGCCCAGGCGCATCACCTGATCGTAACGGAACCGGGGCAGCGTCCAGCGGATCCAGATCATGAAGAAGGTGCCGAGCAGGACCTTCAGCGCCAGGCTGGTGAGCTGGAGCACGAAGGCCACGATCTCCGGGCCGAGCGCGAAGCCGCTCACCATCTTGGTGGCGCCGAGCCCGGCGAGACCCAGGTGGGCCACGGCCGCGCCGAGCCACACGGCGACCCAGAACTTCGGCTCCTTGAGCCGGGCGTCTCCGGGCTTCAGCGCCTGGTAGAAGCGGATGTTCCGGCGCTTCCAGGCGAGGGCGGCGAAGAGGGGGAAGGCCACCGCCCCGCCCGCGCCCATGGCCATGACGATCAGGTCGGCGTTCTCGCGGATCTGCTCGCCGGTGACGAAGGGCACGTTGTAGCCGCCGAAGAAGAGCGTGGCGGTCACGGCGGCGCCCACGATCATCGCGGCGTACTCCGCCATGAAGAAGAGGGCGAAGCGCAGCGAGCTGTACTCCAGGTGGTATCCGGCGACCAGCTCGGCCTCACCCTCGGGCATGTCGAAGGGCAGGCGGTTGGTCTCGGCGAAGACCGAGGTCCAGAACAGCACGAAGGCCAGCCCACCGACCACGAGGCCGCCCTGGAAGACGCCCCAGTTCCAGATGGGGCCCGCCTGGGCCGACACGATCTCGTCGAGGCGCGGCGTGCCGAAGAGCAGGAACATGGCCGCCACAGACAGGCCCATCGCCAGCTCGTAGCTGATCATCTGGGCGCTGGAGCGCAGCCCGCCCAGCAGCGAGAACTTGTTGTTGCTGGCCCAGCCGGCGAGCATGATCCCGTAGACGCCCAGGCTGGTCGCCGCGAGGATGTAGAGCATCCCCCCGTTGATGTCGGCCACCTGGAGCGAGACGACGATGTCCTCGGAGATCGCGATCTGGTCGCCCCAGGGGATGACCGCGAACGTGATCAGCGAGACCGACATCGCGATGATCGGGGCCACGAACCAGTAGCCCTTCTCGACGTGGCCGGGGACGATGTCCTCCTTCATGATGAGCTTGACCACGTCCACCAGGGTGTGGACCAGGCCCATCGCGCGGATCCCCAGGACGTGGGCGCGGTTCGGTCCCGGACGGTCCTGGATGAACGCGGAGAACTTTCGCTCGCCCCAGATCAGGATGGGCACGATGTTCATCACGAAGGCGAGGGCGAACGCGCACTTCGCGATCGCGATCCCCACCTGTAGTCCGAGACTGTTCTCCATCGGGACGAACTCCTCTAGCCTGGGCCCGGAGGCCTCACACGCGCTGCTCGGTGACGTCGTCTTCGGGCTTGCTGTAGGCCGCGGCCTGGCCCTGGCGGCCGATGCTCTTCCAGGTCATCCCCTTGTAGGCGCCCACGTCGGCGGCGAGCGCCTTCCAGGCCTCCCGCGCCGAGCGCGCGCCCGGGGCCTTGCCCAGCGCCGCGCCCAGGCGGTCCACGATCTCGTAGGCCGGCAGGCTGTCCCCCGCGCAGGGGAGCGCGGCGTGAAGGCGCTGCACCCGGCCCTGGCGGTTGGTCCAGGTGCCCTCCTGCTCGATGTGGCTCGAGGCGGGGACGAAGACCTGCGCCTTGCCCGCCGTGGCGTTGCGGTACGCGCCGACGTGGATGAGCGTCGTGACCGGCAGATCGCCCAGGCGCGAGAGGACGTCGTCCTCCAGCACCAGCAGCGCCGTGAGCTCGCGAGCCTGGAGCGCGGCGAAGAGCTGGGCCCGGTTGTAGACGTGCCCGTCGTGCGCGGCGAGGATGTTCACGCCCGTCGTGTTCGGGTTCTTGTCCACAGAGACCAGCAGCTCGTCGTGGTAGGCGGGCGCGTCGGCGTCGTTGCCCTCACAGACATAAACGCGCGCCAGCGGCAGGTGCTGTCGCGCCACGCGCAACAATGCCCAGTTGGCCTCGTTGGTGGCGCGGGTCCCCAGCACGATGCCCACCGAGCCGCCCGCCGCCTGCTTGAGCCGCGTGGCGATGGCAGAGATGGCCGCGTCCACCTCGGCGCGCTGCCCGTCCACGCGGGCCTGCAGCGCGCGGGTGAGCCCGCCCACCTTCTTGTAGGACATGCGCCCCATGTCGCACATCCAGCTCTGGTTCACCGCGTCGTTGCGGCGGGGCAGGTAGCGGAAGACCTCGCCCTGCTGGTGGCAGACCTGGATGTTGCAGCCCGTCGCGCAGCCGTCGCAGAGGCTCGGGGTCTCCGTCAGGTACCAGACGCGCTTCTGGAAGCGGAAGTCCTTGTTGGTCAGCGCGCCCACCGGGCAGATGTCGGCCAGGCAGCCCTGGTAGGGGTGCTTCAGCCGATCGCCGGGGAAGACGCCGATCTCCGTGTGGTTGCCGCGGTTCATCAGCCGCAGCTCGCCGGTCTTGGTGACCTCGTCGCCGAAGCGCACGCAGCGCGAGCACTGCACGCAGCGCTCGCTGTCCAGCATGATGAGGTCGCCGATGTCCTGGCGCTTGGGCTTGACCACCTTCGCGTCGGTGAGCCGGCTCTCGTAGTTGCCGTGATCGGCGTAGTAGTCCTGCAGCCGGCACTCGCCCGCCTGGTCGCAGATCGGGCAGTCCAGCGGGTGGTTGACCAGCAGGAACTCCATGACCGACTTGCGGGCCTGAAGCACCGTCGGCGAGTCCGTGCGGATGGCCAGCCCGTCGCGGGCCTTCATGTTGCAGGCGATCTCCAGCCCGCGCCCGCCCGCCTCGATCTCCACCGCGCACATGCGGCAGTTGCCGGCGACCGACAGGTGAGGGTGGTAGCAGTAGTGGGGAATATCCACCCCCACCTGCTTCGCCGCCTCGATCATGTTGGTCCCGTCCCGGACCTCCACCTCGACGCCGTTGACTTTGACCCTGGCCATCACGGCGCTCCCATCACCGCGGCGGCGCGCTCGACCATCCGCTCGGTGATCTCGCTCGTGCCCGGACGCACGCGGTTCATGAATTCGTCGGGGAACTTCTTGAGGAAGCTCTGCACCGGCATCGCGGCGCTGGCCCCGAAGAAGCAGATCGTCTTGGAGTGGATGTTGTTCGCGAGATCCTGGAGCAGGGCGATGTCGCGCTCGGTGGCCTCGCCCTCCTTCACCCGCTCGAGGATCTTGAACATCCAGCCGCAGCCCTCGCGGCAGGGCGTACACTGCCCGCAGCTCTCATGCGCGTAGAAGCGCAGGAGGTTCGTGAGCACGTCCACCATGTCCGTGGTGTCGTCCATCACGATGAAGCCGCCGGAGCCGAGGTAGGAGCCCGCCACCTCGTTGATGGACTCGTAGTCCATGTTGGCGCGCGCCACCTCGTCCGCCGTCATGACCGGCACCGAGGAGCCGCCGGGGATGACCGCCTTGAGCTTGCGGCCGGGGAAGAGCCCGCCGCACTCCTCGTTCAGCAGCCCCATCATCGGCTTGCCCAGCGCGATCTCGTAGACGCCCGGCTTCACGATGTGGCCCGAGCAGGAGAACAGCTTGGTGCCGGGGCTCTTCTCGGTGCCCCACTGCCGGTAGCTGGTCCCGCCGTGGTTGATGATCCAGGGCACGACGGCCAGGGTCTCGACGTTGTTGACGATGGTGGGGCAGCCCCAGGCGCCCTCCACCGCCGGGAAGGGCGGCTTGAGCTTGGGCTGACCGCGCTTGCCCTCCAGGCTGGAGAGCAGGGCCGTCTCCTCCCCGCAGATGTAGGCGCCAGCGCCGAGGTGGGTCCAGACGTCCACGTCGATGCCGGTCCCGAGGATGTTCTTCCCCACCAGCCCGGCCGCGCGGGCCTCGGCCAGGGCGAGGTCGAAGCGCTCCTGCACGTAGGCGAACTCGCCGCGGAAGTAGATGTACGCGGCCTTGGCGCCGATGGCGTAGGCCGCGATCACCATCCCCTCGATGGTCGCGTGCGGGTCCTGCCAGAGCAGGTAGCGATCCTTGAACGTGCCGGGCTCGCTCTCGTCGGCGTTGCAGACGAGGAAGACGGGCTTGCCACCCCGCTTGTCCGCCGGCGGCACGAACTGCCACTTGCGGCCGGTGGGGAAGCCGGCGCCGCCGCGCCCGCGCAGCCCGGAGTCCAGCACCTCTTTGATGATGGCCTCCGGGCTCATGGCGAGCGCCTTCTGCAGCCCGGTGTACGCGCCGAGCTTGCGGGCCACGTCGAGGCGCCAGGCGTCGGGGACGCCCCAGCGCGTGGTCAGGACGGGTTGGTCCAGTGCCATTCATCCACCTCGGGCCGGGGAGTCGTGAGCGGCTTGCCGGCGCGCATCGCGCCGATGAGCGCGTCCAGCTTCTCTGGCGAGAGCCGCTCGTAGAAGTCATCGTTGATCTGCATCATCGGGGCCGAGCCGCAGGAGGCCAGGCACTCCACGCGCATCAGCGTGAAGAGCCCGTCCTTCGTCGTCTCCCCCTCCACGATGCCCAGGGCCTTCTTCAGGTGCTCGACCACGCGCTCCGACCCGCCGAGCTGGCAGGAGAGCGTGTGGCAGACCTGGATCAGGTACTTCCCTGTCGGCTCCTTCTTGAACATCGTGTAGAAGCTCGCGACCGCGAGCACCTCGGAGGGCGGCGAGCCCACCGTCTCCGCGACGAGGCGCACGACGTCGAGCGAGAGCCAGCCGAACTTGCGCTGGGCCTTCCAGAGCACCGGCAGCGTGGCCGAGCGACGCGTCGGGTAGCGCGCGACGATCTCGGCGATCTCCGCGTTCTCGGCGTCGGTCCAGACGATCGGGCCCTCGATGGTGGGCAGCGGGCCGTGGTGGTGTGTCTGCATGGTCACCTGTCCAGCTCGCCGGCGATGACGTTGACGGAGCCCAGGGCCGCGATGGCGTCCGCGAGCATCTCGCCGCGAATCATGGTCGGGAAGGCCGAGTAATTCGCGAAGCAGGGCGGCCGGATGCGCACGCGCCAGGCCTTCGGCGAGCCATCGGAGACGATGTAGAAGCCGAGCTCGCCGTTGCCGCCCTCCGTGGCCGAGTACACCTCGCCCACGTCCGGGCTCACCCCGTGCATCACGATCTTGAAGTGGTTGATGAGCCCCTCCATCGTGTTGTAGACGAGGTCCTTGGGGGGCATCACGTAGCGCGGATCCTGGAGGATGTGCGGGCCGTCCGGGAGCCGGTCCAGCGCCTGGAGCACGATGCGCCGCGACTGCTCCATCTCGTCGAAGCGCAGGGTGATCCGGTCATAGGTGTCGCCGTTCTGGCGCACCGGGATCTGGAAGTCGTAGGTCTCGTAGCCCCAGTAGGGCTGGGCCTTGCGCACGTCGTAGGCGATGCCGGTGGCGCGCAGGCAGGGCCCGGTCATCCCGAAGTTCAGCGCGTCCTGCTGGCTGATCGCGCAGACCCCGTAGCAGCGGTCGTAGAAGATGCGGTTGCGCTCGATGAGCCCCTGCACGTCGGCGAGGGTGGGGCCGAGCTCCTCCAGCACGCGCTTGCAGTTGGAGATCCAGCCCTCGGGGACGTCCATGCTGACACCGCCCACGCGCGGGTAGTTCACCATCATCCGCGCGCCGGTCAGCTCCTCGTAGAGATCGTAGATCTTCTCGCGGTAGCCGTAGAGGTACCAGAAGTTGGTGAGGCCGCCGAGGTCGACCAGGTTGGTGCCGACGCAGACGCAGTGGTCGATGATGCGCGCGAGCTCGCTCGTGATCACGCGCAGGGCCTGGGCGCGCGGGGGCGCCTCGATGCCCAGGAGCTGCTCGACGGCGTAGCACCAGGCGTTCGAGTTGTGCACCGGGCCCATGTAGTTCAGGCGCTCGGTGTAGGGGATGACGTGCTCATAGAACACGTTCTCCGCCTGCTTCTCGAAGCCGCGGTGCAGGTAGCCGATCTCGCAGCCGCTCCGCACGATGGTCTCGCCGTCCAGCTCCATCTGGATGCGCAGGGTCCCGTGCGTGACCGGGTGGCTCGGGCCGATGTTGACGACGAGCTTCTCAGTAGGGACGGGTTGAACTTCGGTGCTCACGCGGACGTCCTCAGGCCCAGTCCGGGTCGTCGGTCAGCAGATACTCGATGGGGCGGGAGAGCGTCTGCCGGCGGTTGATGGGGTAGTCCTTGCGGAGCGCGTGCCCCACGAAGTCCTCGTGGCAGAGGATGCGGCGGAGGTTCGGGTGCCCGGAGAAGCGCACCCCGAACATGTCGAAGACCTCGCGCTCCATCCAGTTGGCGGTGCGCCAGAGGTCCCAGACGCTCGGCACCTCGACGGTGTCGTCCTTGACCCCCACCTTCACGCGGAAGCGGTGGCCCTTCTGGAGCGACTGCATCTGGTAGGCGACCTCGAAGCGCCAGGGGCGACCGCCGTAGAGCGGCTCGCCGTCCTCGTCCTCGTCCTCGCCCGAGGCGAAGCCCTTGTAGTCCACCCCGCCCACGTCCATGAGCATGTTGAAGTCCAGCTCGGGGTCGTCGCGCAGGAAGATCAGCACCTCCCGGAGATCCTGGGGGCGCACCGTGACGTGGTGCTGCCCGCGGTGCTCGCCGCTCTGAAGGAGGCGGTCGCCGAACCGTTCCCGGACTCGGCGGGAGATCTCGCTCTGGTCCATTCTCGGGCTCCTAGCGCCAGGCGGCGGCCTTCTCTTTGGAGATCTTCTCCTGGATCTTCACGATGGCGCCGAGCACGTTCTCGGGCCGCGGAGGGCAGCCTGCCACGTAGACGTCTACGGGGATCAGCTCGTCGATGCCTTGCACGACGGAGTAGTTGTCGTAGAAGCCGCCCGAGCTCGCGCAGGCTCCCATGCTGATGACCCACTTCGGGTTCGGCATCTGGTCGTAGATCTGCTTGAGCACCGGCGCCATCTTCTGAGTGACGGTGCCCATCACCAGCAGCAGGTCCGCCTGCCGCGGCGAGAAGCGCACCAGCTCAGCGCCGAAACGGCTCACGTCGAAGCGCGAGGAGACCACGCCCATGAACTCGATGGCGCAGCAGGCCGTCCCGAACGGCATCGGCCACATCGAGTACTTCCGGCCCCAGTTGATGACCGCGTCCATCGAGGTCGTGATGAACGGAGTCTGAATCTCGGATTCTAGTCCCATTCGAAGGCTCCGCGCTTGAGGCAGTACACCCACCCGAGGAAGAGCACGCCGAGGAAGAAGGCCATCTCCGTCAGCGCGAACCAGGCGAAGCCGTCTTCGACCAGCGACCGGTAGATGGTCGCCCAGGGGAAGAGGAAGACCGCCTCCAGGTCGAAGAGCAGGAAGAGCACCGCCACGAGATAGAACTTGACGCTGAAGCGGTGCTGGGTGCCGCCCACCGGGGGCATCCCGCACTCGTAGACCGCCGTCTTCGTCGGCGTCGGGCGACGGGGCCCAAAATAGCGGCTCATGGCCACGAAGGCCAGACTGAAGACGATCGCGATGAGCACCGCCATCGCGATGGGCGCGTAGGGATGGAGCATGGTACTTGCTGGTAGCCGGGGGGAGGGGCTTAGTCAATGCGTCTGCTGGGTCTGGACGAGGCTGGGAGGGGGAGCGTGCTCGGCCCCCTGGCGGTGGGCGCCTTCCTCTGGGAGGGCGAGGACCAGCAGATCCTGCGAGCGGCGGGCGCGGATGACAGCAAGGCGCTCAGCGCGCGGGCGCGGGAGCGGGCGCGCGAGCAGCTCGCGGGGCTCGGCCGCGGTGAGGTCACGCTCATCGAGGCGGTCACCATCGACCAGGGCAACCTGAATCAGCTCGAGGAGGACGCATTCGTCGCGCACATCCTGGCGACGCGCCCTGAGATGGTCTACCTGGACGCCCCGGTCCACCCGCGCGGGATCCCGGCCCTGATCGCCCGGATGCGCGCCCGCGTCGCCCCCGCCGGGCTGGACCCGCGCTGGGTGGTGGAGCCCAAGGCCGACGCCACGTATCCGGTGGTCGGGGCGGCCAGCATCTTCGCCAAGGTCGCGCGGGACGCCGCGATCGCCGCGCTGGGGCCGGTGGGCTCGGGCTACCCCTCCGATCCGGTGACCCGGGCCTGGCTGAGCGGCTTCCTCGCCCGCGGGGAGGCGCTCCCCGCCTGCGTGCGCACGCGCTGGGGCACGCTGGACGCGCTCCGCCAGCAGAGCCTGTTCGGCGCGTGAGCCTCGGGCTCTCGGTGCCGCTGCTCAACGAGGAGGCCCTCGTAGGCGAGGTCGCGCGCGACATCCTGCGGGCGGCGGACGCGGGCGGGCTCGAGCTGCGGCTGGCGCTGGTGGACAATGGCTCCCAGGATGGGACCGGGGAGGCCATTGACGCGCTCGCGGTAGAGGACGCGCGTGTCCTGGCGGTGCACGTCTCTCCGAACCGCGGCTATGGCGGCGGGATCCTGGCTGGCGTCGAGGCGCTGCGGGCGGAGGGCTCGCCAGACGTGCTCGGCTGGTGCTGGGGGGACGGTCAGGTCGATCCGGCCGTGATCCCGGCGCTCTACCGGGCCTGCCAGGAGGGGGCGATGCTGGCCAAGGCGAGGCGGGTGGAGCGCCAGGACGGGCTCCAGCGGAGGGTGGTCACCACGGGCTACGCCGCCGTCACCCGCGCGCTCGGCGTGCGCACGCGCGACGTCAACGGCTGCCCCAAGCTGCTCCGCCGGGAGGCCTGGGAGGCGCTGGCGCCGGGGCACACCGACTGGTTCCTGGACGCGGAGGTGGTGCTGGGGGCGGAGGCGCGGGGGTGGGAGATCGCGGAGCTCCCGGTGGTGATGCGGCCGAGGAGGGCGGGGAAGAGCAAGGTGCGGGCGGGGACGGTGCTGGAGTTCGCGGTGAACCTGGGGCGGTGGTGGTGGGGGTGAGGGGTCAGCGCTCCTCTCCACATACAATCAGCAACTCCCGTTCCAGCGGCTCTTTGAGGGCCCAGCCTTTGGCGCGCAGCCCCTCCAGGACCGCCCTCAGCGATGGGATATGTCCATCCTTTCGCGCCAGCACAAGGAGATCCACGTTGCGGATGACCTGTATGCCCAGGTGCTCCGCAGCAACGAGCGCGTGCCCATCGTCGGAGAGGAAAGGTAATGAGCGGTGCAGGCAGATGAGGATGGCGTCCTTCTCCCCTGCATGCAGGTGTTGTGGGAGCCGGGCGCGTTCGGCGATCATCTGGCGCGAGCTCACCTCGATCAAAAGGCCGTCCGCAAGTGCGCGTTCGACCTCAGCGCTCCCTGGCCTGCCCGCGCCCTTCACAACGACTTCATGACACACAGACGTTGGTACGAGCGGGACGAAGTAGGTCCATAACAGCTCGAAGAGCCCGGCCTTCGCCAGGATGATCAGGGTGCAGGCGTCGACGACGACGAGCGGCCGAGGAGGCCCTCCAGGGCTTCGACTCCCCTGGCTACCTGATCCGGCTCGTACTCCCAAGGCGAGATCCCCTGTTCCGCCATCTTCTCCATGAACTCCGCTACCGACATCTGAGCGAGCTCGGCGGCGCGGCTGTACCCCACCTGCTTGCGGCGCACCTTGTCCAGAAGCCACAAGAGGCGCAGCTCTATTGCCAGTTGCCTCGTCTTCTCTGGAGGAGCCGACATGGTCTCCTCCGGGAGCCTGACCAGAACCTCTGTCGACGCTCGTTGCGTGCGGGCCATGGCGCGCCACAGTAGAATCCTCGTCGACGGACTATCGTGCCCGGGTCGGGATGTCTACTTCTCCAATTGCAGGTTACCACGCCCCGGCATACCGTCAAGTCTGAACCGCGACGAATCTTACCGCGCGGTGGAGTCGGGCCTGCAACCGGCCTAACCACGTCGCCCCCGGCTCTCCTCCATCCCCCGCCCCGCGAGCGCGTCCGCGCGCTCGTTCTCGGCGATGCCGACGTGTCCCGCCAGCCAGCTCAGCTTCACCTTGCGGGCGGCCAGCCGGGGCTTGATCCGGGCGATGATCTCCCGGTTGGCGTTGGCCTTCCAGTTCTTCGCCAGCACGCCCTCGGCGTACTGGCTGTCGGTGAAGAGGCGCACGGGGGCGCCGGCCTCCACGCCGGCCTGGTCCAGCAGGTCGAGCGCGATCTCCACCGCGGTCAGCTCGCCGATGTTGTTGGTGCCCATGCCGAGGGCTTTGTAGCCCTCGAGCAGGCGACCGTCGGGCAGCTTGACCACCGCGCCCGCCCCGCAGGGTCCGGGGTTCCCCTTGCAGGCCCCGTCGGTGAAGCAGATCGTCGTCTCCGGCGAGATGCCGTCCAGCACGCCCTGGAAGTGGTTCTTCGCCGCCGCGGCCTGCGCCGCTGTGCGCGTGCCCGCGCTCCCGAAGCCGCTGCCGCGCCGCCCGCCGCCGCTCCCGCCGCCGCCTCCGCCAGGCTCCGCCGCCTCTCCGGGGGGGAGCTCGATCGGGCTCTCGCCGGCCTTCAACCGGAGCTTGTCCAGCCCGCCGCTGTAGATCTTCTCGCCGGCCGCGCCCCGGTAGCGCAGCGGCACCCGGCCGCCCTGCACCACGGGCTGACCCGCCGCGTCCACCTCGACCCACACGTCCTGTGGGCCCTTCTGACCGTTGAACGTCGCCTTCACCCAGGGCATGAGCCGCCTCCGAGCGGCCCGCCTTAACGGGTCTCCGCGACCTCGCCCACGCGGAAGGGCAGGCTGGTCGAGGTCTGAAACTCGTAGAGCGAGTGGTTGAAGCAGCCCACGCCGCAGCCCTCGTGAAACATGCGCTCGCGGAAGCCCTGCACCTCGGGCGAGCGCCAGAGCTCGGACAGCGGGCGCTCGAAGACGTTGCCGACGGTCAGACCCTCGCCGCCCCACACGCAGCAGGGCAGGAGGCGACCGTCGTAGGTCACGCCGTACTGGTCGATGAAGCCGAGGCAGCGCACCGCGCTCCGCGCGCCCTGGTGGTAGCGCAAACCCTCCTCGTAGTAGGCGCGCCGGGCGGCGACCTCGTCCTCGCGGGCGGCGATGAAGGCCACGGCCTCGCGGAAGCGCGCCTGGTCCTCCTCGCGCTGCAGGGTGAGGTCCGGGGCGTCGTTGACCGGCCAGAAGTCGAAGCGCGCGCCCATGCGGGTCGCCAGCTCGTAGATCGCGGTCAGCTCGCCCAGGTTCTCGCGGGTGACGACGAAGTAGACGCTGGCCGGGATCCCAGCCGCCAACGTGCCCTCCAGCGCGGAGACGGTCTTCCGCCAGGCTCCCTTCTGGCCGCGGAGCCGGTCGTGGGTGGGCTCGAGCCCGTCCAGCGAGAAGCTGAGCGAGCTCACGCCGCTGCTGACGAGCTCGTCCCAGCGCGCGTCGTGGCGGGTGCCGTTCGTCGTGATGTTCACGTCCAGGCCGCGCACGCGGGCCTCCCGGACCACGCGGAAGAGCTCGGGGTGGAGGAAGGGCTCGCCGCCGGTGAGCACGAGCGTGCGCGTGCCGATGGCGACGGCCTCGTCCAGGAGCGGGAGGACGCGCTCCAACGGCATGTGGACGTGGCCCTCCCAGAGGTCGCAGAAGGCGCAGCGCAGGTTGCAGCCGCGGTTCAGGAGCAGGAGCAGGGTCAGCGGCTTGCTGGGCGTCCGCGGCGGCAGGTGGGCGTCGACGGGCGCGAGCACGCGCGGCGCTGGCCCCTGGAGGAGTCGGTCGTTCCAGTCCTCTCCGCGACCCTCGCCCGCATAGAGGCTGAGGTAGGCCCGACCGACGGCGTCCCAGTCAAAGCGGGCGGCGAAGGTGGCGGCACGCGCCCCGAGCCGGGCGCGCTCGGCGGGGTCCAGGAGCAGGCGGTGGGTCGCCTCGGCCATCGCGTCCGCGCCCTCGGCCACCACCATCTCGTCGGTGAAGCGGATCCCCTCGGCGCCCTTCGCCGTGGTCACCACCGGCCGCCCCGCCGCCATGTACTCCAGGAGCTTCATGCGCGTCCCGCCCCCGGCGGTGATCGGGCAGAGGCAGAGGTCGGCGGCGGCGACGTGGCGGGCGAGGTCGCCTACGGGCCCCGAGAAGATCACCGCCGGGTGAGCGTAGTAGGTGGGAGGGCCGAGGCCGGTGATCAGCACGCGCAGGTCGGGCAGGCGGGGGAGCAGGCGGGGGAGGAGCTGCTCCACGATGATGCGCACGGCCTCGGTGTTCGGCCAGTAATGCAGCGTGCCGTGGAAGAAGAGCAGCGGCGCGCGCGGGTCGAGGCCGTAGCGCCGGGCGATCTCCTCGCGGGCCCGCCGGTGCTCGCGCGCCTCCCGCTGGAAGGGGGCGAGCTCGACGCCGTGCGGGATCACCGTCACGTTTCGCGCGTCCACCCCCGCGTCCACCATGCGGCGCCGGTCGTCCGCGCTGACCGCGATCACCTCGTCGACGGCGCGCAGCAGGCCGAGCTCCACACGGCGGGCGTGTTCCACGGGGAACCCGAACTCGGCGAGGCGCTCCCACTCGACGTTGTGCTCTACGATGCTCACCCGCGGACGCCGCCCTCCTCCGCGCGCCCGCAAGGCGCCGAGCGCGCGAGAGGCCAGGAGCCCGGGTGCCGCGAAGCCAGGGAACTCCGCCTGGAAAACGTCGATCCCCTCCAGGCGCCCCACCTCCAGCGCGCGCCCCCACCAGACCGGGTCGAAGAGCGGTCGGTAGAGGAAGGTCTCCTCCTGCGGGTAGCCGAGGCGCTGGCAGAGCCGCTCGGAGAGCGCGCCGAGCCGGGGCAGGGGCGGCCACTCTTCGGCCGCGCGGAATCGAGGGGGGAAGGGGATCTCCTCGCGCTGGCCCTCGGTGAAGCGCAGGTAGCGGTCCCGGTCGTCCGTCACGACGAAGCAGGGGGCGCCCGCGCGTGAGAGCGCCTCCGCGGTGCGCACCACCTTGACCGCCGCGCCGTGGTTGGTGGGGAACAGGTCCCCGCGGGTCAGGATGCAGACGCGCACGACCTTGGCCTCGGCTTGCAGGATAACGTCCAGGCTCCACACGTCACCTGGACGCGATAGGCTGCACTGGCGAAGCCAGGGAGAGAGCGGAGGCTCGCGCGAAGGATCGGGGCGGCAGGGGGATGGTCGAGGAGAGGAGGCCGGTGCTGGTGTGGCTGGGGGCGTCGCCTGCGCGGGAGCTGCGGGGGGCGCTCGACGGGCTCGTTCGCCTCTCGGAGGGCTGGACGCCCGGCGCGGCGCTGGTGGTGGCCTGGGCCGACTCGGGCACGGAGGTGCTGGACGGGCTCCCGCGGGAGCGCCCGGAGGTGCTGGCCGTCTGTTCGGGAAGCCCGCGCGTCCGGGACCGGCTGGCCTGGATCCGAGCTGGGGCGGCGGATCTGGTCGGCGTGACCAGCCTGATCCCCGCCCTGGAGAAGCGGGTGGGCGCGCTGCCTGCGCCTGCTCCTCCGCCTGCTCCTCCGCCACCTGCTCCGCCCCGCGCCCCCGTGCTGCCGAAGCAGGCACGAAAGGTGGAGCTCAAAGAGGAGCCGGCTGCTCCGCCGCCTCCTGCTCCTGCACCGCCTCCGCCTCCTGCTCCCGCACCTCCACCACCCGCACCCGCTCCGCCTCCGCCCGCGCCTGCGCCTCCGCCCGCGCCTTTCGCGCCCATCGCGCTCCCGCCCGCCGAGCCCGTAGCGGAGGCCGAGCACACCCTGTCTGCGCTCGCCCGCTACGTGCGCGACCGGCGGGCCCTCGCGGCGCTGCTCTCCAAGGGGGGAGAGCGTGCGCTGCTGGCGCTGCTGCACGAGCGCGACCAGCTCGTCCGCGGCGCTGCGGTCGATCCCTACGGGCAGCGCGCAGGGAGCCCTCCGGGATGGACGGTGGGGTTGAGGCCCGCCTCGGACCCGGGTGAGGACGCGGACCTGGCGCTGGGGACGGTGCTCGGGCTCGGCCGGGACGCGCTGACGCTGCGGGTGGATCGGCCCCGCGCGCCGCGGGAGCGCCTGGTGATGGACGTCAGCACGGGCGAACAGGGTCACTGGCAGCTCCTCCTGGAGTGCCGGTGGCAGCGGCGGATCTCCGCGCAGCGCTGGCTGGTCGGCGCGCTCATCCTCAAGGTCCGGCGGCGCGACGACGCGCCCGACGCGACGGGGCAGGAGGACGCGCGTTAAGGTCCCTGGGCTGGAGAACTCCATGGGACTGCTCGACGGCAAGGTGATCCTGATTACGGGCGCTGGCAACGGGCTCGGGCGCGCGCACGCGCTCGCCTGCGCCGCCGAGGGCGCGCGCGTGGTGGTCAACGACCTCGGGGGCACCCGGGACGGCGCGGGCGGGGACAACGCCGCCGCCGATCAGGTGGTGGCCGAGATCGTCGCCCGCGGCGGGGAGGCGCTGGCCAGCTACGACAGCGTCACGGATCGCGCCGCCTGCGACCGCATGGTTCAGTCCGCGCTGGACCGCTGGGGCCGCCTGGACGCCGTGGTGAACAACGCGGGCATCCTCCGCGACGTCACCTTCCGGCGCATGACGGACGAGCAGTGGCAGGCGGTCATCGACGTCCACCTGCGCGGCACCTACAACGTCACGCGCGCGGCGGTCGAGGCCCTCGCGGCCAGCGGGTCGGGCGCCATCGTGAACACGACGAGCTACTCGGGGCTGATCGGCAACTTCGGCCAGTCGAACTATGCGGCGGCCAAGGCGGGGATCTACGGGTTCACTCGCGTGCTGGCGCTGGAGCTCCGCAAGGCCGGCGTGACGGTCAACTGCGTGGCGCCGATCGCCAAGACGCGGATGACCGAGGACATCGCGATGGTGGACGCCGACTGGACGGCCGAGCAGGTCTCGCCCGTGGTCGTGTTCCTGGTCAGCGAGCTCGCCCGCAATGTCACGGGCAAGGTCTTCGGCGTTCAAGGCCAGCGAATCCACGTCTACGAGGTCAAGGTCAACGACGGCGTGGAGAAGGCCGGCGGCGCGCTGTGGACCCCGCAGGAGATCGCCCAGCGTCTCCCCGAGATCACGAGCTTTGAGCCCGCCCCCGCGCCCGCCGCGGCCACCGGCGCTGCCCCCGCCAGCGCCGATCACCCGGTCGACGTGGCCTTCCGCCTGCTGCCCTCGGCCTTCCTGGCCGATCGGGCCGGCGACTTCAAGACCACGATTCACTTCGCGATCAAGGACGGGCCGCCCAAGACCCTCCAGATCGCCGACGGGCGCGCCACGGTGGAGGACGGGCTCCAGGGCGCCGCCGCCTGCACCATCAAGACCGACACCGAGACCATCGTGGGCCTGATGCAGGGCACGGTGGACCCGCAGAAGGCCTTCATGAAGGGGCGGATCACCGCGGACAACATGGGCGTGCTGATGAAGTTCGCCATGTTCTTCCGCTTCGACCGCCCGCCGGCCGCGCCCAGCCCTGCGCCCGCCGCTGCCCCCGCGCCCGCCGCCGCCCCTGCGCCCGCCGCGGCGACCCCCGCTGCTCCGCCTCCTGCCCCGAAACCCCGGGACCCGCCCATCGGCAAGCTCTACGACGGCGGCTTCGCCTTCGTCGATCCCGCCCACGTCGATCTCTACGCGCGGGCGACCAACGACGAGCACGTCGCCTACTACGGGCCGGACGCGGTGGCGCCGCCCATGTTCCACGTCCGCTTGATGCGCGGGCTCATCCACGGCGTCGCGGTGGACCCGGAGCTGAACCTGGACCTGCTCCGCCTCGTCCACGGCGAGCACGACGCGATCTTCCACCGCCCGCTCCGCCACTGGGATCTCGTGCAGCTCCGCGCCCGCCTGGAGGGCGTAGAGCAGAAGTCGAGCGGGCTCGTGGTCACCTCGCGGCACTACGGCTTCGTGGACGGGGTGCTGGCCGTGGAGGCGCGGACCGTGTTCTTCGTGCGCGCGGCGGGCGGGGCGAAGAAGGAAGGGAAGGTCGCGCCCGAGGCCCCGGCGCTCCCGCCGCCGAGCTTCACCCGCCCCATCCGGGTCGCCAAGGACCAGAGCTACCGCTACGCGGTGGCCTCGCTGGACGACAACCCCATCCACACCTCGCCGGAGACGGCGAAGGCGGCGGGGCTGCCGGACGTGATCCTGCACGGGCTCTGCACGATGGCCATGTCCGGTCGGGCGGTCTCCGAGGTGCTCAGCGCGGGAGATCCGCGCTTCCTCCGCCGGCTGAGCGTGCGCTTCGCCCGGCCGGTGCTCAACGGGTCTGCGCTGAGCTGCCGCATCTGGAAGCGCCAGGGCGGCGCGAGCTTCGACGTGGTGGACGCCGACGGGAACGTGGTGATCTCCAACGGGATCGCGGAGCTTCGCTGAGGATGGGCGGATTTGACGCGCGCGTCCTCCGCGACGCCACCACCGGCTTCACCCTCGACTGCACCGACGCCCCCGCGCTCCCTGAGGAGACGCTGCAGGCCCTGGACGCGGCCCTCGTGGCCATGCGCGCGCTGGAGGCCGGGGCCATCGCCAACCCCGACGAGGGGCGCATGGTCGGCCACTTCTGGCTGCGCGCGCCCGAGCTGGCTCCCACGGCGGAGCTGCGTGAGCAGATCCTGGCCATGCAGGCGCAGATCTCCGCGCTGGAGCTGGGCGAGCACACCGACGTGCTGCTCATCGGCATCGGCGGCTCGGCGCTGGGGCCTCAGCTCGTGGCGGACGCGCTGGCCGGGCCCAGGGATCGCGCCCGCCTGCACCTGCTCGACAACACCGACCCCGACGGCATCGCCCGCGTGCTGGGGCGCCTCGACCCCGCCCGGACGCTCTCGCTGGTGGTCTCCAAGAGCGGCGGGACGGCCGAGACCCACAACGGGATGCTGGCCGCGGAGCGCTGGTATTCCGCCCACGGCGAGCCCTTCGCCGCCCACGCCCTGGCGATCACCTGTGAGGGCTCGGCGCTGGACCGCCGGGCGGCCTCCTGGCGGGGGCGCGTGCCCATGTGGGACTGGGTGGGTGGGCGCTTCAGCGTGACCAGCGCCGTGGGGCTGGCGCCGATGGCGCTGTGCGGCTGGGACTGGCGGGCCTTCCTGGAGGGCGCCGCCGCCATGGACCGCCTGACCCGCGGCCCGGTGGCCCAGAACCCGGCGGCCCTGCTGGCGGGGAGCTGGTTCGTGGCGGGCCGAGGGCGCGGGGAGCGCGCGCTGGTGGTCGAGCCCTACAAGGACCGCCTGCTCCTGCTCTCGCGGCACCTCCAGCAGCTGGTGATGGAGTCCATCGGCAAGGCCCTCGACCGACAGGGGCGCCCCGTCTACCAGGGGCTCACCGTCTACGGGAACAAGGGCTCCACCGACCAGCACGCGATGATGCAGCAGGTCCGCGACGGGCGGGACGACGGCTTCGTTCACTTCATCGAGACGCTCTCCCACGGCCCGCCCACGCCCGTGGACGGCGGGCTGGACGCCTCGGACACGCTGCTGGGGCTGCTGCTGGGGACCCGGCGCGCGCTGGCCGAGAACGGGCGTCCGAGCCTGACCCTCGGCGTGCCCGACGCATCGGCGCGCTCGCTCGGGATGCTCATCGCCCTCTTCGAGCGCGCGGTTGGCCTCTACGCCGAGCTCATCGACGTCAACGCCTACCATCAGCCCGGTGTGGAGGCGGGCAAGCGCGCGGCGAAGGAGGCGCTGGGGCTCCTGGAGCGCCTGCTGGCCGCGCTCGACGACCAGCCGCGCACGGCGGAGGCCCTCGCCGGAGGGGCCGAACCGCTCCTGGCCTGGCGGCTGCTCAGCCACCTCGCCGCGACCGGGCGAGCGAAGCTCACGCGAGGAGAGCGCCCCGCGGAGGACCATTTCTCAAGGTTGGGAAACACTTTTCACATTGGCGGCTGAGGAGGCACCGTATATAAGGCCCGGCCTCTCCCAGGGGGTGCCCGCCATGACCGCCTCGTCCGCCCGCCTTCACGCCGTCCAGACCGCCTCTGAGCGCAAGCCCAGGACCTTCCGCCGCCCCTCGGCGCCCGACGGCAGCCCGCTGCCCGTGCGCGAGTACTACGGCCAGAACACCTTCGGGATCAGCCAGCTCCAGGAGCGGCTGCCCAACAAGGTCTACAAGCGCTTCATCGCCACCGTCGAGCACGGCCAGCCGCTCACCCAGGAGCTCGCCGACGCCATCGCCAGCGCGGTGCTCGGCTGGGCCACCGAGCGCGGCGTCAGCCACTTCTGCCACTGGTTCCAGCCGATGACCGGCTCGACCGCGGAGAAGCACGACGCCTTCATCGCCTTCGACCAGCACCGCCCGCTGGCGAAGTTCACTGGCTCCATGCTGATCCAGTCCGAGCCGGACGCCAGCTCCTTCCCCTCGGGCGGGATGCGCTCGACCTTCGAGGCCCGCGGCTACACCGCCTGGGACCCCACCAGCCCCATGTTCATCATGGAGTCGGCCTCGGGCGCCACGCTGTGCATCCCGAGCGCCTTCGTCAGCTACCACGGGGACGCGCTCGACGAGAAGACCCCGGTGCTGCGCTCGATGGAGGCCATCAACGGCGCCGCCGTCCGCCTCTGCCGCGCGCTGGGTGAGACCGACACCACCCGCGTCATCGCCACCGCCGGCCCGGAGCAGGAGTACTTCCTGGTCGATCGCGCCTGGCTCGCGCTGCGCCCGGATCTGCAGCTCTGCGGGCGCACCCTGCTCGGCGCGCGGGCGCCCAAGGGCCAGACCCTCGAGGACCACTACTTCGGGACCATCCCGAGCCGCGTCCTCGCCTTCATGCAAGAGCTGGAGCTCGAGCTCTACAAGCTCGGCGTGCCGGCCAAGACCCGCCACAACGAGGTCGCGCCCTCGCAGTTCGAGATCGCCGTCCTCTACGCCGAGGCCAACGTGGCGGCGGACCACAACCAGCTGGTGATGGAGCTGCTCCGTCGCGTGGCCGAGCGCCATGATCTGGCCGCGCTGCTCCACGAGAAGCCCTACGCGGGAGTCAACGGCTCGGGCAAGCACCTGAACTGGTCGATGGCCGACAACCATGGCCACAACCTGCTGGAGCCGGGGCACTCGCCGCACGAGAACCTGCGCTTCCTGGCGGTGCTCGCCTCGGTGCTGCTCGGCGTGTACCGCTACGGCGCGCTCCTGCGGGCCAGCATCGCCAGCCACCCGAACGACTTCCGGCTGGGCGCCAACGAGGCCCCGCCCGCGATCATCAGCGTCTACCTGGGCGAGCAGCTCGACGGCGTGTGCCGGGCCATGGTGGAGGGCACCGCGCCGGACGCCGGCCAGCAGAAGACCCACATCCCGCTGGGCGTGGCCAGCCTGCCCTCGCTCGCCCGCGACACCACCGACCGCAACCGCACCAGCCCCTTCGCGTTCACGGGCAACAAGTTCGAGTTCCGCGCGGTCGGCGCCAGCATGTCGGTCTCCTTCCCGCTGACCTGCGTGAACCTGGTGGTCGCCGAGGGGATGCGCCAGCTCGCCGAGTGGATCGAGCAGACCGACGGCAGCGACGCGGCCGTGCTCGAGGTCGTCCGCCGCGCGCTCACCGAGAGCGCCCCGGTGCGCTTCGAGGGCAACAATTACGAGGCCGCCTGGGCGGAGGAGGCCGAGCGTCGCGGGCTCCCCAACCTGCGGACCACGCCCGCCGCCCTCGAGGTGCTGAACCAGCCGGAGATCAGCGCGCTCTTCGAGGGCCACAAGGTGCTCTCGGCGGCCGAGCTGGAGAGCCGCTGGCACATCCGCACCGAGCGCTACATCACCACCGTGGACATCGAGGCCGACGTTCTGCGCGACCTCGTGGACCAGCAGGTGCTCCCCGCCGCGCTGGACGAGCGCACCGCCCTGGCCGGCGCCATCGCCCTGCTGTCGAGCTCCTTCGACGTCTCGGACGACAAGGAGGCGCTGGCGACCCTGGTGGAGCACGTCATCCGGCTCCGCGCCGCGCGTCGTCAGCTCGACCAGCTCATCGGCGAGGGCAGCGGTCTGCACGGCAGCGACAAGGCCAGCTTCTACGGCGCGCGGGTGGTCCCGGCCATCGCCGCGCTCCGCGGCGCCTGCGACGCGCTGGAGGGCCTGATCGCCGACAGCCGCTGGCCGCTCCCGCGCTACCGTGAGCTGCTCTTCCAGAACTGCTGAGCCGGCTCGCCCCTCAGAGACACGAACGGGCAACCCCCCTCCCGAGTAGCCCTCGGGAGGCAGGGTCGCCCGTCCAGTTCGAGGCCTCGAGGGCCTACTTCGTCGTCGTGCCCTTCACATACTCGTCACCCCCGGAGAGGATGACGAACTCGGCGCGGCGGTTCTGACCCCAGGAGTACTCGTCCGAGCCGGAGGCCAGCGGGCGCTCCTCGCCGTAGCTCACCACCGTCATGCGGTTGGCCGAGATGCCCTGCTTGGTCAGGTAGGAGCGCGTGGCGGACGCGCGGCGCTGACCGAGGGCCATGTTGTACTCGGTCGTGCCGCGCTCGTCACAGTGGCCCTGGATCTCGATGCGCATCTGCGGGTAGGCGTTGAGGAGCGCCACGTTCGCCGCCAGAGGAGCGGTCGCGTCGGACCGGATGGTCGACTTGTCCAGGTCGAAATTGATCCGCTGCATGGCCTGAACCTCCTTCTCGGGAGGCGGCGGGGGCGGCGGGGGCGGCGGAGTGTCGACCACGACCACGGGCGGTTCAGCAGGGGGCTTCTTCTTACAGCCAGCCGCGGTCGCGAGGACCATCACGGCCGTCAGCAGGGCCATCCGAGACGAGACATGCATGGCGCGGTTCTCCGAAAGGTGACTCATCCTCTAACGAGGCCAGGGTAGGAGGCAACCGTCCAGACCACCCGCAAGGAGGAGTGTCCTCGTAAGAGTCCGGCTCCGAAGGTCGCTGTTTTGCGTCGAGCAGCTCGCGCTCACGCGATCCCTGGCCAGGTGGCACCTTCACCCGAGGTGGAGCGCCGTTGCCCTCGGATTGGCGCCACGATACCGCGTGCCTGCGCGCGCAGGTGCTCTCGCGGGGCGCACGGAGTAGATGACCACATGGAGCCGATGGAGGCGCTGGCGCGTTGGGGGCGGAGCGAGCAGGTTGTGCCTGCGCCGGACGCCGGCCTCATCAACCACACCTGGCTGGTCGGCTCGCCCCCCGTGGCCGTGCTGCAGTGGGTCAACCCCATCTTCCGGCCGAGCGTCCATGAGGACATCGAGGCCGTGACCGCCCGCCTCGAGGCCTTCGGGCTCACCACGCCGCGCCTGATCCGCACGCTGGAGGGCGCCCTCTGCTGGAGCGCCGAGGACGGCTGCTGGCGCCTCCTCAGCTTCATCCCCGGGCGGACCTTCCACCGCGTGGACAGCCCCGCCCGCGCCGCCGCCGCGGGGGCGCTGGTGGGCCGCTTTCACGCCGCGACGCAGGGTTGGGACTACGACTTTCGCCATCGTCGCCCCGGCGCCCACGACACGCTGGCCCACATGCGCCTGCTGGCCAGCGCGCTGGAGGGCGCGGACGGGCACCCGCTCGCCGAGCCCGCGCGGGCCGTCGGGCAGGAGATCCTCGACCGCTGGGCCCGCTGGGAGGGCACGCTCGACCTCCCCGATCGCGTCTGCCACGGCGACCTCAAGATCTCCAACCTCCGCTTCGACGCCTCGGGAGACCGCGCGCTCTGCCTCCTCGATCTGGACACGCTCTCCGCGCTCCCGCTGGCGGTGGAGATGGGCGACGCCTGGCGGAGCTGGTGCAACCCCGCCGGTGAGGACGACCCGGAGGCCTGCCACTTCGACCTCGAGATCTTCGAGGCGAGCGCGCGGGCCTGGCTGGGCGCCGTGGGCGAGCTCTCCGCGGTGGAGCGGGACTCCCTGGTCCCCGGGGTGGAGCGCATCTGCCTGGAGCTCAGCGCCCGCTTCTGCGCGGACGCGGTTCGGAATGTCTACTTTCGCGAGGATCGCGCGCGCTTCCCCGCGCCGGGTGCCCACAACCTGCACCGGGCTCGGGGGCAGCTCGCCCTGGCGCGATCGGCGCGCGTCCACGCCGGCGCGGCACGGGCTATCTTGAGTAGAGCCTGATCAGGAGTTCCGCGATGTCGATCACCCGGCCCTCGGGCCCACCGGGGAGCCACTTCGAGCGCCTGGGCGTCACCCGCGAGGTCATCTCGCGCGTGCTCGGCGCCGCCCTCTCGCGCGGCGGGGAGGACTGCGACCTCTTCTTCGAGCACACCGTCAGCACGGGCGTCGGGCTCACCGACGGCAAGGTGAACCAGGCCTCCACCCAGGTGGATCTCGGCGTGGGCGTCCGCGTCGTGGTGGGCGATCAGGTCGGCTACGCCTACTCCGCGGACCTGGACCCCGCGGCGATGATCTCCGCGGCGCGCACCGCCGCCGAGATCGCCTCCGCCGGCCAGACCCGCGGGGTCGAGCCCCCTCGCCCTGTCGCCGTCCCTGACCTCTACCCGGTGAGCCGCTCCTGGGACGATGTGGACATGCGCGAGCGTGTGGACCTCGTCCGCGCCTGGGAGCAGGACGCCTTCCGCCGCGACAGCCGCGTCCGGCGCGTGCAGGTGGTCCTGCAGGACGTCTCCAGCGTGGTCCTGATTGCGCGCCCCGACGGGCGCCTGGTCGAGGACTGGCGCCCCATGACCAGCGCGCGCGTGCAGGCCATGGCCGAGCAGGGCGGCAAGAAGGAGAGCGCGGTCTACGGCATCGCCGGGCGCGCGGGGATCGAGTTCTTCACCGCCGAGCGCCAGTCCCGCGTCGTGGAGGAGGCGGTCAACCGCACGATCTTCCTGCTGGACGCGGAGAACCCGCCCCCCGGCGAGATGCCCGTGGTGCTGGCCGCCGGCCCGAGCGCGATCCTCCTGCACGAGGCCATCGGGCACGGCATGGAGGCCGACTTCAACCGCAAGGGCATCAGCATCTACGCCCCGCGCCTGGGGAAGCCCATCGCCAACCAGGACGTCACCATCGTGGACGACGGCACGCTCGCCGGGGCCCGCGGCGCGCTGAACGTGGACGACGAGGGCAACGAGTCCGAGCGCACCGTGCTCGTGGAGAACGGCGTCCTGCGCAGCTTCATGCACGACGAGATCAGCGCCCGGCACTACGGCGTCCGCCCCACCGGCTCCGGCCGCCGCCAGGACTTCCGGCACGCGCCGCTGCCCCGCATGCGCTCCACCGTGATGGAGCCCGGCCCCTACGCCCCCGAGGAGATCATCCGCTCCATCGAGCGCGGCCTGTACTGCGTGACCTTCGCCAACGGTCAGGTCCACATCGGCGGGGGCGACTTCGCCTTCTACATGAAGACCGGGTGGCTCATCGAGAACGGGCGACTTACCCGTCCTGTCAAGGACGCGAACATCATCGGGAACGGGCCGCAGGCCCTGGAGCGCATCGACATGGTTGGCAACGACCTCGTGCTGGACGAGGGAGGGTGGACCTGCGGGAAGGACGGTCAGAGCGTCCCCGTCAGCCAGGGGATGCCGACCGTGCGCGTGAAGAGCCTCATCGTCGGAGGCGTGTCTTGAGCCCGCCGGATCTCGATCTCGTCGCCCGCGAGGCCGTCGAGCGCGCCCGGCGCCTGGGCGCTGACGAGGTGTCCGCCCGGGTCGCCCGCAGCGTGACGACCGAGGTGGGCTGGCGCGACGGGCGCCTGGAGAAGGTGCAGGAGTCGCGCTCGCTCTCCCTGCGCGTCTCCATGCTCGTGGACCAGCGCTTCTCCTCGCATGCCACCAACGATCTGCGCGACGACGCCCTGGACCGCTTCCTGCAGCGGGCCATCGAGGGCACCCGCGCGCTGGAGCCCGACCCCGACCGGCGCCTGCCCGAGCTCGCCCAGATGGGCGTGACGCAGGCCGATCTGGATCTGGTGGAGCTCGGCCCCCTCCCGGACGCCGCGGCCTGCAGGCGCCGCGCGGCCGCGCTGGAGGAGGAGACCCGGGCGCGCGCCGGCCAGATGCCGGTGCTCTCCGTGGGCGTGGACGTCTGGGCGACGGACTCGACCTGGACGCTCGCCTGCTCCAACGGCTTCCTGGGCACGCACGCCGGCACCCACATCGGGCAGGCCGTGGCGGTCACGCTCTCCGAGAGCGATGGGCGAAAGCCCGAAGCCTACGCGCACCACCACGTCCGGCACCTCGAGGATCTCCCGCCGGTGGAGGTCGCCTCGGGGGAGGTCGTGGACGTCGCCCTGCGCCGCCTCGGGAGCCGCTCGGCGCGCTCTGGCCGCACGCCCATGGTGCTGCGGGGATCGCGCGCCGCCCGCATCCTCGGGCTGCTGCTGGCCCCCCTGCACGGCCAGGTGCTGCACGAGGGCCGGAGCTGCTTCGCCGACGCGCTGGGAAGGAAGCTCTCTCCTGGCGGGTTCACGCTGATCGACGACGCGCTGCTGCCCCGCGGCCCCTCCAGCCGCCGCTTCGACAGCGAGGGGCTCCCCGCCGCGCGCCTGCCGATCTTCGAGGACGGCGTGCTCCGCAACTTCCACCTGGACGTCTACTACGCGCGCAAGCTGGGCCTGTCCCCCACGACGGGGACCTCGGCGAACCTCTGCGTGCCGGCCGGCGCCCGCTCGCTCGCGGCGATCCTGGCGGATCTCCCGCAGGCCATCGTGGTGGAGGGCTTCCTCGGCGGGAACGTCAACCCGGCCACGGGCGCGTTCTCGCTCGGCGTGAACGGCACGCTCTACGAGCGCGGCGAGGCCATCCACAACGTCTCGGAGATGAACCTGTCGGGCAACCTCTTCGAGCTGCTCGAGCGCTGGCAGGAGGCCGCCGACGACGTGTGGGTCCACGGCGCGGTGCGCTCGCCCTCGCTGCTCTTCGACGCGATGCAGTTCGCGGGGGCCTGATCGTGCGCGCCCTGCTCCTCCTCGTCGCCGGCCTGCTCCTCGCCCGCGGCGCGGGGGCTCAGGAGCAGGGGACCGGGGCTGAGGCCAGCGCGGCGGGCTCGAACGCGGAGGGCGCGAGCGCCGAGGAGGCCGGCGTCAGCGAGGAGATCATCGTCTTCGGCCGCCGCGAGATCGCTCGCCGCAGGGCCGAGCTGGACCGGGATCTTCGTAAGATGGGCTACAAGGCCAAGGATCGCGAAGGGGTCACCGTCTACCGCCCGGAGAGCGCCTGGAAGCCCTCCGTCTTCGTCTACGACGACGGCTACGTGATCCTGAGGCGCTCGCCCCCGCGCTTCGAGTCCTACGTCGAGGGTCAGTCCAACCTGCGCTATCTGGCCTGCATCCCCCCGTTCACGCTGATGTGCATCAAGCTGGGCGGGGTGCTGGTCAGCGAGCGCAAGCTGACGCCCCAGAAGATGGAGGTCGTAGACGCCATCCAGCCGCGCCTGAAGGCCTGGCAGGGCGCCATCTCCCGCGACGTGATGAGCACGCGGCTGGGGCAGGAGATCCCCTCCATGCTCGTGGCGACCTGGGAGCGGGGCGAGCCCACCGAGCCCGGCGAGCCCGCGCTGCCCACCCCCGAGCAGCGCCGGGTCGCCATCCTGGAATTCTGGGCGACGCGCGCCGACACGCCGGAGGGCGCCGCCGTGCGCGCGGTGGTGTCCGACTTCGTGCGCCTCGTCATCCAGGAGTCGGACACGCCGGCCACGCCCGCCGAGATCGCGGCGGCGGAGGCCCAGTGCCTGTGCGGCCCGTTGCTGGGCGGAGATCCTGCGGCGGGCCCGTCGGAGCTGGCACCTGCGCCGCCTTGACGGGGGCGGGCGCTGAGCTTATAAGCAGCCCGATCTCCAACCCCAGCGTTCACGCGAACCACGCGAACCGGAAAGAGGAGTGGCCTTCTGGCCCTCCTTTTTTTTGTGCCTGGAAGCCCATGCCTCTCGCCTCCGACAAGCCCACCGATCGGCGCAGCCAGATCGCCGCCCTCCGCGCGCTCCTCGAGCCCGTGGTCGCGCGCGTCGGCTGTGATCTGACAGGTGTCGAGCTGGTCGGATCGGGGCGCCGCCTCACGCTGCGCCTCTACGTGGACCGCGCGGGCGGCGTCGGCGTGGACCACTGCGCCGCGGTCAGCGTGGCGGTGGGGCCGGTGCTCGACGTGGCGGACCCCTTCCCCGGGGCCTACGAGCTCGAGGTCAGCAGCCCGGGCATCGACCGCCTGGTGCAGCGCCCCGAGGACTTCCAGCGCTTCGCCGGCTTCCGCGCGAAGGTCCGCCTCGCGGCGGTCTCCGAGCGGCGGAACCTCACGGGCGTGCTGCGCGGGCTGGATGGAGAGGTGGTCCTGCTGGAGACGTCGTCGGAGACGCTCCGCCTCCCGCTCGCCGAGATCGAGCGGGTGCGCCTGGATCTGACCCTGGAAGAGTTCGAGCGGCTCGGGCCGCCCGCCGCCCCCGACGCGGACGAACCGAGCAGAGGAGAAGGGTGATGATCAGCGAGCTTGCACGCCTCGTAGACACCGTACAGCGCGAGAAGAACATCCCCCGCGACGTGCTCGTGGAGGTCCTCGAGAGCGCGATGGTGGCGGCAGCCCGTAAGAAGTACGGGATGAACCTCGACATCGAGGCTCACTACAACGAGGATCTCGGCGAGGTTGAGCTCTTCGAGTTCCGCACCGTCGTAGACGAGATCCTGAACCCCGAGACCGAGATCGGGCTGGAAGAGGCGCGCAAGAAGGATCCCGACTGCGAGGTCGGCGACTCGCTGGGCATCAAGATCAAGGTCGAGGAGCTCGGGCGCATCGCGGCGCAGACGGCCAAGCAGGTCATCATCCAGAAGATCCGCGACGCCGAGCGCGAGATGACCTTCAACGAGTTCAAGGACCGCAAGGGCGAGCTCATCACCGGCATCGTGCGGCGCTTCGAGAAGGGCAACATCGTCGTCGACCTCGGCCGCGCCGAGGCCATCCTCCCCAAGCGCGAGCAGGTCCCCACCGAGACCTACCGGCAGGGTGACCGCATCCAGGCCTACGTGCTGGACATCACGCGCTCCTCGAAGTCGCCCCAGGTGGTGCTCAGCCGCACGCACCCGGGCCTGCTGATGAAGCTCTTCGAGCTCGAGGTGCCCGAGATCTACGAGGGCATCGTCCGCATCGAGGCCTGCGCCCGCGAGCCCGGCCACCGCGCCAAGATCGCCGTCTCCAGCGTCGATCGCGACGTCGATCCGGTCGGCGCCTGCGTCGGCCTCAAGGGCAGCCGCGTCCAGGCGGTGGTCCAGGAGCTGCGCGGAGAGGCGATCGACATCATCCCCTACCACCCCGATCCGGCGCGCTTCATCGTGCACGCCATCGCGCCCGCGGTGGTCACGAAGGTCTACATCGACGAGCACACGCACTCGATGGAGCTCATCGTCCCCGACGACCAGCTCTCCAAGGCCATCGGTCGCCGCGGTCAGAACGTGCGGCTCGCCGCGCAGCTCACCGGCTGGCGCATCGACATCTACTCGGAGAGCCGCCACGCCGAGATGATGGACCAGGCCCGCAAGGAGCTGAGCCGCCTGCGCTCGCTGGAGCCGGACGAGGTCGACACCCTCATCCGCCACGGCTTCCGCAGCGCGCAGGAGCTCTTCGACGCCGAGCCCTACGAGGTCGCCGCGATCCTCAGCATCACCGAGGAGGACGCGGAGATGGTGGTTCAAGAGGCCGAGCAGGTCCTCGACGCCCTCATCATGGAGGAGGCGGAGAAGCGCCAGGCCTCCCGTGGACAGGGGCGGTCCGATCAGGGCCGCGCCTCCGACTGAAGGAGCGGGATGGCTTTTCGGAGCTGCGTCGCCTGCAAGGCGCGTCGGCCGACGGACGAGCTGATCCGGCTCGGCCTGGTCTCGCGTCGCAGGTTGTCGCCCGATCTGCGCGGGAAGATCCCTGGCCGAGGGGCCTGGGTCTGCCCCACCCGGGCCTGCCTCGAGCACGTCGAGGCCCGGCCGCGCGTGCTGGGGAGGGCGCTCAAGCAGGATCCGGGGCCGGAGGCCGCCCGGGGGCTGCTCGCGGCGACGCGGGAGAGCCTGATGGCGGAGGTGATCTCGCGCGTCGAGCTCGCCGCGCAGGCGGGTGCGCTGGTGTCGGGGACCGGCCACATCGAGGCGGCCGAGGGCGCGCTGGTGGCGCTGGTCTGCGCCTCCGACGCCTCCGCCCTGAGCCGGGCCCGCGCGCTCGCGCGCTGCGATGGCGCCGCCGTGGCCGAGATCCCGCTCGACCGGGTCGCGCTGGGGCGCCTGATCGGCAGGGGGCCGCGCGCGGCCCTGGCCGTGCGAGCCGGAACGCCAGGAGATGCGCTGGCCAGTCGGTTGCGGTGGCTGTGCGCGCTGGGTTAGCATGGTGCGTCGCACGCACGCCGGCCTGGGTCTCTGTGCCGGGAGCGCGAACGAGCGCACAGGGAGACCTGCCCCGTGCGCGACTCAAGAGAGTGAAGCCCCTGGTCCGCTGCCTGGAACCGGGCGGAGAAAGGCCCTGAATGTCCACGAAGGATCTGATTGAGCGTCTCACGCGCAACGGCGCCAGCCGCCCCCAGGGTGGCAAGGCGCCCTCCGGTGTACCCGGTGCGCCCACGGACGAGAAACGCGTGGGAGATTCGGTCATTCGCCGTCGCCGGGTCGAGAATGAGCCGGCGCCTCCGCCTCCTCCGCCTCCTCCGCCCCCCGCGGCCACCCGCGCGCCCGCGTCGTCCCCGAACGTGGTCGTGACGCGCACGGACAGCAACGTCGTGCGTCGCCGCGTGACGCCGCCCACCCCCGGACCCGGCGGCCCCGCCCGGCCCGAGCCGGTGATCGAGGCGAAGGCCCCGCAGGAGATCGCGCCCGCCGCGCAGGTGGAGCCCGAGGTCCAGCCGGTCGCACCGGAGCCCGCGCCCGTTCAGGCCGCGCCGGAGCCGGAGCCCGCGCCCGTTCAGG
>CAZTOW010000055.1:0-62844 GCA_964615375.1 uncultured Enterobacterales bacterium
TCCGCGCCGGGAAGCGCGACGAGGCGCGCGCGTGGTTCGTCGGCGCGACCGCCGCCTGGCCCGACTACCACTTCCCCGACGATCTGATCCCCACCGGCAACAGCCTGAGCCTGCTGTACGAGGACGCGCACGCCACACCCAAGTCCACGGAGCGCGCGCCGATGGACCTCCAGAAGGGCCTGGACGTCTACATCAACGGGGAGGAGGCACAAAATCGCCCGCTCGATCGGCCTGCCGTGTTCCAGGTCCAGGTCTGGCCTGCGGGTGTGGTGTGGACCGGCGTGCTCGATCCGGGCGAGGCGCTGCCCGTAGAGGAGATGCCCGAGCTGCGACCGGCGCTGGAGGAACGCGACCGCCGCGTGCGCATCTCCCGGCGTCTGGCCGTGGTCGCGGGCGCCAGCACGCTGGCGGCGGCGGGCCTGGAGGCCGCCGTCTGGTCCACGCGCGACTCGTCTGGCGAGCGGGCGACGCTCTCTACGCCGCTGGCGATCACGATGCATGGCGCGGCGCTGGCGGCCGGCGGGCTCGCCATCGGGTCGGGCGGCGCGGCGCTGATGGTGCGTTGGTGAGACAGTACACGGTGCTCGAAGTGTTGGGCCGAGGCGGCTTCGGCAAGGTCGTGCGCGCCCGCTTCGAGGGACCGCGCGGCTTCACGCGCCAGGTCGCGATCAAGCTGCTGTTGCCCTCGTCGAACACCGAGCGCAACGCCGAGGCCCTGCGCCGCCTGCGCGACGAGGCGCGCCTGTTGGGCCTGCTGCAACACCGGGCGCTGGTCGCGGTGGACCGTCTCGCGATCATCGACGGCGAGTGGTCCGTCGTTATGGAGTACGTCGCGGGGGTCGATGGAGAACGCCTGATCAGCGGCGGCCCGATGCCGGTTCGCCCCGCCTTCGAGATCGTGCATGAGATCGCCGATGTGTTGGATCACGCCTGGCATGTCCCCGGCCCTGAAGGGCACGCGCTCCGCATGCTGCACCGGGACATCAAGCCCGGCAACTTCCTGCTGACCGCAGACGGGCTGGTGAAGGTGCTCGATCTCGGCATCGCCCGCGCCGAGTTCGCCGCCCGCGAGGCGCTGACCGAGGACGTGAGCTTCGGCACGCCGGCCTACATGGCGCCCGAGCGGCTGCGCGGCATCGAGGTCCACGAGGGCGACGTCTACTCGCTTGGGTGCGTCCTGTACGCGCTGCTCAAAGGCGAGCCCTTTGGCCGGTCTGGCCTGTCCATGCGCCCGCACACCCAGCACCGGAACGAGCGCATGGACGCGCTGCACGAGGCGCGGCCCGACGTACCCGTCGAGGCGCTGACCCTGCTCGCCGAGCTGCTGGCCTTCGATCCTGACGAGCGGCCGACCGCAGGTGTGCTCGCGACGAGGTGTCTCGCGTTGTCCGAGACGTTGCCAGCGCCCTCACTTCGGGCCTTCGCGCGCGAAGCTGTTCCCAGGCTTCGAGCGGAGCAGAAGGCGAAGCCATCGGCTGAGCTCGGCAGCGTGCTGCGCGAGGAGGCCGAGGGTGCGATGGAGGTGTCGTCGGGGTCCGCTGGGCAGGCCGAGCGGGTCGAGACGGCTTCGCGTCCACCCGTGCCTGTCGTGGAGGCGCCGCCACCTGTGGCGCCGAGCGTGGCGCCGCCCAGGCCGCCGCCGATTATCGTGCGTCAGGAGCTGGAAGAGACCGCGCCGCTGCCAGGACAGGTCAAAGAGATCGACGCGCGCGGATTGACGAAGGGCGCGATGATCGCGGGCTTCGTCGGCGCGATCTCGCTCGCGCTTGTCGCGTGGCTGGGGATCGGCGGGCTCCACGATCTGCCGTCGTCCGAGCAGACGGACACGCCGCCCGAGCAGGCCACGCCCACAGACGAGCCTGACGCTCCTGACGGTGGGCTGGAGAGCGCCGTCGTCTCGGCCGAGGCTCCCGTCGAGGTCACCACCGACGCGACAGCCCGTGCGTCCACCCGATCCTCGGCGGGCACCCCTGCGACCCCGCGCGCAGACCTGGTCACGACCTCCACCCCAGCCCCCACTGCCACCAGACCCAGCCCCGCCGCGAACGTGCTCGTGAAGGGCGGCGTGTCGGTCACGCTGGAGCAGCAGGGCCGCAAGGTCACCCTGCCCGGCGCGGTCTCACCGGGAAAGTACAAGATTCTCGCGACCTTCGATGGTGCTCTGGAGCCGGCGGGCAACGTCACCGTCCCCGCGACCGGCCGCGTCACTATCACCTGCGACGCGAGCACGTTCATGTGTGCGAGCGCGACCGAGCCGTAGTTCCACATTTCGAGACCACGGTCCAACTTTCTGAGCCTGGAGGGTTGCACGTCGGGCCGTATTATGTCCAATACAAGGTGCGCCTGATCCGCGGCGCCGCGACCGCCTGATCTGCCTGTTCAAGGCTGATCCTGGCGGAGGTGTGTCCTGTGTACCGACCTCACGACATGACTCGATCATCGAGACTGGAGACGACATGACCGAACTCTCGCGCCCGCCGCTCGAACAGGGCACCGCCCTCACGCAGCTCTGGGAGGCCGCCGACGATCTCCGCGCCGCCCAGGCGGCGCTATCCTCCCGCGTCCAGGAGCACAGCATGGTGGTCTTCTCCTACGTGCGCGACATCGCCGATGGGGGCGAGCCCGATCCCGCCGAGCTGCTGCGCTCGCACGGCCAGATCGAGGCGCTCGTCCAACAGGTCAACGATCGCCTGACCGCCGGCCAGGACGCGCTGTCGGAGCTGCGCTTCGGGCTGCTGCCCCAGCCGGACGCCGATCCAGCGCTGGAGGCTCGCGCCATGGAGCACCTTCGCGAGCGGTTCCGACGGCGTGCCAGCAGCGCGGATGGGCCGCTGCCGGAGGATCCACGCCCGAGGGCCTCGGAGCAGGACGGGTAGCGCAGACGAACGAAGCCCCCGCTCGGAGGTCCGGCCGGGGGCTGATGACGCCGCAGGTGCGGACGATCAGTCGTCGTCGCGCAGCGGAGCGAGCACCTCCTCGGCGCGCCGGAGGAGGTCCTGCGTGAACATCTCGTTCTGGTCACGCAGCTCGGCGTTGTCGTGCTCCAGCTCGGCGATCCGCCGCTGGAGCTCGACGATCTGTTGATCGAGCTGACGCACACGGTCGGTCATGGAGGCGCGCCCGTCGCGGTCGGCGCCGGCACGACCACGGATCTGGCGCAGCTCGGCCTCCAGCGCGTCGTTGCGGGCGCGCAGGTCGTCGCGCTCCTGCTCCATCTCGGCCAGCGCGCGTTGGAGGCGACGCTGCTCGCCCGTGTCCGGTCGGGACCGGCTCGCGCGATCTTCGGCGCGGATCCGAGACTCGGCGTCGGAGGCACGCTGCTCCGCATCATCGCGAGCGCGCTCAGCCTCGGCGAGGCGCTGGCGCAGGGCGTTCATCTCACCGGCGCCGCTCTGGAGCCGCCTCATCCGGGACTCCGCATTGGTGGATCGCGCCTCGGCGTCCGCGGCGCGCTGCTCTGCGTCGGCGACTCGCTGTTCTGCGTCCTGGAGCTGCCGGTCGCGCTCGGCGAGCTGGCGACGCATCTTCAGCGTCTCCGACTGGGCCCGCGCCGCGTCCTGGGTGCGGGCCTCGGCGGTGGCCAGGCGCGCCTCCAGCTCCTCGGCGCGGTCGGTGGCCTGCTGGAGCTGCGACTGCAGCTCGGAGAGCTGGCGGCGCAGGCGGGTGATCTCGGCCGGGCCGCCGGTGGTCTCGCGCACCCTCGCCTCGGCCGTGGAGAGCCGCACGGCGAGCTCCTCAGCGCGATCCGCGTTGGACTGCGCCTCCTGGAGCTGGGCCTGCTGCTCCGCGACCTGTCGCCGCAGCCGCGCGATCTCAGCCTGCGCACCGCTGTTGTCGCGGCCCCTGGCCTCTGCTCCGGCGAGGCGCGCGCCCAGATCCTCCGCGCGGCGCTCGGATTCGGACAGCGCCCCGCGCACCCGCTCCAGCTCGGCGTCCGCGGCCCGAACGCGAGCCTCCAGCTTACGGTGCTCGCCCTGGAGCCGGAACAGCTCGTCGTCGCGAACCGCAGGCGCGGGCACCCAGGTCGGGCCGTCGCCGTCGTCGTCCTCAGGCTCGTCACTGGCGGCGCCGTCCTTGCGGCGCACCGAGGCGCTCTCCGGCTTGCCTTGGACCGGTTGCAAGCGTACGCGGAAGCGGGGCGCGCCCTCGGCGAAGAGCTTGTCGAAGGTGCTGATCGCCCAGGTCATGCCCTCGGCGACCGAGCGCACGGCGCGCCGCTCGACCTGGCGCTCCTTGCCCTCGGCGTTGAAGGCGGAGAGCGAGATCTCGGCGCCGGGCTCGGTCACGGCGCGGGTCATGAGGCGTTCGACGTTGTCGAGGTTCTTCCAATCGTCACTGGCCATGGTTTTCTCCTTTGGTGGGATTGGTGGTGGAGTCCTCTGGCTCCGGTTCGCCGGCCCCCTCGGACGTGGCCCGCGCCGCCCGTACCGCGCCCAGCGCCAGCAGATGCGCCAGCCGGCGGCGGATCGTCGCCGTCGGGTCGGACACCTCTCTCTGGCGTTGGGCTGCGGACATGGCGGACGCACCTCTCCGAAGAGACCCGGTGTGTAAAGCCGACTCTCCCGTGGTTCTGATTGCACGAGGCGCGGCTCGTCGCCGCCTCCTCATGCTTGCAGTCTGACAGCAGCGCTTGACCTCTGCAAGCACTTTGCTGTTAGACTACAAGCATCCAGGAGCGACCATGCCTTCCCCGCTGCGGCCGGCCACCGACATCACCACCGTCTTCGGGCGCACGCTGGGCGCCGTGCGCGCGCTGGCCGGCTACAGCCAGACCGAGCTCGCCGCGCTCATCCCCGTAGACCGCAGCGCCATCGCCCGCTTCGAGATCGGCCGCACCACCACCAGCGTGCCCATGCTCGTCGCCATCGAGCGCCCGCTGCTCGCCGCCCGCGCCCTGCGGCGGCCGGGCGACCTGATGCTGCTGACCATGCGCACCGCCGCACGCCTGCGGGCTGGCGGCGCCAGCGTCTACCTCGACCGGCCCCCGTCAGGCGCGCCGAAGGTCTCCATCGCCGAGGTCGTCGCCGCCGCCGAGGTCACCGTGCGCGCCTGGGCGGACCGGCTGGCTGCCTCCGACATCCTCCCAGGGCCGCCCCCGAGCCCGCGCGAGCGCGAGCCGCTGGCCGATGGTCCCGGAGACTACGAGGTCGCCCGCTGGATGACCGAAGAGGAGGAAGCCGAGGTCGCCCAGGTGCCCACGCGCGGGAGGTTCATCCGGGCGACGGTGGCACGGCCGACGGAGGACGATCTGCTGTTGTCGCGGCCACACCTGCGGTCTCAGACACGCAGGGAGGAGGACATCGAGCCGAAGACCCGCCGCGAGGAGGACGCCGAGCCGAGGACGAGCAGGTTCATCCGACCGACGGGGCGAGGGCCGCAGCGGAGCGATTGACCCGATGACGCGCCCCCGCTCGGCCCTGGCAGACCTCGAAGGTCGCTGATACGGACAGGCAGAATGTCCCCAGGTCGAGCGGACATGTCAGGAGCGGATGTCCAGGTACAGCAAAGCCGACGCGAATATCCTCTTCAGCCCTTGGGTGCTGCGGGCGGCCTGGCGCAAGGTCCGCAACTGGGGAGAGTCGGCGGTCTGGCTGGACACGTCCGAACTGCTCGCTTGGGAGGCCGATCCCTGGGCCCAGCTCGCGCGCCTTGCGACCGATCTGCGCGAAGACCGCTGGCACCCGTACCCATTCCCGCTGGTCCCCTATCCGAAAAAGGGCGATCAGACGCGCCACTTCTGCCAACCCTCGATGCGCGATCAGGTCGGCTTCGCGGTGTTCATGGTGCTGCTCGGGCCCTTCCTGGAGGCCCGGATGCCCAACGTCTCGTTCGGCAACCGTCTCTTCCGGCCGCGGGTCCTCAGGCAGCCAGCAGGGGGAAGTTCAAGAAAGGACGAGGAGGACGACGGCGCCCGCTGGTTCCGCGCCCCCTTCAGCCTCGGCCAGGATCGCGTCTACGAGAGCTTCTCCTCCGGCTATGGTCTGTTTCGACGCCTGCTTCAATGGGTGACCAACGATGGCCTCCTTGGCGCAGCGCCGCGGCGCGGTGACGACGAGCGCGACAGGGAGGATCCAGATCTGCTGCCGTACTTCCAAGGACGCTTCGGCAGCCCCTGGTCTTCGCCACCCGACCGTGACCGCCCCCTTCACTACCTGCGCATCGACCTGAGCACGACCTACCCCGCGATCAGCAGGGAGGCCCTCGGACGCACGATGAAGGTCATGCTCGGCGACGAGGCCACGCTTTCAGGACGACTTCCGGCGGATCATGGCCGATGGGGACTCCCGATCATCGGGCGCAGCGGTGGAGAGCCGGGCATCTGGCACCCGGACGGAGGCCCGAGCCCGTTTCCAGGGTGGCTGGAGAAGCCGCGCAATGGGCTGGACCAGCATCCATGGCGCTTGCTCGCCGGCGACGCCGAACTCCGACTCATCCTCGCAGACCAGCTCTGCGCCGCTCTGGATCAGGTCGAGTACGCGCCCTGGGCTGAACCTGCGGGCTGGGCGACATCGGACGACACGGGAGAGGCGCCTGCGCGCGTCCGAGGAGAAGACACGATCTACGACGAAGTGAAGTACGACACCGCCGGGATCTGGCGCCCGTCATGCAGCCTCCCCGCAGACCTGCGGGCCAGCCAACGCTTCGGACTGCCGACAGGACTCATCGTCGGTGGCCTGCTCTGCAACGCCGCCCTCACGCCGCTGGACTGGCACTTCTGCCGGCGCTTCGAGGAGGCCAGGCGCGACAACACGCCGCGCCTGCTCTTCCTGCGCTTCGTCGACGACATCGTGCTGCTCTCAGAGCGGCCGGAGGCCCTGTTCGAAGCCGTCCACCAGATCAAAGGGCTCCTTGGCGACCACCCCTACCTGATGATCAACGCCGAGAAGACCCGGCCAGACGGGTACGAGAACCTGGTCCGGCGCGTGGTCGAGGGCGGCCCCCTGCCAACTGGACGAGAGCTGAACCAGCTCCCGCGCCTGACCCGCGCGAGCGCCGACCTCTTCACCACCGAGATGGTCCGAGAGATGAGCGAGCTCGGCGAGGAGGCGCTCGACGAGCGCTACGGCGGCCCCGGGTTGGAGCGCACGGAGCGCCTGCTGAGCCTGCTCGGACGCGGGGACAGTGACGAAGAGGTGGCCGACGCCGCGCGGCTGTCCTTCGCCCTGGGTCGCCTGGCGCAGGCGAGCTGGCCCGACGGGCCAATCACGCGGGGCGACCGCCCTCCCCTCAGGCGCAAACAGCTTGAGCAGCTGATCCTCCACAGCGCCGAACGCGCCGTGCGGGCTCACCCGGCGCGAACCCAGCTCTGGCGGCCGACGCTCATCCTCGCGCTGCGCACCGGCCAAGCCGGGCTCGCGGTCCTCACCGAGCAGGTCCTGCCGCTCATCGCGTGGTCCTCACCTCGGGCCGGGGACGATGCAAACGCCTGGAACACCTGGGAGGGCACGCGGCCAGCGGAGCCCGACCTGGTGCGGCCGACACCGGACGATTCAGAAGACGCCGAGACGGTGGAGCATCGGCGTGTGCAGAATCGGCGCCTTCGCGCCAGCTGGCACAGGGCCGCGTTCTGGAGAAACTGGCTGTCGGTCCTGCTGGAGCTACGTCGGAGGGTGGAGGCCCCCGCATCTCGGCGACCAAGGTCCGGCACCTGGCTGAGCCACCTGGACCGGGCTGAGGCCCGAGCGGCGCTCACGACGATGGAGAACCTGGAGCACTGGCTTGCGGCGCTCTACCCGGATGTCGTCGAACCGAGCTACTGGGGTGAGAGCGGCGCGTTTCTGTGGTGGTGGGAGGCTGAGGCCCTGCGATCTGCGCTGTTGGCGCTGACACCGCCGAGCGTCGAGGCGCTTCGCTGGTTGGGCGCTCCCGCCGCAGGCAGCCTGCGAGAGCTTCAAGGGACGCCACCCGGCCTGCCCAATTCCCTGGCAAAGCACGGTGATCTCCTCGCCGCCCTAAACAGGACGCTCGGAGCCGTGATGGTCTCCACCGACGACGGCCTCGCGTCTGGGCTCGGGAGTCCGATCAGCACCGACATCTGGTTGGCGCGCCTGAAGCGTCCCGATGCCCCGACCAGCGACATCGCCACGCCATCCGATGTGGGGTCGATGGCCCAGCTCGCGCGTGTGCTGCCTCCAGAGCGGCTGTTGTCCTGGTTGAAGCACGTCGATGGTCCGCTTCCAAGGCCGACCGTTGTTCCTGAGCAGCCGGACGACTGGCGCCGTGTTGAGACGCTGGACACGTACCGCCAGCTTCGTGGGGCCATGCTGTCGCTCGGACTTCAACCTACGTGGCAACAGTTCGAGGGGTGGTTCGCGGTGGAGGACATTGGCACATGGCCAGGTGCCTCAGAGGGAGAGAATGGCCTCGACCTCCGCAGCACCTTGCTCGCGCTGCCTCGGGATCTGCTCGGGGACGACGGTGGATCCCCCGCGCTGGATCACCCGGCGCTGTGTCCCGCGCTTGGTGTGTCGCCTGCGATCAGCATCTGGGTCGCGCATGCATTGAGACCCATCATCTCACCTTCGGCAGACGGCGAGGCTCAAGCGACGACCGAGAACATGGCATCCGACGACGACTGGCAGAAGTCGTTGCTCAGCCACATCGCGCTGAGAGGATTGACCGGCGCGTTCCTTAGCCCTGAGACCGTCCGCCTCAGCACAAACGCCAACAGACTGCTGCGCAGCCAGCGCGTCTGGTCCGTGGCTCGCGACCCACGCGAGGAGAAGCGCGCGTGGGACCTGCTCCCTCCAGGCGATCACGGCGCAGACTCTACGAAAGATGAGTACGGCGCAAGGTTGGCAGAGAAGATCATGGACGAACTGAGGCGTGGATCCGGCGGCGACACGCCGGCCTGGATCACGCACGTCGCCCCCCTGCGCAGCCAGGACCCGGCGCCCCACCCCATGTTCCTGTTTGCCCGCTGCTTCATCGACCACTTCAAGAAGGGCAACCCTGACCGCTGGGCACTTTCCACGCTGGTCCTCTGGCTGCTCACCGGAGGGGAGCACGAGCTCGACCGCCTCTTTGAGGTCGCACCCTGGCAGCCAGCCGCGTTCGACCGACAGGTGTTACGGAGCCGCCTGCTCCTCCCCCGCAACACCTGGGCCTGGATCGAGGAGGGATTCGGCGGCCAGGAGCCATTCCTCGGCCTCATCGATGGGCCTCTTGGAAAGGTCAGTCCTGAACTCGACCTGCCTGACGGGAGGTCGGTGTTTGACGTACGATTGGCCCTGGATCGGCATGACATCCTCTTTGATGCAGACGGTGCTTGGCAGGTCTCATCGCTGACTCGCATGTCGGCACCTCCGGCGCCAGGCTCAAGCTCAGGTGGGTCCTCTTCGCAGGAGCCTAACGACGACCTTCGCGTGCGCCTTATCCAGCCCGTGGCTGATCCTGAACTCAGGCGCTGGCTGGACAGCGAGGGGAGCCCGCCAGTCCCGCTTGTCGAGGACGCGTTTGTGTATCGAAAGCCGCTTCGTGAGCTCTGCGAACAGCTCCAGGAGATCCGGCTTCGGAGCAAGCTGCGTGAGCCATCGGAAGAACCGGAGGAAATTGCAGACAAACAGGGGCAGAGAGACAAACGACGGATCGACAGAGGACTGGACGACCTCGCGCTGTTCCCAGAGTGGTACGTCCCTCACTTCGAAGCGAGCGCGCTGATCCAGTTCGTGAACGAGACGGGCGTGGCCATTATCGCAGGCCTGTCGCCGCGTGAGCTGCCCCGGATGGTCCACGCGGCAGCGTCGCTCAGGACGCAGGGCCTACGCGTGCTCATCAATGAGGCACTCGTCGTGATCCCGACCCGCGCCGCGAGCCCCGACCGGCGAGGGCGCGGCGCTCACGCCTTCTGGATCCGCAAACCCTACCCGAACGCCCAGGAACAGGGCCTGGCGTTGCACCTCTCGGAGGCGGCGGAGGCGAAGGCGGCGAAGGCGCACTGGCGCTTCCAGCGCGGGCTCACCTGGACGCGGTTCCGCCTGCCGACCTGGGGCGGCTTCACCGTAGCCATCTGCTCGGACATCCTGGACACCTTCGCCTGGGACTGGCTGCGGGGCAGGATCCAGCACCTGTTCATCGTGGCCTACAACACGGACCTCGACCTCTTCGACAAGATGACCTGGACGCGGGCGTATGAGCTCTTCGCGAACGTCGCCATGTCGAATCATGGAAGCCAGGGAGGGACGTTGTCGTGGACACCGAAGCACGGACACCACAAGCAGCTCTTCGAGGTCAAGGGACCTCGAAAGGGGATCGCGGTTACCGTCGAGCTTCCAGTAAAGAAGCTCATGATCGCGCAACGTGACGGTGGCTCAGACGCCGCAAAGGACAGCCAGACGAAGTTCTGGGATAAGATCGCCAACGGTGAGAAGCCAGATTCCGATCCAAAACGTGGCTTCAAGAGCCCCGCCCCCGGTTACCGTCGCAAGGACGACTGATCACCTACCCTCCCCCCAAACCACCCCACAAACCCCTCCCGAGCCTCCGGCGAATAGTCATCCCGCTCCCGTTCCAGCAAGCAGTCCGGCCCCGCCGGGCTCTCCGCCCCCGCCGCGCATCCCGCGCCACACCCCCGCGCCCCGACCTTCTCCATCATGCGCTGAGGAAACCGCTCCGGCGGCTCGTCGAAGCGCCCGAGCTTCCAGCGATCCTGGCCGAACATGCGGCCGCAGGGGTACACGTCGCGCTGCATGTAGACCACCTTGTGGAAGCCCGAGCCGCAGGTGCTGCCGAACATGGTGCAGACACGGTCGGGGGCGCCGGACAACGCGCGCTTGTACGCCTCCAGGTTGCCGATCTCCAGGCGCTGCAGGCCGCGTCGCTCGACGATCTCAGCGATGCGCCTCAACGTCGCGTAGAACTCGGCGGTGCTGACGGTCAGCTCGGGCGGCACGTCGACCAGGCGGTCGAAGATGACCTTGTCGAAGCCCTGTTCCTCGATGAAATCGAAGTACGCCTCCAGGTTCTCCACCACGGTGTGGCTGAGCGTGGTGTTCACCGCCACGGGGATGCCCGCCTCGCGCAGAACGCCGATCCCGCGCAAGACCTCGGCGTGGCTTCCGCGCCCGTTGTGGTGCAGGCGCGCCGCGTCGTGCATCCACGCCGGGCCGTCCAGCGAGACGCTCGGTCCGACGCCGAGCGCCACCATGTCCGCCGCGATCCTCCGGTTCAACAGGATCCCATTGGTCACGGTATAGAAGCGCAGCCGCGGATCCGGGGTGGCCTCCAGGTAGCTGGCGATGGCCGCGCGGATCGAGCCCCACGCGAGCAGCGGCTCGCCGGAGCCTACGAAGTTGATCTTGAGGCGCTTGTCCACCTCGGGTCGTAGTCCATAGGTCTGACACTGCGCCAGGATGGTCCCGATCTCGTCTCGCGTGAGCACCTCTGGCCCCGACAGGCGGTCAGGCTCCAGGAAGAAGTAGCAGTAGGTGCACTTGAGGTTGCACACCGAGTTGACCGAGATGCAGATACGCTCGATGCCGCTCATGGGCGCTCCCTGGATGATCCGCTGATCGTGCCGAACAGACGGTTGCCGGTGTCCGTCGCCCCGCGCCCCACGTACTGGTTGTCGGAGACGCGGGCGAACAGCAGCTCGACGCCAGGCCAGGCCTGTTCCAGGCGCGCCGCAGTAGCCGTGGGGCTGACCAGCGAGAGCACGAAGATCCGCAGGCCGCGCTGCGAGAGCTGCTCCATCACGGGCTCCAGCGAGGCGCCGGTGTTCACCACGGAGTCGATGAGCACCGCCGTCGTGGCCCCGGTCTCGTCCAGTCCGGCCAGCTCCGCTTGGGAGAGCCCCACGCCGCGCCTCGGCGAGACGTGCAGCAGAGGCGCCTGGGTCAACACCTCACGCACGCCCTCAGTCACGTACAGCCCGGCGCGCATGAAGCAGAGCAGGGCGATCCGCTCCTCCTGGGCGATCCGCCAGCCCTGGCGCGCCCCCTGGGGGTGTTGGATCTCGCAGGGCTCCAAGTCCAGGCGCTCCGCCAACTCGCCAGCCAGGAAACGCCCGAGCGCGACGTGGGTCTGGGAGAGCGCATACGGGCTCAGATCCGCGCGCCGGGTCTCGGTGGCCAGCAGGCGCACGAGGTGGCGATCGGTGAAGTGGGTCAGGGGCATGGGGTGACCTCGACGGGCTGAGGATCGAGCAGGGCAACCAGCTCTTCAAAACAAATTTGTTTTATATGTGCGTGACGCTGACCCCCTGGCGCGATCTGCCGGAGGGAGGGATGCGCCGCCAGGTGCGGCAGCAGGTCCGCGTTGAGGTGGTGGTTGACCACCACCACGGCCCGGTCGGCGGCGAGCAGCATCTCGGTGTCCACGTCCGAGTCTCCGATCGCCAGCGTCGCGCCTGCGACCTCGCGCAGCAGCCGCGCGACGAGCCCCTTCTCGGCACGGCCGAAGACGTAGGGCTGCGCCGGGTCGATGCCGCCAATGACCTTAACTCCGCCGAGGCCGTGGCGTTCGAGGATGGCTCGCCAGATCGCTGGGATCCCCGCGGACACGACGAACACCTCGGCCCGGTCGGACAGGCTGCGCAGTCCGTCGACGGCTCCGGGGTAGAGCGGCACCTCGGCGGCGATCTCCGGCGCGAGCCGTGCGAAGGCCTCCTCCCCCAGCGCGATGTGCAGCGCCGCGTGGTAGCGGAACGCGTTGAACACGTAGCCGTCCCGTTGAAAGCGCCGCTTGACGAGCATCGGGTCGATCCCCGCACGGGCCGCGAAGGTGCGGCTGGTGTCGTCGGGGCTGAGCGTGCGGTCTCCGTCCACCAGCACCACAGGGCGCCCCTCTACCCGGGCGAGGTGTGGGCGGATCGCGGCGGTGATCCGCAGGGCGTTGTCATCGGGGGTCAGGGGGAGATCCGTCATGGCGCCAGCACCTCCAGCAGCGCCCCCGCGACCTGGGGGTCGGTCGCCAGCGGGAGCCGGTGCAGATCCATGGCCCAGCGCGCGCTGATGTGATGGCTGGTTTCCCATTCCCCGCGCAGCTCGGCCTCGATGACCCGTGGATCGAGGCTCCGGCGCTTCGTCGGGTCGCCCTGGCGCCGCGTGAGGATGACCTCAGATGGCGCCTCCAGCAGCACCAGCTCCCGAAAGAACGCGCAGTCCCGGTCGGTGAAGACCGCCCCGACCTGGCCTGTGCTCTCGTCGAGCAGCGACGTGTGCCCGTCGCAGAGCAGCAGCCTCCCCTCTCGGGCCTGCCGCGCCTCCATCCAGTCGATGGCCCGCTCCCGGTACTCCTGCTTCGCCTCGGGCGGCAGGTGGTCGAAGCGCGCGAAGTCCGCCCCGGCCAGCTCGCGCAGCACGGCGGAGCCGACGATGTAGTCCACGTGGGGGAGCTGCGGGAGCAGGGACCGGATGAGCGTGGTCTTGCCCACGCCGCGGACGCCGACCAGGCAGACGCGACGAAGCGAGGACATCAGGGCACCTCTCGGGCGATGCGGAAGGACACGCGGTGAGACTTCTCGGAGTGCTGACGGGACGCACAGCGGAAGTGCTCCTGGACAGCGCTCCTCGGGTCGACCGGAAACCGCCCCCAGAAGCCGCCGCGCGCGACGGCCTCCGCGCCCGTCACCGGGCCGACGGGGTCGGAGATCTCGCCGGGGCCGTAGGCTCGGCGGGCGTCGCGCATGGTCTCGTAGACCAGCCCGTGCATGTCGTACAAGCCCCAGGCGTTGGGCTGGAGCTGCGCCACGCGCTGCAACTGCCCACCGCCGTTGCGCTTCGTCCAGGCGAAGCGCTCCAGCGCCCCTGGCCTGTCTCCCTGCCCCGGGTCATCCCCGAAGCAGTACACCGCCGTGGAGCCCGCCCGGCAGGCATACTCCCACTGAGCCTCGGTGGGCAGCACGAAGCCACCTCCGCCCGGGAGCGCGTTGAGGCGGCCCAGAAACGCCATCATCTCCGCGTAGCTGACCTGGATGATCGGGAATTCCGGGTGCCGCTCCACATCGCGCAGGTGGGGGAGCCTGCCCATGACGGCGTACCAGAGCCCCTGGGTGACGGAGGTACGCCCGAGCAGGAAGGGGCGTGTCAGGTGGACCCGGTGGCGCGGGCGCTCCTCGGGGACCCGGTCGTCGCCCATGAGGAAGCTGCCCGCGGAGATCGGGACCAGCTCGGCGAGCACCCGCGCCACGAGCGGGTGAACCGCTGACCCATCGGGAGCGCGCGGCGCGACCTCGATCACCACCTCAGCAGGCAAGTCCGCCAACGCCCGCCTCGCCTCAGCGAGCAGCGCGTCGGGGTCGGTGTCCGGCGGCGCGTCCCAGGGCCGCCAGCGCCCGGCCGCGTCCACCTGCGCGAGGCCCAGCCGCTCGGCCTCGTGGCGCACCCAGGCCACGGGCGCCGGCCCCGCGCGCCGAGTGAGCGCCTCCCAGGCGAGCCGACGCGGCGCGTCCTCCTCGGACCCTGACCCCACCTCCTCCCGCAGGGCCGCCGACAGGTAGTCCGGCGCGCTCCAGTCGAAGTCCAGCTCGCCCGCGATGCCGCTCAGGCCGTACCAGAGCTCGCTGGTCGCGACCGCCCAACCCAGCGGCGGGCCGGCCGTCCCCAGCGGCGGGGTTTCCAGGTCGGGCCACCGCTGAAGCACCCGACCGAGCAGATCGCGCCCCAGGACCGGAGACCAGAACAGCAGACCGAGCTCGCGAGACTCGCGCCGGCCCTTCTCGCCGCCGTAGGAGAGCAGGTTCTCCGAGGTCACCGCGCCTCGCAGCCCGTCCACGACCATCACCTTGGCGTGGTTCTCCATCGGCTCGTCGCGGGTCAGGAGCTGATCGCCCAGCCGTTCGCGTGCGTCCCGCAGGGTCCGTCGCGCCCGCTGGAGCTGCTCGCGCGTGGCGCGGTCCCCGGGCCTTCGCCCAGCCCACTCCCGGCCCCAGACCACGCGAAGCAGGCGGCGGCTCCGTCCATCCCCGCGCAGGTCGCGCAGCGTGGCCGGATCGAGGGCGCTGTCGGCCAGGCGGTCGGAGGTGACCAACACGGACGCTCGCGCCGAGGCGACCAGGCCGGCAAACGCGTCGCGGGTCTGGTGCTGATCGATGATCTGGAGCTTCACCGCCCGGCGGATGGGCTGCAGCGCCGCGCGAGCCGCCAGCACGGCGGGGCACCAACCCTCCGCCCGCCCGCCGTCTGCGGCCGGGATCGCCGCCACGAGCACACCCAGGGCCTCGCGCAGACGCGCGACCATGGGCTCCGGCGCCTCCGAGGGTGGCGGCGCGGCCGAGGCCAGCGCGCGGCTGAGCGCGTCGATGAGGCCACGGGCCTCGTCCCCCTCGATGTTCTCGGCGATGATCTTCAGCAGCTCGGCGGCGAAGCGCGGGCTCTGGCCGAGCAGGCTGCACTCGAAGACGGTGGCGCCCGGCAGACTGCTCCCGGCGTTCCAGCTCCCGACCATCCAGTCGCCGCGGCTGCTGACCAGGACCTTCTCATGGGATCGATGGCGGCCAGCGACGAGCAGGAGGCGCCCCGTCAGAGATGTGTTTTTTTGCACTAGTTTTCTTAGCCACTCGTCCATGTCCCGCCGCTGCTGCGCCGGCAGATCGTCGCTGGCGTGGCCGTAGATCACGAGCACCCGGGTCTGCCTGGGCGCCGCGGCGAGCGCGTCTGCCAGGCCCGCGGGCTTCGCGGCGTTCTCCGCGTTCAAGAACGCCGTGCTCACGACCAGGATCGGCGCCGGCTGGCCGTTCAGCCCCTCGGCGATCTCGGCCAGGGCGTCAAAGTGACGCTGGGTCGGCCCCGCGACCGGGCGCACCTGCTCACAGCCTGTGAGCCAGCTCACCAGCGCGGTACGGCTCGCGAGCTCCACCAGACGCTGGACCCGCGCCGCGACGTGCTCCCGCGCGCCCAGCGCCGCCGGGTCCGAGGGCAGCCGCTCCAGCTCGGTCGCGATCGCGTCGACCGGGCTCTGCTGCGGCCGCACCAGCCGCGCGCGCGCCGCGCGACGCTGCCCGAGGAGCTGAGGCGCGTGCTCCAGGATCACCGGCTCCAGCTCTCCGAGCTCGTCCGGCATCACCCGCAGCTCGTCGCCGAAGATCGGGAAGAGCAGATCGCGGCGCTCGCCGACGCGCAGCGGCGTGCCCAGGAAGGCCGCCGCGGGATCGCCCTCCAGGTTCGCCAGACCCCCCAGCTTGCGCAGCAGGTCCCGGACGTCCGGTTCGGCCGCATCGACCAGCCCCTGGATCTCTCCGCTCCCCTCCAGAGTCTCGTCAGCTCGGCGACGGCGATCCCAGTCGTAGCCCTGGGCGGTGGCCCGCGCGAGCAGGGTGCCCCCGAGCCCGTCGGCCCACCACTCACCGGGCACGACCTGCACCTCGAAGAGCAGGCGAGCCAGGCCGCGTCTGCCCTCCGCGCGCCACGCCGCGACGAGGGCGGGCGCGATGACCACGCCGCCACGCCGCCAGTCCGGCCGCGCCCACCGCAGCTCGATGAGCGTCTGGCCGAGCCGGCGCGCGACGAGCTCGTCGGGGGGTGTCGGCCAGGGAGGCGTGCCCAGGTCCCGCCGCTCCTCGTGACGGAGCAGCCGCTCCACCCAGGGCAGCAGCCAGACCGCGTGCGCGTGCGCCCTCGGCAGGCAGAGGTCGGCGCTCACCAGCGCCCCACGCATGCGGACAAGCGTGCGCCGGACGCCGCGGAATTCATCGCCGAGCGAGCGGTTACCCACGGCGCACCTCCGCGGCGGAGAGGATGCGCGCCCGCACCGGGTTCGCCGCCGCGGCGCGGTACGCCAGCCAGACCCGGTAGAGGTCGGCCGCCTCGTCCTTGTGGCGCTCAATGTGGGCGGAGCAGCCGATCACCACCTGCCGGTAGCGCGCCCGCGAGAACATGACGTTGAGCCGCTCCGGCTCGGTCATGAAGCCCCAGGCGCGCGCGCCCTGGCTGTTGTTGCGCACCAGCGAGAGGATCGTCAGCTCGGCCTCCCGCCCCTGGTACTCGTCGGTGGTGCGGACCACCGCCTCGACAGGGCGTCGCGTCACGCGGGCGAGCGCCCCCCGCAGCGCCTCTGAGCCGAGCAGCAGCGCCTTCTGGGCGTTGTACGGGGTCAGGATCACCAGGTCCAGATCCACCCCAGGTTCGAGCCGCGTCAGGTAGCGGACCACGAGCTCCACCTCAAAGGCGTTGTCGCGCACGCCGCGCTTCTGGTCGTCCTCGGTGGCCTCAGGGACCGTCACCATGTGCGGCGTGTCGACCCACAACAGAGGCACGTCCAGCTCCGGCGGCAGCGCGTCGCCCAGGGGGCGGTCGGCAAGCAGCCCACGGGCGACGAGCTCCGTTTTTCGGTGCTGGAATGGGCGCCCGTAGAAGACCTGACCCACCAGATCCGAGAGCGGCGCCTCCATGCGGAATTGCTCCTCCAGCCGGTGCCGCGTGCTCAGGCGGTCGAAGAGGTGCTCGAAGGGCCGGATCCAGCTCTTCTCCGCGTCGCTGAGTCGGCCGGTTGCGCGGTGCAGCGCGTAGAGAGCCTCGAAGACCTCGCCAAAGCGTGTCCGCATCTGTTGGTGATGCTGGTCATCCTCCCAGGCGCGCATCAACGAGCGTTCCCACGCATCGACGGCCTCGCGGGTGCGCCGCTCCTGGTAGGGCGGGAGCTGGCGCTGATCGCCGATCATCAACGCGGTGCGCCCGAGGCAGAGCGCGTGCAGCAGCTCGGAGGGATAGCACTTGCCCGCCTCCTCGACGATCACCAGATCGAAGCTGTCCGTGTCGAGCAGCTCGACCATCAGGCTGTCCATGGTCGTGGCGAAGACAAGGTTGGCGGCGGCGAGCCCAAGGCTGGCCAGCCGCTGATCCTGGGCGGCAGAGACGCTGGCCTGCCAGTCTGCCCAGCCGGCCTGCTCGGGCGCCCAGCCGCGCTCGCCCAGCTCGCTTGCTACGGACGTCGCCAGCCAGCGCTCGTCCACTTCGCCCCGGCCCCGGCGCCGCTTCGCCTGCGAGACGGATCGGAAGGCGCGAAACGCCACGCCGTCGTGCTCCAGCGCGGCGCAGATCTTGCGGTTGATGTGATCCAGCGCGAAGTGCTCCTTGGCGCACACGAGCACACGGCCCGCGGGGTTTCGGGCCAGGAAGCGCCGCACCACCTCGGTCGCCAGGTGGGTCTTGCCCGTGCCCGGCGGTCCCTGGACGGCGAACACGCCGCGCGTGGCCAGCACAGCCTCCTCCAGATCGGCTCGTGACTGCGGGTTCTCCTTGAACGGCGTGGGGGCCGCCGGCAGGGTCAGCAGGGCCTCGACCCCAGGGTGCTGGCCCGCGAAGGCCGTAAAGCGCCGCTTGCGCGCCATCAAGGCTACGTCGCCCGCCAGGTGCGACCGGACGAAGCCCCGAGGCGGGATCTCCTCGCCGTCGCCGCGCACGAAGAGCAGGGGCTGATCGTCGTGCACCTTGATCCAGCGCGCGGAGCTTCCAGCCCTGCGCGTGGCGAGCGGGTTCGGCATCATCTCGGAGAGGACGAGCTCCGGTGTCGTGCGCGAGGCGTCCACCAGGGCGTCCCAGAGCTCCTGTGGGCTCGGTCGGGTGAAACGAGGGAAGCCAGGATCGCGCCAGCCGGCGTCCACCTCCAGGACCACGAGGGCGCCGGCTTCCAGGCCGAGCGCGTCCAGCTCGTGCTCTGGGACCACCCGGTACCGGTACACGGTCGTGAGCCGCTCGAACAGCTCGGCCTCGGTCAGCAGCGTCAGGAAGGACGGCGGCTCGGGGCGCTCCGCCGCGCGCAGCGATGCACGCTGACGCTCGTCGTCCAGGAGGCGCCGCAGTTGAGCTTCGTCTGTGTCATCGAGCGCGGCGAGGAGGCCCCTGATCAGCGCCTGATCCTCGGGGTGTCGGGGCGCGTCGTGCGCCAGCTCCGTCTCTACCCAGGCGCGCAGCAGGGCCCGGTCGGCGGCCAGCGCATCGGGGCGCGGCGCGTCTGAAGGCGGCAGGAACCAGCCGGGGGGTGGCACCCACCGGCCCGCGATGGGCGCATTGAAGCCGGAGATCTCGCGCTCGTGGCAGCTCAACAGTACGTCCAGCAGGGGCAGCAGGTGTCGGTCCCGCCAACGGGAGAACGGCGGCCTCGTGTTCGCCGGTGCCGCCGTCGGGGCCAGGCGCAGGGTGAGGCGGTCCGCCTCCAGGCACACCTCCAGCGGGTGATGCAGACCCCAACTCCCTGCCCGCGCAGCGCGAAGGGCGTACGCCACCGCGTCGCGAGCCACCGCGAGCAGGTCGGGGTGAACCTGGAAGGGGCACACGAGGACGTTCCCCTCGCGGGACCAGCGGTCCGGAGGCAGACCAAGGCTCACGTGTCGTCCTCATCTGAAGCGGCGTTCCGGGCGGCGGCGGCCATCGCGCGGGCCTTGAAGTCCTGGTTCTGGTCGCCCCGGTCTGCGGCCGCCTGGATGGCGCGCGCCCGCTCGACCGTCATGCGCACCGACGAGCGCGAGCTGCGGCCGGGTGCGGTGGTCCTGCCCTCGCGATCCCGCTCCTGACGGTCAGCGGATACGCGGCTGTCGTTGCCCTTGCTCATCGTCAACTCCCGGCAGGGAAAGCGGCCCTCGGGGGTAACCCGAGGGCCCAGCAGATCGCTTAACTGAAACAGGCCGTGGTGTGATGATTCTACCGCTTGCTACCCGGCGTCGCCGGAGGCGGGGTGGGCGGCGGCGTCTGGCCGCGCGAGCGCCAGTGCGCGGGGTTGTTGGGGTTGAGCTGGTTGGCGCGGTTGTCCTGCGCCGCCTTGGTGGAGGGGACGGGTTGCTCTTGCTCATGGGTGACCTCGGGTGCGTCGCGGCATCAGCGCCGCTTCTCGAAGGTAAACGAGAGGCCCCCCATCTTCATCATGTGTCCATTGATGTATACATGATGTATACATGCGATGCGCCGATGAACCGCAAGAGACGCCGGAGGAGATGCGATGGGCTGGCTGGTGGACCTGGCGAAGGCGAAGAACATGATCAGCGCGCGGGCCATCGCCGATCGCATGTGGAGGACCCAGAAAGCGGACTGGCCGACGCGCGGGCCAAAGTGGGAGTCCCTGGCGAATAACCTCGCCAGGCTGGACCGCTGGGAGGACCTGGAATGGTGGCTGGGCGACAAGGGCGCACCCTACCGACCGCTGCTCGCGCGCGTGCTGGGCATGGAGGTGGATGCGCTCGTGGCGCGCCTGGAGGAGCGCCGCCCCACCGGCGAAGACCCGGACCGCTGGTTCGAATTCGAGGTGTTTCCGCGCCTGCGCGCCATCGACCTGGACGAGGAGGAGCCCTTTCCCGGCATCCCCCCTCGCCTGATGGACGGGAACGGGCTCGTCGGGCGTGTGTGGTGGCACGCCCCCGCCGGGGCGGGGCGCACGCTGGTGGGCCGCTGGCTGTCCAGACACTATGGCTGGCACCTGTCCTGGGAGGGGCCGCGCCCCCCAGAGCGGTCCTTCATCGAGCTCGCCGCGGGTGAGCCGCCGCCGAGCGGGCTGCCCCGAACCGCGCTCATGGCCTGCCCGACGCGCCCCACACCGGCGATGGGGAGCTGGGAGACCCTCCATACGCCGTCGGAGTGGACCGATACGCTGGTGGCCTGGGTCGAGGCCCGCCTGGAGGAAGGCGGTCGTTACGACGCCGACGCCGTCACGCGCTGGCTCGCCGTCGAGGCCAACCGTGCCGCGATGGAGACACCGGGCCAGCTCATCGAGCTGCTGGCGTTGGTAGACCAGGTGGGCCCCGGCGCCCTGGATGCGGGTATCGACGCAGGGGAGCAGCTCCGCGCCTGGGTGCGGGTCCACGCCGCGAGGCCGAGCCGCGATGTGCGCCCGGCCAGCCGTACTTTCCTCGTCGAGCACGGCGCCTGGACGCTGGTGCAGGTCGAGACGGCACGACGGGCGCTGGGCCTGGCGGCGGACGGCGAGGCACTGGCGGCGCTCTTCCCCGCTCAGCCGCCAACTCTGACGCCGGACGCCATCCTTGAGATCCTCGACCGCGATGGGCGGGATGCGCTCAAAGCGGCGCTGCACCCGCCCTCCGAGGCCCTGGTTGAGGCGATGGTGGCGCTCCGCTGGTTGTTGCCCTCAGGCTGGGGGTTTCCATCACGCGTCGAGGCGCTCCTGCTCGACGAGGTCGCCCGGGAGGGGGCGCAGCGCGACCACGAGACCCTGGCCGCACTGCTGGGCGACCCGGCGCTCACCGAGCGGCTCGTCGTGCGGCTCGCCGAGCCGGAGCTGTGGTCCCGTCAGCTTCGCGACCTTGCCACTCGTGATCTTGAGGATCCAGGCGCGTTGACTGTGCTCAACGCGCTCCTGCGCGCTCTCGCGCTGGCGACCTCACACGGTCACCGACCTTCGCTCGACGACCTCAACCTGCAATGGAGTCTTCTGGCGCGGGCGCTGCAGGACGCGCCACAGGGCTGGGCGCTGCCGCTGCCGGCCGTAGGGTTGCCGCCGGGTGCCGGGTGGATCACTTGGGACGGCGTGTGGTTCCTGGCGACGCTCACGCTGACGCGCCCGCTCGGGGCGGAGTGCCAACCGTCTGGACCTCCCTGGTGCACCTGGACAGCGCCGCAGACGGATCTGGACAGGCGGGCGCTGGAGGCCGGCGTAGCCTGTCTGGACATGCTCTGCACGAGCACTCCACCTCCCGAGCTGGCCGCGCTGCGGCGGCTCGCGGTCCAGACCCTCTGGGCGCTCGGCGCCCGGTTCTCCGCGCTCCAATCCTCATCAAGCCGGATCCTCGGGGTCATGCGGGCGCTCGACGCGCCTCCGGACGGCTCGGGGTCGGTGGATTCCGCCAACTTCTTCGCGCTGGACCTCATCGCGGTAGTCGCTGAGGTCCTGGGCCAGCCCTTCGAGACCGTGGTTCTGCGACTCTGGCCGCTGTGGCTGGCAAAGCTCGGCGCACCCTGGATGGAGAGACCATCGACGCTCCTGCAACGGACCTGGGACCTCGCACCGCCCGAGGGCTGGCGCCAGGCTCATGTCCGCCAGACGCTTCAGCAGGCCGCGCGAGGCGTCCGCGTCCCAGATTGTGTCTGGATGCAGATCCTGCCCCTGGCAGACAGCTTCGAGGCTCCCGGGGCCGCGGACCTCGCCCCAGCGGAGGTGCTGCTGAGCTGTGTGACATTGAGCGGCGGCGGCGAGGAACGGGAGGTGCTCACGCGAGAGGCGTGGCGGCGCTGCCCGGAGAGCCTGCTGGCGTGGTTGGATGCACAACTCCAGGTGGATCCCGAGCACGCCGCTGTGGCGCGAATGCTTGAACCAGCGCCCGAGGGGGCGCACCGACCGATCATCGACACCTTGCAGCGACGCCTCGGCGCCAGACGGCGGGCTCTCCCCCCGGGCATCGACACCTGGCTCCTGAGCCGGGTCCGGCGTCGGGACGCCGGGTGGGAGGACGCCTGGAGGCTCTGGCTGATGTGCAATCGAACCCGACCGACCCACTGCGCTCAAGGCGAGCCAGCCGCGAAGTAGTGGGGATCGTGGAAGACCACCTCCAACAGCACGCGATCCGGGTCCTCGACCATGACGCCGTGGAAACCGCGCCGGTAGTCGATGCCCATGCGCCCCTCGCCGAGCGCGCGCACGCCGACGGGAGCGAGGTTGGCCTCGAACGCATCCAGCTCGTCCAGCGAGCCGACGGCGAGCGCCAGGTGGTGAACGCCGGCCATCTTCCGGTGCTGGCGCTGACCCAGGAAGCGCGGCTCGACAGGGCAGAGGACCAGCACGGCGTCACGCCCGTTGGTGAGGCGCGTGTACTCGCCGGGCGCGCTGTCAGCCTCGGCGAAGCCAAGCGGCGCGAGCACATCGAGGTAGAAGCGGCGGGACGCTTCGAGGTCGGTGCAGTTGATCTGGACGTGGCTGAACATCGAACAGAAGCCCCCCGGACCCGCTACAAGCTCCACCCCAACGCCAGACTCCCGTATCTCTCTGGCGCCGGCAGGGCCTCCAGGGCTGCGCGCTGCGCCTCGGTCGCGACGCGCTGCGCCTCGGGCAGCAACCTGGCCGCCTCGTAGTGTACGAAGTACCCGATGGCGCTGCGCACGGCGTTGGCGAACTCGCCTGGTTCCGCGGTCAGCGCAATACACGCAAACCACGCCGGCAGCACCTCCGGCCAATGTACCGATACCTGCCAGGACCCGTGCTCGTCCGCCAGGAAGATGATCTCGTCCGGCAGCTTGTCCACCTGCTCCAGGAGCAGGAAGAGCGTCTCGAAGGCCGCGCGCATGTCGGCGTCGGGCCGCTCGCGGGCCGCGACCACGCAGAGGTCGAGCAGCCGGTGGCACTCGGCGATCCACACCTGCGTCCCGCGCGACTTCTGGGTGCAGTTCCTCGAATTGACGTTGAAGCTCTCGTAGTACCTCCCCTCCAGGCTCGCGCGCGTGAAGCGCCGCACGGCCCCGAGCAGGTCCTCCTGGGGCGCACCGTCGGGCAGCAGGTCAGAGGGCCAGACGTAGCCTTCGATCAGCGTCAGCAGCGACGCAGGCGGGAGGAGCGCCATCGCGCGATCCAGCACATAGAGCAGATCTTCCACGTCGAGACGACGCACCACGGCGCGGAGCTTCTCACGGTCTACCTGCGGCTCAGACATGGGACCCTCCTCACGGCTTGAGCTGGTACGCCCGCTCCACCACCGGGCCCAGCGCCGGCCCCTTCCAGTAGGGCTGGATCCACCGCGGGCTCTGGTCCTTCCAGGACGCGTTCGGGCGGCGCCAGTGTCCGCGCACCATGAAGCGGTGGAGGATCTGTCGGCCTCCAGGCGCGCGCTCCAGGGCCTGCATCTGCCGGAGGCGCGAGATCTCGATGGCGCCCGGCAGGTAGTAGACCTCCTCCGAGCTGAGCGGCGGCGCCTGGGGCGCGGGCCTGGGGCGCTCTCGGGCAGGGCTGCGGCGGGCCACCGGCTCCACGCCAGGGCTCGTGATGTAGAGGATCGCGTTGAGCACCAGATGCACCAGACCCGGCAGCGGCGACGGGATCTTGCCGATCTCGACACCCTGAACACCCGCGCCCAGAGGCATGACGTGCTCGATCAGCTCTGGAGGATCATCTCCGAGCGCGTCGATGGCGAAGCGAAGATGCAGACCGCGCTCCGACGACCGGGTGACATAGACGGTCAGCACGCGCGCGAAGTGCCCGGCCACGGGCGAGTCCCGCCGCGCGGCCAGCAGCCTCTCGGCCAGGGAGAGCGCGGCGCGATCCGTGTAGACCAGCGCGAAGGCGACGAAAGGCAGCCGCAGGTCCGCGCCGGTCACGTCCAACTCGGTCTGGAGGAACATCCAGCTCAGCGCGCGGTCCACCCAGAAGGTCTTTCTGCGGTGCAGCTCGAAGTCCACGAGCCAGCCCAGGTGGCGTGCGACCACGGCGTCTCGCTCGCTCAGGCGTCGCGCGGACAGATCCTCGCGGAGGTCCGCGGGCTGACAGCGCGTGGTCTTGTCGTCGAAGTCGGGCCGCGCGCGGATGTGTCCGGCGAGGGCGCGCGCGACCGCGCTGAGGCCGGCGTGCGCGGCGTCGAGACGCTCGTGCGCCAGGGGCGGCGGGTGCTCCACCTGACCGTCCGCGAGGCCGAGCTCCTCCCACATCCAGGTCGGATCGTAGGCGGGCTGATCGCCTCTCAACGCGTCCTGGTACATGCCCTCCAGACCGCGGATCAACTCGGCGACGCGCGGCTGGTACGCGGGGATCCCCGCCGCGGCGCGCGGCGTCTTCCCGTCGAGCGCGGGCACCGGCTCGTCCACCCAGGCGCGGTAGTGGCCGGACATGTCAGCCAGGGCCAGCTCCTCCAGAAGCTCGCGGGGGATGGGATCCTCCTCGGGCTCGCCCCTGTCACCACGGCGGGCCGCGTCGCGGATCCGCTCGGTCGGATCCTCGTGAGACGCGGCGATGAAGCTTACGGCCTGGCCCGCCGCGGCCTCGATCAGCGCGCGCCCGCGTTCGCCGCGCGCCACCGAGTTGGACTCCAGGTGGAGCACGCTGTCCACCACGCGAAGGGTCCCGAGCATCACGAGCTTCGATTGCGCGTTGAGCGCGGACCACATCCAACGCAGCCCCTCGTCTCGCTCTACGCCCTCGGCGCCATCCAACGCGGCAACCAGCGCGGCCTCGTCGAGTACCGAGAAGCGGAGGTGCGTGAGCACCATGGGCTCACCGTCGGTGTTTAGGAGCGTCGGCACGATGGGGTCGAGGATGGAGGACATCCAGACCTCGTGCAGAAAGGGCGGCGTCTGTCTCCAGAAGGTGTCGTCGGGCGCGCCTGGGTGCGCGGCCCTGTGTTCATCGTACCACTCCTGGAGGTCCGCCACGAGCTGCCGCCGGGAAAGCGGCGCCAGCGCGATCATCGCGTAGTCGAGCTCGGGCTGCCCTGAGACCCCGGCCCGGATCACCCGCGCGGCGAGCAGCTGGCCCCGCGACGCCATTCGCGAGGCGCTGCGCTCGCGCACGGTCACAGGAGCGCCGCTCAACACCTCACGCAGCGCGATGGACACCCCCGGCACCGCGTCGGTGACCTCGTAGAGCTTCATGACCGAGTCGCGCATGCGCTGCAGCCAGGTCCGCGCGCCGGCGCTGAGCTGCGGCGACGCCGCCAGCAGCAGGTCCACCGGCAGGTGGCCGTCGGCGAGGGGTCGGTCGAACCAGAACCAGGCGTTGATGAGACCCTCACTGGGCTCGTTCCAGGACGGGTCCACCTCCTCGCACCGATCGAGGAGGTAGCCCCACGCCTCGGCCTCGGCCTCGGACCGCTCCTCGTCGAGGTGGTGGTCGGTGAACCACAGGAGCGCTCCGATGGCCTCCATCCGCTGCTCGGAGGTGTGGTTCACCTCCGCCTCGTTCTTCCCCAGGCAGCAGTGCTTGTACTTCTTGCCGCTCCCACAGGGGCAGCGCTCGTTCCGGCCGATCTTCGCCATGGGGTCCTGCTCCGGTGTTCACCTGTGGTGCGTTCGATGCGAAAAGCCAGGGACAACGGGTAACCCCTGGCGATTCGGTTGCCCACGACTTGGAGGCGGCGGGTGCGCTGGCGGGGTAGAGGTGTTCATGTCCGAGGGGTCCAGACAGCACAGGCGTCGTGATGGCCGGTCGGCCCAAGGGCTGGTCGCCGACCTTCAGGCACGAGGGCTCTCAACCTGGGAGACAGACTTCATCGCCTCCATCGACGCTGGTATCGCCGACGCCGACGCGGACGACGTCATGGGCACCGATGAGCTGGAGCGCTGGCTCGCCGCCCGACGGCAGGTAGCCACGCTCGAAGAACCGGGGTAGACTTCCATCATGGCCGCACTCACCGCCCGACTCCTCGATGGCCGCTTCGTCCTGGACGACCCCACGGACGAGGATGGGCCGAAGCTCACCCTGGTTCTCGAAGAGGATGAAGAGGACGAGCTCGATCCTGAGGAGCAGGCGCGGCTGGACGCCTTCCTCGACATCTCCATCGCGGCGGCTGATCGGGGCGAGCTTGTCCCGGCTGAGCAGGTAATGGCGAAGCTCCGCGCCCTCCGAAAGCGATGAGCTATCGGATCCTGGTCACGCCGCCCGCGGAGGTGCAGGTGCTGGAGGCGGGAATCTGGTGGCTGGAGAACCGGCCGAAGGCGCCAGAGCTGTTCGACGACGAGATGAACAAGGCGCTGGAATTTCTGTCGCGCGCACCGCACTCGGGGGTTCAGCTCCGCGGGCGCCGTCGTGGACTGCGGAGGATCGTGCTCCATGGGAGCAGGTACTACGTGTACTACCGGGTCAACGAGGCGGCGAGGGTCGTCGAGATCGTGTCCGTCTGGCACACGTCCAAGGGCAAGGGTCCGCCGCTGTAGGTCCCGAACTCACGCTGCCCGCAGCCCCTCCAGCGCCGCCAGGGCCTCGCGCTCGTTCAGGCCGGACAGCTCGCGCCAGAGCTTGTTGGTGATGAGCGCCCCCCTCGCCTCGGCGTCCTCCATGGCTGCCAGTAGCCGCGCCCCCACAGCCAGTGGCGCGAGCGCCTGGGTCACGCGGGCGCGGGTCACGCCCAGGTGGGCCGCGAGGTCAGCGCGGTTGTGGACGCCGGGCAGCCGACCGATGAGCGCGGACCACTCGCGGGCGCGGGCGAGCACACTGGTCCGTGGACGAGCTGGCGCTGCCGTTACGACACCAACATCCTGTTCAGCCTTGCTACCCGTCCGAAGCGCGATGATGATGAAGACCCTGAGCCCCTGATCGACCCTCCAGGTGGTTCGTGAACGCTGCGCCTCGTGGAGCCATTCCCGATCACGAAGATCACGAACCCCTGATCACCAGTTGGTCGATCAGGGGTTTCGTGCCTTCGGGAGCGCGCTTCGAGCAGGCGGAGCCCGAGCCCCCCGAGGCGGTGGTCGAGCGCCACGCGAAGACGCTGACCCGGCAGGCGGGGCGGCGGGGCTTCGCGGCGCAGGCGCAGGCGGCGCAGGCGCAGGCGGCGCTGGCGGAGGCGCGGCCGGTGGCGGAGGTGTCGGTGATGGGGCCGGGGGGCCTGGACCCGCTGCAGGAGCGGCGGACGACGCTGGTGCAGCGGCTGGCGATGGGGCGCGCGGCGCTGGAGGCGTACCGGGAAGGTCGGAAGATCGCCGACATGGCGGCGGAGGCGGGCTGCACGGGCACCTGGATCCGCAAGCTGATGCAGCTCGCGCGCCTGCCGGAGGAGATCCAGGCGGAGATCCGGCGTCCTCGCTCGCTGGCGGCGGCGCTGTCAGACCTGCAGCTCCGGGAGGTGGCGATGCGCCGGAAGCCATCGATCGCTCGCGCGCTCTTCGAGGAGCTGCTCGGCCAGGTCCGCGCCTTCGTGCAACACAGGCTCCCGGCACGTCCCCAACCCCAACGCCTCTCTCGACGCGGCCTCCGCCCGGTCTTCGAGCAGGCCCGCGCCTGGGCGGAGACGCTGCGCTCGGGCGAGGTGCGCTCGGCCCGAGAGCTGGCGAAGAAGCTGGGGGTCTCCAACGTGACGGTCTGCACCTACCTGGACCTGCTGAAGCTGGAGCCCTCCCTGCTCGCCGCCCTCGACCACCCGCGCCCCCTGAGGGTGAACCTGCCGATCAAGCACCTCCAGGTCATCGCCCGCCTGCCCGCGGAGGAGCAGGTGGCGGCTTTCGAGGCGCGCTGGCCAGGGCTGCTGAGGCTGCGGCTGGCGCGGTCGGCGTGACGGGATTCGGCGAGCCCCGGCCTCCGACGCACGGTCTTCGCGGATCGCGACATCCCGACACGCGCGATCCCGACGCCCGCTCCCCGCGCGAGGCCGAGGATCGCCCGATCGCGACAGGCGCCCCCAGGCGTCGGGATTCGCGACCTGTCCGCCTCCACGGCCCGCTCCCGAGGAATCGCGACACGAATCGCGACACGGCCGCCGCCACGGTGGACCGCCGGGTGTCGCCGAATCGCGACACGGCCGACCTGCGGGGCCTCCCCTCCCCTCGCCCGTCCGTTCCCGCGACCGCGGCCCCGATCACGCTTCATCCTACCTTCCCCCCGAATCGCGACACGAATCGCGACAGGGCGCGCTTGCGCCTGCGTCGGGCCCCGGCGATGCTCGACGGGAGCGGGAGGCGGGCGTGAGGGAGGAGGCCACCTGGGAGCGCGCCGCGGAGACGGCGCCGGGAGCCCTGGAGGGGCTGCTGAGCCTGATCCCAGACCTCTGGCTACGGGCGGCGGAGGCCGATCGCTGGTGCCAGGATGTCCGCGCCCCGACCGGGATCTGGAGCCCGCTCCTCGACCCTGGCCTGCTCGGCCCGGTGGGTGAGCTGCCCATCTCTCGCGCGCCCGAGGTTCGGAGCAGGCTGGAGCAGGGGGTGGAGGCGCTGGTCGCCCGTCGCCGCGCGCGGCGTCTGGAACAACCCCGAGGGGTGCATCGGCTGGCTGACGGATCCAGTTCGCCCTTGATCTACGCGGTGTCCGCCCAGGCCGACGCCTCGGGCGTGTGCAGCCGCCAGCAGGGCTCCGGTCCGGCGCTGCCGTGCAGGAGGCCCACGGCGCCGAGGGTGTGGAGCAGGCGGGCGGCGTCGGGCTCGGTGAGCGGACCGCCGCGCGCGAGCCGGGACGGGGTGGCGCCCGCGGGGCTGGCGGCGAGCGCGAGGGCGAGGCGGAGGGCCGCGATCCGCAAGGTCTCGCCGTTGACGGAGAGGCTGGGCCTTCGCGGCGGAGCCTCGGGGGAGCGCTGCTCCCGGAGCTCTCCCGCGGGGAGGTAGCGCCGTGCCCGCGCGAAGCCGTCCGGGCGAAGCCTGCCCTCGGCGCAGAGGCGGGCGAGCACGCGCTCGGCGGTGCGGAGGGTCTGGCCGAGGGCGGCGGCCAGGTGTCGGGCGGTGGTCAGCCCCTCGCGGCGCGCCAGCCCGAGCGCGAGCTCGTCCTGCTCCTGCTGCCGGAGCTGGGTTGGGTTGGGTGGGCTCCCACCCGGACGGAGGCGCGGCGCCGCGGACGGTCGACGCGGCGTCACGTCTGCGGAGGGCGCGGGGGTCGCAGGGGGCGCAGGGGGCGCAGGGGGCGCAGGGGGCGCAGGGGGCACCGGCGAGGCGATCTCCGGCGCAGGCTCCCGTGCCGGCACCGTCGGCGCCTCCACCCGCCGCAGCCGCGCGGCCCGCCCCACGCCCACCCGCGCGATCCGGCCCATCGCGAGGAGATCCTGCACCGCCCGCTTCAGCGTCGTGCGCGCCGCGCCGAGGGCCTGCTCCAGCTCGCCGGTGGACGCGCTCTCGTGGCGGTCGAGCCAGCCGAGGATGCGCTCCGAGAGCGATCCGCGCGGCCCGGAGGGCAGGCGCACCTCACCCGGGCGACGGTAGCGGCGCCCGGGACCATGCCCCTCCGACCAGAGCGCGCCCTCCGCGACCAGGGCCTGAACGCGCCGCTTCACGGTCCCGTAGGGCAGCCTCAGCAGGGGTACGAGGTCGCGGATCGCGTAGGATCGTCCTGGCTCCAGCGCCTCCAGGTGGACCTCCCGAGGCCCACACCGTCCCCTTCGCACCTCCCCGCTCCCCTCCCCTCCCACCGGCGCCTGACGCGCCAGGGCCGCGCGCACCGCGGGCGCCGTCAGCACCTCCCCGTCAGCGAGGAGGGCGGCGCTCACGACGACGTTGCGCAGCTCGCGGACGTTGCCCGGCCAGTCCGCGGCGCGCAGCAGCCTCCGCGCCCCCGCGCTGAGGGCCTTGGGAGCATCGGGCCCCAGCTCCTTCGCCGTGGCCAGGAAGTGCTCCGCCAGGGGGAGGATCTCGTCCGGGCGCTCGCGAAGCGGCGGGACCGCCAGGATCATCAGGCTCAGGCGGTCGCGCAGATCGGCGCGGAAGAGGCCGCGCGCGACCAGATCGTCGAGGTCGGCGTTCGTGGCCGCCACGATGCGCACGTCCACCTTCCGCTCCCGCTCGCCGAGCGGCTGCACCACCCCCTCCTGGAGCATGCGCAGCAGGCGGGCCTGGACCTCCGGCGGGAGCATCCCCACCTCGTCGAGGAAGAGCGTCCCGCCCTCCGCCTGGCGGACCAGCCCCAGGGCCGCGGACTGCGCCCCCGTGAACGCGCCGCGGGCGTGGCCGAAGAGCGTGCTCTCCGCCAGCGCCGGCTGGATCGTCGCGCAGTTGACCGCGATCATCGGCCGCTCGCGCCCGCTCTGCTTGTGCAGGTGCTGCGCCACCCGGTCCTTGCCCACCCCGCGCTCGCCCAGGATCAGGACGTGGCAGCTCGAGGACGCCACCCGCGTCGCGTCCTCCAGCACCCGCGCCAGCGCCCGGCTGCGCACCACGAGCTCCACCTCGGCGCTCGGCTGGGCTGTCGGGGGGGCGGACATGCGGGGGAGCGCTCCGGCGAGGGTGGAGAGGGCGAGGGTCTGGAGGCTACAAGTGAGGGTAGCACTCCGGGGAAGACCTGTTCGGATCGTGAAGCAGACGGGGGAGGACTTTGAGGAAAGTGGACGAGGTCAGCGGAGAATCGCGTCGGGTCCGGTGTGTGTGGCGCAAACCCTCACAGCGAGCCTCGCTCGTGGCTTTTCGGCGAAGTGGATCCAGAAATCCACCCGTGGTTTGAGTGGATTCCGAGGGGGGATCGAAGGGCGACAGGTAGCAGTGGAGAGGTCTGTGTCGAGGGGGGCGAGGAACTGCTGATCTGTTCAGCAAGATCCGTGCCGACGAGCGGAGGCGGGTTTCCGCAGAGCGGAGGGGGTGACAGGTGTCGGATCCGTCGACGGATCGGTCGACCTCCGTCACCCCCCTGCGCGGAGGGGGGCGCGGTCTGGGCGGTCGGAGGGGCTCGGCGAGGGCCTGGGGACGGCTCGGCGAGGGCTCGGACAGATTCTGTCCGGGTCCGAGCGGGGCACCTGGCGTCTGACGCGGGGTGGATTCTCGGGCTCGCTCGTGCCTGAAGGTCAGTTCAGGGTCTCCCGGACCTGCAAACCCAGCCTCTGCCTTGCTGGCGAGCCTGTCAGGGACAGGCTCCCTCAACCCCATGGCCGCCGACGCCGTCCTCACCCCCGCCCAGCTCGCCGCCGCCCGCGCCCTCGTGGCGCACGCGCGCTGGACCTGGGGCTCGCACACCATCGGGCTGCGGCCCGACGGCGCCCTCGTCGAGATGCGACCCGGTCAGGCGATGACCCGCGAGCGGGCGCTGGCGGACGGGCTCGTGCCGCTCCTCTCCGACCCCATCGTCACCGCCCACCTCCTCACCGCTCTGGATGCCGCCTGCGGGCCCGAGATCGGGCTCACCATGGCGCGCGACCTCGGCGAAGACGGCGCCCCCCGCTTCACCTGCACCCTGAGCGCGGGCAGCTACCAGCGGAGCTGGACCGGGAGCTGCCTGGGCGAGGCCCTCGCCAGCGCCCTGCTCGCGCGCTGGGGGGCGATGGATCGGCGGCGCGGGGCGGGCGGGAAGCGGGGTGGGGCCGAGGCGCCGACCGGGTGGGCGCGGGCGATGGCGGAGCGGGCGGGGTGACGGAGGTCGGTCAGGCACTCGGCAGGGGCCTTGTCCGCGAGGTCTCGGCGAGCGCGGCGCGGAATTCGTAGGGTGACGTGCGTAGAGGGGTGACGGAGGTCGACGGACAGTGGTCAGGCAGCTCCCGCGGTAAGTCCTTGAGATCCTTGAGGCACGCCGCTTGCACCAGGCTCTGCGCGACCGGAGCGCCCATGTCGAGCCTCGCCACCCAGGACCTGATCACCGGATCCCAGACCCCCTCGGCGCCGGTCTACACCGCGCCGGACTGGGCGCCCGCGACCTCGACCGAGCAGCCCCAGACCGGGCTGAGCGAGGAGCAGCGCGCGCTCGACCAGGCCGCCGCCGCCGAGGCCGGCATGGGCGCCACCGAGGTCGGCGCGCTCAGCAGCTTCGGGCTTCGACCCTCGGAGATGGACCCCGAGGCCGCCCGCCGCATGGGCCTCGGGCTCCGGCGCATGGAGGCGCTGCTCGCCTGTGAGGACGGCAACGCCACCGCCTGCGAGCTCACCGGCCCCGGGCTCGTCGGCCACGAGAGCACCGAGCGCGTCAGCGGCGAGACCAGCCAGGATCTCGTCGTGGAGGATGCCGAGTTCAGCCTCCGCATCTCCACCCGCACCACCGCCGACGGCCAGACCGAGCGGGTGCTGACCTACCAGGACGTCGATGGGACCTTCCTCTCGGGCGTCTCCGCCGGGCCCGTCGAGGGCGTCCCCGAGACCGAGCCCCCCGACGAGCAGGAACCCGCGCCCGACGAGGAGGGCCTCGGGTCCTTCCTGGAGGGCGCGCTGCTCGGAGACTTCGCCGGCAACGACACCTGGAGCGCCGTCGCCGGTCAGACCGTCGTGGGGCTGATCCCCGTCGTCGGCCAGGTCGCCGACGCCCGCGACACCGTCGCCGCCGTCATCGACGTGGCTCAGGGCGAGGAGGGCGCCTGGGCCCGCCTGGGCGCGGCGGCCCTGGGCTGGCTCCCCGGCGTGGGCGACGCGCTCAAGGGCGGGGCCCGGCTGGGGATGCGGGCGGGGGCGGAGGTCGTGGAGGAGGGCGCGGAGCGGGTGGTCAAGGAGGTGGCGGAGGAGGGTAGGGAGCGGATCGCGAGGGAGGGGGCTGAGACCTCCGAGGAGGGCCTCGAGGCCGCCGCGCGGGCCGACGGGCCTGAGGGGGTCTGGAGCCACCTCAGCAATCCTGGCCCCACCCTCCCGAACACCCAGATCCCCCGCTGGTTCGAGTTAGAGGCTGGCGGTCAGCGATTCTGGGTGGCGCCGAACGCCACGAAGCACATGGTGGAGTACCTGACCAGCACGCCGATGTCTCACGGGATGCCCATGAACAGCCAGGCGCTCTTGGAGAGCCTGCATGCCTCGGTCGAGACCGCGGTCTCACAGGGCATGAAAGAGGGCGAGCTCATCGTCATCGGCCCCTGGGAGCTCATGTTCTCGCCTTCCCGTGGACCGGACCAGCTCCCCTGCCTCAAACACGCTGTCTATCGCCCGTGAGGAGGCTCTGATGCTCCGCATCCTACGCCATGAACCTGTCCGTCATACGCTCCCGCAGGTCCAGACGGACTTCTACGTCCCGCTGGATGTGACCCTCCCCCGCACCCCGGGCCTCGTGCCCATCTACTGGCGCACGGGCGACCTCCAGCGCACCCTCATCGAGGTCGGGCTGGAGCCCGGCTCTGGGCTCCTGGTGTCGGTCACCGCGACGAACGTGCCGACTACCTGGACCCGGGATGAGCTGCAGCCCCCCGTTCGACAGCCCGGCGAGCAGGGCCGCCCGGTGATGGACATCGCTCAGCTCCAAGGAGCCTTCACCGATGAACCAGGCCCCGTCCTGCTGTACCTTGGCCCGGACTTTGTCTGGCTCGCGTTCACCGAGGGCACACCCCACGTCCGCGAGCTGCTGTGCGGTGAGCTGCGCTTCCTCATCGGCGCAGACGACGCCTGGCTGGGGCTGGTGGTCGGGGGGCTGAGTCCGGCCCAGATGAAGGAGCTCAGGGCGGGGGTCCTGAGCACATAGTCCCTTCGGAGGGGTGATTTCTGGACACGCGTTCGCTCACCCACCCGCGACCAGCTCCACCAGCACCACCCTGTACGCCGGCGCATAGCTCACCCTGTACCCCTCCGAGTGATGCACCGCCGGCAGCCCCTGTTCCACCAACGGCGCCGTGAACGCCTCCCACGCGGCCTTGTCGAAGCCGAGCGGGAGCTCGCCCTGCTCCAGGAGCACGCCGACGACGTCCAGCGCGACCGTGAGCTGGCCCGGCGCTGGCGTCCAGCGCGCCGCGGTCTCGGCGAAGGCGGTGGCCAGCGCCTCCAGACTCCTCCCCCGCGCCAGCCAGGGCCGCAGGTGGACACGCGCGTGCCCTCGGACCGGGTCGAGCAGCTCCACATCCACGTCCTCGACGCCGGGCGGCAGCGGGCCGAGCTCGGCGGCTTCGCGCTGGAGCCAGACGAGGGCGTCCCCTTCGCTCACCAGGTGGCCGGGCCCCATGGCTCGCTGGTGACAGAGCTTGTAGACGTCCTGAGCCTCCATCCGCGGATATCGACGGGCGTGTTGGAGGAGCAGGTCCACCAGATCCAGGTACGGCTGGAAGAGGCTCTCCCCGATGAGATCGTCATCGTAGCGCAGAGGATCGCTGGTCCGGCGCCCGGCGCACCCAGCCACCATCGCGGCCCCCAGCCCCACGAGCGTCTCCCGGCGACTCCACGACACCCCGCACCTCCCGCGCGTCCTCTATCCCACGCCCCGGCCCCCCTCCCCCACAATCCCCTCCAGCGTCACGCCCCCACCCCGCGCGAGCTCCCACAACCTCCGCGCGAATTCCACCCACTGCGCCTTCTGGATCCTGCTGTACGACTCCACCCAGCGCTCGTCCATGCAGGCGGGCCGGAGCGCGGGGTGGAGGACGAGGGCGGCGAAGGTCTCGTCGCAGCGGGCGGTGTCGCGGAGCTCGGCGGGGAGCTGGACGCGGAAGCCGGCGCGGGTGAGGACGAGGTCGGTCTCGTGGCCATAGAGGCGGGCGATGGCGGCGATGAGCTCGAGGGAGGGTGCGCGGACGCGACCGCCGGTCTCCAGCTTGTGGAGCCGGGTGTAGCTGACGCCGAGGCGGGCGGCGGCGCTCTGGAGGGTGAGGCCGTGGGTGAGCCGCTGCTCGCGCAGCCAGGGCGCGAACTCGGCGCGCGGTCGCCAGGTCCATGCAGCGCCCTCGGGACCGGCGGGGGCGATGAGGTCTGCGTCGCGGCGAGGGGGCGGGGCGTCGGACATGCGGGTCTCCAGCCCGATCGGGGCGTGAGGCCGAGGATCGCGCGGGCTCGGCGGCGGGTGAAGGGCGCGCTCGAGGGCGCGCGAGGCTGTGCAGGGGGGAGGCCGGTTCCCGCGGTGCCCTCGCCCACGGGCGGAAGCGCCGATCGGCGAACTGCCCTGGAGCAAGCGCCCATTGTGTAGAATCTGCTCAGCCTCCCCTCCCCTCCTCCACGGCGACGGCCCGGCACTGGAGAAGGGCCGCGGAGCAGCGGATCTCCCAGCGCTCGCCCTCGCCGATCTCGAGGTCGGGGAAGTCGATGGGCTCCTGCCCGAGGAAGCGCACGCGCAGGGTGTAGACGCCAGGGCGGACCTCGGCGGGGAGCGCGATCTCGCCGCGCGGGGTGAGCAGGCCGGCGCCGAGGGCCTCGCCGGTGAGCGCGACGGGGACCTTCCGGGCGAACAGGCGGACCGGACCGAGCGCTGGCGGCTCCGCAGAGGGCGGGCTCGCCTCGACGAGGGCGGGCGCGGACTCGGGGGACACTACGGGTAGGGGCTCGGCGCGCACCCCTACAACCTGTGGCCCCGCGTCCCTCGGGAGAGGCTCGGGGCCGCGGAGACCGAGGGCGAGGACGAGCAGGCCGATCGCGACCCCCAGACGCGAGGCCCAGACCCGGCGTGGAGGCGGCGGCCGGGAGATGGCGTCCAAGGCGTCTGGCGTGCTCGCCTTCGGACCGACCGGCGCCCACGCCACCCCCGGCCGAGCCCGCCGCAGCCTCCCTCCCCGCCGGGCGGGGGGCGGTGCCTCGACGGTGGGCGGCGCCTCCGCCCCGACCTCGACGATCTCCGCGCCCTCCCAGGCGTAGCCGGAGAGCGCCTCAGGCCGGGGGGTCGGCATGCCGGCGACGGCCCGCTGCGCCCAGGGCCTCAGCCCCTCGCCGCCGAGCTCGCGCGCGAGGGCGAGCGCCCGCTCCCGGAGCTCGGCGGGGGTGGGGCGCCGGGCGGGGTCCACCTCCAGCATGTCCAGCACGAGCGCGGCGACGAACCCCTCGAGCCGCGTACCCGCCAGCGCCGCGGTGAGCTCGGCCTCCACGTCCACCCGGAAGAGGGCCCAGCCCTCGGGCTCGTAGGGGAGCCCGCCGTGGAAGGCCCCGGTCAAGGCCCCGAAGAGCACGAGGCCCAGGCTGAAGACGTCGCCGGCGGGCGTCTCGGCGCCCTCCTGTCCGCGGCGTTGGGTCCGCTCGGGCGCCATGTAGTCTACGGTGCCGACCGGGACGGGCCCACTCTGCACCTCGCGCCCGATGGACGCGGCCCGCGCGATCCCGAAATCCAGCACCTTGACCGCGCCGCGCGGGGTGATGGCCAGGTTCCCGGGCTTGAGGTCGCGGTGCAGCAGCCGGAGGGGCTGGCCGTTGGGCCCGGCCTGCGACCAGCCGGCGTCCAGGGCGTCAGCGACCTCGGCGACGAGCTCCAGGGCGGGGACGACGGGCAGCCGGTCCCCCGACCTCAGGATCTGGTGCAGCGTGAATCCGGGGACATACTCCAGGATCAGCGCCGGGCCGTGCTGGGTCTGGATCAGGCTCTGAAGGCGGACGATGGCGGGGTGGTCGAGGCAGGCCAGCAGCCGCGCCTCGTCCCGGGCCCGCCGCGCGTCGTCGGGGGAGGCGGCCTGGCGCCCGTGGGCGAGCTTGATGGCGACGGGGGTGACGACGGCGGGCCCGAGCTCGCGGGCCAGCAGCACGCGGCCGAAGCCCCCCTGCCCCAGCTCGCGCTCGACGCGGAAGCGGCGCATGGCTCACCAGCTCAGCGAGAAATTGGCGCCGACCAGGCCCACGGCGAGGGCGGCCGAGCCCCCGGCGGCGAGTTGGAGCCCGAGCTGCTGACCGCGATAGCGCTCCTGCTCGGCGTACAACGCGGCGGTGGAGCGCCCCAGGGCGTCCTCGGCGGCGCGCTCGGCACGCCCGTCCACCCAGCCCGCGGCGACCCAGAGGCCCCCGGCGGCCAGCGAGCTCAGCGCGGCCCCCACGACCAGCGGGGCGCGACGCGGGGGAGGCTCGGGGGCGGGAGGGAGCGGAGTGGGCACGGCCAGGACCACCACCGGCGACGGGGGTGTAACATCGGTTACAAGCGCGATCCGCGGTGATGAGAGCTGGTAGAGGCGGGCGACGGGGTGCGTGGGCGGGAAGCTGCGCGCGGGGAGCTGGCCGAGGGGGTCGAGGGCGCGGGCCTCGCTGAACAGGCGCACGGCGCGCTCGGTGTCCCGCTGGAGCGCGGCGGAGGCGCCCTGGAGGCGGAGCAGGGCGGCACGCGCCTCGGGCGGTGTGTCGGGACAAGGCGTGATCTCGTCGGCCTCGCGGAAGAAGTCCTCCGCCCGGAGCTCGTCGAGCGCGCGCCACGCGGCCTCGGCCCGCTCCGTGGGGGGCTCGCAGGCCAGGGCCGAGGAGGGAGGCCCGAAGACGACGAGGAGCGCGAGGACAGCGGGGAGAACGCGAGGGTGCATCTTGTTCGCTCCGGGACCTTCAGGATAACCTGTTCAACATCCACCGTGGCTGAAATTCGCGAGGTCCACATGCGCATGGTCGCCGCCGCCGCCCTCCTCTCCCTGCTCGGGTGCCGCAGCACCTTCGAGGAGCATGATCGCGCCTTGGATCCCGACCAGGATGGCGCCATCGTCACGCTGGACTGCGAATCCGACAACGCCACCCTCTACTACAAGCTGTGGTACAGGGACCTGGATCTGGATGGCTACGGTGATCCATCCACACTTGTAGATTCCTGCGAGCCGCCCGACAGCGCCAGCGCCTGGGTCAACGACGGGACGGACTGCAACGACGAAGATCCGGCCTCGCACGCCCGACGTTCGGGACACCTGGACCTGGACATGGACGGCTTCGGGGCGGGAGAGGTGCTCAGCGTGTGCGACGCGACGACCACGCTGGCCGAGGTGGACGGGGACTGCGACGACGCGGACGCCCAGGTCAGCCCGGCGGCCGTGGAGGTCTGCGGCAACGTCGTGGACGACAACTGCGACGCGCAGCCCGACTGCGAGGGGCTGGAGGGGGACGTGGCCGTCACCGAGCGCGGGGCGCGGGTGGCGGGGCTCACGACGGAGGGCCTGGGCGCGGCGCTGGCGAGCGCGGGCGACCTGGACGGGGACGGGACCGGGGACCTGATCTTCGGCGCGCCGGGCGAGGACGGCGTGGTCTACGCGCTCCTGGGGCCGCTGGGGGCGGAGGGCGCGGCGACGGAGCTGGCGAACGCCCGGCTGCTCGGCGAGCGCGGGGCGGCGGCGGGCAGCGCGCTGTCCGGCGTGGGGGACATGGACGGCGACGGCTACGACGACTTCCTGGTGGGCTCGCCGGAGGCTGGGGAGGGCGGGCGCGCCTACCTCGTGCCGGGGCCGATCCGGGCGGTGTCGGACGCGGGCGAGGACGCGGCGCTGGAGCTGGGGCGCGACGTGGTGAAGCTGGGCACCGACGAGGCGGCGGTGAGCCTGGGCTGGGCGCTGGCGGGGCCCGGAGATCTGCTCGGCGAGGACGGCGTGGCCGACATGGTGGTGGGCGCGCCGGAGGCGGCGGAGGGCGCGGGCGTGGTCTGGATCGCGGCCGGGCCGCTCGGGGAGGATCTGACGGTGGAGGACGGGGCGGTGCGCGTGGAGGGGCAGGCGTACAGCGGGTTGGGCACCACGATGGCGCGGCTTCAGGACATCGATGGGGACGGTGTACACGAGCTGGCGCTGGGGGCGCCGGGGTTTGGGGAGGGCGAGATGGCCTCGCCGTGGCGGCGGCCGGATCCGGTGGGGGCGGTGTATATCGTCGGCGCTGTTGAGGAGGGGCCGGTGGACGAGCTCGCCGACGCGCGGGTCGTGGGGGAGGAGATCGAGAGCGGGTTCGCCAGCGTGCTCGGGGACGTGGGGGACATGGATGGGGATGGGGTTGGGGATCTGGTGGTGTCGGCGCCGAGGGCGAACTACAGCGCGGGGAAGGTGTGGTTGTTCTCGGGGGAGGTGCTGGCGGAGGGTGGGGATGTCCGGCTGGAGGACGCGATGGCCGAGATCGAGGGGGAGACCAGAGAGAGCGGTGTTGGGACCTCGCTGACCAGCGCGGGCGACCTGAACATGGACGGGGAGCTGGATCTGCTGATCGGCGCAGCGTGGACGACGCTGAACCGGCTAGAGAAGGTGGGTGCAGCCACCCTCTGGTACGGCCCGATCGCCGGGAGCTTCTCGTCGGACGCCGCGGACGCGCTGATCCTGGGCGACGGGGAGTATCAGGGCCAGTTCGGATATGCTGCCGCCGTCACGGCGGATGGGACCGTCGCTATCGGCGCGCCGATGACGGACTTCGTGGACGAGGCCGTGATGATCGAAGACCCCTTCGGTGATGGAGCCCTGAGCGCCTGGGGCCGCAGCGACGAGACCTGGGGCGACGGCGCGGTCTACGTGATCCACGCGGGCTATTGAGCGAGCATGGACCTCCGTGCGCGCTGGCCCTGGCTGATGCTCATCGTCGCCTGTCGCGGCGACGGGTGCCGCTGCCGTGGTCACGGCGAGGAATCCACGCCCGCAGAGAGCAGGTCCGAGACGGGGGAAGACAGCGCCTGCGAGCTGCTGGTCTGGTACGCCGACCTGGACGGCGACGGCTACGGCGACCCCGGCAGTCCGCTGGAGGCGTGTGCTCAGCCCGATCAGAGCGCAACCAACGATCTCGACTGTGCCGACGCCGATCCCAACACCTACCCAGGAGCAACGCCTGTCTGCAACGACCTGGCCGACAACGACTGCGATGCGCTCCCCGACTGCGCCGGAACCGAGGAGGATGGTGGCCTCGACAGCGCCAGCGCCGTGCTCACGGCCGGAGAGGCCAGCTACCTCGGGATGGGCATGGCCCAGATCGACCTGGACGGCGACGGCGTGCGTGACCTCGTGCTCAGCGACCCCTCCTACGAGAGGCCGACGAAAGACGGCGTCTACCTGGTCAAAGGCCCCCTGCGAGCCGAGGCGACCGTAGGAGAGGCCGCCTTCGCACAGGTGGTGTCGGATCGGGCCTACGCCACCGGCTGGGTATTGCAGGCCGGCGACCTCGACGGCGACGACTACGCCGATCTCGCGCTCGCGCAGGGCTACGAAGGGTTGGACGGCGCATGGCTGGCCTACGGCCCCTTCGACGGGGAGGTCTCGCTCGATGACGCCCCGAACGCCTATGTCAGCGTGGAAGATACCTACACCGGGACGCGAGACATCGAGCCCTGGGTCGGCGACGCGCTGGGCGACGACGGCCAGCCGGATCTGTTCATCCGCCTCACCCGCAACACGAACGGCCACGGCTCCCTCTTCGCGCTCCAGGGCCCGGTGACCGAGGAGGGCGACCTGGCGGAGATGGCCGAAAGCGTCTTCGGCGTCGGAGAGGACGTGGACCCGATCTCCGAGTTCGCCATCGTCGGCGACCTGAACGGCGACGGCCGCGCGGACCTCGTCGCGGACTACGACCTGATGTGCGCGTCCTTCGAGCTACCGGCCGGCAGCTTCACCATGGACGAGTTCTGTGACGCTTACCTGTCCGACGAGATGAGTGGCCTGGGCCAGCTCTTCGCCGACGCGGGAGACATCGACGGCGACGGCTACGCGGACGTGATCGCGGGGGGCACAGACATCTACGACTACAGCGTCCGCGAGAGCCGCGCCCGCATCTACGCCGGTGCCGACCTGAGCGACCTCGCTCCGGGGGGCGCGCTCCCTGAAGAAGACGGCTACCTCGCTGAGATCGACGACGTCCAGAACGGCGACAACCAGCTCGGCCACGGCATGGCCACCCCCGGCGACCTCGACGGCGACGGCTACAGCGAGATCCTCGTCACCGCGCCCACCTGGGCCACCCGCAACGACCCCGACGACCACTACGGCGCCGCCTTCCTCTGGTACGGCCCCCTCTCCGGCAACTACGACCCCGAGGAGACCGCCGACTGGCGCATCACGTCCGAGGTCCAGGACGCCTGGTTCGGCTTCCGCGCCATCGCCGCCCCCGCCGACGCCCAGAACAACGCCACCATACTCATCAGCGCCTGGCCCTTCGAGGGCACCAGCACCGTGTTCCAGTTCACCCCCGGCGGTTTCTGACACCGTCAACTTCCAGGAGGATCCCCATGTCTACGCGCAAGCCCTCTACGACGCGCCCCACCGCTGGCTCTTGGAGCTGGTGTGCCTGGATGGGGCCCGACGTGCCCCCCATCGCGCTCGGCCGTGATCAGAACGACGCTCTCGAGCGGCTGCGCGCCCGGCTCGTCGCCTTCTACCGGGACGAGGCCGAGACCCCCTGCCCCGACCCTCAGGCTCGCGCCGAGGCCGAGCTCGTCCACTACCGCTCCAGCGGCTTCCTCTGCTTCCTGTCGCCGGACGAGGCCGCTGGCTTCGCCATCTGGACTCGCATCTCCAACCTCAGCCCCGACGAGGCCCTCCGCCGCTGGCGCGAGGTCTTCCCCAGCGCCGCCCGCGTCGATCCCCTCCGGCCCGAGCACCCTCCCACCGCCGCCGAGCGCGTCGCCCGCATCGAGGCCGATCCCCGCTACGAGGTCCTCGGCGCCACCGTCGCCCGCCTCCCCCACACCAGCCCCCGCCGCATGGCCCGGTACAAGGACCTGGCCGCGCAGCCGACCAGCGGGTGAGGGCGTGGTCGTCTGACCTGAGGAGGCCCCATGTCCCCGGCCGATCTGCACGACGCCCTCCGCGCGCTCTCGAGACGTCGCCCCGTCTTCCACAGCGAGGCGGACCTGCAGCACGAGCTCGCCTGGCTGCTGCGCGAGCGCGGCGGGACCGAGGTGCGGCTGGAGCGGCCCTTCTACTTCCAAGGCGAACCGATCAACCTGGACCTGCTGCTCACGGTGGGGGGCGCGCGCGTCGGCGTCGAGCTCAAATACTGGAAGCGCGGTCAGAAGTTGACGGTGCAGGGGGAGCACTTCGTGCTCAAGAACCAGGCCGCGCAGGACATCTCCCGCTACGACTTCTGGTGGGACGTGTCGCGGTTGGAGCGGCTCCGCGCCGCCGGCGAGATCGCGCGTGGGTACGCGGTCGCGCTCGCCAGCGACCCCAGCTACTGGCGCGAGGGGCGGCCGGACACGGTGGATCGTGCGTTCCGGCTACATCAGGGGCGGATGGTGACGGGGACGCTGGCGTGGGCGGGCGCGGGTCCCGGCACGACGCGCGGGCGGGAGGACCCGATCGCGCTGAAGGGCACGTACACGCTGGACTGGCGCCCCTACGCAGAGCCGGCGGGCAACTATGAGCTGCGGGCGCTGGTGGTGGCGGTGGGGTAAGACCGCGAGGGAGGACGACGCGATGCCGGCCTCGCGCCGCTGGACCCTGAACGAGAACCTGAACTACTACGTCTCCACGGGCATCCCCGAGCCAAAGATCCGTCTGGAGCTGCACCTCCGGCGGCTGAGCGGCGCAGTGGAGGCGGTGGGCACCTTTGACCTCGACCTGGTGGCGCTCTCGCGGCGCGGCGTGGTCACCGCCCGGCAGACGCCGACAGGCGAGGTCTTCGACGTGAAGATCATGCGCGACCCAGACGGCAGCTATCACCTCGCTGTGCGGCAGGGTGAACGGCTGGCCCTGGGGGCTTATCGGCGTTGGCGCGAGTGAGCCTTACCGAGCCGTGCGACCCCGTCTCCAGACCTCGAAGGCAGCTCGGAAGCGCTCACGGATCAGCTCCAGAGAGGCGGCGTCGAAGCCTGGAACGTCAAAGGGCACGTACACGTCCTTGTCGTCGCGGGTCAGGTAGAGCTCCAACCACGCGCTGCCCGCGCCCTGTTCGCCCTCGACATACCAGTACAGGCCGATCCGCCGGTGCCGAGCCGTGGCGCGCTCGGAGTGCTTGATTGGCACAGACATGCCGTGCCACTTCCATCCGGGCTTTTCACGGGGCGCGCCGCTCTCGCCGGTGAGGTTGAGGGAGACGCCGTCGGGCTGCTCCTGGATGTCGTGCAGACAGGCGACGAGCAGCGCGCGCAACGCCGCCACCCGCTGGATCGGCTCGGCGAAGCTGGCCTCGTCTCCAGCGAAGGGCTGAGGGACACCGAAGGGTCGCTCCACGTGGGCCTCCCAGTGCTTGACCGCGCGCGTGACGAGCGGGGTCGGGGTCTCGCGCAGTGCGCGGCACAGCGCCGCCCAGGAGATCGCCGGTCGCCCGCTGGCCGCGACGCGCGACGCGAGTCCCGTGGGGGCGAGCAGGACCACCGCCAACGGCGCGGCCCGGTCGCGGACATGGCCCGCGCTCGCGGCCTGCTCGTCGAGCTGCTTGCAGACGTGCTCGAGGGGCCACCACGAGTGCGCCTTGACCTCGACCAGCACGAGCCCAGCTTCGAAGCGCAGCGACAGATCGGCCCGCTGCCACTCGCGGCTCGCGCTGGCGTCCAGGCGATCCTCCCGCGAGACCGAGCGGAGCTCGCCCAGAGGAGGCGAACCCCGCTCCTGGAGCGCCGTGGAGAGGAGACTGAGCAGGGCGATGCGCGCGGCGGGCTCGGTCTCCAGGACGAGGCACAAAATGGCCGCGCAGAAGTTCTCGGTGTGCGCGCGATCAAAATGTGCGAAGCCGTAGTCCACGACAGAGGCCCCTCTGCATCAAAGGATACCACGATCATTGCCGGGGTCGGTGACGGGAATCGTCCCGCGTTACGATGGCCGGGTCGGAGGTCATGGATGCCCGTTGTGCCGCCCGCCCCCTTGGAAGACCTGCTGGCCAGCCTCTTCGAGCCGGCGCAGCTCCGCCAGTTCCTGCGCCGCCTCGGGCCGCTTTGGGTCGAGGTGGTGGACGCGGTGCCGGGCGAGGGGGTGGCCAAGGCGACGGTGATGCACGAGGCCGCGCTGGCGCTGAGGCGAGCCGGGCTGGCGGACCAGGGGTTCTACCTGGCGCTGGTGGCGAAGTTCCCGCGTCGCCGGGCGGACATCGAGCGGGTGGCGGGGGTGGCGCTCGGCGGGGTGGCGCCGGAAGTGGCCACGCCGACCACCCCAGCGGAGGCGCGCGCGGAGCTGCCCTGGCGACCGCTGCGCGTCCTGCACCTGTCGGATCTGCACTTCGACGAGAAGACCGCGTGGGACGCAGGCACGGTGCTGGGCCGCCTCGCGGGCGACGTGGCGCGGCTGCGGGCGAGCGTGGGCGCGCTCGACCTCGTGGTGGTGACCGGGGACGTCGCGAACCGGGGCAAGGCGAGCGAGTACGCCGCCGCGCTGAGGTGGCTGGACGGGCCGCTCCGGGCGGCGGCGGGGGTGGGGCGGGAGCGCGTGCGGCTGGTGCCAGGGAACCACGACGTGGACCGCGGGGCCATCACGCGCACGGCCCGCGCGCTGGCGGCCAGCATCCTGGAGGACAAGGACGCCCAGCAGGCCGCCGCCGAGGTGCTCGGGGACGCAGGCGAACGCTTGCCGCTGCTCCAGCGTAAGACCGCCTGGCAGGACCTCGCCCGCGAATTCCACCCCAGCTTGCAGACCCCCTGGTGGTCCGAGACCCTCCCGCTGGGGCCCTGGAAGGTCCACCTCGCCGGCTTCGACTCGGCGCTGCTCTCCGGCTCGGACCAGGATCGCGGCCAGCTCCTGCTCAGCCGCTGGCAGTGCAATCAGCTCCTCGAGTGCGCGGAGGACGCGGACCTCGCCATCGCGCTGCTGCACCACCCCTGGGACTACCTGACGGAGTCCGACCGCGCGATCTGCGAGGAGGAGATTCGCCGCCGCTGCGGCGTGATCCTCCATGGCCACCTGCACCAGCAGAAGGCGCGGCTGGCCAGCGATCCCGACCGTGACGTGCTGCAGCTCGCGGCGGGGGCCTGCTACGCGGGCTCGGGCTGGAGCAACAGCTACCAGCTCTTGGAGCTCGACCCGGGGCTCGGGGAGGCGCGGGTCCACTTCCGGGTGTGGGACGGCCACGACTGGATCCCCGACCGGAACCGCTACCAGGAGGCGCCGGACGGGGTCGCCTCCCTCCCGCTGCGCAAGAGCCCGCGTCCCCCCGTTGAGGCCGCCTCGCCCCCGCCGCCCTCGGAGCCCGAGCCTGCCTCCGCCCCCGACCCCCTCGCCGACTACAAGCAGCAGTTGAGCTCTCGCGCCGACGTCCTGGCCCAGGTCTTCCGCGCCCCCGGCGGGCCGAGCGCGCTGTCCAAGGTCTACGTCCAGGTCCGCCTGAGCGCGGAGGCCGGCGAGCTTCATCGCGCCGGAGAGGACGGCCTCTTCGAGCGGACGCGCCCCTGGATGAAGCCCTGGCTGGCCCGCGAGGGGTCGGCGTGCGGGCTCCCTTCGGGCCGCTTCAAGCTGGAGGATCTGGTCACCCAGGCGCCTTCCGCCCGCTGGGCCGTGCTCGGCGACCCGGGCGGCGGCAAGACCACGCTGCTGCGCCACACCGCGCTCACGCTCCTGGAGCGGGGCGAGCGTCTGCCCGTGCTGCTCAAGGTCTCAGAGCTCAATGGCACCCTGCCCCAGAGCGCCGCCGCGGTCTATGGGGCCGGCGCCGAGGCGCTCGTCCGCGAGGCGCTGCGACAGAAGCGCGCGGTTGTCCTGCTGGACGGCATGGACGAGGTCACCGACCGCGAGGCCGGGCTGGCCGCCGTGCGCCGCGCCGCCACCGAGGCTGGCGCGAGCCCGCTGGTCCTGGCCAGCCGCCCGATCGGCTGGCAGGCCCCCGGCAAGGACTTCGCCGAGCTGGCGCTCTGCCCGCTGGGTCGGGAGGAGCAACGCCAGCTCCTGGACGTCTGGGTGGAGGATCCTGCCCGCGTCGGCCGCGCGCTCGGACGCCTGGAGAGCACCGCCCGCCTGCGGCGCCTGGCCGAGAACCCGCTGTTGCTCACGCTGGTCGCGCTGCTCCTGCGCGAGCGTGAGGACATCCCCGAGCGCCGGGGCGAGCTGTACGACAAGGCCATCACCATCCTGCTCACCCGCGCGGCCGATCCCCAGCGCGCCCAGCGCCGCCTGCGCGAGCCCGACCTGGCGAAGCAGGCGCTGGCCTACGCGGCTTTGAAGCTGCACGGTCGCAGCGAGGAGGTCTACCGCACCGCCGATCTGCTGGACGCCCTCCAGGAGCAGGAGCGGCACCGCACCAACCTGCGCGAGCTCTGGGGCGGGCCGGGCGCCTTCCTCACGGAGCTGGCCGAGACCACGGGCCTGCTGGTCCCCACCACCGCCTCGGCCGACGGCGCGCCGGCCTTCGCCTTCCCCCACCGGACCTTCCGCGAGCACCTGGCGGCGGTGGCCCTGGAGCGCGACATCGGGGTGCGCGGCGTAGGCGAGATCCCGGCCGAGGTGCTGAAGAACGCGGCGCGGAAGGCGCGCGCGGCGTCCCTGCCCCCCGCCGCGGGCGAGCTGGGTCGCGTGCTGGCCGAGGCTCAGACGCGCCCAGAGCGCTGGTCCGAGGTGCTGGCCCTGGTCTGCGCGCTGGTGGGCACGGGCGCCGCCGACGCCCTGGTGCGGAGACTGGCGGCGGAAGGAAACGCCCCGCTGCTGCAGCGCGTGGTGGCCGAGGCCGAGGGCCTGAGCTCGGACACCGTGCTAGCCGTGCTGGGGGTGGAGCGGGGGTGGCAGCGCTGGCAGGAGAGGCGGAAGGTCATCCAGGAGATCCCGGCGCTGGTGCGTGACGCGGGGGTGACCGTGCGGCTGTTGGACCGGCTGCGACGGGAGACAAGGGATGGCAACGACCTGTACTGGATCCGCGACACGTTGCGAAGGGTGGAGAGGACGGCGGGTGTGGACGCGGACGCGGCGCGCGACGCTTCAGAGACGGTGAGCCGGCTCTTCGACCACATCCCAGTCGAAGACGTGGCGAAGGGGAAGGACCTGTTGGGGCGGTGGTGGAGGGCCGTCCCACCTGAAGGCATGCGCCTGGGGCCGTACAAGGTGGGAAGCAAGGAGTACCCAAATGAGAGGCACGTCCACAGCGTCACGCTGATCTCGCGCCTGAGCATGCTGGCCGTACCCGTGACCTGGGAAATGTACGAGACTTTCGACCCTAGACATGGGTCTGCACGCGAGGACTTCTCGGCGATTCAAAAAGGGCTTTCCTTCCAGGGGGGCGAGCCCTGTCCCGTCGAGCGACAGGATCAGCACCCCGTCTACAACGTTACCTGGTACGCCGCGACGATGTTCGCCGCCTGGGTGGCGACCATGGACAAGACCTGGGTGGGCGCGCGCCTGCCGGCCGAGGCCGAGTGGGAGCTTGCCTGCCGGGCGGGCACCACCACGCGGTACTGGAGCGGGGACCAGGAGGCCGACCTCACGAAGGTTGGGTGGTATGAGGCAAACAGTGGTGGTCACCCGCACCCGGTCGCCCAGAAGCCGGCGAACCCGTGGGGTTTGCACGACGTTCACGGCAACCTCTGGGAGTGGTGTCTGGACGGGTATCAGCAGGATGCCTACGCCTGCCGTCGCGCGGGATTGGCCGTCGATCCTGCGGGGAGGGAAGGGCCAACCTATGCGGTCGTCGGCTCACCGCCGGTGCTGGTAGAATCTGATGTCCGCGGCATCAACCGGGTATTGCGCGGCGGTTCCTGGAGTGGCGCGCCTGCCCTGACACGTTCGGCGAACCGGAGCGGGTTCCGCCCCTCGGGCGCCCACGGGGTCTTTGGCTTTCGCCTCGTGCTTCCCGTCGCCGTCCCCGAGCCCCCACGGGCTCCGTAACCACGAAATAAGCCCGTTCTGACTCCTATCAGGCGACCTTCCGCTCTTCCTCTGCACCTCAGATAAGCGCGAGTCCGGCCGCGGTTCCCTCGACCTAAACTCGGACAACTGAGCCCTCGGGCAAGCCATAGCGGGCGACGCGATCGGCCCAGGACGCCCGCTGGTGGGCTCGGTCGGCGTCATCTCGAGCAAGCAGGGGGGCGCGGCAGTGGCGACGGGGCAAGGGTGACCTGGACGGAGACGCGCAAGGTACACGCCGCGTCGCGAAAGAGCTGACGGGTGCGCGCGGGCAGAATGCGTGGGCCGGTGACCTTGCGCAAAGCCAGGCGCGGATTCATTCGGCTGAATGGTACATTTTTCCGCTTCTGAGGCCCGTCGGGTCGGCGGGGCTCGGGGACAGCGGAATAATGGACGAGCGACTGAGGCAGTCGCCACAGCCGCTGCAGCAGGGCGAGGAGAGGGCGGATGACGGCAGCGGCGTCGGTGACACCAGGCACGCCCTCGGCATGTCCCGCCTGATCGGCCAGAAGCTCAACGCCAACCACGGCGCCTTCCTCCTGGGGCTGCTGGCCTACAACGCGGACACTCTCTTCCAGCTAGATGCCGAGGAAAAGGCCAAGGAGGCCAGCCACAAGACCGTCCGCCTCGGTCTCCTGGCGCGGCAACGACGCTTCTACAACACCGAGGGCCGCCTGTTGTGCGCCTCCGGCCAGTGGCTCTCCGGGGTCGCCCAGAATGAGCGCGTCGAGGCCCTCTTCGGCTTCTACGCCCCAGACCTCGCTGCGGCCGATCCCTGACACTGAACAAGCTCGAAGATGTCGTTGGGGGAAAGGGGGAGGTGTGTCTCCTGGCCTGAGAGGCGTACTGCACAGCCTCGGACTGCCCAGGAGACAGCGGTGGAGGAGTGTCGGACTCTATCGATCCATGCATCCACGCATGTTCTGGACTAACGGGCGGCTGCCTTCAGCTAGTTGCGCGCCGTGACTCCGCGAATTACCGACGTAATCAAGTTCGGAGGTGCAGATGTACAACATGTGCAGCACATGTAGTGGAAGCGGAAAGGAGACATGTGCGACTTGTGAGGGGCGGCGGTACGTTGAATGCACTGCTCCATGTTCCGGGTGCCAGGGAATGCAGACGATTCTCTGTACGACCTGCAATCAGGGTCGGGTGAAGTGTTCCACCTGCAGTGGGAATCGAAAGATCGCGTGTCAGGCATGCGGTTCCACTGGAAAAAGACAGGATATATTTATCTTTATTTCGTACTCAAGACGATGTGCGGCATGTGATGGATACGGAGCCAAGGCTTGCCCAACTTGCGAGGCTGGCTGGCTACAGTGCCCAGAGTGCAAAGGCTCGCTCAGGAAGTCCTGCCAGATCTGTGGTGGTGGTAGCCGCCACAATCCGACATGCGCGGCCTGCAGAGGCGAAGGCAGGGTTACTTGTGTAGCTTGTTCATCGAATGGTTCCATGGGACCATGTCCAAAGTGCGGCGGCACCGGCAGGGTTGAGTCCGCTCGCTACGTAGAGGCGAAGGGGCTCTCGGAGAGCGCCCTAAAGAGTCGGATTAGCCTATGTGAGTCCAAACTTGCCTCCGCACGGGCACGCCTTACACGGGCAACTCAACTCAAAGTCCATCGCGCGCGTGAATACCAATCCGATAACGATGAGATTGACAGGGATTATGAGGCACGCGGGCATCTGCCGGACTGGGAACGCCCAAATCTGAACTGGGACTGGTACTTTGGCGAGCCTGAGCGCGCAATCATGAGCGCGGAGGATGAGATTTCCCGGCTGTCGTCAGAAATCGAGCTATTCTACAGAGTTCTCGAAGCCAGGTAGACTGGACCAAGAACTGTCATCGGGTCAGGAGTCAAAGATCGAGACGCCGCGCTCGCGGATGGCGGCGAGGACGGGCTCGGGGGGGCGCTGGTTCCGGGCCCAGCGGCCGCCGTTGAAGCCGTAGCGGTCGGAGTTCCAGTATATGTTGTACCACTGGTCGCGGCGGCCCTGCTGACCACAGACCACACGGATCCGCCCGTAGCCCGGGAGCTCGAAGTCGAGCTCCCGGCAGCCCTCGGCGGCGTTCGTGCGCTGCTCAGCGGTGGCGCCGCCCCGGTTGCCCGTGGGGACGGCCGTGCGCGCCGGGGCGCCAGCGGCGAGCCGTCGCTCACCGAGCTGGTTCAGGACCTGGCCGTCGGCCTTCATGGCGCCCGCCAGGATCGCCGCGAAGCGCGGGAGGTGCGCCACCGGGATGAGCAGACCGGCGCTCTTGCCCCGGTAGTCCCCGTAAGGGTCGTAGGACTCGCCCTCGGTCTCCCAGGGTTCCAGCGCCGCGCTCTCGGCGTTCCAGACCTTCAACCCCGGCAGCAGCGCGCGCATCCGGGCCATCTCGTCGGCGCTCCACGCCCCGGTCGGCGGGTGCAGGTCGACGCCGGTGACCATGCTGCCCTGGCCGACGCGGGTGGAGACCTGCACGCCGTTCTCGGCCAGGAAGCTCTTGACCGCCCGCGCGACGGCGCCCCGGTTCGGGTAGGGCTTGTGGGCGCCCTCCTGGACCAGCATCTCCTCGGCGAGGGTACGGAGGTAGCGGGGCTCGGCGAAGGTCTCGACCAGCGGGGCGCTGTCGTCGGCCTTCAACATCCACAGCGGCTCGGCGCGGGCGACGTCGCCCCGGGAGAGGACGGCCTCGTGCCCGCGGATCTCGGCGAGGGTCCAGCCGGGGTCCGGCTGCCGACCGTAGGGTCCGAGGACGTGGAGCACCACGCGGTCGCCCACCTGGAAGCGCGTGCTCCAGTCGGGCGGCACGCGGCGCAGCCAGGCCAGCTCCCAGGATTCGTCCTCGGTTCTCCGCTCCTTCGCCTCCAGGGTGAACAGCCGCCAGCGCCGCTCGTCCAGGCCCTCGACCCGCTCGTCCGGGTGCGCCCAGCGCCACGCCTCCAGCAGCCGGTACAGCTCCCCGAACTCCTTGCGCGCGGCGACGCTGTGCTGCTGCCATCGTCGCTTCATCTCGAGCTTGCGGGCGTTGTCTGCCTTCTCGGCGTAGCTGCTGATCTCGCGGTGGCGTCCGAGGATCTGGGACCAGACCTCGGCAGGTGCGAGCCAGCGGCCTCCGACCTCGATGTCGGGGACCACCGCGGTCGGGCGGGCGAGCTCCTCGTAGAGCGCGCCGCGGGGGAGGGCCTGCCGTCCCGAGTCCAGCCGCAGGGTGAAGCTGTGGTGGACGTCCCGGTCGCGCTGCCCGCCGAAGACGGCGGTGACGACGATGGCGTGGGCCTCGGTCACCAGGCCGTGCTCGCCGGAGTCGGTGACCACGCGCTGGCCCTCGCGGATCGCGGCGGGGACGAGCTCGGCGCCGCGCAGGCCGCCCCAGCGGGTGGGCTCGCCCGCCTTCTCCGCGGGGTCGTCGAGGAGCGCGCGGGCGGCGGGGTGGTCCAGGGCCTCGGCCCCAGCCCCCGGGCGCAGGGCGGCGTCGAGACGGGGGGCGCGGGGAGAGGACACGCCGGCTGCGCGCTCCAAGGCCAGAAGGAGGGGCAGGATCTTCTGGGTGATCTCCTCGCCGACCTCCCCGCGCTCCAGCGGGTCCACGTCCTCCAGCAGGGTGCGGGCGAGGCTGTCGCGGAGGATGGCGCCGAGGGTACGGACGTCCCCAGCCGAGGCCCAGGCGAGGTCGTGCTGATCCACCCCGGCGTGGGCCACGAGCCCGCGGGCCCGCACGAGCTGTCCGGCGGCGGCGAGGCGGAAGCCGCCCAGAAGGTTGCGCTCGAAGAGCCAGGTGGAGCCCTGGAAGGCGGCCTCCAGCCGGTCGAGGGCGCGCTGGATCTCGGGGCGCTGGACCTCTGCGGCGGGCTCGGTGACCAGCGGCGGCGCGCCGACCCGGGCGGCGAGGACGCCGAGGGCGGCGGCGTGGACCATCAGCCTCCCGGGCGTGCCGGCGGGGGTGCGGGCGAGGCCAGCGTCGAGGGCGGGGCCGAGGATCCGGGCCTCCTCCTCCGTGAAGTGGTGGCGGGCGAGCTCGAGGGCGGGCCCCTGGTAGCGGCGTCCGGCCCGGAGGGCGGCGGCGAGGGCGGCGAGCTGCTCGGAGACGAGGGCGTGCTCGTCGTGGGCATGGTCGAGGGCTTCGGTGAGGCTCGGGAGCTGGCCGCGAAGGTAGGGGAACAGCGCGCGGTCCTCGTAGACGACGTGATCGTCGAGGCCGTCGAGCAGGTCGGCGAGCTCCGCACCCTGCTGAGCCGGGCCGCCCGCGTCCAGGTGGCGCTGGATGGCGTCCAGGAGCAGCCGGCCGAGGCGGTGCTCCTCGCGAAAGCGCGTGAACGCGGGCTCCAGCGCGGGGGCGGGGAAGGCCTGGCGGATGGCCTGGAGCAGGCTGGCGCGGTTGCGGGCGAAGAAGCCGTCCACGTCGTCGGCGTCGAGGCCGGCGGGCGGGGCGCGATGGAGGGTGGTGTAGACGGCGTGGAGGAGGAGCTCGGGGTCCATGGCAGCCTCAGGTCGGGGGGCCAGCAGAGTCGGGGTTGATGGCGCCGGATGGCAGGGTCCAGGGCTGGCGGAACACAGGCGCACCCGGGCCGCGGAGCATGTGGTCAGCGGTCCAGGGCTGGGAGCCGTCGGCGTAGGCGCGCCAGCGGTCGAAATCGGCGGGCAGGCTCAGGAGGGCGGCGTCGGCGCGCTCGAGGACGTCCTTGCCCTCGACCACGGTTCGACCGATGACGCCGCTGACCTCGCGGATCCGGGCGCGGATCATCCGGGCGCGCTCGGAAGTGGCCGCGGGCAGCTCGGCCTTGAGGCGGGCGCGCTCCTCGACCAGGAAGGGGAAGGCGGCCTCCAGGTTGGCGGCGAGCTCGCGCTCGGCGGCGGCGAGGCGGGCGAACTGTTGGGGCAGGGCCTCGCGCAGCCGGGCGAGATCCTCGCCTGAGCTGAAGACGCAGCCGGCGCAGGAGCAGCGGCTCCAGCCGAGCTCGTAGGCGGCGTGGGGCTGGATGCCGTAGTCTTTGCCCGGGAAGGCCAGCCGCAGCTCGTCCCAGACTTCCGCGTCGGAGTGGTCGTAGACCAGCCGAAGCTGGTGGATCTGCCGGCGCGCGCTGCTGCCCTCGGTGTCCTGGCCACGGTGGTAGCGGGCGCGGGGGGCGCTCTCCGAGGCGCGCTCGCCGGAGAGGACGAGGATCTTTCGGGAGCCCTCGGCGACGGCGCGCGCGAGCAGGGTGCGGGCGACGTCGATCTTGAGGAAGCCCGAGCACCAGCGGATCCGAAGGTCGGCGGTGAGCGCCGGAAAGCGCCGCCGGCCGAGGTTGTTGGGCGGGGGTGGCTGACCGATGAGGACAGGTCCCTCGGGGGTCTCCAGGACCTTGCCCGCGCGCTTGCCCCAGGGTCTGCGCATCAACTCCCGATGGAACCCACCCTCCCGCCAGGCGACGCGCAGGGGCAGGTCGAAGAGCTCCGCGACGCCCTGGACGTAGGCCCGGGTGACCGGCCAGTCCATGAAGGGCTCGGCCGCGCCATCTACGTCCTGATGCCAGAGCTCGACCCGGGACCAGAGGTCGGGACGGTGCCCGAGGAGCCGGTGTAACGCTGTGATACAGGCGACCGAGTCCTTGCCGCCCGAGACCTGAATGGCGAGGAGGTCGTAGGCGTCAAAGTGCTGTGGCGGGGTGAAGCCGGGTTCGAGATCGTCCGCGTCGCGGGACCACCGGACCCCGTTCGCGCGCGCCTTCTCGGCGTCGAACCTTGTCACTATCCCACCCGCCGGCCCGCTCAGCTCTCCTGCGCGCCAGGGCATCGCCACCGGTTCACCCGGCGCCTTCATCGCCGCGCGGAGCTGCACCACCAGCCGCCCCCGGTTCCGCGCCAGGAAGCCGTCGAGGTCGCGCGCGCCCAGGCCCGGGGGCAGGCTCGCGCGCACCCGATCGGCGACGGCGCTGACGAGGGCGTCGGCGTTCATCCGAACACCCGGATCCCGCGCTGGCGCACGGCCTCCAGCACGGCCAGCGGCGGCAGCTTGCCCTTGAGCCAGCGCCCGCCGCCCCAGGCGAAGCGCACGTCCTTGACGTACAGGCTGTGCCACGCCTCGGCGTCGCTCGGATCACCGCAGTCCACGCGGATCGTCCCGTGGCCCTTGAGCTCGAAGACGACGGGCTCGCAGGCGCGGGCGGCCTCGACCCGGCGCTCCTCGCCGACGCGGCTGACCCGGAAGCCCTCGCCGCGCAGGGCCTCGCCGAGCATCAGCGCGAGGCGCTCGGCGTGGGCGGCGCCGACCAGCAGGTCCGTGTTGCGGCCCTGGGTGAAGGGCGTAAAGTCCGCGACATAGCGAATCTCGGCCTCGCCATCGGCCCATTTCGCGGTGGGCAGGTGGGCCTGGACGATGGCGCGCTCTGCCTCGGTGAACGGCCGCTTTCGCGTGCGCAGGGTGTACCACTCACCGCGTCGCGTCACCGTGAGGTCCAGGCCAGCCTCGCCGAGCCAGCCGCGCAGGATGGCGGGAAGCACGTCGCGCACCGCCTGACGGACCTTCAGCGAGAAGCCGGTCGCGTACCAGGGATCGACATAGGGCAGGCCCAGGCTGTCCTGAAGCAGGGCGTTGAGGCTGACCGGCTGTGCCGCCGGGTCGATCGGCGGGCGCGGGGCGGGCCGCTCGACGCGCAGGCGCCACAGCATGGCCTCGCGGCGCTCCTCTCCCCGGCGGAGCTGCGCGCGCGCCCCGTCGATGGCCTCCAAGGTCCAGCCGGGCTCGTAGTCGCCCAGCACCTCGTCGAGGGCGGCCACACGGTCGCCCACGCGGTAGTCGCGCCGCCAGTCGGGCCGGAGGCGCGCGAGGAGCTCGCGGTCCCGCCGCTCCCCCTCCGAGGTCGCGCCGATGAGCTCGTAGCGCAGCCCGTACAGCTCGGTGTCCACGATGCTGGCCCGGTCCGGGTGCGTCGGGTTCGACGCGACCCAGGCCATGAGCGCGGTCAGGGCCTCGACGATGGCGGCCTGGCGCTGTGGCGTCCTCCACCAGGCGCTCAGCACGCCCGCAAACCGCGCCGCGTCGCGCAGCGCATAGAAGAGGTCGGGGGCGGACATCGGACGCTCGGGCTGGATGGGCGGGTCCGTGTTCACCGAGAACCAGGGCAGGGCCGGCGGGATGCGCGCCGGGTCGGGGCCGCGCAGCTCGGCGTACACGTGCGGCGTCGCCGCGTTGGTGTTCAGGCCGTTGTCGAGGCGCATGGGCGTGGCCCCTGGATCGAGCGCGCTCCCGCGCCAGCGGACGCTGTGGCCAGGGGTGGCGGTGATGACGCCGTGCTCACCGTGCTCGGTGACGGCGCGCACGCCGGGGCGCTGAGCCTCATAGGGCAGCGGCGCGCCCGCGAGCCCGCCCCAGTCGGTCTCGGTCGAAGGCGTGGGGGAGAGGGGCATCAGGACCCTCCATTCGAGGGGGTGATCCGCTCGACCGCGCGCAGGGCCTGGGCCGCGCCGCGGAGGAGGCGGGCGGAGGCGACGCGGTGGAGCAGCTCGGGCAGATGGTGGGTGTGGAGCCAGGGGGTGTCGCTGGGCTCGCCCTGCAGGGCGGCGAGGAAGGCGGCGACCAGGGCCTCCTCGCGGGTCCTGCGCTCGGCGTGGAGCGCAGTGTGGAGCGCGCGGAGGGCTTCGATGAGCGCCCGGGTGCCGGCGCGGTCGGCGTCTTCGGCGTCGGGATCGAGGGGGCTGACCCTGCTGTCGAGCTGCTCCAGGGCGGCCTCAACCCCGGGCGCGATCGGGCGGAGGGGTTCGGTCTTGCGGTGGAGCCAGCTCGTGAGGGCGGAGAGATCGCCGGTCCACACCCACCACCAGGGGCCGCCCGTCGCCGGCAGCCAGGAGAAGATCTCCGGGTCCGGCACGCCGAGCAGTCGCAGCCGGAACGCGGTGACGGGGCCGACGATCTCGGCCCGCGGCAGGGTTCCCGCCCAGACCAGGGGCGCGAGCGCGACCAGCAGCTCGGCGTGCGCGACCCTGGGCAGGCGGGCCTTGGAGGCCGGGAGCCCGGCGAGCTCGACCAGACGGCGGAGGATCGGCAACACGCGCCGCAGCTCGGCGCCGCCGCGCTGGGCGATGGCCAGCTCCTGCCGCAGCCGGTCGATCAGCCGGTCGAGGTTGACCTCGCGCAGCTCGCCGGCCTGGGTCGGGTGCCACATCCCGCTGAGCGCGAGGTTGGCCCGGACCTGTTGCTGGGCGGCCCGATCGTCCGCCAAGGTCGGGTCGAGCGCGTAGGCCCAGGCGTAGCAGGCGTGCGCGAGCCGCCGCTGATCCTCGGCCACCAACGCCTCCGCCAGCTCGGCGAGCCGGTTGAGGAGGGCGATCTGCTGTGGCGTGTAGACCCCTGCGCGCTCCAACATCGGACACCTCTCAGCGGCGCAGCCGCTTGTGGGCCACCACGCTCACGCACAGACGCGCGGGCCCGGTGGCGTGGGCGTGGACGAGGAGCTCGAGCCCGGCGGGGCCCCTCCAACCCTTGAGGACCCGGGCGAGCGGCCCGGCCTCGAAGTGCCCGACAGGCACGCCCTCGCCCTCGGCGAAGACCGGACGGTCGGCCACGAACACGCACTGGACGCGCACGACCTCGCCGCGGGTCGTGCCGGCGAAACAGATCTCCTGCAGGTCGAGGTCGCGTGGGAAGCGGATCTTCACGCTCAGGTCTCCCTCTTCGTCTCGACGCGCCTCGCCGTAGAGCAGGGTCGGCACGCGCTCGAACTCGGCCTCTTCGAGGGCCTCGACGAGGTCGATGGGGGTCACCTCGGGGGCGGAGACGGCGGGCAGGAGGAGCAGGATCGGACGGTCAGGGTTCGCGGCGGCGAAGGCGGACAGGTCGAAGGTCTCGGTGTTCATGGGGGGCTCCCGGGGGTGGGTGTCAAGGAAGGGCGGCGAAGGCGGCGAGGGCCTCGGCGACGCGGGGGTGCGACGCGACGGGCGCGAGCTGCTGGCGGAGACGCCAGAGATCCGAGCGCCGCACCCAGTCGAGGCCGTCGGGACCTTGCAGGCCGCGCGGGAGGCGAACCCGGAGGAGGGTCCCGTCGAGCTGGCCGTCCAACGCGGCGAGGAAGACGACGAGCTCGCTGTAGCGGTGGCGGCGGCCCTCGGCGTGGAGGATCTCGGCGAGGGCCTGGAGGGCGGCGCGGCGGGACTCGCGGCGGGGCGCTCCGGTGGCGTCGGCGGGCAGTCCGGCGGTAACAAGCAACGCACAGAGCGCGCCTTCGATCCCGGCGACTGGCTCAGGAGCCAACACCTCGTGGAAGCGCGCGAGGTCCGCCCGCACAAGATCCGCGAGCCCCGTGGGATCGCCCTTCCACACCCACAGCCAGTCCGCGGCCTGCTCGACCACCCCGCCGAGCCAGCCCCGGGCCCCCCGGTGCCCCAGCAGCAGCCCCCGCCGCAGCGCGGTCGCCGCGTCGGCCGAGGGCAGCCCCGCCTCGACCAGGCGCAGCTCCAGATCTTCGACGGCCAGCAGGAGCGGCGCATTCGACGGCGCGCGCCGAATCCGCGCGAGTCCCGGGACATCCGCCGCATACGGGACCAGGGCCTGGAGCGCGTCACGCACCGGCGCCAGCGCCGCCGCCCCGACCCGCAGCGGAGCGACGGAGAGCTCGGCGGGGAGCTCGTCGAGGAAGAAGGACGGCCCGAGGCGCGCCCAGCGCTCGACCTCGCGCGGCGGGATGACCCGGGCGCGGGCAAATCGGTCGCGGAGGGTGGGCAGGAAGCCAGGATGGGCGCCGAAGCGGTCCGCGCGCCAGGTAGCCTCGGCCCAGGCGGCGAGGCGCGGGAGCGGGACCGCCTCGAGGGCCCGCCAGAGGGCGTGGAGACGCAGGGCGCGCTGGGTGCGGGCGGGGTCGGTCGGGGGGAGCAGTTCTGGGGTGCTCATGCGGCGAGCTCCAGGTTGGAGGGGCGTTCACAGGCGCGGGCGTAGTCTTTGGACAGGACGCGCTCGACCGTGGCGGCGGGGTTGCGGGCGCGCCACGTCGAGACGGCCACCTCGATGGGCGTCTTCCCCACGAGGAACATCCGCGGGTTCTCGGCGAGGGCGGCGGCCTCGTAGGCGACGACGGCGGCCCAGCCTTCGGGGTCCGTCTCGCGCAGGGCCCAGAACCAGCCGAGCGGCTGAAAGGGGCAGAGGAAGCAGCCGGACTTGCGAGCGTCGGCGAAGCCGTGACGGGCGAGGATGGGCGCCTCGTCGGCCTTGGTGACGCCGAGCTCGAGGAGCGGGTAGGCCTCGGTGGCGTACCAGGGCCCGCGCCCGCCGAGCCGCGGGTGGGCGAAGAGGGCGCGCTCGGCCTCGTCGGCGGCGATCCCGAGGAGGTTCAGGTGAGGCCAGCGCCGACCCGCCCGGACCTCGACCCCCCAGGCTCGGGCGTCGAGACCGAAGCGTTCGAGTGACAGGTCGGACACGACCTTGCGGATCGGCTCGACCTTGTGGTTCTCGGTGCAGTCCTTCTTCGCCCGGCTCGCGATCGTGGCCCGAGAGGCGTAGTCCTCCAGGATCGGAGCGCGGAGGTGATACCAGCCGCTGACGGCCTTCTCCTCGAGGGTGGCGGGCTCGGACGCGCGCCAGGGGCGCTCGGCCAGGGCAGCGCGGCGCTCGGGGGTGCCGGGTGGGGGAAGTTCGGCGAGGTAGCGCTCCCAGGCTTCCGGGCGGGGCTTCTGGAGGTGCAGGAAGCGGAGCTCGTGCCGCATGCAGAAGCCCCGGACCCGCGGGAGCAGCGCCATCGTGTGCGCCCACTCCGCGCCCGGGTCGGAGAAGACCACCGCGTCGATGTCTTCGGGAGTGAGCGTCTCGCCTTCCGCGACCAGGCGTCCCTCCACCAGCAGCCCGAGCATGGCCAGCGAGTCACGGCCCATCCCGAGGTTCAGCGTGATGATCCGGTCGCGATCGACGCTCGGCGGCAGCAGGACCGAGCTCAACGCCGCCCCGGCCAGCGCGACCAGCCGCGCCCGGTGGCGCTCCAGGAAGCCCTCCAGATCCTGGACGGCGAGCCCAGGCGGCGGCTGGACCTGAAGCCGCTGCTCCACGGTGCGGATGAGCGCGGCGGGGCTCAACATGCGTCCATCCCCATCAATCCAGGTCGCGACCAGCTTCCGAATAGCAATTCCCCTTCCTCGCCCGCTCTGGAAGTGGGTCCTATGGCACGCATCACTGTGTGGGGTGACACATTTGACCATACAGAAGGATGCAAACGCTCTGGATATGTCGAGCAGCTACGTCCATGTCTCTGAAGAAAGTCACGCAAGACCATTTGGCACGCTTCTTGCTGAAAAAGGTCGTCCAGGCGAACAGGGAGGACAACATGAGGTACCAGACACCAGTCTTCGCTACACTGATCGCGTTGAACATGTGGGCCCGAGAGGGTGTCGCAGCGGAAGCGCTTGTGCTCAAGCCTGTGTCTGGAGCAAACTGCGTGCTGGAGTTGGCTGCGGGCAGTACCTACACCTACTCCAGCGTCCTCATCGATGAAGACTGCACACTCAAAGTTACGCACGTTGATATTGGCTATATTGTGCTTCGGTCCGAAGGAGACTTTACGCTGAAGGGTCGCATTGTAGTGGGAGGCTGGGACCTGGCTGAAGCGACCTCTGCCAGCATCTCTGTCAGCCCTTGGAACGGGATTCAGTCTGAGACGATCATGGTTCCCATCCCCACTCCTGTTGGCGGTGCAGGAGGCGGTAGTTCTGGAGTTGCCGGTGGCGCTTCCGCCTATGGCAACGGGGGTGGAGGTGCAACCGGCTCGGGAGAGGGGGGCCGCCATGGCCCAACGCCGGGTATGGGTGCCACCAAGAACGCGCCGGGAGGTGGCGGCCCATGGGGGGCTGCGTCTGATGGTCGCGGCGGTGGCGGTGGCGGTGGAGGCCGTCGAGGCCAGAATGGCGGTCGCATTGTCATTGATGTCGGCGGTGATATCTATGGCGCTGGTCTGGTAGACGCCTCTGGCGAAGATGGACTCCCAGGTGGCGACGGTGGCTACTCGATGGGAAGCAGGCCCGGAGGCCACATCAACTGTGGAGGAGGTGGGGGCGGGGGTGGAGGTGGCGGAGCGGGTGGAAGTGGAGGACTCATTATCGTTCGACACCGTTCCACCACCCCAATTGAATGGAGGTTTGATTACGCAGGAGGCGATGGCGGGCCGGGAGGGGCAGCTGGGCCCACGACGGTTTTCCCCGGCGAAAAAGAACCTTGCCCCCAGGTATCCACGCCGGGAGAAGCCGGTAAGCCTGGAGTGGATGGAAAGCTCCAAGTCTTTCAGTAGGTCATGCTCAGAGCGACGCCACAGATCACATGGAAATGATCGATCTGATCGATGCCGGTTGGGTGTGCGCCGACACCCGATCCTGGCAAAGATAACGATCTGAATTCCGCAGTTCCGCCCTCCCAGCAGGGTCGGCAGCCCGACGCGCACCACGACCGGCGCCCGCGCCCTCACAGCACCTCCACCTTGGCATCCAGCGGGACATTCAGGACCAGCCAACCCAGCGGCCGGGCGTCCGAGAACCAGAACTCCGCCTCCCACCCTTTGGGCAGCTCGCCCTGGCCGGTCACCCGGGCGCCGGAGAGCGCGGTGTCGCCGGGCCAGTGGACCTCGACCTCGTAGGCGTCGTCTCCGCTCACGATGCGGTAGCGGACGGAGACCTCGGCGCCGCCGCTCTCGGTCTCGACCGCGGCGCTGCCCGCGTCGGCGCGGGCGAGGCAGACGCAGCCGTCCCCCTCCGTCTCTCCACAGAACGTAAGCACGCTGGTCTCGGCGGGGTCGCGGTCCATCACAGCGCTCCGTAGAAGATGAACTGTTCCAACACGAGGCCGACATTGCCCACGCTGCTGCTCCCCAGCCCCGCGAGCGTCATGCGCAGCGTGCTGCCGGACACGATCATCCAACCCAGGCTCGGCGCGAGCGGCCCCATGGAGGTGTACTGCCCGGTGGCGTCGATGCTCCAGGCGCTGCCGTTGTAGGTGAGCTCGATCTGGGCGGAGCGGGCCATGAAGCTCGCCGTGGGGCTGCTCTGCTGGGCGCGGACGCGGACGAGGGCGAAGTAGCGGCCGGTCGCGGTGGCCCAGGTGGGCAGCGGGAGATCGTGGCTGGTGGTGGCGCCGCTCCAGGCGGACGGGGTGATGGGCTGCTGGAGGCCTCGGCTGCCGACGAAGAGGTTGCCGTCGTTGTCGAGACGGGCGGACGAGCCCTTGGCGGTGCCCCCGCCGGCCCCGTCGGCGCGCAGCAGGGCGTTGTCGGTGCCGCCGAGGTTACCTTGGAGGGCCGTGGCCCAGGTGCGGTCCCCGCGCAGAAAGGTGCCGCTGTTGGCGCTCCCGCTGCCCTGCTCAGAGGTCGGGACGAGCCCGCTCGCGTCGAGCGTGGCGAGGGTGCTGGCTGCGCCGCCCCAGCCGCTGTCCAGCTTGCCCGCGCTGTCCGCCCGCACCAGCTTGTTGGCGCCGGGACTGGCGCTCGCGCTCGCGGGGTCCTGCAGCACGAGGCCGTCCCCGTCGAGCTGGGCGTAGCCGCCGGGCTGACCGGCCTCGTCGCGGGCCTGGTAGCGGGGGTGGGGGTCGGTGGCCGAGAGGTGGGCGGTGATCGCCGCCTCGGCGGTGCCGGCGGGATCGGCGTCGACCTCCACCGCCGAGAGCGTCACGTCGCCGGTGTAGCCGTTGACGCTGGTGACGGCGCCCTCGCCCGCGCTGTTGTCCCAGGGGGTGCCGGTCATGCGCGCGTCCTCCAGGCGCTCCCGCAGTCGCCGCAGAGTCGGATCGCGCCCATGGCCGAGCCGGCGTCCAGCTTGACGTGCGCGTAGAGGGAGCCACCGATGAAGGGCTTGCGCCCGAGGTTCCAGCTCACGCCGCCCAGGGTGGTCTCGTTCAGGGCGAGGCTGATGGTCTGGGTGGCCCCGGTGGTGCCGCTGGGGGTGAGCAGCGTGTGGCCGGCGGCGTCCAGGGAGAGGTAGAAGGTCACGGCGCTCGCGCCCTGGAGGTCTGAGAGGCGCAGGTCGAGACCGGAGAGCCAGCCGCGGCTGGGGAGCGGCTCGGTCGTCTCATCGCCCTCGACCGCGCCGAGCGCGACCGTGAGCCAGCTCGTGGAGAGGGCGAGCGCGTCCGCGCCGACGAGGAAGGGCCAGGGGATCATGGGGCGGCTCCGAAGGCGCGGGCGATCTCGCGGAGGAGGGCCGCGCGATAGCGCCGGAGGAAGTGCTCGATGTCGGCGACGTCCAGGCCCTCGGGCGGGCGGGCGCGGAGCGCTTGCGCGATACCCTGGAGGAGGCGCTCGGGGTCGGGGGCGCGGCGCCGACCGCCGTGGCGGGCGCGGTCCACGGCGTCGAGCAGACGGGTGGTGGGGTGGCCCTGGCGGCGCCCTCGGACGGGGCGGGCTCCGCGCAGGATGGCGGCGAGATCGTCGAGATCGAGGGGGCTGGCGCCCTCCACGAGGGCGTCGGGCAGCGCCTCCAGATGCGCGGCGAGGGCGACCGGCCGGTTCGCGCGGATGGGCCGCGCCTCGAGCGTGTGCCAGGCGGTGAGCCACTCGCGCAGGCTCGACCAGCAGAGGCGGGTGCCGGGTGTGGTGTAGACCGCGAGCTGGTCCTGGAGCGCTTTGACCTCACGGGTCGCCGCGGCGGTTCGGGCACGTTGATCCTTCAGTTGGGCCTCGAGCTTGTCGGCGCGGGTCGCCAGCCGCTCGGCCCGCGCGGCGTCGGAGTCCGGTGGGGTGGGGAGCTCGAGCAGGCGGGCGATCAGGGCCGCGAGGGCCGGGATCAGGTGGGCGGTCGCGTGGCCCAGGTCCTCCCGCGCAGAGAGGTACGCCTCGTCGTGGCCCTGTCCCATCCGGCCGTCGGCGTGCGCGAGCTCATGCACCGCGACGCTGTGTAGAAAGGCGGCGATGGCGACTGGGCGCTCCTTGTGGGCCTTGACCACCTCGGCAAGCCGGTCGGGGTGGATCGAGATGACCAGATCGCCCCGCTCGGACCGGCTCGTGAGCCCGACCACCTGGTCATCCAACACAAACCCTGGCTTGAAGCGCTTGCGCAGCCGGGCCTCGCTCGCGACCACGCGAAGCACGCCGTCCCAGGCGAGCAGGAAGGGCACCCAGCGGGCGTAGCCCTGGAGAAAGCGCCGTACATCCTCGCCCTGCCCCCCTCATCAGCACATGAGCTGGAGGTGAGTCTGT
>CAZTOW010000056.1:0-58983 GCA_964615375.1 uncultured Enterobacterales bacterium
TTTGTCTAGGTTACATCGGAAATTCTTCCTGTCGTCAGGACATTCTGGGCTAACCGCCTGCGTCCTCGACCCAGGTGAAAGAATTTTCGAGGCGCGTCGAATAGCCGGGGGGGCTCCTGCGTCACAGGGTCAGCACGGACGGCGCCGAACAGCCGTCTCGGAGGTCACCATGTCGCGCATCGCCCTCGCTCTCTTCGGCCTGCTTCCTGCTTGCATCGTCGTCGAGGAGGAGCACCACCCCAAGCCGGAGCCCTACGTCAACTACGCTCCGTTCATCAACTACGCCGAGGCGGGTTGCTACTGGGATGGCTATTACGGCGACTTCATCTGGTACTTCTCCGCGGACGCGGATGATCCGAACGGCGTCTACGACGTCATCAGCGTGTGGGCCGACGTCTACGACGGCCCGTCGGGCGCCTGGGTGGACTCCTTCGAGCTCTACGCCGACCCGAACGACCCCTACATCTGGTTCAGCGACTGGCTCGGCAGCACCACCTACCTGAACTGCGGCTACACCGGGTACGAGGTCGATATCGTGGCCTACGACTCCTACGAGGAGTACGCGGTCACCACGGTCATCCCGTACATCTACTGAGACCGCCCTTGCGCGCGCTGAGGGCGTGGGTAGCATCCAGGCGAGCGGGCCGCGTCCAGCCGCCCACTGACTCTGGAGCGTCCATGTCCTCGGCCGTCGTCATCTACCGCACCCAGACCTGCCCCTACTGCGTCGCCGCCGCGCGCTACCTCAAAGAGGTCAAGAAGGTCCCCGTCGAGGAGATCGATCTCACCGACGACGACGCCGGCCGCCGCGACCTCTCCCGCCGCACCGGGCGCCACACCGTCCCCCAGATCTTCGTCGGCGCCACCCATGTCGGCGGCTACGACGACCTGCGCGCCCTCGACCGCGCCGGCCGCCTGGACCCCCTCCTGGCGACCCTTCGCGCAGGAACCAGCGCGTGAGCCCTTGCGCGTTTCGGAGGGCCGGTTAATAGCGTCGGCGCTACGCCCCCATAGCTCAGCTGGTAGAGCGCCGGACTCTTAATCCGTTGGTCATAGGTTCGAACCCTATTGGGGGTACCATTCTAGGCCGGACAGGCAATCAGGGGAGGGTCGGGTTAACCGGCTCTCCCCTGAATCGTTTTCCGGGTCCTCGTCCAGCTCCCCGCGCGCGGCGGCCTCGGCCTTCTCGACCAGCTCCTTGAGCCCGCCGTTGTCGAAGGGCACCTGGAAGCGCATGACCAGCTCGCGGTTCGGGTCCACGACGATCTCGTCCACGAAGGCCAGCAGGGCCTGACGCTGGATGCCGAAGGGCATGGCGGCGAAGTCCTCGACCACGACCCGGCTCAGGCGCTCCAGGGTCTCCAGGTTCTTCGCCAGCAGGCGCTGGTGATACTCGCTCTCCTGGACACGGGCGACCTCCTCCTCCAGCCGGGTCTTCTTCTCGCGGGCCTCCTCGATGAGCGCGCGGGCGCGGTCGATCTCCCAGCCCTGGCCGATCATCTTGAAGTAGCGGTCGATCTGCTGGTCGATGGCCGCCAGCTTCGCCTTGACGCTGCGCGCGTCGGTCGTGTGGGCGGCGCGCAGGGACTCGATGCGGGCCTCGACCTCGGCGCGCAGCAGGTTGCGCTTCTCCTCGTCGCCAAGGTGGGTGCGCAGGGCGGCCAGCACGGCGCCCTCCAGCCAGTCCTTGGGCAGGGGGTAGGAGCGGCAGACGGCGCTGCCCTTGCTCATGTAGCCGCCGCAGTAGTAGGCGTAGCGCTGGGCCTCAACGCCCCCCTTGCCCTTGTACTTCTGGCGCCGGCCGACGAAGGTGGAGCCGCAGTGGGCGCAGCGCACGATGCGGGACAGCAGGTAGCTTACCCGCTGGACACGGGCCGTGCGCTCCTGGAAGCTACGCTGGCCTGCCAGGGCGGCGCGACGGGCGAACAGCTCGGGCGGGATGATCGCCGGGTGCGCGTTCTCGACCACGATGCGCTCGTCAGGGTCGGTGCGGGTCCGGCTCTCGTGGGTCAGGCGCTTGGACTTGTACCAGACAAGATCGCCCTTGTAGACCGGGTTCGAGAGGATGTGCCAGACCGAGCCCTGGCCCCACTCGCCGCCGCTGGGGCCGCGCACGCCCCGGCCGTTCAGCGCGTTGGCGATGGCCTTGGCGCCCATGCCCTGCTCGACCGCCATGTCGAAGATCTCGCGGACGATGGCGACCTCATCGTCGTCGCCGAGCGCGTAGACCTGGTGCTCCTGGCCGCGCTTGTCGGTGATGGTGGTCCGCGCGTAGCCATAGGGAGCCCGTCCGCCGTTATTGTAGCCTCGTTCGGCATTTTCCTGCATTCCCTTGAGGACCTCGGAAGACAAATTCATCGAGTTCCACTGGTTGATCATCTCGATAAGGCTCTCATAGAGGAAGCCCTCCTTCGTGTCGGGGTCGAAGGGCTCGGTCATGGAGCGCACGGTGATGCCCTTGCGCTTGAGCATGGCCTTGCTGAGCACGGAGTCTTCCTTGTTCCGGCTGAAGCGGCAGAACTTGTGGACCAGGATGGTGTCCACCTTGTTCTTCTTGCAGAAGGCCATCATGGCGACGAAGCCGGGGCGCTTCCGCGCTGGGACGAAGGCGCTGTAGCCCTCGTCCCGGTACTCAGCGACGATCTGCCAGTCAGGTCCCTGCTCGTGGACGTAGCGTCGCAGGGCCTTCTCCTGAGCGGGGATGGAGAGATCCTTCTGGGCCTGGTCTTCCGAGGACACGCGGCAGTACAGAATGACCTTGGGCATGGGGGGCTCCTCGATTCAGGCGTGGAAGAGGGGGAGGTTGACCAGGTGCGCGTCGAGCGGGTCGGCGGTGCCCGTGTCGCCCAGCGTCGTCACGCGGACGCCGAGGTCCCGAAGGCGGGCGCGCAGGGCGACGAGCGCCCCCAGGTCGCGGCTCAGGTGCGCCTGCGTGGGCACGAGGAGCAGGTCCACGGGCGTCGCCGCGAGCTGGTGAAGCAGGGCGCCGAGGCCGGCGCGCTGCTCGGGGGGCGTGCGCCCCGAGCAGGGGGTGTCAGACCACGCGCCCACGAGCTGGTGGTCGGGGTGGGCGTCGAGCCAGCGGGCCAGCGCGGCACCATGTGCTGAGGCATGCGCGGGGGAGTCGATGGCGTCTCGGGTGTAGGCAGCGACCAAGGGCATCGGGTTCTCCTGGTTGGGGGTCCAGACCCCACGTCTGCAAAAGGAATGCCAGGGGGAACGCCTGTCAAGGCGAGATCCCGCGATCCGCGTTCAAGGCCGGGATCTGGCCTGGGACTGGCCGTGCTTCGGGGCGTCCGTGGCCTGGTTCGCGCCAGCGCGAGGCGGCCGGAGGCGCGGCGTGGCAAGCGGATCGCCCTGGCGCGCATCCTGGCCAAGGTGACCGGCCGGGAGTCGGCGTCAAAAGCGCTCAAATCGTCGAACCCTCGGCCAGCGATTCTCCGCCTGCCCCGCCGAGGGTTCGCGGCGCGCGTCAACACACCGGCGGCGGGGCGTGCGTTCCTCCGCTGGGGCGTCCGGGTTCGGAGCGCGGCTCAGGGGGCGGGGAGGGCTATGCCTGGGCCTGGGGCCTTGCTCGGGGCGTGAAGCGCCGCTGCAGGCGCTCCAGGCTGGCGCGCACACCCCTTGCGTCTCTGGGCCGTGGCCGGGCCGCGTCGGCTCGCCAGGAGGCGCACATGGGCATGAAGAACAGGCTGCCGGAGATCCGGGTCGAGGTGGTGGTGCGACCGGAGGCCGCCGAGGACCAGCGGGCTGCGCTACGGGCCATGGCCGCCGCCGCCGTGGACCGCCTCTGGCAGGAGCAGGGGCTCCCGGTCCCGGATGGCCGCGAGCAGCTCCACGAGGATGGGTGAGCCTACAGGCTCGGCGCGCCCTGGATGGCGAGGATGTCGTAGTCGTACCAGGTCGTGCCGCGCTTGCCCTCGCAGTCGAGCGTGTAGTCCCCGGCGGCGGGCGGCGTGAAGCTGGCGATGGCGGTCAGGTAGATCTTCATGCCCGGGTTCTCGTCGATGGTGACCTCGGTGCCCGAGGTCTCCCAGGAGCCGTCCGCGCTGGTGATCGTCAGCCGCAGGCTGGGCGTGCCCTCGTAGGACTGCGCCACGCACCAGGCGAGGATCGGCTCGGTGCTGGTCACGCTCAGGTCGATGCCCGCCCCGATGGCGCTGAAGTCGGAGCCCTTGCCGCCTGAGCCGTCGCCCTCGCTCTGGAGCGACCAGATCTGGTTCCCGAGCGCGTCCACGACCTCATCGACCCGCGCGCCGAGCGCGTCCACCGTGCCCTCCAGGGCGCCCAGGTCGGTCTCCAGGGCGCTCACGCGGTCCTCCAGCTCGTCAGTGCCGGTGCCGGTGCCCACGGTGGCCTCCAGCTCGTCGATGCGCGCCTGGTCGTCAGCGGCCTGCTGCTCCAGCGCGGCGACGCTGGCCTCGGCGGCGTCGAGGCGGGTCTGGAGGGTGACGATCTGCGCGGCGAGCGCGTCCAGCTCGGCCTGCTCGACGATGTCGGTGGAGCCGTCGGTGGTGGCCTGGGTGGAGCAGGCGGTGAGGAGGGCAGGGGCCAGAAGGTAGGAACGCACTTGAACCTCCGAAGAACCTACATAACCAGACACCGTCGCGCTGGGCAAGAGCCACATACTACCGTGGAAGGCTATTGCCGAAGTCATCACCATCCGTTACGCCAACACCCCGGGAGCTATCCATGTTTCGTGAGCCTACGCACGACCTCCTTCAGTCGCTCGCTCAGTTCGCAACCGCGATCAGCACGACACTACTTCGCTGTGATGGTGATCCATGGCAGGGGAAGGCGTACAAGATTGACAGTGAAGGCCGCAGATTCGTATTCGTGGCTGTTGATAGCACCGTCGATCTCGGTACTCTCCAGCAGTTTCTCAAGCAAGCGCCCATCGGTGGTCAGGACAGCGAAATCTACGAAGTAGCTGTCGTGGTGACGAGCCCAGGACTCGTTACTGCTCCTCGGCCCGTGGGCCTTGGCCTCCGCGTGTATGGACTGCACGACGGACTGGCATATCTGACGGGCCTTCCGAGGGCGTGGCGGGAGTCCCAATATGAACTTCAACGTGAGGCGCTTCGGGGTGCATCACCTGCCGACACTCTGGCAACCCAGCTTAAGGAGGTCGTCGAGTTGCGTGTCGTTGAGGGCAATGCTCCACCAGTTCGTGCACTAACCTGGCTGACGGAGCGTCTTCATTGGGACCGACATGATGGTGACGCTAGGTTAGTCTACCTTCGTGGCGAAGCGGGAAAGGGAAAGAGTACAACCCTTGCGACATTCTCGGCGGGTAAGCTGTCCGATGGGACAGGCCCTCTTCCCCTCCTAATCCCGTTGCGTGAACTCAAGCGGGCATCAGGTGTTTCATGGGAGGCCATTGCGTCTCGGCTTGGAGTCACTGGCCCCGATGACGTAAGGCGGCTTGCCTTGGCCGTGAGATCGGGCCTCGTCGCGCTTCTTCTCGACGGCTTGGATGAGGTTGCTGGTCGCTATGATCCTTCAGTCGTCGAGGATGTTCTTCGCCTAATCGAGACTGAACTGCTCACGCCTTCCGCTCGTGTCGTCGTAACAGGCCGAACTACGGAGAGCACGTTTGTCAACCGTAGCCAATCCTTCATGGGATCGATTGAGCTGCCGGATGACTCTGATCCTGAGTTCGTTCGCTATGTTCGTGGTGTTGTCGAGCGTACGATTCATTCGTGGCCGGATGTAGCACCACGAATCCTGGAGCCGCTATTCGACATAGATGATGTCTCTGGCATGTCCTCGGACGAGCATCCCCCCACGGATGCTGCTATTGCTGTGATTAACGACTGGATTTCAATCGTTTTCGAAGATCTCGGCAAGGAGCGATCACTGTTCTTCGTTCAGAGCTTGGCTGGTGCTGCCCGTAGCTATCAGCTTGCTGGCAACCGTCCTGTGCTCATTCGGAATGCGCGCGGGGTTCCAGAGCGGCTCGCAATGCTGCCTGTACAGGATGTGTGTCTTCTGGCGGCCTCGTTAGCCTGTGTTCGTGAGCAGGACAAAGTTGAACAAGTAGCCGCAGGAATATTTACGCCAACTCGGCAGTTGGACATCCTGTCGTGGTTTGCGGTGTTGTCATCTGTGCCGGATAGTGTCCGCAACTCGCTCCCACTTCCAAACTCCATCGCAAAAGAGATATTTGATATAGACCCAATAAATGACAACGAGACCTTTTCTGCGGTCATCAGGCAGATGCAGAAGCACGCACTTCTCTTTGCGGGTGGAACACAAGGCGCAAGAGGTGGAGAGTGGAGGCCGACATTTCTCAGCGAGTGGGTTCGAGCTGCGTTGCTGGTGCGAGCATGGCAGCATCGGCGGAAACTGGCAAGTGGTGTGGTCGAGAAGTTCGAGGCTGCGATTGCCCGTGCGGAACGCGGCCAACTTGCGTATGGCTCGCTTTTCTCGGCCCTTGAGTCTGATGCGGCGGAGTTGTCGGCGGTTCTTGTCGCTCTGCGTCGCGAGGTTGCGTCAGGATCTCCAGAAGCCAGCGCGAACTACTTGGCGCTGATTTCAGCGGTCTCCGAGAAACTTCGGACCAGCATTCTTGCGGAGTCCCCGGTTTACTCGGTGGACGAGGCCGACTTTACCGAATTGACTGTTGTTGGGGTTGAGTTCGGGAAGACGTTCTCACCACACCTTAATTTCTTCGATGGTGTAGAATTTGATGACTGCATATTTAATGGTTGCCAGTTTAATACTACCTCGATGCGTGGCGTGGGATTCTACGGGTGTCAATTTGATTCGGTTAGATTCGAAGACTGTGATGGGCCGATCATCTTTGTTGGGTGTACGTTCAGAAACACACGATTTAGGGATATGAAATCTGGAGAGAGTCCTGCCCTGGAGTTTCAAGACTGTCACTTCGAGTCGCGGAGTCGTTTTGACCAGACGACTGCCTGTGGTTCGGAGTCAATGGTGGCACTGGCGACCTTCGAAGAATGTACTATGACCGTCAATAGTCCTGGAGAGATGATCGGCGGAGAGTGGACAGGTCTGGACCTTAAGCGTGTGTCTGGGCTGACGAAAGTACAGAAGGTCGTGACCCCTCCTGAGGTGGCAACGCTCAGATCAATGCTCAAGACCTTCTTCCCTTCGCGGGTTGGGGATCGTGGCCAACGGCAGGTGCGCCCTTACATTAGGTCGTCTGCACTGGGCCGCGGAAGTCTACCTAAGGGGGCTCCAACAGGGGAGACCATGTTCCGAATTCTCGAAGCCTTCGGCTTTACGGATGGCGGTCGCGCCAATCATCTCTATGCTCCATGGAGTAGTGTGGCTGGTGGCGGCCCTGATGAGATTGAATTCAGAAACGAACTAAATGACTTCCTTTCAAAGGATGCGCGAAGTGTCCGCGTGACTCAGCTCTTGGAGCGCATTCGAAGGGCTGGTACATGGTAGATAATGATCAGTGAAGTGATACTGATCGAAGTTAAATGCAGCAGGGGGTGGGCTCTACAGATCAGCCGAATTCGTTGGGTAGGGCAGTAAATAGCCTCTGGAGCTTCCTTCTCAGCGGGTGGGTATGGCGACTGAAGAACCCCGCCATGTACCCCGCGCTCACCCCAGCCGGCGGGCTCCGCACCATCGCCTCCTCCAGCTCCCGCAACAACGCCTCAGCCTCATCCTCTGGCCCCCTTACCCGCTGAAGCTCGGCCTGCACCCGCTTCAACTCGGCGCGCGCGGCCTTGTGGTCGGTGTCCTTGCGCTTCAGCGCCTCCTGGGCGCCCCGGAGCTGCTTCTCCAGCTTCGCGACGCGCTTGCTGTCCTCGGCCTCCTTCGCCGGCAGCGCGAGCAGCCGCGTCGCCAGGATCGCGATGGCGGGGAGCAGGTGCGCGGTCGCGGCGCCGAGGTCTTCACGGGCGACGATGTATTTCTCCGTATGGCCGGAACCAAGACCAATATCGAGGTGTGTTAACTCATGGACCGCGACGCCGTGCACGTAGGCGGCGATGGCGATGGGGCGCTCGCGGTGGGCCTTGATGACGGCGGCGAGCTTGTCGGGGTTGATGTAGATGACGGGCGGCTTGCCCTGCCGGCTCTCGGCCATGCCGGCGACCTCGTCGTCGAGCAGGAAGCCGGGGACGAAGCGGCGGCGCAGGCGGGCCTCGGCGGCGACCAGGCGCAGGGTCGCGTCCCACAGCGTCAGGTGCGGGATGAAGCGCGCCCAGCCGAGCTTGAAGCGGCGGGCGCGGGCGCGGTCGAAGCGCTTCTTGCTGACGCGGAGCACGCAGAGGCGGCCGAAGGGGTTCTTCGGCGCCGGCACGCGGACCTCGGGCGCGGCGAGCTGGCCGAGCGCGGCCCACACGCGGCCGACGCCCGCGACCTGGAGCAGCCCGCCGCCGCCGGGCGCGAGCGCGGTCTCGGTGGCGCTCTCGACGGCGTTGGCGACGGCCACGAAGTCGGCCTGGCGCAGCTCGTGGCCCTTGCCGGCCTGGTCGAGCAGGCGGCGCAGCTCGCCGGTCAGGATGCTGGCGGCGGGCCGGGGACTGGTGGGGTCGGTGGTGGCGGCGCCGGCCGCGCGCGCCTGCTCGGCGGTCGCGAGGAAGCCAGCTACGAGGCTGGCGGCGCCGCGCGCGGTGTCGATGTCGGGCTCGGTCGCTGGCCCGGCGCGCGGCAGAAGGCCCTCGGGCAGGATGATCGGGCGCTCGGGCTCGGCGGGCTCGCCCAGCTCGGGGGTCGCGGCTGGGGCGGCGCTGGCGACGGGCTCGCCCTTCAGCTCGCGCTTGTACTGCTCGCCGTAGAAGTCGGCGATGGCGCCCCGCACGTCGGCGAGCGCGGCCTGAAAGCCGGGGTCGGCGAAGGCGTCGTCGGTCAGCTCGGCCAGGCTGCGCGCCTCCTCGCGCTCGGCGGGGTCGGCGCTCTCGACGTCGTAGACCTCGTCCTCCTGGTCGCGGCCGACGCTCTCGTCCTCGCGCTCGACCTCCTGTTGCAAGGCGTAGAGCGTGCTTGCGGCGGGCTCCTGGAGGGCGTCGCGCGCGGCCGTGAAGGGGTAGCCCTTGGTCGAGGGGCGGACAGTTGTGTGCAGGTCCACCACGATGTCGGCCTTGAGGCGCCCGCTGCTCGCAGGGAGCTTGAACTGTGCGAGCCCGTTGAGGCGCACGTAGTAGCCCCCCTGCCTGTCGCCCGGCGGTCGTCTGTACGCCTTCACCACGGCGGTCGAGCCCGCGCCCCAGCTCCCGTCCACGGGGACCTTGGAGCCGCCGCGCCGGCTGAACAGTGGGCGGATCTCTTCGCCGTTCAGCGTGAGGCGTAGGCCGGGCAGGTCGTTGGCGGCAAGCAGCTCGCGCAGGCGCTCGGGGGTCGGCACCCACGCCTGGCGCGCGTAGTCGTACTGGTGGTCGTAGTCGGGCGAGACGTCCTGGATCTCGATGCGAGTGCCCTGCCGAAAGGGGGCCTCGAAGATGGAGACCTCGGCGCCCGCGCCCGCGCTGACGGCGAGGTTGTCGCGGGTGTGCAGACGCCACTTGAAGCTCTGGCTGGTTCCCAGGATGACGGCCTTGGCGACGCCGAAGCCGCCCGCGGCCTCGCTGCTGTCGGCGGCCTCGCCCTTGCCGCTCTCGCCCAGGGTCAGGAAGCGGGTCAGGATCGTGGTCGAATCCATGCCGACGCCGGAATCTTCGGCGATCAAGGTCCGGGTCTTCTGGTCCCAGATGACGTCGAATCGCGCCTCGTGCTCGCGGATCTGGCGGGCCTTGATCGCGGCGCGGACGGCGTCCCAGCCGTTCTGCAACAGCTCCCTCACGGCGAGGACGGGCAGGTCGCCGGATCGGTACACATGCTCGGTGAAGTATCGCCACATGACCGCCGTGTTCACGCCCGGCCGACCGCTGGCCTTGGGGGCGCCCATGACCTCGGTGACCTCGGCGCGACCGCCCAGCGCACGACGCAGCGCCGCCCTGTCTACACGAAGGGCGCCAGTCGCGCGTGGCACGGGCGGCACGCTCAGGCGGTCGAGCATGGGCCGCTGGCAGGCGCAGCTCACGCGAGCCTCGCGCCGGGATAGGGGCCGATTTCCCGGGTAATCGCCGTCCAGGCAGCGCGGTCGCCTCGGGGCAGGATCAGCTCGCCGCGCGCGTGCTGACCGGCGACGATCTGGAGGTAGCCGTTGGGCCACTGGCGGTAGCGGTAGCCGCCGCTGCCGTCCTTGACCACGCCCGGCCCCAGGATGCGCGGCAGGCAGGCGTCGCGCACGGCGGGCAGGTCGCGGTTGGGGAGGGCCTGGACATGCACGGGATCCCAGCCCATGCCAAAGCTGGCCCATACGTTGGTCCGGTCCCAGTCGCCGCCCCAGGTCAGTCCGAGCGCACGCGCCTCGCGGCCCAGCATGGCGAAGAACCGGGCGGCGCCGACCGTGCGCGCGCTGTCCGGGTCCTTGTCGCCGAAGCCGTAGCGCCGGTCGATGAGGTCGGCGGCCAGCGCACGCGGATAGCCCTGCTCGTCCACGGCGTTGTGGAAGGAGAAGCTGACCTTCGTGCTTCCCTCGGCGAGCAGGATGTCTTGCGTCGTCAGCGCCCGCCAGGAGTTGCCGACGACGGGCTGGTAGCCGAGCGCGCGGAGCCGCTCCAGCAGCTCGGGCAGGCGCAGGCCCGGGTGCGCAGCGGCGAGCTTGGCAGACTGGCTCCAGTCGGCCTCGTCGCCGGGCTTGAGCGTGGCCAGCAACTCGGCGGCGGTGCGCAGGCCGGCGGGGTTGGGCGGGCGCGGCGGGGGTGCGGGCGGGCCATAGCGCGGGCGCGCGGCGGAGGCCGGGCGGGCGAGCACGAGGAAGCCGACGACGGCGGTGCCGATGAGCAGCGTTCCGGTGTTTCGGGTCACGGGGCCTCCTTCGACGGCTCGGGGCGGGGCAGCTCCTTGGGCAGCTCGCGGTTGAACCAGGCGTCCGCGACGGTGCTCAGATCGCGCGTGGTGTAGGGAGAGCGCCCAGCCAGGGCCAGGAACTCGCGCCAGCCGGCGCCACCAGGAGCGAGCAGCCGGGCGTGGCTGGCGCGCAGCTCGCCGCCGCGCAACAGGACCAGGCGTCGCCCGTCCAGCGCCGCGAACAGCAGCCGGTCGCGGTGGTAGCTGTTGCGCGCCACCATCTCGACCAGGGCGTCGCGGTAGTTGGCGCCATACCAGGCCCAGGCCCGCGTGAGCCAGGCTTCCGAGGCCCACTCCCAGCCGAGCGCGCGCAGGTCGACGTAGTTGACGACACGGTGTTGGATCTCGTCAGCACCCTGGGGGATGAGCGTCGGATCGTCCTCGGGAGGAAGGGCGCCGTTGAGGTGCTCGGGCCGCAGGTCGCCGAGGTCGTCGGGGTAGTCCACGGCCTGCCAGCGCAGCGTGCGCGCCTCGCGGCGACCGAACTTCGTGCCGTGGATGCGGCCGATCTCGACGATCTCGGGCGCGTAGCCGGCGCGGCGCGGCGGCAGGTTCACGACCATGCCCTCGTACAGCGGGCAGCGGCCCAGCTCGGGCACGAGCATGGCGCGCTCGCGCACGGCGCTGGCCACGCCCAGCCAGGGCCACGCCTCGGGATCGACGGTGGACAGGGCCTTGAGCCTCTCGTCCCCTTCGCGGCGCAGGCGCGCGGCCTCGTCGGGGTCGGCGCGCAGCTCGGCGCGGCGGAACAGGGTGTTGGCGGCGCGCAGCAGACGGGCGGCCTCGTTCGCGCGCTTCTCGCGGGCGGCGGCCTCGCGCTGGGCGCGCACGCCGGCCAGGCGCTTCGCGGTCTCTTCGGGGTTTCTGCTGATGAGCAGCAGCATCTCCTCGGGCGTCATCTCCATCTGCGCGCCGGGGTTGTTGGTCTCGCGGGCCTGGCTCTGGAGCAGCTCGACCATCCAGCCGCGCTTGCCGTCGATGAGGTTGAATCGCAGCCCATCGGCCGAGCGCAGCGCGAAGTAGTAGTTGATCTCGATGGTGGCGAGACGGTTTCCCTGGCGCACGCCGCGCCCGTTCCGTTGTTGCAGCGTGGCGGGCTCCCAGGGCAGATCCAGGTGATGAATCGCACAGGTCCGCGTCTGGAGGTCGATGCCCTCGTAGGCGATGGCGTTGGCGATCACGACGTCGTACTTCGGCTCGATGCCCTCGTCGGGGTTGCCGTTGAACTCCTCGGCGATGCGCTGGCGGTCGGCCGGGGCCTTGGCGGTCTCGCGGTTGAGCACGGCGATCCGCGCCTCGGGCATGCCGCGCGCGACCAGCACGCGCCGCATCCACTGGTGGATCGCCAGGTTGTCGGCGAAGATGATGTGTCCACACGACGCGATCTGGAGCACCCGATCCGCGCATGCGTCCAGCTTGGGCGCGTGCGGGTCGATCTCCTTCTTCGCGGCGGATCTCCAGTCGTGCCCGTCGTCGAGCTTCGGGTGGATGCTGACCAGCGCGAGGCGCGAGAGCAGCCCCAGCACGCGGTTCTTGGACGCCCGTGTGCGGCCCTCCAGGATGGCCTCGATCTCGGCGACGTAGGCCGTGTACTTCCTCTCCTGCTCGGCGTTCATCCGGACCTGCACGGGCGGGTTCACGCGCGGGCTCGGCAGCTTCAAGCCGACCTCCTCGGCGGTCTTGAACTCGCAGTAGCGGAACAGGGTGTCGCGCAGCTCGTGGAGGTTGAGGAAGCCGACGACGGCCGAGCGTTTGACGACGTCGAGCTTGGTGTCGATGACATCCTTGATCTCGATCTTCAGGTAGCGGTCAATGAACTGTTCGGGGTCGCGGATGCCCATGCGTGTCCAGGCGTCGTGGTCGATGTATTGGATGAGGTTGTAGAACTCCAGGGGGCTGTTCTTCGCCGGGGTCGCAGAGAGCAGGACGATCCCCACGCCGCCGGTCTTTCGACGCACGGCCTCGGCGCGGAAGTCGAGCTGCCAGGCGCGGTCGGATCCTTCGCCCGCCGAGCCCATGAACCTGGGAACCCCGCCCTCTCGTTCGCTCGGTTTGAAGAGGTTTTTGGAGCTTGCGGGTTCCAGCAAAGTTTCCCATGTCGCAGATTGGGCGAAAGGACGCGAGTGAGGCCGACGTTCCCCAGGAGACGGCTGATTCGCGTGCCGAGGCGGCTGGTCCGGTCGTGACTGCGGCCGAGATGGCCCCGCTGAGGGACGCCCTGCGGGGGCTGCTCGCCGAGGGCTTGCCGCCGGAGGCGGTCGAGGACGCGCTCAGCCGCCTGCTCGGGCGGCTGCAGGTCGGGGTCGAGCAGATCGGGACCAACAAGCAGCTCGCGCCCTGGATGCACGAGGTGGTGTGTCGGGTGATCGAGGAGTCCGGCGAGCCTGGGCCTCGACCGATGAGCCTGACGACCGGTGATCCGGGGGGCCAGGATCGGATTGCCGGGGCGCTGGTGCCCCTTCTGGATCTCGTCGAGCAGGAGCATGCCGAGGTCCTGCGACTCACAGACCATGGCACGCTGACCCAGCGAGCGGCGGCGAGGCACTTCGGGATCCCGCTGGTTGCGCTCAAGTCGCGAATCCACGTCGCCCGCCGCAAGCTGCGGCTGGCCGTACTCGCCGGGCTCAAGGTCCTGGCGCCGGACACCACCGACGACACAGTGCCCACCTCTGCCGACACCCGCACCCCGCGCCGCCGGCTCCCGGCGAGCAGCCTGCTCCCCGCGTTCGCTGCGGCCCTTGAAGACCTGGTCCGCCCCTGGGTGCCCGCCGACCAGGCCCCGACCGTCGCCGCCTCGGTCCTGGCCAGCCTGCGCACCTCCCAGCCCCACAGCGGGCGCCTTCCGAGCTGGATCTACACGGTCACCCGAACCTCCATTCTCGCCAGCACTATCGGCACGCCGATCTCCAAGCTCCCCAGCAACCCGACCGGTGAGGCGCGAGCAATCCTCGCCACAGCGATGAACGCGCTCCTGTCGAACGTGGACCCCGATCAGCACACCGCCCTCACGCTGGTCGACCTCGAAGGCCGCTCCCAGCGCGACGCCGCCCGCCACCTCGCTATTCTGCCCGAGACCCTGAAGCAGCGCCTCTGGCGAGCCCGCCGCGTTGGCTGGCAGTCCCTGGCCCGCGCCCTGACCGCGGGCCGCCAGCTCGTCCCTGCCCCGACGCCCTTCACCGCCTTGCTCGACGCGCTCCAAACGCTGATCCAGCACCTCGCGCCGACCGTCCCTCCCAACGCAGCGCTCCAGCGCCTGCTACGCCAGCTTCACACCGACGCCCCGTCCCAGCGCCCCTCGTCCTCCATGGTGGAATACCTCTACGCCGCCACGACCGCCAGCCTCCAGCCGCCACCACACCGCGCTCTCCCTACCCCACCGGCAGAGCCCGGCCCCGTCGAGCGCGCCGCCCTCGCCGCCTGCCTCACCCCCCTCCTGGTCGCCCTGACCCCCGAGCAGTCGGAGGCCCTCACCCTCATCGACCTCGACGGCCTCAGCCTGAACGCCGCCGCCGCCCAGGTTGACACCGACCGCCCCACCTTCCAAGGCCGCCTACAGCGCGCCCGCATCCACCTGCGCGGCCTCATGACCGGTTTCCTGCCGACCGTATAGGGGCAGAGCGTCGCTGCGAAATGACAACCGTCGACCGCTGGCACCGGTGTCGGCCCCGGTCGCTCGGGCCTTGCGTACTGGGAGCGATGTTTGCAGCGTGGCCCGGAGCCGCTGCCCGAGGATCCTCGACCGGCCGAGGGTGGAGCGTAACGAGGCGTTCACGACCTGGGCGCCGCCCGTGGGCGCCCCCATGTGATGAACTGGTGCCCGTGGGCGCCATGGGCGCCATGGACGCCATGGGCGCCCACGCCCACGCGCCCATCCAGGTTCCTGGCTGAATGGGCACCGCCCATGGGCGCCCACGCCGTCATCGGTACGTGTAGCGGACGCCCCGTCTCCGACACGCCGCCACGACCGCGCGTACTCCGGCGTGTCCGTTGAAGCGGTGATCGATGACCACCTCCTCCAACGTCCCGGCCCGAATCGCCATGAGCAGGCGCTGCAGCTCACCGTTACCGCCGTCGCCCCGGCTGCGGAACACGCGGCCGTCCGCCGGATCGCCTCGTCGGCTCGCCCCGAAGATCGCCACGCGCCGCCCTCTCACGCCACACCTCGGGTCTGCCGGGCGTAGCGTTGGAGGCGCGCCAGCCCCTCACGGGTCCGGGTCTCCGGGGGTACATCCTGCTGCTGCGCGACGCGGTCGCGGGCGAAGGCGTCGCGCTGGCGCTGGAAGAAGGCGCGCTCGTCCGCGTCGATGGCCTCGTGCATGGCCCGCGTCAATGCGTCCGGCACCCCGGTTCCGCATGGCTCGCGCAGCGCGACAAGGGCCAGGGCGAGCCCGCGACGCCAACGCGGCCGATCCGCGGCCTCAAAGACGGCCAGGACGTGACGAGCGAGCAGCTCGGGCGACTCAGCCCAGACCTGCTCGAAGACCCAGCGCACGACCCAGTGCTCGTCGGAATAGCGGCTGTCGTCCGTTGCCTCGATGGTCAGCGGCAGCCGCGCCAGCGCTGCACGTAGGACGGCCGGCACTGCCTCGTCGGCGCAGCGGTCCAGCGCGCGCGCCTCCACAGGGATGCCCAGCGTCCCGGCCTGCTCCGCGATGAGCGCCTGGGTCGGCCAGCGGTCGCCGAGCGCCGCAAGGATGGCCTCACCGCTGGGCCCGAGCACCTCGCGGTAGCGCGCGAGGATCGCCGGCTTCAGCACCTCGCCGAAGTCCAGCCCCTCCCAGGTCTTGTCCGCAATACGCGCGGCGAGCCACTCGCCGATCTCGCGGAGCAGGAAGCCGCGATCTGCGTCTGTCAGGTGCGCCCAGGGCAGCCGAGGGGGCTCCGAGGTAGCGCCAACGCGGCGGTCGAGGGCGACGAGGATCTCAGATGGCATGACGCCACCGAGGACGACCCGACCCGCGGCCAGCCGCTCCGGCCCCAACGCGGCAGCGTGTTCGGTCAGGAGGTGGAACAGCAGGTTCGCGACGGGCGGTGCTCCCTGCTCCGCGCGGTGGCGGCGGTCCGTCCAGCGTTCGAGCCCTCGATCGAGCACCGCGTCCACGACCGCGCACGCGCCCAAGGGCCCAAGATCGTAGGTTCCCGGGTGCCCCAGCATCAACTCCAGCAGCCACGTCCCCTTCAGGTGCTCGCAGGCGAGCAGGCCGTCCCATGTTAGCGGGAGCAGCAGCGGTTGCCCTGCCAGATCCTCGTCGTTCACGTCTTCCACGGCGGCGACGATCAGCGCCCGCGCCTCGTCAGAGTTGGCCAGCGCCAGCAGGTTCAGGCGGTGCTTCCAGTGCAGCTCCGGGGTGGGCTCGCGGACCAGGGCGACGATGTGCGGCGCAAGGTCGCTGAAGCGGACCTCTTCCCAGTCAGAGAGCAGGCATCTCAGGATCGTGAGGCCGGCGGCCCGATCCCCGCGCTCGGCCGCGCGACGCACCACCCGCGTCAGGGGTTCGGGTCGAAGCGCCAACGCTTCCCCAATCCGGCGGCTGCCCCAGAGCCAGGGGAACGCGCCCGGTCGCTCCAGGCGCTTGAACCAAAACGGCAGCCCGAGCGCCGCGCCCTGGTCCGCGATCGTCGTCAGCGTCGAACCTGCCCCCGCCAGGGGGTGTGCGGGGTCGCTGAGGCCGGCGATGATCTCGTCCGCCAGCGCCCCGAGCTCCTGCCCCGCAGGGGTGCCGATGGCGACGAGGGCTCGCGCCCGGTCTTGGAGCCGAGGGAGCGCGCTTGCGGCGGAGACGAGCTCAGCGGCGTCGCGTAGCCCGTCGAGCCAGCCGCGCTCAACCACGACGGCGAGCAGCTCAGGAGACGCCCCGGCCAGCGCGCGCACACCAGCGGCCGACGGCGCCTTTCGCTCGGTGCCGATCTGCCAGGCCAGCGCGCCCGCGAGCTGGGGGTGGCGCGCGACGGCGCTCGCCACCACCCGCGCCGCCTCGTCCGCGTCCTCGGGCAAGCGGACCCGCCGAAGGTCAAGGAACGGCCATCCCTTCCGGCGACGGGTAAACAGATCATCGTCGTCCTCGGTACGGGGCGCGTCCTCCGCCAGGATCACCCGGGCGGGCAACGGCTCCACGTCGATAAGCGCGATGAGCTCGGGTCGCGCCTGGAGCAGCTTGCCGAGCCACCCGACCGCCCCCGCCAGTACCCCGTCGCCGGCGACGATCAGGGTCGTCGGATCCGCGGGGTCTGGCGTCGCCACTTCAAGAAGCGGCGCGAGCACTGCACGAGCGGCGACACGGAGGCTCTCGGGGGAGACGGCCGCGAGGTCTTCGGAGCCCGAGGGGAGACAGGCAACGGCGCTCAGATCGCGCCCAACCCAGTCCAGGATGTGCGCCCAGACACGCTCCTCCCGGCGCTCCAACCGGAGCCCTGGGAACAGGAACGCGACCGGCGTGCGCTCAGCCAGCCGCCGGAGGGCCACCTCGTGCTGCTTGTAGGCGTCTCTCGCCTTCCACTGCGGCTCGGGATGAAGACGGGCGCTCACGCGATGCGCCAGGCGCTGGACGTGCCAGTCGAAGGGCTGCTCGGGGTGCTCACGGTCGATGATGGGCTTCAGCGCCTCGATGATCACGCTCGGTGCGAGCGCAGGTGTGCGGGATTTGTCGCGCGCCCGTTCGGCACGGAAGGGCTGAAGCTCGGCATCGTCGCCCTGGGCGATGAGGCCCTGGGCGAAGTCGATGAGGCCATACAGGGGGACACGCGGGAGGTCATCGTGGACCAACGCGAGCTCGTCGCGGTCGTACATGGGGCACCTGGTGGGGAGTGAGGCTGAAGGGATCGGCCTACAAACTGCGACGCATAGCTGCCATGCCTTGCGCGCCGTGCGACCGGCCTGCCGGGAGCAGGTGACCGCGAGTGACTTCTTCTTGATACGCCACAGCGCGGATTCGCGCAAGGGTCACGGACGCGCTTCGGCGAAAAGGGGCGATGGAGTGATAGATCCGGGTCGGGAGCGATGATGCGCCCGCTGTTCTGCCCGCTCGGAGGTTCGGGTGCCCGCCCCAGTCGCCGTCCTGATCGCCACCTGCGACCGAGAGGATCGCCTGCTCCATGGCGCCGTGCCCTCGGCGCTGCGCCAGATTGTGCCGCCCGCCGGGCTGCTCGTGGTTGACGACGGGCGAGGGCTCTCCGCAGCGACACGCCGAGCCCTCGAAGAGCTGGCCGCGGCCTATGCCGTACCGCTCGCGCTCCTTCAGAACGGGCGCCATAAGGGCGCGGCGGGCGTCTGGAACACCGGGCTGGCGCACCTGGCGGCGCACTTCGGCGTCGCCGAGCACCGGCAGGTGGACATCGATCCGCGCGCCTTTGGCGGTGCCATCCTCACCGGCGGGGACCGCGCCCATGGCAGCGAGGGCGCCCCGAGCACTTACGTGCCGGCTCGCAACGTCCTGTTCCTGAGCTACGCCCTGGCCTGGAGCGAGGTGCTTGGCGCGAGCGACCTCTTCATCGGCGCCAACGCTGACGACGCGGTGGGCTACCCCGACTGCCGAGCGGAGATCCTGTGCGCCTTCGAGCGCATGGCGGACCTGGGCACCCACGCCGGACGGGCGGGGCGGCAGCGGCTACAGATCCGCGCGCCGCTCCTGGAGCTGCGCAAGCCCGAGGTGGTCGCGCTGGCCCAATCCCTCGGGGTGCCGCTGGAGCTGACCGGGAGCTGCTACTTCCCGACCGAGGCCGGCGCGCCATGCGGGGGCTGCGATGCCTGTCGGCTGCGGCACAGGGCCCTGGGCCGGTCGTAGGCGACCACCTGGGAGGCGCCACCGCCGTGTCGGGGGCGTCGCGCAGCACCCTGGGGTCAAGATGCCCCCCCCCGCAGCGACGCCGTCGGAGGTACATAGAAAAAAGTTCGTTCTGAACATTATAGCAGATACGACCCCCTCCTGGCATGGGTCATGTCGATGAGACACGTTGGTGCGACTCCGGTGAACGGAGCTTCATTCGGCGAAGGGCGTCTTGACGGCGCACCGATCTCTGGAAAAGGGTAGGTCATCGCTGCTGACCATGCGCTGCCCGCTGTGGCCAGGGTTGGGGAGGTGTGTTTGCCGGAAGCTGGACGAGTTGGGGACATCGCGTGGGTGTCGGCCGATAGTCATGGCCACGACTGCTGCTCGCACTCCGCGCAGGGGCCGGCTGTGGCCGGGTCGCCAGACTGCTTCATCAACGGGATGCCGGCGCTGAGGGTTGGGGATCCGGGCACACACTCGGCGTGCTGTGGGTCTAACTCGTGGAGGGCGGCTACGGGGGCGCCAGGGGTGTTCATCAACGACATACCTGCACACCGTGTTCAGGACTCTACCATCCACTGCGGTGGGACAGGAGCCCTAGTCATAGGTAGTCCGAACGTGATCATTGGTAACTACGGTGGTCCGACAAAATTTGATTCTGGACGGCCCCCGCTACCGTCCAACACGCCTTACATTGGCGGCTTCCTGCTTGTATATGAGGGTACGGATACACCAGTAGTGGGAAGGCGATATGTTATCTATCGCGAAGACGGGACGTCATTTGAGGGGGTCACCAATGAACGAGGTCGTACGGTTGTAATCGAGACAGAAAAATCAGAACAAATTCGCGTCGAAGTATTGGAGGACTAGCCCATGTCTCCGCCCCCGCGCCCTTCTGGAATTGCGCAGACCATCGGTACTCTGAAGGCAACTGTAGTGCCCGTCCCTCCCGTAGGTGCAGTCATCATCCATGGGTATGGTGCTGAATTGGGCGACTTTGCGGTCTTTGCTGAGCATCTCAAGAACGACCTCGCCAAAACGTACCTTCCGAAACATATTTTCATACAGCACATCGAAGAGAAGCAGATCTTCTTGGACTACCTGAAGGCCAACGCCTTTGGTGTTCAGATTCGGGAGTTGCACGTGTTCTCACATTCTTACGGTGCGGCATTGGCATTGGGCTATCACAGCGTAGAGTCGCAGACGAGGAGGAGCGACATGTATGCCCGGTCAATCGGTATGGGTAGGGACGCCACCTACGACGAAGTCATATCCACAGAGAAGGGCAATCTTTTTACGGACGATTTGCTTAACATCCCCGACCCAACACCATATCGGGCCTTCCTGGACAAGAGTAGCAAGACATTTATCAAACTTTGGGGGTGCCTCGCTGGAGTTGACGGCTGGGAATTCAGTGATGATTATGAAGACTCGTCCGGCCGGTGGGTGACACCTCCCCACAGGTATTGGAGGATGCTAAATACTCGCCATTTTCCAAAACGGGCAATCGCAAGGGAAATTGCACGCTTCTTTGGTGTGAAGGTCAAGGCCGCAAAGACCGGGTCGCACGTCGAGGTGTTCGACCGCGGGCATTGGATTTCGACTTCTAAGTATAAGAAGTTGCATGGGCGAGCTCCGTCTGGGGTCCTGAAGCACAGGCTACACCCTGACGAAGGTGACTATGAGGACTTCATTGAGCCATAGAGTGGTACATGGAGCACAAGTTGCGCAATGTTCTATGCAAGACGTCTTGTCAGATTCCAAGGGGTCCGGCTTGTTATCCCGTGTGCGCCATCTGGTGCCCCTCTCAGCCTTCGGTGCATTGTGCTGCGTCTCTACTGACCTGCTGGCCTGCCCCGCCACCCCCAGCATGATGACCGGCTGGTCCCGCACCGCCGAAGCCGACTTCGTCGACCTCGACTCCACCGCCTTCGCCCGCTCACGCGCGACCATGCTCGACGCGGCCTCCTGCCTCGACAGTCCCCCTATCCCCGCCGACGCCGCCGGCGTCCATCGCGTCGAGGCCCTCGCCGCATTCCTGGCCGACGACGAGGACGCCACGCGCAGATCCTTCCACGCCATGCTGGAGGTGGACCCGAGCGCCGGGCTCCCCGCCGAGATCGCCCTGCCTGGTCACCGCCTCAGCGCGCTGCTCCAGGAGGCTCAGGCGCTCCCTGCGTCGCCGCGAGCCCCGCTCGTGATCAGCGCGCCGTGCACGCTCTCTGTGGACGGCGTCCCCTCCAATACACGCCCGGCCGATCGACCTGCGCTGATCGTGGTCCAGGACGCCCACCAGCACACGCTTTGGAGCGGGCTGCTGCCCCCGGAGGGGACGCTCGTGCTCGCGTGCCCCGACGCGACCGCCGCCAACAGCCGCCGCCGCGTCTGGCCCCTGTGGGTCGCCACCGGCGGTGCGGTCATCGCCGCCGGCGGGCTCTGGACGGCGACGGCTTTCGCAAACCTCCATCTCACCACCGATGGCGAGCTCATCGTGCAGGACATCCCTGAAGAGGATCTCGGCCACGGCGCCGCCGAGATCTCGGACCTGTTTGACCGTCGGGACCGCCTCAACGCCGGCGCGGTGGCGACGACTGGCATGGCCCTCGGCCTTGGCGCGCTGTCGGTGGGGGTCACGATCGCATGGTGACCGAGCACCGCAGCTACGAGCTCCTGCAGGTCGTCGGTCGCGGCGGCTTCGGCACGGTCTACCGCGCCCGCTTCACCGGAGAGGGGGGCTTCTCGAAGGAGGTCGCGCTCAAGCTCCTGAACGCCGACATGGAGGGGGTGGCGGAGGTCGCAAGCCGCCTGCGCGACGAGGCCCGGATGCTGGGCCTGCTGCGCCACCGGGCTATCGTCCAGGTGGACCGGCTGACGCAGATCGACGGCCGGTGGGCCGTGGTGATGGAGTACGTCGAGGGGCACAGCCTCACGCGCCTGCTCCGCCTGGGGCCTGTGCCGCCGACGGTGGCGCTGGAGATCGCTGCGGAGGTCGCGGGCGCCCTGGACACCGCGTTTACCCGGCTCAGCCCGCAGGGAGCGGCGCTCTGCGTGATCCACCGCGACATCAAGCCGTCAAACATCCAGATCACCGCGCAGGGCGAGGTCAAGGTGCTCGACTTCGGGATCGCCCGCGCCGAGTTCGACGCGCGCGAGTCCCAGACGCGCTCGCTGGCCTTCGGCACTCCCGAGTACATGTCCCCTGAGCGGCTGGACATGGCCCACGACGGACCTGAGGGCGACGTCTACGCGCTCGGGGGCGTGCTGTTCGAGCTCCTGGCGGGCGCACCGCTTGGGCGCACGTCCGCACGCCGGGATCGGCATGAGACACGCCTGCTCCAGGCGCTGGAGCTCCTCGGAGATCTCCCCGGCGTCGACCAGGACCTCGTCGAGCTGGTGGGCACCCTGCTGGCGTGGGCGCCGCAGGATCGGCCCTCGGCGTGCGAGGTCGAGCGCCGTTGCATCGCCCTTCGGAGCGAGCTGAAGGGAGAGCCGCTGCGCTTCTGGGCCGCGAGGACGCTCCCGGCCATTGATGTCGAGGCGGGGGTGATCGGAACTTCCGGGACGGGCGTCGCCGAGGATCTGACGGGCTCGATCCTGGTCGAGCGCCCGGAGGCCCCAGCGACTGGTGGCAATGAGACCCGATGGGAGCCCAGCCCGGTCACGCCTGGAGCGTCGCCGCGGCGACGGGTCACGCCGATGCCGATGCCGACGCCGACCCAGACCCGGAGCGCGCCAGCGGAGCGTGGAGACAGGCGCCCAACGAGCAGCAGACGCCGGATCATGGCGTTGGGACTCCTCGCCCTGGCAGTAGCATTCTCGGTCTCAGTGGCCGGGCTCCTGGCCTGGGCAGGCTGGCGAGACGCACCCGATACCTCCTCTACGGCCAAGGTCGCGCCGGGAAGTGAGGCCGAGGATCGGCCGGAGTCAGCACCCGTCCCCATCGAGCCGGTTCCCAGCCCACAGCCGCCTCCCGCACCCACCGAAGTGACGCCCCCGCCGCAACCCCCGCCCGTTGCCCCCTCGTCGTCGGAGGCTACCGGCCGGCGACGGTCGCCTGCCCCGGCACCTGAGCCCCCGCGCGTGTTGGTGCGGCTCACGGGTGACCTCACGCACCTGCGTCTGGTCGGCGGGCATGGAGAAACCTCCTACGAGATCAACGGCGAGGGCCGCATACCCAGCGGCACCTACGATGTCTTGGCCTATGTCGGTGAACCACAGGGCTGGATCGCGCTCAACACCGTGCCCCTCCCGGAGGGCGACCAGGTGGTGTTGCGCTGCATGCTGGCCTTCAAGATGTGCCGGGAGATCCCATGATCACACGGGTGACTATCATCGCGCTCGTCTCTCTCTGCTCGGCCTGCGACCTCGGCCCCACCAGGGAGGAGGTGTTGGACCCGGACGCGGACGGCGTGCTCTGGCCGGACGACTGCGCGAGCGACGCCCCCGCCGTACACCCTGGCGCCGACGAGATCCCCTACGACGGCGTGGACAACGACTGCGACCCATCGACCCCAGACGACGACCTCGACGAGGATGGTTTCGGCGTCGAGGTCGACTGCGATGACGCCGACGCTGAGGTGAGTCCTTCAGCCGAGGAGGTCACCTACGACGATCTGGACAACGACTGCGACCCCGACACCCCCGACGACGACCTCGACGGCGACGGGTTCGGCGAGGCGGACGATTGTGACGACGCGGACGCCACGGTCGCGCCTGGCGCGGCCGAGGTGTGCGGCGACGGCGTCCTAAACGACTGCGAGGGCTCAGCGGCCGAAGCCTGGGAGGCGTGCTCGGACGCGAGTGGCGCGCTCGCCGAGGTCGCAAACAGGAGCACCGGCTCCGACGGCGTGGACTACAACTACGGCTTCGCGGTGGCGGGCCACAGCGATCCGGCGAACCATCTGGCGCAGCTCGCCATTGGCGCCGTGCGCAACATCACGGCTGGGAGCGTCGGTGGAGCGGCATATCTCTTCCGAAACGTCCCGCCGTCCGCGGTGATGGGCTCGCAGACCACGGCGGACGCACGGATCGGGCTCACGTCGGCCGAGGCCGGTGATTGCCTCGGCACCGCGATCACGTTTGCGGGCGATCTCGTCGGCGACGGATACGTCTACACGGCCGTTGGAGCGGACTGTACCATGGATCAACACGGCTCTGTCTACGTCCTGCTACCCCGCGAGTCTACGAAGCCGGAGACCATCGGCGACGAGAACAGCGTGGAGCTGATCGGGAGTGTGGTGGACGGTCAGCTCGGGTTCTCGGTTGCGGGCGCCGGCGACCTCAACGGCGATGGCTACGACGACCTCCTGGCCGGAGCGCCCTACCTCGACGCGGGTGATCACCAGGCGGGAGCCGTCTACATCGTGTGGGGAGAGAGCACTCTCCTGGACGCGGCGACGGCTGGCATAGAGGAGGTATCCACACGCATCGACGGGCAGACGGAGACGTGGTTTGGGACCTCGCTCGCAGGGGTCGGAGACGTCGATGGAGATGGTCTGCGGGACATCCTGGCCGCGGCCCGCCTTGGACCCGACAACGACGCGACCGTGCTCACCGAGGAGGCCGCGTTCCTCTTCCTCGCTCCCGGCGAAGAGGCTCCAGCCTCCAGCGGAGACGCTGGGGCGATCTACCACGGGTGCGGCGCGCAGGTGGACGGCGCGGCGCGCTGCGCCTACGCGGCGGTGGGGGCCGGCGACGTCGATGAGGATGGCTACGATGACCTCCTCGTAGGCGCATTCAACGAGGGTGGGATGTATGCTCAGGGCGCGGCGGCCTTCCTCCTGCCTGGAGGTCACAGCCCCTCCTCCGGGGAGCTGGCAGACGCGCCTTCGGTCTTCGACCTGCCGGGGTGCTCGACCTGTTCTGGATCGGCGTCTAGCGTAAAGCACGCCTACGATGTGACCAAGACGTCCATGGCGGGCAACGGCGACATGAACGGCGACGGCCACGTCGACCTCCTCATTGGCGATCCAGCCAGCAGTGAGAACGTGGACGCCGAGGCGCTCGCGGGCGCCGTCTACCTCATCCTCGGTCCAGTTCCCGTGGATGGCCTGGGCACGGAAGAACTGGGATCGTCGGGGCGGCCGACCTGGTACGGCGGGCAGAAGTGCGCCGCTGCTGGCTGGTCGGTCGCCATGGCAGACCTGGATTTCGACGGCGCCGACGAGGCGATCATCGGCGTTCCGACGTGTGACATCGCGGGTGACATGGACGGCGATGGAGTCGCCGAGGGCGCCTCGACGGGTTTCGTCGCGATCTTGCCAGGATCGGCACTTTGACAGCGCTCTGCGAACGCCAGAGCGCTGGCCTGCCGGAGCGAACTCGCCGCTTCGAGATGCCCGCGCCAGCGGCACCTCCATGCGTCGCGGCTCATGGGGAGCCTGAGAGGCTGAACTCCAATTCAGATCATGGTGACGCTGGGATGACGTGTTCACCGACACTGCCGCAATGGTGGATCAAGGTACGGCGAGCCGCCCACGGAGAGGAGCGGTTGACGGCCAGGTTCCGCGCGGAGAAGACTCAGACCACTTCATGGGGAACTGACCTGCCAAGATGTCCCGCGATGCGAAACGAGTCAGATCCGAGGCCCGACGCTCAGCGCGTCCCAGCGGCCGGTGCCGTCCTTCGCGGTGAGCTCGCCTCATGTTGACCACCGTTCTCCTCCTGGCGAGATCAGCCGTCGCGGCGACGTCCTGCGCCAGCACGCCCGCGATGATGACGGGCATGGCCCATGTGGCGGAGCAGGAGTACGTCGACATGAAGGACGACGACTTCAAGGCCAGCATGGAGGCGCTGCGCAAAGACATCGGGTGCCTCATCGAGGCGCCCACCCCGTCGGATGTAGCGCAGGTCCACCGCGTAGAGGCGCTCGCGGCCTTTCAGGCCGGAGACCGATCGCGGGCGCTCGCCTCCCTGCGCGCGATGGTGGAGGCCGATTCAACCGCCACGCTCTCCGAGGACGTCGCCCCGCCGGGACACGCGCTGCAGGGCCTGCTCGCCCAGGCCCGCGCCGCGCCGCCCTCCCCCCGAACGCTCGGGCGGGTCTTCGATCCGTGCCAGCTCGTAGTGGATGGCCGTGTGACCTTTGACCTCCCCAAGGAGCGTCCATCGTTGACGCTCATCAAGGATCCGCGTGGACACGTATTGTGGGCCGGACTCCTACCGCCCGATCCGCTCGTGCTGACGGTCTGCCCGATATCTTCCGGCGATGCGTCGTCACCAACGCCTCCCAGGCGCACCTGGAACCGAAAGCTGAACCTCATGGCGGGCTCGACGGCGCTCGTCGCGGCTGGCCTCTGGGCCTGGACGGCCCATGATCTCTCGCAAATCAACGCCGCGAAACAGTACATCGGCGACGGGTATGGTCCCGAACGGGCCGACTTCGACGCCGATGAGGTGGAGGCGCAGCGTCTGCGCGTGGGCGGAATCGGCCTGGCGGCGCAGACCGTGAGCGGCGTCGCGCTCGGCTTCGGTGTGGCCGCCATCGGCGCGAGGTTCGTATGGTAGAGGAGGGGCGCCGCTTCGAGCTCGTGGAGGTCGTCGGCACTGGCGGCTTTGGGACGGTCTACCGTGCGCGCTTCATCGGCGAGGGAGGGTTCGCCAAGGATGTGGCGCTCAAGGTGCTCAATCAGAAGCTGGAGGACGTGGACGAGGTAGCCCGAAGACTCCGGGACGAGGCGCGCATGCTCGGACTCCTGCGCCACCGGGCCATCGTGCAGGTGGACCGGCTGACCAGGCTGGACGGCCGCTGGACCATCGTGATGGAGTACGTCGAGGGGCGCAGCCTCGGCCAGATCCTGGAACACGGGGTGGTGCCGCCCGCATCGGCGGTCGAGATTGTCGGCGAGATCGCGGGCGCGCTGAACACCGCCTACAACCAGCCTGGTCCAACCGGCGCCCCGCTGCGCCTGCTGCACCGGGACATCAAGCCATCAAACATCCAGATCACGCCGCACGGCGAGGTCAAGGTGCTCGACTTCGGGATCGCCCGCGCGGAGTTCGAGGCTCGGGAGGCCGAGACACACTCGCTCGCGTTCGGCACCTTGGAGTACATGTCCCCCGAGCGCCTGGACATGCAGGGCGAAGGACCGCACGCGGACATCTACGCACTCGGCGTCCTGCTCTTCGAGATGCTGGTCGGCTCCAACTTCGGTCGGACCTCTGCGCGCAAGGACCGCCACGAGACCCGCATCGGGGACGCTATGGCGCGCGTCGTGGCCCTGGAGGGGCTCAGCGACGAGCTGATCGGGCTCCTGCACGCCATGCTCGCCTGGGCGCCCGAGGATCGGCCCACCGCAGCCGAGATCGAGCGCCGGTGCGTGCGCCTCCGCGGGGGGCTCGCCGGTGAGCCGCTTCGGTTCTGGACGGAGCGAGCGCTCGTCCCGCTGCTCGCCCAGCCCAAGGTCGGCGCTGAGCCCAAGGGCCCCGTGGACGATGAGCTCGTCGGGACGATCCTCATGGAGCGGAGCCAGCCGCGCGGCGTGGGGGAGGGCGTGACGCGCTGGGAGCGGTCCACGCCAAGCGCGGCACCCGAGCGACGCCCGACGCCTTCATCGTTCCCGCCGGCCGCGGTGACGCGCGAGACGCCGCTACCGGGACCCGAGCAGGCCCAGGAGACGAGAACGCCGTCTACAGCGTCCTATGCCGTGGAGCCTGGCGGCTACGATGAGCTGACGGAGCCGCCGGTCCAGCCAGGCGGGCGACGCCTGCTCATGGTCGCGGCTGGAGCGATGGTCGCCATTGGCCTCTGTGGCGTGGCGATGCTGGTCCCCGATGATGTCGCCGCCCCGGCCGAGCCCGCGCGCGCCGTGGCGGAGTCGGAGGCCGTCCCCGAAGTCCGGGGTCCTTCGCCAGCGGCAGCCGTGGCCGCGGTCAGCGCGTCCGACCTCACGCCTGCGGAGGAGGCCGCCCCGGCCGTCGAGCCGGCGCCTACAACGCCCAAAGCATCCGGCCCGGAGGCAGGATCCCGGTCGAACGACAGGAGCACCTCGGCGTCGGCAAGCAGGAGCAGGAAGGCGCAGGGGAGCTGCGCGCCGTCCGCCGCCGAGGCTGTGCGCGTGAGCGTTATGGGTACGGCCGGCGAGATCGCGCTGAAGTCGGACTCTGGGTGCCTGTACTCCATCGCCAACAATGGGAGCGCCGACGTACCTCCCGGGACCTACGCGGTGCAGCTCAGGGAGAGCCCCTGGACCGCATGGTCCTATGCCAACCCACTGACGGTCAGCTCGGGCGATCACGTCCGCGGCGTGGCGCTCCAGTGCCACCTGGGGCAGCTTCGCTGCAAACGGGGGACGCCATGAGGCTGGCTGCGCTACATGGGCTCGCGCTGGCATGGATGACCGGATGCGATCTCTCCCCGAGCAAGGCTGAGATCTTCGATCAGGACGGGGACGGGTGGTTCTGGGGCGATGGCACCCAGGACGACTGCGACGACGCGAACCCAGACGTGAACCCTGGCGTCGAAGAGGTCCTCGGCGACGGCGTGGACAACGACTGTGATCCCGAGACCGCGGACACAGACGGCGACGGCGACGGCTTCGGCGCCGACCAGGACTGCGACGACGGCAATCCCGAGGTGAACCTGGCCGCGACCGAGGAGCCCTACAACGGAAGAGACGACGACTGCGACGAGGCGACCCTGGACGATGACCTCGACGGCGATGGTCACGGCGCGGCCGAGGACTGCGACGATCTGGATGCGGCCATCAACCCAGATGCCGAGGAGGTCCCATACTCGGGGGTGGACGAGGACTGTGACACGGCGACCGCCGACGATGATGTTGATGGCGACGGCTATGCCTTGGACGAGGACTGCGACGACAAAGATGTCAGCACCTTCCCGGGCGCGAGCGAGGTGTGCGGCGACGGGGTGGTGAACGACTGCGATGTCCAGCCGGCAGAGACCTGGGACGACTGCGGACTGGCCGGTGACTTCGCGCTCGCGGACGCGCCTGTCAAGCTGCTCGGGGCCGGCGCTGACGACCGCCTGGGGGCAAAGCTCGCCTTTGTCGGTGACGTGAACGGCGATGGGCTCGGCGACGCGCTCCTCGGCGCTCCACGCCAGGAGTCCGCAGACGAGACGATGTCCAACAACGGCACAGCCTACCTGCTGCTCGGCTCACCGACCGAGGGGATCGCTGGCATCACGGAGGCAGCGTACGCGCGCCTGATCGGTGTGAGCTCTGGCGATGGCCTCACCGACGACGACCGAGCGACGCTCAACGTATCTGGCGCAGGGGACGTGGACGGAGATGGCTTCGCAGATCTGCTCGTCAGCCTGCCGGGCGACGACACCGGCGGGGCTGACGCAGGCAGCGTGGTGCTGGCCTACGGACCCGTCCCCGCCGGGGAGTCCGAGCTGCGGGGGGACGTCCTGGGCGCCCGCTTCATCGGCGAGTCTCATAACGGCGGCCTCGGCGTCTCGATCGCCGGGGTCGGGGACGTGGATGAGGACGGCTTCGACGACCTCATGGTCGGCGCCCCCTGGGATGACAACTACGCGGTGGACGCAGGTTGCGCGTTCCTGCTCCTCGGACCCAGGTACGGCGACGTCGAGCTGGACGGGGCGACGGGCGACGGGCGCGTGTTCAAATTCACGCGGTCGGACGCGCTGAGCTCGGCGGCGATCGGCGCGGCGGTGAGCTCCGCGGGGGACCTCGACGGGGACGGGCGGCTTGATCTCCTGGTCGGTGCCCCTGGTCCTACCCTGGGGGCTGTCTCTGTCCTCATGAGCGAGGACCTCAGCGCGAGCACAGCGGGCGATCTCGTCGCGTCCTACAGCTTCGTCGTGCCTGGCGACAGCGGGGCGGGAGACGTCGTCGCAGGCGGCGCGGACTGGAATGGAGACGGCTACCCCGAGTTCGCGGTCGGCGCGGGGAGCGACGACGACTACGGCGCCGAGGCCGGCGCAGTGTACGTGCTCAGCGGCGACCTTTCGGAGTGGACCTCCAGCGTGCTCGCCGAGGTCGCCATGGTGAAGATCCTCGGGGAAGAGGAGAACATGAACACAGGCCGGAGCGTGGCGTGGGCCGGGGACCTGGACGGCGACGGCCTCGCCGACCTGTTGATCGGCAACTCCGATGATTATGGCAGCGATGAGATCGCCGCGCACCTCGTCCCCGGGTTCCAGGACGGCGTCTCCCTGCTCAAGAACGCCGAGATGCGCATCTTCGGGGAAGAGGCCGTCGGCGAGGACCGCCCTGACTACGCCGGCCAAGTGGCGGGTAGCGGGGACATGGACGGGGACGGCGTGCCGGACCTGCTGATCGGGGCGTATGGGGATGACACCACGGCGGAGGACGCCGGGGCGGTGTACCTTGTGCCGGGAGGTGGGAGGTGGTGAGGAGTCGCAAGCTGACCCGGTAGAGGTAGTCCAGGACTACCTCGCCCCAGCAACGCTTCTCGGTGAAATGGCGCAGGATGAGTCAGGTGTTCGGGGCGCTGTTGTTCGTCTTTGCGTCCCCACCCTTCATCTTGTATGTGCCGTTAATGAGGTCGACTCTGTCTTTGAATCGGGTCTTTACTCCTTTGTCGAGGGTTCCACCCTGAACAGTGTCGCTCCAACTCTTCATATTGGTGGCCAATCCCGCCTTGTCTCCTTTGAGCACAGGGCCCTTTAAATACTTCTCCCACTTTTCTTTGGTTAGATCACCGCGATACTGAAGATCCATCAGCAGCTCAAACGTCTCTTTGTCCAGGCTCTTTAAGGCATCAGGTAAGTTGTGCGTGCCATCAGGTCCAGGCGTTCCCTCAAGGCACCATTCGGACAGGTTGTGAGCAAGCGTCTCGTACTTTCGTTTGTACTCATCAACGAACAACTTCGCTTGCATCTCCTCGGTAATGGATGGAAGTTGGCTGGCAGCGAGCTTGCCGAGTTTGTATTGTTTGTACTTCTCGGCGTCGCCCTGCTTCAGTCCAGCAGCGATCAAATCACTGTACACGCTGTCTGCGCTGCGACTCTGCATGTCATAGCCAGCGCCAATTGTCAAGCCGGACCCGTTGCCAGGATCGTGGGGCTTTAGTGTTGCGCCTGGCGCATCAGGGATTATCTCCTGATTGTACGTGAATCCCCCAACAGGCAGCGTGGTGCTTGCGTTCGTTCCGGGGGTATACCCCGTGAACAGGCTGCGGGTCTCATAGAAATCGACACCTGGAACAGTGACCTTCTCGTTCGGCTGTAGGCTCGTCTTGCCACCGTGCGCGGCAACAAGCACTTCTTGGAGGTATTTGTCCTGGCTGCCATAGCTTGACTGTGCGATGGCGGACAACGATCCCCCTGGTTGCACGGTGGCAGTGGTTCCACCCTTCGTCTTGATGTCGAACCCATATGGAGTCAGTGCTGTCCCGATCTGCTGGCCGGGAGGCTCCGAGGGCTGCTGTTGGCTGTCATCTCCAAAGATCCAGTCGATCAGATCGCATACGGTGCTTTGATCCTCGGTGCCATCGCACCCGAATCGTCCCCGCAGATTATCGCCGATGCTCCCGATTCGGTCGCCATTCGAACCGGAAATCCAGGCTCGTTTCAGGGCCTGCGGTGCCACGTCAGCGCCTGGCCCCGTCATCGTATTCTGGAGCGGTTCGACGAGTCCGAGTCCCACCTGAGGTGGCGTGTACCTAGTGCTGGCCAAGTCTTGTGGCGTACCGGAGGGCGATTGACTCTGGGGAGAGTAGGACTTGGACGACATGTTCACCTCGCATCGGCAGGTTCATCCTCGTAGCGTCTGGATGTCAATGGAGGCCGCCGATTTCATCGTCCCTGTCGATATCGGCCGTGTACGCGGAGATCGTCGAGCGGTGGCGCGACGCCCTATTCGGGCACATGTCCTCCTCTGCAGCGGGCTTCGACGTCGCTCGTGCACATGCCGTCTACCCCTCCACCAGCACCTTGACCACCGCCCACGTCGGCGCTGCGTGCGGTGGTGTGGCACGGCCAAATAGAGATCCCTGCCTAACAAGGCCGGGTCCTCGGCGGAGGAGCTTGGTGCGTGAGTGGGTACCAGGCCCTGGCCATTGCGCCCGACTGGCTCAAGGGCCGCGGGTCGGCGCAATGCCGAATTCAAATTTCGACATCTGAACATATATTTATGTGATCGTTCATAACTATGGGTGTTTATACCGAGAAGATTTCGAATCCTAACCAGTCGCCTATCTTAACAATCCCGATAGTCGCTTGATCGCCTTCGGGTGACTGTGCCACCATCTTGATGAAATTCGGAGGATGGACATGGGAAACGGCTCATCCTGGCTCAGTCACCTGACTGGCGACCAGAACTTCTCGGAGGCTGGCACCGACAGCTCCCAAGCCACAACCGGTTCGGCTGGTGGTGCGGCTGCCGGCCTGCTCGGCAACGGCTTCTTGCAGAACCTCCTTGGCCTCGGCGCGGACTCGTGCCCGGCCAGCACGACTGGGGCGGGCGTAGGGGCGCTTGTTGGCGGCGCCGTCCTTGGGCCCATAGGCGCGCTCGTGGGCGGATGGGCTGGAGGCAAGCTAGCTTGCCTCAGCGCATCGCAGGATTCGAACAGGGACGATACCAGCGCTGAAGGCGACCCCGAAGTCGAGCAGGTGGTCAACCGGATCAGCCCCCAGGGCGCCGGCTACATCGCGAGCGCGGAGGGCTTCCGGGGCGAGCTCTACGAAGACGACGCAGGACACTGTACGGTCGGCTATGGTCATCTGGTGCACCTGGGCGCGTGCAACGGGGACGTCTCCGAAGCGCCCTTCACGGGTGGCATCAGTCAGGAGGACGCTGTCGCGCTGTTCAGCAGCAAACTGGTCTCCTACGAAGACGCGGTTACTGCGGCCTTCGGCGATCATCTGACCCAGGGCCAATTCGACGCGCTAACGAGCTTCGCCTACAATCTAGGCCCGGAGTACTTCAATCCGGACAGCCCCAAGTATGACCCCGACATCGTCGAGAACGTCAAGTCTGGCAACTTCGAGGCGGCCACAGCAGAAATGCAGCGCTACACATATGCCAGCGGCGTGGAACTGCCCGGCTTGGTCAAGCGTAGACAGGATGAAGCCTCCATCTTCCAGAATGGGTTCTCGGCCGACACTCCCCTCAACTTCCCTATCGACTCCACAGTTCAGAAATGGTTCGAGGACACGCCGCGTACAACGCCGATTACCTGAGCCTTCGTACGATTGATGGCGGGTGAGGTCGGACTACTCCCCCAAAGCCTTGAACAGCGCATCCCGGACGTCCAGGTAGTACACCACGTCCACTTTCGCCGCCATGTCGTCGCTCAGCTCGAAGAGCTGCCGCCTGCTCGACACAGGCATCAACACCGTCGTAGCCCCCTTCTCCACCGCCAGCTCGACGACATTCACCGCGTTGTAAAGCTGATCGATCGACCCGCCCAGGTTCACGCCGCCGACCACGACCAGCCCGCCCTTGACGCTCTTCCGAAGCAGCGCGCTGCAGAGGGCCACCAGCGCGGCCACGCCGAGCGAGGCACCCGTCCGACTGGCATCGAAGGCGCGGAGCTGGAGCGAGAACTCGTGCTGGCGCGGGTCGCGGTCGCCGACCAGCTCGCGGGCGCGGGCGTAGAGGTTCTGCTCGGCGAAGCGTACGCTCTCCTGGAAGGGCGCGGGCGGCGGCCGGTTGAGGATCTTGACGCCCGAGCCAGGCCCTTCGGTGACCTCGATGCGGTAGAGGCCCGAGGGCTCATCCTGGCCGCCGGGCGAGATGGTCCAGACCTGGCCGGGCTCCAGGGGATCGCTTCCGATGCTGTTCTCGCTCTGGAGCTCGGGCGTGGCGACGAACTTCTCCACGCCCTCGCGGCCGAGCAGGTAGCTGAAGTGGGTGTTCCTGAATTCGGCCGAGCCGATGCGCTTCTGCTGCTCCTTGACGCGGCGCCGGCACTCCAGCGCGAGGCGGATGGCCCACTCCAGATCCTCGTCGGGGATCACGGCCTCGCTGTCGGGCTGGATGAGCTTGAGCAGACCCGAGACGGTCTTCTGGACGGCGTTCCGGTCGCGGCCGGAGAGCGCGCCGCCGAACTCGACGCGGCCGATCAGCGTGCCGACGCGGCTCTGGTTGCGAAGCGCGTGCATGCACTCGGAGAGGAAGTCGCTGACGAGGCCGAAGTGGTCGGTCTTGTGCTTGTCGGCCAGCTTCGGCACGTCCCAGCCGGGCAGGTAGCAGTGGATGCGGTCCATGAACGCGGTGTCGTTCCGCATCTCCGGCGGGAGCGGCCCCAGCAGGTGTCCGACACGCTGCTGATGGGTCACGTCCACGTCGAAGTTGCCCACCATGACCAGGCTGCCGTCCGCGCGAATGCTCTCTTTGCCCCGGCTGAACTCGCCGGACTCCATGTAGCCCTTCATGATGTTGACACCGTCCTTCTGGTCGAAGGAGATGCCCGACACCTCGTCGAAGCACACCACGTCGTACAGGCAGACCAGGCCGCGCTGCCCGTTGGCGTTGTTCACGAACATCTTGGCGACGGTGGCCTTGCCGCCCGAGATCAGATGCGCATAGGGCGAGATCTGCTGGAACAGGTGGCTCTTGCCCGTGCCGCGTGGGCCGAGCTCGACGAGGTTGTAGTTGCGCTCGACGAAGGGCACCATGCGCAGCAGCGCGGCGTCGATCTCCCGCTCCCGCATGGCCTCGGGCTCCAGGCCTACGGATCGCATCAAGAAGCGGCGCCACTCGGCGGTGGAGAACCGACGTCGGCCAGCCGCGAGCGTCCCGAGCACGTCCCGCTTCGAGAGCTGGATCTCGCGCAGGGAGGCGACCGCGAAGGGGCGGCCGCTCTTCTCCTGGGCGACCACGGCGTCGTACTGAAGCTCGACCTCGGCGTAGAAGCCGCCGGTCAGCATGCGCTCGTGCTGGCGGACCAGCGCGTCGTCGATGCGCACGTCGCGCAGGCGCAAGCTGGGCAGCTCGGCCAGATACGAGTCGGTCTTCTGGTCCAGGCGGGCCGAGACGATGTCGATGATCTTGATCGATCCCTGCTCTTTGGCCCGGGACTTGAACAGCTCCTCCTCGCCCGCGCGCACGGTCCGGCTCTGGAGCTGTCGGGTGACGATCTGGATGCCCTCGTCGATCTCGGCCTCGTCCGTGCTCGAACAGTAGCGGCCAAGCAGAAACTCCACGACGTAGGTGGGCACCGGGTACTGGCGGGCGAAGGTGCGGACCAGGTCCTTGCGGACGACGAAGCCCTCGAAGGTGCTCGCGGCGAGGCGGTCGAGGTCGTCGAGCGGCTGACTCATGCGTCGCCTCCGATGGTCGTGGGGCGCTTGTCGAGGACGGAGCCATCTGGGGCGAGGAGCACGGCGAATGCGGCGGTGCCTTCCTTGCTGTCGTCGGGCACGGCCACTGAGATGTTGCCATCGTCGCCGAAGGTCCGGGGCGCTGTAAGCACGCTGCTCGCGGCGTCCGCGACCTTGGCACGCAGGTCGAGGCGCAGGCCCGCGCAGGTGGTCTGGACCGTCGCCTTGCACCGCAGACCGACCCACCGCAGCTCCCCCAGCTTGCCCTCCACCGCGGGTCGGTCAAGGCTCACCGTGAGGACAGGCGTGTAGCACTCCTGCAAGGTGAGCCCGCCATGGGCGTACTCGCGCGAGTTGGCCGTCTGGATGGAGAAGGCGTCCACTCCCGGCGGGAAGGCTACGGAGACGCTCGGATCCCAGGCCCAGGGCAGCGAGGGCAGATCCACCTGGCTCGACCCCTTGGCGAGCGCGCACCGCTGCCAGCGGGCCTCCGTGAGCCAGCCGGGGAGACTCGTCGTCGGCAGTCCGCCTGGCACCAGCAGCCATCCATGGTCGGTCGTCACGCGGATCCGCTTCCACCCTGCGGCCAGCAGCTCGGCGATGCGTTGCTCCAGCTCGCGAAGCTGGTCTTCGACGTGCCGTGCTGTCTTGCAGCCGTGCTTGTGGCCGTATTTGTCGATGTCGCCGAACTCGGTCCAGGCCCTGCCCGAGGGATCACCCGTCTCGTTGCCGCTGAGCACGGCCACGCCGGCCGTGGCCATGAGCTGTTGGAAGGCGGCGCTGTCGAGGACCTTTCCGGTCGCCTTGACGCTCGGAGCGAAGCTGCTCGCGCCCGTGCCGCCGCTGAGCTGGTGGCGGATCGGGGACACGTCGGGCTTCGATGTGCCGGTGACCGGGGGGAAGGCCACCCAGCGCCCGTCCTGTGTCACGCGGCGTCCGGCGGCGACGAGGCGGCTCGCTAGCGTGGTTCCGACATCCCAGCGAAGCCCGTCCGCGAACAGCAGGCAGGTCCCATCCTCGATGGGCACGGCCGCAGATTGAGGATAGCCCTCGACTTTGATGACCTCGGATAGACGGTCAGCGGCCCGCTGGAGCCATGGCAGATACAGTGCGCGCACCACGGCGTGGATCGCCGCCCCGTCGGCGTGATCGACCATCGAGAGCGCGGCCAGCGCGGAGGCGTCGGCCTTGTGCCCAGTCTCACTGTACCACCGGGCCAGCGCGTCGCGTGTACCGCCCCCCACGGAGGCATCGGTGGCGTCGGCGAGGGCGACGAGGTGCTGCAGCACGCTCGCCATGCGGGTCTTGCCGAGCTTCGCCCATACCCAGCTCCTGCGCGGCCCGTGCTCGGTCTCCAGCGCGCGCAGGCGGTCGCGGACGGCGGGTTCGGGCAGGGCGCCCAGCGCAACCAGGGCGGCGCGCAGGGCCTGCTCCTGCTTGTCGTTGTGGCTCGGGTAGGCGCTCCTGTCGCCGAACAGCATCTGCGGGGGGTTGACCTTCTCCAGCACCGAATAGACACCGGCGAAATTTGCCTCCGAGGCCGCCTCGGCGTACCGCTTCCAGACCTTCGCCCACCCGCCGTTGCGCTGGAGGAGCCGCTCTGCGACGACAAGCGCACCGTCCCGGTCCAGGTCCACGTCGAGGCGCTGCTGGACGAAGTCGCGGAAGACAGCCCACTCATCTGGGGTGCAGCGTGTCTTTACGCCTGTGGGGTCTTCGAGCCAGTCGAGCAGATCACCATCTGGGTCGTCGGTGAGCAGCGCGACGAGGTGCTCGGCTTCGATCCGCGACGGTCGCTTCAGCTCCGCGACGGGCGCGGCAAGCACACGGACGATCAGCCGCTCCAACGCACTCACGGTGGCCTGGTCCTCGGCGATCAACAGGCCGAGCCCGTCCTTCTTGCTCGACAGGAAGGCCAGCGGCGTCCAGTCCTTGCCGTTCTGCTGGGTCCACCAGGTGCCCCGGAACTGGAGCTCCGCCAAGGGCCGGTACGCCTCGGGGAAGTCCTCCAGCGAGCGGAACTGAAGGCGGCGCACGCCGGGCAGGTAGAGCACGGGCGTGGGGTCGCCGTCCTTGTGCTGACCCAGCCGCCACTTCACCCAGGCCGCAGGCCCCTGGCGCGCGGCCGGGTCGTAGGGGCCGAGCGTCCAGAGTTGTGGCATCCGGGCGCGCAGGGCGGTGAGCGCGGGCTCCCACTTCCGGTCACCGTCGGTCCAGAGCACGGCGACCGGGCCGTGCTCGGTCGCGTGGTTGTGCGCGGTAGCCGCCGTGATGCGGGCCGTGAGGGCGTCGAGGACTGTCATAGGGTGCCTGCCTGGTGGCGAGCGAAGTCGGCAGGATGGAGGAAATGCGGGTTTTTCCGAAGGGCACGCGCAATCAGCGGCGCCCACTCTTCTAGCTGCGTGAAGGAGATCCCCGGGTTCCCATTCGCATCGAGGGTTCGATATCCCTTCCAGAACCCACGCCGCTTCTTCAAGACTCCACGACTCTTGCCAAGCCAGCGCAATGCAGCAGTCACTTTGGTGACTTCCGAAAGCGGGACGGAACTGGTTGCGACAAGCTCCAGCGATGGAAGTAGCAAGTCAAACCAATTGTCATCCACTTCAAAGGGATCAGGAATGGGCGTCGTCTTTCGAGAGATGTTGAACCAATGGTCGGCATAGCGGAAGTTCGACCACTCATAGGCCATCCTGAGCTGCTTCGTGACCTTCAGGTGTGCCCATGGTGTGAAGTGATCGGCGTCCCCGTTGGGTGTCCACATGACAGTGTACCCGCACAACTCATGAAACCCCGCCGCGAGCTTGTCGGCATACTTCAACCAGTATTTTCGGGGCGACCCCTTCGTCTGGTTCGCAGGAACCTTTAACCACTTGACGCCAGCCTTGAGCACATGTGTCTGCCACCCGCGTGGCCTGGGTACCTTCGCGAACCGCATCATCGACGTACCCGACGTTCGGTCTGCTCACTCCAGGTGCGGACCCACTGGGCCCAGAACTCGTCGTGACCGGGTAAGGTATACTTGAGCGCAGCATGAATCCGATCGACGAGGGGAAGTCCACGGCCGACGTCCTCGACAAGTGAGGCGAACTCCTCCATGTCGGGCGGCCAAGGACGCTCGCTGCGAGATGGAAGCTCTGCTAGCCGGACATCCAGCTCTCTGAGCTTGCCTTCCGCCTCGGGCAATCGACTGGCCATGAAATCCATTGCGGCATCGATGGCCAACTCGGACTCACGAGAGCGTCCGCCAACGCTCTTGAAGACCTGAGATGAAAGCCAGTTTGAGATGTCACCCTCCTTGATGAAGGGCAATTCGTTGGAGCGGACGATGCTACCGTCCCGTTCCATCACGAAGAGATCGTCGATTTCCTCGTCGAACACGCTCTCCAAGGAGGCCAGCACCATCGGCGAATGGGTCGCGCTGAACACCTGGATGGCCGCGTTCGGCGCGAGCGTGCTGACCGCCTTGAGCACTGCGGGGAGATAGGTCCGCTGCCAGCCCGGGTGAAGGTGCAGCTCTGGCTCGTCGATGAGCAGCACGACGTCCTGGGTCGGCTTGCGGCGACTCTCCTTGGCGACCCTGGTGTGCTCCGTCCAGGCCCACACCAGCAGGTAGGCGAGCCCCAACGCGCGCATCATGCCGGCCGACGCCAGCGTGACCGGCACGACACCGTACTCGGTCACCAAGGTAGGGATGTCTCGCCGATCTCGGAGGTGAACTCTCGTAGGTGTCTGCCCAGGTTGAAGCAGCTCGTCTCTGGGCGAGAGCATGTGGAGGACACGTCGGAGCGCCTCGAATTCCGGCGACTTTGCGCGCTGCTGCCAGGTCACCCAGTCACGGATCAACCCTTCGATGACCGTGCGCTCGCCACCCGCGACCGCAGCGTCGGGTACCTTCTGTCCGTCCCATAGATCCTGGCGCGTGAGCAGGATCGCCGCGTCGCCGAAGGACTCCACTCCGCCATTGGCGTAGTAGCTGTCCCAGACCGCGAAGCTCCCATCGATGCGCGCGTAGACGACCAGGGTCGCGGGGCGTACCTCCGACTCATCGTGCCTTGCCGGCGTCGGGACCTGACCCACGACACGTTCCCCGGGGCGCCACAGCGGGCGGATCCACTCCTGGCTCTCCCATCGGTACTCGCCTCGCGTCTCGATCTCGGCCAGGGCTCCTGGAACTCCCTCGCGTTTGGCCAGAGTCGCGTGGATCCGAGGGTTCAAGTCAGGTGGGCCGGGCGGCTCCTGGTCCAGCCCAGTCCAGTCGGGCTCCGGGGGGCGCCACGGAAACGCCTTCTCCCCCGCCCACGTCGTCGTCAGGACCCACCAGATCACGTCGAGCACGAAGGTCTTGCCGAGCCCGTTGTCGCCGGTGAGCACGTTCAGGCGTGGCGCAAACTCGAAGTCCAGCTCGCGCGCAGGCCCCACATCTCGGAGTTGCAGGTTGCGGATCATTGCGGTCCTATCCCTACGAGCATCGTGTGCCCGACATAGGTGACGTCGCCCCAGCCTTCCAGATCGTGCTCCCAGCGCGGGAACAGGTGGACGATGAAGCCGCGCTCGAAGTGGGTCCTAAGCAGCTCGCCCAGGTCCAGCGAGGCGTGCCGCTTCAGGTGGGCGCGATGTCGCGGGTGCTCGACGTCGGCGACCGTCAAGGCGGCGAAGCTCAGCCCGACGGCCTCGTCGCTCTCCTCGACCACGCGCGCGGCGTCATTGCGCGAGCCGTCCATGAGCTTGACCAGGGTGCGCATGTCCGTCGGATCGACGCGGACCTCGCCCTGCTTGGCCTCGACGCTGTAGGTCACCTCACCAACGCGCGCCCACAGGTCCGCGCGGCCAGCGTATCGGGTGCGACGGTCGTGCGCGCCCTTCTTCCGCACGGTGTACTCCTCCATCGCGCACCCCCCGCTGGCCCAGGCGGCAGCGGCGAAGAAGCCGATGCTGGGGCGCTCCTCCCAGGTCCATCCCTGTTGATTGACGAGGTCGTGGTACCTGCGATGGTGCTGCCGCCAGTGCTCGAAGACTTGGAGCCAGCCCTCATAGCGGGCCGGCATCCGGCTCTGCGGGCCGGTGTAGAGAACCGTCAGCTCGCCGCCGCGCTCCGTGTGCAGCTCGGTCACGTCTCACCTCGCGCCGCCCGCTTCTCGGCGAGCGTCAGGTGTTTGGCGTTGTCGCGGACTTCGCCCCAGGGGGCGCCGGGCGGGTTCTTGCCGTCATCCACGCCCCACTTGATGTTCTGCGGCTTCCAGCGGAGCACGCCGGCCCCCTTGGCGCCAACGTCGCCGACGGTGAGGAAGGGCCGGAGGTTCAGCCGCACGCCGTCGTCGAGGTCGGGGTGCCAGCCGATGGGCTGCTGCTCGATGGGCTTCCAGCGGACGAAGATGTCCAGCGGGGCCTCACCTTCGAGGATGGCGGCGAGGCGCTGCTGGAGCGCCTTTGCCTTGGCGAGCTTGTCTCTGGCCCCGCTCTTGCCGGCCCTGGCCTCGATCTCAACCGTGCGCATCCAGTCGCCCAGGTAGGTGTAGGTGAGCGACTTCAGGCCCTCGTGGTCGAGGCGGTGGTAGTTCACCAGCGCCGAGAAGCCCTCGCGGTGGCCGTCCCAGATGTGCCAGATGAACGGCCGGTGGTGGAACAGCTCGCAGTGCTGCTTGAAGAAGGCGTCGCGCAGCCACTCCTCCAGAGTGCCGGCGTGGCCGACGGCGGCGAGCAGGTCGGTGAGGGTCTGCGGGTGCCAGTCTGCGCCCCAGGCCGCCGCGAGCAGGTCAGCCAGGCGGTCGGCCGCCGGGCGCTCGCCGCGCAAGGCGGGGAGGCAGACGATGCCGTCTTTGTCCGCGAGAGCGTCGAGGGCGTCGGGCTGCTGGTCGGGCCAGCGGTAGCCGAGGAGGCGGGCGATGCCGACCTGGAGGGGATCTTCTGCATGACGAGGGTGGCCAGTGAACACCCATTGTGTCGGACGCTGGCTTGACCTACCTGGCAGTCCTGCAGGAAAAATGCGTGCAGCCTCCCTTCGCCAGAATTCAATATCAAAGTTGATCTTCACGAGTGAGCTGTTCGTGGGCTTTGCCGACTGATCGATCACCTTGACCGCCTGCACATACTCGGCAGAGCTACAGAATGCCAAAATGGCAGGTAGGTCGGCATCTTGCTTGGGGATTATTGCTGACATATTGCTGTCGAATGGTCCACCCAAATAGAGCGCCGTTGGCAGGTTCGACATTTGACTTAGGGCCACGCCTAATTTACCCCACGCTGAAACCCCCTGCCGGCGCGCCAGTCGTTTTCCATCTTCTATCCACCAGATTGCGTACTCCAGCCCTCCGTAGAACACAGCATTCGATACGGTACTCTGGTAGCGTCTCCACTTATGGTCTAGGGCGGGAATTTCCCAGAAGCGACGTCGGTACATGCCGTCATCGCCAGTCTTGATGCCCTGGTAGGAGAAGGCGTACTGCGAGAGCAACTGCTCCTGCTGGAATGGCGCAAGAATGATGCGGTGATCTGGGTGTCGATACTGTTTCTGCTGTGGGAGTCTAAGTACAGGTTCACTTCGCAGTAGGGCTGGCTTTTCGGCAGTGGTGCGATGGTCCTTTAGATCGATCACTGCAAAGTGACGCTGGTCTGCTGGCTGTGATCTTGTTGTACTAAGGAGCATCGTTCGAATCGCCCACCAGTTCATGTCGCAGAATGCCGCAGGTCCAAGTGCCGAAATGAGTCCAACGCTGGTCGTCCGCAACAGACTCGCCCTGAAGTCCTTATAGGCGTCGAGAAATAGACTGTTCTGGGGCGCAACGACCGCAATGGTGCTACCTCTCGATGACATCTCGATGCAACGCTCGATCATCGTGGTCGCAAGGTCGTGCCGCGCCCTAGCGTGATGCAGATCGCAGTACCTGCGAAGACTATCTTCCTGCTTTTGTCGGGCTAAATATGGCACATTCGTGCATACCAGCGTGAAGTCTGAGCTCAGGATGGTGGCTGCCGAAGCTACCCCGTTCGCGGCCACCCGGAACTCGCGATCGTCGGCCTCGTCTGCCACTACAGACGCATCCAGCGCTCTCGCGAGCATCGGAGCAATCTCCTCGAACCGCGCCACCTGAATCGGGTTCGGTGCTTCCTTCTTGGGATCAATCAAACTCCCCAACACCGGCGCATCCTTGAACAGCTCCCACATGCGCCCCATGCCCGCTCTCAGCCTCGCGTTCTCACCCCCCAGCCGCTCCCACTCCTCCTTCTTCGCCGAGATCGCCAGCCCCGAGCACGCCACGTTCATCGGCGCGAGCGGCCGGTACCCGCCGGCGCCCGGGAAGGTCCACGCCGCCAACGCCAGCGCAAAGGCCGCGATCTGCACGCACCGCGCGTCGATCTCCAACCCGAAGAGGTTGTCGCGCAGCACGGCGTCGCAGGCCTCCCGCGCGGTCAGCCCCTCCTCGGCGATGCGAAAGGCCACCAGGATCTCGAAAGCGGCGACGAGGAAGTGCCCAGACCCGCAGCAAGGGTCGAGCACCTTCAGCTCGCGGGCCAGGCGTGGCCAGCCCTCGAACACACCCGCTGCGGGCGCGCCATCGTCGAGGAAGCGCAGGTAGGGCATCTCGACGGGCAGCGCGCGGCCCGCGCCCACCCACCACGCGCCCAGCGTGTTGTGCAGGAGGAACTGCACCATGTAGGGCTCGGTGAACAGCTGCGTGACGGCCGGCAGCTCGTCCGCGCCGATCTTGACCTCGGAGTCGTTGATCCGCCTCTTCTTCCGCGCCTGCCAGAACTGGTAGCACCACCCCAGGCTGTCGCTCGCGCGGAACAGCTCCGTGGGCAGGCTGTCGAGCAGCGCCTCCAGCTTCTTGACGTCGTCGATGGCGAAGCGCACCGCGAGCAGCGGATCGTCGGGGCGGAAGATCTGCGGGAGCATCCGGCTGGCGTAGCGACCGGCCAGCTCCCAGCCGTCCATGGCACCCTCCGTGGCGGCAAGCTCGGCACACTCCTCCAAGGTGACCGCGACCTTCAACTCCGGGTGGATGAGCAGCTCGTTCTCCGCCAGGAAGCGCGAAAACAGCATCCGATGCCAGTGCTCGTAGGCCGTCTGCTCCAGCAGCCGTCCAATCTCGTGCCGTCCGTCGATGTGGCGCACGTCTCCGAGCTGGCGCGCGCGCGCGCGCAGGCGCTTGCGGAGGTTGACCGCCGCGATGTCGTCCTTGAGGTGAGGGTGCATCTCGGCCAGGTGAACCGCGAGCGCCTCGATGGCGGCCTTCGCGCCAGCCTCGGCGATGATGCGGGCGCCCGTGTCGGCGTTCTCCTTGCCGATGACGGTGGCGAGCTGGTCGCGGAGGGTGGGGTCCAGGGTGGGCATCAGCGCTCAGATCTCCCGCTTGCGGATGGCGTTCTCGTCGAAGTTCCAGGCGCGGAAGTGTATCAGTAGCCCGACCTTCCAGCCGCCCAGCTTCTGGAGGGTGTGCAGCCGCTGCTCGTCGATGGGCTCGACCTGCGCTGTCGTCACGACCAGCACCGCGATCTCGCCGTCCACGAGCAGGCTCAGCATCAGGTTGTCCCGGAGGGGCGTGCTCTTGTAGACGGCAGGGACGATGCGCTCGGTCTCGACCGGGACGCCACGAGCCACAAGCTCCAGTTGTAGCGCCGCCACATAGGCCCGCTCTGTCAGCGCGCCCCCCAAGGCATCTCGAACGGTGTGTGCCGCCTCGATGACAGCGACCACCCGAGGGTCCTCGGGCGGCGGGGTCTGCCTGGAGTTGACGAAGGGGTTTCGACCCATCACACCACCACGGGGCCGTCGCCGAGCTTCGCGAGGATGGCGGCTCTGGCCTCGTCCAACCAGGTCTGGACCTCGGCTTCGGTGTGCAGGGTGGCCTTGGGCAGGGTCACGGACTGCGCCTTGGGGGCGACGAGCTGGATGGCTTCGAGGCGAGCCGCCGCGAAGCGGCCGGGCAGGCCCGCCTGGTCGAGCGCCCACTGGCTCAGCGTGCGCGCCTGGGCCGACGCCAGGACCTCCGCCGTCGTGCCCACGTTGAGGGATGGCACCGTGGCGAGGCCGTGCTTGATGAGCAGAGCCTGGCGGCGCTCGGGGGACAGCCTGCTCCACGCCTCGGCGGCGGTCAGCGCGGTCAGCTCCGCCTCATAGACGGCCTTCCATCCGTCGCGGGCCGCGATCAGCGCCGCGCGCAGCGCGGTCGTGACCTGCTCGCACAGGTGGGGCACGGGATCCGGCTCGGTGAGCAGGCCGCGGCCGTGCAGCAGCGCGTCGCGCTGGGCTGTGACCTGGGTGGCGATGGGCAGCGACGCGGTGGCTGTCAACAGGGCCGAGAGCTGCTGCCAGCGCGGCTGCCGCGCCTCGATGGCCCTGGCGAGCCGGTCCCAGGCGTCGAGATCGGCGGCCAGCCCGTCTTTCGCCTCGAAGAGCTTCTTCACGAGCGCGTTGCCGGCGAGCCCATCGAACGCCAGCAGGTGTGCGGTGTTTGGCGCGGCAGGGGCGGGCGGCTCGCCCCCGGCGGCGGCGGCGCGGCGCTTGAGCTCGGCGACGAGCGCCGGGGCTTGCTGCGGCTCCTCGTTCGGCTTGCAGGCGACGCCGGCCTTCTGCATGAGCTGGCGCACGCCGATGCGCTCCAGCGGCGTGAGCGGGACGGTCTCTGCGCGGAACTTGGAGAGCCCGATCTTCGCGCGATCGAGCGCGGCGGCGGTGAGCGGTGCCCCGCCCGAGGTGGACGCACGCATGTGCTCGGTGACGATGAGCACGTAGAGCGCCCCGTCCACGGCGTCGCCCGACCAGCCATAAGGTGGCCCCTCGAAGCGTCGGCGGACGTCCGCCCCGGTCTGGCCGGCGGCGGTGAAGCCCAGGATCTCGATGCAAACGGGGTGCTTGTCGGCGTCGCCGTCGTGGCCTACGGCGGCCAGCGCGTCTCCGCCGCCTCTCTGGGCCTTCTTCACCACCGCGTCCCACCGTGCGTGGTCCCCCATCGCGAACCTGGGGAACAGGCGGGCCAGGGCGTTGTCCACCGCGGCGCGCGCAGCCTCCTGGACGCTGCGCCCGATGATCTCGTTGCCGCCGGCCTGGACGACGACCGCGTTGTCGATCACCTCGTTGAGCAGGCTGGTGAGGCGCTCGCTCGCGCTGTTGCGCCGAGTCTCGACGGCGGCGCGGGCCAGGTTGCCCTCGTCGTTTCCAGGCACGCCACGGGTCTGCAACGTCGTCTCTGCTGCCTTCAACGTCACGAGCGCCTTCTTGATCTCCTCCCCATCTCGGTCGGCGAGCAGCAGGAACACCACGGGCGAGTCGGCGCCGGCCTGCACCGCGTCCCGCTGGGGGGTGTTCACACCCTCCTGCGCCACGTCGCGCACCCACAGCGGCACGACGCCGTTGTAGGCCCCTCCCTCCTTGTGAAAGGTCGGCTCTGATGTGCCAAAGTGGAGCTGCACCTTGCGGGGGACCTTGGACTGGCCCTGAGAGACCCCGCTGAGCGCCAGACGTCGCCGGACGGCCGCAGCCACTGCGTCGCTGCGCAGCGAGCCCGCCTTGCCATCGTCATCAGCCAGCGCCTTTCTGTGCTTCTGAAAATCAGCTTCCCAGGCCGCGCTCTCGCGGGTCTGCACGCGATATTCGCTCTCGACCTGCATGAGCCTGCCCTCGTCCACGAGGGCCTGCAAGGCGAAGGGGACGGACTGGCGCGTCTCGGCCCCGCCGCGTTCGAGGTTCTGCACGAGCAGGTCGGCCAGGGTCTCGGCGTCCGCGCGCACGCCGAGATCTCCGCCCTGGCTGGCGTCGCGTGGCAGCTTGCCGATCAGGTACACCAGTCCGACGAGGCGCGCCTCCAGCCCGCGCCCTTCGAGCTGGAGTCGGCCGACGAGCTCGTGGACCTCGCGTGGGAGCGCGTTGGTCTGGAGCAGCGTGGGGGCGAGCTGAGTGTAGAGAAAGTCGGCAGGGATCACGGTGCCGAGGGGGGAGGTCGCGTTGGCGCGCACGGCCTCGTAGACGACGCGGAGCTGGTTGCGGAGCTGGACGGTGGTGCCGCCCACGTCCACGGCACGCAGCGCGTGCTCCCAGAAGCGTCGCCGCACCGGCAGCAGTGGGTAGTCGGACACCAGCACGTCCCGATCTTCGGGTCGCGGTCCGATGCGTGTTCCGGCGAGGTGCTTGCTGATCTCGCCGTTGTGCCGGTCGAGCACCTCACGCACCGCCGGGGCTCGATCGGCGCGCTTGCGGAGTACGATCTGTCGGACCACGGTGTCCACGTCGGCGTCCGAGAGCTGGACCTCGACGGGGAAGCGCCCCTTGAGCTTCAGGAGCTGGCTGTTGCCGGCCATCGCCGCCTGCCCGGTCGCGAGCATCAGGAGTGACGAGCCGAAGCGCTTGCCGCACTCCTCGGCGGCCTCCTGAACACGCAACGCTCGCTCGGAGCTGTCGCCGATGTACTGCTGTACCTCATCGATTGCGAGCAATGTGAGAGGAAACCGCCCCTCCCGGGTCAGCGCCTTGCGGATCGCGGTGACCATCTCCTCGTTCGACACATCATCGCGATCGGGGAAGCTCGCGTGAAGCAGAGTGCCGATCTCGCTGGCTGGGGCTGTCCACTTCGGGAAGTTCGCGGCGATGGCCTCATGGATGATAGGCGAGACGAGGAAGTCGTGGACCTCCTCGTCCCAGCTCGCACCCTCGACCTCAACCGCGGCCTTCACGGCGTCGAAGCAGCCATGATCGCGCAGCCACATCACGAAAGAGGCGATGTCGTACCGCTCGGGCAGCCCGACCGAACGGAACACGACAGACAGGATACCCAGGCGCACACTGCGGGCGGAGGCGCCCAGCGTGCCAGCGGCGGCGTGAAGGCCAACGGCCTGCCGACCGCGCGTGGACAGCTCGCGCAGCGCGTCGTTGATCTCGGTCGTCAGGTGGGCGAGCCCACGCGGCCGGGTGCCGTCTTCGAAGGGCTCGTCGGTCCAAAGCGCACGCAGAACCTTGACGAAGTGCGACTTACCGCTACCAAAGAAGCCGCTGACCCAAATGCCAGGCTGCTCGGTTTTTCCGAGATTCGCGAGGAAGGTCTCCAGCACCTTCCGCAAGCCGCTCTCGTACTGGCCCTGGCAGACGAACGTGGCCAGCTCGTATCGGAGTGTGCGAAGCTCGGTCTCGGTTCGCCCGCTCTTGATCTCGGCGACGCCATGGTTCAGCAGCTCCAGGCTGTCGGGGTCGGTAGCGAAGACCTCGCGGTTCAGCGTCATGGAGTGTTCCCATCGTCGAAGGCAGTGATCGGCGTGGCTAGATAGTTCCAGCCCTCGCGCGCGTCGAGGAGCTTGTAGACGTTGCCCTCGCGCGATCCTGGGAAGAACACGAGCAGCCTCCCCGTGAGCTGGGGAACGACACGAGGCACCAGATCCGACACCTGCACCCAGCCGAACATGCTCGCGACGCCGAGCACGGCGACGACGGTGGTGTCGTCGGCGCCGCTGGCCTCGGCTGCCGTGGTGACCTCACTGGCGACGAAGTCGAGAAACCGCGGCAGCTTCGGCGCCATCATCTTGGGGTTCTTCAGGTACTGCTCACGGTACTTCTCGCCATCAAACCAGCGCGAGAAGCTGTCGGTGAGGTCCACGAGCACCCAGCGCTTTCCAGCGTCCACCGTTGCGATCTGGAACGCCGCGATCCTGTAGCGAAGGCGGCGCTCCTCCTCTTTCGGGTAGACGGCGAACCACACCCGCTGAGGCGGCGCCAGCCCGCGCTCCCAGGGCAGTCCGACATGCCGCGTGTAGGCATCTGCGAGCGCGTCCACTCTACTGGGCATCGCACCACCTCCGCTCCTCGTCCGTAAACAGGGCGTCGACGCGCAGGTCCATTACGTCGCCCGCCGCACGGTACTCAACCCAGCCGCGCCGTGCTGCCTGTCGAACGAGGTTCAACAGCTCGTCTGGGCTGGAGTCGAGCAGGCGGGTCCACGGCGTGGTGAGCAAGAGGCTCCCTCGCCCACCCTCCATATGTCCTAGCGCCAGCGAATAAGCCGCTGCACCTGGTGTGGCCTTGGGGCGGGTGCGCGTCTTGGACATGATGCCCGACAGGAAGCCGGCTTGAGCCCAGGATGAGGCGAGGTTCTGTCCGATGGACCTGAGCGTAGTGACCGCGAGCGGTCGATGGACGGTCGCGCCCAAGGCCATCGGCGTTAGAACCGTGCCTACGGCTGCGTCAAGGACCGTCTCGGACGATGCTCGAAGAAGTGGGTCTCTGGCGATGGCGCACAGGAGCGCCAGCAGGGGACGACCGGCGGGTTCGTCCTCCCAGAGCCGCCGCATGATGCGGTACACCGGAAACGCCGGATCCAGACCATAGAGCTCAGAGAGCCTCTTGAAGCTGGAGTGTCGATTGCCCGCCGACCGCTTGCCCAGGACGTTTTCATCCTCGATGAGCGCGCGAAGCTGGTCACGCGTCGCACCAGGCGGAGCCGCGTCGAGCAGGGTGGACAGCTCGTTCAGCATCAGCGTGCGGCTGGAGTGCGTGCCCCGGTCACCGTCGCGGAAGCCAAACCGCTGCCGTGTTCCCGTCGACGACGATGGCCGGCGGCCGGTCTCTCGGCGGGGCTCATCGGGGGCTGGCGCCATCATTGCGGGGCTCCGGGAAGGGTACGTCGATCCGCGCTCAGATATCACGCGGGGTTGTCTCGCTGTAGGGACATCCGGCCCAGATGCGTCGCTTGAAGATCGCGGACCGTGCGCGCCGCCGGCGTTCTCCCCGCATGCCCGCGGTCCCATCAGCCGGGCTCTTCACACCACACCCCCGAGATCCTCAATCTCCACCGGAAGCCCCAGCAGCGCGATCTGCTCGGGCGCGCGCCAGGGCGACCTCGACGACACAACGACGCGCCCGCCGGTGCGCCGGAGCACGGGCAGTTCACCGTCGGCGAGCAGCAGGGCGTCGTCGTCGGCCTGGCGGAGCACGTCGCCGACCAGGAAGAGGAAGACCTGCTCGGCCTCAGGCGTCCTGAACTTGTCGAGACGGAAGTAGACGTAGGTGGAGTTGCGAATTCCGCAGTCCTCGGCGTGGTAACTCGCAGAGGGCTCCGTCTCCTCCCGCGCGCGGGCGTAGACGAGCTTGGTCGGCGCCGGGAGCGTGGGGAGCTGCGCGCGGGTGAGCAGGAGCGTGTGTTCGACGGCCATGAGCGAGAATCCTCAAGGGTAAACGGGAGCAACCTGACCGCCACGGACCTCCGGGGTCTACAGGAGGCCGGGCAACGGCGGGAGGCGAGCGATCTCGTGAGCGGGAAGCGCGTCAGGCTGGGGCGCCTACCCTCGCGGGATCCCCGCTCGCAGCTCGGAGATCTGCTCGGCCGTGATGCCCTCGGCGACGAGCCCCAGCCAGGCGTCGTCGTCGCCGATCAGGAAGCGCAGCCCGTCGTACCGCAGCTCGCGGACGTGCGGCGCGCTCTCGGTGAACGCGAGCCAGACGAAGTCCGGGCCGAGGTGCAGCAGGACGGGGCCTGGGTCGTCGGTGAAGTGTCCCTGGAGGCGCGCGAGGTCCAGGATCGGGAGTCCCTGCTCGCTCGGCCGCAGCGCAGGCGCGGTGAGCGCATCGGGCGTGTGCTCAGCGTGGACGAGGGTGACCGTCACGGAGACGAGTCGGCCGGACCTCGGGTCCAGCCCCGCCTCCACGAGGCTGTGGTGGAAGTCGCCGGTGCGCCAGTAGGACGGGACCTCGCGAGACTCCCGGGGAATCTTGACCTTCAGCGGGATGTAGTAGTCGGTCTCGACCTGCGGAGGTGTACTGGCGGGCGGGGCGGTGGAGACGATGCGGATCATGAGGCGCTCCTCACGGACGGTAGACGGCGTGCTTGAGGCAGGGGAGCTGGCCCGCGCCGCGCGACGGAGAGATGACGAGCTCCCAGGGACCGACCACCACGGGGGTGTCCATCTTCATGCCCTGGGCCACGGCGGTCTCGACGGCCGCGTGCAGGCTCTCCATGAGCGCCTGGCTGTTCATAGGCATCCCGTGGGTCATCGCCGAGCGGGTCAGGTACTCCTCCATGTGCTCGGTGGCGTTCGGCGCCACCCAGACGCGCTGACCGCCAGCCTCTAACTCGAACCAGCGAGGGATCTGGGTGTTCGGCAGGGTGGGACCGGGGTTGCCGACGTGGCTCCAGACGCCCTCGGGGGCGTGGCCAGCGGTCTCGGCCGCCTCCTCGGCGCCCTCCTTCGCGATCCGCTCGCCGCCCTCCTCTGCCGCCTCCTTGACCAGCCGCTCGGCGCCCTCCTCGACGACCTCGGTCCCGAGGCGCATCCCGACTCGGGCGCCGCCCTTCAGCGCGTCGCCAATCCCCGGGATCCAGCCCACCCCTGCCGCGCCGAGGCGAGCCCAGCCGCCGTCCTTGCCCTCGGCCACGTCGCGCACGGCGGCGAGGGTGTCGCGCGCGTCGGCGATCTGGCCGGCGATGGGGATGAGGCCCACCGTCGTCTGGCCAGCGACGGCGCTCCAGGTGTCGTTGCCGGCGAAGTCGCCGAGGATCGCGCCTTCGAGGAACGAGCCGAGGCCCTCCTCGTCTGGCGCGGGGGGCTGCTCGGCCGGGGCCTCGTGCTCGGACAGGCCCTCAACGGGCTCGGCGCTGACACCGGAGAGGAAGGTGCCGTCGATGTCCTTGTAGAAGAGGACGCGCTCGGTCCTGCCGTCGGCGGTGGTGCGGGTGTTCAAGCGGAGGGTGAACTCTTCACCTTCAACGACCAGATCCTCGCTCGTGTCGCCGCCCACGCCCTGCCAGCTCTCGTGCCCGACCAGGCCCGGCCCAGCGAGCTCGCAGCCCAGCTCGTTTCCACCATCACAGGCGAGCAGAGCCTGCATGCGCTTCATGCCCACGGCCATGCGGCTGGCGGCGGCAGGGTCGAGCTCGGAGGGGCGCAGGCCGAAGTTGCCGAGGGTGTCGACCTCGACCTGACCCATGCCGGCCTCGGCGGCGGCAGCTTGATCGAGCGCGCGCTGTTCTTCGCTCAGACCGGTGGTGGTCTCGTCGCTGGCGGCCTCACTGTCCTCACCCTGGGCCGGCGTCCAGGCGGGCGGTGACCAGCCCGCGATGGGCGCGCTGGACTGCGTGGGGAGGATCAGGTCCTGGCTCGCGAGACTCGACATGCGGCGCTCCGGTCGTGTCTCAGCCAAGCAGGAATTGTGCCACCGTGAATTCAGATGGTTATCGGATCGAATCGGCGACAGGCGCCGAACGCTGTACGACGGCTTCGACGCCTGGATGAGGAGGCGTGCGGGTCAGGGCGCCACGCGTATAAGCCTGGCCAGGATCGTGAGCCCCTCAGGGCTTGAGCCGCCGATACCGCAACACCGGCGAGCGTAGGTTCGTGTCGGTGGGCTCCAGCCATCCTTCGGCGACCAGCGCGTTGATCGCGTGTCGAGGCGTGTCGCGGTTGATGCCGAGGATCGCGGCGATCTCGGCCTTGCCGAGGGGACGGTCGGCCTGGCGGAAGAGGTCGCGGAGCTGGGCCATGCGCTCTTCGAGGGACATGGCGCCGGCGGGGTGCCGGGCCGGGGCGGGCGGCGGTGGCTCAGGAGGCGGCGTGACGACGGCGGGCACGGGCTCGGGCGGCTCTGGCACGGGTGGCTCGGGCGCCGGTTCAGGCTCGGGCGCCGGTTCAGGCTCGGGTGCGGCCAGCGGCGGCGCGGCCGGGCGTTGCGGGGCAGGCGGGGGCGGCGCGGGGCGCGGGTGGAAGATCGGCGGCGGACCTGGACGACGCGGGCGGGGCGGCGTGGGTGGTCGTGTGGGCGGCGCGGCGCTCGGGACGACGGCGCTTGAGGCCACCGGCTGAGCCTTCGCGACCGGCTGCGCTTCGGCCGGCACGACGACGGGCGAGGCGGAGATAGCGGGCCGCACGACCGGGCGAACCATGGGCCGCGCCGCCCGAACCTCGGGCGCCAACGGCATCGACAGCCACGTCACCGAGCTCTCGAAGTCACAGCGCCCGCCCGGGTACCGCTCGCCCAACGCCACCAGCACCCCGTCATTGTCCACGATGGCGCCGTCCGGCAGCGCTGGCAGGTCGCCGCACCGGACCAGCAGGTGTCGCAGCCGCGGGTTGGCGGAGGCCCGGTCCTCGCGCTCGCTGGCGTTGGCGGCCGTGGTCGGCACGGCGAGGCGCACGCGACCGCACTCCACGGTGAGCGTGATCGGCGTGTCCGCGTCCGGCCCGACCCAGGCGCGCTCGGCCAAAGCCAGCACGACGACAGCGCGCGCGATGTCGCTCGGGATCGCGCCCCACAGGCCGCGCTCATTGGCGACACGCTCGGCCAGCCAGGACAACGATCCGCGGTGGAGCTGATCGGACCAGCCCGGCCGTCGGATGGCGACTGCGCATCCGGGCAGGTGCTTCTCGGGCTGATCGCCCAGCGCCACGAGCCCGGCGACGGTGGGCACGATCCTCCCCCGGAACCATCGGCGCGCGCTCGCGTCGAGCAGGGTCTGGGCGCGGTGCTCCTGCTCCGAGCGGCCGACGGGCGCGGCGAAGGGCCCGGCCTGCATCAGCTTCGTGACGCGGCGATCATCGAAGCGGGCCTCGACGGCGGCCGGCACGGGCCACCCGTCGGGCTCCAGATGATCCCAGAAGGTCGGGGCGGCGTTCGACGCGACGCCGATGAGCACGGCGGGCTCGCCCTCCATGCGGATCTTGTGGGGGCCGCTGATCGCGCCCCGCGCGTGCTCCTCGCGAACCTCTCTGAGCCAGTCGAGCCCCCGTGAGCCTGGGGGTGTGAGCATGAGCAGCGTGCCGCCGTGGGGCTCCGCGGCGAGCACAGCGAGGTTGAAGGAGACGTCGCCGAGGCTCTGGGGATTCACCTCGCGCAGCGCGCAGGGCTGCTCGTGATGGACCTTGTCGTGCCAGGCGAGGAGCTGGTCGCGTGACGTGAAGCACAGCACGCCGTCGTCGCGTTCGGGCGGCGAGTATGCGGGCGGCGCTGACGTGGGCGCGGTGTGGCGTGACTTGAACATGGGATCAGGGGGTCTGTAATCGCCGGCGGGGCGCTGGCCAGCCCTGCGGGAGGGACTGGACCAGAATCTGTCCGGCAGTTGATCGGCACTGGCTGACGATCTGCTGTCGTAGCGGTGACTCCGAGCTGGCGTGCAGCTCAGGATCGGCAGTTACGCTGATCGGCAGCTCGGCTGTAACACGGCGTTACAGCTGCTTCGGCGGTTGGATCGGCAGTAGATCGGCAGTGGCTCGGAAGGGATCGCCAGCAGGGCGCCAGCGGATCGGATCGGCAGTGGCTCGGTGGTGCGTCTGGAGGGCGCTCCCGGGTGGTTGCTCCCCTGGCCCCGCCCGTCGTCGCGCCCCGCCTCAGCCCTGCCCGACGAACAGCCGCGCCACGTAGGCCGCGTAGCTGCCCAGCAGCAGCGCCGCCTCCCAGCGCCGCAGCGCGCTGCCCGCCCAGAAGATGGGCAGGAGCGCCACGCTCAGCCCAACAAGGACCCAGAGATCGAAGCCGGTCGCCGCGATGTCCACCGAGAATGGGCTCACCAGCGCCGTGACGCCCAGGATGCCGAGCACGTTGAAGATGTTGGACCCGAGCACGTTGCCCAGCACGATGTCGCCCTCCTTCTTCCAGGCGGCGACCAGGCTGCTGGCCAGCTCCGGCAGGCTGGTGCCCACCGCGACGACCGTGAGCCCGACCACGCGCGGCGAGATGCCCGACGCCGTCGCGATCTCCACCGCGCCGCGCACCAGCAGCTCGGCGCCGCCCACCAGCAGCGCCACGCCGCCCAGCACCAGCCCCGCCTGCGCCGCCAGCCCGCCGCCTCGCGCCGGGAGGTGCTCGGCGTACGCCTCGGCCAGCTCGCCCGATCCCCTCCGCATCTCCGCGCGCAGCATCCAGCCGACGTAGACCACCAACGCCGCCACCAGCAGCGCGCCGTCCAGCCGGCTGAAGCCGCCATCCCAGGCCAGCAAGGCGAACAGCGCCGTCGCCCCGATGACCAGCGGCATCTCGCGCAGCAGGATCCCGCTCTGGACCGGGATGGGTCGCAGCAGACCCGCGAGCCCCAGGATCAGCCCGATGTTGGCGATGTTCGAGCCGATCACGTTGCCCAGCGCCAGCTCGGGCGTGCCCCTCGTCGCCGCGACCAACGAGGCCGCCAGTTCGGGCGCCGACGTGCAGAAGGCGACCACCGTGAGCCCGACCACCAGCGGGCTCAGCCCCGCCGCCAGCGCCAGCCGTCCGGCGCCGCGCACGACCAGCTCGCCGCCCATGACGAGCAGAGCGACGCCCGCGACGATGAAGAGCCAGCTCATGCGGTCCACCCGTCCCGAGGTCGGATAACGCCTCGGCGCGACTCCAGCAGGGCATCGAGTTTCGCGAGGTCCGCATGGTTGGCGCTGCGCATCATCATCGCCAGGACGGGCGCGACGGCGCTCGCGAAGCCGGTGGGCTCGCCTCGGTTGCGAAGGGTCACCCTGGTCTTCTCGCCTTCCGCCGACCAGGTGTAGGTGGTCTCCATCGGGAATGGCCCCTCGGCGGTGGACGGCCCCAGCCGCCCCTTGTTGGAGGCGTCAGCGACCCCACGGATTGCCTGCGGGCGCACCACGCCCAGGACGTGACGGGGATCGCCCACATGGGCGACGAGAACGGCGACAGGGCGAGGCGCGCTGAAGCCCGGGGGCGCCGCCCGCTCGCATACCCGATACCCGTGCGGCTACAGGAGCCCCGATGCGCCCCTTCCAGCTCCGCCCGATCACCGTCGCCGACCTCGACGCGCTCGTCGCGCTCGACGCCGACCCCGAGGTCATGCGCTTCATCAACGGCGGCCAACCCACGCCGCGGGAGCTGGCGGCGGAGGTCCTGCTGCCCCGGATGCTCGCGGCGGCGACCCGGCCTGGGCTCGGCTTCTTCGCCGTCGAGTCGCCTGATGGCGCGTTTCTGGGCTGGGTCCACCTGCGTCTGGACAGCTTCGAGCCCGCCTGGGCGGAGATCGGCTACCGGCTGGCGCGACCCTTCTGGGGCCAGGGGATCGCGACCGCCGCGTCGAGGCTGCTTGTGCGGCGTGCCTTCGAGGAGCTCGGCTTCGACGTGGTCAGCGCGCGGGCCATGCCGGAGAACCTGGCCTCTCGCCGCGTGATGGAGAAGGTGGGGCTGCGGGAGTCGGGGCGCTTTGTGTTCCCGGGGAGGGTCCTGCCGGGGCTGGTCGTGCCCGAGGTGGAGGGGGTGCTCTACACGCTGCGTCGTGAGGACTGGGTCGGGTAGCCTGCGACCCGGCGCGGCGCGGGTTGGCCCCTGTGCCGACGCCGTGGCCGAACGCGGTGCCACGGGACTGAAACCGAGGCCAGCCCGAATACCGCGCGTCGGGCATCCTGACGCATGGGATGGGCAGCGGTCTGCTGTCGCCGAGGCGCCGAGCAGCTCGTGGTCAGCCGTCGGGCGGATCGGCAGTGCGAGGAATTCCTCCGGTTGCCCTAACTTCGGATCTGGGATCGGCAGTGGCACGTCAGCGAAGCTGGCGGGTCGGCAGTGGCGCCGGAGTGCGCGCCCGGAGCGCTGTGCTGCCGGGCGCGCTATGGTGGTCGGGTCCTGTCGGGTCTGCGTCCTACTTCAAACCCTCGGGACCGGCGGCCGGCGCGTCTGCGTCGGTCGCTGCTTCGACCTTTCCCAGCCGCGCGCGAAGCTCGGCCATGGCCCGGGCCTCCAGCGCCGGATCAGCGTCCGGGGGCTGGGCCAGGACCACGCGCAGCTCGGCGAAGGCGTCGCCCTCGCCGGTGTGCTCGTCGAGCAGCTCCTCGACCAGGGCTTCAACCCGACCCCGGCTGCGGAGGACAGGGGCCGGGTCGGGCTGCTCGCCGTTGGCGATGGCGGTCACGAACCGGTGGACGGTGAGCGCGTGATCTTCGGCGGCGCGGCGAAGGGACTCTGCGGCCTGCCGCTGCTGTTCGGCGGTGGTGTAGATGGTGGACAGGGCGGTGCCGCGTTCGAGGGTGGGACGCGGGACGGGGTCGAGGGACGACATCGGATCTCCACGCTCGCGAGGAGTTCACGCGCGGCGGCGAGCGAACCGCGCGTGTTTCAGGGCGTGGCCCTGAAGTTCCTGAGGGTCGGCGACCCCCAAGAACCTGCTTTGCAACAAGCATACCAGGGGGTCGGCGTGTCAACGGTGTCCCCCTGGGTCGGCGAAGACCGCTGGACTTCTGTGGGTGGTGGGCGAGGTTGTAGGCGGAGGATTCGCGAGCGGCGGCGAACAGCTCCGGTCGTGTCCTCTGGCGTGCGGAGCGGCGCGCGGGGTGGCGCGTGGGCGGACGCCGCTGGCGGGCGGGGGCGCGGCGGGCTGCTCGTCCGAGGGGCGCTCGCCCATGCTCGGGGAGCTCTCCGGCCCAAGCGTCTGGCGTCGCCGCCGCCAGAGGCAGCCTTGCGCCGGCCGGACCACCAGCGCCTCCGGAGGCCGAGACCACCCCGTCATGTCGGGACCCGCAGATATGACATGCGGGATCCGTGGACATGACATGCTCACGCCGGCCCAGCGAGTTCCACGCCTGGACCCGTACTTGTCGCAGCTTGTCGCGTCCGAGGCTACCGCTGGCCCCTGGAGACCCGGACTCACGCCCTCACCCTATGCGAAACCCTGAGGTTGACCGACTCCTTGTCGCGCTTGTCGCGTTGCCCGACCGGAGTCCACGAGTCAGCACCAATCTGGACACGTACTCCCGGGCTTTACCCTGCGCTAACCGCACTTGTCGCGCTCCAAATCTCCAACCCTTCTGGCCGCAGATCCCTCGCCAGCCCGGCGCGATCGATCTTGTGTACAGTGTGCGAATCAGCCCTGTGTTGTGTGGACACTACACACCCGGCCTGCAACGCCAGCGCTGCGCGAATTTCGGTTCCCTGCGCCGATTCGAAAGCGCGAATCAACGCCTTGCTCCCTCCGAATCTCTCGCCCGACGGGTGTCCACTCTTGCCGCGAACAAGAGCCAGAATCTGGCCCCATCCGTCTCTTCCACGTCCATCCATCCTTAACGCGCAGACTCGCGCGCTCCGGCGATTTTCCAGCGTTTTCACTATCCGCAAACGCCCCGGACCACGCTATACTCCTGTTCATCCACACGCCGCCCCTTCAACAGGCGGACGTGGCTCAATGTGAGGACGCCCATGGCGAAGTCCCGTCGGCGCAAAGCCCCCGAGATCCAGATGTTCACCGTGATCACCACCCACCGTCGCCCGCCCGACGCCGAGGCGCGCCTGACCCGCGCGGCCCGGACCTGCCTCGCGGTGGTGGCCGAGGCCAACGCAGAGCCGGATTCGGCCTGCGAACACGGCTGCAACGATAAGAAGGCAAGCTGAAGGCGCCTTCTACCGACCAGACACACGAATCGACCGAGCCACCCTTGACAGGCGGGCGCCCTGGCATTCTGTTTGCATGGTAGGGCCTCCGCCCTCCTGACCCCAACAGAACCCGTGGAGCCCGCCATGCGCGCGATCCTGTACTGCCGCGTCTCCTCCGACCTCCAGCGCGAGCACGGGACCATCGAGTCCCAGCGCGACGCGCTCATCGCCTACGCCAACGCCCAGGGCTGGGCCATCGTCGCCGTCGAGGCCGACGACGGCTTCACCGGCACCATCGCGCCGTGGGAGCGCCCCGCCCTGGCCCGGGTGCTCGATCAGGCCCGCCGCAAGGTCGTGGACGTCATCGTGGTCTACGCCATCGACCGCATCGCCCGCGACGACAACAACGTGGACTTCGCGCTCGTCCGCAAGGACCTGATGAAGTGGGGCGTGAAGCTCGCGACGCCCAAGGGCGTGCTCAACTTCGACCGGCCCGAGGATCGGCTCAACCAGGACATCCTCTCGGCGCTGGCCAGCTATGAGCGCCACCAGATCAAGGACCGCACGGTGCGCGGGCGCAAGGCGGCGATCCTGAAGGGCGGGCGGCCGCTGGCGGACCTGCCGCTCGGGTATCGGTGGGTGGACGAGACGAGATCGCTGGCGGTGGTCGAGGAGGAAGCCGCGACCGTGCGCGAGATCTTCCGGCTGGTGGGCGATGAGGGGCTGGGCGTCGGCTCCACGGCGAAGCGGCTCAAGCGGGCCGGCGTGCTGACGCACCGGCGCAAGCACGGCGAGAACAAGCACGTCACCGCCGCGCTGGTGCGCATCGTGGTCGAGCGCGACGTCTACTACCTCGGCGCCTGGGAGGCGCACCCGACCTGGCTGCCCGGTCACCGCGTGCCGGCCGAGCCGATCGTGAGCGAGGAGCTCTGGCAGCGGGCCAACCGGGTGGTCGCGGCGAACTACCGGCGACACGAGACCGTGCACAACCAGGAGTACCTGCTCAAGGGCCTCGCTCGATGTGCAGACTGCGGGGCGTGTTTCCGCGTCCACACGCAGCACAACTCGACCGCGCGCGGCAAGACGCCCTACCAGTACTACCGCTGCAACAACAACCAGGAGCGGTACAACCATCAGAAGTGCGCCTCGAAGCTGGTCCGTGCGGACGCGGTGGACGACGCGGTCTGGGGCCACCTCACGCGGCTGCTCACGCAGCCAGGGCTGCTGCGGGCGGAGATCGATCGGGTGCTCCACGAGGAGCAGCAGAAGCAGCCGAGCGCCGCGGGCACCATGAAGGAGATCGAGACCCAGCTCGCCCGGCTCGACGAGGCGCGGGCGCGCGGACTCCGGGCGATGACCAAGGGGCTGGTGAGCGAGGAGGAGTTCGCCGAGCTGGCGGCCGAGCTCGACGCCCAGCGCGCGCCCCTGCGGCAGCGTCGGGACCTGCTCGCGCTGGCGCAGCAGACCGAGACCGACCGGGCCGCGCGATTGAAGGCCATCGAGGCCCAGGTGGCGGAGCTGGCGCCTCGGCTGGGCAAGCTCTCGTTCGAAGAGCGGCGCGCCTTGCTGCACGATCTGGTCGAGGAGGTGACGGTGGACACGCGCGGCAGGTCCATCCACATGGTGACCCTGCTCGGGCTGGTCGAGCCGGAGGCGGGTGACCCGAACGCTGGTGCAGGGGTGGTGGCCGCGCGGGGGAAGGCGAAGCCGAGGCTCGCGGCGGCCAGGCTCGCGCGCGCGACGCCAAAACGGAAGGGGCTCGGGATGAAGTCGGCACACTGGGCGGCGCCTGTTTGCCAGCCTCAGCAAGCTCCTTAAAGTTCTGGGCCTCGTCAACGATCAGCATGTCCACGCCGATGTCA
>CAZTOW010000057.1:0-58779 GCA_964615375.1 uncultured Enterobacterales bacterium
GAGCGCCGACCGGGTTGGAGGGGGCCTCAGGGGCAGCTCACGGAGGGGGCTGCCAAGCGTCGGTTATCCTGTAACAGCCCCCGAGTGCGGAGGGTGCCGCCCTGTTAAGGGCGGACACCCGGTGCCCCGTGGGCCCCCTCCAACCCGGTCGGCCCCCGGCCCGGACCGGTCTCCGTAGCCCCAGCCGCCGTCGGGGAACCCGGATCCTGTCCCCGGCTCAGACGAATCGGGGAACCCGGATCCTGTCTACGGCCAGGACGAATCGCCTACGGGCGGACGTTGACGGCCTGGGCGGTGCCGTTGGCGAAGGTGACGTCGACGATCTTGCCGACGGCGACCTCGCCGTTGACGACGGCGTTGCCGAGGGCGATGTCGACCTTCTGGCCGTTGGCGTCGACGGTCATCGAGCGCTTCGTGGGATCGAAGGCGATGACCTTGCCGCCGGAGATGGCGCCGGGGGCGCTGGCGGTGGCGGTGCCGGTCTTGCCCGGGGGCGGGCGGACGGCGACGTTGGTGGCGGCGCCGTTGGCGTGGGTGACGTCCACGACGGCGCCGACGATGATCTCGCCGGCGATGTTGGCCTTGGAGATGTCCAGGTTGATCTTCTGGGAGCCGGCCTCGATGGTCATGACCTTCTTGGTGGCGTCGAAGGCGATGACCTTGGCGCCGGCGACCGAGCCGGGGGCAGAGGCCTGGGCGCCGGCGGGGGGCGGGGCGTCGCCGGCGAGGGCGGGCGCGGAGACGGAGAGGGCCAGGACACCGAGCAGGACAGCGCGCATGTGGACTCCTAGAGGTGCGGGTTTTCGTGTGCACCTGGCGGGTGGACGCACGAATGTGCTGGACATTCGATCAGATCCAGGAAGAATGCAAGGCCCCTCGGGACGGAGAAAGAGAGCCCGGGGGTTATCCAGGATCGTCCGTGGTGAGGACGAAAGGCAGGCTCACGGTGAGCGGCAGGGCCACCGTGCCCTCCCAGTCGATGTGCCAGACGGCCTCGCTGAAGCAGTCCAGGGTGCCCTCGGGCACGCCGTCATGATCGGCGATCCAGGCGTCGGAGAGGCCGCGCTCGTCGAGCTCGAACTCCACCAGCACGCGGCCCTCGAGGCCGGGCTCCAGCTCGCCCCAGCGCGCGATGCAGGCGGAGATGTCCTCGCGGATGGCGTCCCGGCGGGCCAGGATGTTGTCGCGGGTGGGGTCCTCGGAGGTGGACGGGGCGGCCGGGTCGGAGGAGGCGCTCGCGGTGCGCGTGACGATCTTGCGCGGGGCGCTGGCCTGGGCGGGGCGCGGGATGCGGGTGCGCTTGCGGGCGTCGGCGGCCGGCGCGGTGGCGGGGGGCTCGGCGGAGGCGGTGGGCGAGCCGTCTGGCGAGGGGGTCGAGCGCGCGGCGGGCTCCTGTGGCGCGCGCGCGGGAGGCTCGGGCCGGGAGAGGAGCAGGCCGAGGCCCAGGGCGAGGAGGGCGGCGAGGACGAGCGCGACGCGCTTCACGAGGGCTCCAGGGCGGGCGTGTGGTCGGTGGCGAGCAGGTTCAGGCCGCGGGCGAAGATCCAGGGCGCGGCCTGGGGCACGCGCACGACGAGGCGGCGCATCCAGGGGGTGCGGGCGACGAGGAGCAGGGCGCTGGTCATCCACCAGTAGCGCCGGGCGATGCGCCGGAAGTCGGCCTCGTAGGCGTCGGGGCGCTGGGCAACCACGGCGCGGACCAGGGCGTCGGCGCTCTCCAGGCCCAGCCGGATGCCCTCCCCGGTCAGCGGGTCCAGGTAGGCGGCGGCGTCGCCGACCAGGAGCACGCGGCCGACCACGCGGCGGGAGACGCGCTGCTCGAAGGGGCCGGAGCCGCGGGCCTGGGTGACGGGGTCGGTGAGGCGGTCGGCGAGCGCGGGGAAGGCGGCCAGCCAGCGCTCGAAGGGCGGGAGACCGGGCGCGGGCGGGGGCGCGTCCTTCTGGTAGAGGATGGCGATGCCGACGAGATCCTCGGCGACGGGCGTGACGTAGGCCTCGGCGTGCTCGGCCCAGTGGACCTCCACCCAGGGAGACCAGGGGCGCATGCGGAAGTGCCGGCGGACGCCGAGGCGGGGCGGGAGTCGGGGCGGGAGGTGCAGGCCCAGCGCCTCGCGCAGGCGGGAGTGCAGGCCGTCGGCCACGACGCCGTAGCGGGCGCGCAGGCCCAGCGCCTCGACACCATCGGCGTCCTGCTGGAAGGCGTCCACGCGGCCCTCCACCACCCGCACGCCCAGGGCGCGGGCGCGCTCGGAGAGGGCGGCGTGCAGCACGGTGCGGCGCACGCCGAGGCCGGGGCCTCCCCGAAAGCGCGCCTCCACGCTGCCGCTCGGGTCCACGTAGCGCACGCCCAGGAAGGGGTGGCTCAGCGGGAGCTGGACGCCCATGCGCGCCAGCGCGGCCACGGCCGGGGGCATGAGGCCCTCCCCGCAGGCCTTGTCGATCACCCCGAGGCGAGGCTCCACGACCACCGCCTCCAGCCCGCGCTCCGCCGCGAGGATCGCCGTCCCCAGGCCGGCGGGCCCCCCTCCGGCGATGAGCAGATCGATCACCGCCCGGTCCAGTAGCCCAGCGCGCTGCGGGCCAGCGCCCCGGCCAGCAGCCAGGGCGTCACCTTCTTCGGCGGCAGGAGCTCGCCCGACTGCCAGCGGCGCAGCGTCTCGGCCCGGCGGATCTTCCCGCTGGACGTGCGCGGGAGCGTACCGGCCTCCAACAGCACCACCAGGCCGGGGTCGAGCCCGGTGGAGCCCAGCACCGCCTTGCGGCAGTCCTCGGCCAGGGTGGGCGTGGGCTCGCGCACCTCCACGAAGACCAGCAGGCGCTCGCCCTCCTCGGAGAGCTCGGCCACGGCCGCGGCGCAGCCGGTCCGCACGCCCTCCACCGCGTCCACGGCGTGCTCGATCTCCTGGGGGGCGTGGTTGCGGCCCCGCAGGATGAGCACGTCCTTGGCCCGCCCGGTGATGTAGAGCTCGCCGTCCATCAGGAAGCCGAGATCGCCCGTGTCCAGCCAGCCCTCGCGCACGGGGCTCTCGTCGCGGTTCAGGTAGCCGCTGGTCAGGCTGGGGCCGGCGACGTGGATGTGGCCGAGGGCGGCCTCGGGCAGGAGCGCGCCTTCGCGGCTGCGGATCTGCACCTGAAAGCCGGTGAGCGGGCGGCCCACGCTGACCATCTCCACCGCGCGCTCGGCGGGCTGCTGCTCGGAGGCGGGACGGGCCTCGCCCTGGGCGAGGGAGCCGCGCTCGAAGCGGACCGTGCGGAAGGGGGTCAGCGGGTCGGAGAAGGTGACGGCCAGAGAAGCCTCGGAGAGGCCGTAGACCGGGGTGAGGGCCTCCGGGCGAAGGCCCCAGGCGGCGAAGCGCTCGCGGAAGGCGCGGAGCGTGCGCGGGGCGATGGGCTCGGCGCCATTCAGGGCCATGCCCCAGGAGGAGAGGTCGCAGCGGGTCCCGCGCCCGTCGACGTCGGCCAGATCCTCGTCGCGGACGCGCTCCAAGACGAGGCCGTAGGCGAAGTTGGGGGCGGGGGAGACGGTGGCGCGGTGCCGGGCGATGGCGCGCAGCCAGAGCGCCGGCTTGAGCAGGAAGATCTCCGGCGAGATCAGCGCGAGCGGCCCCGGGTGGTAGACGGCGGGGAAGAGGCAGCCGATGAGCCCCATGTCGTGGTAGAGCGGCAGCCAGGAGGCGCCGCCGGGGACCTCGGGCTCCACGCGGAGGATCTGCTCGATGAGCGCCTCCACGTTGGCCAGGACGGCGCCGTGGGTCAGGCCGACGGCCTTGGGGTCCACGGTGGTCCCGCTGCTGAACTGCACCATGCAGAGCTGGTCGGGGCGGGCGGCGACCGGGGCGTGGGCCGGGCCGGCGCTGAGCTCCTCCGCCGAGATCACGCCGAGCCTCGGGCGGGCGCGGGCGACCACCTGACCGAGCAGGCGCCGCACCCGCGCGTCCGAGACCAGGGCGACGGCGTCCACGGCGCGCAGCATGGCGGCGGTGCGGTCGTAGTACTCCTCCAGGCGGCCGAGGCGCACCGGCGGGTAGACGGGGACCGGCACCGCGCCCAGCAGGGTGCAGCCGAAGAAGGCGTCCATGAACTGCGGGCAGGTGGGCAGGACCAGGACCACGCGGTCGCCGGGCCGGACCCCCTGCGCGTGGAGCGCCCCCGCCGCCCGCAGCGCGCGGTCGCGCACGGTCGCCCAGGAGAGCCGCTCCTCCCGCTCCTGCGCGTCGATGAAGGTGAGCCCGTCCCGGGCCGTCTCGCGCTCGCCCGCCCGCAGCAGGCAGTCGACCAGGGTGTCACGCGCCTCCGACATCACGCTCCTCGAGCCGCGCGCGGATGACGCGGACCACGTCGTCGATGGTGCGCACGGCGGCGTCGTCCTCGTCGGCGAAGCAGATCTGGAAGTGGTCCTCCAGCGCGACCACCAGGGTCAGGCGCTGCACGCTGTCCAGGTACAGGCTGAGGTCACCGGTGGGGAGCTCGCCCTGGAGGCGGAGCTCGCGCGCGGCGATCTCGCGGACGATGTCGAGGATGTCAGCCTCGGCGACGGGCGCGGCGGCTACCATTGGAGGAGGACCAGCTCGGAGCAGAAGCCGGGGCCCATGGCCATCATGAGGCCCGGCGATCCGGCCGGCGGGCGGCGCCGCGCGATCGTGTCGCCCAGCACGTGCAGCACGCTCGCGCTGGAGAGGTTGCCCACCTTCTCCAGCGACTCCCAGGTCAGGTCCAGCGCGCCCTCGGGGAGCTCCAGCGAGCTCTGGAAGGCCTCCAGGATCTTCGGGCCGCCGGGGTGGCAGACCCAGGAGCGCATGTCCTCGCGGCGGAGGCCGTGCTCGGCCAGGAAGCCGTCCACGTCGTCGCGGGCGTAGCGGGTGACCACGTCGGGCACGGTGGCCGAGAGCACGATCTTGAAGCCGGAGTCGCCGATGTCCCAGCCCATGACACGCTCGGTGTCCGGGTAGAAGCGGCTCTTCGTGGCGACGACCCGGGGTCCGGCCCGCCCCTCGCGCGCGGCGCGGCGCCCGCCCACGGCGACCACCGCGGCGGCCCCGTCGCCAAACAGCCCGCTGGCGATGAGGTTGGGGATGCTGAGGTCCGCGCGCTGCAGCGTGAGCGAGCACAGCTCCACGCTCAGCAGGACCGCGACGTGATCCGGCCAGCCGCGCAGGTAGTCGTGCATGCGGGAGATGCCCGCGGCGCCGGCCACACAGCCGAGCCCGAAGATGGGCGTGCGCTTGACGTCCGTGCGCAGCCCGAGGCGGTTGACCAGGCGCGCGTCGATGGAGGGGGCCGCCACGCCGGTCACGGTGGTGAAGAAGATCGCGTCCACGTCGGTGGGCGCGAGGCCGGCGGCGTCGAGGGCGCGGCGGACGGCCTGCTCGCCGACCTCGGTGCCGACCTCGATGAAGGCGTCGTTGGCCTCGCCGAAGCCCTTGAGCGCGGGGTAGCGCTCCATGGGGAGGGCCAGGTTGCGCCCGCCCACGCGCACGGCCTTGTGGAGCTGGTCCACCCGGGCCGAGTTGTGGTGCTTCGTGCTCCAGTACGCCTTGAAGGCGGCGATGAGCTCGTCCTGCTCGTAGCGGTGGCGCGGCGCGGCGGTGCCCACGCTGGCCAGCGCGCTGAACGCGGGCTCCTCACGCTCGACCGAGCGCTCCGGCCTGCTCGGCTCGGCCCCATCGTGGGGTTCAGTGTCCAGGATCACGCAGACCTCCGCTCGGAGCCTCCCTCATAGCCTCTACGGGCGGGCACGTCGCGCAGATCGGCTGGGGCCATTGCCGGGAGAGAGCGCGTGCCTATTTGTCTATATGATGGTCGGAAGTGTGAACAATCTCTCCACGAGGGGGGCTGCGATGTGGAGTCACGTCCTGGCGGTGGATATCGCTTCAGTGCATTCGAACACGCCGAAGGGTCGCGTCGTGCAGACGTTGATCTGGGGTGAACCGGTGATCCTGCTGGAGGAGCAGGAGGAATTCATTCGGGTGCTGTACCGTCAGCGGAGCGAGCGGCCAGATGGGTCTGTGCTCCAGTCTGATGAGATCGGGTTGATCGCGCGCGAGAAGGGGCAGGCCCTCGACCAGCTCGTGGTCCCGATTGACCAGGATCGTGTGTTGAAGGTCCACTTCGTCGATGTGCAACAGGGGGACGCCTGCCTGATCGAGACGCCGAAAGGGCGCCGCGTCCTGGTGGACTCGGGGCAGAATCAGCTCTTCGCCCGCTATCTGGCGGCGCGCTACCATGGGAGCTCCGCCATGAGGCCGGAGATCTTCGACGCCGTCATCGTCACCCACGGCGACGAGGATCATCTCAAGGGCTTCGTGGAGTTCCAGCGTTCCGAGAGCTACAACCCGGTGGCCAAGCGACTGTTCGCTTCGGCGAAGCGTGTCTTTCACAGCGGGATCGTCAAGCGGCAGGGCAAGGATCTGCCCGACCTGCAGCTTCTGGGTCCGACCGCGAAGGTGGACAAGGAGACCTGGGTGACAGATCTGGTGGAGGATCCGCGCGAGCGGCGCGCGACCGCCAACCCACCCTTCCAGGAATGGTGCGACACGCTGGACCTGTGGCAGCAGCGCTACCCCGAGATGGAGGTCGTGCGCCTGGATGTTCAGCGTGAACAGGCGCTGAACTTTCTCGAGGATGAGGGCATCCACTTCGAGGTGCTCGGCCCCACCACCCAGATGCTCGCCGGGGCCCCCGCGTTACGATTCCTGCATGACCCGGACACCAAAGGGCACTCGGTCTCGCACACGATCAATGGACACTCCCTGACGCTTCGCCTCCAGCTGGGAGAGGTTCGCTTCCTGCTCACCGGCGACATCAACGCCGAGACCGCCCAGGAGCTGGCGAACACGCGGAAGGCGCAGCTGGAGGCAGAGGTGCTCAAGGTCCCGCACCACGGGTCCCACGACTATTCGGCGGACTTCCTGGCGAAGGTGAGGCCGCTGGTGAGCGTGGTCTCCTCAGGAGACGAGACCGCCATGCGGGAGCACGTCCACCCAAGAGCGAACCTCGTGGCGGCGCTGGGGAAGGCTGGGCGCACGGACGGCTCGCTGGTCTTCATCACCGAGCTGTCGGCCTTCTTCAAGACCATGGGGCAGGTGGGATATCCCTACCACGAGCCGGTGGAGACGCCGCCCCCGAAGGAGGACAGGCTGGTGGCAGACCTCGAAGGGAAGCGGCACTTCTTCGCCTTCAAGCGCGAGGCCTTCGGCATGATCCGCGTCCATACCGATGGGCACCGTCTGCTGGTCGTGGCGGACTCGGGTAAGACGAACCTGAAGGAGAGCTACGCCTTCCTGATCGGGCCGGGGGGCACGGTCGAGGTGACGCCGGTGATCAAGGCCTGAAGCCGCCGCTCGCCCGTGCCCTCAACCGTCCGCGCGCCGCAGCGTGACGCTGCCCAGCTGGCCGGGGGTCTTGTCCACGCGCAGGACCTCCCAGCGCGCGCCGCCCACCTCGACGACGCTGCCGGCGCCCACGAAGAGGCCGGGGCCCTCGCCCAGGGCCAGCGCGCAGATCCAGCCCTCGCCCTCGCCGCCGTCGGGCAGGGCGTAGCGCCCGCGCGTCATGTTCCCCATGGGGACCCGCACGCCGCCGAGATCGCCTACGGTGGTCTCCTCGATGGTCTCGATCACTTCTTCGCTCCGTCCGGCTTGCCGCCCACGCGGATGGCCTTGTAGTACTTCCTGAACTCGGCGATCGGCAACTTCTCGACGTGGCTGGAGCCCCAGGGGTTCTGGAGGGTCACGGTGCGCGCCTCGAGGTCCACGCTGACGGGCGCGTAGGCGTGGTTGCCGTAGACGTTCTTCTTGTTGGCCTCGGCGGTCATCGTGGCGTCGTTGGTCATGTCGTAGGAGTCCACCGTGACCGGCTCGCCGCTCTCCAGGGCGGCGCCGATGGTCAGCAGCGCGTCATCGTCGTCCATCTTGTCGGTCTTCTGGTAGCCCTCGGGCTTGCCGGTCAGCAGCTCGGAGGCGCCGAAGAACTGGAAGCCCTTGCCCACGTTCCCGCCGCTGATCAGGTCGTAGCTCTCCTTGTGCATGGCCAGCGTCTTCTCGATGAGCGCCGGCCACATCTCCGTGCCCCCCGCCATCTTGTCGCCGGTCTTGGCGTAGAGCGGGTTGTCGGGGTTCTTGACCGCCAGGCGCGCGTCCACGGTCTTGGTGACGGGCGTGGGCTTGCTCCAGGAATTCTTGCGGATGTAGAGCGTCACCTCGAAGGTGCCGTCGCCGTTGTCCTTGATGAGCTTCTGGATGGCGTCCGGGCTGGCCCGCGAGACCGCCGCCATGCCCGCCAGCAGGTAGCAGTCGCCCAGCGATCCCTGGGCCACGTCGTTGGGGTCCACCGCGTGCTTGTCGGTCCCGCCCTGGAGGAAGGCCTTGCCCGTCGTGAAGTCCTGCCAGTGCGAGCCCTCGTGCTGCGGGCGCAGGGCGGGCAGCTTGCCCGGCTGCTCCTTGCGGGTCGGCGTCGTCGTCGCCTCGGTCCCGCCCTCGGGCACCTCGAACATCCCCGGGTCCACCGCGCGCCCGAAGGCCGGGTCCAGCACGCCCGTGGAGAGCTCGGGCGTGTCCACAGCCTCCTGCATGAGGCCGAGCACGAAGGAATTGTCGAGATCAGGCTCCAGATCGGCCGCCATGGCGGCGTCGGGAGCGGTGGGCGCAGCGGCGGCGCGACGCCGCGTGGGTTGTGCGTAGGTCAGGTCCATGTTCGCTCGCTGTGGGCTGCCGGGAGCCTCCATCATGCGACATCACGATGGGCCCGTCAACAGCGCGATCAGCGACCTCCGCGACCCCAACCCATGTGCAGGTGATCGGCGTGGTGGCGCTCCGGCGTCGCCCGGGAGGTCCCGCTGAAGAAAGCGTCCCCCTGCATGCCGGGGTCATAGTAGAAGTTGTTGACGCCCCAGTTCTCCGACGTGCGGATGAGCGAGTTCGTCTGGAACATGTTGGACGGGTAGCGCAGGTCCACCTGATCGCCCTGCCCGTGGGTGGCGTGGCGGGCGGTGCGCCCGGTGTCCAGCAGCGGGCTCTGGTTGTCCTGGGTGGCGAGGTCGCCGTACTCGACCGTCTGGTTGGGGAGCAGGGTGCGGTAGTCGTTGGCGATGTTGATGAGCCCCGCCACCGCCTCGGGCGTTCCCCACTGGTCCTGCTGGCGCTGCCCGTTGGGAAGCCGCACGTCGTTGCGGTTGTAGGTGCTGTACCCGAAGCCGCTGGTGGGGAGCTCCACCATGCCGTGCTCGTTCTGGCGCTGCGTGCCCACGGTGCCATCCGAATTCAGGATGGTCACGTCGTTGAACTGGCGCTCGCGCGGGTTGTTGGGGTCCTGCCTCGGGCGCTGCGTCACGAAGGCCCGGCTGAAGAACTGGCTGGCCTGCGGACCCATGAGGTCCGAGGTCAGGGTGGGGTTGGCGGGGTCCTCCGTGACCCGATCGTAGCGGTAGGTGCGGCCGCCCACGGTCGTGGTGTACCCGTGCTGGCCCGGCTGGGGCTGCATCGTCGGATCCTGCGGGTTCATCCGCGCGATCTCGTCGGCGCTCAGCTCGCGCCAGCGGGCCATGTTCTGGCGGTCGGCGTCCAGCGGGCGGTTCTTCTGCTGGAGGTACTGCTGCTGGAACTGCTGCTGCGGCGTGAGCCGCTGGGGCCCGCGGGCGTTCGGGGCCTGGGGGACCTGCTGGCGGAGGCGGGCCTGCGCCTCGGCGTTCCCGAGGCCGGGCGGGACCTGGGCGTGGTCGTGCGCGTGGTCATGATCATGGGGCGCCTGGCGGCGCTCCTGCTGCGGTTGACGGGTCCGAGCCACGGGCGCCTCCGGGGGAAAGGGTTGCCCACGATCATGCTCCCACGAAGGCCCCCCGCCTGTCCAGGGCTCGCGCCCGAGATCGGCTCAGCCCGCCCGAGACGCCGCTCCCACCAGGCCCTCGCCCTGGTTCGCCGAGCGGGCCCGCAGCGTCACCTTCACGGGGGCGCTCGGGCGGACCGTGGCGATCATCACCGGCGCGATCTCAGCCGCCGACGGGTCCACCTGGACCTCGAAGCGCCGAAGGAGCTGCGCCAGCAGGATCACCGTCTCCACCAGCGAGAACTGGTCGCCGATGCAGCGCCGCTTGCCCTGCGAGAACGGCAGGTAGGACCAGAGGTTCCTCCCCTTGCTGTTCTCGGCCGAGAAGCGCTCGGGCTCGAGGCGGAGCGGATCCGGCCAGAAGTCGGGGTGGCGGTGGGTGGCGTGGAAGAAGGGCATGACCGAGGAGCCCGCCTTGACGCGGAAGCCCATGATCTCGTCGTCCTCCACCACGTCGCGGGCGACCATGGCCACCGGGCCGCGCAGGCGCAGCGTCTCCTCCACCACCATCTTGAGGTAGGGCAGGCGCGGCAGATCCTCGAAGCCCGGATCCCGCCCGCCCAGCGCCTCGTCCACCTCGCGCTGCATCCGGGCCGTGACCTCGGGGCGCTGCGCGAGCAGGGTGAACATCCAGGTGAGCGTGAGCGCGGTGGTCTCGTGCCCCGCGAGGAAGAGGGTCAGCACCTCGTTCCGCACCTCGCGGTCCGTGAGCGTGGCGCCGGTCTCGGCGTCGGCGGTGGCCAGCAGCATCGCCAGCAGCGTGCCCTCCTGCGGGCTGGCCCGACCGGCCGCGATGACCTTGAGCACCGCCCCGTCGAGCGCGCGCATGGTGCGGTGGAAGCGCTGGTTCCGGGGGGTGGGCACCCAGGGGGGCAGCACCAGGCCGTTGGCCTGCTCGCTGACCAGCTCCAGCGCCGCGCCCAGGGTCTCGTAGGGCACGTCCGTCCCGCCGGTCTGGCCGAACAGGGCGGCCATGACCACGTCCAGCGTGAGCGCCACCATCTCGCGGTGCGCGTCGATCTCGAAGGGCGCCGCCCCCTGGTGCGCGAGCCAGCCGTCGAAGAAGCGCGCGCCCCGCTCGGCCATGATCCCCGCCAGCACCGCCAGCGAGGAGCGGTGGAAGGTCGGCTGGAGCAGCGCCCGCCGCGTCTTCCACTTCTGCCCCTCCAGGGCCACCAGGCCGTCGCCGATCAGCCGGCGCACCCCGTCGTAGCGGCGGCCCTTGATGTAGTTCGGCGCGTTGCTGAGCAGGACGTGCTGCACGGCGTCCGGGTGGGCGATCACCGTGGTCGGCCCGTCGAGGTCCAAGGTGAACACGTCCCCGTGCTCGTGCCACTGGCGCTCCAGGAAATGGAGCAGGCCCTCCCGGCGCAGCTCGGGGAGGTGGCCGATCAGCGGCCAGGGGCGGGGACCAGGGGGGAGACGCAGCTCGGGCATGGGGCACCTCTTGACCAGATGGTAGCCCAACGCTTACCGTGCGTCAACTCATCGCTTACCAGATGGTCAGTCGATCATGCGCCCGCCGCGCAGGATCATGTCCAGCCCCGCGCCCAGGGTCCGGCGCCGCAGGTCGGGCTCCACCCCTGGCAGCAGCGCGCCGTGGGCCAGGATGGTGATGAGGATGGAGACCGCCATCGCCTCCGCGTCCTCCGGGGGCTCCTCCGCGCTGGTGCGCCACTGCTCGGCGACGCTGGCCAGCAGCCCGAGCCAGGGCACGGCCTCGGTGTAGACCCAGCCCGTGAGCTGGTCCGGCGCCTCCAGGAGCTCGAAGACCAGGAAGCGGCTCACGTCCGGCGCCGCGCAGAGCCGGGTGAAGACGTCGGTGGCGACGAGGCGGTAGCGATCCATGTCCCGGCCCACCAGCTCCCCGGCGATGGGCGGGAAGCGCTCGCGCAGCCGGGCGGCGAGGTGGGCATAGACCGCCTCCCGCAGCGCGCCCTTGCTGGGGAAGTGGTGGAGCAGGGCCTGCTTGCTCATCCCAGCCCGCTCGGCCACCTCCTGCACGCTGCTGGCGGAGAAGCCACGCTCGGCGAAGGTGCGGAGCGCGCTGGCGACGATGCGCTCGCGGGGGCTCGGGTCGGAGGGAGGGATCATGGCAGGGGTATATTCGCCTTGGCGCGGGGTGGGGAGGGTTACGATGTTCCTGGCCTCTTGCGTGGAGCCTTCGGAGGCAGCGAGGAGGGAGCATGTCGAGGGTGACACGACTCGTCGGGATGCCAGGGAGGACGATGATGCCTGGCCTCTGTGTGTCGAGGTCCGTGCGCAATCGCCGACGTCGGTCGGGACGCTTCGGGTACTGGCTCCTGGCTCTTACCTGCGGTATGTTCGTGCAATGTGAGAGGTATTATTACGACGAATTCGACTACGATGTCGTTGAGTTTACATCGACTCGATCTGGCGACGTTTCAGAGACGCTCTGGACGATCACGGGTGAAGCCCACGACTGGGAGGTCGTCAATCGATTCGATGTGTATGTGAGTTTGGATGGCCTGGATGGGCCTGGCGACGAGTCCGGCGGAGACGCGGATACAAGCCCTCTGGCCGACACCGACGAAGAGACGGGCGCCGGGACGCCGCCGAATGAGACTGCAGAGATCCGAGAGCCAGCGGCTGTCCGTGTCACCCTCGCGCTGGAGGATGGCACCGTGGAGACCTTCGACTACAGCGAAGAGGATCCCAAAGCAAACCATCTGGGTTTGCTTCTACCCCGTTGCTCGGCGCCCTCGTCCGCGTGTACTCAAACGGTTCGCCTGCGACTCGAGTCCCTAACGTCGACGCCATTCACTGTAACTGCCTATATTGAAGGCAGCATCTCCGTGTATCCGAATTGCCTGAACACCCCTCGAGAGGAGGACGTAGAGGGTCTGTCCATCAGCCTCCAGCCGGTGCTCACAGAGTAGTGCCAGGAAAGCCACCTTCGACGACATCGAGCCCGAAGACTGATCACCGCCGCCGCCGCTTCCCCTCCCAGGTCCGGTGGTCCAGCCCGTCCTGCGCATGCCAGCGCACGTTCTCGTCCTCGTGCTTCTCGGCGATCTCCTTCAGTGTTGCCTCCATGTCCAAGGTCTTGGAGGGCGTCATCCGCAGCAGCTTCGCCGCGGTCCAGCGCACGCGGGGGCGGGGGTCGCCGAGCCAGGGCAGGAAGACGGCGGCGTCGGTGGACTCGCGCCAGAACAGGCCCTCCAGGGCGGCGATGGTGGCGTCCTCCTCGGGGCCCTCGCCGACCAGGCGCATGCCGCCGCCGTAGATGGGGACCTTGGCCAGATCGCGCTCGGCGGGGGCGGGGACCGGGGGCGTGTAGCGGCCCATGCGACGATGCGGGTCCAGGGCCTCGCCGGTGGGGACGGGGGCCTCGCCCTTCCAGATGGCGAGGATCTGCTCCACCGTGGGGTCGGGCAGGAGGCGGGCGGCCTCGACCCCGAAGCCGGTGCGCAGGACCACGCCCAGCGGCCCGTCCAGCTTCGCGGGGGCGGGATCGGCGCGGCCGGTGCCGGCGTAGACGTTGTAGCCGTAGCGCGCCATGACGATGTCGCGGCCCTCACCCGGGAGCCCGTCGCCCGCGCCGGAGAGCACCTGATCGACCGCGCCGAGCAGCTCGTCGGCGGCCTGGCTCAGCTTCGCAGGCTCGGTCTCGCTGTCCAGCTCGGGGTCGGGGGGGAGGTTCCAGCCGGCGTGGGTGAGGCAGTTGCGGGCGAACCAGCCGGCGCTGGCGCAGTGGCGGAGCCCGGCGGTGGTGTGGCCGGCGCGCCCCAGCTCCTCGCCGGCCCGGAAGTGGCACTCCTCCCGCCAGGTGCCCTCGGGGACCAGCGCGCAGGCCTCCTCGGCGCGGGCGTCCAGGCCACGCTGGGCGAAGCGGGCCGCCGCCTGAACGCGGCAGGTGATGGCGAGCTCGGGGAAGGGCTGCTCGGCGCAGTAGGTCAGCAGGGCCTCGGGCTCGTCCGGCCAGGGCTCCAGCGCGCGGTCCAACGCGTCGTCACCGCCCTTGCAGGCTAGCAGTATTAGTAAAAGCGTCACTTGTTGTCCGGCCTCGGCCCGGCGGTGGCCGGCAGCACGCCGCCGTCGGCGCTGGGCGCCTTGGGGACCGTGCCGAGGTGAGGCCGCCCGAGCACCTGCTGGCAGCGCAGGCGAGCCCCCTCGGTCTCGACCTTCGTGCAGAGGAAGCCGGCGGTGGAGGGCGAGGCGATGGCGAGCCGCAGCAGGAGCAGGTCGCGGCTGCGCGGGTCCTCGATCTGGGCGAGCGCGTCGTCGAGGGCCGCGGCGAAGGCCTTGCGGTCAGGCGAGGGGTGGTTCGGATCGGGCAGCAGCGGGAGCAGGAGCTGGAAGCGGCACTCCTCGCGCCCGGCCTCGTCGCCGATGCCGGCGCAGTCGGCCAGGGTCTCGGGCTCGGAGCAGCCCAGCACCAGGAGCAGGGCGAGGATCACGGCTCGAACCGGACGCGCGGGCCCCAGCGCACGGGCTGGCCGGCGGTGAGCTCCTTGAAGTGCTTGCGGCCGATGGCGGCCTCCCCGCTCTCCACGCAGAGCTCGTAGGCGCGGGCCTCCAGACGCTCGCGGGCGCTGGCGGGCTCGCCGATGGCGGCGATGAGGGCGGCCTTGAAGGCGGCGATGGCCGTGGGCGAGCGGCGGGCGGCCAGCTCAGCCAGGGCGCGGGCCCGCTCGAGGGCGGCGTCCACGTCCGGCTGGATCTCCTGGACCAGCCCGATGCGCAGCGCCTCGGCGGCGTCGATCTTCTCCCCGGTCATGCCCAGGCGCAGGGCCTGGGCGGGGCCGATGTGGGCCCAGAGCTCGGCCGTGCCGCCCGCGCCGGGCAGGATGCCCAGCCCCGTCTCCGGCAGCGCGAAGACGGCCTCGGGGGTGGCGATCCGGTAGTCGGCGGTCAGCAGGAACTCCGTCCCCCACCCCAGCGCCATCCCGCCCACGACCGCGACGTGGAAGACCGGCGCCCGGCGCAGCAGGGAGAGGGTGGCGCGCTGCCAGGTGACGTGGGCGCGCACCTCGGCCTCGCTCCAGCCCTCGCGCTCGGTGACGTTGGCCCCGGCGATGAAGATGGGCGTGCCCTTCGGGCTGCGCCGCCGGCTGAAGCTGATGAGCGCGCGGGCCTCGCCGTCCCGCAGCCCGGCGGCGACCAGGGCCCACTCGGCGACCTGATCGCGCCCCATCTCGTTGGCCCGCCCGTGATCGATCTCGACCGTCACGATCGGGCCCTGCTCGCTGACCTTGAGGGAGGAGAAGGCGCTGGTGTCCATGATGCCGTGGATAACCGGGTCCGGGCGCACGGGCCCGAGCGCGTTAGAAGCGGACGGGAGGTCTGTCCATGTCCAGCCGCCAGTCTCAGCTCGAGCGCGCCAGCGAGCCCTTCGACGTCCTCGTCGTGGGCGGCGGGATCACGGGGGCGGGCGCCGCGCGCGACGCGGCCCGACGCGGGCTCCGGGTGGCGCTCGTCGAGCAGGAGGACCTGGCCAGCGGCACCAGCTCGCGCTCGTCCAAGCTGGTCCATGGCGGGCTCCGCTACCTCGAGCAGGGCGAGTTCCAGCTCGTCTTCGAGGCGGTGAGCGAGCGCCGCGTGCTCCAGGACATCGCCCCGCACCTGGTCAACCCGCTGGGCTTCCTGTTCCCGGTCTACAAGAAGTCGCGCCGCGGGGTCTTCGCCATCAACGTCGGCATGTGGGTGTACGACGGGCTCGCGCTCTTCCGGTCGCCCCGGCGGCACCGCAAGCTGTCGAAGGTGGCGATCAAGAAGGAGTATCCGGCGCTGGGCCTGGACGCGCTCAGGGGCGCGCTGCTGTATTACGACTGCGCGACCGACGACGCGCGGCTCACCCTGGAGACGGCGCTGGACGCGGTGGGCGCGGGCGGGGTGGTGCTCACGCACGCGCGGGTGACCGGGCTCCTGCGGGGCGAGGGCGGGCGCATCGTGGGCGCGAAGGTGCGCGACCTGCTTGGCGGCGCCGAGCTGGAGATCCGGGCCAACGCCGTGATCAACGCGACAGGCCCCTGGACGGATCAGACGCGCGGCCTGGCCGAGGGCGAGGCGCGGCCTCTGCTGAAGCCCACCAAGGGCGTCCACATCGTCATCGACTCGGCCCGCCTGCCGCTGCCCAGCGCGGTGGTGCAGTTCCACCCCCGGGACGGGCGCGTGCTCTTCGCCATCCCCTGGGGAGACCGCACCTACCTGGGGACCACCGACACCTTCTGGGAGGGCGGGGACCCCGCCGACGTGGCCGCCGACCGGGCGGACATCGACTACCTCTTGGAGAGCGCGAACCACCACTTCCCCGACGCGAAGCTGGTGCCCGAGGACGTGATCGCCACCTGGGCCGGGCTGCGCCCGCTCATCGCCCCGCCGGAGACCGTGGGCGCCAGCGCGGTGTCGCGCGAGCACGAGATCCGGGTGGACACGTCGGGCCTCATCACCATCGCCGGCGGGAAGCTGACCACCTACCGGCGCATGGCGGCGGAGGTCGTGGAGGAGGCGCTGTCCTACCTGCGGGTGCTGGGGATGGCGCCGAAGCCGCTGCGGGCGGCCAACACGCAGGAGGAGCCGCTGCCCGGCGCGGTGGGCTGGCCGCAGAACGACGACGCGAGCGCGGTGGCCCGGCAGGTGCTCGAGGCCGGGAAGGGGCGGATCTCCGAGGAGAGCGCGACGCTGCTGGCCAACGTCTATGGCATGCGGGGCATCGACATCGCCGGCCGCGCCGCCACCACCCAGCTCCTGGCGACGGCGCTGGTCCCCGGGCGCCCGGAGATCCTGGCGCAGGTCGATCACGCGGTGGAGAAGGAGCTGGCCGCCACGCTGCGGGACGTGATGATCCGCCGCACGCAGCTCTTCTTCCGGGACCTCGATCAGGGCCTCGGCGCCGCGCCGACCGTGGCCGGGCGCATGGCCGAGCTGCTGGGCTGGGACGAGGCGCGCACCCAGCGCGAGCTGGACGCCTTCCGGGCCGAGGTGGCCCGCTCCCGGAGGTGGCGGGAGGGTTGACACTTTTAATTTATCATTGACTATACATCACACAGTGGATACGTAGCATTCCATCCTGTCCCTTCGCCTCGGGGTGCTATGTTATGTCCATGACCGCCTTCGCCAGCGACGATCGCGTGCTCCCGGTCCCGACCGCTCCAGACGTGGAGACCTGGAGACGGATGAGCCTCCTGGAGCGGGAGCGCTTCCTGGACGCGGCCCTCGAGGCGCTGCAACGCGAGGCGGAGCTGATGAGCGAGGGCAGCCCACACGGCCGCGCCCGCGCCAGCATCCGCGAGGTCCTCGGCGACTATTTCGCGCGCGTCGGTCGTACCATCTACCTGGCGAGCGAGCTGCCGGTCCACTACCCGGGCGAGCGCGTCTTCGCCCCGGACTTCATGGCGGTCCTCGACGTCGAGGACCCGGGCGAGCGGGACACGCGCATGGCCTGGGTGGTGGCGGACGAGGGGCGCGGCCTGGATCTGGTGATCGAGGTGCTCTACCAGGGCAATCGCCAGAAGGACCTGTACGAGAACGTGGGGACCTACGCGCGGCTCGGGGTGAGCGAGTACTTCGTCTACGACCGGCTGAAGCAGCGGATTCACGGCTACCGCCTCCCCGGGCCGGATGCCCAACGTTACGAGCCGATCCCCCGCTTCGGGGCGCACGTCTCGTCCGAGGTCCTGGGGCTCTCCCTGGCCGTGGTCGGCGAGCGGCTGCGCTTCGTCGGGCCCGGGGGATCGTTGATCCCCGAGACCCGCGAGCTGCTGGCGCGCGCCAACACGCTGCTGGACGAGGTGGAGCGGCGGGTGAGCGACGAGAGCGCGCGGGCCGAGCAGGAGGCCACCCGCGCCGAGGCGGCCGAGGCGCGCATGGAGGCCGAACGAGAGGCGCGCGTCGCCGCCGAGGCCCGCGCCGCAGAGGCGGATACCGCCAGGATTGCTGCTGAAGCGCGCGCCGAGCAGGAGGCCGCGCTTCGGCGCGCGCTCGAACAGCGCCTCTCGGAGCTCGAGCGCGGATCCGGCTGAGGCGTCGGCTCCGCCTGGATCAGCCCCCCACGGGCCGCTCAGGCAGGCGGATGAGGCCGCGGCTGATCACGACCAGCACGTCGCCCTGCTGCAGGCGCTCGCTGTTGGAGGGGTTCACGATCTGGCCGCAGCGGTGATGGTTCTCGTCGTCCGGTCGCTCGATGGAGACCAGGATGGCCTCGTGGTGCTGCTTCAAGTAGGCGTGGATCCGCTCTGCCGTCCAGCCCACGAAGGCCGGAGGCACCGGGGCCTTGTGGAAGGCGTTCTCCTTCTGGGCGGAGAGGATGTCGGAGATGACCGGCATGAGGCCGTGGGTGCGGCTGACGCTGCCCAGGATGACGCCGGTGAGCCAGTTGCTGACCACCACCTCCTCCACGCCCTGGCGGCGCAGCAGGGGGGCATGCTGCTCGTCGTGGAGCTCGGCGCAGCAGAAGACATGCGGCGCGATGCGCTCCAGGGTCAGCGCGGCCAGCACGGTGCGGGCGTCCTGGTCGTGCGCGCTCCGGGACTGGGTGCTGTCGGCCAGCAGCACGGCCATGCTGGCCCGCTGCACGCCCGCCTCCTCCAGCACCTCGATGCGCGTGTAGTCGCCCCTCATGTGGTACACGAGATCTCGGGGTAGATCCTTCGTGTGCAGGTGGGGCGGCTCCTGCCGGTGCTCGCTCAGGATGACCACCGCGCGGCCCGGAGGCGCACCCTGGGCGAAGAGCTCGCGCAGGAGGGTGGGGCCGGAGTGGTTCCACCCACACACGAGGACGTGACCCGAGAGCTCGTCGATCTCCATGGGGTTCCTCTCCAGGCGGCGCGTCAGCAGGTGGACGCCGAAGGTGGACATGGTCGCGATGAAGGCGCCGAAGAAGACCATGCCCAGCAGGATGAGCGAGAGCGAGACGGCGCGGCCGAGCTGGGTCGTGGGGCTGCCGCCGATGGGCTCGCCCGCCACGAGGGTCGCCACCGAGTACCACAGGCTCCCGTCCCAGCTCTCGTTGTCCAGGCGCACGGCGTCGTCGAAGCGGAACACGGTGAAGGCGCCCACCAGCACCACCAGCACGGAGACGCTGGCCAGCACGCTCAGCTCGGTGATCGGCGTGCGCTGGTGCCCGTCGCGGCGCAGCGCCAGCAGGCGGCTGCCGATGGCGCCCAGGCGGAACAGGCGCAGGAAGAGCAGCACCCGCAGGAAGTCGAGGCCCGCCACCATGGGCAGCACCGCCAGCAGGTCCGCGGCGTGACGCAGGAAGAAGCGGCGCTTCAGCGGGGACAGCAGGAAGCGCAGCAGCAGCTCCGCCGCGAAGACCCAGGCGAGCAGGTCGTTGACGCGCTGCAGCGCGCGCCGCTCGGGGCTGCCCGAGGCGAAGCTGGGCTCCAGGAAGAGGGCGAGCACGCTGGCGACGATCAGCGCGGCGACGGCCAGGTCGAAGCGCGGGCGGCGGACCTGCTCGGCCACGGCGGCGCGGATCGCGGCGAGGCGGGAGGGGGTCGGACGGCGGTCGGGGGCGCTCACGAGGTGCTGGGTTATCCTGCTCCTGGCGCTCCCGCGCGCGCGGGGCGGCGGGAGGTGAGCGGTGGCGCACGACTTCGACTTCATCGTGGTCGGCTCGGGCTTCGGCGGCTCCGTCTCCGCGCTCCGGCTCAGCGAGAAGGGCTACCGCGTGGCGGTCCTGGAGATGGGCAGGCGGTGGCGCAAGGAGGACTTCCCGAGCTCGAACATGAAGCTGCGGAAGGCGCTGTGGGAGCCCCGGCTCGGGCTGCGCGGCACCTTCAACCTCACGGCGCTCCCCCACGTCTTCCTGGTGCGCGGGGTGGGCGTGGGCGGCGGGAGCCTGGTCTACGCCAACACGCTCTACGTACCCTCGGACCCGGTGTGGCGGGACCCGCGCTGGGCGGACCTGGCCGACTGGAAGAGCGCGCTCGCCCCGCACTACGCGACGGCGAAGCGCATGCTGGGCGCCGTGACCTGCCCCACGCTCTCCCCCGCCGAGGAGGCCCTGCGCGCCTTTGCCAAAGAGCAGGGCAAGGAGCAGGGCTTTCACCCGGTGGACGTGGGCGTCTTCTTCGGCGAGCCGGGCAAGGAGGTCCCCGACCCCTTCTTCGGGGGCGAGGGGCCGCCGCGGACGGGCTGCACGCTCTGCGGCGGGTGCATGGTGGGCTGCCGCGTGGGCGCCAAGAACACGCTGGACCAGAACTACCTCTACCTGGCCGAGAAGCGCGGGGCGCGGATCATCCCGGAGACGAAGGTGCTGCGGGTGCTGCCGCTGGACGGGGCCACGGGGGCGGGCGGCTACAAGGTGGAGGCGAATTCGGGCGGGCGCCGGGTGAGCTACACCGCGGGTGGCGTGGTGATGAGCGCGGGCGTGGTGGGGACGGTCTCGATGCTGCTGGAGGCGAAGGAGCGCGGGGATCTCCCCCGGCTCTCGCGGAGGCTGGGCGACGTCGTGCGCACCAACTCGGAGAGCTTCGCCGCGGTGACGGCGGGCGACGGCTCGGAGCACCACAAGGGCCTCGCCATCATGGCCAGCGCGCGCATCGACGCCACCAGCACGGTGGAGGTGGTGCGATATCCAGAGGGCTCCGACTTCATCTCGGTGCTCACGACGACAGAGACCTGGGGTGGACCGGGCTCGCGCGCGCTGCGTTGGATTGGAAACAGTCTGCGCCGTCCGGGCGCCTTCCTGCGCACGCTCTGGCCCTTTGGTTGGGCGAAGCGATCCGTGCTGCTGATGATCATGCAGACCCTGGACAGCCACCTGCGCCTGAAGCGCGGTCGCCCCTGGTTCTGGCCCTTCTCCCGCACCATGGTCACGGAGATCCCCGAAGGTCAGACCCCCGTGCCGACCTGGATCCCCTCGGTCTACGAGGTGGGGCGCTGGTTCGCGCGGCGCTGGAAGGGCGAGATGCGCAGCGGCACCCCGGAGGTGCTGCTGAACCTGTCCACCACCGCGCACATCCTGGGGGGGTGTCCGATGGGCAAGGACGCGGACAACGGCGTCATCGACGCGCGGTGCAAGGTGCACGGCTACGACAACCTGTACGTGGTGGACGGGTCCATCATCTCGGCCAACCTGGGCGTGAACCCGAGCCTGACCATCACCGCCCTGGCCGAGCACGCGATGAGCCACGTCGCGGCGAAGGAGGGGACATCATGATCGCCCTGCTCTGCTCGACCCTCGCCCTGGGCGCGGACCTCGATCTGCGCGTGGGCGTCGGCCTCCCCGACCTGGTACAGGTCCATGTCGGCGTGCTCCCCTCCCCGTCCTGGGAGCTGCACGCCGCCCTGGGCACCAACCTGGGCTTGATCACCTACGCCGGGGTGGAGGCGGGCGCGGTCTGGCGGCCCTGGCGCTGGGGCGAGGGCGGGAAGAACCAGCTCTCGCTGGGCCTCGGCCCGGACCTGTGGGTGGGGCCGGCGCCGAGCGTGGTGGCGCTCATCGGGGCGGGGAGCCTGGACCTCCGCTACGAGCGCGGGTCGGACGAGGCGCGGGTCCACCTGGTGCTGGCCTCATGCTGGGGGCTGGGCGTGACCACGGACCTGGGGTCGGAGGGTCCAGGGAAGGTGGAGCCGGGGCTCCTGCTCCAACCGCTGCAGGTAGGGGTCTCCTTCTGAACGCGCTGTAGCCACCCGTCGATGCCGGGATTAGCATGCTCTCTATGAACGCCAGCCTCCGCGGACTCCCCCCGCTCCTGCTGCTCGCCCTGGTCGCCCCGGGCTGCCAGCAGGAGTACGAGATCAACCCCGAGCCCGTGGACGTGGACCCGGGCGACGTCACCGACTGCGGGTTCACGCGCGTGGAGGACACGAGCTTCTACGCCTACGACTGCAACCCGGTCTTCACCACCACGGGCGAGGACTGGGCGCCTTACGTGGGCTCCACCGCGTTCAACGTCACCTACGTCATGGGCCACCCCTTCTACCAGCTCTGGTATGTGGCTTACGACGACGACGACAGCTACGCGATGGGCTACGCCGTCAGCAACAACGGCACGGACTGGGAGCCCTACCCGGACAACCCGCTCATCACCCAGGAGGGCGCCCGGGGCTTCGAGCGGGACGTCATGCAGGCCAACCAGGTGGTCTGGGATCCCGAGCGCGAGAAGTACGTGATGATCTACTCGGGCCTGGACCTGTCCGGCCAGAGCGACGGCGGGACGGGGGTCATGACCTCGCCCGACGGGATGGACTGGGAGCGCATCGACGCCAACCCGGTGCTGTGGGCCAACGACACCGACACCGAGGGCGTGACCGGCTTCTGCTGGCCGCTGGACATCAACTTCGTGAACCACGGCTACACCGGCTACATCTCGGGCACGGTGGGCCGCAGCGGCGCCTGCGAGGCCTTCCGGCTGGACGGCGCCAACCCCGGGGAGTGGGAGGTGGGCCCCGAGGTCGCCTTCCCCGCGGGCGACGCCGACGAGTGGGACGACGAGGGCCTCATCTCGCTGAACGAGGCGGAGCTGGACGGGGACCACTACCTGTTCTACGTCGGCTTCGGCGCCTGGACCAACAACGGCACCGTGCGCACGGCCACCAACAGCTACGTGGGCTGGGCGAAGTCGCCGGACGGCTACGACTGGGACAAGCGCGCCGAGCCCATCCCCATCAACACGACCGAGGAGGGGCAGGTCAGCGCGGTCGCGGCGGTGACCGTCGGCGAGCGCATCCACCTCTGGGTGACCGACGAGTACGAGGACGGCGCGGGCGTCGGCCTCTTCCTCTTCGATCCGCAGGCGGCGGCGGCCGAGGATGGGGAGGAGTGATGCTCAACATACTAATTTTATTAGTATTCTCGGGCTGCGAGATGCAGAAGCAGGAGGACACCTGCGACAGCATCTGCGACGAGCTGGTCCTGAGCTGCGGCTACACGGCCTACCCGACGCGCGAGAGCTGCATGCAGGGCTGCCTGTACAAGACCGAGCAGGGCGCGAAGATGGACCGCGCCGAGACCTGCATCCTGGACGCCGAGTGCGACACCTTCGCGATCATCGAGTGTGAGCACGCCGAGGGCGTGGACATCCAGTAGCTCAGCTGAGCTCAGCCTCCAACGCCGCGATCAGGACGCCGAGCTCCGAGCTGTCCGCCAGACCCAGACGCTCCAGGATCGCCCGCGCCTCGCCTACGCGAGCCAGGGCCGCCGGGCGCGCCCCGCCTCGCAATTCCAGGCGTCCGAGCGTGCACAGCAGCTTGCCCAGCTCCGCCGGATCGCTCTCGCGCAGCAGCGCCTCCCCGCGGGTCAGGCGCTCGCGGGCCAGCGTGAGCTCCCCGGAGCGCAGGTGCAGGGTCCCCAGCGCCCCCAGCGCGGAGCCCTCCACCGTGGGGTTGGCCGTCTCCCGGGCGAGCGTGACGGCGTGCTCCAGCCAGCGGCGGGCGGCGGCGTCCTCCCCGAGGCGGGCCAGCAGATCCCCGTAATTGACCGCGTGCATCGCCTCGTGGACCCGATCCCCGATCGAGCTCTGCACGCGCAGGGCGGCCTCGAAGTGCCCGCGGGCCTCGTCCCCGCGGCCCAGCAGCCCCAGCACCGCCGCGATCATCCCCTCGCACAGGCCCTCGGTGCGCCGATCGCCGACCGCCTTCGCCAGGTCCCGCGCGCGTCCATAGGCCAGCAGCGCCCCCTCGAAGTCGCCCTTGATCGCCAGGATCGCGCCCAGGTGGCTGCGGGTGACGGCCTCACCCGCCTCGTCGTGCCGGCGCGCGTGCAGGGCCAGCGCGGCCTCCAGCAGGGGCCGGGCCAGGTCGTGATCCCCGCCGCGGATCCCGATGACGTGGGCCAGCTCGGCGAGGCATCCGGCCTCCCCGCGCGCGTCGCCCAGGCCCCGGTAGAGGGCCAGCGCCTCCTCGTAGCGGGCCCGCGCCTCCGACAGCGCCCCGCGCAGCAGCGCCGCCTGACCGAGCGCGCCCAGCGCCTGCGCCTCGTGCCAGCGGAGCCCGAGCGCGCGGGCGGTGGCGAGCGCCTCCTGCAGCGGCTCCAAGGCCGCCTCCGGCTGCCCGGAGCGCGCCCGCACCACGCCCAGGCTCACCCGGAGGCGCGCCTGCGTCCGCCGCTCCCGAGCCAGGGGGAGCGCCCGCTCCACGATCTCGCTGGCCAGCGCGAAGGGTCCGCGCTCGCTCAGGAGCTGGAGCGCGCCCAGGGCCGCGAGCGCCGCCGGCTCCCCCTCGCCGCGCCGCGCCGCCGCAAGCACGTTGTCCAGATCGAGCTCCAGCCGGGCCCGAAGGTGAGGCTGCGCGCTCTGGTCCTGAATGGATCGCTCCTCGCCCCAGCGCGCGTACCAGGCGGCGTGGCGGGCCTCCGCGGCGCGGCGGGCGGGCTCGTCCAGCTTCTCCCAGGCGTACTCCTGGATGGACTGGAGCAGGGAGAAGCGCGGCTCGCCCTGGACCTCGCGGCGCTGCAGGAGGCTCTGCTCGACGAGGGCCTCCAGCACGTCCAGGGCCCAGGGCGCGTCCGGATCCTCCGAGAGGTCCAGCGCGGCCTCCGCGGCCTCCAGATCGAAGCTGCCCTCGAAGACGGCGAGCTGGGAGAGGGCGAGGCGCTGGTGGGGCTCGGCCAGCTCCCAGGAGCCGTCGATGGCGCCGCGCAGGGTGGCCTGGCGGTCGGGGGCCCCGCGCGCGCCGCCGCGGAGCAGATCGAAGCGGCGACCCATGCGCTCCAGGATCTTCGTGGGCGGGAGCATGCGGGCGCGGGCGGCGGCGAGCTCGATGGCCAGCGGGAGCCCGTCCAGGAGCGCCACCAGGCGGGCGACGGCGGCGACCTGGGCCTCGTCCAGCGCGAGCGAGGGCTGCACGGCGCGGGCGCGCTCCAGGAAGAGGGCGGCGGCCGGGCTCTCTTCGAGGGCGCTGAGGCTGGGCTCGGGAGGAGGCAGCGGGAGCGGCTCGACGGGCAGGATGCGCTCCCCGCGCAGGCCGAGGCGCAGTCGGCTGGTCACCAGGAAGGCCGCCTCGGGCGCCAGATCCAGCCAGCGACCCACGGTCTCCGGGGCGAAGCGGACCACCTGCTCGAAGTTGTCGAGCAGGATGAGGGTCCGCCCGCGGCTGCGCAGGGCGGCGCCGAGGGTGCCGGCGGCGTCGGCCTGGTCCAGCGGCACGGAGAGCGCCGCGCCCAGCGCGCGGGTGATGTCGGCGGCGGTGCGCGCCTCGGAGAGATCGGCCAGCCAGGCCCCGCCCGGCCAGTCGCCCAGCCAGGCGGCGGCGAAGCGCCCGGAGAGCGTGGTCTTCCCGATGCCGCCCGGCCCCACCAGGGTCAGGAGGCGGGCGCCCTCGTCCAGGGCGTCGCCGATGGCGCGCAGCTCGGTGACGCGGCCGAAGAAGCCGGCGCGGGGCGGGGGCAGGTTGTTGGGGACCTCGCGGGCCGGGCGCCAGTCGCCGTCTGCAGGCACGACCCGGTAGACCTTGGCGGCGTCGGGCGGGGGCTGGAGCGGCGAGCCGCGGACGGCGGCCTCCACGATCTCCAGCGGCGCGGGCACGCCCTTCATCCGGTAGTGGCCGTGGCTCTGGAAGCGGATGGGCTCACCCTCGAATTCGGGGTCCTCCTCCAGGATGGCCTGCCGTGTGCTCGCCGAGAGCAGGGTCTGGCCGCCCAGCGCCACGCTCATGATGCGCGCCGCCATGGGCTTGGCCATGCCCTCCACCTCCCACTGCTTGGCGCCGAGGGCCACGTCGCGCTCGGGCGTGCGGATGACGGAGACCTCGCCCTCGTGCAGCCCGGCGCGGGCGCGCAGCCTCAGCCCGAGCTCCGCCGACAGCCTCACCAGCGCCCGGTGGTAGGCCAGGGCGTAGCGCACCCCGTCCAGGGGGCGCTCGAACAACATGAGGAAACCGTCGGACTTGTCGACCTCGCGCCCGTCGTAGAGAGGCAGCAGATCGCGGGCCGCGCGGTCGTGGGCCAGCCAGACCTCGACCACGCGGGCGTCGCCCAGCTCCGCGGCCAGCTTCGTGCTGTCGACGAGATCGGTGATCAGCACGGTCCTGCGCTGGGGCGGAGGTGCCTGCATCGGGCTCCAGGTCCGGGCTTGCCGCGCGTTGAGGGATCAGGCTAACACGCGGTCGGGTCCAGCGACGCCTCCCTCGCGCCGCCCTCGCCCTCGGAGCGCCCATGAGATCCTCCCCCGCCCTCCCGCTCCTCGGCCTCAGCCTCGCCGCCTGCACGGCCGGGACCAAGGACGCCCTGGACACGGGCTTCGACACCGCCACGGTCAACGGCTTCATCTTCAAGGGGCCCGTGCGGGCCGGCGGGGCGGTCACCGTCACCCCGCTCACGGACGCGCTGGAGGAGGCCGGCGCGCCGGTGGAGGTCAGCGTGCTGTCCGACGACGGGGAGTACGAGGCGGAGCTGGCCTGGCGCGGGCTGGTGCGGGTGGAGGCGACCGGCACGGCGCTGGACGAGGCGCGGGGCGAGGACGGCTCGGAGAGCCTCACGCTCCTGAGCTACGCCGTCCTGAGTGAAGATTCGGCGGCCCTGCACGTCAACGTGATCACGGATCTGGTCAGCGCGCGGGTGGAGGCGCTCATCGCGGGGGGCCTGGCGCCCGAGGACGCCATCGCGAGCGCCGAGGGCGAGCTGGCCGCGGCGCTGCCGGTGGGCGGCGGCGAGGGCCCGGGGGAGGGCGGGGCCGAGCTGGACCCCTACGGCGAGCGCTACGCGCAGAGCTGGCTCTTCGCGGCGAGCGCCGTGCTGGCGCAGGCGGGGCGGGACCAGGAGATGTCCGGGACGGGGACGCTGGGCAGCGTGCTCGCCGACCTGCGCGCGGATCTGGCGGACGACGGCGCCTTCTCGGAGGACGGCCGGGAGGCGCTCGTGCGGGCGGAGGAGCACCTGGACCCCGACCTGGCCACCCTCGGGCTGGCCTACGCGCTGGAGCAGGCGGGCACGGGCCGCTCCCTGCCCGACCCCCACCCCGCGCTCGACTCGGATCAGGACGGGGTCCGCAACGCCGACGACAACTGCCGCTATGTGTCGAACGCCGATCAGGCCGAGGACCTGGGCCTCGGCTTCGGGGACGCCTGCGACTACCGGCTGGCCTCGATCTCCACCAGCGACGCCTGGGGCTGCGGCGCGCTGGCCTCCGACGGCGCCCTGTGGTGCTGGGAGGTGGCCGGCGAGCCCACGGGCGGCGTGCCTCCCCAGCCGGACGTCTACCCCTCCCACCGCGGCGCCCCCTGGGCGGAGGGCGCGGCGCTCAGCGGCGCCTACGATCAGATCACCGTGGGCGAGGGCGTGTTCTGCGCGATCTCCGCGACCGGGGCGCTCTCCTGCTGGGTGGAGTCCTCCGGGGAGGAGCTGGCGCTGGAGGGCTCGTACACGCAGGTGGCCCTGGGGGACGCGCTCATCTGCGCGCTGGGCGAGGACGGCGCGCTCTCCTGCTGGGAGCTGAGCGGGGAGCTCGCCGTGAGCGAGGCCGGACCCTACACCGACGTGGACGTCTTCGGGGACGGCGGGCTCTGCGCGATCGACGCGAGCGGCGACCTGAGCTGGATCGAGCACGAGGGAGAGCCCTACGATCTCCCCGATCTCCCCGACGGCGTGATCGCCGAAGTAGACGCCAGCACCGGGGGCGTGGGCTGCGCCATCGACACGGACGGCGCGCTGAGCTGCTTCGGCGCGGGCTGGCTGGAGGGCGCGCTGCCCGAGCGGGCGGTGGAGGTGGCCGTGGGCTCGGGCGTCGCCTGCGCCTCGGACGAGACCGGGACCTACACCTGTGTCCGCGACGAGAGCCTCTGCCCCGCGCCCGCGGAGGACGGGCCGGGCGCGCTCTGGGGCCTGACGGCGGGGGGCTGCCAGGTCTGCGGGGTGGACGAGGCGGGCGTCGGCCACTGCTGGCCGCGGCTGTGGGAGCAGGACCACCCGTGACAGGCACGTCACAGAGCGGGGCCTCTACCTTTTCTTTTCGCCGTCGAGCCGGTTAGCGAGGTGGGCTCGTCCCGGAGTCCCCGTGCTCAGATCCCTCGCGCCGTCCCACCTCGCCATGCTGGTCCTCCTCAGCGCCTGCGCGCCGAAGCGCTGGGTGAACCCCAGCGTCACGGATCCAGTCCAGGTGGAGCGCGACCGCTACGACTGCATGAAGGAGAACACTATCGTCGAGGACCACATGACGGTGGACCGCGCCGGGGCGCGCGCCGGGCAGCGCCTGGAGGTGGATCCCGTCCTGTTCGAGGCCTGCATGCGGGCGCGGGGCTACACGGCCGTGCGGGAGCGGCAGCGCGAGCCCGGGGATCCCGGCTGGCTGCGGCGCCCCTCCTCCAGCGAGGGGCTCGTGCTGGAGGTGGGAGGATCGGCGGGCACGGTGTTCAGCCTGTACCAGCGGGGCACGGCGGACCTGGCGCCCCTGCTGGAGGACCCGGAGGCCGAGGCCGCGATCCGGACCTCGGAGCACCTGGACACCACCGGCTCCACCCAGGCGCGGGCGGGGGTGGTGCTGCGGCCCAGCCCGAACCTCGACCTGGGGGTGTGGGCGGGCCTGCGCCCCACGGGCTCCGAGGCGTGGATCACCTGTGACGCCGAGGGTCTGTCCCAGGACCACGACCTGGAGTCCGCCTGCATCGACCAGTACGAGTCCTCCACCTCGCCCGCGCTCTCCGCGGGGCTGCGCCTCCGAGCGCCCGCGGCCCCGCGGCTCACCCTCGGCGCGGAGCTCGGCGCGCAGACCGTGGGCCCCGCCCCCACCGGCGAGGAGCGGGTCACGATGTACGGCGAGGACCAGGAGGACGGGCAGGAATTCGCGTTGAACGCCCCCGGCTCCGACCGCTACCTCGTGCCCTTCCTGCGCCTGGGGGCGGGCCTGGACCTCATCCACCCGGACCCGCTCGGCCTCGCGCTCGACTGCGGGGCGGAGCTCGCGCTGCGCGGGGGCGTGCTCGCGGGCGAGGCAGAGGGCGACGGCCTCACGGGGGCCGGGACCTGCGGGCTGACGCTGCGCCTCGCCCCGAAGAAGGAGGGCTGAGGCCGCTCAGCCGCCCTGATCGGCCTTGCCCGCCCCGAAGGTCCAGGTGAGCGCCGCGCTGGCCATGGTCAGGTGGCTGGAGAAGGTGCCGTTGCCCACCACCTTGCCCTGCACGATGCCGCTGGCCTCGGGGTCGGCGATGTCCACCTCCAGCTGCACGATCTTCACCTCGGAGTCGGTGATCTCGCGCTGCGCGATGAAGCTCTGCGAGAACCCGAGGTCCAGGCTGAGCGGCTTCAGGATCTTGACCGCGCCGCCCACGCCGTAGCCGAGCTTGCTGCCGTCCACCAGGGACACGCCCTGGGTCTTCGCCGGGATGGCGCTGCCCTCGTAGAAGGCGCCCAGGCGCGCGCTGTAGCGCTCGAGGAAGTCGTAGTCAGCGCCCAGCCGGAAGGAGACGACGTCGTCGTAGTCGGTGGCCAGCACGATGTCGTCCGTCAGCACCAGGTCTTCCTGGGGGGCCAGCGGGTTGTCCTTGTTGGTCGTGATCGTGAGGTCCACGTCGGTGATGCAGATGCCGGTGCCGTACTCCCCGCAGTCCACGGGCGTGGTGGACCAGCGCTCCCAGACGGCGGCGGCCTCGATCTCGAGCCCCTCCATGGGCCGCGCGGCCACGCCGAGGCGGGCGATCATGGGCATGTTGACCAGCAGCCGGATGTCGTCGTCGGAGAAGCTGGTGCCGTCCAGGAAGGCGCCCAGCGAGAAGTCGTCGCCGAAGTCCGCCTCGATGCTGCCGTTCGCCTCGAACTTGATGGGCGGGACGAAGGAGGCGCCCACGCTGAGCCAGGGGGTGGGCTCGACCAGCACGCCCGCGTTCCAGAAGAGCTTCGCCGGGTCGAAGGCGGCCAGGCGGATCGCCACGTCCTGGGTCGGGTTGTCCCCGCACTCCGCGCCCTTCAGGCACATGGCGACGACGAGCTCCTGCTCGGCGCGCATGAAGGTCCAGGCCACCCCGCCGCCCACCGTCAGCCAGTCCACCGGCCGGTAGGCCACCGAGGGGCCGACATAGGCCTGCCAGACCAGGGTGTCGACCAGGGTGTAGCGCTGCGGGCCGTCCTCCGGGTAGGCCATGTCCGGGGCGTAGGGCGAGTAGAACCCGACCGCGAACGCCAGCTTGTCGCCGATCGGCATCCCGTAGCCGAAGGCGGGGATGGCCATGGGCGGCGAGCTGTTGGTGACCGCCTCGAACTCGAGGCCGTTCTCCGGCTCGTCGGCGCGGTCGAAGAGCACCGCCTGGGAGACCATGCTGACGCCGATCTGCGCCGTGGGGCCGGGCAGGTGGACGAGGGCCGCCGGGTTGTAGTACTGCGCCGAGAGATCGTCGTTCCCGGCGATGAAGGCCCCTCCTCGCCCGAGCGCGCGCGTGCCGGCGTCCAGGAAGTAGTAGGCGGCGGCGTGCGCCGGCGCGGGCAGCAGCAGGGCGAGGGCGAAGAATCGGGTCAAGGCGGGCTCCGAGGGGTGCGCCGAGTGTAGCAGACGCGGCGGGCCCTGCCCAATTTCCGGCGTGCTCGTGCTAGACTCGGCGCCGGGAGGTCCCCGTGTGCGACACCCTCGTCCTCGTGCCTGAGCAGGGGCCGGTCTGGTTCGGCAAGAACAGCGACCGCGAACCCTCGGAGGCGCAGCTCGTCGAGCACCGCCCCCGCGAGGCCCACCCGCCGGGCGCGCGCCTCCGCGCGACCTGGATCGAGCTCCCCCAGGTCCCGGAGACCTGGGAGGTGGTGCTCTCCCGCCCGGCCTGGATGTGGGGGGCGGAGATGGGGATGAACGAGCACGGGCTCGCCGTGGGCAACGAGGCGGTGTTCACCCGCCTGCCGGTGGAGAAGCGCGGGCTGCTGGGCATGGATCTGCTGCGCCTGGCGCTGGAGCGCGCGAAGACGGCTGAGGAGGCCCTCGATCTGGTCATCGAGCTGCTGGCGCGCCACGGGCAGGGCGGGCCCTGCGGGCATAAAAACAAGAATTTCACGTACCACAATTCTTTCCTCTTCGCCGACCCCACGGGCGCGTGGGTGCTGGAGACCGCCGGGCCCTTCTGGGCGGCGGAGCGCGTGCGTGGGGCGCGGAGCATCTCGAACGCGCTCTCCATCGGCGAGGGCTACGACCGGCTGGCGCCCGGCACGGAGGACGCCGCGCGGCGCCTGGGCTTCCTGCCGAAAGGCCGGAGCTTCGACTTCCGGGCGGCCTTCTCCGATCCGCTGATCTCCCGGCTCAGCGGGGCCGAGGCGCGGGCGGCCTGCACCCTGCGCGGGCTCCAACGGGGCGTAGCCGGTCCGCTGGACGTGGCGGAGATCCTGCGCGATCACGGCGGTGCCCACCCGGCGGACGGCCTCGTGATGAACATGCCCTGCGCGCACGCCAGCCTGCTCCCCACCCGCGCCGCCGGCCAGTCCACCGGGACCCTGGTGAGCCGCCTGGAGCGCGGGGCCAGCCGCGCCTGGCTCACCGGGACCTCCTCCCCCTGCCTGAGCGTGCTCAAGCCCGTCCCCCTGGGCGGCGCGCCCGTGGACACCGGCCCCGCCCCCGGCCCCGAGCGCCCCGACGATCACAGCCTCTTCTGGCGGCACGAGCGCCTGCACCGGGCCGTGATGGAGCGCTATGACGTCCGCCGCGCCCGCATCGAGCCCGATCGCGCCGCGCTGGAGCGGGAGGCCCTCACCGCCACCACGCCCGAGGCCGCCAGCGCCGTCTGGACCCGCCACCGCGAGGCGCTCCCCGGCTGGCTGGAGGCCGCCCGCGGCATCAGCGCCTGGCCCGGCGGGTCCATGCTGGGGTGGAGATGGAGATCCTGGTGGGAGGGTCTGGGGGGCTGAGAGGTCTATGTTGGAGCACACGTCCGTCGTCCTGGACCCCTCGGCCGCGGGATGAGCCCGCTCAGCGCAGCACGCTCTCCAGCGCAGGGGCGAGGTCGGGGTGCTGGAAGCGGTAGCCGGCCTCGAGCAGCCGCCGCGGCACCACGCGCGCCGAGCTGAGCAGGGCCTCGTCGGCCATCTCGCCGAAGGCTGCGCGCAGGGCGAAGCGCGGGGCGGGGAGCACCGCCGGGCGGTGCAGGGTCTTGCCGAGGGCGCGGGCGAAGTCGCGCTGACGCACCACGCCGGGGGCGACGAGGTTGTAGGGCCCGCGCATGGAGGGCGTGCGCAGCGCGTGGCGGATCACGCCCACCACGTCGTCCAGGTGGACCCAGGGGAACCACTGCTGGCCCGAGCCCACCGGGCCGCCCAGCCCCAGCGAGAACGGCAGCCGCATCTTCTCCAGCGCGCCGCCTTGCCGGGAGATCACGATCCCGATGCGCAGGATCACCACGCGGATCCCGGCGTTGGCCGCCGCGCGCGCCTCACGCTCCCAGCCCTCGACCAGCTCCGCCAGGAAGCCCGTCCCCGGCGTGGCGTCCTCGTCCAGGACCTCGTCACCCCGGTCGCCGTAGAGCCCGATCGCGCTCGCCGAGACCAGCACCTCCGGCCGCTGCTTGCGCTCCGTGAGCCAGCCTACCAGCGTGCGCGTGCCCAGCACCCGGCTGTCGGACATCGAGCGCTTGCGCGCCTCGTTCCAGCGAGATCCGGCGATGGGCTCGCCCGCGAGGTGGACCACCGCGCCCAGCGCTCGCCCGTCGTCCTCCACCTGGCCACCTGTCGGGTCCCAGGAGAGCGGCCCCTCGCCGCGGCGCAGCGGGACGACGGTCTCGACCGCGCCCAGCGCCTTGCCGACCAGCCCAGAGGCGCCCGTGACCACCAGCGCGGGAGAGTTCATCGCTCACTCCTCCTGGTAGCTGTAACGCTCCTCGAGCCAGGGGTCGGCGCGATTGTGATATCCGCGCTCCTCCCAGAAGCCGCGCTTGTCGGTCTCGCGCAGCTCGATGCCGCTGACCCACTTGGCGCTCTTCCAGGCGTAGAGGTGGTGGACGATGAGCCGCACCGGGCCGCCGTGCTCCGGCGTGATGGGCTGCCCGTCGTGGTGGGTGGCCAGCAGGTTGTCGTGGCCCAGCAGGTCGCCCAGCGTGAGGTTCGTCGTGTAGCCGACGCTGTCGTAGCAGTGGACGAGCGCGTGCTTCGCGCCCGGAAGCGGGCCCGCGCGCTGCACCAGCGCGTCCACGCTGTAGCCGCCCCAGCGGTTGTCGAACTTCGACCAGGTCGTCACGCAATGCCAGTCGCGCGTCAGCTCCACCCGCTGAAGCCCCATCAGCTCCTCCCAGGTGAGGCTGTAGGGTCGCTCGACCTGCCCCCAGACGCGGAAGCGCCAGGTGGCCGGGTCGAAGGCGGGGATGGGCCCCTCGTGCAGGACCGGCCAGCCACGGACCACCTTCTGCCCGGGCGGGAGCCGGTCGGTAGAGCGGGCCTTCTGCGTGGCCTTTCCCAGACGCCAGAGCGGCATCAGGCGCCCGTGAGCTGGAGCTGCGTGAAGCCGAAGCGCACGCGGAGCGTCAGATCGTTCTCCGTGACCTCGATCTCCACGTCGTCCACGCCCATCTTCAGCTTGAGCGGGCCGCCGGCGGGGGCCACCATCTCCTCGAGCTGGTCCTTCTTCAAGATGGGCACGCTGGACCACTTCGCCGCCTGCTGGGCCAGGAGCTGGTCGGCCCCCTGCTTGAGCAGGCGCATGACGACGTGATCCCCGAGGTGAACCGCCGGGTCGAGCACCTTGCCCACCACCGCGCGCTGATCCTTGTCGAAGTGGATCTCGCCCAGGTGGCAGGTGGCCCCGAGCCGCTTCTCCAGGGTGAACGGCATCTCGATGTTGTTGCGGAGCAGGTGGATGCGGCCCGAGACGGTCAGCCGGGCGTGCGCGTCCACGCCGATCTTCTGCGTGGCGTAGTGGAAATTGCTGCCCTCGCGGTCGATGTCCACCCGCCAGGCGCCCTCCACCCGGACCACGTCGTTCAGGACCTGGTAGACCTGGTCGCGGCGCTGGTGCCAGAGCTCGCGCGTGCGGCCGGTGAGCTGTCGGACGGCGGGCGGGCGGCTCTGGTCTTCCAGGAGCGCGACCACCTTCTCCTTCACCTGAAGCTGCTTGACGCCCTGGTAGAGGAGCTTCCCCGCCTCGAACTCGCCCTCTGCCACCTTGACGGGCAGGGCCGCGCCGACGAGATCGTCCCAGAGGGCTTTCCCGATCGACAGGGACAGGTGGTAGTGGTCACGCAGGGGCCTGGGGGGCATCGATCCTCCGCTCGTCCGGGGAGGATATCAGAGCAGATCGGTGCCGCGGAAGAAATAAGCGATCTCCTGCGCGGCGGTCTCGGGGGCGTCGGAGCCGTGGACGGCGTTCTCGCCGATGCTGGAGGCGTAGAGCTTGCGGAGCGTGCCCTCGGCGGCGTTCGCCGGGTTCGTGGCGCCCATGATCTCGCGGTTGCGCGCGATGGCGTTCTCACCCTCCAGCACCATGACCACGCAGGGGCCGCTGCTCATGAACTGGGTCAGCTCGCCGAAGAAGGGGCGACCGGCGTGGACGGCGTAGAAGCCCTCGGCCTCGCGCAGGGACATGTGCAGCTTGCGCACGGCCTTGATCGTCAGACCCTCGGCCTCGAAGCGGGCGATGATCTTGCCGATGTAGTTCTTGCGGGTCGCGTCGGGCTTGATGATGGAGAGGGTGCGCTCGACAGCCATGTTCGTCTCCTGCGGGTCAGGGCCCGCCAGCGGGTTGGGGGCCCCGGATTAACGCGGCAGGGGAGGAGGGCAAGACCGGAGGCTCAGAGGTCCTCGGTGAGCACGATGTCGCGCGACAGGACCTCTTCCACGAACAGACCCAGGCTCGGGTTGTGGTCGGCGACCGCGAGGACGTCCTTTCTCCGTCGATAGAGGCGCCTGCTCAGGTCCTGGTAGCGAGCCGGGACTTTCGCGCCTCCGCTGTCGAGCTGTTGCTCTCCCCTGGCCCGAAGCTGCTCATTGACGAGGTGCAGGCAGTTGTCGGTACGCCTACGCCGTCGAGGATCCTCAGGGAAGAGCGCTGGAAGGAACCAGCACTCCATGGACTCCACAGCGATGGCGAAGAGGATCCGCTCCTTGAGCGGCTCGAAGTCCTCCCCCATCGCGGCGATCAGCCGCGCGCGCACCGCGGCGGCGAGCTCACCCGGCTCCAGATCCCGGCCCTCCCCGCGCCGAGGCACATCGAAGCCGCGCTGCTCGCAGACGTCCGTGTCGATGTGGAGGATCAGGTAGTCGTTGAATTGAAGCGCGCGGCTGTGCTTCCCCGCCTGCAGCGCCCCGAAGACCCGCTGCCAGCCTCCCGGCGCGGGGCCTCCCCGAGCGGCGGCAGCGTCGAGGTCGGGCTGAATCACCGAGAAAGAAGGCTCGAGCCCATCACGGGCGAGCAGGGCCGTGACGATCCGCTTGAGGACGGGGATGTCACTCGGCCCCTCGGCGATGATGGCGAAGCTGGTCATGCTCAGAAGTTCTCGGGCAACCCGCCCAGGATGCCGCCCATGAAGGCCTCGGAGAGGCGCATGGGTACTCCACCTGCCTCAGGATGTGGAGCCTTGACGCGCCGAACGCGCGTGTCGCCCTCGATCCCGCGGGAGACCACGAAGAGGCGCTGCCGGTCGTCGCTCAGGTCGAGCCCGTCCAGGGCGGCGGGGTTGTGGGTGGTGAGGAGGAGCTGACGGTCGTGCTCCACGCTGAGCGCGGCCATCCGGCGGATCAGCTCCCGGCAGAGCTTCGGGTTCAGACTGGCGTCGATGTTGTCAACGGCGAAGAAGCGCGGGGTGTCCGGGCTGATGAGCAGCGTGAAGTAGAAGAGGAGGTACAGGAACCCCTCGTTGGCGCTGCGCTGGTCAAACAACTGACCGCTGGTCAGATATCGGTCCTGCATATGCAGGCTGCGCTCATAAGGGGCGGGATCCTGGGGGACGTGGAAGCCGCCGAACCAGTCGATGAGCGAGAGCTGCTCGTTGACGGCGGCGAGCGCCGAGGGCTCACGCCTCTCGAGCTGGCGCAGGTGGGCGAAGAGGCCCTCGCCCTTGACCCCGAGCGGGAGCACCTGGGTCTCTCCCTGGAAGGTGCGAAGCGCGGTGTTCTCGGGGGCGTAGATGAGGAATTTCGCGAGCGGCTGCTCCCACGCTTCGCGCGCCTGACGTCGCTCGAGCCACTTCTTCGATCCGATCTCGAGAAGCCGCTGAAGACGCTCCTCCTGAGAGAGCGAATCCTCGGCGAACAGCGCGGCGTTATCCGACGGCGCAAACCCCACCCCCAGATTCCGAGAGGCCTCCCCCCACTCTGGGCTCAGCCCCTTCGTGCGCCATTGATACTCATAGTCCTGGAGCTCAGGCGAAGCGCCGCTCCTCCTCACCGAGAACCGGATCGGCCGGTCGTTCTCCCCCTCGAAGGCCGGCCGCATCAGCTCCGCGGCTGGCATCCGCACGCCCCGGACCCCCAGGTGCTCGTGCGTGAGGCTACCCGCGCAGTCCGCCCCCAGGAACGCGATGGCCTCGAGCAGGTTGCTCTTTCCACAGCCGTTCTCGCCGATGAAGATGTTGAGCCTTCCGAGCGGCAGGCGGAGCCTGGAGATCGACTTGAAGTTTTCGATGACGAGCTCGTCGATCATCTCGCTCCCCCGCGGAAGCTCAGCCCTCGTGGATCTGCTGCGCGAGCCAGTTGGCCTCGCCGATGCGCTCGATGGCGGCGAGCTGGGCGTCGATCCAGTCGATGTGCTCCTCCTCGCTGACCAGGATGCTCTCCAGCAGCGCGCGGGAGCCGTTGTCGCCGACCTCGGTGCAGAGCGTGATGCCCTTGTTCAGCCGGGTCACCGCCTCGTGCTCCAGCGCGAGGTCGCTCTTCAGCATCTCGACGACGGTCTCGCCGATGCGCAGGGGGAAGAGGCGCTGGAGGTTGGGCAGGCCCTCCAGGTAGAGGATGCGCTCGGTCACGCTCTCGGCGTGGCGCATCTCGTCGATGCTCTCCTTGCGGATGTAGGCGTGCAGGCGGGCGAAACCCCAGTTCTTGCACATCTTCGCGTGCAGGAAGTACTGGTTGATCGCGGTGAGCTCCGCGCTCAGAACATCGTTGAGGACGTGGACGACCCGGGCGTCTGCCTGCTTCACGGCGAAGCTCCAGTGAGAGAGGGGCGATGAGCGTCCTCTAACGCGCCGCCCCGACCTCGCGAGCCTACTTCGCCGCGGGGGCGCCCAGGGCGCGCGCGTCCCGGACCACGCGGGCGAGCGTGGGCTGGCAGGTGCCGCAGCCCGTCCCCGCGCCCGTGCAGCGGGAGACCTGCTCGGCGGTGCTGGCGCCGCCCAGCACGGCCTGAACGATGAGCCTGTCGGAGACGCGGTGGCAGCTGCAGACGATCATGGCCTCGCCCTGATAATGAAAATCATTATCAGAATGGTGCCCGGCGTCAAGCGCGCTTCACTTCACCACGCAGAAGGGGAATCCCACCTTGCAATTCAGCGTGACGGTCTGCCCGGTTTTCACGTTGACCTCCCCCAGGCTCTTGCCCGAGGGGTCGGTGGTCGAGCGCACCGTGTACGTGCCCGTGGGCACGCGCCCGGCACCGTAGGACCGCGCGCCCTTGAAGAGGCGGATGCCGGTCATGTCGCCCAGGATCACGACGTTGCCGGTGGGCTTCGGCTGGGCCGTGGGCGTGGCGGGGGCCTCGGTCTTCGCGGTCTGCTCCGGCGCCGCCACCTCGGGCTTCGCCGCGACCTCCGTGGGCTGCGCCTCGACCGGCTGCGCCTCTGTGGGCTGGGCCTCGGTCGGCTGCGCCTCGACCGGCTGCGCCTCCGTCGGGGTGGGGACGACGGCCAGGGCGGCGCTCTGCTCGCCGCTCGCCTCCGGCGCCAGGGTCTGCGCGATCTCCGGCGGGGGAGCAGTCCCTCCACCGGACGCCCGCTCCTCGGGGAGCAGCACCCAGGCCGCCACCGCCAGCCCCAGCCCGATGACCACGCTGGCCCCGAAGGCCGCGGCCAGCACCCCAGCCACGCCCATCAGGTAGCCCTGGGGCGGGTGCTCGGGGGCCTGGGGCTCCTCGGGCGGGAGCGGGTCGAGCTCGGGCTCCAGGCGCGGGGCCTGATCGCGCTCGGCGGCCGAGATCTCGGGGAGCGTGCCCTCCTCGGGGAGCGGCGGCGCGGGCGCGGGCGGCATGGAGGGGAGCGCGCGGTTGAAGCCCACCCCCGGGGCGGAGCTCTCGGTGAGCACGTTCCCCACGCGCTCGTCGCTGGAGACCGCGACCTGCTTCAGCACCTCGGGCACCACGTCCTCGGCCCAGTCCGAGAGCCAGGGCTCGGGGAAGCGCACCCGCACGGAGCGCAGGCGGCGCTCCAGCTCGCGGGCGGGAGGCCGGGAGGTCGGCTCGTAGGCGATGCACTCGCCCAGCACCTGGTAGAGCTCCTCGTCGGGCACCACCTCCCAGAGCTTCGCCAGCGCCTGGTCGATCATCGCGTCGTGGGCGTCGGGCTCGGGGTTGGTGCGGCCCAGCGGCGCGCCCGTGATGAGCTCGAAGAGCACCGCGCCCAGCGCGTAGACGTCTCCGGCGTGGGAGTTCTCGTTCTCCAGGCGCTCCGGCGCCATGTAGCCCAGGCTGCCGAAGGCCACGACGCTGGTGCGGGCCTCCCGGGCCTCGAACTCAGCGCGCGCCACGCCGAAGTCCAGCACCTTGACCTCGCCCGCGCCCGAGATCAGGAGGTTCGACGGCTTGATGTCGCGGTGCAGCAGGCGCATGGGCCCGCTCTGGCCGATGGGGCGCTCGTAGGCCACGTACAGCGCGTTGGCGACCTCCTGGATGATCTCGATGGCCACGCCCACCGGCACCTTGCCGCGGGTCAGGAGCTGCTTGAGGTCGACGCCCTCGATGTACTCCATCACGACGGTCCAGCGACCGTCGAGCTGCAGGAGCCCGTCCACGTTGACGATCGACCGGTGGCGCAGGAGCCCGAGCATCCGCGCCTCGTCGCGCAGCCGCTCCTGTGTGCCCTCCACGCCCGCGACCGCGTCGTTGAGGATCTTGAGCGCCACCATCTTGGTGAAGCCGCCCTGGCCGACCAGCTCGGCCTTGTAGACCGTCCCGAAACCACCGCGGCCGATGGTCTCGAGGATGCGGTAGCGCCGGCCTTCGAGCTCGAGCACAGGGACGCTCCGAGTTTCAACCCTCTGGATCATGGGGGATGCTAACTTGACCTGTCAAGTTCCGCACACCCCCCACACGACCGAAGGGTAGCAGATGCGAAGCCCTGGGGGAATCTCCCCGCTCGGCCGGTGCCAGGATAACAGGCACCATGCCTCCCCTCCTGCTCCTGCTCGCATGCGGGCCCGGGCCTGCAGACACCGCCCCTGAGCGCGAGGACCCGCGCGACCTCGTCTCGCTGGTGGACCCGAAGATCGGCACGGGGGGCCTGGGATACGGCGTGGGCTGCGCCTTCCCCGGCGCGGGCCGACCCTTCGGGCTGGTCAAGGCGAGCCCGGACACCGCGGACCTGGGCGGATCGGCGCCGGGCTTCTACCACGGGGGCGGCTACCACGCGGACGACGAGTGGGTGCAGGGCTTCTCGCACCTGCACGCCCACGGCATCGGGCTCACCGCTTACGGGGTCGTGGCGCTCATGCCCGCCGACGGGATGGACGCCTCGAAGACCACCGAGGCGGGCTACCGCATGCTCTGGGACAAGGCCACAGAGCAGGCCAGCCCCGGGCACTACGCGGTCACGCTCACCGACGAGGAGGGCACCCCGCGGGTGGAGGTGGGGATCACCGCGACGGACCGCACGGCGCTCCACCGCTACGTCTTCGCCGACGACGCCGAGCCCGCGGTGCTCCTGGACCTGGAGCACACGCTCACCGGGGGGTCGGCGCTGGGCGCGAGCCTGAGCCTGGACCCGGACACCGGCCGATTCCAGGGCTGGATGGACAACGACGGCGAGATGGGGCCCGCGTTCCGGGTCTGGTTCGCTGGCGTGGTCGACCCTCCCCCCAGCACCACCGGGAGCTGGGCCGACGGCGAGCCCCTCGAAGGCCAGCTCGAGGCCAGCGGCGTGGACGTCGGCGGCTACTGGGGCTGGGATCCAGCGGCGCTCGAGGACGGCGCGGTCAACGTGCGCCTCGCGCTGAGCCTGACCGACCAGGAGGGCGCGCTGACCAACCTGGAGGCGGAGCACGACGGCTTCGACCTGGAGGCGGGCGCGGACGCGGCGCGGGCCGCCTGGGCGGAGCTCCTGGACCCCGTCCGGGTCTGGGGCGGCGAGGACGACGAGGCCGTCATCTTCGCCACCGCGCTCTACCACACGCTGCTCATGCCCACGGCGATGGACGACGCGGACGGGCGATACCGAGGCTTCGACGACAGCGTCCACGTCGCCGACGGGCACCGCTACCACACCGACTTCTCCCTCTGGGACACCTACCGGACGGCTCACCCGCTGTACACGCTGCTGTGGCCGGAGCTCCACGCGGGCATGCTCGCCTCGCTGGCCCGCATGGCAGAGCAGGGGGGCGCGCTCCCGCTCTGGCCGCTGGCCACCTACGACGCCGAGGTCATGCTGGGCTCTCCGGCCCACGTCGTCGTGGGTGAGGCCTGGCAGAAGGGGCTGCTGCGCGAGGCCGACGGCTCCCCCTCGGAGGACGCCGCGACCCTGCTGGCCAGCGCGCTGGAGGTCGCGCTGGGCACAGGCACGGCGCCCTACGCCAACCGCCCGGACGTCGCCACCTATGACGCCCTCGGCTACTACCCGGCGGACACGGTGGGCCGGTCCGTGGCCTGGACGCAGGAGGTCGCCATCGCCGACGGGGCGCTGGCGCCGATGGCGGCCGAGCTCGGCGAGGCCGACGCCGCCGCCTGGCTCGCCGAGCGCGCCCGCTTCTACCAGAACGTCTACGACCCCGAGGTGGGCTACTTCCACGCCCGCCTCGCCGACGGCAGCTTCTCCGAGGACTTCGACGACGAGAGCTGGGGCGACGAGTACGCCGAAGGTAATGCCAGACATTACCTCTGGCTGGCCACGCACGACCCGGAGGGCCTGGTCGCGCTGCTGGGGGGCGAGCAGGACGCCGCCCGCAGACTCCAGGCGTTCTTCGAGGCCTCCGCGCTGGAGACCGACACCTTCTGGCCGCGCGAGAACTACTGGCACGGCAACGAGCCCGACATCCACGCCGCCTGGCTCTTCGCCCTCGCCGGGCGCCCGGACCTCGCCCGGACCTGGGTGGACTGGGTGGCGAAGACCTTCTACGGCACCGGCCCCGACGGGCTCGCCGGCAACGACGACGCCGGCACCCTCTCCGCCTGGTACGTGTTCACCGCCATGGGCCTCTACCCGCTGGCTGGGACCGACCGCTACGTGCTGGGCTGGCCGCGCTTCGATCGCGTGGAATTCCCCGCGGGCGACGGCGTGTTCACGATCTCCACGGGCCCCGGCGAGGATCTGCGCTACAACGGCGCGCCCTGGGGCCTCCCCACCCTGCCCCACGCCGCGATAACGGAGGGCGGTACGCTCGTGTTCGGGGGGTGGCCGTGAGCGTCGTCCGTCTTCCCTGGCTGGCTGGACGCTGGCCGCAGATCCGCGCGGCCCTGGTGGCGCTGCACGTCGTCGGCGTGATCCTGATGGCCACGCCCTCGGCCTCCGCCGGCCTCAAACGCAGCCTCTGGAAGGATCCCACAGTCCAGCAGGAGCTCGCCGCCTGGCACGAGCGCTTCGCCGCGATGGGCGCCTCCTGGACGCGCGCGGAGATGGAGGACCGGCTCTGGGAGTTCGCCGTCGGCTGGGAGGAGACGCGCTCGCTGCTGGTCAAGCCCTGGAAGCCCTACGGGACCTACCTGGGCGCCAGCCAGTCCTGGCGCATGTTCGTCGCCCCGCACCGGTTCCCGACGCGCATGTCCATCGACATCGAGGAGGGCGGCGCCTGGCGCGAGCTTTTCGAGGAGCGCTCGCCCGAGCACCAGTGGCGCCGCGAGATCTTCGACCACGACCGGATGCGCTCGGCCATCTTCCGCTTCGGCTGGCCCCAGTACAAGAAGAGCTGGGAGGGCTTCGCCCGCTGGGTGGCCCGGCTCGCCGCCGACGAGTTCCCCACCGCGACCCGGCTGCGCGCGCGGATGTTCAAGTACAAGACCCTCCCGCCCGAGCGGGCCCGCGCTGGCGAGGACCCCGAGGGAACCTGGCAGCAGGAGCAGATCGTCGCGCTCGGCCCGCTGCGGGAGGGGGCGCCATGATGGGGCTCTGGCGGCGCTGGGTGGCGCTGCTCTCGCGGGAGGAGGGCGCGGAGACGCTGGCCCTCTTCCGGATCGCGGTGGCCCTCTGCGGGCTGTACACCGTGGGCACCGTGGTCTGGAGCGGCATGGTGCCCGTGCTGTGGTTCGACGACGACCACGGCGGCTACCTGAACATCGGCCGGAGCTGGTGGCTGGTGGACCTCCTCGGCGGGGCGCGCCCGGAGACGGTCTGGGGGCTGATCACCGTGGCGATCCTGGCCTGCCTCACGCTGCTCCTCGGCGTGTGGAGCCGGCTCTCGGCCTTCCTGGCCCTCCAGACCATCCTCGCCCTCACCTGGATCAACGGCCAGGCGGGCGGGAGCTACGACGACCTGACCTCCAACGCGCTCTGGCTGCTCGTGCTGGCGGACAGCTCGGCCACGCTGAGCCTGAAGGCCCGGCGGAGGACGGGGCGCTGGCTGACCGAGGCCCGCGTGGCGGCCTGGCCGCGCTACCTCGTGATCGGGCAGATCGTCGTGGTCTATTTCTCCACCGCCCTCCAGAAGCTCTCGGCCTACTGGACGCCCGGCGGCGACTTCTCCGCGTTGTACTACATCCTTCAACAACCCACCTGGCAGCGATTCGACATGCGCTGGGTGGCCGCCTTCTTCCCGCTCACGCAGATCATGACGGCGGCGACGTGGTTCTGGGAGATCGGCTCGCCGCTCCTGATCCTGGCCTTCTGGTACCGCGACACGCGGACCCGCCCAGGGCGCCTGCGGGCCTGGATGAACCGCGTCGATCTGCGCTTCCTCTTCGCCGCCTTCGGCGTGATGCTCCACCTCGGCATCTTCGCGCTGATGGAGGTGGGGCCCTTCTCCTGGATCACGCTCTCCTACTACCTCACGCTGTGGAGCCCGGACGAGTGGCGCGCGCTGCTGCGAGCCCGAGCAGCACCCAGCCTCCCAGGAAGGACAGCCCTCCCAGCGGCGTGATCGCGCCGAGCCAGCGCTGCTCGAGCAGGGCGAGCAGCCACAGGCTCCCGGTGAACAGCGCCAGACCGAGCGTGAACAGCCGCCCCGCCCAGCGGAGCTCCTGGGACGGCGTGTGCAGCGCGAGCAGTCCGGTCACCAGGAGCGCGCTGCAATGCAGCATGGCATAGCGTACGCCGGTCTCGAAGATGGCGAGCATCTCTGGCGAGAGCCGTCCCTTGAGCGCGTGGGCCCCGAAAGCACCCGCGGCGACCGCGAGAAAACCGGCGACAGAGCCTGTGATCAGGCTCGCCCGCGCGGGGTGTGTGTTCATGGAGCCTCCGGTCCATCAGAAAGGAGTGGCAGCCTCAGCCTGACAGGATACTGACAATCTCTTATCCCGGCGCCGCTCCGGCAGGCCGAGGAGCGGGCTGGGGCGGCTGGGGCCGCGCTGGCAGGCCCCGGATCCCACGGCGTCGCGATCCCGAACTGGTGGAAGACCCCGAAAGCACCCGGAGCGCGCGGAAGCACCATGGAGATCGTTCAGCAGTTTCAAACGACCAGCTTCGAGCTGGTCGCCGTGCAGCGCGACCTGTCGCAGCTCTTCCGACTGTCCGCGGATCCGCTGCTCGAGGCGCAGACCAGCGCGCGCCGGGCAGAGCTGACCGCGCGCCGGGACGCGCTCCTGGATCAGTGGGCGCGCCTCGGGCTGGCCTGGCTGCTCCAGGGGGGCGGCGTGCAGCTCCTGGAGGCCATGCCCACCGGAGACGCCGCGAGGTCCACGGAGGGTGGAGAGGCCGGGCAGGCCGCCCCCGCCGCCGAGCCGACCGTGGTGACGGCCCCCGCGCCCTACATCAGCGAGCGCCCGGCCGAGTACACCGGGATGAACCCGAACTTCGCGCCCTCCTGGACGCGCAGCCCGCCGCCCCGCCCGGCCCCCGTGGACCTGGACCGCCTGCGCGAGGTGCTCAAGGGCTTCGATCCGCCTCCGACGAACATCCAGGAGGAGTCGCAGGTCCGGGACGAGCTCCGCCGCCTCGCGGACAACACGACCCCCAACGCGCTCGGCGCCTGGCTGGACTTCCCGAAGGAGGTGCAGCGCGCCCTGGTCGGCATGGCCGTCGCCCGCGCCCGCTACGTGCAGGACGAGATCTCCCCCGCGCTCCACCCCATCACCATCGATCAGGAGCTCGACCGCTTCTTCTCGGGCATGACGGCCTTCAGCAAGCGCGAGCAGCCGGGCTTCGTCTTCGGCCTGCGCCGCCACCATCACCCGGTGGCGGAGCGGTGGGCGGAGGACGCCCAGCGCTGGTGGGGTGAGCTGGCCAGCCGGCTCCCCGAGCCGATCACCCCGAACCCGGAGCGCGCCCTCAACGCCCTCATGGAGACCATCGAGCAGGGCGGCGGCGAGGAGGAGGTGGTCCAGCGCGCCCTGGAGGTGCTGGACGCCGGGGTGGCGGCCGACGATCCGCGCTTCGTGCGCGTCATGATCCCGCACCAGGACAAGCTGCGCAAGCACACGCGCTTCAAGCGCCTGCGCAAGGCCCTGCGCGACACCATGACCGAGGACGAGGCCATCCTGGCCGAGAGCCTGGCCGAGGACGCCACCATTCCCGCCGACTGGGAGTACGACGAGGACGTGCGCGAGTCGCACAGCGTCATCCTGGGCGGTGAGCCCAACGAGGAGGCTCGCAAGCGCGCGCAGGAGGCCTTCGGCTTCGAGAAGCTCGACTGGGTCAACGGGGGCAGCGCTCAGGCCATCCAGGATCTGGTGGAGAACATCAAGGCTGGCGACGTGGACATGGTGATCCTGCTGCGGCGGTACATCACCCAGAGCCTCGATCGCACGGTGATCCCCGCGGCGCGCACCGAGGGCATCCCCTGGGTGAGCGTGGAGCGCGGCTTTGGCGTGCAGCAGATCCGGGCCGCCATCGAGCGCGCCCTGGCCACGCCCCCCGAGGCCGACGACGAGGGCTAGGCGCGCCCCGGGCTAGGCGCGCTCAGGGCCGGGCGACGGCGTCCTCCCAGATGCGGACGACCTCCCGGCCTACGACCTCGTGATCGAAGCGGGCGCGGGCGCGCGCCAGCCCCGCCTCGCCCATCCGCCGCGCGTCCTCGGGCGCGCGGAGCAGGCGGATCAGCCGGTCCGCCAGGGCAGCCACGTCCCCGGGCCGGATGAGGTAGCCGGTCTGGCCGTCCAGGACCGCCTCGGGGATCCCGGCGATGGTCGTGGAGACCACCGGCAGGGAGGCGGCCATGGCCTCCAGGACGCTGACCGGGAGCGCCTCGTGGTAGCTGGGCAGGCAGTAGACGCTGGCCTCGCGGAAGGCCCGCAGCTTGTCCGCGCCGCGCACCCAGCCCAGCAGCTCGACCGCGTGGTCCACCCGGAGCTCCCGCGCCAGCGCCGCGAGCTTGTCCACCTCGCCGTTGCCGCCGAAGCGGAAGCGGGCCTGGGGCACGACGCGCAGCACCTCGGGGACCGCGCGCATCAGGTCGAAGGTGCCCTTCCGGTCGCCGATCAGGCCCATGAACAGCACGGTCGGCGCCGCGGGGGCGGGCGCGTCGGCGGGCCGCAGCAGCTCGCCCAGGACCACCGGGTTCATCAGCTCGACGATGCTGGCCCGCCCGCCGGTCCAGGCGGCGACGTGCTCGCTGAACTCCCGGTACAGGGAGAGGGTGCGGCTCGCGCGGCTGAACATCCAGCGCATGGCGGCGGCGTTGGCCGGGGAGCGGTCGTAGAAGGGGATGATCTCCGAGCCGTGGACGTGGACCAGGACCGGGCGCCCGGTGGGCAGGACCTGCTGGAAGAAGGCGAGCTTCCGCCAGAAGGAGGCCCCCGCGCTCATGTGGATGTGGTAGAGGTCCGCCCTCCCGCGCCGCAGGAGATCGGCGAGCAGCGCGCGCTCGCAGCGGGCGGCCTCGCGCAGCTTGGCGCCCTTGTCGCCGTCCACCGTGGTCGAGAGGTAGCGCAGGTCCACATCCTGGATCGCCGAGGAGCGCAGCCAGGTCTGAACGACCGCGGAGATCCCGCCCATGACCTCGAGGTGGGGGCCGAACATCACCACACGCATGGTCTTCGGGCTCCTGGCTGCTTTCCAGCTCTCCGATGCCCCGGCCGGCTCGCCCGCGCCAGCCCCCCGCGGGGGATTGACAGCCTCTTTGCGGCGGGCCCCGAGGCGTGGCGATAGCTGAGAGAGGTGGAGGTACGGCATTGACGCGGACGCGAACGCTGCTCGCGCTGGCCCTGGGGGGACTCTGCGGACTGCTGTGGACCGGCGCATACCGCCCGGTGGTCCACCCGATCCCGCTGGTGGTGGGGGCTCACGCGCTGGTCGGCCTGGCGCTGGAGCGCGCCCTCGCCCTCGCCCGACTCCGGCGGCCTGTCCACGTCGGGCTGGGCGTGCCGATGGGGCTGCTCCTCGGCCCGGCCTTCGTGGGTCCGCTGCTGGAGCTGGGATCCGTGGGCGGGGCGCTGGCCGGCGCCGCGCTGGCGCTGGGCGTGGGCCTGTGCGCGCTGGCCGGCGGGCTCATCGGGGAGACGCTCGCGCGCTGGCCGCTCTGGGGAGGGCTGGCGCTGCTGATCCCGCTCGGGTCCCTGGGCGGCCTGATCGCCCTCTTCCAGAGCTGGAAGCAGGCCCGCGAGGACGTTGCCCAGCCGCGCGCCGCCACGGTGACCTCGGAGTTCCCGCGGCAGCGGGTGGCGATCATCGGCATCGACGGGGCGGACTGGTCGGTGATCGACCCGATGATGGCCGAGGGGCGGCTGCCCACGCTCAAGGGCCTGGTGGACCGTGGGCAGGAGGGCGTGCTGCGCTCCATCACGCCAACCTACTCGCCGGTGGTCTGGAACACGATCTTCTCCGGGGAGCCGCCCGAGGTCCACGGGCTGGTGGACTGGTACAGCTCGGACGCGCGCAGCCGGCGGGTGCCGCTGCTGTGGGACATCGTGGGCGCGCACGGCCGCAGCTCGCTGACGGTCAACGTGCCGGGCACCTGGCCGCCGGCGGAGGTGCAGAACGGGGTGTTGCTGAGCGGCTTCCCCATCCCCGGACTCAGCACGGGGGATCGCGGCCAGCTCCTCGGCATGGTCGCCAGCACCGCCTCCGAGCGGGGCGCGATCCCGACCGAGCGGATCCAGGCCCTGGGCGGCGGGCGCTTCTCGATGGACCTGCCGCTGGCGGCCTACGAGGTGGAGGCCCGGGTCCGGGGCCTGCGCAACCCGCTCCTCGATCTCGCCGTGAAGAAGCAGATCATCGCGCTCCGCGGGCACCGGCTCCAGCTCGACGCCGAGCTGCTCCCCGGAGAGGGCCCCCCGCGCGTCCGCCTGAGCGGGCCCTCGCTCTCCGCGCCGGTGGAGCTCGGGCTCGATGAATGGTCGTCCTGGCTGCGCGTCAAAGATGGGACGCTCGAGGTCGTGCTGCGCGCCTGCCTGCTGGCCGCCGGGCCGGACGAGCTGCGCCTCTACCTGACGCCCGCCTACCAGGCCCCCTGGGCGCCGCGCTTCCCCTTCGCCACCGGGCTCGCGCTGGACGAGCTGCGCTATGGCGAGCCCTACGTGGTCGAGGGCCTGGGGTGGAAGGCGCACCGCGACCCCCGCGTGGCCGCCCGCGTGCCCGCCGCGCTCACCGACGTGGAGGAGGGCCACGTCGCCGCGGCCGAGCGCCTGCTGCGTCAGGAGCCGGATCTCTTCTCCATGGTCATCACGATCACCGACCGCGTCCAGCACCCCTTCTGGCCGCTCCACGCCCGCGAGGACTACGCGGGCCGCCTGGAGGTCCCGCCCGGCCTCGAGCGCGAGGACCCGGTGGAGGACGCCTACGTCTACGCCGATCTGGCGCTGGCCCGCCTGCTCTCGGCCCTGCCCGAGCAGACCTTCGTCCTCGTCGTGAGCGACCACGGCTTCACGTCCACGGACGAGGCGGTGGAGGGAGAGCACCGCCTGGAGGGCATCTGGATCGCCGCGGGGCCGCTGACGCCCGCCTCCGAGGAGCGCGTGGAGATGAACGTGGCGGACGTGGTGCCCACGGTGCTGCGCTGCCTGGGCGTGCCCGTGGCCCGCGACATGACCGGCGTGGCCCGCGAGGCCCTCTGCCCTGGCGTGCCCGCCGAGGCTCCCGTGGACAGCTACCGGCTCGCCGGGGACGCGGGCGCGCACCAGGCGCGCATCGACGAGAGCCGCGAGGCCCAGCTCAAGGCCATGGGCTACATCGAGGACGAGCACGAGCACGAGGAGTCCAAGAAGCCCGAGGGGAGCCCCCCGTGAGGGGCTCAGAACACCGAGCGGGACACGTAGATCTGATCCTCGGGCTTCAGGTCGGTGTCGGTGATGCGGCCCTTCATGACGTTCTTCGCGTTGACCCGGGTGCGCTGGCCCTCGCGCAGGAGGTAGACCTTGCGCAGGTTGGCCCCGGTGCTGGCGCCGCCCGCGCGGTTGATCGCCTCCACCAGGCTCAGGCCCTCCACGTAGGGGACGGTGCCGGGCTTGGAGACCTCGCCCGAGATGTAGACCACGGGCCCCGGCGGCACGTAGACGACGTCCCCGGCCTCCAGGGCCATGTTCCCGCGCCCGTAGGCCACCAGCGCGTCCAGGCTGGTCACCAGGGGGTCACCGAGCTGAGACTGGCGTTGAACGCGGATCTCCACCGCCGACACGTCCTTGATGCCGCCCGCCAGCGTCAGCACGTCCAGCAACGTAGTAGGCCCGGCGAGGTAGTAGGTGCCCGGCCGGGCGACGCCGCCCAGCACCTGCACGGGCTTGCTGCCGAAGGAGGCGATGCGCACCGTGATCTGCGGGCTGACGAGGTAGTCCCGGCCGAACATCCGGGTGAGCAGCTCGTCGATCTCGGCCAGCGTCATCCCCGTGACGTGGACGCGCCCCAGCAGCGGCAGGTCCACCGTGCCGCCGTCGTCCACGACGAAGGTGCCGGACAGGCCCTTCTCGTCGTAGACCTCGATGGCCAGCGTGTCGCGCGCCCCGATAGGATACTGAAGGAGGTCGGTGCCTCCCTGCTGGGCGACCACGCTGGCGGGCATCCCCCCTACCGGCGTTGGCGGCACCTCGGCGCCGACCTCCTGCGCCGCAGCCGTCGCCGAGAGGAGCAGCGCCAGGAACACGGACATGAGCCCTCCAGGGCCTCCGGGGCGAGCCGCCTCGGGGCCTCGGTTCGGAGGCTAACCTCTCCCACCGGCCCCCGCAGGCGGGCCTGACCAAACCTGGACAGGAGGCGGATGTTCGAGCCCAACCGGATGCAGCAGGCCCTCGGCGCGAGCCCGCTTCGGCAGCGCCTCATCGAGCTGTCCGCGGGCCTGGTGCTGCTGGTCGTGCTGACGGCGATGGTGGTCTCGCTCTCGCCGCTCTACGTGGTGGGCGCGCTGCTGGGGGTGGCGGGAACGCTCTTCTTCTTCGCGCGACCAGAGCAGGGGATCCTGGCTTATTTCGCGTTCCGCCTCCTGGCGGACCTGCTGTGGTGGGTGCCGCTGGAGCTGGCGGGGCTCTCGGTGCTGGAGGTGCTGTCCGGGGGCTTCACCGCGCTGGCCGCCGTGTTGTTCTACGTGGAACTTCGGCGCGTGGAGCGACACCCGGTCTTCGGCGCGCTGCTGGTCTACCTGGTGGTGCTCTCGCTCTCGGCGATTCGAAGCGGCGATCTGCGCGACGCCCTCGAGATCCTCGCCAAGCACATGAGCCCCTTCCTCATCCTGTTCCTGAGCACGGCGCTGTTCCGCAAGCCGGCGGACTGGCGGCGGGTGATGGCGCTGTTCGCCGTGGTGGGGGTCATCCCGCTGATGGTCTCCATCTACCACCTGGGCACCGGACAGATGTCCAGCGTGAGCCTGGCGGGGCTCAACCGGCTGCTGGGGGGCTACGAGAACCTGCACAACCACGGCCACATGATGTTGCTGCTCACCATCATCTACGGGTTCTGGTATTTCATCCTGCCTCGTGGCTGGTTGCGCTGGGCGGCGCTGGGGGCGGCGGGGGCGGCGGCGCTGTGCCTGTACCTGTCCTTCGTGCGCACGCCCCTGCTGGGGCTGGCCATCTTCGCCGTGCTCTTCCCGGTCTTCCAGCGGCGCTGGGATCTCCTGGGCGCGGTGGTGGCGGCGGGCGTGGTGGTCGTGCTCTCCAGCGAGACGCTCACGCAGCGCTTCGTGGACCTGCTCCTGCTCCTGGACGTCGGCAACGTGGCGGTGGACCGCTCCCGCCTGGGCAGCGGGCGCATGGGCATCTGGACCGTCTCCATGCAGCAGTACTTCCAGCGGCCGGTCATGGACCTCGTGCTGGGCGCCGGGCTCGGCGGGCACTGGGAGATGGTGCAGAGCTACGTGGACCAGTTCCGCTCCTCCCGCGGCGGGACGCTGGGGCCGCACAACGACTACCTGAGCCTGCTCTACCAGCTCGGGCCGCTCAGCGTGCTGGGCTACCTCTGGATGCAGGGCAGCGTGCTGGTCTACGCGATGCGGCTGCGGCGGCTGACCACCGACCCCTTCATCCGCACCTTCTCCAGCATGGCGGCGGCGCTGAGCTGCCTGGTCTTCGTGACCAACTTCGTGAGCAACTCCTTCGTCGAGCGCGTGACCCCCGCCATGATCCTGTGGTCGATCGCGGGGATGGTCTTCGCGATGGTCCAGTGGTGCGAAGCGGAGCGGCGGAGGGCGCGTGAAGCGGCCCAGCGCTGAGCCCTTCCGCGGGCCGCTCTTCCTGGTCGGGATGCCCCGCTCGGGGACCAAGCTGCTCCGCACGCTGCTGAACCGCAGCCCGCGAGTGGGGATCCCCGCCGTGGAGACGGAATTCCTCCCCTGGTGGATCTCGAACTGGGAGCGCTGGGGAGACCTGTCCCAGCGTGAGCGCTTCCGCACCTTCTACGCGGAGGTCACGCGCCTGCCCTACTTCGTCTACCAGGCGGAGCGGGGCGCCATCGTGACAGAGGCCGACTGGTACGGGGCCTGCGCCGGCTTCGGCCCGGCCGAGGTCTTCGAGGCGCTGGTCCGCCACGACGCGCGCGCACCCCAGGGCTCGGATCGGATCTGGGGGGACAAGTCGCCCTCCTACATCGGCCACCTGCCGCTGCTGCGCAGCCTCTACCCGCGGGCGCGCTTCGTCCACATCCTGCGGGACGCGCGCGACTACGCGCTCTCCATGCAGAAGGCCTGGAACAAGCACCCGATCCGCGCCGTCCAGCGCTGGGTGGACGGCGTAGAGGCCGCCCGTCGCGCCGCCGCCGACTTCCCCCAGGACTACCTGGAGCTGCGCTACGAGGACCTGCTCCAGGACCCCGAGCCCCTGCTCCGGCGCTGCTGTACGCTGCTGGAGATCCCCTTCGAGGCCGGGATGCTCGACCCCGGGCAGGTGACCGAGAACCTGGGGGACGCCCGCGGGGTGCAGGGGCTCAAGAAGGACAACGCCGGGAAGTGGCGGGAGAAGATGGATCCGGCCCTGCGGAGCCGGATCGAGCGCATCGCCGGTCCCACGCTGCGCAGCCTGGGCTACCCCGTGGAGCACCAGGGCCCCGCCGAGCGCGTCCCCGCCGCGCAGATGCGCCTGTACCAGGCCCTGGACGCCTTCGGCCTGATCCGCGGCGAGGTGGCCCAGCGCGGGTGGGTGGGCGCGGTGCGCTTCCGCATCGACACCTGGCGGGTCTCGGGGAACCGAAGCTGAGGGGGAGACATGCTAGACCATCTAGCGCGCCTCCACCACCTCCAGGCTCAGCTTCCCCAGATACCCCATGATCTCCACCTGACGGTCCAGGTCGCCCTCGACCAGCTTCAGGTGCGTCGCGTCCGCCGGGGCCTGCCCGAAGGTCGGGTCCACCGGCACCCAGTCCGTGGGCCCGCCCAGCCGGACCTCCGGCCAGGCGTGGTAGTAGAAGGCGCCGCGCTCGGTGACGCGGTCGGAGTAGACGACGCCGGCGGCGATGCGGGCGGGGATGCCGACAGCGCGAGCCAGGGTCACGAAGAGGGCGGTGTGCTCGTTGCAGTCGCCGCGCATGGTGCGCAGCACCTCGCGGCCGTTGGGCACGCCGATGGTGGGGACCTTGTCGACGTTGCGGAAGGTCCACTGCACGAGGCGCCGGACGGCCTCGGGGCGGTCGGGAGCGTCGCCCACGATGAGCGCGGCCTGCTTCTGGATCTCCGGGTCGTTGACGGGGAGGCTGACGGTGGGCTCGAGCCAGGCGGGCTCGCTCGCGTCGACCACGGGGAGGCGGGGCAGCTCCTCCCACAGGGGGACCTCGACACGCACGGTGTCGCCCTCGCGCACCTGGAGCGGGGGCCAGGAGCGGAGCTGCTCGGGCTCGACCCCGCCGACGCGCAGGCTGAGCAGGCGCAGGTCGCGCGCGCGGGGGAGCGAGCCCTCCAGCTTCACCGCGGAGAGCGCGATGAGGTCCACGGGCTCCTGGTCCTCGGGGACGTCCTGGGCCTCCTGCTCGGACATGCGCACCATGCTGAGCCCCAGCGCGCCCTCCTGCCGCAGGGTCTCGCCGGTGGGGAGGACCAGGGCGCGGGCGGAGAAGTCGTGGAAGCGCGACTCGATCCAGTAGGCCTCCTCGCCGTTCTCCAGGACGGTGACGTCGGTGACCCGGATCTCCATCTCGCCCTCAGCCAGCGTGAGCGGGTCGAAGTAGGGCACGGCGAAGCGCGCGCCGACGGAGAGCGGGGTGCGGCGGATCACGCTCTCCAAGGAGAGGCTGACCTGGGGCGGGCGGCTGATGGGGAAGCGGAGCTCAGACGTCTCGCCGCCCTGGGTGACGGCGATGACGATCTCGCTCCCGCGCACCTCCCCGCGGGCGGTCATGCGCACCTGCTCGCCCGCGAGGAAGAAGTCGAAGCTGCGCAGCGCGCCCTCCGCGTCCACGAGCGCGGCGCTGGCGGTGACGATGCGCTGGAGCTGGCCGAAGGTGGCGACGCGGAACTGGGAGCGGTTCTCGTAGAGGGTGGCGCCCTCGGCCGCGGGGCTGACCCGGCTCACGGCGTAGCCCACGTGGCTCTCCTGGAAGAAGATGCCGTTCCAGCGCTCCTCGGCGGGCCCGGTGGCCAGCGCGGCGACGTCCAGGCGCGCGGGGCCGACCTCGGCGCGCTCATCGAGCACGAAGCCCACGGCGAGCACCGCCCAGGCGAGCAGGCTCACGACCTCGAAGGCGACCAGCCAGCGGCGCGCGCGCATCAGACCTCCGCCGGCATCATAGCCCTGGCGACGGCGCCGCAATATGCTGGCCCGTCACACGTGGCTCGGTACACGAGGTTCCAGGCTCCCTGCGGCGGGAGCAGGAGGGATGGCATGCAGCTCCAGTCTTGGGCGGCGACCGATGTCGGTCAGACCCGCAAGGTCAACGAGGACAGCTACCTGCTGGCGCCCGACCTCGGGCTGGTGGCGGTGGCGGACGGCATGGGCGGCTTCCAGCGCGGGGACGTGGCCAGCGGGCTCGCCTGCAACGTGCTGAAGGAGACGGTGGCCAGCCATCGCGAGCTGCTCGACCTCTACCGGCGCAACCCGACCGAGGCGGCCCGCGGCAGCGTGCGCGCCATGCTGGAGATGGCGTTCCAGCGGGCTTGCGAGGAGATCCACGAGGCCAGCACCGCCATCGCCGGCGAGGGCGGGCGCATGGGCACGACCATGGACGCGCTCCTGGTCATCGGCACCACCGCCTTCATCGCCCACGTCGGCGACAGCCGCATCTACCTGCTCCGCGGGGCCGAGGCCCACCAGCTCACGGAGGACCACAGCCTGGTGCAGCAGCAGCTCCGCGAGGGGCTGATCACCCCGGAAGAGGCGAAGAAGGCGCGCTTCAAGAACGTCATCACCCGCGCGCTCGGGGCCTTCCCCTCCGTGCTGGTGGACTCGCTGACCTTCGAGCTCGACCGCGGCGACCGCATCGTGCTCTGCTCGGATGGGCTGCACCGCTACATCGGCCACCGCGAGCTCGCCTTCCTGCTGACCAGCAGCGTGGCGGAGGAGGCGGTGCAGAAGATGATCGACCTCTCCAATCAGCGCGGCGGGCGGGACAACATCACGGTGGTCGTGGCCAGCGCGGACGTGACGGCGTCGGACGAGTTCATGCTCCCGGTGCGCGCCCACATGGAGGTGCTGCGCCGCGTGGACCTCTTCCAGTACTGCACGTACCGCGAGCTGATGAGCATCTGCCAGATCGCCCAGCAGCGCTCGGTGCCCAAGGGTACCAAGATCTTCCGCGAAGGCGACGTCGGGCGCGAGGCCTGGTTCATCCAGTCGGGCACCGTCGGCATCCAGAAGAACAACACCCAGCTCGCCCTGCTGCGCCCCGGCGACTACTTCGGCGAGCTCTCCTTCTTCGACACGCCGCACCGCTCGGCGGACGCCTCGGCGCTCGAAGACGGTCAGTTCCTGGTCATCGATCGCAACAGCTTCCTTCAGCTCATGAAGCAGGACAGCGATCTGGCGGCCAAGCTGATGTGGCAGCTCCTCCAGAAGCTCACGCGCCTCGTGCGGGCGTCCAACGACCGCATCGTCGCCGAGACCATCACGCTCGACGACCTCGAGCCGCTGCCGGACGGCAGCTTCGAGTAGCTATCGGACAGGCTCGCCGAAGCGCCCGCTGCGGAAGGTGCCGAAGACCGGGATCCCCGGGCGGCACTGGTCATAGGACAGCCAGACGTACTGGGCCTTGCCCTTGATGTTTCGCAGGGGCACGAAGCCCCAGACGCGGCTGTCGCTCGAGTGGTCGCGGTTGTCGCCCATGGCGAAGATGTGGCCCTCGGGCACCGTGACCGGGCCGTAGTCGCGCATCTGGAAGCCGTAGATCACCGACGCGAGGGCCGCGTGTGAGATGTCACCGAGCTTCTCCTCGAAGAGGGCGGTGGCGTTCTCGCGGCAGCGGTCGTCCACGAAGTTGAAGTCGCCGTCCGGCGTGCGCGACTGGGGCACGCCGTTGATGTAGACGGTGTTGTCCTTCACCTCGATGGTGTCGCCGGGCAGGCCGACCACGCGCTTGACGTAGTCCAGCGTGCTGACCCCCGGGAAGGGCAGGTCCACCCAGTAGGAGACCTTGCCCTCGTCCGAGCCCGGGTAGACGAAGACCACCACGTCCCCGCGCTCCGGCGCCTTCAGCTCTGTGACGGGAATGCGGGTGAGCGGGAGGCGCCAGCCGTAGGAGAACTTGGTGACGACGATGTGATCGCCGATCAGCAGCGTCGGCACCATCGAGCCCGAGGGGATGCGGAAGGGCTCGGCGAAGACCGAACGGATCAGCAGCACGGTCAGGAGCGCGGGCCCCCAGGTCCGTATCGTGTCCCAGATCCAGTCGGCGAAGCGGCGGGCGGCGCCCCGATCGTCGGGGCTGTCGTCGTACACGTCGTCGGCCGTCTCGGGCCGGTTCTTGCCCTCTTCCATGACCCACACCTCGGCCGACCTGCGTAACCCGCCTGACCAACCCCCGCCGCAGGGATAGCCTTCCCGACATGCCCCTCGACGCCCTCGCCCGCCAGCTCCGTGACCGCCCCCCCGTCCGCGCCACCGCCGACAGCCTCGTCCCGCGCGCCGCCGTGGCCGCCGTCTTCCGACCCGGCCCCGATCTGCTCTTCATCCAGCGCAGCGAGCGGGCGGGGGATCCGTGGAGCGGGCACATGGCCTTCCCGGGCGGTCGTCAGAGCCCCGGAGACGCCCACGGCCGCGCCACCGCCGAGCGCGAGAGCTGGGAGGAGGTGGGCCTGGACCTCGCCCAGCACGGCGAGCTCATCGGCGAGCTCGACGAGCTCATCGCGCCCGTGCGCCGGACCGTGCGCCCGCCGCTGGTCATCGAGACCTGGGTGTACCGGCTCGCGCACGATCCCGCGCTGACGCCGAACCACGAGGTCGCGCAGGTCTACTGGTTCTCCCTGGACCGCCTGCGCAGTGGCGAGGGGCGCGGCACCCTGTTGTATGATTGGGAGGGCTCGACCTTGGAGCTGCCCTGCGTCCGGCTCGACGGCACGCTGATCTGGGGGCTCACCCTCCGGCTCGTGGACGACCTGCTCGGACACCTGGCGAGGAGCGGCTGGGAGGATCTCCCGGGACCGCGCTGAGCGCAGACGGACTCACCCGAACCACCAAGAGAGAACGCCGATGAAAGCCGAGTACGACTACCTGGCCTCCCCGCTGGCCGCGCTGCGCTCCGGGGACGCGCGCCGCGCGATCCGCCAGCTCGAGGAGCTGCGCGACGTCAAGCCGGAGCTCGTGGAGGCGACCTACCACCTCGCGCGCGCCTGGCAGACGGCGGGCGACAACGACAAGGCGAAGGCGTACTACGCCGAGGTCCTGGCGGACGCCAGCCACCCCTTCTTCGCCCACACCCGGGTCCGCCTCTCGGAGATGGGCGTCGATCCCGACAGCGTCCGCTCCAGCCACGGCCCCAGCACCGGGATCGTGCCCGACCGCGTCGCCGAGGCCACCGGCTCGGAGGTCGCGCCCCAGCCGGTGACGGGCCCCTCGGAGGAGGCTGCTCCCGAGGCCACCCAGGCCGAGCCCGCCGCTGAGGCCGTCGCCGAGGCCACCCAGGCCGAGCCCGCCGCCGAGGCCGCCCCCTCCGAGGCCCCCAAGGCCAAGGGCAAGAAGGCGAAGGGCGCCGCCCCCTCCGAGGGCGGCGGCCAGGACGGCGCCTCCTCGTAGCGGGCGCGCTCGCCATCGGGCTAAGCTCTCCCGGGGGTCCGCCACGCCCCCGGGAGCTGGCCCATGTTCGTCCTCGCGCTGCTGGTGTCCTCAACCTTCGCCGCTCCCCTCCCCTGCGGGATGCCGCTGCTGGGTGAGCCGCCCCCGCTCGCCGTCCCCCCCCACGACCCCGCGCCCCCGGACGCGGCGCTCGAGGAGCGGGACGCCTACGGGACCTTCCCCTACACCACGAGCTCGGACCACTTCATCGTCAAGTGGGGCAGCAGCGGCGGCGTCGACGAGAGCGACGTGGACTTCCTGATCGCCGCCTTCGAGGACGCCTGGCAGATCGAGATCGAGGAGATGGGGCACCCGGCTCCCCCCGGCACCGACCGCTATCTGTTCAACGTCTACATCGGGGACTCGGGATCGGGCACGCCCGACGGCTACGGCGCCGCCGGCTACTACTCCGCGGACCCCGACGGCTACCCGATGGTGGTGATCGCGGCGGACACGCTCTCCGACCTGGCGTATACGGAGATCACGGCCGCGCACGAATTCTATCACGCGATCCAGAACGGGATCGGGACCTACAGCTACTCGGGCGACGCCGCCTGGTACTGGGAGGCGACCGCGGAGTGGGCGTCCGGCCAGGTCTACCCGGACAACGAATACTCGGCGGTCTTCCTGCTCGGGCTGGCCTATCTGCCCTACCTGCCGGTCAACTTCTTCGACTACCCCGACCGGGGCACCCTCCAGGAGTACCACCAGTACGGCGCCTTCATCTTCCCCACCTACCTGAGCGAGCACGTGGCGGACTGGACGATCATCCGCGACTCCTGGGTGGAGGCGAGCTCGCGCGACCCGCTCACGAGCCTCGACAACCTGCTGCGCGAGCAGGGCACCAGCGTGGCCGAGGTCTTCCCCTGGTTCGCCGCCCACAACGCCACCTGGGACTACGCCAACGGCGAGATCTACGCCGACATGCTGGACGAGTACGCGCGCTGGTACGGCGACGACGACCACCGCGTCGTGGTCGAGCTCGACGCCGCGGGCACCGAGGGCTGGGTGGACGCCCCGAGCGCCACCCTGCCCCAGTTCTACGGCTACAACGTCATCCGCCTGGAGGACCCGCCGGCCGGCTCGCTGGTCATCGGCTTCCGCGGCGACGCCGAGGGCTCCGACGGGAGCGAGGCGCGCTGGGGCGCCATCCTCGTCGAGGAGACCACGCGCGAGGTCACCTACACCGAGCTCGCGCTGGAGGACGGCGAGGGGGAGGCGACGCTGAGCCTCGACGGGAGCGAGCAGAACGTCTACCTCGCCGTGGCCGCCACGCCCGAGGAGGCCCGGGACGACGAGACCTTCGGCTGGTCCTACAAGGTCTCCTGGGGCGAGGAGGGCACAGAGACCGGCGAGACCGGAGACCCGGGCGAAGAGACCGGCGAGACCGGCGAGATCGCGGGGGGCGACTCCGACGAGCCCGCGGAGACCGGAGACGGGACCCTGGTGCCCAAGACCGGCTGCGCCTGCAGCAGCGCCCCCGCCCGGAGCCCCTGGGCGGCCGTGATCGCCCTGGCCCTGAGCGCGCGCTATCTCACCGCTCGCCGCTCGTCCAGCTCCAAAGCGGACAGTTTCTGACCGCGCCTCCGCTGCACCCTCTTGCCGGGGACTGCCTGGAGCGGGAGAGGGGGCAGGCCGGGCGCACGCTCGAAGAGCGCCCGGCCGCGGGGGGAGAACCCTCGCAGGAGGGTTCTCCCCCTGGCAAAGCAGCAGATTGTCGGGCGCGCTGGGCGCGGCCGACGAATCGCTCAGCCGGCCCTGGTGCGACGCGGCGTCGACGGGCTCGCGCTGGCGGAGGATGAGCACGGCGCCTTCGTGGGGCACGTCGAGGTGGAGACCGACGCGCGGGTCGCGGAGCTGGGCGCGCGGGTCTGGCTCTACGGCGCGCTGATCCACGCGAACACGGGCCTGCCGGTCCGCTCGGCCGTGATCCTGCTGGAGCCGTGCCGGGAGCTCTCCGAGGTCTTCGAGCTCCGCCATGGGCCGGAGACCCTCGGGCTCTACCGCTTCCGCGTCCTGCGCCTCCACGAGATCCCGGCGGACACGCTGGCCGGGGACGTAGACCTCGCGGTGCTCGCTCCCTTGGGGAGCTCGCCTTCGCTCGCCACGATGGAGCGGGCGAGGCGGACAATCCTGCAGCAGGTCAGCGCACCCCAGCGCCACGACCTCCTCGCTGCGCTATATATCGTAGGAGGGCGGCGCTTCGACCACGCCACCCTCCTGCGCCTGTTCTCCCGGGAGGAGCTCATGCAGTCCGACACCTGGCAGGCCATCTACGAAGAGGGCATCGAGAAGGGCATCGAGAAGGGCATCGAGAAGGGCATCGAGAAGGGCA
>CAZTOW010000058.1:0-58614 GCA_964615375.1 uncultured Enterobacterales bacterium
GTCAACGCCCGACTGCTGTCGCTATCTCCCCGCCAACACGAGCGAAGCGCGTTTTTCTAACGCGCCACGCTCGTGATGGCTCCAGGAAGAGGGTGGCGGCGGTCTCGCCGGTGTCGGGCGTCCACGGCCGCGAGGCGGGCCACGCCGTCCGCGCCCTGGGTGCCCGGATCGGTGTCGAACCAGGCCTCCAGGATCTCCCTGGCCATGTCTGTAGACAGGGTCCGGTTGGACAGACAGATCACGTTGGCGTGGTTCCAGATCCGCGCCGCCCGCGCCGTGCCGGGATCCGCGCAGAGGGCGGCCCGGACGCCGGCGACCTTGTTGGCCGCGATGCTGATGCCCGTGCCCGACCAGCAGAAGAAGATCCCCTCCTGGCAGTCCCCGCTGGCCACCCGCGTCGCCGCCTGCTCCGCCACCTCCGCCCAGGGCTCCTCCTGTCCGCTGGCGACCGCGCCGAGGGGCACCACCTCGTGACCTCGCGCCTCGCAGAGCGCGCGGACCAGGGCGTGGACGGGGTAGGGCTCATCGGAGCAGAGGGCGATGCGCACGAGGACCTCCTCAGCGCCTCCACATAACCGCCGGGCTCAACCGACCAGACTCAGGAGGCGACCGACCGCGGGGAGGGCGGCGTGGGGCTCCAGCAGGCGGGCCAGGAGCGAGCGCCACAGCTCCCCCCGGACCGTGTAGCGGGTGGCCCGGGTCAGGTGCAGGGGCTCCCCCCAGAGCGCGTCGCGGGCCGCGCGCTCCAGCGCCTCGGCCAGGGTGGAGAGACGGGGATCGGCCGGATCTCCCGCCACGCACAGCAGGGCCAGGCCCCACAGCGCGCAGACCAGCTCGTCCGCGTCGGGCGGGGCCGTGCAGGCGGCCCAGGCCAGCAGCCCCTCGGCCAGCACGGGGACGGGCGGCCCCAGAGCCAGCGCGTCCTCCACCAGGATCGGCGCGTTGTTCCCCAGACCCTCCAGGCCGGCGCCCAGGGTCAGCGTCGCGCAGCAGAAGGCGCGCTCCAGGTGATCCGTCTCCGGCCCCTCCTGCCAGCGCCGCAGCTCCAGCACCTCGCCCGGGTGCCAGCCCAGCCGGGGCGGCAGACGCCCGCTCTCGACGATGGCCCGCAGGTGCGCGAGGTGCAGGTCGTGGTCCTGGCCGTAGTCCGCCCCGGCGACGCGCCGCATCCGCGCCTCGCCCAGCCGCGCGCGCAGGTGGTCGAAGAGGCCGCTCGGGTCGGGGGTGAAGCCCGGGAGATCGCGGATCGGGTGGGCCAGCCCCTCGGGGCGCAGGCCGGCGGGGGCCAGGCGCGCCGCGGCGTCCACGTCCCCCCACCATCGGTAGAGCGGGATGATCCGCGCCTTCAGACCTTCTTCCAGCGGAATGGGGCGGCCTCGCGCGTCCTGGCCGCCCCGCCCCTCGGCCTCGGCCAGCGCCCGCGGGATCACTGACGCGCGGAGCCCGAGGCCCACGCAGCGCTCGACGAGCTCCAGCCGGTCCTCGGCCGAGCGGGCCAGTCGGAGCCCCAGCTCCAGCGCGCGGGCGCGCCGCAGCTCCAACCCCCAGTGGTGCGCGGCCACGCCCAGGGTGACGGCCTCCTCGCTGGGGCGCTCGAAGGACAGGGGCGCGCGCTCCAGCCGCTCCTCCACCGATCTCAGCAGCCCTTCGGCCACGGACGGCTCGTCCAGGAGCAGCCAGACCTCGCCCAGGGCCCAGGCGTCGTGGGCGCTCTCCGGGGGAGGGGCGTTGGTGAGCAGATCCCGGGCGCGCCCCCGATCTCCGAGGGTGCGCAGCAGGAGGTGGGCGACGCTCGCCAGGTCCCCCGGCCGGCGGAGGTGGGCGAGGGCCAGCGTCACGCCGCGCTCCACCGCCGCCACGTCGGCGAGCAGATCGGCCTGGAGCTCGGCCACCCAGCACAGATCCCGCGCGGAGCCCGCCCGCTCGGCGACCTCGCTCGCCGCCCGCAGCGAGCTCGCCGCGCCCTCCAGGTCTCCACGCCCGGCCTGGGCGCGCGCGGCCTCGACGAGGTTGAGGAGCTCCATGGGTGTCAGTCCTTATCGATTATCTATTTATGGTCGCGTTGGCGCGGCCCGCTTCTCCACCGCCCCGCGGAGCTCGGCCAGCTCGCGGGCCTGGGGGGATCGAGGGCTCAGGCCCAGCCGCCGGCAGAGGACCCGAGCGTCCTCGGTGTAGGGCTCGGGAGGGTGGCCGCAGGTCTCGGCGTGGCGGGCCTGGGCGAGGCGGAGCCCCAGCAGCAGGAGCAGGTTGCCCACCGCCTCGACCTCCACCACGCCGGCCTCGAGCTCCGCCCAGCCCTGGGCCAGCTCTCCGCGGGCGATGAGGATGGCCCCCAGGGCGCCGCGCAGCGACCCGTGGTTGTCGCGCAGGCCCAGCTCCTCGCAGAGGGCGAGGGCCTCGCGGATGGAGCGCTCCGCCTCGTCGAGCCGCCCGAGGTTCAAGAGCACCCGCCCGTGGAGGCCGACGTTGATCGCCGTGAGCCGCCGGTTCCCCAGGGCGCGGCACACCGGGAGCGCCCGCTGGATGGCGCCCAGGGCCTCCTCGTCGCGGCTCTGGTCGATCAGCACGCGGGCCAGGTTGCCGCGCGCCACGATCTCCATGTGCCGGTCGCCCTCCACGGTGGAGAGGTTCACCAGCTCGCGCAGCGTGCGGGCGGCGTCGGCGGTGTCGCCCCGATCAGCCTGGAAGCTGGCCCAGGCCAGCAGCGCCCGCAGGTGGAGCCAGCGGTCGTCCGCCGGGCAGAGGGCCAGGGCGCGGCGCAGCAGGCGCTCGGCCTCGTCCAGCGCGCCGGTCTCCCGGGCCAGGTGCCCCAGGCAGTAGAGGACCCGGACGTGCGCGGTGGGGGTGACGCCCTGCTCGGCCAGCGCCAGCGCCTCCTGGTAGCGGGCGCGGGCCTCCTCGTAGCGGCGCAGATCGTGCTCCAGCACGCCCAGGCCCAGGAGCGCCTCCACCCGCAGCGGCAGGTCCCCCAGGCCCTCGGCGCGGGCCACCGCCTCGGCCAGCAGCGCGCGGGCCTCGCCGAGCTGCCCGAGGTTGCGCAGGAGCTCCCCCAGGTCCAGCGTGAGGCGCGCGCGCTGGGCCTCGGTGAGCCCGGGGCAGCCCAGGCTCTGGCGGGCCAGCTCCTGGGCCTCGCGGAGCGGGCCGGTGCGGTTCAGCACCTGCGTCAGCACCGGGGCCAGGGCGCCCACCCTCGGCCCGTCCTGGGCCTGGAGCGCCCGCTGGAGCGCGGCGACGAGGTTGCCCCGCTCGACGAGGAGCTCGGGCGCGTTGCCCAGGGAGCGCTGGCGGGTCCGCACCCGCTCCACCAGGGACAGCAGCGCGTCGGCGTGGCGCCCTTCGGCCGCGCGCCGGGCCTCGTCGGTCAGGCGGCTGGCGGCGAAGCTCTGCAGCGTCACCAGCATGGAGAGCCGGGCGCGGGCCTCGTCCCGGCGCAGGAGGCTGTGCTCGACCAGGCGCTCCAGGATCTGCGGGAGCGGCGGCCCGCCAGGTCTCGCGTCGAGGGAGACCACCCGCTCGGCCAGGCGCGCGTCGATGCCGCCCTCGAAGACCGAGAGCTGGGCGAAGGTGGCCTGCTCGCGGGGGCTCAGCAGCTCCCAGGACCACTGGACCACGGCGTCCAGGGCCGACTGTCGCGCGACACGCCCGGAGCCGGGGCGGCCGAGCTCGTCGATGCGCTCCTGCACGCGGGCCAGGATGGTGGCGGGGCCGTGCAGGCGGGACCAGGCGGCGGCCAGCTCGATGGCCAGCGGGAGCCCGTCCAGGCGGCGGACGAGGGCGGCGATGTCGGCGCAGGTCTGGGGGCCAAGGGTCAGGGGGGCGCCGTGCTCGCTGGCGCGCTCCACGTAGAGCTGGGCGGCCTCCGCGGACAGCAGCTCCTCGGGGCGACGCGCGTCTTCCGGGGGCAGGCTGAGCGGGGCCAGCTCCAGCACGTCCTCGCCGGGCAGGCCCAGCGCGCGCCGGCTGGTCGTGAGGATGGCGCTCCCGCCCTCGGCGCTGAGCCAGCGGGCGACGTGGGGGGCGGCCTCCTCCACCACCTGCTCCAGGTTGTCCAGGATGAGCAGGGTCCGCCCGCGGCCCGCGAGCGCGGAGGCCACCTCGGCGTCCCCCGCCCCCGCGCCCAGCCCGAGCGCGCGCACCACCCCGGAAAGGGCGGCCGTGCCCGTGCGGGCGTCGCTGAGATCGCAGAAGATCACCCCGCCCGGCCAGTCGGCCTCGCTCTCCGCGCCGTAGCGGCAGGCCAGGCGCGTCTTGCCCGTCCCGCCGGGCCCGCGCAGGGTCAGCAGGCGGGTGAACATCAAGCGGGAGTGGATCCGAGCCAGATCCTCGACGCGCCCGACGAAGAGGTCTCGCCCGGCCAGCGGGCTCTGGGGGCGCCAGCGCACGGCGCGCAGGGGAGGGAAGCGGCGCTGCGGGCGGCCCAGGCGGCGCACCTGCCGGACGCGCTCGGGCGCGCTGAGCCCGCGGAGCACGTAGAGCCCGAGATCCTGGGCCTCCAGCCCCAGCTCCAGCAGATCCTCCCGCAGGCGCTCCCAGGCGGCCTCGCTGAGCAGGATCTGGCCGCCGTGGCCCGCCGCGGAGACCCGGGCGGCGCGGTTCATGACCGGGCCCAGGAAGTCCACGCGGCCGGTCACGGGGTCGGTGTGGCGGATGGGCTGCCCCGTGTGCAGGCCGGCGCGCACGCGCACCGGGGGGCGCTCGTCCTCGTACAGCGCGCCCGGCCAGGGGTGGCGGGCGAGGGCCTCGTCCAGCTCCAGCGCCCACGAGAGCGCGGCGCGGACATCGGAGAAGGCCAGGGCAAAGGCGTCTCCTTCGCTCTTGATCTCGTAGCCCGCGTGGCGCTCCAGCAGCGCGCGCACCAGCGCGTTGTGCACCAGCAGGGCCTCCGCCGCGGCCTCCGGGGCGCGCTCCCAGAGCGCGGTGGAGCCCTCGATGTCGGTCATGACCAGCGCGATCTCGGCGGTCTGGGGAGCGACAGCTGAGCGCATGGCGGTCTTCTATCAGACGCGGGCGCGGCGCGGCCCTGTCCGCGATCGGACAACTGGAATAGCCCTGGAGCCCATGGACGAATCCCGGACCCCCACGTCAGGGGCGATCACCTTCGCCGTGATCGCCGACTCGCACTTCCACCCCGCGACGGGGCCCAGCCAGGCGGCCTGGGCCTCGGACGCCTGCTTCAACGCCCGGAATACGGCCGTCGTCGCCATGCTCCGCCGCGCGCGCCCCGCCTTCGTGGTCCACCTGGGTGACGTGCCCCACCCCGTCCCCGGGCTGCCCGAGCATGCCGACGCGCTCGGCGTCGCGCGCGCCACCTACGCCCCGCTGCCGATGCCGCTGTACGTGGTCCCGGGCAACCACGACGTGGGCGACAAGCCCCACCCCTGGGCCCCCGCCCCCAGCGTGAGCGTGGAGAAGCACGCCGTCTTCCAGGCCACCTGGGGCCCGCCCTGGTGGGTGGTCGAGCGGGACGGGCTGCGCCTGATCGGCGTCGACACGCCGCTCCTGAACAGCGGGCTCCCCCTGGAGGAGGCGCAGTGGGCCTGGCTCGAGGCGCTGCTGCTCCCCGGCGGGCCGCGCACCTTCGCCTTCCTGCACTACCCGCCCTTCCTCCTGGATTCGGGCGAGCCCGAGCACTACGACAACCTCGCCGAGCCCGCCCGCGGGCGCCTGCTGGGGCTCTTTCGGCGGGCGGGGGTGGAGGCGGTCTTCTGCGGCCACGTCCACCACCCCTTCTGGAACCGACACGACAACTGTGACTTTTACCTGCTTCCCTCCACCGCCTTCGTGCGGCCGGGCTACTCGGAGCTGGGGCGGGTGGGGCCGGGGCCGGAGTACGGGCGCGACGACGCGGCCCGCCTCGGCTTCTGCCTGGTCCACGTCTCGGCGCAGGGCCACCGCGTGGAGTGGGTGCGCACGGAGGGGGCCACCGAGGCGCCCGAGCCTCCCCCGGGCCTCGGCCCCGGCGAGGCTCGCCCCTCCTGCCCGCTGGGGCTGACGCTGCGCCACCAGTGGGACGCTGTGCTGGACATCCCCGCCGACGGGCTCGACCCCTTCCGGCGCAAGCAGGCCCGCAACGATCTCACCCTGCTGGCGGCCTGGGAGCTCGGGGTCACCGCGCTCCGCCTGCCCATGGAGGACCTGCGCCGGCCCGCCACGCGCGCCCGCCTGCTGGCCCTGGCGGAGCGGGGGATCCGCGCGGCCCTGTACACGGCGGAGCCGCTCTCGGAGGAGGATCTGCGCCTCCTCGACGCCCACCGGGCGGCGGTGCTGGCGGTGGAGCTCATCCTGCCCCGCCCCTGGCTGGATCGCTCCCTGGTGGAGCTCCCGGTGCCGCGCTGGGTCGCCCCCTTCGGACGCTCCAGCGTAGAGAGCGGGCGTTATTTCAACCACTTCGCGCCCCACGGCTTCGCGCTGGACGATCCCGATCTGGGGCGCTCCGGCGGGGAGGGGCTGCTCTTCCGGGTGGACCCGGAGGTGGAGCCGGGCGCGGGCGTGGCGGCGGCGGGCGACGCCGCGGCGCGGCTGGGCAGGGCCGCGGCGGCCCTGATCCTGCTGCCGAGGGGAGGGGAGGGGACGGCGTTCACCGACGACCAGGCGGTCGCGGAGCGCGTCGTCGCCAGCTTCCACGCCGCGCGCGCCCGGCCGGAGGTCGCGGTCTTCCTGGACACGACCATGGACCAGGATCGCGGGTACTTCCCCCGGAACGGGCTGCTGGACCGGCGAGGCAACCCGCGGGCGGCGTACCGGGCGCTGTGGGCGCTGGCGCGAGGAGCGGGGCGCCGGGGCGCTTGAGGTCGCTCAGGGCCCCGGCACCGTAGCGAACCCCCGCCCCCGGCGCTACAGTGCCCTCGCCGTCGAGGTCCCCATGCGCCCAGCGTCCGCACTCCTCGCTCTCCTCAGCGCCTGCAACTCCGGGGTCGTCAAGCTCGACACCGCCGAGACCGGCGAGCCCCTCGTCCCGGTGGCGGCCTCCGATCTGAGCTGGGCCCTGCACCCCGAGATGGAGAGCCTGGTCTACGCGAGCTGGACCCAGGACGGCGACGCGCCGGTCCACGTCGAGGTCAGCGTGGACGAGGGGGTCTGGATCCCCAGCCCCAGCTTCGACGGGGTCGCGGGCCCCAACCAGCAGCTCCTGGCCGGGATCCCCTTCGCCTCGGAGGCGAGCTGGCGGGTGGTGATCGAGGGGCAGGAGAGCTACGACGGGCCGACCATCACCACGGGTGAGCTGCCCTCGGGGCTGCCCACGCCGACGGTCACGGTCTCCGACCCGACCCGCTGGCTGTCCGAGGGCAACTACCTGCTCAGCAGCATCAACGAGAAGCGCGGTGGCTGGACCACGGGCACCTACTGGACCTTCATCCTCGATCGTCAGGGGCGGGTGGTGTGGGCCCGCTACGCGCCGGAGCGCAACTGGACGCTCTTCGCCCAGGTCGCGCTCTCGGGGGACGCCATCCTCTGGGACGACGCCACCTACTGGTCGGACTACGACGACGGGGCCGGCTCCAGCGTCCACCGCACCTGGCTGGACGAGGAGATCGAGGAGATCCCCACGCCGGGGCTCCACCACGCCTTCGTGCAGCTCCCCGACGGCTCGCTGGCCTGGGGCAGCCAGGATCACGGCGGGGGCGAGGCCCTGGTCGAGCTCGCCCCGGGGGCCAAGGAGCCCGAGGTGCTCTGGACCTGCCGCGAGGACTGGGAGGGATCGGGGGACTGCGAGTCCAACGGGCTCTTCTACCAGCCGAGCACGGACAGCTTCCTGTACAGCTTCTACACCAACAACTCCGTGGTGGAGGTGGACCGCGCCACCGGCCAGAGCCTGTGGTGGGCGGGGGACGTGGACGGCGGCTTCAGCTTCGAGCCCGAGGACAGCCAGTTCTCCTGGCAGCACGGGGTCTCCTACACCTCCTCGGGGACCCTGCTGGTCTCCACCGCCTGGCCCTACGAGGGGCGCTCCCAGGCGACGGACCTGGCCGAGTACGAGGTCGATCGGGAGAAGGGCACGCTCACCTGGGTCTGGGGCTCGGAGAGCGGGGTGCTGGCCAACACCAACGGGGACGCCTGGCGTCTGGACAACGGCAACACCCTGCACGTCGTCGGCTCGGCGAGCGTGATCCGCGAGGTGGACCCCGACGGCGTGGACGTCTGGCGCGTGGAATTCGAGGGCGACCGCCTGCTGGGGCGCGGCGAGTTCATCGCCGACCTCTACGATCTGGTCAAGCCGCGCGCGGAGTGACTAGTTGGATTCGTACAGGTCCGTCCGCGGCGTCATGAAGCCGTAGGCGTAGCCCAGCTGCGTCTCGGCGCGCCAGATGAGCTCGCCGTCCGGGCTCACCCGGTCGATGGCCCCGCCCACCGCGAAGTCCACCAGCGTGTCGCCGTCCTCAAGGCGCGCGACGTCTCCCAGGACGAAGGTGAAGATCTCGGGATCAGGGACGTAGGACCAGAGGAGCTCGGGCTCGCTCGCGCCCGTGGGGTCCAGGCTGTACTCCACCGCGCGCGAGGTGCTGCCGGCGCCCGCGTTGTCGAAGAGGAGGATGCTGTCCTCCAGGACCTCGAACTGATGTTGATGCAGAAAGGGCTGGTCCGGAGCGGGCAGGGTGGCGCCGGTGCTCCCGAAGACCCAGGCGCAGTCGGTCCCGCCGCGGGGGATCGCCAGCACGCTGCTGAAGTTGCGGATGGAGAGGTAGTAGGTGTCGGCGTCCTCGTCGTAGTCCAGGGCGTTGGCGAAGGTCCAGCCGATCTCCGTGTCCGTGCCGATGTCTACGCTGGGGTCGAAGCAGTCCCAGGCGCTCCACACGTCGGTCTGGGTCCCGTCTGGTGCGATCTCTACGAGGCGGTCGCCGCGGATCTGCTCGCCGTCGACCTCGCGGTACTCCACGGCGATGGCGGTGAACGTGCCGTCGGGCAGCTCCACGAAGTCGTGGGCCAGCAGGGGCACGGAGATCTCGTCCACCGACGCGCCGTCCCAGGAGACGCGCACCAGGGCCGAGTCCTCCGAGGGCTCGCCAGAGACGCTGCCAGCGTTGTAGATCACGCCGCTGCCGTCGCGCAGCGGGCGGGCCCGGTAGACGTCGAGCCCGCGGGTGTCCTCGTAGAACCAGACGATCTCGCCGTTCTGGTTGAGGATGGTCGGCCCGACGATCCCGCCCAGCAGGGTGGTGACGATGAGCCGGTCCTGGCCCTCGCCCGTGACGGTGAGAGAGGGCAGCGCGCTGCTGAGCCCGCCGGTGGTCAGCGTCTGCTCCTCGCTCGCGGAGCCGTCGTCCAGGACCACCTGCCAGGGGTGATCCTCGTCGGGCGTGAGGCCCAGCAGCAGGGCGCTGTGCTCGGTGCTCAGCTCCTCCTCCAGGGGCGAGGACAGGGAGAGATCGGGGCCGAAGAGCACCCTCCCCAGGGCGGGCTCGTCGGTGGTCCAGGTGGCGGTGGCGACGGTGGGGATGACGTCGCTCACCGTCACCGAGAGGTCGGAGATGCCGACGGCGGCCTTGTCCCCGTCTTTGCAGGCCAGCAGGAGGAGCAGGGTCATTCGGGGGCCACCGGCTCGAGCACCGCCACCAGCAGCGGCGCGGGGTTGTAGCAGCGGCTGCAGCGCAGGGCGATGAGCCAGACGCCCTCGCCCTCGAAGCCGGTGAACGTGCTGGTCCCGTCGCTGGCCAGCGTGAGATCGGCGCTGGTCCCCTCCTCGATGTCCATCGACCAGAGTTGGGTGGCGTTCAGCTCGATGTCCAGGAAGTCGGCCTCGATGTCCTCGACCGAGGCGCCCTCGTAGAAGCCGAGCATCAGGCTGTCCACCTGCCCGGCGTCGAAGGGGTTGCCCTGCCCGTCCACCGTGACCGCGCTCCAGTCCACCGTGTAGGGCCCCTCCTCGCAGACCCGGGCCTGCTCGCGCGAGGCGAGGTCCACGGTGAAGTCCAGCACCCCGCAGCCCGTGGGGACCGAGACCTCCGTCTCCGACGAGCTCGCGTCGGGCTGGAGGAAGGCCAGCATCCGGGCGCCCACGCCCAGCGTCTTGCCCGTGTTCAGCAGCACCATGTAGGTGCCGCCGTCCTCCGTGTACTCGGTGGGGACGTCGATGGGCGTGCCGAAGAAGGACATGCTGGACAGGGTCGTGCAGGTCCCGGCCGCGTCGTTCTCGAACTGCACGTAGCCGCTCATGTCCGACTGCTGCAGGTCGTTGTTGGACAGCCCCGCCTCCACCTCCTCCTGGCTGAGGGAGGAGAAGCGCACCATGCCGACCACGTCGATGTCCTCGGCGGGGTCGAGGCTGTGGCACTGGATGTCCTCGACGAGCTTGTCCCAGCAGACGGTGGCGTCGGTGGCGGATGCCGTGACCGCCACCGGCACCTCCAGCGCGCCATAGAACAGGTAGTTGTTGTCGTCGCTGAGCGTCAGCGTGCGGCCGTCGCAGACGTCCTCGGGCTCAGCAGCCTTGTCCCCGCAGGCCAGCAGGAGGAGGAGGGGGATTGCACGTTCAGTATTCACGGTATCCGACCTCCCAGTCGTAGGTGAACGCGCCGCTGGCCTCGTCCCAGGTCGCGAAGGTCACGGCCTGCCAGCCCTCGCCGCTGTCCACCATCAGGACCTGGGCGTGGCCGTAGTACTCGGGCACGTAGCCGTAGGAGGTGGCCTGGCCCACCAGGCTGGAGAGATCCGCGCTGTCTACGCCGAGGGTGGCGGCGCAGCCCGGGTTCGCCTCCGCGCTCAGGGCGGCGTCGGTCACGATCAGGTCCCAGGCCCAGGAGCACTCCGCGCAGTCCGTCCGGGCCGCGGTGGAGGCGAGGGTCAGCGTGATCCGGCACAGATCCTCGCCCTCGCCGCTGTCCGCCGTGAAGTACCACGCCTCGGTGCCCGCGTAGGCGCTGGCGTCGGCGGTGGCCTCCCCCAGGCGCCCCTCGGCCCCCGTGAGCGGCTCGGCGCTCTCGCCGGTCTCGCCGGTCTCGCCGGTCTCGCCGGTCTCGCCCGTCTCCTGGGGCTGGCCGGTCTCGCCGGTCTCGCCGGTCTTGTCCGCGCAGGCGAAGCAGAGCAGCAGGGGCAGCAGGGGGGATGGGCGCATGGGTCTCCTCGGCTCGGGTGCGGACCTTAGCCGCGCTCGGCCCCCGGCGGCAACTGGGAATGCGGGTCTCTGGCGGGCTCGTCACAGGCGCGTGGAGCGGCGCCATCTCCGAGGGTCACCCATGAGCGCGGAGCCCCCATGTCCCCCACACCCCGAGGCTGTCCCCACCCCCTGCGCGCTGAGCTGGCGGAGCTCCTGCCCCCTCACGCGGTCGGGCTCCCCGCCCTGGACGCCCTGGCGGCGCGGCTCAAGCAGGTCCTGGCGGCGCGCCCGCAGCCCGCGACGCTGACCAGCGAGCTCCTGGCGAGCTCCCTGATGAGCGCCTGGGACGTGCTGGTCCGTCGCGCCCGCCGGGAGGCCCGGCTCAACCAGGAGCAGGCTGAAGAGGTGGTCGCGGGACTGGCCAGCCGGCTCTCCAGCCTGTTCGCCACCTGGCGCGGCGAGGGCACCTTGAGCGCCTACCTGATCGTGATCCTCGGCCGCGACGCGCGGGCTCTCCAGGAGCGGGAGCGCCGGGTGGAGGCGGCTGTCGAGGTGGAGGAGGCGGCCTCCCCCGAGGCCGAGCTCCTGGGCGGGCTCTCCCGGGAGATGCAGAGCCAGGCCCTCCTGCGCTTCGCCTGGTTCCTCTACGGCAGCCCCGACAACCCCGCGCGTCTCCAGTATGACAGGGCGCTCGCCGACTTCCTGGCGCTGTCGGCCCAGCTTGCGGGGCGCTCCTACGACGAGCTGGTCCTGCTCTACCAGCCTCGGCCGGGCTCCTGGGGGCTCGGCGCGGGGGAGGCCGACCGGAAGTGGTGGCGCGGGCGCGCCTGCCTCGCCCGCCGTCGCCTCTTCGAGGCGCTGGAGGAGCCGGCCAATCAGCGGGTCTTCGAGCGCATCGTGGCCGAGATCAACGCGGGCAGGTCCCCGGAGGCGGCCTCCCACCCGCCTCGCGCTCACTCGGCCGGGCCGAAGAAGGCGAAGACCGCGCCGACGCTGTCGCTGAAGCCCGGGGCGCCCACCAGGATCTCCGGCGCGCCGTCTGCGTTGGCGTCCTGAGCGTAGCCCAGCGCCGCGCCGAAGGCCTGACCGGCGCTCGCGTCGGGCACGATGTCCACGGCCACCGTGGACAGCTCGACATAGGACGCGGTCGAGACGTCCTCATCCAACAGCCCCGAGAGCAGGATCGAGGCCATGCCGCTCCCCTCTGCGTCCGCGGAGGGTGACCAGGAAGGCGCGCCGATCAGGAGCTCCGGGCGGTCGTCCCCGTCCAGGTCGGGCAGGACGTTCAGCACCTCTCCCACCCCCTGGTCCGTGAACCCTCGCAGCACCACCGGCGACTCGAAGTCCACCCCCGAGCTGCTGGAGGAGCAGGCGCTGTGGTGCCAGATCACCGCGCCGTCCCCGCCCGAGCGCCCCGGCGCGCCCACCAGCAGGTCATCACAGCCGTCGCCGTCGAGATCGGCCGCCGCCAGCGCCGCCCCGAAGCGGTCGTCCTCGGCCGCCCCCAGGTGCGCCGTCTCATCGGTCAGATGGAGGTCCATGCGGGTGTCGTTCACCAGGAACACCGCCCCCTGAGCGTAGGCCAGGCTCAGCTCGGCGCAGGCTCCGAGTCCGGAGATGGCCAGGGTCGTCGCCCCGCCCAGATCGAGGCTGGCCAGCGCTCCCCCGGCCTGCAGCCCCTTGCAGCCACCTGACGCCGTGATGACACCACCCATGGTGTCAAGGCTCAGCGCGCCGTTGCCCTCATCGGGCGTGAGCAGGTAGACCTGGCCCTCGCCGTACTCTCCTCCTGCGCTGGCGCCGATGAGCAGATCGTCCTGTGCCCAGGCCAGCACGCGCCCCCCACCTGCGCCCGCCGGTGCGTCGAAGCTCATCCAGGCGTCCGCGCCCACGGATCGGCCCGCCTCCGCGACGAGCTCGTCGATCAGATAGACCCGCCCCCCGTCGCCCGAGCCCGGCGCGCCGATCGCCACCGCGCCGTCGTCGCGCACGGCCAGCGCGCTCCCCAGGTAGGCGCTGGCGCTGTCTCCCTGAAGCGCTCCGAGCCCGTCGGCCAGGCTGGGTGCGCCAGTACCCCCCGTCGACAGCTCCACGAGGTGGACGACACCCGCGCGCGTCTCCAGTCCGTCTTCTGTCGGCGCGCCGATCAGGACGCGCGGGGCCTCGCCGGAGCTGCCAGGGAGCCCGGCCACGGTGTAGCCCGCCTGATCTCCCGCGGTCACGCCGGTGGGTCGGACCAGCAGATCCTCCGACGAGGACGTGGAGAGCGCGTCCTCCGGCGTCCAGTCGCAGTCCTCTGGCACACAGTTGTTGTCCTTGCCGTCATGGCAGGTCTCCAGGTCGGCGGGGATGGCGGTGTCCTCGTCGTCGCAGTCTTCCCCGTCCACGCCGCCCAGGACGCCGTCCTCGTCCAGGTCGATCTCGTCGGCAAGGCCGTCGCAGTCGTCGTCCAGGAGGTTCTCCAGGACCTCGGGCATGTCAGGGTTGATCTCGGGGTCTGCGTCGTCGCAGTCTGGTCCGGCCTCGAATCCATCAAGATCGACGTCCTCAAATTTGTTCAGGCTGCGGCAGCCGCAGAGCAGCAGGGCCAGGGTCGTGGTGAAGCTGAGCGTGGTTGCCATGGTGACCTCAGAGGCGCGCGCCGACGCCGAGGGCGGCGGCCGGCTCCCAGGGGGTGGTGACGTCAGACCAGATGGAGGTGCCGAGGCTGCCGGCGCCGCTCACGAAGAGCACGTCTCCGAGCGGGATCTCCAGGCCGAGCTCGCCGGACAGCGTGAGCGCGTTGAGCGGGACGGCTCCGACGGAGAGCGCGATCACCGGGCGCAGCGGCCACTCGCTCCCCCCGCGCGCGCTCAGCACGAGGCGCTCTCGCAGCAGAAAGCGGCTGTCCATCTTCCCGTCCACGTAGGCGTAGGGGTAGGGGCCCATGGTCTGGTCGTGGGCCAGCCCCAGCTCGAGGTCCACCCAGGAGGCCCGGAGGACGCGGTAGTTGAGCTGAGCGGTGCCGCCGGCGTGGCTCATCCCGTCGAAGCGCATCAGGAGCGGGGCGAGCGTGAGCGACCAGCGGCGGGGGGGGGCCTCCGGCTCCGGGGGCCCCTTCACCAGGATCTGCGTCGGGTCCCAGTCCCCTCTCCGAGGCGTGGGCGTGTCCTGGAAGCCGTCCATCGCCACGCCCTCGACCGTCGCGCGCAGCAGCAGGCGATCCTCCTCCGCGAGCTGCAGCATCACGGACCGCACCGCGCGCCCATCGGCGCTGCTGTGCTCGATCCGGTGCAGACCCGGGCGCAGGTTGAGCGTCACGTGGTTCAGGCCCTCCACGGGCAGGCCATCCACCTTCCACTCGCCCGCGTCCATCTCCAGGCGCAGCAGGGGGAGGGGCTGGCCGAGCCCGGTCTGCGCGAGCACCCAGGCGCTCTGGAAGACGGGCACGTCCAGCCACTCCTGGGCGTAGGGGTTGCAGGCGCCCTCGCGGGCCCCGGCGGCCGTGGACAGCAGATCCTCGGCGTCTGCGCCATGGACCGCGAGCCGGGCCAGGGCACCGTGGATCAGGACCTCGCACAGGCTCTCCTGGCTCAGCGGCGCGTCCAGCGAGTCCAGGCCCTGCGCCAGGCGGCGGTAGGTGTCGTCGAGCTGCGTCAGCTTCGCGTGCAGGCCGTCCCCGACCTCGGCGCCCGCCCGAAGCTGCGCCTCGAGCGCGTGGATTCGCTCCTCCACCTTGAACAGGTCGCCCTCCAGGGCGCTAAGGCGGACCTCGCTGTCGAGAAGGTGGGCGAACTCCACGGGCTCCACCTGCAGCGCCGCGCAGTCCAGGCCCGTGCGATAGAGGGCGAGGCGGCGGCGCTCCTCGTCGTCGGCCTGCATGCGCAGACGGGAGACGGCGTCGGCGGCCGGACCCTCCAGCGCGAGCGCCGCCTCGTTCAGGTCGGCGCGGGCGCGCATCAGGGCGTCCAGGCCGTCCTCGGTGGCCCAGGCCCGCTCCCAGTCCACGCCCTGCCATGCCTCCCACCAGGCGTCCAGCGCGCGCGCCGCGCGGCGATCACTGCCGTCCAGCAGCGTCCTCGTGGTCTCCACCTGGGCGAGGGTCTCCGCCGCCATCTCCTCCACCTCCCCGGACACGCTGGCCTGGGTGAGGGGGCAGGCGTCCCGGCGCTCGATCCATTGGGCGCGACGGCGCCTGGCCTCGGCGATGCCCTGCTTGCGCAGCTCGCGCTCGGTCTGGAGGGCGCCGCGGCGCGCGCGCAGCCGGGAGAGCTCGTCACGGGTGTCGGCCTCCTCGGCGCTGGTGGAGGTCGGCGTCTCCGTCCGCGCGATCCAGGTGCGGATCGCGCCAGGGAGCTCGGACTCGGCGCGATCGAACTCTTCGCGCCAGAGATCGGCGTTGGTGCTGTCGAGGTCGGCCTCGCCCGCGAGGCAGAGGGGCAGGAGGAGCAGGTTGGCGATCATCTGTGGACTCCTGGGCAGCCTGCGGCGCCCTGTGTCTCGGGGGAGGGCGGGGGCGCGCCGCGCGCTAGCGTCCGCTGTGGAATGGGTCGAAATTTAAAAGGAGTAACTTCAATAAATTTCTTCCTGGCGAACGTCGCGCTAGCGCTCACCCTCGTCGACCCCTCCGCAGGGCCAGAGGTGAAACATGTCTCGTTTGCGCTCCCTGATCCTGCTCTGCGCCATTGGCTGTCAAGAAGAAGAGAAGCCCGAACCTGAGGACACGAGCGCATGCTCGGTCGCGGACGCGGACGGCGACGGCCTCAGCCCCTGCGACGGCGACTGCGACGACGCCGATCGCATGGTGAACCCGTCGTCCAGCGAGCTCGACGGAAACGGGGTCGACGACGACTGCGACGGCGTCGTGGACCTCGGCGCTGCCGACAGCGGGGAGGATGACACGGGAGGGGGGGACGACACGGCGTCGGAGCCCTGCCTGGACGCCGATCTGGACGGCGCCTGCCAGGACGTGGACTGTGACGACCGCGACCCCACCTTCTACCCAGGCGCCGACGAGCTCTGCGACGAGCAGGACAACGACTGCGACGGGTACACCGACGAGGACGCCCTCGACGCGCCTACCTGGCACTACGACACGGACGGCGACTACTACGGGGACCCCGAGAGCTTCGTCGTCACCTGCGACGCGCCCGAGGGCACGGTGCTCAACGGGGAGGACTGTGACGACGAGGACCCCGGCACCAACCCAGGCGCCACGGAGATCTGTGACGAGGAGGACAAGGACGAGGACTGCGACGATCTCGCCGACGACCTCGACGAGAGCACCGACTATGTGGACACAGACATTGTGTATCTGGACGGCGACGGCGACGGGCACGGGGACCCCTCCTCGACGCCCCAGGTGGCCTGCGACGCAGACGACGAGACCAGCGAGACGCCCACCGACTGCGACGACACCGACCTGGAGGTCCACCCGGACGCGGACGAGCACTGCGACGGAGAGGACGACGACTGCGACGGCGCGGTGGACGAGCCGGACGCCGTGGACGTGAAGACCTGGTTCGCCGACGCGGACAGCGATGGGTACGGTGACGCCGGATCCAGTGAGGAGGCATGCGACGCGCCCGAGGGGATGGTTGCGGACTACATGGACTGCGACGACAGCCGGGACGACGTCCACCCGGGCGCGCCGGAGTACTGTGATGGCGCGGACAATGACTGTGACGAGGTGACCGACCCCGACAGCTCCGTGGACGCCGCCACCTGGTACACGGACGCGGACGGTGACGGCTTCGGCGATCTCGCCACCGCGAGATCGAGCTGCACCGCGCCCGACGGCACGGTGCTGGTGGAGGAGGACTGCGACGACAGCCGCGGCGACGTCAACCCAGACGCCCAGGAGGTCTGCGACGCGGAGGGCGCGGACGAAGACTGCGACGGCGCCGCCGATGACGCGGACGGCAGCGTCGCCGCCGGCACGCTCGTCACCTGGTACCACGACGCCGACGGCGACGGGTACGCCTCCAGCTCGGACAAGGTGCGCCTCTGCGACATCCCCGAGGACTACCTGGCCAGCGCCGAGCCCGCGGACTGCGACGACGACGACGTGGACAGCTACCCGGACGCTACGGAGTTTTGTGACTACCGCGACAACGACTGCGACGATCAGGTGGACGAGGACGCGGAGGACGCCACCACCTGGTACAAAGACCACGACGGGGATGGGTACGGATATGAATCCAGCTCAAAAGCATCCTGCACCATGCCCGCAGGGTACGTCGCGACCTCGACCGACTGTGACGATGACGCGTCCGGCGTCCACCCCGGCGCCCTGGAGCGCTGCGCGACCAGCGCGGACGACGACTGCGACGGCAGCACGGAGAGCGGCGCCATTGACGGCAGCATCTGGTACCGCGACAGTGACGGCGATGGTTACGGAGACTCGGAGAGCTCGCGCGAGGGCTGCGAGCGCTCCGGCTATGTCGCCGACGACAGCGACTGCAACGACTCCAAGAGCTCCGTGAACCCCGGCGAGCAGGAGAAGTGCGACGCCAGCAACACGGATGAGGACTGCGACGGGGATGCCGACGATGAGGACGGCAGCGCCACCGGCCAGACAGAGTGGTTCGTGGACGCCGATGGTGACGGGTACGGGGTGAGCACAGAGTATCGGGAGCTCTGCGACAAGCCGACCGAGGGGAGCTATTCGAGTGCATCTACCGACTGCGACGATGACGAAGCGCTGATCAACCCTGGGGCGGACGACACGGTCTGTAACGGGTTGGATGACAATTGTGGCACCATCGTGGACATGGACGGGGGTGAGATGCAGTGTGAGACCTATGATTATGATGAGGCCCCATATTGTCAGCAGGTCTGGGGTAGCGTCGTCAACGAATTCGGAGAGGATGTGTATCACACCTATCTGTTCTGCTCTGGACCGATGACCTGGGATGAGGCGCATGGGTATTGCCAGGAGGTCGGCTACCACCTCGTGACCATCGGGGACGCTGCCGAGCAGGACATGATCGAAGGCTGGATGGACACATGGGGCGCGAGCTCGGCCTGGATCGGTCTGACGGATGATACTGGTCGTGGGAAATGGTCTTCTCAGGAGTCCATGAAGGAGATCGCTGGTTATGGATACTGTGCAGACACGTCGTACCTATATCGTCTTGGACTGATCTACACGAGCTGGGCATCGGGCACTCCGGCGGAGGACTCGGACGACTGCATCACGCTGGTCGAGTCCGGCACCGTCTGGGTCTGGCAGGACGCGGAATGCACAGGTGATCGCCGCTTCATCTGCGAGAGCTGCGACCCGCTCTGAGCGCCGCCCGGCGGCCCCGGCTCAGTCCAGGGCCGCCGTCTTGCAGCGTGTGGGTGAGCACTCCAGCTTCACCTCCTGCTCCCCCGAGGCCGGGCGCAGCAGCGCCGAGCCCGCGTCCACGACCTCGCCGCCGGTGGTGACGCTGATCGCGTAGAGCCCACCCTCCACCAGACAGCCCGGGAGCTCCGTGCGCAGGCCCGAGCGGGTGAGGCTCACACCCTCCGCGCTCCCGGCGAACCAGGCTCCGATCTGCCCCTCTGGACAGCTCGGGCGCTGACCCGAGCGCGAGCGGGTGGGTCTGTGCCTGGCCCGGGCGTCCTGAGGGGCCGAGCTCTGCGGCGAGGCTCTGGCCACCGTCGCATCGTCGTCCTCCTGGATCGCCTCAGGCGGCGCCGGCTCTGGATCGGGTTCGAGCGGCTCGACCACCGGAAGGGCAGGCTCGGGCTCGGGGTCCGGCGCCGGTGGGGGCGGATCAGGGGTCTCCCACAACGACGACAGCCGCGCCTTCAGCCCCCCCCAGTCCACCTGCGTGGCTCCCCAGATCACCCCTGCAGCCGGCGCCAGGAAGAGCGCGAGCCCCAGCGCGGCCCCCGCCAGGCGGGGCAGGCGGCTCGGCGAGGGGTCTGGCGGGAGCGGCAGGTTCTCGATGCCCGATCCCGTGCTCTCCTCCAGGCTCCGGCCCGTCCAGCCCAGCGGATCCCGGTGCTCACCCTCTCCCAGCAGGGGAGGGACCACGCGCTCGGCCCAGTAGCGGAGCTGCTCGTCGCCCTGCCGGGCGAGCAGGGCGAGACAGCGACGCTCCACCTCTCGCGCGCTCGGGCGCGAGCCGGGATCGAAGTCCAGCATCTCGGCCAGCATCTGGTGGAGCTCCGGTGGCGCGGAGGGCTGCACCGCGCGCAGCAGCGTGAGCAGCTCGCGGATCCGGGCGTCCTGGGAGCCCTGGGTGGGCGCCGCCCGACCCATGTTGCGTCGCGTCAACATCTCCCACAGGATCACGCCGAGAGAGTAGACGTCCCCCTCGTGCCCCTCCTGGAGCACCTCACCCTCCACGCGCCGCGCGCGCTCTGGCGGCATATATGAGGGAGATCCGAAGGTGATGAGCCCCGTCTCGGCCTCGCGCCCCTGGAAGTCCGCCCGCGCGATCCCGAAATCCAGGACTTTTACCTCCCCGTGTCGCGTGACGATCACGTTGGTGGGCTTGATGTCGCGGTGCAGCATGCGCAGGGGGCGCCCGTCGGGGCTCGGCGTCTCGAAGCCTACGCGCAGCGCCGAGGCGATCTCGGAGGCGATCTCCACGGCCACCCCGACCGGCATGGAGGTCGCGTTGAGGATCCTGCCGATGTTCGCCCCCTCCACGTACTCCATCACGATGGTCGCGCGATCCCCGATGGTCGTCAGGCGGTCCACGGCGACGATGGCCCGGTGCCTCAGCAGCCCGAGGATCCGGGCCTCGTCCCGCATCCGCTTCTCCACCTCTCCGGGCAGCGCCAGCTCCTCGCGCAGCACCTTGAGCGCGACCAGCCGGTGGAAGCCCTCCGCGCCCAGATAGCGCGCCAGGTACACCACCCCGAAGCCGCCACTGCCCACCGAGCGGATGACCTCATACCGATGTCTCGTCATGACTCCCTCACGTGCTCGAGCGTCCAAGCATCAATGGCCCGAGCGGCCCGATCTGGGTCAGTCCAGATGTCAACTTACCGGATCACGGCGTGAGACCTGTGTATCACGCCTGCGGAGCGCCCACCACACCAGCGGCGCCGCCAGCGCGTACAGGCCCACCGCCACCACCCAGGCCGCGCCGTCCCAGCTCCCGCGGGAGCGCGCGTAGACCAGCGAGAACAAGAGCGGCCCCACCACCGTCGCCAGGCTGACCACGCTGGACAGCACGCCCTGGAGCCGGCCCTGGTGCTCCTCCCCCACCTCCGCGCTCAGGATGGCCTGCAGGGCAGGGACGCTCAGCCCGCTCAGCACGAAGAGCGGCAGCAGCGCGAACAGCATCCACCCCTGGCCGGCCATCGCCAGCGCCACGCAGGCCAGGGACTCCCCCACGATCCCCAGCATCACGGTGGCCCGCTCGCCGAAGCGGCGGGTCACCGGCCCGGTCAACCCCGCCTGCGCCCCGGCGTGCAGCAGGCCGTAGACCGTCAGCGAGAGCCCCACCATCATCGCGCCCCAGCCGAAGCGGTCCTCGCAGAAGAGCACCCAGGTCGTCCCGTAGACCTGCGCGACGAGGTTCACCACCGCGTACAGGCCGAGCGGGGCGCGCAGGCCGCGCAGGCTGAGCCCCCAGCGGAGCTGCGCCAGCGGGTTGAGCGTGATCTCGGAGCGCGAGGTGTCCGAGCCCTTGCGCGTCTCCGGCAGCATCAGCAGCGCGAAGACCAGGTTGATCGTGCACAGGATCGCCGCCGCCACGAAGGGGGCGCGCAGGTTCCAGGCCCCCAGCACCCCGCCCAGGAGCGGCCCCACCACGAAGCCCAGGCCGAAGCAGGCGTGCAGCCAGCCGAAGCGCCCGGCGCGCTCTCCCTCCGGCGTCACGTCGGCGATCACCGCCGTCGCCACCGCCACGTTCGCCGCCGAGACGCCCGCGATGGCCCGCCCCACGAAGAGCATCCACAGGGCCGGCGCCACCGCCATCAGCGCGTAGTCCACCGCCCCGCCCAGCAGCGAGAGCACCAGGACCGGCCGTCGCCCGAAGCGGTCGCTTGCCGCCCCCAGCAGCGGCGCGAAGAGGAGCTGCATCACGGCGAAGACCGACATCATCGCGCCGTAGCGCACCGTGATCTCATCGGTCCCGTCGAGCTGCCGCATCAGCTCCGGCAGGATGGGGAACATGAGCCCGATGCCGATGGCGTCCAGCGTCACGGCCGCGAGGATGATGGCCAGGGTTCGGGTCAGGGGGGCCTCGACGGACCCCCATCTATCCCGCTCCTCGCCCGCCGCGATACGATCCTCCCATGCGCACCGCCCGAACCCTCCGGCCCGAGGACCTCGGCCAGAACAAGCCCATCTACACGGTCTGGGAGATCACGCTGCGCTGCGACCACGCCTGCGCGCACTGCGGCTCCCGCGCCGCCCCCACCGCGGGGGAGGTCCGCCCGGACGAGCTCTCCACCGCCGAGCTGCTGGACGTCGCCGCCTCCCTGGTCCGCCTGGGCAGCCGCGAGGTCACCCTGATCGGCGGCGAGGCCTACCTGCGCCCCGACGTCTACGAGATCGTGCGCTTCCTCCACGAGCGGGGCGTGCGGGTGACCATGCAGACCGGCGGGCTCGCCTTCACCGCGGATCGCGCCCGGCGCTTCAAGGAGGCGGGCCTCGCCGCCCTCGGCGTCTCGCTGGACGGCCCCCCGGAGGCCCACGACCGCCTGCGCGCCCGGCCCGGCAGCCACCTCGCCGCCCTGCGCGCGCTGGACGTGGCGCGGGCCGAGGGCATCACCACCACCTCCAACATGCAGGTGAACCAGCTCAACCGGCACCTGATCCGCGAGACCTGCCGGATCATCCGCGATCACGGCGTGCAGGTCTGGCGCCCCCAGCTCACCGTCCCCATGGGCCGCGCCGCCGACCACCCCGACTGGATCCTCCAGCCCTGGATGGTGCTCGACGTCATCGACACCCTCGCCGAGCTCCAGATCCAGGCCATCATCGAGGCCCGCGCCGCCGGCACCCCGCCCGGCCGCGCCTTCCACATCGTCGCCGCCAACAACGTCGGCTATTTCGGCCCCCACGAGCAGCTCCTCCGCAGCCGCCCCGGCGGGCGCGAGAGCTGGTGGGCCGGCTGCAACGCCGGTCGCTACGTGCTGGGCATCGAGAGCGACGGGGCGGTCAAGGGCTGCCCCTCCCTGCCCACCGCGCCCTATGTGGGCGGCAACGTGCGCGATCTGTCGCTGGAGCAGATCTGGGAGAGCGCGCCCGAGGTCGGCTTCACCCGGGAGCTCGGGACCGAGGAGCTCTGGGGCTTCTGCCAGAGCTGCTACTACGCCGACGTCTGCAAGGCGGGCTGCAACTTCACCGCGCACTGCACGCTGGGTCGGCGGGGCAACAACCCCTTCTGCTACTACCGCGCCGACCAGCTCCGGCGGAAGGGCCAGCGCGAGCGCCTGATCCCGGTCGAGCAGCCCGCCGGGATCCCCTACGACTTCGGCCGCTTCGAGCTCGCCCTGGAGCCCTGGGAGACGAAAAACTAGGTGTTATCGTTCCCGTCGCAGTTGGAGTCGATCCCGTCGTCCGCGGTCTCGGTCGCCTCCGGGTGGATGGCCGGATCGTCGTCCGCGCAGTCCCCGTCGCGCACCGTCCATCCGTCCTCGTCATCGTCCACGTAGCCCGTGTCGATGACCCCGTACTCGGCCTGCACGCCGCTGTCCGGCACCCCGTACTTCGACTGCCCTACGCAGCCGTTCATGCCCAGCGAGAGCCCCAGCAGCAGGGCCGCCGCCGCCCGCCCCGAGGCGCCGTCCACGTAGCCCTCTCCGCAGTGAGGGCAGGTGATCTCCGTCAGACGACCGTAGCAGCCGCAGCTCGAGCAGGCGCGCATGGCTCCCCCTTCGGATCGGAGCTTGTCACGAGGCGCCCGGCCGGTCAAGTTCTTCGGATGCAAAGCGCCACGCTCGACAACCTCAACCACTTCCACGACCGCCACGCGGGCGCCAGCGACCGGATCTTCGGCGCGGCCGACGCGGGCGGCGGCAGGACCTCCTACGACCTGCTGGTGGACGAGGTCCCCGCGGACGCCGCCTCCGTCCTCGATCTCGCCTGCGGGGACGGGCCCGTGCTCCAGCGCCTGCGCGCGCGCGGGCATGCCCGCCTGGTGGGGCTGGACCAGAGCCAGGCCGAGCTCGCCGCCGCCCGCCGCCGCCTGGGCCCGGAGGCCGAGCTGGTCCACGGCCTGGCCCAGGCGCTCCCGTTCCCGGACAGCAGCTTCGAAGCCGTGAGCTGCCACATGGCGCTCATGCTGATGGACCAGCCGGCGGAGGTGATCTCCGAGCTCCACCGCGTGCTCGTCCCCGGCGGGACCCTGGCCTTCGTCGTGGGTCGCTGGGAGGGCACCCCCCCCGAGCAGGCCCTCCTCTGGAGCTTCCTCCGGGCGCGCTTCGTCGAGGAGGCGATCGACCTGAAGTTCGGCGAGGGCGAGTGGGGGCGCGAAGACTGGATCGCCGCCCTGCTGGAGCCCGGCTTCGAGGAGCTCCGCTTCCACGGGCTGGAGACCTGCTCCCGCGTGCCCATCGGCGAGCTCGCGCGCTGGCTCGGCGTGACCTACTACCCGGTGGACCGGATCTCGGAGGAGGGGCGCGCGGCCCTGGCCGCCTTCATCGCGGAGAACGCCGCGACCCTGGCCCCTGACGGCGTCTTCCCCTGGACGCTCGAGATGCGGCTGGGCGTCGCCCGCCGCCGGGGCGCCGCGTGAAGACCCCGCCGCGCCCGCCCACCGCCGCCGCGCTCAGCCGGGCCGCCCGTCGGGCCGAGGCCCGCCGCCGCTGGGTCTTTCGTCTGGGCACTTTGGCACTAGGCCTTGTCGTATCCATCCCGCTCGGCGAGCTGGTCGCGCGGATCCTCAAGCCCTCCGGCAACGCCGATCTGCTCTTCGGATCGCCGCTCTCCGCGCCCTACGGGCTCTACGTCACCGACCCGCAGCTCTTGCAGGTCCCCGCGGCCAACTTCCAGGGGGAGGTCAGCTCGCTGGACTTCCGCGTGCCCATCCGCACCAACCAGCTCGGCCTGCGCGGCCCGGAGGTCCCGCCGCGCTCACTCACGCCGCGCTGGCTGGTGGTGGGCGACTCGTTCACCCTCTCCGTGCAGGTGCCCGAGGAGCAGACCTTCCAGGCGGGGCTGGCGACGCGCCTCGGCGCCGAGGTCTGGAACGCGGGCGTGGACGGCTACTCCACCTGGCAGGCCACCGGGCGCTATGAGCGGCTGGAGCCCGAGCTGGACCCGGACGGCGTGCTCCTGCTCTTCTTCACCGGCAACGATCTGGCGGACAACACGGATTTCCCGAAGCGCCTGGCCAACGCCTCGGGGATGCCCACGGGCGTCCCGGTCACCGTGCCCACCCACTCGGGCCTGGAGCGCTGGCTGATCGGCCACTCCTACCTCTACGGCCAGTGGCGGGTGCGGCAGCGGGCCAACGCCCTGGCCAGCGGCCAGGACATGATGTTCCGCATGTGGCAGAAGGAGCTGATGCTCTTCCACCAGGACGGGGCCAGCCTGCTCCAGCAGGGCATGAGCGACACCTGGCAGGCCCTCCAGCAGCTCCAGCAGGCCACCGAGGCCCACGGCGACCGCCTCGTGGTGGCGGTCACGCCGCCGGCCTTCGCCATCAACCAGGAGCGGATCGCGCCGACCATGACCATGGTGGGCCTGGACCCCGCGCGCGCCGACGTGGACGCCCCCGCGCTGGCGGTGATGGGCGTCCTGGAGAGCCTGGGCATTCGAGGCTGTGATCTGACCAGCGCCCTCCGCGCTGAGCGGGCCCGCGGCCTGTACTACACCTTCGACGGCCACTGGACGCCGGAGGGGCACGCCCTGGTGGCCGAGCTGCTGGAGGCATGCGTCCGGGGCTGAGGCCCACCCTGACATCCGTGTCGCAGGTCGGCGCGCGCGCTGCGGACGGCTCTGAAGGACGATGTGGAGTATCATCGGTGTAACATCGATGATTCAGAGATCGCCGCGCATGGCACGCCCCTTGCAATCTTCGGTGGCGTGGAGGTCCCCATGTTCGCCCGTACGCTCTCCGTCCTGCTCTCGCTCCTCGCGCTCTCCGCCCCCGCCCAGGCCGGAGATGGATCGGTCGGACTGGCCGCCCTCGGCGGCGAGATCGGCGGCGCCGCGGCGGGCTTCGTCGTGGGCGGCGGCCTGGGGGTCGTGGCCTGCAGGGCCAGCCAGGGCTGGGAGTGCTACATGCCGCTGATGACCGCGCCCATCGGCGGACTGGTGGGCGGCATCGCCGGGGCCAGCTGGGCCGGCGGAAAGCGGGCGGAGAAGCTCGGGCTCGCCGATCGCAGCGTGCGTCGCTGGACCGCCGCGGTGGGCCTCGGCGGCGTCGCGCTGAGCGCCGGTGGCCTCGAGCTGGAGAGCGAGCCCCTGCTCTACGGCGGGCTGGCCGTGACCGCGCTGGGGATGCCCGTGGCCGCCGGGCTGGCCGCGGGCGACGGCGGCGTCTCCCTCGCCCCCACCTGGTCGCGCGAGGCCGTCGGCCTGCGGGTCAGCGGGTCCTTCTGAGGGTGGACCCCCGCGCGCCCGGATAGGAGGGCGTGGGGGTGGGACCATGGGCGAGCGGGGGAGCTCCCTTCGGTTGGACGCGCGGGACCTGCGGGTGCTGCACGTCAGCGCGGCCTGGATGTCGGGGATGCTGCCGGCCCTGGTGGACGGCATCGCCCGCGAGCTCTACGTCCACCCCGACGCCCGGCCCTACTACAGCACCCTGGAGCAGGTCCGCGGGCAGTCCATGGCCTGGATCGGGGGCGTGCTGGCGGCCCCGGACCTGGACGCGCTGGAGGCGCTGCTGGTCCGCGTGGCGCGCGTCCACCGGCGCATCGGCATCGGCGACGCCTTCTTCGTCGAGATCTGCGCCCTCGTCGGCGAGCACGTCTCCCGCGCCGTGGACGCCATGCCCGTGAGCCCGGAGGTCCGCGCGGGCGTGATCCGCACCTTCACCCGCCTGCTGTTCCGGCAGGTGGCCCTCTTCTGTGCCGAGCCCGCACCCTGAAGGGAGGGGCGAAGGCGCGGCTCAGAGCTCGACCCCCAGCTCCCGCAGGCGGGCCGCCAGCGCGTCGGCGCGGGCTCTCTCGGCCTCGGCGCGGGCCTGGGCGCTGAGCTCGTCGGCCACGATCTCGGTGACGGTGCGGAAGCGCGCCCCGGACGGCCCCCAGACCGCAGGCTCGCTGCCCTCATAGCCGAATCGGATCTTCAGGCGCGGGCTCACCCAGCCGTCCATGGAGGGGACGTCCGCCAGCCGGCCATCGACTCGCGTGTAGCCGATCCAGGACCGGCCCTCCGGGTCGAGGATGTAGTACTCCTCGACCCCGTGGAGATCGTAGAAGATGAACTTCTTCGTCATCTCCGCGAGCGTGTTGCTGGGCGAGAGCACCTCGAAGACCACCTGCGGGGCGATCCCGCCCTCTTCCCACTGCCGGTAGCTGCGGCGGTGACCCTTGGGGCGCCCGAAGGCCACGAAGGCGTCGGGGGCCTGCACCACGGCAGGTCGCCCCTCCACCGGGTACCAGAACAGATCTCCGGCGACGAAGTCGGGGACCAGCGCGTTCAGCCCCGTGATCAGCGTGATGATCCATTCCTGCTGGATGGTGTTCTCGGCCATCGGCTTCCCGTCGGTCTCCGGGTACACCAGCTCCGTCTCCCCAGGACGCCCGTCGGTGGACCGCTCCCAGGGCAGGCTCTTTGCAGCGAGCATGGTAGACCTCCGCGACCAGGATAACACGGGAGATCAGGTCGCGAGGGGCAGACCCAGGGGTCCGTCGGCCCACCGTCATCCGCCTGTTGTCGTGGCCGGTGGCCCTCTTCTGTGCCGAGCCCGCACCCTGAGCGGAGGCCAGCCCAGGCGGTCCGCGCGCGCCTCGTCCAGGGGGAGGACACAGCCCAGCCGCCAGTCCGGGGAGAGCTCCAGTCGGGCCCGCTCCTGCCCGTCCGGGCCGAGCTCCAGGAGGCGCGGCCCGCCTGGCCCCTCCGCGCCGCGGAAGTCCTTGTTCTCCACCACCCACAGCCCGCCGTCCGGGCGCGCCGCCAGGTCCTGGAGCCAGCGCGTGCTCTCGGCGAAGACCGTGGACGCGCGCAGCCCCGGGTCCAGGTGGAGGACGCGCCCTCGCCCGGTGTCCGCGACGAACCAGCCCTCTGGCCCGCGCGTCAGGCCGTGCGGCTGGCGCAGCCCGTCGAAGACCACCTGGGGCTGGATCTTACGACCAATGTGTAAGATCGCCCCCAGGTGGAAGGAGCACATCAGGGCCTCGTCCGGGGAGAGCGCGGCGAGGCTGGTGGGGTGGACCTGGCGGGCGAGCGTGGGCGTCTCGTCGTCGGCGTGCGCGCGGGTGAGGTCCAGCCCGGGATCGCCCAGGTAGCGCCAGGCCTCCCGCCCCTCCGCGTCGAGTGCGATCACGCTGTCCGTGCCGCTGCTGGCGACCATCAGCCCGCCGCCGGGGCGGGCCACCAGGCGGTGCAGATCGCAGAAGGCGGGGTGGGTCCAGCGCCTCAGCTCGGCGCCCGAGCGCGGGTCGATGGCGCGCAGATCGGCGGGCCCCTGGCAGGCGACCCAGAGCGGGCCCTCGGGGTCCGGCCAGCAGAGCCCGCTGGGGGTGGGCAGGTCCAGGCGGGAGATCACCGCGCCCTCCTCCCAGTCGACCAGCAGCAGCGCCCCACCCGCCGCCTCGCGCAGGGCGCGCGGGGGCACCACCGGCGAGCCCAGGCGCTCACCCCGGGGGAGGCCCGGGGCCCGGAGCGCGCGGCGCTGCTCCGGGAAGTTCTCGCACTCCAGGGCCAGGAGCAGCCTCATCGGACCCGCGCCGCCAGGACCAGCCCGTCCGCGTGTTCGCGCAGCACCCCGCCGCCGCCCCGGGCCAGGGCGCCCACACACAGCAGGCCCATGCTCGGCGTCGTCCCCAGCGCCTCCTCCGGGGCCAGCCCCGCGCTGGAGAGAAGCGGGCGCTCGCCGGGGTAGGGGCGCCGACGGGCCAGATCGGGCGGGGTCTCCGGGTCCACCCAGCTCAGGCTCGCTCCCTCGCCCTCGCCCGGCTCCAGCAGCAGCGCGCAGACCGCGTCCCCCGGCTCCGGGTGCCCGCCCAGCTTGCAGGCCAGCAGGCTGTCCCGGCAGCGCGCGTCCCCCGCCACCGCCAGCACCCGGTCGGCTGCCCCGCTGGCCATCAGGCCCTCCGCGGCCAGCAGGACCGCCAGCCCGGTCGCCCCGCCGGCGAACACGCTCTCCGCGGGGCCGCGGAGGCCCAGGGCCAGGGCGATGAAGCCCGCCGGGGCGTTGTGGACCGAGACCTGGAAGGCCGCCGGGCTGGCGCCGTCCGGGCCCAGCGCGTCCAGAGATCGGCGGAAGACCCGGCTGGCCGGCAGAGATCCGATGCCCGAACCCCACACGACGCCGAGGCGCCCGCTCTCGGCCGAGCCCAGCGCGCGCGCCGCGGCGCTCACCGCGAGCTGCTCCAGCCTCCCCATGCGCCGCCACAGGTCCCGCTCCACCCGGCGGGGGCGGGCGGGCTCCGGCGCCTCCAGGGCGGGGCGGCCCTCCCGCAGGCCCTCGAGCCAGCGCGCCGGATCCTCGCCCAGCCCACAGCTCCCCGCGACGGCCAGGATCCGCGTCACGGCGCCTCCAGGAGCAGGGCCGTGTTGGAGCCCCCGAAGGCCAGGTTCACCGACAGCGCCTGGCGCGCCGCGCAGGGGCGGGGGCTGGTCACCAGATCGAGGGGGAACTCCGGGTCTGGGGTGGCCAGGCTGGGCGGGATCTCCCCGCGCAGCAGGCCCAGCAGGGTGACCACCGCCTCCAGCGCCCCCGCCGCCCCCAGCGTGTGTCCCAGCGCGCCCTTCGACGCCGTCACCGGGAGGCCGGGGAGCGCGCGCAGCAGCAGCCCCGCCTCGATGGCGTCGTTGAGCGGGGTCCCGGTCCCGTGGGCGTTGACCCAGGCGGGCCGGCCGCCCTCGCCCAGGGCCGCGGCGATGGCCCGCGCCGCGCCGGCGCCCTGCGGGTCAGGGCTGCTCATGTGCCAGGCGTCGGTGGCGTTGCCGTACCCCGAGATAAAACCCAGAATGGAGGCGCCGCGGGCGCGGGCCGCGTCCTCGGGCTCCAGCAGCAGGGCCGCGGCGCCCTCGCCCAGGTTCAGCCCGCTGCGCGCGCGATCGAAGGGCAGACAGCGTCCCGAGGCCTGGAGTCCCAGGCTCCCGAAGCCGAACCAGGTCAGCGCACCCGTCACGTCGGCGCCCACCGCCAGCGCCCGCGGGGCCCGACCCTGCGCCACCAGGGCGGCGGCCGAGCCCAGGGCGACCGCCCCCGAGGTGCAGGCGGTGGACACGGTCCAGGCGGGCGCCCCGAGGCCCAGCGCCTCCCGGACTCTCAGGGCCGGCAGGTGCGGGAGCTGCGGCCACATCACGCGATCCGGCGCCACCGACAGGCCCGCCTCGGCCGGCGCCCAGTGCTCGTCGGCCTCGCGGGTCTCGGCGTTGCAGGTGCCCAGGATCAGCCAGGGGTCCGGCCCGTCCTGCCCCGCCAGGGCGGCCTGCGCCGCGGCGAGGGAGATCGCGCTGCAGGTCGCCTCGGGCTCCAGGAAGTGGCCGCGCCAGTCCGCGTGCGGCCAGGGCCCGGCCACCGGCTCCGGGGCCGCGCAGAGCCGCGCCCACAGCGCGTCCAGCGTGCGCGTCCCGGGCAGGCAGACGCCCAGGCCGGTCACGGCCACCCGTCGCTGCATGCCTGTCTGCACGCGCCCCCCTTCACGTCCTACCGTAACGCGGCTACGTTGAGCCGAGGGAGGGGGGGAACATGGACGTCACGAGGCGCGCGTGGATCACGGGCGCGACCGCGGGGGCCGTCGTGCTCCAGGGTCCACCGACACTTGGAGGGCTGCGGCTGGGCGAGCAGGACGATGACGCCCTCACCCGCCTCTTCGATCAGCTCGACGAGCGCGTGGCGCTCTTCCGCGAGGCGACCTCGCTGCCGAGGCTGCGGGCCTGGCTGGAGGAGCGGGGGCTCTCGGGGGACACCTTCCACGATCTCTTCGCCGGCCTGCTGACCAGCAGCCTGGCTCGGGACCTCCCGGAGCGCAGCCAGCGACGCGCGGTGGTCCAGCGCAGGTTGAGGTCGCGCCTGGTCGGCACCGGGCGCGCGGCCCTCGGGCTCCGCGACCTGTTCCGGGCCACACCCCCTGATCAGCGCCGGGAGGTGGGCCGCCGCCTCGGCGAGAACCCCGAGCTGGTGGAGCGCCTCAAGCAGGCCATGGAGCCCTGGTTCGGCCCGGATCTGGTCGAGCCGGAGCGCAAGGCGCAGCTGGACCAGGCCCTGGACAGCGTGGTGTGGGATCTGGTTCACGGCGACCCGGAGCAGGTCTTCGAGGAGCAGGCCCGCAAGGTGGATCGCTTCGCGCGCATGGCGGATCACCTGCTGGCCCGGCAGCTCGCGTCGCCGGGCGAGGCCACGGAGGGCGGAGTCGCCCCCGCCGAGGACACGGCGCCAGGCAGCGTGGCGGGGATGACGCCCTGCGAGATCAACGTCGAGCTGCTCAAGATCGCGGATGGGCAGCGGATGCACTCGCAGCGGGCCTACCGCAAGGAGCTTCGACAGAAGACGAAGGCGCTCTGCGAGGCCGAGGCGCCTGGCTCCGACAATCCCTATCGACGGTACTTGAAGGTGAAGCGTGAGGAGGCGTCACGCCGCACGCTCATCATCGGGGCTGCCCTCACAGGGCTCGGCGTGGTGACGATCCCTGTCTACATCGGGATCTGCATCCTCACCCCTGCCGTGATCCTGCTGATCGTCAGCCTGCTGCTCTTCATCGCCTCGGCCCTCGCATGAGCCCCGCCCTCCGCGCCCGCCTCGAGGCCCGCGCCGCCCTGATCTCCCGCCTCCAGCGCACCCTGGTCAAGGCCCTGCGCCTGGAGCTGGACCCCTCCGACATCGACCCCAACACCCCGCTCTTCGGGGCGGGCCTGGGGCTCGACTCCATCGACACGCTGGAGCTCGTGCTGGCCCTGGAGGAGAGCTTCCACCTGGACGCCACGCTGGTCGAGGCCGACCAGTACACGCTCCGCAACCTGAACACCATCGCCGATCTCATCGAGCGGGAGACCCGATGATCCCCGTGCCGGAGCAGATCGCCGCGATCCGCGAGCGCGCCGCCGTCTCCCGCGTGGGCCGGGACGGGCTTGTGCGCGTGGAGGGAGAGGGCGCCTTCGACCTGCTCGATCGCCTGCTGCCCGGGGAGGCGCAGGTGCGCAACCGCGGGGCGCGGCCGGGCCTGCTCCTGGACGAAGACGGCCGGATCGAGGCTGATCTCGTGCTGCTGGCCGACGGCGACGACTACCTGCTGCTGAGCGAGGGCCTGGACGCCGAGGCCCTGGCCGAGCGGCTGCGGGCGGCGGCGCGGCCGGGTGAGGCGGTCACCGTGCGCCCGCTGCCGGAGCACCGCGTGATCGACCTGGACGGCCCCTACGCCTGGCAGATCCTGGCCGATCTCGCCGGGGAGGGCGCGGTCGGGCTGCGCTACGCGAGCTGGTTCCCCCTGGAGCGCGAGACCCTCTGCCTGCGCGCCGGACAGACCGGGGAGTACGGATACAGCTTCATCCTGCCCGCGGCGCGGGAGGAGGCGCTCTTCGCCCGGATCCTGGAGCACGGCCGCGCCCTGGACATGGTGGAGGCGGGGGCCGCGGCCCTGGCACATTGCAGGCTGGAGGCCTGGTTCTTCGACGCGCGGCAGGCCCCTCGCGCCTGCCCGCTGGAGTGGGGGCTCCAGTGGCGCCTGTGCTGGGACAAGGACTTCCGCGGGGCGGACGCGCTGCGCGCTCGCCGGGGAGCGACCCGCGCCCCCGTCGCCTTCCGGGCCCAGGGCCCCATCCCGCGCGGCGCCCTCGTGCGGCTGGACGGCGAGCCCATCGGCGAGGTGGGTGCCAGCAGCGACGCCCTCGGCGAGACCCTCGGCGTCGGCCTGCTCTGGCCACCCTACGCCTGCGTGGGCGTCGACCAGTATATGGTAAATGAGATACCACTATCAACCGTCTCACCCCCCTTCGTGCGCTATCGCAGCCTGCGCGGCATGGCCGGTCGACAGCGCTACGTCCGCGAGCCGTGATCGCGGTCATCGGGGCGGGCCTCGGCGGGCTGGCCGCGGCCGTGGCCCTGGCGCGGGCCGGGCGCCGCGTGGTCGTCTTCGAGCGCGCCGACGAGCCCGGGGGCTTCGCCGCCCGCTTCCAGCGTGGACCCTACACGTTCGAGGCCTCTCTGCATGCGCTCGATGGCGTGGGCCCCGGCGAGCCCAACGCGCGGCTGCTGGAGCGTCTCGGCGTCTGGGATCGCCTCCGGTTGCACCCCGTCTCGACGCCGCGCCGGGAGCGCTGGGCCCGGACCGGGCTGGACCTCACGCTGCCGCACGCGCTGGAGGGCTGGCTCGCGAGCTTCGCCGAGCGCTTCCCCGCCGAGGAGGCCGGGGCCCGCGAGGTCTTCGCGCTCGCCGCCCGGGTCCACGCCGCCGCCTACACCTGGGTGGAGGGCGGGGCGGAGCGCGCGGGCCCGGAGGTCACCTCCCTCTCTGCGCGCACGGCCGCCGAGCTGGTGGCCGCGCACCTGCAGGACCCCGTCGCCCGCGGCCTGCTGGCCTCGATGAGCACCTGGCTGGGCCTGCCCCCCGAGCGCCTGGGGGCGGTCCCCTTCCTGATCGTCCTGCACGGCTACCTGGGGCTCACCTCCGCCTGGCCGGAGGGGGGCAGCCGCGCGCTGGTGGACGCGCTGGTAGCGGAGCTGGAGGCCCACGGCGGCGCGCTGGCGCTCGGGTGCCCGGTCGAGGGCCTGATCCTGAGGCGCCGACGTGTCTGCGGTGTGCTCGCCGGGGGAGAGCACCCGGCCGAGGCCGTGATCGCCGCCTGCTCGCCGCTGCTGACCTTCGAGCGCATGCTGCCCCCGGGCGCGGCCCCCGCCGCCTTCCTTGCCCGCGTGCGGGAGATGGAGCCCTCGAATTCCATGTGCTGTCTGCACCTGGGCGTGCGGGAGGTCTCCGCTCTCCCCCAGCTCCCCTACGAGAGCTTCCTGCGCGAGCTCGATCACCCGCTGATCCCATCCGGCCGCGTCTCCGTGACCGCCCGGCACGTCGTGGATCCCGGCTGCTGCCCGCCGGGGCACGGCGTCTATGAGCTCGCCACCGGCGCGCCCCTGCAGGACGACGAGGGGCTCGCGCTGCCCGGCCTCCAGGAGGCCCTGCTCTCCGTCGTCGAGCGTGAGCTCCTGCCGGGCCTGACGGAGCGCGTGGAGGTGGCCTCGCTGGTCCACCCCGGAACGTTCCTGCGGTACACCGGCAACCCGCGCGGATCCACCTTCGGATTCGCCATGACCCCCGCCCATTCTGGCGTCCGCGGCCTCTCCGCCCGCACCCCCGTCGAGGGGCTCACCCTGGCCGGGGCCTGGGTCCAGCCGGGGGCTGGGCAGACCGCGGCCATGCTCTCGGGCTGGCTGGCGGCCCGCGCCGTGCTGGCGGATCTGGGCTGAGGGACCATGCTACACTCCAGTCCTCTGGAGTCTCCCATGCGCGTCTTCGCTCTGCTCACGCTCTCTGCGCTCTCTCTGCATGCCTGCGGGCGGCCCAAGTACGACACCTACACCTGCGTGGGCTGCGGCGCGGTGTTCGGGGACACGGGCTATCGAGACGACGACGGCGACGGGTATGGCTACTACGACGACTGCGATGATCAGGATCCCGACGTCAACCCGAGCGGTCAGGAGGAGTGTGACGGCGTAGACAACGACTGCGACGGGGACATCGACGAGGGGGTCATGAGCACCTACTACGCCGACGCGGACCGAGACGGCTATGGAACGGAGCTCTACGTCTTGGAGGACTGCGAGGCGTCGAAGGGGTGGGTCGGCGCGGCCGGCGACTGCGAGGATCAGGACGAGAGCATCAACCCCGCCGCCGCGGAGGCCTGCGACGGCGTGGACAACGACTGCGACGACGTCATCGACGAAGACTGCCCCGCCCGCCCCCGCGCGCCTTAGGACCGGCGCCGCGCGAGCCAGCCCGCCAGGGCGAGCGGCAGCAGCAGGGCCGGGGCCGGGTTGGTCCTGTCCCCGTCCTCGCTGAGCGTGACCGTCGCGCGGACATAGGTCTCGTCGTCGCTCGCGGTGAAGGTCGCGTCGGCGGTGTTGGCGTCCGGCGTGGTCATGCTGTCGAATCGGGTGAGCCAGCCGTTGCCGTCCGCGTCGGAGTAGGCCAGCCCGTAGCCCGGCGCGTCCCCGCCCAGCGCGCGCAGGCGCTCGTCGTAGACGTCGCCCTCGTAGTCGTCCATCGTCCCGGCCAGCTCGCCCACGGGCTCCACGCTCCAGCCGGCGGAGACGGTCATCGGCGTCTCGGCGCGCACGAAGACGATGGTGTGCAGCTCGTCCACCATGTTGTAACGCCCCATCCGGGCCGGATAGACCACCTGCTCGCCGCTGTAGGTGATGCTGACCGGGGGCAGGATGGCGCCCGCGGAGTCGGTGGCCGGCAGCAGGCTGATCGCCACGAACTGCCAGCCGCCCTCGCTGACGTAGGCGGCGATGGAGGGGCCGCTCTCGGCGACGTCCCAGCCGTTCTCGTCCAGCCAGCCCAGCAGCGCGTCCTCGCTGCTCGCCTCCAGCACGGTGAACGAGTAGCTGGCGCTCATCCCGGTGGCGATCACGCTCACGCCGCGCCCACCCTCGCCGGTGTCGGAGAACCCAGAGTCGATGCCACCTTTGGAGAGGCTCCTGTCCGTCCCGCAGGCCATGCAGCTGCCGCTGGAGAGATCCTCGCGGAAGACGATGGGGTTGGTCTGGTCCAGGAGCGACGTGAAGTCGTCCATGTTCCCGTCCAGCAGGTCCTGGAACTCGCCAGGGACGGGGATCACCCAGCCGAAGGAGGTCGCGTTCCCCGCGTAGCTGACGGCGTAGTTGACGGTCGTGATCCCCGATGCCGTGCGATCGAAGAGCACAAGCTGGGTGTCGGAGTGCGCGTGCTCACTCCCGTCGTGGAAGAAGCCGCCGCAGGGCCAGGCCGCCGGAGTCGCCAGCAGCAGGAGAGCGCTCAAGGGTACCATGTCTACCTCCTGAGGCCATCATACACGGATGGAGGTCCCACCCGCGCGCTCTTCGAGCCAGGCCAGCCAGGGCTCCAGGCCCTCGCCCGTGCGCGAAGAAAGGGGCAGCAGGCGCGGGCGCGGGTTCACCCGGGCGAGCGCGTCGCGGACGGCGTCCACGCTCACCTCGGGCAGGTAGGGGAGCAGGTCGGCGCGGGTCAGGACCACCAGATCCGCCCGCTGGAACATGACAGGGTACTTGAGCGGCTTGTCCACGCCCTCCGTCGCCGAGAGCACCACCACGTTGGCCGCCTGCCCGAGATCGTAGATGGCCGGACAGACCAGGTTGCCCACGTTCTCGATGAAGAAGATCCCGGCCTCACCCAGGGCGCTGGCCAGGGTCGGCTCCTCGAGCGCTCGCGCGAGCATGGACGCCTCCAGGTGACAGACCGTCCCCGTCGTGATCGGCGCCGCCACCACCCCCGCCCGGGTGAGGCGCTCGGCGTCCAGGGCCGTCGCCAGATCCCCGCTCACCGCCGCCATCCGTCGAGAGGGCCAGGCGCGGGCCGTGGCCTCGATGAGCGCCGTCTTCCCCGCGCCGGGAGAGCCCATCAGGTTCAGCGCCAGGCAGCCGCTCGCGGCGAAGCGCGCGCGCAGCCGGGAGGCCTCCGCGTCGTTCCGCGACATCAAGCCCTGGTGGACCTGAACGGTCACCTTCGTCGTGTCCCCGCAGCCGCAGACATCACACACCGGGCACCTCCAGCTCCAGCCGCTCCAGGACCAGCGCGTCCCCCGCCCTGAGCCGGGCGGGCGCGCCGCAGGCGGGGCAGGTGAGTACGGATCCTGGCTGTATCACGACGTTACATAAGTCACATTCCCAGATGGCCGGCTCCAGGATCAGCTCCAGCCTAGCCCGCTGGAGCCCCCGCTCCTCGGCCAGGGCCTCGAAGGCCAGCCGGAACAGCTCCGGCTCCACCCCGGAGAGCTCGCCCATGCGCACGCGGACGACCCGCAGGGCCGCGGGGGAGGCGGGGGCGATGGCCTCGGCCGCCTGGTCGAGGAGCGCGTCCACCAGGGAGACCTCGTGCATCAGCAGATCCTCGGCAGGCTCTCGTGATCCTGCTCGCGCAGACGCCGGGTCCCGAAGCCGGTGTCCAGGGTGAGCTCCCCGGGCGGTCCGGCGCGGACCTCGCCGATCACGGCCGCCTCCCGACCCAGCGGGTGAGCCCGGAGCGCGGCCAGCACCGCGTCCACCATCTCGGGCGCCACCCCCAGCAGGGCCTTGCCCTCGTTCGCCACGACCAGCGGATCCAGGCCTAAGATCTCCGAGGCCGCGCGCACCGGATCGGAGAGCGGGACGGCGGGCCCGTCCAGGTGGATGGAGACCCCGGCCCGGGTCCCCAGCTCGACGAGCGCGCTGACCACCCCGCCCCGCGTGGGGTCCTTGAGCGCCCGCACGCCCTCGCCGCCGGCCGCCAGGGCCGCGCGCACCAGCCCGCCCAGCGGGGCCACGTCCGAGCGCAGATCGCCTCCCAGGCCGAGATCCTGGCGGGCGGCCAGGATGGCCAGCCCGTGATCGCCCACCGTACCGCTGACCAGCACGGCGTCCCCCGGGCGCAGCGCCTCCTTGCGCACCACCCGGCTGGCCAGGCCGACGCCGCTGGTGCTGATCACGATCCGGTCCACCTCGCCCCGGCGCACGACCTTGGTGTCCCCGGTCAGGATGGGGGCGCCCGCCTCCAGGGCCGCCGCCCGCGCCGAGGCCAGCAGCCGCTCCAGCAGGTCCAGCGGCAGGCCCTCCTCCAGCACCAGCGTTGAGCTCAGCCCCAGCACCTCGGTGGCGCCCATCATCGCCAGGTCGTTGACCGTGCCGCACACGGAGAGCCGGCCCAGATCTCCACCTGGAAACTCCAGGGGCGTGACGACGTGCGCGTCGGCGCTGAGCACCAGCCACTGACCGCCCAGCGGGATGACCGCCCCGTCGTCCAGGGTGCGCGCCGCCGGGTGCGCGTCCGGCCCCAGGGCGAGGGCCTCGATGAGCGCGCGCATGGCGGGACCCCCCGCCCCATGGGCCAGGCGGACGACGCGGTCGGGGCCCAGGCTCACGCGCGCACCTCCGCGGGCGGGCTCTCGGCCCAGATGCGGCAGGCGCCCTCGCTGCTCACCATGCAGGCCCCCACAGGTCGGTCGGGGGTGCAGCGCGCGCCGAAGAGCGGGCAGTCCCGAGGCGTGGCCCGGCCGGTCATGATCGCGCCGCAGCGGCAGGCCTCCTCGGGCATTTCTATTAAATTTAAACTAATTATATTGCTATACTGTACCATGGCGTTACACCATGCGTACTCTGGCCTCAAGCAGAGCTCTCCTCCCGGGACGTGGGCGATGCCGCGCCAGTCTCCGTCGCCGGGCTCGAAGACCCGCCAGAGGGCGTCCAGCGCGCGCCGGTTGCCCTCGCGCGTCACGCAGCGGGGGAAGGCGTTCTCCAGCTCGGCGCGGCCGTCGGCGATCTGGGCCGCCAGCAGGCAGAGGGCGGAGAGCATGTCCAGGGGCTCGAAGCCGGCTACGACCACCGGCCGACGGTGGCGGGCGACGAAGGGTAACAGAGCTCCATAGCCCGTGATCGTCGCGGCGTGCCCGGCCGCCAGGTAGCCCTCCACCCGCGTCTCCGGGTCGGAGGCCACCACCTCCATCGCCGCGGGCACCCATTTGTGCGCGCAGAGGACGCGCAGGTTGGGCGGCGGGTGGGAGAGTAGGACGGCGGCGGTGGCGACGGCGGTGGTCTCGAAGCCCGTGGCGAAGAAGACGAGGGGATCAGCCTGGGATCGGGCGAGGCGCAGGACGTCGGTGGCGGAGCTGATCACGCTCACCGGGGCGCCCTCGGCCGCCGCGTCGGACAGCGAGCCCTCCCGCCCGGGCACGCGGAGCATGTCGCCGTAGGTCAGCACGCGGATCCCGGCGCGGGCCAGACGAACGGCGGCGTCGATGTGGGGGGCGTCGGTCACGCAGACCGGGCAGCCCGGCCCCATGCGCAGGTCCAGGTCCTCGGGCAGGCGGGCGCGCATCCCGTAGCGGGCCAGCGCCTGCTCGTGGCTCCCGCAGACGTGCATGACCGTGAGCGGGCGCCCTGCGCGGGCCACCTCACGCTGAAGGCGCCGGAAGAGGCCGGCGGCGGCGGCGGGGTCGCGGAACTCGAGGGGGCGGGGGTTCAAGGCTGCTGGTCCGGCAAGGCGGCGAAGAAGGCCAGGGTCTCCGCCAGATCCTCGGGGTCGATGCGCCGGATGGCGAAGCCGACGTGGACCAGGACGTGGTCTCCGGGCGCCACCGGCTCGTCCACGATGTCCAGCGCGACCGAGCGGCGCACGCCGAAGAAGTCCACCAGCGCGGTGCTCCCGTCGATGCTGATCACCCTCCCCGGCGCGCCCAGGCACATCTCAGCGTCCCCCCTCCGACAAGATAGCGGCCCAGGCCTGCCCGAGCGAGAGCCCGCCGTCTCCCGGCGGCAGCGCGCGCGGCAGCAGCACGCGATCCGCGCCCAGGCGGCGGACCAGGCCCAGGCTCAGGCGATCGTTGAGCGTGGCGCCGCCCGTGATCACCACCCGCCGCAGCCCGCAGTCGCTCAGCGCCCGCGCCGCCATCCCGCTGAGCGCCCGCGCCCAGCTCTCGTGGAAGGAGGCGGAGATCTGCGCGGCGGGGATCTCGTCGCGGAGATCCTCCAGGGTGGCGCGCACCCAGGGTCGCAGATCCAGCTCGTGCTGTGGGCCGAATTCCCCCTCCAGGCAGAGCTCCGGGGGGCGCTCCAGGGGGAAGGGCTCGGCCTCGCCGCGGGCCGCCTCCTCCAGCGCGAGGGCCGCGCTCGCCTCGTGGCCGGCGCGGGGGATGCCGAGGACGAGGGCGGCGAAGGCGTCGAACCAGCGGCCGAGCCCCCGGGCTCCGGGCGTGTTCGTGCCGCTGCGCAGCATGGCCAGGACCCCCTCCCGCTCCCGCGTCGGGACGGTCGAGAACACTGGGAGCTCGCCCATGATCTCGGCGGTCTCCTCGCCGAAGCAATCCCAGAGGGCGCCCAGCGCGGCGCGCCAGGGCTGGCGGATGGCGCGCTCACCCCCGGGCAGGGGCAGGGGCCGCGCGCTGGCCAGGCGGCGCCAGCGGGGGCCGTCGACCACCAGCAGCTCCGCCCCCCAGCTCGTCCCGTCCGGCCCCCAGCCGCTCCCGTCCAGGGCCAGGCCGATCACCGGCTCGTCCAGCCCGCTCTCGGCCAGGACGGAGTAGACGTGGGCGGCGTGGTGCTGGACCCCGATGCGTCGGCCGTCGCGCCGGGCCGCGTAGTGGGTGGTGGCGTAGTCGGGGTGCAGATCGGCGGCGACCCAGGCGCAGCGCACGCCCAGCAGGCGCTCCAGGCCCTCCAGCTCCTCGGCGAAGGCGTCCTCCGCCTCCTTCGTCTCCAGATCGCCCAGGTGCGGGCCCACGAAGGCCAGATCGTCGATGACCACGGCGGGCGCGGCCTTCAGGTGGCCGCCCACCGCCAGCAGGGGCTCCGGGGCGGGGCGGGCGAGGCGGATCGGGCGGGGGACGTAGCCTCGGGCGCGGCGCACGATCCGCGGGCCGAGGGGCCCTGTGGCCACGACCGAGTCCTCCACCCGCCGGGCGATGGCGCGCCCGTGCAGCAGGAAGAGGTCGGCGACCCCCTGGAGGGCGCGGAGGGCCTGGTCCGGGTCGATCACGGGAGGCTGGCCGCTCTCGTTCGCGCTGGTCAGGATGATCGGGCGGTCGATGTGATCGAGTAACATATAGTGTAACGCCGTGTATGGCAGCATCAGGCCCACCCGATCCGTTCCCGGATGGACCTCCTCGGGCAGCTCACCGCGCGAGGGCAGCAGCACGATGGGCCGGGCCGGGCTGGGGAGCAGGTCGAGGGCCTCCCGGTCGAGCTCGGCGAGCGCCAGGGCGGCGCGGAGATTCTTCACCATCACGGCGAAGGGGCGGGTCTCCCGGCGCTTGCGGCGGCGAAGCTCGCGCACCACCTCGGGCGCGGTCGCGTCGCAGGCCAGGTGGAAGGCTCCGACGCCCTGGATGGCGACGATCGCGCCGCCGCGCAGGGCGCGGGCCAGGGCGCCGATGGGGTCCGCCTCCTCGATCCGCGCGCCGTCGGGCCCGGCCAGCCAGACCGGGGGGCCGCAGGTGGCGCAGGCGACCCCCTGGGCGTGGAAGCGGCGATCCTGCGGATCGGCGTAGGCGGCGGCGCAGGCGGGGCAGAGGGGGAAGCCGGCCAGCGTGGTGCTGGCGCGGTCCCAGGGCAGGGCCGTGGCGATGGCGAATCTGGGGCCGCAGACGGCGCAGCTCGTGAGCGGATAACCCTGGTATCTCCCGGGGTCCTGCACGTCCCCCCCGCACGCATCGCAGGTCCCCAGGTCGGGAGCCAGGCTGAGGCGGGCGGCGCCCTCGGCGGCTTCGCTGGGGGCGATGTGGACCCCCGGGGGCAGCAGGTGGTTCCGGTCGTCGATCCGGACGCGGGTGATCGCCGCGCCCGGCGGGAGATCATCGTGTAAAGTCTGCAACACCTGGATCAGCCTCTCCTGCGGGCCGCTGGCCATCAGCTCCAGACCCTGACCGGAGTTGGCCACCCGGCCGCTGAGCCCCAGCGCGCTGACCCGCCTCCAGGCCCAGGCCCGCATCCCCACGCCCTGCACGACGCCGTCCAGCGTGATCCGCCAGCAGGCCTCCCCGGCCCGGACCAGCAGCCAGCTCTCCGCCAGGATCACGGCCGCGTTCAGGTGGGCCTCGGCGGTCGGGCTCAGGGGGGCGCCGAGCTCGAAGCGCTCTCCGCGGATCGCCAGGACCGAGCAGGGAGGGAGCTCGCTCAGGAGCCCGCGGGCGACGCCCAGCAGCGCTTCGGGGGAGAGCGCATGCGTGCTGGGGCCGGGGGGCTCACCGCCGGGCGCCACCGGGCGGAGGGTGAGGGGAGGGGGGGCCGTGGCGCTGGCGTCGACGAAGAGCACCCGCTCGCGGCCCTCGAGGTCCAGGGCGTGCTCGATCTGGAGCTGGTCCTCGATCTGGAATTCCACCTCCAGTGGACTCCCTCGGGCGGCCAGGCGACGCTCCAGCCGCTCGGCGAAGCAGGGGCCCAGCGCGTCGTCCCCGCGGGAGGGGTTGCCCACCGCGATGATCAGGATCGCGGGCCGGTCCTCGCTCAAGCCTGATCGCCGTCACGGCGCAGGCGGTGGAGGATCTCGCCCTGCGGCCCCTGGATCTCCACGATCAGCGGCATGCGGCCCAGCGCGTGGGTAGCGCAGGACAGGCACGGATCGAAGGCGCGGATGGCGACCTCGACGTGGTTCAGCAGGCCCTCGGTGGGCTCGCGGCCGTCCAGGTGCTGGCGGGCGACCTGGCGGATCGCCTCGTTCATGGCCTGGTTGTTGTGGGTCGTCGACACGATCAGGTTGCACATGGTGATCAGATCGTTGGCGTCCACCTCGTAGTGGTGGATCAGGGTCCCGCGCGGCGCCTCCAGGATGCCCACGCCCGCGCTCGCTCGGGGCCCGCTGCCGACCAGCTCGCCGGAGAGCAGGGCGGGCTCGTCCAGGAGGCGGTCGATGACCTCCACGCTGTGCAGCAGCTCGATCATGCGGGCGTGGTGGAAGCTCAGGGGGGCGTGGATGATCTGGCCGGGCTGGGTGGCCAGCAGGTCCTCGCGGGCCCGGTCGGCGCGGGGGGTGCCCATGGCGTCGCAGTTCTGCACCCGCGCCAGCGGCCCCACCTTGTACCAGCCCTCGTCGGGGCCCAGGCTCTCCAGGAAGGGGAACTTCATGTAGCTCCAGGAGCGCACGTTCTCCCGGATCAGGTTGGAGTACTGATCGGGCTCCACGCCGTCGAAGATCAGGCTCCCGTCGGGCCGGCGGGCGCGCAGCACGCCGTCGTAGAGGTCCAGCTTGCCGTCGCGGCCCACCAGCGAGAGCAGGTTGGAGGGCACCGTCCCGAAGTGATCGTACAGATCTCTGTTCTGTTCATGCAGAGAGGCGATGAGGTGGACGCCCTCCTGGGCCCAGGTGAGCGCGTCGGGCAGGGCGGCGCGGATCTGGTCGCGCTCCTCGGCGGTCACCAGGCGGTTCACCCCGCCGGGGACGGAGCCCGTGCCATGGACGCGCTTTCCGGCGGTGAAGCGGATGATCTCCTGGCCCAGCTTGCGCAGCAGCACGCCCTTCTTCCCGATGTCCGGGTAGCGATCCAATACACCCACCACGTTGCGCGTCCGGGGATCGCTCTCGAAGCCGAAGAGCAGATCGGGCGAGGACAGGTGGTAGAAGTGGAGCGCATGCGACTGGAGGATCTGTCCATAGTGCATGAGCCGGCGCACCAGCTCGGCGCTCCGGGGGACGGGCCGCGCGCCCACCACGGCGTCCAGGGCCTTCGACGCCGCGAGGTGGTGGCTCACCGGGCAGATGCCGCAGAGGCGCTGCACCATGACCGGCGCCTCCCAGTAGGGGCGGCCCTGGATAAAGCGCTCGAAGCCGCGGAACTCGACGATGTGCAGTCGGACCTGGTGGACCCGGCGCTGATCGTCCATCAGGATGGTGACCTTGCCGTGGCCCTCCACCCGCGAGACGGGCTCAATGACCACGCGCCGCAGCTTGTCTGGGTTCTCCGCCTTCTCCAGGTCGTGCGGCACGGGCCCCCTCCCTCGTCGTCGCGCTCAGTCGTAGTGGATGAGCCCGTGGCGGCGACTGGGCGTGCGCCCGGCCACGAGATCAGAGAGCAGCTGCCAGATCGCGTCCGCGGACGGCGGGCAGCCCGGCAGGAAGTAGTCGATCTTGACCACGTCGTGCAGGGGGTGGACCTTGTCCAGCGGCAGGGGCAGCTCGGGATCGTTGGGGATGAAGCCGCGCTCCACGCCGTAGCCTGTCAGGTAGACGGTCTGGAGGCAGTCGCGGATGTCCAGGTGGTTGCGCTGGGCGGGCAGGCCGCCGTTGATCGCGCAGGCGCCCACCGCCACCAGCACCCGGCAGCGCTCGCGCAGCTCCAGCAGGACCCGCACATTGTCGGCGTTACACAGGCCTCCCTCGATGAGCCCGATGTCGCAGTCCCCCGCCTCCTTGAGGTCGGTGAGCGGGCTCGCGTCGAGCTCGACATGCTCCAGGAGCTCCAGAAGCCGTTCGTCGATGTCCAGCAACGACATGTGACAGCCGAAGCAGCCGGCCAGGGAGGCCGTCGCCACGCGCAGCTTGCGCGGCGGCTTCATGGCTCCGATCCTTCGGTCTTCGGGGCGCGCAGGGCCTGGAAGCGCTCGGGCGCGACCTCGCGGATGCTGCGCTGGTCGTACCTTCGCTGGCCGATGGGCACGTCGAAGCCGCGGCGCTTGGGCAGGATCACGCCCACCGGGCAGACCTCCACTGCCTTGTCGGTGGGCGCCAGATCCGTGTCGGCCAGCAGCCCGCTCTCGGCGTTCACCACGAGGTGCTTGGTGATCCCGCGGCCCGACAGCCCGAACACGCCCTTGCCGTCGTGCAGCGCGCTGGCCCGCACGCAGAGCTCACAGAGGATGCAGCGGTTCGTGTCCAGCAGGACGTCCGGGTGCGAGGCGTCCACAGGCCGATCAGGGAAGATCGGGTTGTAATGCGGCGTGTCCACGCCCAGATCATAGGCCACCGCCTGTAGCGTGCAGCGCCCGCTGGCCTCGCAGGAGGGGCAGAAGTGGTTGCCCTCGGTGAAGAGGAGCTGCACCAGATCGGTGCGCAGCTCGCGCAGCTCCTCGGTCTCGCTCTCCACCTCGGCCCCAGGCTCGGCGGGGGTGGTGCAGCTGGGGACCACCTTGCCGTGGACCTTGACCACGCAGACCCGGCAGCTCCCGTGCGGCGGAAACTCGGGGTGGAAGCACAGGTGCGGGATGTAGCCCCCCGCGGACAGCGTGGCCTCCAGCACGCTCTGGCCGGGCTGGAAGGGGATCTCGCGCCCGTCCAGGTGGAAGTGGGGGTCAGCGGGCGAGCTCACGGCTCCTCCAGGTTGGTCCCGGCCAGGTGGGCCCTGAGGTCCTCGCGGCCGGTGGCCTCGCGGGCCGGCGCCAGGGCCGCGTCCAGATCGAAGGAGGGCATGACGTCCAGGGAGACGACACGCCGCTGAAAGGCCGGCTTGAAGCGGTTGAGCCCGTCCAGCACGGGGTTGCCCGCGGTCGCGCCCAGCCCGCAGTGGCTGGTGGCCTTCATCAGCTTGGAGACCCGCGCCAGATCCTTGAGATCGCGCCGGGTCCCGGTCCCGCGCACCACCCGATCCATCATCTGGTGGACGAGGGTGGTGCCCACCCGGCACGGCGTGCAGAAGCCGCAGCTCTCATGGGCGAAGAAGGCCGTGAAGCTCTCGATGACCTCCAGGACGTCCCGCGTCTCGTCAAAGGCCATGATCGCGCCGGCGCAGGGCACGTCCTCGAACGCGATCCGGCGGTCGAGCTCGTTGGCGCTCAGCAGGGTCCCCGAGGGCCCGCCCACACAGACCGCGGCGGTCTTCGTGGCGCCGGCCAGATCCAGCACCTCGCCCACCCGCACGCCGAAGGGGAGCTCGTACACGCCCGGCTGCGCGACGTCGCCGGAGACCGAGAGCACCTTGGTCCCCGCCGAGCGCGCCGTGCCCACCCGCCGCAGCCAGCCTGCGCCGTGCGTCGCGACGTGGGCCGCCGCGCAGAGCGTCTCGACATTGTTCACGATCGTCGGCTTCTGTTGGTAGCCGTGCGTCACCGGGTAGGGTGGACGGTTGCGCGGGATGCCGCGCCGGCCCTCCAGGCTCTCCAGCAGGGCGGACTCCTCCCCGCAGACATAGGCCCCGGCGCCGACGTGGATCTCCAGCTCGAAGCTCGCCCCGCCCAGGGCCGGAAGGGCCTGGCCCAGCAGGCCGTCCGCGCGTCGCCGGTCCAGCGTGGCTTGTAGCGGGCCCAGCAGGAAGGGGTACTCGGCGCGCAGATAGAGGATCCCGCGCGAGGCCCCCACGCAGAGCCCGGCCACGGTCATGCCCTCGAAGAGCAGGTCGGCGTGGTGGGTGAGCAGCTCGCGGTCCTTGAAGGTGCCCGGCTCGCCCTCGTCGGCGTTGCAGACGATGAAGCGCTCGGGCCCTGGCACGCCCGCGCAGGCCCGCCACTTGGCGCCTGTGGGGAAGCCCGCTCCCCCGCGCCCGCGGAGCCCGCTCTGCTCGATCTCGGCGAGGGTCTCCCCCAGCCCTCGGCGGAGGGTGGCCTCGATGGCGGCGCCGGGCGGGGCGGGCGTGGAGAGGAGCTGGTCCTGGCGGTGGATGTGGCTGTGGATGACGAAGAGGTTCTCCGGCCAGCTCTCCACCGGCGAGCCGCCGCGGATCAGCGCGCAGATCGCCCCGATGCGCGCGGGCGTCAGCCGCCCGATGGCGCGGCCGTTGACCAGCATCGCCGGCCCCTGGTCGCAGAGCCCCGTGCAGGAGGTCGTCTCTACGCGCACCCGCCCGTCGCGCGAGGTCTCGCCGAGCTCCACCCGGAAGGCGTCGAGCATGCGCTGGCGCAGCTCCACCGAGCCCGCCATGCGGTCGGTGATGTTGTCGCTGAAGAGCACGCGGTAGCGGCCCTTGGGCTCCGTACACAGGAAGGCATAAAAGCCCGCCACCCCCTCCACCTGCGCGCGGGAGAGCCCCAGCGCTGCGGCGAGGAAGGTGATCGCGGCCGGCGAGGCGTGCCCGAGCTCCGCGACCACCTCGCGCAGGATCTGGACCAGGCGCCCCGGATCGCGGCCGTGGCGCTCCAGGATGTCGGTGAGGATCTGGTCGGTCGCTGGCGTCAGCGGATGTGCCCCAGGACATCCATAACCTGAGCGCTCCCCTCCCGCACCCGCCCCGACCCCTCTCGCGTCGACCTCCGAGCGCTCTGAGTCTCTGTGGTGAACTGCCTGAAAAGTCGTGTGTAAGGCAGCAATTTCGGCATGACACCTCGCCTCCTCGAGCAGAAAACCACAGAGACTCAGAGGGCTCAGAGGTCGACGCGGGCAGGGAATTGTGGCGGGTGTGGGCGGATTGGACGCGCTTACAGGGCGGGAGGAGCAGAGGGGGGCTGGGGCTGGGGCGTTGGGGCTGGTCGCGACGTGGCACATTCCCCGAGCCTCGCGCGCTATGCTCGGCGGCCACCTACGCCACGGGTCCGACATGCTCCAGCGGCTCACCGATCTCCTGATTCAGGCTCCGCCTACCGCGACGATCTCCATGCTTGGAGGCCCTACCTGGAGCCCGGCGGAGCTGCTGCTGCGGGCTCGGGGTCTTGGGGGTGCCCTGCACCGGAGAGGGTTCGATCCCGCGAGGCCGGTGCTCCTGATGGTGGACGATCTCGCGGACTTCCTGGTGTGCTTCTGGGGGACGCTGCTGGCGGGGTTGACGCCGGCGCCGCTCTCGCCGCCGCGGGATGGCTCGGAGGGGGAGCGGGAGCGGACGATGAGGGCGGCCAGGCTGCTGGGCGGGCCGGTGGTGGTGGATCGTGCGTGGGTGGAATTTGTGGGGTCGCTCTTCGAGGGGAGCGTCCTGGACCCGGGGGTGGGCGAGGGCGAGGACCCTCTGCCTGAGCCCGTCCTGACCGAGGCGCCGGCGCTGGTCCAGCTCTCCAGCGGGAGCACGAGGGCTCCCCGCGGGGTGGTGCTGCCGCAGGCCGCGATCCTGGCCAACCTGCGCCAGCTCCGGGCGCGCGTGCCGATCACGGACGCGGACCGGGTGCTGACCTGGATGCCGCACACGCACGACATGGGGCTGATCGGCTGTCACCTGCTGCCGCTGCTGGCGGGCGCGCCGCAGATCCGCATGCACCCGCTGGACGCGATGCGCGATCCGCGGCGCTGGCTGCAGGCGGCGGCGGAGGCGCGGGCGACGGTGCTGGCGTCCACGCCCTTCGCGCTCCAGCGGGCGACGCGGGCGCTGGGGAGAGGAGGGCCGAGGCCCGATCTGTCGGCGGTGCGCCTGCTGGCGGTGGGCGCGGAGCCCATCGATCCTCAGGTGTGTCGCGACTTCTGCGCGGCCTCGGGTGTGGCGGAGTCGGCGATCTATCCCATGTATGGGCTCGCGGAGGCTACGGTGGGGGTGGCGGCGCCTGCCCAGCCAGGGCTGCGGACTGTGGAGTTCGATGGGCGCGAGCTGGTCCTGCACGGCCCGCCGCTGGACGGGATCCAGGTGGCGCTGCGCGAGGGCGGGGAGCTCTGGCTGGCGGGGCCCAACGTCTCGCCGGGCTACCTGGGTGAGCCGGAGGCCAGCGCGGAGGTCTTCGTGGACGGCTGGCTGAGGACGGGCGATCTCGCCGCGATCTCGGAGGGTGAGCTGGCCATCGTGGGGCGCCTGCGCGACATCGTCGTGGTCAACGGGCAGAACCACCACGCCCACGATCTGGAGGCCCTGGCGGAGGGCGTGCCCGGGGTGCGGGCGGCGGTCGCGGTGTCTGAGCGCAGAGATGGGTTGGAGGTGCCCTGCATGCTGGTGGTGCTGGACCCGGCGCGGCCGGCGGTGTGGGCGTTGCGGGCGGTCGCCGAGGCCGTGCAGACCCGGGTCGGCGCGCGGCCCCGGGTGCTGCCCCTGGAGAGGATCCCACGCACCACCAGCGGCAAGAAGCGCAGGGCAGAGCTGGCTCGTCAGCTCGCGGCCGGAGCGCTGGAGGAGGCGACGGGCAACACCGTGGGCCTCGCCCTGGAGGCGCTCTCGGCCGCACTCGGCAGACCTGTCACCGATCCCGATCAGCCCCTCACCGAGCTGGGGGCCGGCTCGATCCAGGCCATGGACGCGCTCTCTCGCATGGAGGCCGCCCTGGGCCTCAGCCTGGACGCCGCCCTGCTCCGCCGGGCGCGCACCCCGCGGGAGCTGGCGAGATTCATTGAGAGAACAGAATATAAACAAGCTGTAACATTAGTTACAGCTCATGATGAGCCCATCGCCATCCTGGGCGCCGTCTGCCGCCTCCCTGGAGCCAGCTCCCCCGCCGCCCTGGTCGCCCGCGTCCGCGAGGGGCGCACCCAGATCGGCCCGGTCCCCCCAGGGCGCCTGCGCGATCCCGGGAGCTGGACCGGCGCCTTCCTCTCAGAGATCGAGCGCTTCGACGCCGCGCGATTCCACCTCAGCGAGGAGGAGGCCGGGGCCATGGACCCCACCCAGCGCCTCGCGCTCACCCTGGCCGACGCGCTGCTGGCGCCCCACCGCGAGGAGCGGGAGATCGGCGTCTTCCTGGGGCTCTCCGGCTCTTCCTGGGCGGAGGAGCTGCTGGATCACCTGGACGACCCGCTCCCGCCCGCGGCGCTCCCGGGGGCGCTGGGCAGCCTGGCGGCGACACGCCTGAGCCAGCACCTGGACCTGCGCGGGCCGGCGATGGTGGTGGACACGGCCTGCTCCAGCGCGCTGGTGGCGGTGGCCCAGGCGGTCGGCGCCCTGCGGCGGGGCGAGTGCCGGATGGCGGTGGTGGGAGGAGCGCACCTGAACCTGCGGCCCACGCTGTGGCGCCTGTTCCAGGCGGCGGGGGCGCTGTCGAAGAGCGGGCGTTGTCTGCCGCTGTCCGAGGAGGCGGACGGCACGGTCCCCGGTGAGGGCGCCGTACTGCTGCTGCTGGCCCCGCGCTCGGTGGCTCTGGCGAGCGGGCGGCCCATCCTCGGCCTGATCCGCGGGATCGCGGTGAACAACGACGGGGCCTCGCTGGGGGTGATGGCGCCGAACCCGGCGGGGCAGGCGGCGGTGGTGGCCCGCGCGCTGGCGCTGGCGGCGGTGGCGCCCGGGGCCGTGCGCTTCGTGGAGGCTCACGCGGCCGGCACGCCCATCGGCGACCCGGTGGAGCGCGGGGTGCTGGGTCGGGCCTATGCCCATGGGCCGAAGATCGGAACATCCAAGGCGATCTTCGGCCACACCATGGCGGCGGCCGGGGCGGTGGGCCTGCTGCGCCTCCTGGGCGAGCTGGGGCCGGGCGAGCTGGGCGCGGTCTCCAGCTTCGGCTTCGGCGGGACCAACGCGCACGCTGTCGTGGAGGGCGGGGCGCCGCTCCCGGACGTGGAGGCTCCGATCTCGCCGGATCTCCCTCGGCTGGGGCTCGGCGAGGCGCGGGTGGACGGGCTGCTCCACCGGGTGCGGCGGGATCCGGCCGGGGGCGTGGTCTGGTCGCCGATCCCGGACGGTCCGCGCGTGGATCTGCGAGGCGGCAGCTATGTGATCACCGGAGGGGCGGGCGGGATCGGTCGGGCGCTGGCCCGGCACCTGGCGCGTCGGGGAGCGCGCCGGCTGCTGCTGGCAGGGCGGCGGCCGCTGGACGCGGAGATCGAGGCCCTCTGCGCCCGCCTGGGAGGGCTGGGGACGCTGGCCCGATACGAGGCCGTGGACCTGGGAGATTCAGCGGCGGCGGACGCCTTCGTCGCGCGCCTGGGTCGGGTGGACGGGATCTTCCACCTCGCGGGGGGCATGGACGCCGCCGCGCTCCAGGCCAAGGCGCGCGGGGCGGAGGCGCTGCGGCGGGCGGACGCGGGCTTCGTCCTGCTCTTCTCCTCGATCTCCGCCTGCCTGCCGGGCATGGACCGGGGCATCGAGGACTACGCCGCCGCCAACGCCGCGCTGGACCGGATCGCCGCGGTGGAGCGGGCGCGAGGCCGGGCCTGGACGGCCCTGGCCTTCGGGCCCTGGGCTGACGTGGGCATGGCGGCGGAGCTGGCCGAGGGCTACGCGCGGGCGGGGATCCGGCCGCTGCGCCCGGCGGAGGGGATGGCGGCGGTGGAGCGGGCCCTGGCCCTGGCCGAGGCGCACCTGGTGGTGACGCCGCGGGAGGGCTCGGTCGTGACGGCGCAGCCGGCGGGAGATCTGCTGGCGACCATCCGCGCCCTGGTGGCCGAGGCGGCGGGACTGGCGCTGGAGGAGGTGGGGGACGATGTGCCGCTCCCGACGCTGGGGATCGACTCGGTGGAGGCCCTGGCGCTCCTGAAGAAGCTGGAGCGCGCGGTGGGGCGCACGCTGCCCACCACCCTGGTCTTCGAGCACGACACGCCCGCCGCCCTGGCGCGGGCGCTGGGGGAGGGCGTGGCCCGGGAGGCGGTGCGCACTCCAGAAGCAGACTCTGGTGTAACATCGCGTTACACAGATTCTATTCCGCTTGCTGCATCGCAGCAGACCTTCGTGGTCCAGCGCGCCTTTTTCCCCGACATGCCCGGCAGCGTGCTGCTCTGCGTCACCGTGCGCGGCCCCGAGCCGACGCTGGACCCCGACCGGCTCGCCGAGGCCCTGCGCCGCGTGGCCGCCCGCCACCCCGTGCTGAGCGCCGTGATCGCCGAGGAGGCCGGTCGGAGCGTGCTGATCTGCGGGCGGACGCCGCCGGAGCTGAGGCTGGTGGACGCGCTGGACCTGGACGCCCTGGCCAACGAGCCCTTCGACCTGGCCCGCGGCCCGCTGGAGCGCGTGGTCACCGACGGTCGCCGCCTTGCGCTCTGCGGCCACCACAGCGTGCTCGACGCCTGGTCGCAGAAGCTGGTGCTGGAGGACCTGCTCCAGACCTTCGAGGCCCTGCGCGGCGAGGGAGAGGAGCCGACAGCCCCCGCCAGCACCTGGGCTGAGGCCGCCGCCCTGCTGGCCCGCCCCCCGGAGCGTGGCCTGGACGCCTGGCGCGCGCGCTTCGCCGACGGCGTCCCGCCGCTGATCCTCCCCTGGGACGCGCCGGTACACGCCCCGAATTCGGGGGGAGGTCGCTTCTGCTCGCGCGCCTTCGACGTGAACACCACCTCCGCGCTCCAGGCGCTGGCCCGCGAGTCCGGGCTCAGCCTCCCCTCCCTGGTCCTGGCGATCTACCTGGAGCTCCTGGCGCGCTGGAGCGGGCAGCCGGACGTGGTGGTGCGGGTGGCCCACGCCCGCCGGGAAGCGCGCCTGCCTGAGCTGGACCGGGTGGTGGGCTCGTTTGCCGACAGCCTGCCGGTGCGGCTCACCCTCACCCTGGACGAGCCGCTGCTGGCGCTGGCGGGGCGGGTGGCGGCGGCGCTGACCGAGGCGCAGGCGGGGGCGGAGGCGAGCTCGCTGGCCCTGGCCTCGCTGGGCGAGCACAGCCCCTCCGGCCCGGTCGGCCTCACCCCGGCGGGCTTCAGCTTCCCGCTCCTGCCCGCGCCCGAGCGCATCGGCGCGCTGGAGCTCCTGGACGTGGAAGGGGCGGTGGTCGCGGGCTTCACGCGGCTGGCGCTCATCGCCTGGGTCTTCCGCGGCCGGCTCCACACCTCCTGGTGCGCGGCGAAGAGCCACCTCTCCGACGAGAAGCTGGGCGCGCTGGCCCGGGATTATGCGGCGCTGGTGGACGGGCTCCTCGCCCGGCCCCAGGCCCCGCCCCGCCCGCGGAGCTGGCCGCTGGCCGAGGATCCTCCTCCCACCCTGCACGGCCGGATCCTCGCCCGCTGCCGCCTGCACCCGGAGCGGGAGGCGGCGCCGAGGCTCAGCTACGGGCAGCTCGCCCGGCGCTCGGCGGCCCTGGCGCAGCGGCTGGAGGGGGAGCGGATCGCCGTCCTCGCCGCACCCTCACCGGAGGCGGTGATCGGCGTCCTCTCGGTGTTACGCAGCGGCGCCGCCTATGTCCCGCTGGACCCCAGCTGGCCCGACGCCCGGATCGCCGCCATCGCCGCGAAGGGCAGGCCGAGCGCGGTCCTCTGCCCGCCCGAGCACGCCGCGCGGGCCAGCGCGCTGGGCCTCCCGGTCCACCTCATCGGCGCAGAGGAGGCGTCAGACGGGCCGGATCGGCCGGGGGCGCTGTGCTGGGTGATGTTCACCTCGGGAAGCACGGGCCAGCCCAAGGGCGTGGTCGTCACGCATCGCGCCGCCCTGGCCTTCCACGAGTGGGTGAGCCGGGTGCTGGCCGTGAGCGAGCGGGACCGCTTCCTCTACACGGCCTCCCTTGGATATGGCGGCGCGATCCGGCAGATCTTCTCGCCCCTGCTGCACGGCGCCATGACGGTCCCCGCGCCGCCCGATGCGCTGAAGGACCCCGATCTGCTGGTGCGCTTCGTGCGCGAGGCGGGGGTGACCGTCTACAACGCCGTGCCCTCGCTCTGGGCCCACCTGCTGGACGCCGCCGAGCGCTGTGATTCGGACCCCTGGGAGCGTGTGCGCTTCGTGCTCATCGGCGGAGAGGCCGTGCCCGCCGCGCTGGTCCGGCGCTGGTTCGCCCGCCACCACCGGCCCGGGGGCCCGCGCCTCTTCGACCTGTATGGGTCTACCGAGACCCTGGTGAACGCCACCTTCCACGAGATCACCCGCGCGCCGGCCGCGGACGCCGTGTTCACGCCGATCGGCCGCCCCCGGGCGGGCACGGATGTCTGGCTGCTGGGCGAGGACGGGCGCCCGCTGCCCGCGGGGGACCGGCAGGGGACCGGGGAGATCGTGGTCGGCGGGGCCATCGCCGAGGGCTACTTCGAGGACCCCGCGCAGACCGCCGCGGCCTTCCAGGAGCTCTCCGGGCTGGGGCGGATCTACCGCACCGGGGATCTGGCCCGCCGGGACGCTGCCGGGGACCTGGTCTACGTGGGGCGGGCCGACACCCAGGTCCAGATCCGTGGGAACCGCGTGGAGCTGGGCGAGATCGAGCACACCCTCCTGGAGCACCCCGCCCTGCGCGAAGCGGTGGTCCTCTACGAGGAGGGCTGGCTGTCGGCGGTCTACGTGGGCGCCGCCTCGCCGGAAGAGCTGCGACCCTGGCTGGAGGCGCGCCTGCCCGCGCCGATGATCCCGAACCGCCTGCTGCCCGTGGAGCGCATCCCGCGCAACCCAGCGGGGAAGGCGGATCGGCGCGCGGCTCTGGCCCTGATCCGAGCTCCCGTGGCGGCGCCGGTCGCCGCGGAGGCCCCGGTCGGGGGAGCGCTGGAGGCCCTGGCCCGGGTCTGGGCCGAGGTGCTGGAGCTCTCCGCGCTACCCGCTGCCAACGCCGACTTCTTCGCGCTGGGTGGCGACTCCCTCCGCGCTGTCGCGATCGCCGACCGCCTGCGCGCCCAGCACGGGCTCGCCCTGCGCCCCCTCCTGCTCTACCAGCACCGCACCCTGGGGGAGCTCGCCGCCGCGCTGGGGCCCGCGCTCCCGGCGGGGGGATCGCCCGGAGATATAGGTGACAGTCATAATCTATTATCGAATATAACATCGGTTACACTGGATGCCGGCCCCTTCCCCCTCTCGCCCGTGCAGCGCGGCTTCTTCACCGCCCACCGCCGCCGGCCGGAGCGCCCGCCGGTCTGGTGCGCCTCGGTCCCCCTGCGCGGCCCGCTGGACCTCCAGGCCTTCCGCGAGGCCATCGACCTGCTGGTGACGCGCCACGAGCAGCTCCGCGTCATCTTCCGACCCACCGCCCGCGGCCCGCTGCAGGAGCCGGTCCCGGTGCTGCCCTTCGCGCTCCAGTACGACGATCTCTCGACGTTACCAGACGTGTTACGCGAGCGCGCCCTCGCCGTCCGCTGGGAGGAGGAGGGGGAGGCCCGCCTGGAGCTGGATCGCTGGCCCCTCTTCCGCGCGCGGCTCTGCCGGCTCGCCCCCGACAGCCACGTCCTCATCCTGGTGGCGCACCACATCACCAGCGACGCCTGGAGCTTCTGGCTGCTGGCCGGCGAGCTCCTGGAGGCCCACGCCGCCCTGGCCCGAGGTCGTGAGCCCGCCCTCCCGCCGCCCGTGCAGCTCCGTGAGCTCCTGGCCGGGACGCGCGCCCGACCGGACGACGGCTTCTGGGCGTCAGCGCTCGCCGATCTCCAGCAGGAGGCCGCCCCGGAGGAGCCCATGCAGGCGGCTCACCTGGTGCTGGGCTGGGGGGTGATGGACGGGCTGCGCTCGGCGGCGCGGAGGAGCGCCAGCACGCCCTACCTGCTGGTGCTGACCGCGCTGTTTCAGGCGTTACAGGAGTTGGATGGGCGAGAGGATCGGGTGATCGCCACCGCGTTCTCCGGTCGGGAGGGCCCGCAGCACCCCAGCGGGCGGGTGGTGGGCGCCCTGGCCCGGGGGCTGCCCGTGCGGGTGCGCGGGATGCCGGACCTGGAGGCGGTCAGCCGGGCCTTCGCGGCGGTGGCGGCCCACGAGGACACCGACCCCGCCGAGATCGCGCGGGCGGTGGGCGGCGCGGACGCGGTCGAGCGCCTGGGCCGCACCTTCCTCTCCTGGCTGGACCCCGCGGCCCTGCCGCTCCCCAGCACCAGCCTCCAGGTGGACTGGCGGCAGGCGCGCTTCCGCTTCGCCGCGCCCTCCACCGGCACGGAGCTGATGGTGGGGGCCATGGCCTCGGACGGGCTCACGCTCAACCTGCACGGGGGCGCGATCGTGGAGCGGGTGCAGGCTCCCCTGAGCCGTCGGCTGCGCGCGCTGGCCACCCCGGACGCCGCGCTGGTGGTCTACGCGCCCGAGGGCATGCCGGTCCCGGTGAGCGAGCCCACCCTGATCGAGCGCGTAGACACCCCGCAAGGGCGCACCGAGCTCATCCTCCTGCCCTGGTCGGCCGACGCGCTCCGGGCGGGACCGGCCTTGGAGGCGGCCGTCGCGCGGGCGGTGCAGGCCAGCGACGCGGGCGTGGTGGCGCTGGCGGGGATGTTGCCGGCGCTCACCGGGCTCTGCGCGCGCGCCCTGGGGCGTCCGGGGCAGGTGGTGACGACCGGGCATGCGGTGACAGTGGCGGCGATGGTCCGCACGATCCGCCGGGTGCTCGCCGAGACGGGGAGGGTCTGGGCGGAGCTGCGGGTGGGCGTGCTGGGGCTCGGGTCCATCGGACAGGCCACGCTGGAGCTGGCGTTACACCTGTATGGACAGCCGTTGGAGATCCTGCGGAGCGATCCGCGGCTGGGGCTTCAGGACGATCTCTACCGGGCCGACCTGATCCTCGGCGCCACCAGCGGCGGCGCCACCCTGGACGTCGGGCGCCTGCGGCCCGGGACGCTGGTGATCGACGACTCCTTCCCCCGGGCCTACGACGAGGCGGCGGCGCGGGCGCGCATGGAGCGGACAGGCGACGTGCTCCTGCGCGGGGGCGGTCTGCTGGACGTGGGGCCCCTGGACCGGCGCTCGCCCTTCCCCGAGGCCGCGGCCTTACGCGCCCGTTATGGCGCGCGCTTCCTCCCCGGCTGTCACGCTGAGGCCCTGCTGCTGGCCAGCGCCCCCGAGCTCGGGCCGACGGTGGGCCCGGTGGACCTGGCGCGGGCGCTCACGGTCTGGGAGGCGGTGGAGCGCGCGGGCTGGGAGGCGCCGGGGAGCGGGGAGGTAGGTGCTACACTTCACGGGACAGCGGGAGCGAGGCGTGTCTAAACAGATAATAAACATTGCCAGTCACCTGATCGCCGTCTGCCTGGTCGCCTGCGCGGGCGAGCCCAAGTCCGAGTCGGGGGAGGCCGAGACCGGCTCTGAGACCGGCGACGCTGAGACCGGGTTCGAGACCGGCGGCGAGACCGGCGGCGAGACCGGCCACAGCTCCACCCCGCGCCTCCAGGGCGAGCGGTCCGACGCCGACGCCGACGGCCGGGTGGAGGGGGCGCGCAACACCATGGGCTACTGGCTCAGCGGCGCGGACTTCGACGGGGACGGGCTGGACGAGCTGGTGACCTCGGACGCCTACGCGGGCGCGGCCCAGGAGGGACAGATCTACGTCGTGAGCAGCCCCGAGCTGGGGACGGTGGACGCGCCGACCGAGGCCAGGGCCGTGATCACGGGGATGGAGATCGAGGGCAAGGTGGGCAACAGCGCCACGGCCCTCGGGGACCTCGACGGCGAGGGCTTCCCGGAGCTCGGCTTCCTGGATCGCGACGAGACCGCCTGGATCTTCGCGGGGCCGGTGTACGGCGAGCACTACTGGGACGACGCCGACTACGCGCTGACGGGGGTGGACCAGACCGACGAGCGCGCCAGCCAGCTCGCCTCGGGAGACCTGGACGGCGACGGCCAGGCGGACCTGGCGCTGAGCGCGCAGCGGGACTTCGGGGGCACCGAGCCGGGAGACGTCTGGGTGGTGCTCGGACCCCTCGCCGAGGCCCGGCTCAGCCTGGACAGCGCCGCGCAGGCGCACCTCCCGGGCGAGGACGCCGAGGACCGGCTCGGCTGGGTGGTGCTGAGCGGGGACGCGGACGCCGACGGCGTGGACGATCTCTGGGTCAGCGCGGTGAGGGACTCCGGCTCGGTGGAGCGGGCAGGCGCGGTCTACCTCTTCGAGAGCGGCGCGCTCTCGGGCGAGCTGGCCCTGGCGGACGCCGCGCTCACCCTGCGTGGGGGCTGGCCCAACGCGGGCCTGGGCAACCAGATGGCGGCGGACGGGGACCTGGACGGCGACGGGAGCGTGGACCTGCTGGTGAGCGCCTCGGGCGGGGGCGGCTCCAGCACGGGCGCGGTCTACCTGTTCACCGGCCCGCTCTCCGAGCTCGGCGCGCTCACCGACGCCACCGCGACCCTGGTGGGCGATCTGGGGGACCACGCCTCCTACGCCTGTCACGCGGACTTCGCCGGAGATCTGGACCTGGACGGCCTCGCCGACGTGGTGAGCTCGGACTGCGAGCGCTCGGCCCTGGTCTCCAAGGGCGGCTCGGTCTGGCTGCACTACGCGCCGCTGGCGGGGACGGTGGGCGTGTCCGCGGCTGCGCTCACGGTGAACGGGAGCACGGAGAACCACGCGCTGGGCAAGGACGTGGGCGGGGTGGGGGACCTGGACGGGGACGGCGCGGGTGAGCTGGCGATGGGCTCCTACTTCGGGCCCACGGTCTTCGTGCTACGGGGGGGCCTGGAGCCCTGAGCATGTCCGAAGAGCAGTCTCCCCCGGTCCGCACTCTTGGAAGCCACCGCGTCCTGGTCATCGACCCGGGCGGCCCCGCCCTGCTGAGCCCCGGCGACGTCACCGACCTCATCGGCCAGACCTGGGGCCTCGACGTGGACTGGGTGGCGGTGCCGCTGGCGCGCCTGCCGCCGGACTTCCTGCGCCTCAGCACGCGCGTGGCGGGGGAGATCATCCAGAAGTTCATCAACTACGGGTTGAAGCTGGCCATTCTGGGCGACACGGCGGAGCTCGAGGCCCGGAGCGAGGCGCTGGCGGCCTTCGTGCGCGAGTCCAACCGCGGGTCGCAGGTGTGGTTCGCGCCGAGCCTGGAGGCGCTGGCGGAGCGGCTGAGCCAGGGCTCGACCGGGGCCGGAGCGCGGGCTCTGGCGCGGCCTGCGGGCTCGGCGTAGGCTGTAAGGGGAGGCTCCCCTGTCCGACGACCTGACCCAGCGCACGCCCGCGCCCAGCCGGCGGCGCCGCACGCCCGACCTGCGCGACCTGCCCGTCGAAGACCCCGGCGACCGCTACGAGAGCGACGCGGTGGTGGGGCAGGGCGGGATGGCGACCGTCTGGCGCGCCGAGGATCGCGCGCTGCGGCGGCAGGTGGCGCTCAAGCGGCTCTCCGCCGAGCAGAGCGAGGACGCCGACGCCGTCTCGCGCTTCGTGGCCGAGGCCCGTGTGGTGGCGCAGCTCGAGCACCCCAACATCGCGCCCCTGCACAGCCTGGCCTGTGACGCCGAGGGGCGCCCCTACCTGTCGATGAAGCTGGTGGAGGGCGAGACGCTGGGCCGCCGCATCCAGCGCCTGGGGCGCGAGCGGCTCACACCAGAGAACCTGCGGGCGAACCTCCAGATCCTCAGCCGTGTCTGCGACGCCGTGGCCTACGCCCACAGCCGGGGCGTCATCCACCGCGACATCAAGCCCACCAACATCATGGTCGGCGCCTTCTCCAAGGTCTACCTGATGGACTGGGGCACGGTGCGCCTCCTGCCCGACCGCGCCCCGCCCGAGCTGATCCCGGAGGGGGGGCAGGCGGCCCTGGGCTACGTGCGCGGCGAGATCATCGGCACGCCTCAGTACATGTCGCCCGAGCAGGCCAACGGCCGCACGGAGGAGACCGACGAGCGCAGCGACGTGTTCTCGCTGGGCGCCACGCTCTACGCGATCCTGGCGGGGAGGCCGCCCTATGTGGGGCGGGACGTGAACGTCCTGCTGGCCCAGGCCCGCGCCTGCGAGATCCCGCCGCCGGAGCTCTACGCCCCCGGCGAGATCCCGCCCGAGCTCTCCCGCCTCGCGCTGCGCGCCCTCTCGGCGGATCCGACGGCCCGCCACCCGGACGTGCTCAGCTTCCAGGCGGACATCGAGCAGTACCTCCGCCGGCGCGACGGCCTGCCCATCCGCAGCTACGAGGCCGGCACCCTGCTGGTCCGCGAGGGAGATCCCGGGGACACGGCCTACATCGTCCTGCGCGGGCAGGCGGAGGTCTACACGGAGACGGACGGCGAGCGCCGGGTGCTGCGCCTGCTGGGGCCGGGCGAGGTCTTCGGCGAGACGGCGGTGCTGCTCTCCCGCCCGCGCACGGCCAGCGTGAGCGCGCTCACGGACCTGACGCTCGTGGTCGTGGACCGCGCCGAGCTCTCCCAGGCCCTCGGGGTCCACGCCTGGGTGGAGCCCTTCGTGCGCGCGCTGGCGGAGCGCTTCCGGGAGATCGACGATCGCGTGCGTCGCCTGGAGTCGGCGGGCTGAGGGTCGGCGGGCTGAGGGTCGTCTGTTTGCCTGGGGTGCGGCTCTTCTGCGTCGAGGCGGTTGAGCGGATCAGAGGCGCCTGCCCGACCATCCTCCTCCCGCGTCAGCGGGGGGAGGTGCCGGCGA
>CAZTOW010000059.1:0-57788 GCA_964615375.1 uncultured Enterobacterales bacterium
CAACACCACCGACGCCACGACGGCCACCCGCCCCCGCGGAGCGGGTTCGTTCAAGCGCGACAAGGAGACGGTCAACGCCAGGGAGTCGGTGCCGGTGAGGCCCTGCGGGCGGGTCGGCGGTGGTCGACGGCCGCCTCGGATGCGACAAGCTGCGACAAGCACGGGTCCAGGCGTGGAATTCGCTGGGCCGGCCAGAGCATGTCATGTCCGCTGATCCCGCATGTCATGTCCGCGGGTCCTGACATGACAGGGTGGTCTCGGCCTCCGGAGGCGCTGGTGGTCCGGCCGGCGCCAGGCTGCCGCTGGCGGCGGCGACGCCAGCCGCTCGGGCCGGAGGGGGCCCCGAGCATGGGCGAGCGCCCCTCGGACCAGCAGCCCGCCGTGCCCCCGCTCGCCAGCGGCGTCCACCCGCGCGCCACCCAGCGCGCCGCTCCGCACGCCAGAGGACCCAACCGGAGCTGTTCGCCGCCGCACGCGAATCCTTCGCCTACAACCTCGCCCGACACCCACAGGGGTCCAGCGATCTGCGCGCTCCCAGCGGCACACCGTTGACACGCCGACCCCCTGGTATGCTTGTTGCAAAGCAGGTTCTTGGGGGTCGCCGACCCTCAGGAACTTCAGGGCCACGCCCTGAAACACGCGCGGTTCGCTCGCCGCCGCGCGTGAACTCCTCGCGAGCGTGGAGATCCGATGTCGTCCCTCGACCCCGTCCCGCGTCCCACCCTCGAACGCGGCACCGCCCTGTCCACCATCTACACCACCGCCGAACAGCAGCGGCAGGCCGCAGAGTCCCTTCGCCGCGCCGCCGAAGATCACGCGCTCACCGTCCACCGGTTCGTGACCGCCATCGCCAACGGCGAGCAGCCCGACCCGGCCCCTGTCCTCCGCAGCCGGGGTCGGGTTGAAGCCCTGGTCGAGGAGCTGCTCGACGAGCACACCGGCGAGGGCGACGCCTTCGCCGAGCTGCGCGTGGTCCTGGCCCAGCCCCCGGACGCTGATCCGGCGCTGGAGGCCCGGGCCATGGCCGAGCTTCGCGCGCGGCTGGGAAAGGTCGAAGCAGCGACCGACGCAGACGCGCCGGCCGCCGGTCCCGAGGGTTTGAAGTAGGACGCAGACCCGACAGGACCCGTTGACCATAGCGCGCCTGGGGCTTCACCGCTCCGGGCGCGCTCGTGTTGGAGGCTGCCGTCCCACGCCAGCGCTACTGCCGATCCCATCCGCGGCGCTGTCGTGCCACTGCCGATCCTCGAGTCGAAGTGCGATCAACACCACGAATCGCGCGCACTGCCGCTCCTTGTGACCGCCCACCGCCCTGCGCTCGCCACCTCGACCGCTGCCGCTCGTCAGCGCCTGCTGGCGCCTGCCCAGGGCTGCCCAGTGACGCTCAACCGTCACAGCCGCTCCAGGAGCTACGCCCGCGTCGCCACCCAGCCCCGGATCAGCACGGCCTGGTAGACCTGCGCCACGTCTGAGAACCCGGCGCGCGCGATGATCGCCTCGACCTCAGCGGGCCCATGCGCCGCGACGCCCCGGCCGAACGCGGCGCGGAAGCGTGCCCTCGCGTCAGCGGGCATCGCCGTCCCGAGGTCGCGAAGGTCGAGCCACAGGGCCATGACAGGCTCGAAGGAGGGGGCCTCCACTTCGGCCGCGAGGTCCGCGTTGAACAGGATCCCGCCGGGCTTCAGGCGGGCGGCGATGTCCTCGAAGTAGGACTGGCGCGCGCCCGCGTCCGTCAGGAAGTGTGAGACCAGCAGGCTGGTCGCCGCGTCGTGCTCCTCCATAGGGAGCGACGCGACGAAGCCCACATGGAAGGTGCAACGATCCGCGAAGCCCTCGGCATCGGCGTGCCGCCGGGCGATCGCGAGCATCGCCTCGGAGGGATCGACCATCGTGAAGCGCCAACCTGGAAAGATGGGCGCCAGGTAGCGCACCTCCGCGCCCGTGCCTGCGCCCGCCACGAGGATCCGCGCGTCGTCCGGCAGGGCTTGGAGCCGCACGCGGAGGAGCAGGTGCAGCGCGTCCGTGACCGCGCGGATCGCCTCGAACTGCCGGTCGTAGGCCTCGGCGTGCTCCGCGTTGAACGGGACCGGTTGGGCGGCGTGGGTGGACATGGCTTCAGGGCTCCTCGTGGTCAGGGGGTGCGCGCCCTTGCGCCCCGGCTCCCTCGCTCAGCAGGGGCACGTAGTCCACGTTGGCCGGAGGGACCAGACCCGCGGCAAGCTGGGAGCGCACATCGGGGTCGCTGCCGAGCCGATCGGACTTGCCGCCGAGCCACTGCCGATCCGATCTGAGCTGCTGACGCCCTGCTGGCGATCCCTTCCGAGCTACTGCCGATCTACTGCCGATACCTGATCCGAAGTGCCTGTAACGCCGTGATACAGCCGAGCTGCCGATCCGGGTCACTGCCGATCCCAAGCTGCTCGTCAGCTCGCCGACAGTGGATCGGCGGCACGCCGCCAGCCAGTGCCGATCCGCTGCCGGACAGATTCTGGTCCAGACCCTTCCGCAGGGCTGGCCTGCGCCCCGCTGGCGATTACAGACCCCCTGATCCCATGTTCAAGTCACGCCACACCGCGCCCAAGTCAGCGCCGCCCTCCTACTCGCCGCCCGAACGCGACGACGGCGTGCTGTGCTTCACGTCACGCGACCAGCTCCTCGCCTGGCACGACAAGGTCCATCACGAGCAGCCCTGCGCGCTGCGCGAGGTGAATCCCCAGAGCCTCGGCGACGTCTCCTTCAACCTCGCTGTGCTCGCCGCGGAGCCCCACGGCGGCACGCTGCTCATGCTCACACCCCCAGGCTCACGGGGGCTCGACTGGCTCAGAGAGGTTCGCGAGGAGCACGCGCGGGGCGCGATCAGCGGCCCCCACAAGATCCGCATGGAGGGCGAGCCCGCCGTGCTCATCGGCGTCGCGTCGAACGCCGCCCCGACCTTCTGGGATCATCTGGAGCCCGACGGGTGGCCCGTGCCGGCCGCCGTCGAGGCCCGCTTCGATGATCGCCGCGTCACGAAGCTGATGCAGGCCGGGCCCTTCGCCGCGCCCGTCGGCCGCTCGGAGCAGGAGCACCGCGCCCAGACCCTGCTCGACGCCAGCGCGCGCCGCTGGTTTCGGGGGAGGATCGTGCCCACCATCGCCGGACTCGTGGCGCTCGGCGATCAGCCCGAGAAGCACCTGCCCGGCTGCGCGGTCGCCATCCGACGGCCGGGCTGGTCCGACCAGATCCACCGCGGATCGCTGACCTGGCTGGCCGATCGCGTGGCCGGCGAGCGCGGCCTGTGGGGGCAGGTCCCGAGCGACATCGCGCGCGCCGTCGTGGTGCTGGCGCTGGCCGAGCGCGCCTGGGCCGGACCGGACGCGGACACGCCGATCACGCTCACCGTAGAGGGCGGCCGCGTGCGCCTCGCCGTGCCGACCACCGCCGCGAACGCCAGCGAGCGCGAGGACCGGGCCTCGGCCAACCCGCGGCTGCGACACCTGCTGGTCCGGTGCGGCGACCTGCCGGCGCTGCCGGACGGCGCCATCGTGGACAACGACGGGGTGCTGGCGGTGTTGGGTGAGCGATACCCCGGCGGGCGCTGCGACTTCGAGAGCTCGGTGACGTGGCTGTCCATGCCGCTGTCGCCCGAGGCTCGCGTGGTGCGGCCCGTCGTTCGCCCGGTCGTGCGGCCCGCCATCGCCGCTGCGCCCGCCATCGTGCCGCCTGAAGCGCATCCGGTCACGCAGGCTCAGCCGGTGGCCTCGAGCGCCGTCGCACCCAGCACCACGTCGCCCCCACGAGCGCCTACGCCGCCCCGCCCGCGTCGTCCAGTCCCGCCGCCGATCTTCCACCCGCGCCCCGCGTCGACCACGCCTGCCCCCCACCGCCCGGCGGCGCCGCCGCTGGCCGCACCCAAGCCTGCGCCGGCGCCCGAGCCACCCGCGCCCGAGCCGCCCCCGCCGCCTGCGTCGCCCGAGCCCGAGCCCGTTGTCGCGTCGCCCCCCGAGCCTGCGCCGCCTGCCCTGGCCCGGCACCCCACCGGTGCCATGTCCCTCGACGAGCGCATGGCCCAGCTCCGCGACCTCTTTCGCGCCAGCGACCGTCCCCTCGGCAAGGCCGAGATCGCCGCGATCCTCGGCATCAACCGCGACACGCCTCGACACGCGATCAACGCGCTGGTCGCCGAGGGATGGCTGGAGCCCACCGACACGAACCTGCGCTCGCCGGTGCTGCGGTATCGGCGCATCGGCATCTGACCCACGCCGCGTTGAGGTCGTCTGGGCCTCTGGTCGCGGCCTGGGCGTCGGGCACTGCCACGCAGGCTGTGGTTCAGGTCATTCGCCTCGAACGGTCGGGGAGGATGTGTTCACCTCCACCTCGGGACATCCGAAGCGTCCCCTCATCGAGCCACACGAGCCAGCTCTGGTGCTTCATCCCAGAGAAGTCTTCGTCGCGCTCGCCCATGACCCGCCGCTCAGTAAGCACCGTCCACAGCACGGTCACGCCGAGACGCGTGCGCAGCTCGCGAAGGTCGTCGTCGTTGACGAGAAGGCACGATGGGCCGCCTTCGAGCGAGGCCGGCGACTGGAAGACGAGGTGTCCGCTGTCCTGGATGAAGCCGCAGGCGCCGTCGTAGCGGGTGGAGGTGGCCTGAACCAGCTCGACGCTCGGGACAGTGAGGCTGAGCGTGCGCGATTCCCACTCGCCTGCGGCGGCGCTGAGGCGGTTCGCGACGGGCCGTAGCCCCAGGTCCAGGAGGCGTCGGGCGCGCGGATCAAAGGAGTCGTGCGGCGCGTGGAGGTCGGCGTAGGTCGGCGCCCAGGGGTACTCACCGATGAGGTTGTTCCCACCTCCAGCTGCTCCCTCTGGCATCCACTCTCCCCAGAAGTCCGCGCCGTCGATCTCGACGAGGATTGCCGTTATCGTCGCGATCGGAGCCAGGTAGCCGACGATCATCATCCACGCGTCTCTGTAATTCGAGGCGCCTTCTTCTTTGCCTTCTCTCCATTGGAAGAAGCCATCCAACAGCCGCCAGCGCGTCCCTGGGCGTGTCGGATCCTCGCACGGGTGGACGAAGAGGTCTGGCGACGGGAGATCATCCGCGGCGATCCAGTCTGCGTCGGACAGGTTCGCATGCTGTGTGAAGTCCAGGCGCGCGGGCTCCCACCACGACCGCTCCTTCGAGACCTGCCCGTCGTCTCGTGGGGCACCAAGTGGCGCGCACGGATCCAGGTCTCGCAGGTGCTCCGAGGCCAGCCCCTCGACGACTTTGCCCCGCGCTCGTGCCCGGTCGTCGATCAGCCCGACAAGGCGCGCGAGGGCGATGCGCTGGTACTTTTTGCCGATGCGCTCGGCCCAGACAGGCTTTGCGCGGCCCGGACCATGGGTCTCGATCATCTCGTGGTCGTAGGCCGCGTGAAGCGCCGGTTCATAGCCGAGCGACAACACCTCGCCGAGCACCCACCGGCGCGCCTTCTCCAACCCCCGCTCGGACAGCCAGGGGCGGAGGACTCCTGGGATCGTGTAGATGCCGAAGTCCCCGAAGATCTGGCTCATCACGCTCTCGTACAGGCGCGGATAGCCCGGAGCAAACTCCCGGGTTCCCAGGCGGCCGAGTCGCGCTTTCGATGGGATTCTGAGCTTCAGTGGCGCGGCAAAGGGTGGCCTGAAGTCCTCCAGGGGGAGGTCCGCGGGCAACACGCCGCGGTGCGCAGCCCACTCGGCGATGCAGAGGGCGTGGTCCCGGATCAGGGCGTTGGCCGGTGTCCCTGCGGCGCGGTGGAGCACACGGTCGCGACAGGTTCGGGCGAGGCTTGCCAGCGACCTGGGCTCGGGGTTCAGCAGGACCGCGCCGTAGGCCGCGAGCAGCACGCGCTCCAGCACGGCGTCATCATCCACGTCTGCAAACTGCTCCACCAGCGAGATGCACAGGTCGGGCCCTCCCGCGAGCAGGCGCACGAGGGCCCGGGTCGCATCGTCGCGCACCCTCAGGTCTGCGGCCAGTCCGCACCAACCGAGCACCATGCACCACGCGAAGCGGAGCTCAGGCCCCACCCCTTCCAAGTTACATTCCCATGGGGCGCGGAGGGTGCGGAGCAGCGGCGAAGGCGGCGCGCGCCGCTCGTAGGCGCCGTGCAGATAGCCGCATAGCGTGCCGTCGCGCTGCGGCATGGGCGTACCCAGGAGGCGCGCGTGCAGATAGCGATGGTCGAAGCGCTGACCGGGCCTCAGGGCCAGCGCGAGGAGCGCGTCCCAGACTTCGTCGGAGGCGCCGTCATCCAGGAGCGCCTCCTCCAGCTGCGCTTCCACGCGCTCGCCCAGCGAGGACGGGGCGCGCCAGGGCAGCGCCTGGATCCAGCTCTCCAGGAGGGTCTCCCGCTCATAGAGGTCCTCCGCGAGATCCACCAGCTCGCCTTGATCCTGCTCGGGCAGGATCAAAGCCAGGGACTCGGCGAGGCCCGGGTCGGCCAGCGCGCGCTCACGGAGCTGGGCGCGGTCGGTCTTGCGGCGCACGAGCACGTCGGCGAGCAGGTGGTGGCGGAGGCGCCCGAAGGCGATGTCGACGCGGTCCTCGGAGGGGAGCCAGCCGACGTCCTCTCCAGGAAGCTTCTGCAGCAGACCGATCACGACGAGGTGGTTCAGCAGGTCATGCCGTCCGCGTTGGGACCCGGGCAGCGTCTCCTCCACGAGGCGATCCGCGTCTGACCAGGGGATGGGGCCACGCTCCGAGATGGTCAGGGCCAGGTCGAGCAGGGCTCTCGTCACCACCGCGCGCCCGACCTCTGGATGAAGCAGCTTCAGCGCTTCGTCGCGCGCACGCAGCAGCGCCCTGAACATCTCGATGGAGCCCTTCCAGCCCACCGGGACAGCGCGCAGCCCCCGCACCTTCATCGTCTCGCAGAGCACGCGCAGGAACAGCGGGTTGCTCAGCTCGGGCTCGAGGAGCGGACCCACGGGAGGCTCGAAACCGTAGTGTCGGAAGAAAGCGGCGCAGGCGTCGAACACGGCGTCGCCGAAGCCGGGGTGCTCGAACACAGGGAGATCGAGGTCCTCGCGCACGACCTGGCGTGTGTAGCCGTCGCGCACCGAGACGCAGAGCGCGAGGTTGGGGCGCCGCTGGATCGCCCCGATGATCGCCGGCAGCTGGTCCAGCCAGCGGCCGCGGTCACGCCGCTCGTCCAAGGCGTCGATGCAGAGCAGAACGCGACCCGTCGCGGCCCCCGCCGCGTCCAGAGCGTCCAGCAGCACATCGCGGGTCCAGCTCGGGTCCAATGCCAGCGCAGAGGCCAGCGACTCCCAGGGGTCTCGATCAGCGTCGAAGTGGCGTCCATCGACGAGGAGCGTGGGAAATCCGGAGGCGATGCGCGCCTGGCCGGCGTCGCACAGGCCGTGGGTCTTCCCGATCCCCGCGGGTCCTGTGAGGACCAGGACTCGGCGAGCGCTGGCTTGGACGACCGGTGAATGCAGCCACTTTTCCAGGTCGAGGAGGGTCCCCAGCACCTCGCGGGCGGCGTCCAGGTTGGCGGCAGGTAAGGTCGCGTTGAGCTCGGCCTGTCGGTGACGGAAGATGATCGAGCCAGCGGTGCCCTTGCCGTGGCGCCGGTCCAGGTCCTGTGTCAGGTCGAAGGTACAGCTCATGGCGTGCTGCCGAGCGTCGCTGACGATCTCTCCGGCCTGAGCCAGATCCCCTGCTGCGAACGCCCCGGAGAGGGCCTGAAGCGCTTGTGCGAGAGCCTCCTCGTTGGAGATCGCCTCCGTTGGGAACGGGCCGCCCCAGGCGTCGTCCCGGTCGCAGCGCACGAGCGAGGACGCCCATGATCGCGCGGTCGCTCCGACCTTTCGCTGCCAGTCCGCACAGCGCTGCCGCCACACCTCCGTGTCACCCAACGCCGCGAGCGCCTCGTCAAGCGCATGCCCGTGATGCAACTCCGGGTTGTAGCGCGGCCCTGCTCTGAGGACGGCCCCATGGATCTGGTCGGCAAACCAGGCCGCGCTCAGGTGGGTCGGGTCGAACCAGTAGCGGTAGCGGCCGCCGCTGGGGTCGATGTGGCTCAGGCGCTGCTGGAGGATGGACCCGCTCCAAAGCTCTACATCAAGTGGCCGCCCTGCGGACCGGGCCTCCTCTTCCGCCCGACGCTTGAACACATCCCACCGGTCACACTGGCTCGTCCCGTTGCGTCCTCGGGAGCCGGACAGGTCGAAGGGGAGGCACACGACGTACCGACGCAACGTCGGGTGGCGCGCCCGCGCCCTGTTCAGAGACTCCTGCGCCTTGGCCAGCGCGCGCTCCAGGTCAGGGATGTATTTCGCCTGCCAGCCGTGGACCTCGCCCAGCGGGCCTCGCCAGATACACTCCACCCCGCCGTCACCGCCATCGCCGCGGATCCGCACGAATCCCGCCGGCTCGTTCACGTCGGCGTAAGCGAGCTGGCAGCAGAGCTCCTCAAAGGCACGGTCGGCCGAGCCAAAGTGGGGCGCGAGACGAAGCAGGTCCATCATCTGTTTCCCACGTCCTCTGCCTCAACCAAGCCATCTCCCATCTGAGCCTGCTCCAGCACCACGCGCTCGCGGCTCAGCTCGGCCGCGAGCTCCTCTTCGGTCGGCAGGTGGAGCAGGTAGCGCGATGCGAAGATCTGCTTCGCGCGCTCGCCGAGCGTGTAGCGCACGACGGCGTCGTTCTTCGTCGTGCAGAGGATGAGGCCGATGGGCGGGTTCTCGTCGGGGCGCGTCTCTTCACGCTCGTAGTAGCCGGTGTACAGCAACATCTGCCCGATGTCCTGCTGGGTCAGTCGGCCCACCTTGAGATCGATGAGCAGGAAGCTGCGCAGCGCGCGGTGGTAGAAGACGAGGTCCACCCAGAAGTGGTCTCCATCGACCGTGATGCGCTTCTGGCGGGCGACGAAGAACAGGTCGCGGCCCAGCTCCAGCAGGAACTGCTGGAGTCGTTCGACCAGCGCAGCCTCGAGATCGCTCTCGCGCCAGCGCGCGGCCTCGGGCAGGCCCAGGAACCCCAGCACGTAAGGGTCCTTGACGAAGTCGGCGGGCGTCTGGACCTGCTGACCCTCGCGCGCCAGGGCGAGCACGCCCTCCTTGTCTCTGGACGCCGACAGGCGCTCCCACAGCAGGCTGCTGACCTGCCGGTCCAGCTCGCGCACGGACCAGCGGGCGCGCGCGCACTCGACCTCGTAGAAGCGCCGGGCCTGCGCCGACGACACCCGCAGAAGTACGCACCAGTGCGACCAGCTCAGCTCGGCGGGGAGCTGGTCGTAACCGGCGGAGTCCAATTGGCCAGACGGTGTCTGGCCAATCTGCTCGGGAGCCCGCGCCCGAGCGCGCAGGGTGGGTGCCCGATCCCGATAGGCAAGGTAGAACTGGCGCATCTGCTTGAGGTTGGAGATCGAGTAGCCCTTGCCATGTGTTCGCGTAAGCTGGGCCGCGAGCTGGCGGATGAGCGCGGCCCCGTAGTCGGCGCGCTCAGCTCCGGCCTGCTCCTCCTCAACGATCTCGCGGCCAATCTGCCAGCAGGCGGCGACGAGCCCCACGTTGATGGCCCGTGCCGCAGCCGCGCGGGCCTGGTCCAGGATGGCGGCGACGCGGGCGACGCAGGCGATGGCGTCGGGGAGGCGGGCGGGCAGGGGCATGGGGAGATCCGAGGTGGGAGGGACCTATAACCGCGTGTCATATGGGTCGGCGCCGTCAGGGCGGCCGCGCAGGATATGAAGGGCGCGGAGCTTCGCATGGACTGGACCCGCCTGCACCACCACGGGCTCGCAGTGGAGAGGGCCTTCGAGGTCCTGTGTACGCATCTGTTCGAGCGCTGGCTCCGCCGCGAGAAGGGCGAGGCGTTGGTCCGCTTTTACGCGGTGGATGGCTGTGGGGGCGATGGCGGCGTGGAGGCGTTCGGCGTGCTCGCGTCGGGCGACGAGGTCGGGCTCCAGTGCAAGTGGTTCCCGGATCGCTTCCGCGCAGACGAGGCGAAGAAGCTAGATGATTCTGTTAGGACGGCGCGCGAACGCCACCCTCGGCTGATCGAGTACGTCGTAGCGTTCCCAAAGAACCTGAAGGACGCGAAGCGGAACACGGGCGACAAGTCTGAGCTGGATCGGTGGAAGGAGTTCGCCAGGGGATACCCGGGTATGGTCGTCACGCGGTGGGACGAGCACCAGCTTGAGGCGCTCCTGCTTCGGGACCAGGACCTCCGGGACCACTGGTTTGGCGATGGCCTCATGGTGCCACCCGCGAAGCGCCTGGCCCTGGCGCTCCCGCAGTTCGAGGGCCGCTATGCCCCCACCGACCCCCACGTCCCGGGCCAGATTCGGGACGCTGTCGCGCTGCACCTTCGAGTCGCCGATGCCGTCGAGCGCGAGACGAAGCGCATCGGGGAGCTGTCTGCCTCCGCGGACCACTTCCGGCAGGTACTCGCCGCGCTGATTGACTACGGCCCCCTCCGCGTCGTTGAGGCTGGCGATGAGCGCGCTGAGGTCAACGCATTCGTGGAGCGGGCGTCCGGGATTCTGAACATGCTGCGCCGCGCCTGGTCGGGTGGAGCAGCACCGGTGGCCGAGGCCCTCGTGCCCCCGGACTCCTTCGACCGCCTGATCGGCCGGCTGAGCCCCTCTTCGGCAGCTCGCGCGCCCGGCGATCCGATGAAGCCCGAGCGTGAGCGTCTGCAGGCCCTGCCCGACTGGGTTGACGCCATCAACACCGCAATCTCCCGGTGGAGGCGCACCAGAGAGATGCTGGTCGTCGTCGGTCCGCCTGGGTGCGGCAAGACGCACGGCCTCGTGGCCACGGGAGGATGGTACGCCACGGAGCGAGACGCACCGACCTATCTCCTGGCCGCCCGACACGTCGATCCCCGACGCCCATGGCAGGCCATCCTCGGCGAGCTGCTGGATCGGCCCGGTCTGTCCGTCGAAGGGGCGCTCGCAGCCATGGAGAGCGAGGCCCATGCCGCGATGGCTCGGAGGCGACACCGGGAAGGCGCGGCTGCGGAAGGTGCGCGGGCCCTGTTGATCGTGGATGGCCTGGATGAGAGCAGGCCAGCCGACCCGATCTGGCGCGTTAGGCTCGCTGAGCTGCGACATCACCTGCGAAGCCACCCTGCCCTCGTGGTCGCCGTGTCGGTGCGATCCTCGGCGGTCGAGAGGTGTCTGCCTACGGGAGAGAGCTTTGACCGCCTGGATCTCCGCCCCACCGGCGACGCCGACCTGCTCAAGGTGGTGCAGCGCACCTGCGAGCACCACCAGATAGAGGTCGCGGACCCCATACAGCTCGCGGGCCTCCTCCAGAGCCCGCTGGCGGTTCGGTTCTTCGCGGCGCTCCACCGGCGCTCCAGGGTGGTGCCAGCACAGGTCGCGTCCACTCTGCCGCACCTCATCGGACAATGGCTGGACCGGCTGGAGCATGAGCTTCAAGCAGATGATCCGGAATGGCCCAAGGGTGAGCGGCTGATCAGGGGCCTTCTCAGCGCCATGTTGAGCCAGATTGTCGTTGCGGGCGAGCCGGTGATTCGCGAACGGATAATCCAAGCCATGATGGAGGCGAGCCCACCGGGAGCGCTCTCACGGGCACGAGCCCACCGGGTCATCGAGGTCTGCCAGACCTACGCGCTGCTCGACGAAATCGAGGAACTCCGCCGGGATCCGCTTAAGGATGCCACCTTCGTGCTGGATCTCGGCGATCAGGTCTTCGCTGACTACCTCGCCGGCCGAGAAGCGGCGCTACGCACACGAGACCAGCTCGCCGCAGAGGGCGAAGCGTCCTGTCCCCACATCCTCCGTCAGCGGCCTGACGCCGCAGTGTTTGCCACCCTGTTCTTGATGGACGAGGGCATCCTCGTCATCAACGACGAGATCTGGACCGACGAGTCGCTCGGGCGTCGATTCGCCCTGCTGCTGCGCGCGGCGGCCTGGGCTGCACCGGATCGCGTCGAGGGGCTCCGCGCGGTCTTGGACCGGGCGCTCCGAGACAACAAGGTCACCTGTCATCGGGTCGGGAGCACCCTGGTCGTGCCTGTGTGCCGTGTCGAGGCGCATCCCTTCGGGGCTGCCTGGCTGCACGAGCAGCTCACCTCCATGACGTGTCAAGAGCGCGATGTGCTCTGGTCGGCCCCGACGTCGCTCCCGACGAGGCACAGCGCCCGCTGGGAGGGGTGGTCTCAGCTCGCCAGCGACGCGCTCACGCTCTGGCCGGGCGAGCCCTGGTGGGGGGCGCCTCGGGTGCTGGCCTGGACCCTGACCAGCCTTGACCGCGGGCGCGTGGCCCATGGCCGCAGCCAGCTCGCGCGTTGGGCACGGTCGGACCTTGCTCAGCTGCGCGCGCTGCTGAGCGCCCTCGAGGCGGTGGACGACCCTCAGGTCCAGGAGGAACTCGCCCTCTGTACCATGGAGGCCGTCTTGTGGTGGGAGGGACCGCCAACCTCACTCGACGCGCTCGCGCGGTACATCGCAGGCCGCGTGTTCGGAGGTGCAGGCGCCACCGGAGTGACAAACGTGCGCCTGCGCGTCGCGGCTCGTGCGGTTGTGGAGCTGGCGGCGGCAAGGGTCCCTGACTTCCCGCCCGAGATGCTGGAGCGGGCCAGACCGCCCTACCCCGTCCCGGACGTGCTTCTGCCCGTGGACCGGGGCGCGATCCAGGAGGTGCTCGACAAGCCGTCTACGCCGACAGTGGCGATGCTCGACTGGGACCTGTGGCACTACGTGGTCGGCGGACCGATCAACGACCTGGTGAGGACAACAGACGAGGCCGGCGAAGCCCGCGCTAGGGTTGAGTGGTCGGACAATGACATCAAGGAGAATCTGCGCGCACTGGTGCGCTCCGGCGCCGTGAGCCTCACCGCGGAAGCGCGGCGCCGGCTCATCGCTTCATGGGACCTGCGTGAGGCTGAGATCAAAGCAGACCGAGATCGGCGCCACGCCAGGATCGAAGAGCTCGTGATGCGCTTCGCGGCACGTCGCGGCGAGCCCCACGCGGAGAGCGCGGGAGGCGGCTCAAACATTGCGCTCTCAGAGCTGCTCCCTGCCGCCACGGACACATGCTGGTCAGCGCTGGATCCCCTTGTCAGCCGGTACGCCGCCGAGCTGGGGATCCCTGACCTGACCGTGCACGCGCTCGCGGCAGGGATCGCGGTGTCGCACCTGAGACGTCACGGGTGGGGCGAGGACGCTCACCGGCTCGACCGCGCGATCCACGAACGCCATTCCCCCGCCACCCACGGGAGCCGGAGCGAGATCGCCGGGGTCGCCGAGAAGTACGCGTTCACGGCGGCGCACGAGATCGCTGGGCACTTCCTCCTCTGGCGCCCCCCAGCGCGGGGTCGGCAGGGCCGGTCATCAGGCCAGGTCGCGGAGTACGCCGTGAGCTCAGACCTGCTGATCGGCGTGCCTTGCAGGGAGAACGCACCGCCGGTGGAGCGCCTCTGGGCGACCTGGGCGCCCGACATCGGTCCGCCAGGGGTCACGGACGATGGTGACGCCGGGCTGGCCCGGGTGACCCGCCGGTTGCTCAGCGCTGCATTCCCTGACCCTGGCAGCCTGCTCGCGGGACCTGAACCGGGCAGTGTCGTGATCGCCTGCGCGACGGTCGACGACAGCCTGGGCGCCACACCCCGGCCAGCGCTCTGGATCTCCGCGCTCGCGCTGCCGGCCGACCAGATCGACATCCTGGAGCGGGATCTGCGCGCAGGTCTCGAGCTCTCGGGCGATCCACACGAGCAGCATGAGGAGAGCGACGCCAGCTACCTTCCCTCCGATCTCGTCGCCGTGTCCACGTGGATTCTCCTGCGGGCCGGATGGCTCTCCTATGTCTCGGTGGACTCGCAGGGGCGTCCCTGTGAGGTGGTCCTCCAGAGCCTGAGCGCCAGGCTGCTGGACCACGACGGTGAGAACGAGCTGCACACGTTCCTGCCAGGCGGGCTCCTCCGCGAGCACCTCCCCGTCGTGACCACCCGCGGCGACGACCGACAGCGGCACTTCCTCGATCCTCAGGGGCGGACGCGCGCTGTGGCGCAACGGAGCCCAGGGCGGTGGCGCGAGCCGGTGTCCACTGAGGCGCTGTTCGCCGACAGAGCGAACCTCCTCGCGACGCTGAGGGCGCATGGATTGGAGGTGGTCTGGGCCGTCCGCCAGTTCTGGGAGGTCCCCCCTCGCCTCTGGGTGCCGAAGGGTGGGCCCCAAGGGCCGGAGGACTACCCGGCTGTGCGGGACCGGGAGCAGCGCGCGGTGCTCCGATGGGTGGAGGAGGAGGGCTGGAGGGTGCTGTGCAGGCAGGAGCACAGCGGCTGATGGCGTGGCTGGGCGCCCTGCGCGGGGCATGACAACAGGGATCACCCGTTCAGAACTCAGCCTCCGACGCCCCATCCGCCCGCTTGCCGGCCAGCCGTACCCGGTTACGCGGACCTGAGAACCCTCGCGTCTGCGGAGCGCTCATGCCCATCTATCGACTGCCTTCCCACCGCGAGCCCGTCACACTGCCCGTCGGCTTCGAGGACGCCGCCAGCGGGGAGGTCCACCGCGAGGCCGAGGTGCGCCCCGTCACCGGGGGCGACGAGATCTACATCGGCAGCTCGCCCGACTACAACCGCTACCCGAACGACCTCATCTACAAGACCCTGCTGCTCTCGCGCACCGTGACCCGCATCGGCCCGAAGACGAACATCACCGTAGACGACATCCGGCGCCTGCACGCGCAGGATCTGCGCGCCCTGGAGTACGCGGTCTACCGCATCACCTATGGCGAGGACGAGAGCACGCCCAAGGCCCTGCCGCCCGGCGCATGAGCCCGCGCGCCGCGGCTGGGTCGGCCTGGAGAGTGGCCCGCATGGCACCACGAGGCGCTCAGGCACGATGTCGGCGGGGTTTCGCGGCGCGCGGGCCTTGACGAACACATTCCACCCTGACGACCATGAAAAATCAATACGCCAGGAGGTAAGCGTGAACCAGCAGACCCACCGCAAGCAGCAGTCGGACGCGGTCGCCCGCAGCGCGGTGACCGGGGCCAGGGCACCGCGGACCGATCACCTCCAGGGCCGCGGGCTCCAAGATCCCCTGTTGTCGCGCTCGGCAAAGGCCAGCGCGGACGACGACAAGGACGACGACGAACCAGCCAGGCTCCATCGCTCGGCGCGGGCGGCGGGTGGCGGCGGTGTGGCGGGTGCGTGGGGACGCGCGACTGCTGGCGCCGCCGGGGCCGTGCCCTATCGCCGGGAGATGGAGCGGGCCTTTGGTCAGGACTTCTCGGGGGTGCGAGCGTACACGGGTCGACGGGAGCCCATGGAGGCGATCGGGGCCCACGCGGCGGCCAACGGGGAGCAGGTCGCGTTCGCGGAGGCGAGTCCGTCGCGCAAGTTGGTGGCGCATGAGCTGACGCATGTCGTGCAGCGGAGACGGGCGGGGGGTAGCGGCGGCGTGCGAGGGAGCATGAAGCTGAGCCAGCCGGGGGATGCGGCGGAGCAGGAGGCGGAGCGGGTGAGTGAGTCAGTCGTTGGAGGACGGACGGCTGAGGTGAGCGCACTCGGGGGTATAGGAGCCGGTATTAGCCGCAAAGTGAGCAGCAAGTGGCAAGAGATGAGGAAGCCCGCATCTGGGAAGATTACGGGTAGATTTGGTGAAGACCGTGGCGACCATAAGCACTCGGGTACTGACTTCGCCTGTGATCCAGGTTCAAGTGTCAAATCGGCCTTAGATGGGCAAGTCATTCAAACTCAGGGCACCTCGTCATCTGGTGGATACGGTAACCGCATGGTTGTAAAGCACTCAAATACCTGGCAGACCACTTACAACCACCTGAGCTCCTTCGAAAAGTCGGTAGGTGAACGAGTGAGAGCTGGAGCTAAGATCGCCGAGTCAGGAAATACAGGAAACTCCACTGGTCCTCATCTCCATTTCGAAGTAATGAAGAATGGTAAGTATGTCAATCCAGAGTCATATATTGGTGACAAGATCAAAATTCGTGTCTGGAATGTGTGGTGAGATCTGGCATGCAGACACAACGTATCCGAACTCAGGTGACAGAGCTCAATCGGAATACGGCTTCGCCAGTGCTGCGAAACGACTACCTGACTCGCAGCACGCTCAGGGATGGGTTGGCATCTCACGATGAGGCCATCGGGGCAAGCCGCAAGAACGGAAACCAAGATGTAGTCTACCGTAAGTGTACCAAGGGTGAACCATGTGGAAATAGAGGTATTCGTCGGGTGATACGAAAGTCCTTCGGCAAATTCGGCAGCCAAGCTGTCGCGGTTTCAAAGTGCGAATCTTCCGGCGGCGGAACCAACGCGGGATCAAAGGGGTCATACTATGGTCTCTTTCAGTTGAGTGAAGCTGTGCGGGCAACCTATCCGGCTGGGAATAGCAAGTGTGCGGAAGGACAATGCAAGGCCGCCTGGAAGTACTTCAAAGCGTCAGGAAAGTCGTGGGCGCCTTGGGGTTGCAAGCCCAATAGCCCTAATGGCTGTTGAGAAGGCCAAGGCGACATGGAAAGTGCGCTATGGAATCGCAGAGCAGAGACAACTGGCCCAGGCCGCGTTGGAAGTGCTGAGGCGCAACGTGAGTAGTGCGTGTGCATGTTCATAAGGAGGAAAGCGTGAACCAGCTGGTGTTCCGTCAACTGCGCTCGGAATTGGTCGGGCGAAACGCCGTAGGCGCCAGTCATACGATGCGACTTGATCATCTGACTGATCGTGTGCTTCATGATCGCCTGACCACACGGCACGAAAGGTCCCATGGCGGGTCCCATGGCCTTCGACGCGTTGACCCTTCAGGAAGTAGTCCCTGGTTAGACGTCAAGCTTCCTGAGTCCGTGACCAAGCTTCCGATGTATTTGCTTGTTGATTACTTGGGTCGGAAAGGTCCGTCCAAAAATCGACGTGATCATTTTAGGGTCAAGGAAGGCCATTTTTCGGGTCACCATGGATCGGTAAAGGCGAGGAGCAAGAGATCGAACTACCTCTCGAAGCGTTTGAACGCGCACTCGGGCTCCCATGTTGAATTTCAATACAATAAGAAGACTGGTAAAGACGGATTCAAGCACGGGACTGTGTTTATCGATCAGTATAAAGTTAATGCTATAACCAGTGGAGACAACCCCACCCTTCCAGGCAAGTATGATCTGATGATTCCAGATGAGGCCCATACCGTAAATGGGGGGGGGTATGGCAAATTTGGCGCGGTCTGGTTTAAGGTTGGGCATGGTGGCGACAGATATCTGCATCGGGGAAGCAACAGCTTGGGATGTATCACAGTGGCCTGTAGCGAATCGACCTGGAATAGTGTCGCATCGCACCTGATGGGCTCTCGTAAGGGAAAGGGTGTTGCTGGAACGATTAAGGTGAGGTCATTCTCTAAGAGGTAAACTGGTAATTGGTCGTGACTGCAAACTGCCACGCATGTGGCATAGACTGGAGTGCTATTAGAATCGTTGTCATCATAGTGATCACTGAATTGCCTTGATTTAAGGCGTAAGTTGTGTACAAGAAGTCCAGTAACCTACGGGCATTATCTTTCCCTTTTCAGAATAGTCTCTGAACATCGTGGTCAGCGGCCAGTCTCCCTTTTGATTCGCCACTTCCAACCACCCCCGCACACACTCCCCCGGCCCCGCCATCCTGACTCCCTCCGGCTCCATCGGCAACCGGTTGTACGCCTCGAACAACTCCAACGCCCACAACTGCGCCTGGCTCGGAATCACCGGAGGCCGCTCTGTGGGCGTCGTCAGGATCGCGTTCAGCACCTCCCGTACGCCTCGGCCGAGCATTGCGGCTGCGCGCGGATCGCTGTCCCGCGGGTCGCCCTCACCCCCGTCGCCCAGCACCGCGACCACGCGGTCCGACAGGCCCCAACGGCCTTTCCAATGTACGCCGTCCACCGTCTCGTCATATCCCTCCGGGCAGACCAGCTTGTGGGTCGGATGCCACGCGAGCACGTAGTTCGGGAGGTCCGGGCCCAGCTCAGCCGTATATTCCAGACACGCCTTCGCCTCCTCCCCGGCCGGTGCCATCGGCGGATCCATCGCGAGCAGGTCGTCCACCAGCGCCTCGCCGCGATCCGGGACCTCGGCCAGCCGCGGACCGCCGATGCGCAGCGCCTGCGCACGCGCCGCACCGAGGCCCAGCCAGGCCGAGAGCGCCGCACGGGCCGCCTCCTTCTGATCGCCCAGCTCGCCCGCCAGTCGCGTCCGATCCTCCAGGCAGACCGCCTCCGATCCGCTCGCGGCCTGTCGGGCCTGGTCCGCCGAGACCTGCCCCGCCTCGGCCGCCCGCGCGCGCGCCTCGGCCGCGTCCACCGCCCTCGCTTGCGCCCACAGCCCCACGCCCGCTGCGACGAGCAGCCCGAGCGCCCCGGCCAGCAGCCCGAGGGCGGCTGGACCCAGGCCGAGGCGTGCCCCCAGCCGCCGCGCGCCCCGCTGTAGGCCTCGCATCGGGTCGCTCAGCCCCTCCCAGGCTGAGGGCAGGGCCCAGACCTCACGGGCCAGATCGAAGGTGGGCCCCTCCTCGCGGGTCCGCCAGGCGCCCACCGCCTGCTCCACGCGGGCCTGCTCCCGGAGATCGAAGGTCAGGCGCAGGTACAACTCTGTGTCGCCCGTGGTCACGCGGAGGCGGTCGCCGCTGCGAAGGACCGCCTTTTGCTCGAGCCGCTCGTCGCGGGCCTCACCGGGTCGCTCCACCAGGACCCCGAGGCCGATATCCCTGAGGCTCCCGCCATGGCCCTCCGCGGCGATCCGCAGGAGGTACTGGCAGCCGGGCAGCGGCGGCGTCTCGCTCAGCTTCTCTGGGTTGCCGACGCGGAGCAGGGTGCGGCGCAGGTTCGCGCGCGGTGGGAGCAGGTAGATCAGGAGCGGTTCGCCCTGCCGTAGCTCCAGGGTGGCGTCCTCGGGGCGCCCGCGCTCCTCGCTCAGGCGGACAGTCACAGACATGTTCCCTCTCCACGCAGGATCCGGCCGACCTCGGCCGTGTAAGGCTCGACGAGCACGTCCTTGCTGGACCGGTCGCTCTTCTCCAACTCGCGGCCCAGGCTCGCCAGGATCAGCGCCGTGTCCAGCGGCCTCTCCATGCCTTCTGCCCAGGCCCGCGCCCGCAGCACGGCCCCACGGATCAGGGCGCCGCCAACGGCGAAGCGCTCAGCGAGCAGGTCGAGATCGACGGCAGGCCCGGCCGCGGGCAGCGCCTGCGCCCACAGCAGACGCCGGGTCTGAGCATCAGGGATCAGCAACACGATGTAGTCGTCGAAGCGCCGAAAGAACGCCTCGTCGAGCTCGCGCGTTCGGTTGGTGGTAGCGACGACGGCGCCCGGGTGACGCTCCAGGCGCGTGAGCAGCCAGGCCACGGTGGTCTGGAGGCCCGACGCCTGGGCGCCGCTCTCGCGCTGCCGGAGCAGGGCCTCGGCCTCGTCGAGGATCAGCACCGCGCCGGCAGCCTCGGCGACCTCGAAGACGTGGCTCAGGAACTTCTCGGTCTCCCCGAGCCACTTGGACAGTACGCTTGACAGGTCAAGCTTGACCAGCGGCCTGTTCAGCGCGCCCGCAAGAGCCTCGGCCGCCATGGTCTTGCCGGTACCCGGCGGACCGCTCAGCAGCAGGCGATACCCGTTGGACGGCACCGCGCGCAGGCGGTGCTCGGCGTGCAGGCGCGCCTGCTCGAGCTGCCAGCGCACGGGTGGTGTGAGCAGCACGTCCAGCCAGGCGACCTGGCTTCGCTGGAGCGCGGCGAGGTCGGAGTCCGGCACACCGACGCGGTCCGTCAGGCTGGTTTCCGTGAGCAGTGCCCCCAGGCGCCGGTCGAGCGCGCGCTCACCGCGCCGGGCCTCGAGCAGAGGCTCGACCCATCGCAGGGTCGCGCCGGTGCGCGCCGCCGCCAGGCGGACGGGGCCGGGATCGGGCAGGGCGAGCAGCAGGACGCCTCGGGCGCGCGGCAGTCGCAGGAGCAGGGCTTCGAGCAGGCCGCGATCCGTTTCGGAGAGCCCGAAGCCATCGACCACCACCGCGCCCGCGGTGCACAGCGCCAGGGCTACTTCGCCGCAGAGCCCGCGCAGGCTCGGCCCCTGCCGCGCCGGCTGCACGATCACGGCAGACGACGGGGCTTCGAGCAGCACCGCCTCGCGGCTGGCGCCGTGGAGCACGATCCAGGGCGCGGACTCGGGCTCAGGCTCCTCGTGCGCGCGCCTCCCCGCGGGTGCCAGCCCGAGGCAGGCCCGGCCAGCGTGGCTGAGCCGCAGCGCGGCGACGCCAGCGGTCACAGGGTCCTCGCGCTCCGCGCCGAGCACCTCGACGAGGCCCCAGGCCGCCAGCGCGTCCACGGCCGCCTCGACCTCCTCGATCCCGAGCTCCTCGGGGACTCCCGCCGCGACCGCGCTCCACGCGATCACGCCTTCGCGTCCATACACATCGGCGGACTGCGCGGCCTCGGCCGCCTCCGGGTCCAGGCACATGGCGACGAAGGCCCGGAGCACGTCCTCGGCCGCCGCGGGAAGGAGCAGGCGGGACATCGCCCGCGACAGCGCCCCGTCGATGAAGTCAGGCCAGCTCAAGCGCGCCCCCGCGGATCGAGGTTGCGCACCTCGCCGACCTGGGGCGAACTCCCCGGAGCGAGGGCGATCGAGCTCCTGGACCGAGGATCGAGGTTGCGCACCTCGCCGAAGAGCGGCGCGGAAGAGGGCGTGAACGCGGGCCAGGCACCGAGCGGCAGCCGGATGCTCAGGTTGAGCGCGACCTGGAGGGGCTGCTGCAGCGCCTGCATCAGCAGCGCGAACTCCTGGTTGGTGAGGTCGTGCGCCGGCATCACCGCGACCTCCACCGTGTCTTCCCCCGCGACCTCGGCCAGCGCGCCCCTGAGCCGCTCACCGATGCTCACGCTCCGAGAGAGGGCCTCGACGAAGCCCGCGAGCCCCGCGGGCAGGGGCGGGGCGGGCAGCCGCACCTGCACCACCCGCTCGCGGTGGATGGCCGCGGTGAGCACCGACAGCGCGTTGACCCCGAGCGGCGCATGCACCGAGGTCCGGGCTGAGGATCCCCGCCCGGGATCGGTGGCCACCACCACGTAGCGCACCGTCAGCATGTAGCCCGGGTGCCACCACAGGGCCGGGAGCCGCGCGTGGGCCTGTCCATCCAGCGTAGCGACCCAGGGATCCGACTGGGGCGGCTGCGCCTCGAACCAGGCGACGAGCGGGGGCGCGAGGCCGGTGAGCAGAGGGTGGGGCACAGACGTGAGCGGACGGCTCCGGGTCTCCGGCAGCAGCTCCCGCAGGCCAGCCGCCAGGGCCTGTCCCAGCTCGGTCCAGGCCGGAGGAACGAAGGAGACCCCGCCGGTCTCCCGCGGCGGTTCGAGCAGCGAGACACCCTTGGCGTTCTCCGCCATCTTGGGCTCAGGTCCGAGCCGGTAGGGGAAGAGCACGACGTGGGAGGTGGTCGCTCCGGCGGGCGCAAACTGGCTGTGAACCTCGACGGTGTCGAGCCCGGCGCTGGCGAGCGCGCCCCGCGCCCAGTCCACCAGGCGGTCGTGAACCGCCTCGGTGACCTGCCGTACGTGCAGGTACTCGTGGTTCATCGACTCTCCACCGCGTCAGGCTTCTTGCCCAGTCGGAGCTGCCCGCGCGCGCCGATCACCACCGTCCAGCGATCAACGCTCGTGAGGTAATGGAGGTCGTCGTTGGGCCAGGGCGTCATGCCGTACTGGACACGCGCGAAAGGGCCGACCAGCGTGCTCGGGTGATAGGGCAGGAAGCTGGCGTAAGGCGAACGCGGGCGGAAGATCGACCAGCCGGCCCAAAGCTCACCGAGCACCTCGAACGTGGTCCCCTCGTCGTTCAGCCCGATCAGCGCGCCCGTACGTACGCCTGCCTGCATGCGACCGACCCGATCGGAGCCATCGGGTTGAGGAGCGCCCCAGGGGGACCAGGAGCTGCCCGCAGGCACGCCGCGCCAGCGCTGTCGGGTGAAGGGAGCCTGGCCCACTGGCGGGGCGAACCATGCTCCGAGCACGAGCCCCGCTTGTGGATACGGGGTCCAGGTGTAGGAAGGCGCTCCGACGGACACTTCATCGTCCGTTTCGTCGGGCCAGCCCGAGTCCGTTTTTATCGCATTGTTCCAGATGGCCTCGCCCCCTGGGGGCACGAGATCCATGCGAATCTCCGGGCCAAGCTCCAACGCCCAGCGATGCGAAGATGGCATCCACACCGTCAGGAGCGCCCCGAGATCGGCGGAGATGCCCGAGGATCCGGTCAAGCGACTCGTACCTTCGTCGACTCCGAGCGACGAGCAGTCGAGGAGATCGTCCTGGGTCTGTTCCGCGCAGGCATATTCGCTGACCCGCACGGGGAACCCGCCCAGCCCACCGTCAAAAGTCCAGTCCAACGAGCCCTTCCTGCGCCAGCGTGCCTTCGGATCTCGCGCTGCGACCGCGCCGTTGGGGATCAGCTCGGGCCAGACCAGAGACCAGCGTGGGCCATCGTCGGCTGAGGGGTCGACATACCAGCCCCAAGCCGAGATCTGCATCCGCTCACCATGGCCCAGGCGCGAGGCGCGGCGGGTGTACGGCGCGCGCGCGCGGCCCTCGCGCAGGCGGATCCGGTGCTCAGCGATCTCGGCGCGAAGAGCCTCATCCTTGCGCTGATCTCGGGTTGGTCGGGTCGGGCGGGGCGAGGTCGCGTCCAGGGTGAGCACGAGCAGGCCACCGGGCGCGCTGGCCAGCCGGGCGATGGCGGGGCGCATGACGCACCGGAGCCAGGCTGCGCCATCGAGCGTGGCGCAGGGAGATGCAATCCAGGTGACCAGATCACCGGTCCCTTCCAGGTTCGAGAGCGCTGAGGTGGCCTTCGCACCCCCGGTCTGCAGCGCGCCGTCCGGCGACGTACGGGCCGCGTCTACCTGGGAGGGTGCCTTGGAGCTCCGATCCTCGACCTCGGTGGCGGCGGCTGTGGTCTGGTCCACGCGCGCTTCGTCACTCGTGTGTGGCGCGGTTCCGCCCTTCGGGGGCGGGCTTTGGCTGTCGCGCGTGTAGTCTGGCGTGCTCGGCCACAGGTCCTGGCTCAGCGCGGCGCGGAGCAGGCTCGGCACCAGCGAGGGGGAGGCCAGCGTGGTGTCCGCGCAGATGGGGGCGACGCGCAGCGCCAACCTGTCGGTGCCCCGCGCGTCCTGAACCGGGGCGGCGGACCAGAGCGTGTGCCAGCCGGTCCAGACCGTCCATCGGACGCGCACAACGCGCTCACCACTTGGGAGCGCGAGGATCTCGTCGAGCAGCGGGGTGTTGAGCGCCGGATCGTCCAACGCCATGAAAGGGAGCTGGTCTCGCGCGTCCCACAGGAAAGCCGTCACGCGCTTCGCGCGGTCCGCCTCTGCCTCGTCCTTCAGACGCTGGCCAGCCGCCTCCGGCACGGCCGTGCGCGTCGAGACGAGCAGCTCCAGATCGACCTGTCCGAAGCTCGGCTCGTCCAGGGCCTCCGCCTTGTCGCGGGTCGTACAGATCGCGACCGGGTCCACCTCTCCCTGTCCACCCGGCCTCCGCGCCGGGGCCGGCCCGTGGCCCTTCAGGACCCGATCCCAGGTCGCCATGGCAGCGGACTCCAGCGCGCCAGGGCTCGCCAGCGTCCCCGGCGCGGGCAGGCCGGCGCGCAGCTCGCCCATCATCTGCCGCATCAGGAGCAGGCTCCGCAGCGCGTCCGCGCGGCCGATGAGGGGCGCGAGGTCTTCACGCTTTTCGCTTTCTACGAGCGAAGCGAGCCTGTCGAGCTCGACCAGCATCTTCGCGAGCGCGACGCGGGCGACCGACTCGATCAGGTCGGCGCCGTGCCCGGGGGTGTGGTTGGCGAGAGCCCAGGTGCGGAGATCGGCGACGTCCAGAGCTGTGAGTGGTTTCCGAGGCTCGGCGTCCTGGTCCACGACGTACTCGGGGTAGCTCGCGGCCACGTCGGCGGTTATCTTCTTTGCGAGTTCGAGACGCGAGACCTCCTCCGGGATCTCCCTCAGGACCTGGGGGATCGCCCACGCGATCAGGTCGTTGGGCAGCTCGCTGACGTCGAGCGTGCTTCGATGGAGCCCCCCTGACCCGGGGGGCTGCGCCTCGACCGGGAGATCGAGTTCGCCCTGGGTCGCCGCTACGGGGACGTACGCGCCGAGGCCACCGCTGTTGGTCGCTCCGGGTGGAGAGCCCATGGCGGTCAGGGCCAGGAAGACGCGGATGTGCACAGGCGCGTAGCTCCCGCGCGCGAAGCGGAGGACCTGGAGGCCGATGGTGTTCTGAAGGCGCGACTGCTGGACGTGGGCAGCGGCCACGAGATCCGCGCCAGACTCGAGCAGCGGGACTTCCGATGGCCCGGCGGTCTCCCAGGGAGCGAGCCGGTCCGCGAGCAGGTGGGACCGGGCCTCCTCGCCGACCTCCGGCCCGCCGACGAGCAGTTCCGCCGGGACGCGAAAGGCTTCGAGGATACGGGTCTCCCTGGAGACGGCCGATGGAGAGCCGATACCTTCGTAGGGGTAGAGCTGTTCATAGAAGGGTGATGCAAAGGATGGATCGGCGTCGAGCAGATCGGCCTGGAGCGGCCCGCGGGCGGAGGCCAGGCGCTCCGCAAAGCGACCGCGGAGCACGACCATGGCGGGAGGATCCGAGGTTACCAACTCCTCGCGCCAGGCGGGTGACGCATACCGGACGCTGCAGAAGACGGACGCGGGCGCGCAGGTGCTGCCCGTGCGCGCCCTGGCGGCGTCGCTCGACGGGTCTTCCCACCAGCCGGACGCTCCTCGCCAGAGGGGCGCCGCCGGAACGCCATAGACGGCATCGCGTCGCTCGGCTCGCGCGTAGCGCTGGCCGCCCCACGCCGTACCGTGCGGGGGCAGCGCGTCGGCCCCACCTGTCCGCAAGGCCGAGCCCGCGCCATCGTCCGCGCTCCAGCGCAACGAGAGATCCTCCCAGAGTCGGGCGTACAACCAGCCGACCTGCCGCCAGAGCGCAGAGACCGAGGGCGAGTTGGGTTTGAGCTCCAGGAGCCCGACCCGCTCGGCGCAGCGGCCCAGGCGCGCCTCGTCAGGGTCGCAGTGCGCGCTCCCAGGCTCGTCCTGGAAGCCGACGACGATCACCGTCGGCGGCTGGCTGGGAGGGCTGGCCGGCTCGTCCGGCGAACCCGCACGCTCCCGCGCGTGGCCCAGGTTGGACCACGCAGAGAGGGCTGACAGGGCGCACAGGCCCGCAGGAACGAGCGCCATTGCGGCGCGGCGGGCCTTCACAGCTTCCTCAGATGATCCATGCGGCGCATCTCCTCCAGGGTGGACCGCACCTCGCGCAGGAGGCGCCTCGCCCGAGGATTTCCGGTGACGAGCGCCTGCAACAGGTGCAGCAGATCCGTCTCGGTGACGGTCGGGGTGGACTCACGCGGCGCCTGTGGCGTGGGCGCTGGGGGTGGAGACCTCCAGGTCCCCTTCACGCGCGCCCGCTGGGCCATCGCGTGGCCGTGCAGGCCCGCCAGGCGCTCGATGCTGCGCTCCGACGAGGCGGGATCGGCTTCGGCGGGCGTGGTTGCCCCCGATGCAGTGGGCGCAGGCGCGTTGAAGGCCCTCTCGGCAATTCCCTCCAGACGCCCTGGCGATGTGCCAGGCTCGGCGTGTCGAGGTTCCCCGCGCGGCGATGGCTCAGGTGGGGAGGGGCTGCGGATGACGATCTGCGCTCCGGCCAGGGTCGGGGCGGTCGTGGGCGCCAGGGTCGGTCGCCGGTCGCGCAGGCGCCCGGAGGGCCCGGTAGATGAGCGACTCCTCGTGGTCTCCGACGGCTCGAAGCCGCGCGCGTTCTGCTGATCGAACGCAGACTCCAGCGCCGCTCGGCCCTGACGCTCGGGGGAGGGCCCGGCAGAGATCGACGGATCGACAGAGAGATCGAGTCTGGATCTCTCGAGTCCAGCCTCCGGGCGATCGGCGGCCGGCTGGCTGAGGGAGATGGCCGGAGGTGCGACCGGTCCGAGCGCGCCATCTCGGCTCCGGACGGCGTGGAGCGGTGAACCTCTGCGCATCGCCAGCCGGCTGGGCGTCGGGCCTCGCTCCTGCCCCATGGACAGGCGGCCGACGTGAGGAGAAGTCCCTGGCTCAGAGGCACCGGAGGTCGGCGTGGGGTCGCTCTGCAACTTCTCCTTGGGCTGGTCGAGCTGTGAAGTTGCGGCTCGCAGGAGCGTGAGCGAGGCGTCGGCCCCGTGCGAAGGCGCGGTCGGGTGGAGTGAGGTGGTGCTCGGCGACGGGGATGTGGGCTGCTGGTGCGCGTCCCGCCTGTCGAACTGGATGTGGATCGCAGGACGCGCTATGGCCGTGACGCCAGGGGCGAAGCGCGCGGATGGATCAGGCTGAGGGGACGCGCCGGGGCCCTCTGGATGGGGGGCCGACAGCAACGGTGTGGGCCGGCGCAGGAAGGGGGCGCTGATTCCTGGGGCCGGCCGTGCGGCTGGACCTCTTTCGAGCAGAACAGTCGGGTCCGCCGGCGATTCAGCGCCACCGTACGGCTGCCAGGGGGCAGCGGCGGGAAGTGCGCCGCCATGAGCCTGGGTGATCGGGCCCTCAATCAGCACCATGGAGCCCGCGACGGGCACCTGGAGGGACGGGCGCAACAGAAAGCCAGAACTCTTCGCCGCGAGCGAGATAGCGGAGATGGAGGTGGCCGCTCCTGGGGGCGTCTCGCCGACGGGCGCGGGTCTCTCCCGAGGCCACACCGCGAGGTGCCGCTGCCAGCCCGCCGTCCAGCTCGGCGACGTTGGGGCAAATGCGGAGCGCGCGGGCGGAGGGCCGCCAGACCAGGAGCGCTCCAGCCGGGTATCGGCGCGCCGGGCGCCGCTTTGCAGCGCAGGAACCGGCGCTCCCGGTGCCATACCAGGAGCCCCGACCAACTGCAACGGAGGGCGGGCACCTGGCAACACGCCAGGCTGCGCCTCGTCGTGAAGCGCGATGATCAACCTGGTCAGATCGGAGACCTCGTCTGGCGCTCGCCACCCGCCCAGACCCGCCGCGAGCAGCCAGATGAGCTCCCCGCTCAGCGTGCGCCAGGCGGTGCCGCCCGCGTACCCCAGCCATCCCCTGCGCCAGGGCAGGGCTGAACGTCGTGGGGGACGCAGCGGAGGACCGCCCGGCCAGCGCGGGCCGCCGGCCTGCCAGGAGGTGGTGCCCATCATGGACGGTCCCCCTTGCGCAGACGCGCCAGGCGCTCGTCCTCGGCCGCATGCTTCGCCAGCAGCCGCGCCAGCGCCCGCACGAGCCGCAGCCGCTCCAGGCCGTGCAGGTCCAGCAGATCTCGGGGGGGGGCGCTCATTTCTGATCCTTCCGACGGGGCCCGGCTTCAGGCCAGTACTCCACGGGCTCCTCGGGGATGGGCGTGCGCAGATCGCGGATCCGTCGCAGTCCAGGCAACAGGGCCCAGACCAGCGCGATGGTCCCAGCGAGGAACGCCGCCTGGAGATGGGCGTGGTGGTCTGTCAGGAGGCTCGTCTGGACGGGCGCCACCTGGGCTTCCGGCCCGAGGCCGAGCAGCGGGCTCCGCGCTGCGACGAGCCCCTCGACGTAGCCCCAGGCCAGCCCATCGGGCGTCTTTCGGGCGTTCACGTCGTACCAGCGGGCGACGTCCTCGCCTGGGCGGACCAGCACCTGCAGCCTGCTGGGGTGGTCGAGCAGCCAGCCGACCGGGTCGGCGCCCGACGTGCCCACGTTCGGGTCGGCCGCCAGAGCGTGCCCCACCTGCCAGGCCGGGATCATGAGCACGCTGGTTGTACGTCCCCCTTCGCGATGGTCCGGGTAGACGTAGGGGACGCTCGCCAGCAGGTCGCAGGAACCCTGCTCTTCGGACGGGGCGCCCATCCGACAGTCCAGGTCCTCCAGCGAGACCTCCTCTCCGCCCCGCCAGTAGGGTCCTTCCCATCGGACGGTCCACGTCTCGCCGTCGCGGAGGATGGTGACCTGGCTCGGCACATCAGCGCCGTCCTCGGGGCAGCTCGGCAGGGCGGCTCCCCAGATGTCGAGCGGACCCACGACGGTGGAAGGATCGCTCGACCGAGCGCCTTCGGAGCTCGTAGAGGCCGCCTGACCCTCCTCCACGACACAGGCGTAAGGCTTCCCGAGCAACGCGGGCACCGGGCGGGCCTGTCCTACGAAGTATCCGTAGCGTTCCTCCTCTCCTGCGCTCGCGAGCTGAAACGCCTGATTCACCTCAATCGGATCCTCAGCGCCCGTCCAGCCCCGTCCGACCAGATGCTCCAGGCACAGGCCATAGGCGAGCTGGCGTCGCAGCTTCGGGTCCTGCCTGGATCCGGCGAGGTGCAACTCAAGCTGGCGTCGCGACACCGCCGGCTCCAGGCGGATGGGATCCCCGTGTTCATCCAGAACACTGACCTGAACGTCACCGCGTAGGAGCGGAGCTTCGCCACCGTCCGTCCGCTCCAGGGCGATCACGAGCGTCGGCGTGAGGCCGCGGCTCATGGCGCGCCACTCCTGGATGCCCAGGCCCGTGGGGACCTTGGGCGCGCCGCAGGTCTCGTCGAGCTCGAGCGGATCGTCGATCACCATTGATTGGGCAGTAGAATTGGGAGGTGATTCGAGCGACGCCGCGTCGTACAGGCCGACCAGCCGCCAGGGCGGCGGTTCGGCGCCACAGGCCGTGACGAGCATCAGCATGACGAGAGGTGTGCGCGTCATCGCGACACCTCCGAGTCTGCAGGCGAAGAGGTGAGCCGCAGCTCCGTGTAGTCCCCCAGCGAAGGCGTTCGGAGCCGCTCGGCATCTCGGCGTTCCGTGAGCGTCACACCGAGCTCGACTTCATAGGCGCGGGCCACCCCGCCGCTGGCCAGCACGAGCAGGTCTCCATCGCGCAAGGTCAGCGTTCGAACCCCGGCGCGCGCCTCCTGGACGGCATCCTCGGTAAGGGCGGGGCTCCAGCGCCACGGGGACGTGCCCCGCGGCGTGCGGCCAAAGGCCCGCAGGACCACGACGCGGCGCTGGCCCAGCTCCTCGACCCGTCGAGCCTCGATGGTCCCCGGGGCCTCCGTGAGCTGGATCGTGATCTCGCCGGTCTGCACCTGCCCCGAGTCGTCGGGGAGGAACGCCGCCTCGCCCAGCACGTGGTCGGCGGCGGACGTGGGCTCATCGGAGGGCCAGAGCGCAACAGAGGGGACGTCATGACCCGCCACGCGGCCTCCGCGGACGGGCACCCACCAGGGGTGGAAGATCCGGGTCCGTCGGAGCGCGACGGGGCTCACGCGCAAGGATCCGCGCGGCGCGGCGGCGGCGGCGCCCGGCTGCCAGCTCTGCGCCGGGTCGACACCGCCCGCAGGGCGCACCTCATGCAACAGCACCAGCCTCGCGAGGGGCTGCGGGCGCGGCCAGAGCGCGACGGCCCAGGAGAGGATCGCGATCGTGACCAGGGCCGCCTCGTCGAATCCCGAGGTCCGCGAGGCGAGCTGGGGCGCCCCCGCGCTCAGGTGCAAGACCACGAGGCAGAGCGAGGGCCCCAGGGCGTCAAGGAGGAGCGGCTTCAGCCAGTCGAGGGTCTGCTCCTCGGAGGCCCTCGCGCGTTGCCAGCGGTTCTGGCGCCGCTGCAGGGCGAGCGGGAGGGCGACGAAGCAGACGCCGACCAGCGCGGCCGCCCCCGCCCACGGGAGCATGGCTCCGAGCAGGCCCGCGCCCGCCGAGGTCAGCGCGAGGGGGGCGGTCCAACCCCAGGTCCAGGCGCCAGGCGTGGAAGGATCCCGCCAGGCGGTCTCCCCGTAGTGGGAGGCGGCGACTCGCAGAACGCCCCACGCGAGCGACGCCCCCACCACCCAGAGGGCGACCTCGCCGAGCTCGGCATCGGGCACGTCCTCACCCACCCAGAGCGCGGAAACGCGGCCTCCTTCGTACCACAGACCGGCGGCAACGGGGGCCGTGGCACGTACGACGCTCGCGATGAGTCGGCGCTCCCGTCGCACTGTGAGCGCCGGGTTGGGGGGGACGACCCCCGCCGGATCCCGAACGGCCGCGGCGGCGCACAGGATCAGGATCGACCAGGGGACCAGGTCGTCGCGCGCGGTCCAGTGGCTTCGGGGGACGAGCGGGAGCAGGCACAGCGCGAGGGCGCCCACCAGCAGCAGGTCCCGGTTGGACGCTACCCAGCGATCCGCTCGGCCGAGCATGGAGGTGAACCAGGTCAAGGCTGATCCCCCGTGTTGTATCGCTCCAGGAGATCATCCATCCAGGACTGGACCGCCTGGCCGGTCTGGTGGATGGCGCTTCGGCAGAGCACATCGAGGACCTGCTTCTTCTCGATCTCCTCTGGATCGAGCGCGCTCCAGATGGGCCCGCACCAGGGGTGAGCGCTCCGCTGGACGGTGACACCGCCGTCCGATCGTGACCAGGCCTGGTTGTCCGAGATCCATGGCAGGAGCTCACTCCAGGAGGCGCTCCAGGAGCTCAGCTCGTCGCCCTGGGTCGCGTCCAGGAGCAGCCCCACGTAGCATTGCGCGGCGACGCGGCGGCAGTTGTCTTCGCTCCAGACGCCGGGATCCACAGTGCCCGAACCCAGCCCGTCACCAGCTTTGGCTGCCTTGGCCAGCTCTACGGCGGCCCGCGGGCCCAGGCCGCTTGGATTCCCTGCCCGTTCGGGGTGCTTGCTATCTTGCCCCGCCCAGGCGATGGGCGAGCTGCCGGCTCCGAGCAGAGGCGCGTCCGCACCACCGACGTATCCCTGTGAAATAAGGTTAAACGCGCAGATCTCGCTCGAGTTCTGCCCGACCTCAGGCCACGGGATGCGTAGCGCGTCGGGCATCGGCGCGCCCGCGCCGACGCATTGCGCGAGGTCCTGGTCTGAGGTCCACCAGCGTCCGTCGATGCGGACTGCGGACCCTCGGACGCCGTACGCGACGGCGCAGACCTGTCCGCAGACTCGTTGCTCCTCGGATGGCCAGCCCTCGGCCTCTGGTGCACCGAGCAGCGGGTGCACGGGCTGGTACCCCGAGAGCGTCTGGTCGATCACGTGCCAGCAGGGGCCGAGGTCATGCGCGTCCACCCTCAGGCTGCTCAGGATCGCGTCGAGGTGGAGCTGAGCACGGACGTCGCCGCGTCCGTAGGTCGTTGGCATCGGCACGGGCAGACCCCAACGCGCAACGGCCTCTCTCCGCTCCGCTGGGTGCGTCACTTCATCGCCTGTGAGCTGCACATGGCAGCTCCAAAGGTGCGTCGACACGGCCTTGCGCTCGTCGTTGTCGAAGCGGGCGGTGAGGTAGTCCGACAGCCTGGGTGTGGTCGCCAGCACATCGCCTGGTCGTGTGGGTACGCCCGCCCAGAACCTGGCAGCGTCGCCCTCCGGCAGGGCCAGGGGCGCGTCGAGGCCCAGCTGGACGCCTTGCTCTACGTTGATCGCGTTGTGGATCACGGGAGCGCCGGGCTGTGCTGAAGCGTGGGAGGCCGAGAGCAGACTTCCCAACAACGCGGGGCGCGTGTCAGGGTTGTCCAGGGCGGCGAGGCTCGGATCGGGCGCGATGTGCGCGGCGAGCACCGCCCCCTTCAGCAAGGTCTCGACCTGCTGCCCCACAGCGTCACAGTCTTCCTCGAGGACGTCCAGTGTCCGAACGAGATCGGCCTTCTTGCGCGTAGGATTGTCGAGAATGAGACTCGGCTCTACGCTCTTTGTATCCGTTGAAGACGCATAGATCGCAGGGCTCCCGACCGCGACGAAGCACGCCTGCGCCAGCGCATAACGCCCGGCGTTCTCGCCCGCTCCTGGCTCGCCAGGGGCGATCCGGGACACGCGCTGGAGCCGGCCGCACAAGGTGAGGCGAGGGGCCGGGCCCTCGAGCTGCACAAGAAGCTGCTCCCGGAAGCGTACATCGTCGAGTGAGCAGTCGGCCAGCGACGGGAAGGGCGGCGGTAGATGAGGTGCATCCTGGCTGACCAGATCGCGCTCTGCCAGCCAGTGAGCCAGCGCCCCGAACAGCGCGGTCGCCCCGAGGATGGCGACGGTCTGACCCGCGCCGCGCCGGAGCTGCGCTGCGTTGGGATCACCTACATCGCGCACCACCGTCGCGCCGAGTTCAGGGCGTGCTGTGCCCCGCGGCCAGGGGCGCAGCTCGCGCGTCAGCCAGTGATCCAGGGCGATCCCCACGCCCAGGGGACCTGGGAGCGTCAGGGGCGTTCGGGCGTCTGCGAGGTCGTGCGCCGGGGGGGGCTCAACAGGCGCGGCGAGCGCGGCCGTCAGCCAGTCCGCGCCGAGCTCGCCGCCCGCGTGGAGCTCGGAGGGATACATCAGACGCCAGCGCGCGCGGTGCCGACCGCCCAGGACCTCCAGCCGCGCAGTGACGATGGCGATCAGGCTGCGCGGCGCCGAAGGGTTGGAGCCGTCCGGCTCATCTGGAGCGAAGACCCGGTGCGCGTCCTCGGAGGCGCGCGCGCCGAGCTCGGGCGGCCACTCCATCACCACGAGCAGGGGGAGCCTGTGGTGGGCTCCCAGGAGCGCCGAGCGCCACCAGACGGCGTCCGTCAGCCCATCGAGGAGCGCGCCGGTGAGCGGCGGGACCCGATCCGGCGTCTCGCCAGGTCCCTGGTCCAGGTAGTCTGGCCCGAGCCGCCACCAGAAGCCGGCCAGGGCGGCAGGATCACCGGTAGCGAGAGCATAGAGGCCGGGCTCGACCGCCAGCTCGGGCCCCGCCAGCTCGGCCAGGTCCGACAGGCGCTCCACGGCATGACGCGCGGCAGAGCGCGGCTGTGAGGCGTCCAGGGGGCCGAGCAGGCGCCAGCTCATGTGCGGCGTCTCCCCAGGGTGATGAGCAGCGAGAGGGCGAGCGCACCCAGCGCGAGCCTGCGCGGCGAGGCCGTGGCACATCCGCCGCCACAGGCCAGGCCCTGGTTGACGAAGCAGGGGTCGCAGCCGCCGTCCTCTTCGTCGATGAGGCCGTTGCAGTTGTTGTCTTTGCCGTCCGCGCAGACTGAGCAGTCCTGCGCACCTGTGGCGAGGGCGACGAGGTCGGCGGGGCCTTCGGCCTTGTCGCGCGATCCGCCGGCGCAGTCGCCGCCGATGTCGGCTTTGTCGAAGTCGATCTCGAAGGCGTCGCCGTCGCGGGGATCGCCCCAACAGGTCAGCAGGGTGTCGTGCGTGGAGAGGACCTCTGGGCTGAATCTATCGATCTCGTTGGTGTCGCTGGGCGTGGTGACGGGCTGGCCGGCGAAGGGGATAGTGGAGAGCGCGGCAAGGCGGTTGGTGTTGTCCTCCAAGGCGTGATCGGGCACTTCGGAGCAGGTCACCCCGAACCATCGCATGCACTCCCACTCGATCACGGTCCGGCGGGCGCTGCGGATCCGGGCCTGGGTCCAGATCGACCGCGTGCTCCGCTGGGCGAGCAGGCCCGGGTCCTCGGTGCCGGAAGGTGCAAGCCAGACGTCGCTGTCCAGGGCGAGCTGCACAACGGTGCAACGAGGTGAATCACTCTCCTCCTCGGCGGTGTCTCCCGACGTCTCGGCGTCGTCACAGGCTTCGGCCCCGGAACTCGCGCCCGCGCGAGCGTCCCATGCCCTACAACACTCGACGACCGCCTCGGCCCAGGCATTGTCTGCTAGCGCCTGTGCGTCCGCGCTGAGGTCCATCGGGGCGATCAGATCATCAGAGAGGCTGGCGCAGTCCCACGAGTCGTCCCCTTCGGTGTAAGTCCCCTCCGCGAAGATGCGAAGGCGATCGAGGTGTCCATCATCCGTTCGATCCTCTTGGAAGGCTCCGTCTTCGCAGATCTCAGAGTCCCCGTCACATGGCCGCGCCTGGATGAGCGGCGTCACGGTCACGTTGCCAGACGGGTCGGGTATTGCGTAAGCGAGAGTGTAGATATCCTCGTCAGGAGCGTTGTCCGATGTCCAGGTGTCTGGGCAGTCATCAGATGGGTCTGAGCAGTCGCTTTTCGTACCATCACAGATCTCTGTGTCCGAGTCTGGAGTCTGGAGTGAACACAGCTCACCGCAGTCACCGACGGTGAGCTCAGGCGGATCCTCCTCGCCACAGGAGGCTTCGGTCCACCACTCCTGGGAGGCACTCGCGAGCGCCTCCTCGGAGCAGTCCTCCGAGACATAGCCGTCGCCATCGAGATCGAGCTCGATCTCGGAGACCATGCCTTCGCAGGAACAGGCGCCCTGATCCTCCACGAAGGTGGCGTCTGTCTCCATCGCGTCGGGGATGCCGTCTTCGTCGGCGTCGGGGGTGGTGAGTGTGGGCGAGTCGAGACAATCGTTGTCGATGCCGTCGCACTCCTCGATCAGACCCTCACCTCGCTGAGGGTCGAGGTCATCACAATCGAACGCCCACTCGGCTTCATCTTCGCCGTAGTGGCAGAGACCAGGCTCGCGGTCACCACACGATACGCGAACAGACTGCTCAAACTCCAAGCCTCCCGCTGAGTCGATGTCAGCGTACAACATCGCCCCAACTTCATCGGCGACCAGATCGAGTCCGCAGACCGTCTGCCCTTCTTCAAGTCGCGGCTCCACCGAATCGGAGGCGGGTGCGAGCAGGCCATCGCTGTCGCAGTCGAGTTCATGAACCGGGATTAGTCCATCGCAATCGGTGTCTGCTCCGTCAGCGACCTCAACGTCGCCAGGACTAATGTCGTCACGGCTGTCATTGCAGTCCTCGTCGACATTCTCGAGTCGCCGCCAATCATCGCCGGACAGGCTGCACTCAGTGTCGGACCCAGCGCAGTAGAAATCCTCGGAATTGGGAACCGAGCTCCAGTAGTCGCTCAGAACGCCGCAAAGGCAGGCACCGCCGTCCACTGCGCCGGATCCATATTCGTCGTTATCGTAGTCCTTATAAACATATGTGCATCCAGACTGATTCGATCCGGACCCATCACTCTCGTCGATGCATCCAGACCGGTAGGCATCCTGACAGTCTTCCAGGCTGCTGCTATCTGCCGATCCATTGCATGTTACCGCCCAATCGATGGATGTCGCATGTTCTTCATAGTCGTTCAATCCGTTTGCGTCTTCATCTGCATAGCAGCCGCAGTCGTTGTCGACCTGATCGCAGAGTTCCGGGGCACCGGGGTAGGTAAGTGCGTTACTATCGTTACAGTCGCCAGCAGAGCCAGCTGTGCTGGTGGTCTCAGCACCAGGGCAATACCGCGTCAGTTCACCTGCTCCGAAACCATCTCCGTCACTGTCAACGTAACCCATAGGCGCAGAAGAATCCGATGCTGCCTCCTCGTCAACTTTGTCGTCGCAGTCATTGTCCACTCCGTCACATCCATCGACCACATCTTCACCGGCCGCCTCTGGATGGACTCCAGCTCCCGTCGCGCTGTCGTCGCAATCTGTCTTGTTTGATACGTGGGAGTCGTCGCACGTATCCATGCAGACGCCCTCATCTTCGTCACCATATCCGTCATCGTCGTCGTCAGCGAAGCAACAGGTCAGGCTCCCGTCCGTGTCGAAACAGTCCGAGCCGCTATCGCAGGGATTCCCCTCCGTGTCCGCCCAGGCATTGGTGCCAGAAAGTATCGTACAAAGTAATGCTATCTGTGCGGTATGCGCTTTGATCATCCCGCCTCCCCCGCCCGCTCCCGGGCGACCAGCACGACACCACGCTGCCGCAGCAACTCGATGTGCTTCAGCTCGAACCAGCTCCACTCCGCGAGCGCGTCCCCCGGCTCCCGCCGCGTCGGGTCAGGCTCTCCGCCCGCCCCAGGGGTCGCGCGCGCCCACTCCAGCGCGCCTGATCTCGCGGGACTTCCACCCTCGTAGGGCGCCAGCTCGGTCTCCTCCGCGACGCCGCCCTGCCCCCGGGTGAGCGACAGCCAGCGCAGCAGCGCCGCCCCCTCGACGCGGGGGACCCAGGCGCCGTCGGCTTGCGCGCCGGTCACAGGGATCCACACGCAGGTCCGCGCTCGAAGAAGCGTGTCCTTCCCCCGTCGTCCCGTCCACAGGCCGAGCGGCAACAGGCCCGTCTCGAGCTGGAGCGCGACCTCACCCGCCCGCCCGCGCAGCAGGTCTTGCAGGCGGGTGGGCCCGACGGCCAGCGCCACGTCCCCGTCTGTGGGCTGGGCGTCCATGAGCCGCTGGCCGATGTCCTTGCCGAACCAGAGCCAGGCCGCCACGCGGCTGGCGCGGTTGAGCGCGAGCGCCCTGGCCCGGACGACGCTGGGATCCTCCGAGCTCTCCGCGCCCGCAGCCAGGGACTCCAGGACCAGCGCCAGCACCTGCGCCACCGTCAGGATCTCGGGAACGGACACGGTCGTCAGCCGGACCCAGCGCGCCTGCCCGCTCCGCCGCGCGCGCTCTTGGGCCTGGGACGCCTCCCCCGCGTTCCAGACGGTGCTGTCGGCCGTCTCCCAGGTGTGCAGCGCGTCGAGCTCGGCGTTCACCCGGCTGTAGATGTGCAGCGTTCGATCCGCGCCCACCGGCTGGAAGGGCTGCTGACAGCGGACGCAGCGCTGTCCTCGGGCGGGCGCCAGGCCCTCGGCGTAGAGCTGGCCGCAGGGCTCGCCCCAGAGGGTGGGGCTCCCGCAGGCGACGAGCGCCGCGCCCGGTCGATTCGAGGCCGCGCTCGCTCGCCCCGCGGCCGGGAGGAAGCTGAGCCGGCTGAGCAGATCCCTGGCCGCGCCCGAGGGGAACAGCCTCCGGTCCCGCCGGCCCAGGGCGCCGAGCGCGGCGGCGACGCAGACCCAGACGCCGACCCACGGAGCGCCCACCGCCTGGCCGCGGAGCAGCGTCCCAGGGAGATCGGCGCTGCGGAGTACCGGGTTGACCTGACAGACCGGCGCTCCGCCGTCCGCGAGCGCGCCCCCGAGCTCCTGGCATCGCGCGGCGAATCCGCCCCGTCCGAGCCAGAGCGTCAGCGCCAGAGCGAGCGCGGCGCCGACCCCCGCGACCCCCGCGGCTACACCCGGCCGACGTGCACCCGAGAGCCAGGTCACTCGGCCAATGGCGTGGCCCACCAGGACGCCGGCCGCGCCGAAGAGCACCGCAACCTCGGCTGGCGTCAGGCGACGCTGCGGCGCGGGGACCTCCAGCAGGCGCTCCAGCCCGTACCACGCGGCCAGCGCGACGACGGCGGGCAGGCCGACCTCCACCACGCCTTCGGCCGCCCGACGCCGGGCCCAGGCGAGCTGGGCAGCGCCGCTCATGCCGTCCCCCGCAGACGCTGGAAATAGGGCTCGGCGAGGTCGGACTGGACGAAGCGCCGGCGAAGCGCCTCCGCGCCGTCGGGGTTTACGCGGCGGAGCTGATCGAGCAACAGGGCGAGCTGGCGGGTGCGCTCTTCGGTCGTGGTGGGGCGCGCGCCGAGGGCGGCCCGCGTCGCCTGCACGGCCGCGACGGCCACGATCTGGTTGCGCTGCACGTTGACGTTGTCCGCCGTGCCGAGCGCGGTCGACGCCTGGACGCGGAGCTCCCAGATCGACCCTTTCAACGTGGGCCCCACCAGCTCGTCGAGCGCCCCGAGGATCCTGCGTAGCTCCAGATGGTCAGGGCCCCAGAGCCGATGGAGATCCGTGCACCAGGTCCGCCCGGTTCCCGCGCTCACCGCGAGCGGGAGCCCCGCGCCGCGCCGGTCGGAGGTGACGACCGCGACGGCCGGCTCGAGCTGCACGCTGGCCGCCCGCACCTGGGCCCCCGGGCGCACGGGGATGTCCGCCTGTCGCACCGTCAGGAGCAGAACGCGCTCCCCGCCGCGCGCGCTCGGCGCCACCGGGCAGTGCATCGGTCGCGTGATCTCGACCACGCAGGGGCGCGATCCCACGGCCTCTCGGAGCAGCGCCCGACCAGGAGAGAGCGTGATCCGCGCCTCGTCCGGGATGTTGACCGCGCCGGGCGGCCCCTCCTGGTCTGAGGCGGGGGTGCCCTGGACCTCCAGACCCTCCAGCACCAGCCCAGGGCTCTTGCCACCCGCGACCGACCACAGCCAGACGTCGAGCACGCCCTCCAACGCGGCTGGGATGGCCTGGAGGCTCTCCAGATCGAGCACCGCGCCGTCGGCTGGTCGGAAGAGGCGTTGTCCGCTCATGGCACGCCTCCGCGCGGCGCCAGCAGCCGGGGCGCGCACCATACTGGCATCAGCCGGGCGAAAGCCGGCGGCACACCCTGATCCAAGGGAACAGCGATATCGCCCGGCGCCAGGGGCAGCCAGTCCTCGTCTTCGACGTGAAGCAGCGCGAGCCCCTGCTCGATGCGCGCCATGGGTGGAGGCTCTGTAGCGCGCTCTGCCCACCATTCGAGCGTCCGGCACGTCAGCACCTCAGGCGCAGGCGCCGCGCGAGAGGATTCTGGGCCAATTGCATGTAGGACCTCGTCGCGGACCTCCTGCCAGAGTTGGAGCGCGGCAGCGAGCTCGCCGCGGCGGAGGCGCCAGTGGGGCAGCCAGGCCGCGAGGCGCGCGAGGCGCTCCGAGTCTGCCTCGTGCAGCGCGCCGTCGACGCCCTCAATCTCGGCCAGCCACGCGAGCAGCGAGGGCCACGGCCCGAGCGGGGTCCAGGCCCAGGGGAGCGCGCGCGTAGCCCAGAGGAGGGGTGCCATCAGCAGGAGCAGGCCGTCGGCCGCCGGGACCTCTCCCCGCAGGCGCGCGGCATCAGCCGCCTCCCGGAGCGGGCGGGGGAGTACCGCGCGGAACATCTGCTCCGCGTCCTGCGCCATCGTGCTTTGGTACCAGCGCTCCTCCTGGGCCACGGCGGCGGCCCAGCGCAGGGTCGGCTCGCAGGTGGCCAGGTCTTCGGGCGGCGTCATGGGCTCGTCCTCTCGGGCGTCGCGGCGGCCGGCTCCGCGCGGGTGATCGCGGCGTTCAGGAGGAGCCGACCGGGCGGCAGGCGCGCGACCCGCCCCTGCGCGTCCTCGATCGGGTCAACGGGAGCCACGAAGCTCGGGAGGCGAACGGGCGCCTCCCCACGCACCAGCAGCCGATGCAACGGGAGCACCACGGCGCGCTGGACCACGGGGAGGCGCTCGCCCAGCCCGCGCATGAGCGCGTCCACCTCGTGGCGCACCTCCGCCAGCTCGTCTGGCGACAACGGCCCGCTCTCCGGTCCGAGCACCACCAGCAGCACCTCGGGACCGGCGCGGTCCAACTCGCTGGGGCGCGCGCCCTCGTCGGGTGGCCACCAGACAGCGGGGACCAGGCTCCTCTCCGCCCAGCTCCAGCAGCGCACCATCCAACGCGCGCGCGCGGTACCGAGCGCGTGCCGGATCAGCCGCTCGAAGTCTGCGGGGAGGACCGGAGTGGCGGTCGCGGGAGAGAGCAGGCGCTCCATGGCCACGTCTGCGGATTCCCGGTCCCTACCTCCCGTGGTCGGCAGCGGGTTCGTGACGCCCGCGATCCATGGGTCGCGCATCCCCGAGGTCTCGACGAGCGCGATGTCGCCAGCGTCGACGTTCCCAGCGTTCCCGTCGGTGCGCCGGTACCACCGTAGGTGGACCAGCGAGCCCGCGCGCAGTCGCCGCGCGACGCCCTCGCGGTCCGGCGCGTTCAGGCACAGCAGCCCCTGGGTGGGGTCCAGGTTGACGCCGCACCAGTCCTGGACGCGGGTCTCGCCCTCCTGCTCGATCAAGGCCAGCGGGGCGCTCGCCGCGGGCGGCAGCGTCTCGACGATGTCACCATGCAGGAGGCGGACGGGGAGGGGCGTCGCGCGGGTCACCTCGACCTGACGTCCGTCGCGGACGACCGGGGCGTTGACCACCAGGACCGCGTTCGCGATCACGCCGAGCAGGTCACCTTCAACGGTCGCGAGGATGTCTCTGGCGTCGTCGAGATCGTCGAGGTCCCAGGCCGTGACGCGCGCGCGCGGCCCCGAGGGGACCGGCACGTCAATCTCCCAGGCGAGTCGCGCGGAGAGCGGCTTTATCTGGCCTCTCTCCCCGAGCGCGGCCCAGGATGGCGTGGCCGTCTCAGACCCGGGGCACACCAGCGCCACGCGCGCGCCCGCCGTGGGCCGCTCGTCCGCGCGGCTGCGCAGGTGGACGACGTGCGCGGTCACGCCTGAAGGCACGAGGCCACGGTTGAGCAGGGGGCCGAGCCAGGCCGACGGACCCAGCGCCTGCGGCCCTCCGCCAAAAGCCCGAAGCACCCGGGGAGGAGCGCCACGCAGCCGCGAATTCAGGCCACAGATCCAGTCCCACATTGGACGGAGCACCTCTCGGGGCACGGGCACCGGCTCGCGGACCAGGAGCTGATCGAGCGGGAAGTCAGGAGGCACGTCGGGGACCCGAATGGTCCCCGGCTCCGCTCCGGCCAGCGGCGGGCGGCCACGGACCCCTCGCGGGAGCGCTGGATCACCCGAGACCAGGGTTGGGGGCACCCAGGTGCTCCCAGGGAGCGGGCTCAGTATCCCCGTGATCTCGGCAGGTCGGGGGCTGCCTTCGAGCGCGGCGAAGGCGCCCGAGACCTGCACGCGCGCCACGAGCGTGGGTGGTCGGCCCGGCTGCCGCTCGTGGTGGAGCCGCAGCCATCCCACGGACCCCTCTCGACGGCGGTCCTCGTGCGCCTGGCAGGTCGCCTGCAGGAGCTCGTCGGCCAGGGCCGGATCAGCCTCGATCTGGAAGCGGATCGCCTCTCCGTTCACGGCGCCGTCTGGCGCGGGCGGGCCCGCCCACCCGAACTGCGGGTTCTCGTCGCTCCCGCCGAGATCCAGAACTTTGCCGTGATCGATCCTTGAGATCCGCAGCCCCACCCAGGGCCGAAGCGTCACGCTCGGCTCCGCCGGACAGAAGCTGACAAAGTCTTGATCTTCGGTCTGTCGGGTGCAGAAGGTCGCGGGCGCGGGCTCCTCGTGGCTGGTCGTCAGCGTCCCCGAGCGCGCCACCTCGACCGCCGCTACGCCCAGCGCGGGGCGAGCAGGTACCACGCTGCCGCCCGTTAGGTGCACGAGCTGCTGGAGCATCGCAAAGGGGTAGCGATCCAGCGCCTCGGACATCGACTCCACCATCCACGCGGCCTGCTCGAGGAGCTGCCAACCGGGATCGGTGGGGTCGCCCGGTCGCCAGCCGGGAGGCAGGCGAGGCCCAAGGCGCTCCGCGGCGTCCCGGAGCAGCGTCCGCCGGTCGATACGCAGGGATTGGGGAGGAGGAACGCGCAAGCCAGCCTCTCAGGGTTCAAGACGTAGCAGGAACTGGGCGGCCTCAGACTCCACCTGGAGCTGAAGCTCGAGCTCGACGGCGCACTGCGGGCCGAGCCGCAAGAGGGCGCTCTCGGCCTGGGAGATCGCCTCAGCAGACCCTTGAGGTTCGTCGCGGAGGAGACGAACCCGACAGACCTGAACCCGGGCGTCCGGGATCCAGCGACGCAGCGCGGCCTCGACGCGCCAGCGGAGATCCTGCAGGCGCGCCGCGGTGGCCGGCTGACCGACGAGCCCGCCGAGATCACACCCGAAATCCGGGCGCCAGGGGAGGTCACCTGGGCGCGTCTCGAGCACGAGTCGGACGCGCTCGCCGAGGGTGGCCCGCGCAGGGCATAGCGCCTGACCCGCGCCGAGCGGCGCCCCAGAGGCAAACGTGAGGCTCATGACGCCTCCCCGCCGGGCTCGCTGTCCGAGCCGAACTCGATGGTGGTCCGGTAGCCACCGCCGCCCTCCAACGCGTGGCGGGTCTGGTGGATGTAGTAGGTGCCAGCCAGCGGACCCAGCCCCTCCAAACGCAGCAGCCCACCGCTCTTCGCCTCAGGGCGCCCTGGGCAGGTCACGCTCCCCTTCGCATAGCGCTCTGCGGCCCGCTGGAGCTCGGCGCGCGCGCGCGCCTTTGCGCGGGAAGGGGTCGTCTCCTTGCCGTTGCTGATCACCTTACGCACCCTGCCGAACGCCTGCTGAACCCTGGCGATGCCCGAGGTTCCCCCTGAGATCCCGCGCAGATCCCGTGCCGTCGCGCGTCCACGTATGGTCTCGTCCTGGGTGGGGTCGCGCACCTCCACGAGGACCTCCGTGGGTATGCCCTCGATGGACCAGGTGAGGTTGAGATCCTCGATGTCGCGCCCCCAGGTCAGGGTTACAGTCGTCTGATCTTCGGTGCTTCGACGACGAAAGTAGAGCGTTCGGTTCACGATGCGCACGTAGTAGTTGTTCGCGACTGCGAGCTGGCGCAGCAACGTTGCGTCGTCCGCGTCCTCCTGAAGCTCGTAGGTCTCGCCGTCCACCTCCTCGACCCGAGGCTTCAGGCCGTAGCGGCGGGCGATGGCGCGCGCGATGTCGGCGTGCGAACCCTTCCAGATCCTGGACGTGCCGCTCTGCTTGAGGCGATACAGCTCGTCCACGCCGCGCAGGCTCACGGACCAGGGTGAGGAGGTCGATCGCGTGTGTGCGACATCGACGATGAATCCCTCGATCTCTCGCACGGTCTCGTCGCCGTAGCCGAGGCGGACCTCGAAGGGTGCCCCCGGGCGCGCGAGCTCCAGCACCTCACCCCCCGCGCCGGGGATCACGATCTGTGCAGACAGGCTGTCGAGCTCGTCGGTGGACTCCGTGATCTCTGCGGAGACCAGGTGGCGCAGAGCCGAGGCGCTCAGGCTCCGACCGCCCAGCGACAGCTCGAAGACGGGGGGGCCGCGCCCGATCACGCGGACCTCGGCACGGACGCGATGTAGACCTGATCAAAGAAGTCTTCTGCGGAGGCGGCGGATGCGAAGGCTTTCCCTACCAGGCTGAGGTTCACCATGGCGCGTTTGGGGCGTCCGGAGCGGTCGAATAGTAGTAATTCTATATCGAGTGATTTAATAACGCCCTGGAAACTCAACTCCTCCCAGGAGAAGACCAGGCACGGCGGTCGAGGGCCACCCCCTTCTGGTGCTTCGATGGGGCGCGTGAGGTCGTAGAAGCGCGAGACCACGGGGAGCACCGAGTCTTCGGACTCAGACTCGTCCACCAGCATGGAGGCTTGAAAGGTGTCGCTCGCGCCGTTGGAGAACTGTACGAGCGTGTAGGGCTGTCCCTGTGTGGACTGTTCCGCCCAGTTGAGCTGCCGGCCGATCTTCACCGAGGTCGGGTTGAAGGGCACCGAGAACGACAGCGTGTCGTCGTCCTGGCAGACGATGTGCGCGTGGGTCAGCGAGGCGTCATCCACCCGACACCTCCAGCCGCAACACCCTGTAAGCGAGTTTGATCTCCTCGGTCGGGAGACGGCTCTGCATCGAGTCGAGAGCCGCCCCCTGCCACTCGATGGGCCAGGCCCCCTCGACGGTGTAGGCCCGCACCAGCTCACCTGAGCGCGAGAGCTGGTGGATCTGCACCTCTTTGCGGAACGAGCGCCCGGCGTCCACGGAGCGCATCCAACTCCAGAGGGCGTCCCGACTCATCATCCCCCACCGGAGCAGGAGCTGAGGGCCGCTGCGCGGACCGAGCAGTGTGTGGGGCGCGTCGTTGCGGCCGCCCTCCTGGTAGGTGTAGGGCTCGATCTTCTCAGAGAGGTTCTCGACCGCCAGGAAGTCGCCCACCACCTCGCCCTCCAGCAGCACCTGGAAGAGGAAGGCGATGTCCCCTGGGCGGACGGCGGCCTCTGCGTCGATGCGATCGCTCATGACAGCTCCGTTCTGGGTGAGCCATCCGGTGGCAGCGCGAGCCGAAGGGTGATCCGGCGCTGCCAGGGGCGAAGCATGGCCTCCAAGGTGGTGATCAGCGCGGGTGAGCGGACATCGCGCTCGGGCAGCGTCGCGATGCTCGGCGTCCCCGATCCGCTGGGGCCGACCAGCAGACCGCGCTCCACCCAGGGGCGCACCGCGCGATGGAGCGCCGCGCTGAGCAGGGCCGCTTCCGATGACGTGGCCGCGCGGAACACGAACCGCTCGGCGGCTTCGAGCAGCGCGTCGTGGATGCGGCCCATGCTCCAGAGCGTGGACAGCGGCCACTCTCCGGCAGGCGCGCGCAGGGAACCCTCGGACAGGACGAGGCCGCTCGTCCCATCGTTCTGGACACCGATCTCCGCGCAGGGCAGCGTGGTTCTGACCTCAGGGGGGGGGCGCTCCTCGGCTCGCGGCGAGAGCGCTGCGACCCAGGATTCTGCGCATTGACGCCCCGCGCCAAGCGGGACGCGACACCCCGCCAGCCCCGTCCCCACAGCGCCGCTCACCAGAAGCGCCGCATAAACTGCGGCGGCCGAGCGCCAGCCGTGCGCGCGCAGCCCCGCACGGGAACCACGAAAGCGGCACAAGGCCGCGTCCGAGGATGCGATCTCCGGGACGCTCCAGGTCTCGACGCCGTCCCGGCCGGGCATGTCGAAGAGCGCCACCTGTCGCCGCGCGCGCCAGCCCGGCGCCATGTTCTCGACGAAGCGCGCGAGCGTAGCGGAGCGGTCCTCGGGGGCACTGCCCCAGCGCGTCCCCGGCCCTGGGAAGACCAGCGCGCAGGATGGGGTCTGGTCGAGGAGCTGCGCGAGGAGGTGTCCGATGCCCTCCTCCAGGGGGGAGTGGAGCTGCGCCCCAGGCGCACGGACGAGCAACACGTCGACAGCGGGAGCGCCCACCAGCAGGGCGAGGCGCGCCGCGTCCCTCAGCCCGGATCCCTGATCGGCCAGGCCCGGGAGCACCGCGACATGCGCCGGCGAGGAGATGGTCGTGCGCTCCACGGTGGCCGCGTCGCGCCGTGTGCCCGAGCTCCACTGACCAGGATCCACGAGCGCGGGGGGCAGACGGTCAGCCAGGCGCGGCGCCCGCGACTCCAGCCAGTCCACCAGGCACACCCGTGGCCCCCCCACTGCCGAACGGTGGCGCACCGACGGGGTCTCGGCGATCTGTACGCTGGTGCGGGCGGGGTCGAGGTACATCTTGTTCAGCCTGTGCTCTCCAGGATCTTCTTGTTGATCTCACTGATCTGGCCCACCCACTCCGCCCGGGCTCGATGGGGGAGCCTCAGGATGTCGTCGAGCGCCCAGTGAAAATGGTAGGCAATGAACGCCACCTCGCTGAGCATCTGCGGGAGCGGGTAGGCCACAGTCAGCCCGGCGCGTCGTCCTCCTTCGGCGCTACGTCATCGCCATAGGTCAGCCGGTAGATGGCGCACTCCAGCGCACGCACGTCGCGCACGTGAAGCTGGGCGATGTCCTGGGTGGTCACGAGCTTCCGAGGCCCGAGGCGCACCACCGCCCTGGCGAGCAGCAAGGACCGGTAGACCAGGCTGTTCGGGCTGCGGTTGTATTCCGGGGACATCCCGATGAAGTACTCGTCGGCGCCGTTCGCCGCGCGAACCTCGGCGTCCCGGAAGATGTCTCCGGACGTAGGATCGGTGTAGCCGACGACGAGCTCGACGCGCTCGAGGGGGACGGTGAGCATCGGCCGGCCCCCTACTCGAGCTGCACGTAGCTCTCGACGGCCATGGTGATCTTCTCCACGGCGGTGGCCGAGCTGCTGGCGTTCATCTCTGGGAGCTCCCACTGCGTCGGGTAGCAGTTGTAGAGTTCGTAGCGACGGACCACCGTGGCTCCGTCGGGCTTGAGATAGGAGATCGAGACGGTGCGGCGATCGATCTCGCCATTCACAATGGCCTGCCGCCACCGGGCGAATTCGTCGAGCCCCGAGTACACGCGCTCCAAGACGACATCGTTGACCGAGGTGCGCCCGGGTGACTTGCGGATGGAGCGATCCATCCCGTGCTTGAATTCGATCGGCTCGGTCTTCGATGTGATCGCGGACACCTTGAGGAACCCGTCGAGGGGATCGTTGATCCCGGCGATCTGCACGCGGAATTGAAAGGCGCCGAGGTAGTTGTTGGTCGGGTTGGACCCAGGCATGTGGACCTCAGGAGTTGGGTGGTTGCGCTACCCTTCGACGAGCTCGGTGAGCATCGAGGACTGGCGGAAGCGGAGTCGGATGAACTCCGCCGGATAGACGGGTCGCAGCGCGACATCCACGGTGAGGATCCCCGCGCGCACCTCTGGATCCGGGTTGTTCTCCCGGTCGCACTGGACGACATACGCCTCTTCTGGCGTCCGCCCGTCCAGCATGCCCTGACGGTGGAGCTGGTAGAGGAAGGCAGCGATCGTGGACTTTAGATCCGAGCGCGTCTGCTCCGTGTTGGGCATGAAGACCGCCCACTGGATTGCCTGACGCACGGATCGCTCGACCATGAGGAAGAGGCGGCGGACGCTCACGTAGTTCCAGAGCGGATCGCTGGCGAGCGTGCGCGCCCCCCAGACCCGGATCCCCGCGCCGGGACGATGGCGAATGATGTTGATGCCCTTCGCGTTGAGCGACCCCTGCTCCCCGTCCGAGATCGAGGTGGCGAGCCCACGCAGGCCGACGACGAGCTCGTTGGCCGGGGCCTTGTGCACGCCTGCGCCGGGACGGCTGTCCGTCGCCGCGATCATGCCCGCCACGTGGCCTCCGGGGGGGGCCAGCACGTACCGGTCGTGCTCGCCCGTGGATAGCGGGTTGTCGACCACCAGCCAGGGCGCGTACGCCGCGCCGTATCCGCCGTCATCCCGAGGCACCGCGCGGTCGAGGACGACGTCCTGGTCGTATTGGAGGTATCGGAGCTCGCCGGCCTCGGTGCGGTCCGTGGTCTGTAAGATCTCGACCTCGTAGGGCGAGCCGCCCTCGCACCAGCGAGGTGCTTCCTCGGCGCCAGACCCGACCTCGCGGACACGGAGGGCCGGAGGGGCCTCCGACAGCAGGTGGCGCGGCGCCTCGATCACGGCGAACAGGTCTCCGCGCCCTCGCGGGCCGGCGTACTCCAGGATCGCCTGCTGCCAGCCGTAGTCCAGCCCTGGCGCGACCAGCATGGCCAGATCGGAGATCCCGTCAAAGGCTCCCTTCAGGAAGGCGCGGCGGTTTTCCGACGGCGCGCGATGCTCCTGGACCATCAGGGCGATGTATGCCTTCTTCCCACCATTCTCGAAGAATCCGCTGATCGCCAGCTCCAGCCGCGTCATGCCCGGGTGGCGTCGGAACCAGCGGATCCACGCCTCCCGCGCCGGGCGCTCCAGGGCGCTCCAGCGCGCCTCGGCCTGCGGCAGCGGGAGACCCTCCATCTTCGAGAGGATCGAGATGAAGAGCTGCCGCGCGATCTCGCCACGCCACTGGGCGAAGCCCTCGAAGCTGGTCATTCCGGCTGCGGCGGGACCTTGGAGGAGGCGGCCCTCTCCGGGCTTCAGGTCGAGCGACGGCTTCTCGGCGGCGATCCCCGGCAGCAGGCCAGAGTGTGGGATGCCGTTCGGGATCGCGTGGCTCGCCAGCAGCTCGAGGAAACGCGCCTCGTCCGCTCCCGTCGCGAGATCCCACTGCCCATCCACCCGGTTGAGCAGCGTCCGCCGCGCCGGCAGGAGCAGGATCTGACCGGCCTGGGAGCGAAGGCGCAGCTCGGCGCTCCCTGCCTGTCCCGGTCCACCCGCGGGGAGGATCTTCCAGTCCTTCGAGAGGTTCTCGGACACCAGACGGGCGAGGCGGCTCTCGGTGGCGCGCGTGGAGGATGCCTTCTCCTTCGGCGGCTTCTCTGCCTTCTCCGCCTTCTCGGGCCCTGCCTCCTCCTTCGGGGGCGGGGCCTCCGTGGACCTCGTCAGGGGCAGGAAGGCGAGGGCCCGGCTCCAGGACAGGGCCACCTGGTCTTCCCGGGCAGGCAGCGGCAGGCCGAGCGCATCCCGCTGACCGGCGTGGTACTCCCGCGGCAGGGTGAGCACCGCGACGAAGCCGGTGTCTCCGGTCGGCGAGCGCTGGATCGGGCGCGGCCCGGTGGAGATCTCTTCGACATAGACGCCAGGGGTCCTGTAGTCGGACATGACCTCAGCTCCGTTCAAGGGGTGGGAAGATCGTCATGACGCCCGCCACGACGCGCTGCGCCAGCACGTGCCGGCTGGAGCCCATCTCCGGCTGGCTGTACAGGGCCAACGCCGGCCACACCATACGAGGTGGGGCGAAGCGATGTGCCGTTGCATGCGGCCAGAGCCTGCTCAGTGGAGGTCTGAACAGACGTGTGGCCCACGGATGTACGGTGGCGAGTGGCAAGGAAGTGTCGTTCATGGGTGTTTGAACTCTCCCACCACCGTCGTCAGCGCCGCCTTGATCTCCACGTTCGCGGCCTGAAGCTCGATGCTCGCACCCCGCAACAGCAGCTCTCCTGAGGTCTCGATGGAGAGGCGCCCGTCGGAGCCGCGGAGGGTCACCGTGACGTCAGCCCCCTCCCGTGGGCTTCGCAGCGCGACATACTCCTCACCTTCGCGGTCACAGAACACCAGCTCGTTGCCCGACCTCGTGCGAATCCGCTTGATGGCGTTGTCACCCTCCTCGTTGCCCCGGCTGGGCCGGTGCTTTCGGTGGTAGACCGCGCCGAGCACGTACATGGAGCCGGTGTCCGAGAGCTCGCCGCCGACGAGCACGACCACCTCGTCTCCCTTCTCGGGCAGGAAGAGGTGCCCGGCGCCATCGGAAGCCGAGGGGCAGATCACGCGGATCCAGGGGAGCTCGACGGCCCCCTCGAAGCCGGTCAGGGCCACCTGGACCCTCCCCAGTCCCAGAGGATCCTGGTTGTCGCGAACTTTTCCGAGCAGCGCATTTCTGGCCACAGATCAGAACTCCATCACATCCCTTCATGCGCGTGGAGCCTGCACGAGGTCAAGGATCCCAGGCGGGAGGTCGATCCGCCCGGTGCGAGCGCCTCGCACGGTCAGCACGCGAGCGCCATGATCCTAGAGCCATTCATGGTCGATAGATGTTCAGGATCAGAATTTCTAGCTTCGGTCATGCGCATCCGCCTCGCGGCGTGGCGCGCGAGAAGTTCTGGGCTGGCGTGCGGGGCGCGCCTGCCAGGGGGGTCGGGCCGGCACCTGCGACGTATCGGCCGCGACTCCACGGGCTTGCCCGGCACCTCCTTGGCGTTGGGGTTCAGGACACATCAAGGGAACTCGGTCCTGGTAGGGCCAGAGTGGCATGGAGCAGAGCATGTAGTCGGAGACGAGCGCGCTGCAGTCGGCCTTGGAAGGTGGGGCGGTCGATGCCGGCGTGCTCGGCGGCGGCGTTGAGGGTGAGGCAATCGAGGTCGAAGAGCGTGACGGCCTCAGACTGCTCGGGGGTCAGTGTGGCCAGAAGCGGTGCGAGGGCAGTGGCGAGGGGGGCGCGCTCGGCGGGGCCGGGTTCGGCAGGAGGAACGGGGAGACCCGAGCGCGCGCAGGGTTGAAGAGCGGCGAGGGTGAGGGCGTAGAGGTGCTCAACCAGCGAGGCCGAAGAGCGCTGGTCGCGGGCGTGCTGGTGGAGCTGGCGAAGGACCTGCCGGATGACGGGAGCCGGTGCGGTCGTTGGGGCGAGGTGGAGGACGAGGGCCTGGAGGCTGTCGATTAGCATGTCGATGGTAGGCGTGCTGGGCTCGGACTTGCGACTGGAGGCAAGCGCCGAGTGGAGCGTGGACCAGGCATGTCGCCGTGCGCGCCAGAGGCGTTGCTTGAAGGTTTCGGGGAGGATGCCTTCGAGCTTCGCGGCCTCGCGCTGGGTGTGGCCGTCGAGGTCAACCAGGACGACGGCGCGGGCCTGGTCGGTCAGGACGCCGTCGAGGAGGGCGCGCATGGCTGGGGCGAGCGTCGCGCGGGCCTCAGGGCTCGGGCGGTCGGGGTAGGGGGCGGCGAGGGCGGTCGAAGGTGCGCTGGCCCAGGGGGCGGCGAGGAGCACCTCGCGGGCGACCGAGTAGATCCAGATCGGTATGCGGCCGTTGTTGGGCAGATGGTCCTTGGATGAGCGTAGATGGGCCAGGATGGCGACGGCGCTGGCCGATGCGTGCTCCACGGGTACCCAGGAGCGGACGAGCTGTTCGAGGCCGGCGGTCAGCGCAGATAGCAGGCTGCTCGCGGGCACGCGGCGGCGCGGGGCTCGGGTGTCAAGGTGGCGATCGGCGCCGGGGGCGATCCTGGCTGGCTGGCTCTCCAGCGTGAGCGCGAGTCCGGCGAGCACGGCGACCCGTAGCTTGCGGCGGGCCGAGTTCACCTTGGACTTGAAGGCGACCTTGCTGAGCCCCAGCCGACTCGCAGCCGCCATCTGGGTGAGCGCGCCGTGGTCGGTGAGCCGGAGCACCTCGCCCTGATCCGGGGGCAGCGTCTCCAGGAGGGGGACGAGCGCCCCAGCGATCCGGTCCTGGCCCGTCGGGTCGCCCGCGGTCAGGTGCGCCGCGATCAGGGGCGCGCCGGTGACCTGTGGCCTCTGCGCCTCGACCACTCGAACCACGACCCCGTGCATCCACGGCGCGAGCTGTGTGTTCGGCCGGAGCTTCTGGAGCCCAGCGTGAAGCCGGTGGAGAATGGTGGCCATCGTGGGCTCGACCTCTTCGGCGGGCAGGCCCTCGGCCAACAGCCCCCTGAGCGCCGCCTTCAGCGGGGCGACCAGCGCCTCGCCGACCGCGACTCCGACTTCCGCGGCACCCTCCTTCGCCGGTACACGCCCATCCTCGGCGTCCTCCCTCGCGTCTTCCGCAGTCCCATCCAGCCGCAACTTTGCCGGAACCCGAAAGCTCCAAAAACCTGTATCTTCCAGAGGAACGCGAGGGTGGGGTTCCCAGGTATATGGGCAACCCAGGCGACGGCTCCAAGCGCGCGTGGCAGCTCGACTTCCGCTGCGCCGCGATTCGCCGCAAGACCGGGGGGCGCGGCGTCGTCCTGCTCTCGGCGACGCCGGCCAAGAACAGCCCGCTGGAGTTCTACAACCTCATCCAGTACATCGACCCGGACGCCTGGACGCGGATGGGCATCCGCGACCCCGAACAGTTCATCGACCGCTACCTCCGCATCGAGATACGCAGCGTGGTCAACCCTAAGTTGGAGGTCGAGGACCGCTCGGCCGTGGTGGGCTTCCAGAACCTGCACGAGCTGCGCGACGTGATCTTCCGCTACGGGGACTTCAAGACCGCCGAAGAGGTGGGGCTCAAGCTGCCGGAGCCCAAGGTGGAGATGGTCGAGGTGGACATGGACGACGCGCAGTCGGACAAGTACGACCGCTACGTCCGGCTGATCGAGAGCGCGCTCCAGTCCACGAACCCCGCCGACAAGGCGCAGATCCTCGGGCTCATGGCGCGGCTGGCCCTGGTCGCCATCCACGCCGAGCTCGACCAGGGCTTCGAGTGGGACACGGCCGACCGGGTCGCCGATCCGAGCAGCCCCAAGTTCGAGGCCCTGGCCGACCGGGTCATGACCAACAAGACCTGTGGACACATCATCTTCGTGGACAACGTGGCGGCGCACCGCTGGGTTCGCGACGTGCTGGTCGGGCGCGGCATCCGAAGCGAGCGCATCGGCATCCTCAACGCGAAGGTCGCGAGCGCGGCGGCGGATCGCCAGCGGATCGCGCGGGAGTTCAACGGCGATCCCGAGGCGGGCGCCGAGCCGAAGTACGACATCGTGATCGCCAACCAGATCGCGTATGAAGGCATCGACCTCCAGACGCGGACCTGCGCGATCCACCACCTGGACCTGCCCTGGGAGCCGGCGACGCTCCAGCAGCGCAACGGGCGCGGCGTGCGACAGGGCAACACGCTCGGCGCCATCGCCATCTACTACTACTTCGCCCGAAAGTCGCAGGACGGGCTCCGCTTCAACCTGATCCAGGGCAAACGCGGCTGGATGACGCAGCTCCTGAAGTCCCAGGACCGCGACACGAACAACCCCGGCGCGCAGATGGAGATGGGGCCGGAGGAGATCCTGCTGCTGATCTCGCGCGACCCCGAGAAGACCCGCAAGCGCATGGAGGAGGTCCGCAAGCGCCGCGAGGCCGAGGCGAAGGCGAAGATCGCGACCGAGGCGAGCCGACTGCTGCGGGCCGTCAACGCGCGCTTCCGCATGGCGGAGCGGTCGAAGGACCCGACCGAGGCGGCCCGTCTGCGTGGCGAGGCCGAGGCCCGCCTGAAGGACCTCGCGCGCGTCAGCCCCGACGCCTGGCCCTGGGCGCCCTTCGCCGCCATCGTGCGCGAGCGGCCGGTGCTGGTGCCCGAGGCCGGCGGCCCCATCTACGAGGGCCTGCGCGTGGCCATCCCCGGCACCTGGAGCGCCGACCGGCTCGACCACCTCGAGTTCGGACGCGTGACCCGCGAGGGCGGCATCGGGCTGCGCGTCGCCGGCGGCGGGAGCTGGCAGGCGGTGGACAGCACCGACCACCGCTTCACGCTCATCCAGCCGCGCCACATGGGCGCGAGCTGGCCGGCGGACGACGAGGAGCGCACGATCAAGGCCACGAAGGAGCGCATGGACCAGGGCCTGCGCTACCTGGGCGACTGGTCGCAGTTCGGCTGGCACCTCGCGCCCGACGCCTGGGCCGAGCGCATGTGGGGGCTGCTCGGGGCCGACGTGCTGGCCACCCTCGGCGGCGCGCCCAGCTACACGCAGAGTCGGATCCTGCTGCCTGTGGTCGGCCAGAGCGGGCTGCGCATCGTGAACGGTCAGGCGGCGCGTCAGGCGGGCCTCACGGTCCTGCCGCCCACGCAGGGTGGCTGGTCCACCTTCCTGGCCATGGCCCCGAGCTCGGGCCTGACCTTCACGCAGCTCAGCGAGGCGGCCCGCTTCTGGTGGAGCAGCCCCATCCCGCGCAGCCTGCTCAGCGCCGGGAAGGAGGGGGCGAACGCCGAGATGGCGGTTGGGGAGGCGGCGTGATGTCCGACTCGCTCGCCATCACCCGCGGCCTCGCGCTCACCGACGTCGGGCTGGCCCTTGCCGGCCTGAGCCGCGAGGAGCGCCTGCCTGTCTGGCGCGCGAGCCTGAACGCGATGGCGGCGAGCGGACACGAGCTCGGGCTCGGCGGCTGGCTCATCCCCGGCGCGCAGCTCTGGGTGGCGTCCCTGCGCGAGGGCGAGGTGCTCTGCGAGCTCGGCTGGCCCGAGCTGCCGGCGGGGCCGTCGATGATGCGCATGCCGCTCCGGCGCTTCGGGTCGATGGGCTGGGACCTGGACGGCGGGTCCTGGGCGCCCGCGTGGTGGTCCCGCGTGCAGCGTCCGGCGAGCCCGGTGGAGTGGGATCGGCGGCTCGATGAGCGGCGCGTGGCCGAGGAGATCGCGGCGAACTTCGCCGGGGTCTGGCAGCGCAACGCCTGGCTGGCGCTGTCGTGGCGGCAGGCCATCCCTGGCTGGTCCGACCGGATCTTCTGCGCCAACCACGAGGTCATGAAGCGTGGGCTGCTGGCGGCGCTCCGCACGCCGAGGAGCACGGTGGACCTCAGCTTCGTGCCGGTGCTCGCGGGCGGGAGCCGGCTCGCGCGGGTATCGGTGGCAGCCTTGGAGGACCCGAAGACGGCCCTGCTCTCGCCGTCCGAGGTGGGCTACCGCGCCTTCCTGGAGAACGTGCGCAGCCAGGGCGTGGCGAAGAACCTGGCGATGTCGATGGCGTTCTCCTGGTGGGGGCGGCACCTCGACGGTGGGGTGCTGCCATGAGGTCCAGCGCGCCGTGGATGATCGCCGCGACCGGGCTCGGGGTCCTGCTGATCGCGCTGGCCTCGCCGGGCGCGGAGGCCCGGGTGCTGGCGCCGTCGCGCGCGCCGCATCCGGGTCCAGCGCGAGACCCGCACGCCCCGCTGCCCGGTCAGCCGCGGGCGGGCTCGGGGTTTGGCTGGCGCACCGACCCGATCACGAAGCAGACGGCGTTCCACCGTGGGTTGGACATCCCGGTGCCGGTCGGCACGCCGGTCTACGCGCCGTTCTCGGGGGTCGTCGAGCGCATCGACCGCGACGGGGTAGGGCGTGGTGTCACGAACGGCCACGCGGTCTTTCTGCGGTCCAACGGCTATCTCTGGGCCTTTCTGCACCTCTCGGCCGTGAGCGTAACCTTCGGCGCGAGGGTGCAGAGAGGCCAGCTCATCGGCAGGAGCGGCCAGACCGGGCGCGCGACCGGGCCGCACCTGCACGTCCAGGTCTACGACCCGAGCGGGCGGCTCGTGGACCCGCTCAGCGTCTACCCGCAGGACACGTTCGCGCGGAGGACCCCATGAGCAGCCCAGTGCGGGCGCTGGCCCGCTTCTGTCTCGCGCAACTCTCCACGCCGCTGTATCGCGCTCGGCCGAGGCTCGGGCTCGATCTCGACCACGCCCTGCGGGAGCCAGACGATGTGAAGCTCGCCGAGGCTGTCTGGGCGCTCCTGGTCGGCGAGTTCTTCAGCCTCACGCCGGGTTTCCGCGACGAGAGCCTGATCCCGAAACTGCACAAGGCCGTGGACGCCTTGCGCGAGGACCGGCTCCCGACCGAGGGCGCGAGCGTGCTCGCCCGGATCGCGCTCGCCGGGCTCCGGGACCAGATGCCTTCGGGTGCGCTCAGGGACCGGCTGGCGAGCGCCTGGTTCTCCGCCGAGGTGGACGCCTGGGGCGGCGTGCTCGGGCACCTGGACAGCGTCACGCTCCCCAGGCTCGACCCCGAGACCGCCGACATCGTCGCCGGCGTCCGCCTCGTCGCGCGCCACATGCTGGGCGCTCGGGCGCTGAACCTGAACCGGGGCCGCAAGGACCGCGCCGATCTGGTCCTCGCGGTGCTCCGCGCCCACGACGTCCAGCTCCGTGACCCGGAGCGCGGGCGCCTCCGGGTGATGACCCGCGACGATCTGGCCGAGGCCATCCTGCGGGATCCGTTCTGGGACGACATCGACGCCTCTGTGCAGGAGGACGGCGTGGTGGAGGGCATCCTCCAGCACGGGCGCCCGAGCCCGGCCATCGACGGCACGGCCTTCGGCCAGAAGCAGGTCTACATCGCGCGGATCGTGCGATGACCCGCGTTGTCCCGCTGGTGGTGATGCTGGGCGGCGCGCTCGCGGGCGCGGCGCTGGTCGTGCTCGGCGTCTCGACGCCGAAGGCGGGTGTCGTGGCGCCGGTCGCCGAGGGGAGGAGGAGCGTCATGGACATCGCGGCCCGGGTGATTGACTACGTGGCGCGGGGCGAGTCGCGCGGGAAGTTCTGGGCGCAGAACCGGAACACCGACAGCCAAGGGCTCAGCTACGGGCTCCTCCAGTGGACGCAGCGGAGCGGGGCGCTCGGCAAGCTGCTGGCCAGGATGAACGCGGCCCATCCTGCGGCGTTCGCCCAGACCTTCGGCCCCGACGCGGGCCTGCTGCTCCAGACGACCAGCTCCGCCAACGAGGCCGTGCGCATGAGTCTGCCGCTCTGGCAGGAGCCCTGGACCAGCCGCTTCACCGCGGCGGGCCAGGTCCGGGCCTTCCAGCTCGCGCAGGCCGAGGCGGCGAAGAGCGGCGCCTCCTGGCAGGCCGCGATCGACATCGCGGAGATCTTCGGGGTCAGGACGGAGCGGTCGCTGGTGTTGTTCTTCGACCGCGCCAACCACCACGGGGGACATGGGGCGAGGAAGCTGGCCAACGGCCTGAAGGCCGAGCTGACCTCGTCCGGTCCCGTCCGCGTGGCCTACCCGGAGCTGCTGTCCCGCTACGCGCGGGCCTGCGCGGCGCCCTACCGCCGGACCACGGCGCCCGCTGAGACCACCACATCGAGCGGCAAGACCTGGAGGAAGGTCGGCGCCGAGTGGCACCTGTTCGCGGGGAGCGCCGATCTCTACGCGATCATCGTCCGCCGCACCGGCGAGATCCTGGCCGACCCGGCGCTCGGCGACCAGGCCCTGGTGCTCGCGTGAGGCCCGCGTCGCTGTGCCCTACACCTCTCCATGGCGCGAGGGGGTGCGGTTGTGATCCGATTCTCGCGTTTTTGTCGCGATTCATGGAAGCCAAAGGGAGAAGGCCATGATCCTCGCCGCCACCATCGGCCACGCCGGGCGTCCGTCTCGCTGGAGCGACCGCGGCGCCGCCTTCGAGGGCGCCGAGGAGGTCTCGGTGGTGCGCCGCTACCTCGACGCCTTCGACCGGGAGGCGCGGAGCCTCGGGCACACCGTCGTGCTGCTCAGCGACGGCGAGTATGCCTCGCAGTGGGCGCGCGCCGATCTGTACAAGGCCAGCGTCTACCTGAACTGCCACGTCAACGCGGGCGGTGGGGATCGCGGCGAGCTGTTCTACGATCACCGCTCTGCGCGCGGCCGGGCGCTCGCGGAGTCCGTCGCGGTCGAGTTGGGCGCGGTCGTGCCCTGGCCCTGCCGCGCCCGCGCGTGTCGCCCGGACACCAACGGGATCCCGAGGGACGGCGACTACTCGGAAGCCTTCGGCTGCATCGCCGGGGTCAAGGCCGTGGCGCTCTGCGTCGAGCCCTACTTCCTCGACGGCCCGCGCAGGGCCTGGTTCCTCGGCCAGCTCGACACGGTGGGCCGCGCGCTCGCGCGGGGCGTGGACGCGTGGTCCCGTGGGGGGCGCCCATGAACTCACCCCTCGCGCTCGTCCTCGTCGGGCTCCTGCTCAGGGAGAACCTCGATATCCGCGTCCAGAAGATCCCTGCTCAGGATGCCGATCCTCGCCAGGCCGGGGCGGAAGGGGTCGTTCGTGTAGGTGAACGCGGTCGCGGTCTGGGCGTCCGTGAAGTTGCGCAGCACGGCGAGCACGTAGCTCAACGCCTGGCTCCTCACCGCTTTACGCTTCTTGTTCCGCGAGGTCTTCGAGGTGCGCCCTCCGAACAGCTCGGGCAGCCACTTGACCTCGACGACGGCGAAGGCGCCAGCCCCGTCCGTGAGCAGCAGGTCGCCGCGCCCGTTGTTCGTGGCGCCGGCCACGACCTCCCACTCGTCGTCGATGAGGAGGGGGAAGGGTGCGAGCTCGGGCAGGTTCTTCTGGATCAGCTCGCGCTTGAGCTTGAACTCCTCGTTGTTGTCCCAGGTCCGCTGATCGAACCAGGTGCGCATCACGCGGTCTCGGTAGGCGTAGTCGGTCATCGCGCCGTGGCCTCTTCTTCAGTGGACGGGGGAGAGCGGAGTGTATCCGAGGGGACGCATCCGGCGGCGCGACCCGGACAGGTGCGACCATGACCCGCGCTGCCGTGCTGGAGCTGTTCGCCGGCACCGGCGGGGCCTCGCTCGGGCTGCACCGGGCGGGCTGGGAGGCGGTGGCCTGCGTCGAGCGCGCGCCGGCGGCGGTGCGGACGCTGCGGGCGGCGGGGCTGCCGGCGGTCGAGGCCGACGTGAACATGGTGGACTTCGCCGCCTGGGCCGGCAAGGTCGATCTGCTCTGGGCCTCGCCGCCCTGCCAGCCGGGGTCGATGGCCGGCAAGCGCCGGGGTGGCGAGGACGAGCGCGACGGCTGGCCCGCCACGCTGCGCGCCATTGACGAGGCGCAGCCGAGCTGGTTTCTGGCGGAGAACGTGCTCGGCTGGAGCTACCACGCGGACGCCTGCTCGCTGGACCGGGGAGGCTGCCCAGCCTGCCACTACACCCACGTCCTCGACCAGATCAGCCTGCGCTTCCCGTTCTCGGGCGTGTGGCGGCTGGACGCGGCGAACTTCGGGGTGCCTCAGCGGCGGCGGCGGCTGATCGTGTGGGGAGGTCCGCTCCCACTGGATGAAGAAGGACCCGCGCCGACGCATGCCGCGCCGACTGAGGCGGACGGGCTGGGCCGCGCGCCCTGGGAGACGCTGGGCAAGGCGGTCGGAGACACGCTGAACCGCGAGAGCTGCAGCGCGCGGGCCTGCTACCCATGCGACAGCAGCCACGGTCGCGCGTGTAGCGAACCGTGGAGGTTCGAGGCGCCCTCTCCGACGCTCACGACGACCGAGGTCAAAGGCACGAGGGCCGGCGCACCCGACTGGACGTTCAACGGAGGACCCGACCGCGCGAGCGACGCCGCCTTCCTCGCCGCTGGGATCCGGCGCGTGACCGTCCCCGAGGCCCTGATCCTCCAGGGCTTCCCGGCCGACTGGCCCGTCCAGGGCACCGTCGAGGAGCAGTACACCCAGGCCGGCAACGCCGTCCCGCCGCCCCTCGCCGAGGCCGTGGCGCGCCTGGTGCTGGTCGCCCACCGGGCCTGGAGCGCGCTCCGGGGCTCGGGCGTAGACACGGCGGCGCTGGGGCGGCTGATCCGGCGTACATCCTCGCCCTGCCCCCTTTTCCGTCCTCGGTGCCCGGTCGGAGGGCACG
>CAZTOW010000060.1:0-56955 GCA_964615375.1 uncultured Enterobacterales bacterium
CTACGCCTACGCGGAAATCCAACCCGAGAGAGGAGGTGACCCCTGGAATGTGGGGAGGATCTCCACCTGATCGATGAGCCAGATCAGGTCCGACGTGTCCGCCAGCCCGAGCGCCCAGGCCCGCCTGCGCTTCTGGTCGGCCGGGACGGCCCTGAGCTGACGCAGCGCCGCGGCGCTCGTGCCCAGCCCGCCCAGCAGCCTCTCCACGGCGGCCCTGGCGGCGTCGAACTGGGCGCCGAACAGCGTCTGCTGGTCCGCCGACCCCGGGGCCGGCAGCCTGCGCGCTTCGGCATAGGCGGCCAGGACCTCGGCGTGGGCCCGCGCCAGGAGGCAGGCGCCACCCTCCTCCGTGTGGGTCGCGCGCTCCAGCAGGGCGCCTCTGGGCAGGGCCAGCGCGGTCTCCAGGCGGTCGGGCCCGAGCGGCTGGCCGCCCACGGTGACGCTCAGCGAGCAGAAGCGCAGGAGGTCGACCAGGTAAGCCTGGGGGCTGAGGGCGTTGGGTCCGAGGTTGGGCATGGGGGTTCCGGGATGGGTTTGGGTGGAGATGTTGGCTCTATTAGGGCGCTGCGTTGTCAATCGTCACGCTGTGATACCTGGCCTCACTCCATTGAACGACTTGACAAGTCGGCATGCGCTGCCTCCCCTCAAATCCGACTGCTCGAGTTCTAGGGGAGTCCAAAGGCTTGCCTGAGACTGCCTGTCATCATCTGCTCCCTTTCTTGGTCACGAGACCAGGTTCCTCGACTTTCGATCGCGCCTCTCGCTCTTTCCCTTCGACGCAGCCAGAGTATTGAGGGGAGTCCTCGGTGTAGAATACGCTGCAGAGCACCTTGGGGTCTTCTCTTTGGATCCCAGCGTCACCGCCGGCAATGGCACCTTGAATGAACAGTGACGTTAGTGGCAGCATGTAGGCGACGGGGCCGGTGAGGATGCCGATGGGAGTGAATACCTCAATGAAGGTCCCGCCGCTGAATAATATACTGCCGAATTCCCATGCTGCAGAAAAGACTTTGTTCCAGGCGTTGATTTGCTGTAATGTTGGATCGTTCGACCCTGATGTAAACAGGTCGACAAGGGCCGAACTGAGCTGGCCGACGCCCAGGGTCAGTGCGCCTCCACCACCGCCACTCCCGCGGAAGGCACTGGAGGTTGAATCGTAGAATGAGAGACTTGTAAGGCCAAAAGAAAGCACGTCGAAGTACCGCGCAACCTCCTGTTGTCTCTGATAGGACTCTCTTGCACCAGGCGGAAGATTGACTGTAATTGGCTGGGGTTCGAAAACCAGTTCCTGCACCTCAGCCGGAGCTTCATTGGTAGGATCGGAGCGTTCCGCTTCATTTCCGGTCTCATCAGCCCCCCCCTTTGCACCAGGCGGAAGATCGACTGTCATGAGCTGGGGTTCGAAAACCAGTTCCTGCACCTCAGCCGGAGCTTCATTGGTAGGATCGGAGCGTTCCGCTTCATTTCCGGTCTCATCAGACCACCCCACCGGATTCCCCTTACAGAACACATAGAGGTTCGGCCCGTCCACCAGCCCCGCCGGATCCGGGCTCACCCAGCGGCACATCCACGGCGCGTAGTACCTCGCCCCGTGATACCCGAGGCCCGTCTCGGCATCTCGGGCCTTGCCCTGGAACCGGTATCGCTTCCTCGCGAAACACCCGAAGCTCGTCTCTCCGTAGGGCGTGAACTCCTCCCCGCGGATCTCCACGCCCGCCTCATCCAGGGTGAAGATGCAGCTCTGGCGGGCGTCGTTCACCTGGATCTGCACCGCGGGCCCCTCGTCGCCAGGCGCGGGCGGGCCGCTGCGCACCAGGGCCACCCGCTTGACGCCGTCCGTCACATGCACGACCCGGTTCTCGCCCGCCTCGTCGCCGGACCAGCGCAGGGCCTCGTAGGCCCCGTCGATCCAGGTGCTGACCTCGACGCTGGCGCCGCGCCGCACGAGGCGCTTGACCCGCTTGCCGGCCGCGTCGTACACCGTGGCCGAGCGCGCGCCGCCGTCCTCGCGAAAGCGGATCAGCGAGCCGAAGGCGTCCCAGACGAAGCTGCGCGTGCCCTGCTCGCGGATCAGGTGGCCGGCGGCGTCGTAGGCGTGGGTGTCGGCGCCTCCCGGACCGTCGCTCAGCCGGACCAGCTGGTTGCGCTGATCCGCCAGCGCGAAGGTCCGCGTCCAGCCGGCCCAGCTGACGCCGCTGGCGCTCACGGTCGCCGCGCGGTGGACCAGCGCGCGCAGGTTGCCCGCCAGATCATAGGTGTAAAGCTCAGTATAGGGTCGGGTCTCGCTCGGTGCGCTCGCCCGCTGCGGCACCCCTCCCGCGCCGTAGCGATCGCCGGGCCAGGCCCAGGCCGTCTCGCGGCCCTTCGCCTCGCGCCCGGTCGCCCGGACCAGCCGACCGAGCGGATCGTAGTCGAACTCGCGCACCAGCGCGTCGGCGCCCCCCATCCAGCCGAGCACGCCCGAGCCGGGCGCGGAGTCCACCTGGAGTCTTAGCTCACCGTCCAGGTCGTAGGTGAAGGCGCTGTCCAGCAGCGGCGCCCCCGGGTCGGAGGGGACCCAGGGCTGGTCCCCGGCGCCCGCGCGCCAGCGCTCGACCCGGTGGCGCAGGGTGCGGCCGGTGGCGCGATCGGTGGCGACCCGGGACATCCAGCCGTTGCCGTACACGGTGAGCGCGCGCTGGCCGCGGGCGTCGCTGGCCATGTGCCGGACGATCTCGAGGCCGTCCAGGGCGACCGCCTGCAGGGCCCCGGACCGGCCGTAGCGCGCCAGGAGCTCGGGCCGGCGGCCCTGGGCGTCGGCGGGCAGCTCCACCCGCCAGGCGCGCCCCAGGGCGTCCCGCGAGGTGGTGGTGAGGAAGCGCTCCGCGCGACGATCGGCGGCGCTGTCGTCTCCCAGCAGCGCGGGCTCGCCCCCTTCCCAGCCCGGGTGCGACCCGCCCTCCAGGATGCCCGCCAGCACGGCGTCGCAGACGGGGAGGCGCGCCACCTCGGCGGGCTGGCCGCCGAGGTCATAGGCCAGGATCTCCACCCGACCGGCGGGATCCCAGCTCGTCGCCAGCCGGCCCAGGGTCCTGCGCCGCGCCGCCTCGGCGCGCCGCGCCGGATCCTGCGCGGGGTCCCCGCCGTCGCCATACGCGTACCGGCACTGCAAGGTGCGCGGCTGGTCGGCGCCGTCGCGGGCCCAGACCTCCGCGGCGCGCCCCGCGGCGTCGTAGCGCGTCCAGACCTCGGCGCCGCGCGCGTCCACGCTCAGGAGGGGCGCGCCGGCGGCGTCGAGGACCTGCCGCCGCTCGCCCGCGTCCAGGGTCCAGCTCCACCAGGCGCGGTTGAGCAGATCGTAGCGCGCCCGCGCCGCCACGCGCCCCAGGGGGTCGATGACGGCGGTGGCCCGGCCGCGCGCGTTGAGCACGGTGGTGGTGCTCACCTCGATGATCGGCCCGTCGGCGACCTCGCGGGTCCGGGCGACGGCGCGCCAGGGCCGGCCCAGGGCGTCCACCTCGACGCTGGAGGGCGTGTCCCAGCAGAGGCTGGCGGACCGACTGTCGACGGGGTGGGTGCGAGCGCCGTTGTCCAGCGGGCTCCAGGTCCACTGCTCCCAGGGGTTGGGCGTGAAGTCGTCGGGGCCCGCGCCGGTGGGGCGCCCGTGGACGGTGCGGAGCTGCGCGCCGTCGGGGCGGGTGACGCAGACGGCGCGGCCCAGGGCGTCATAGGTGGTGCGCATGGCGAGGCCCACCGCCGACTGGCCGGCGAGATCTGCCTCGTGCGCGGCGTCGCGCCAGGTGAAGCCCCGGCTGAAGAAGGGCTCGTAGGCCGCGATGACCCTGCCTTTGTCATCGTACTCGGTCCAGCCGCTCACGCGCACGAAGGGCTCTGCGCCCTCCTGCACCAGCCGTGGCGCGCCCGCCCCTGCCGCACGATCGGCCGGCAGGCCGGCCCCGCCCCAGGGATCCACCCCCAGTCGTTGCGCGTCGGCGCGGGTTCGGGTCTGCAGCGGGCGCCCCAGGCCGTCGCTGTAGACGACCTCCTCGATGATCTCCGCGTCGCTGGCGCGCGGGTCGGCGGTGTGCCAGACGCTGAGCCGGGTGCGGGACGAGAGGGGCTGGCCCGCCCGGTCCCAGGCCTCCAGGTCCTGCTCGTAGGTGGTCGAGGGCCGATCTTCGCGATCGCCTCCCCCCTGCGGGTCGAGCACCCAGGCGGCGCTCAGGGACCCCAGGGGGCTGTAGGCCGCCCGGCGCACCAGCCCGTTGGGATCTCGGATGGAGGCCGGCTGGAGCGTGCGCTCGTCCACCTCGACGACCGTGTCCAGCCCCACCGGATCGGTGACCCGGGCGGTCAGGTGGTGCCACCGATCACAGGTCACGGTGGAGGTGCGTCCCATGGGGTCGCGGCTCGCCACCAGCAGCCCGAGGCCGGCGCCCTGCTGCACGTCGAGGGCGCGCGCCTCCGAGCAGATCCACAGGCCGGGCTCGCCGCCCTCGACGTCCAGCAGGTAGCCGTGCTCTCCCGCCAGCGGCTCGACCTGATCCGCGGGGCTCACCAGGGTCAGGGTGCGCACCGCCGCACCCCAGGGACCGATCACGCCCAGCGCCTCACCGGTGAAGGCGGGCCCGTCGTAGAGGGTCAGCGTCTGGCCGTCGAGCCGGAGATTCAAGGCCGAATCAGGCGCACTCTCGAGGGCCAGATCCACCAGCTCGGACACGCTCAGCCGCTGGCGCGGCTCGAGGGCGTAGCGGGTCTCGCGGAAGCTCAGGGCGCCCAGCAGCAGCCCGGCCTCGTCGCGGCCGGCGCGCTCGGTTCGGGTCAGGGTGGCCAGGGTCGGCGCTTCGGTGGTGTGCGCGGCCAGGGGCGCCAGCGGGTCCTGGCCGCGGGGCAGGGCCAGGCTCAGGTGGGTGGTGGGGAGGCCCCAGGCGTCGGGGTGGGCGCTCCACTCGAGCCTGGTGCGTGGCTCGTCGCCGCGCTCCCAGAGGGTCTCGCGGCCGGCGGCGGTGAAGGGCTGAAAGGCCAGGAAGGTGGCCGCGCTCCCGGCGGCGCGCTCTGGATCCAGCGCGCGCCCCTCCTCCACCGGCAGGCTGAGGGTCAGGGACTCGGTCACGCTCATCGGTCGGCCCTGGCGCGGGCCGCCGTCCAGGGAGTAGACCTCGACGCGCAGGGTGGTCCCGCGCTGGGCCCGCAGCAGCTCGTGCCGGGCGCGCCCCCTCAGGCCCTCAGCCCAGACCGTATAGCCCGGAGGGGCCGAGAGCAGGCTGGGACCCCACGGCTCGCGCCAGTACTCGCTGGAGTGGTCTCGGGTGCTCCAGCTCCCCGCGCCGTCGGGCACCGGGCCGGTGTGAAACCAGGTGCGCGTCTCGAGGGGCGGGGAGCCGGCGCCGTCGGCGTCCCATCGGGTGACCTTTCCGAAGCCGCGAAATTCCCGATCCAGGCCGTCCCACACGCCGTGCTCGTAGCGGTAGCGGGTGGTGATCGAGGTCCCTGAGAAGCGCTCATCACTGCGAACGCTGGCGACAACCAGGACTGGAAAGGGCAGGCCGGCGCCGGGCTCCAGGCCGCGGGGGCCGGGCTGGCGCGCGCTGGAGGTGTAGGTGACGGTCGTCGTGGCGCCCCGGTGGTTGTCCATCCCGGTGAGCAGGTAGGGCCTCACGCCGTCGGTGAGATCGAGGAAGTACCAGCCCGGCCGGCCGTCTCCGGCGTTGTCGCGCGTCCAGAGCAGGCCGGGGACGCCGCTCCCCAGCAGGTCCACCAGGCGGAGCGCGCTCTGGCCGTGGACCCGTGGGGTGCCCAGCAGCTCGACGGGCTCGCCGAGCGCCTCACCCTGGTTCAACCAGATCCGCACTCGGCCGTCTTCGACGTAGATCAGGTCGTCGGCGCCGTCGCCGTCCACGTCGCCCAGCAGCACGCGCCGCGGGTCGAAGCCCTCGGGCAGCCGGCCGGGGATGGCCAGGGTCGAGGCCGGGCCGAACTCGCCCCGCCCCAGGCCTGCGTACACTGTAAGACCGCCCTCCTGCACGAGCACCAGGTCCGGCATGCCGTCCCCGCTGAGGTCCGCGAGGTGGAGCCGTGGATCGGTGAAAGAGAGCCCCGGCGGCGCCGAGCGCGGTCGCCGGCCTGGCGCCCATCGCCCCTCGCGGTCGGCGAGGTAGACCCGCGGGGAGGCCCCCAGACACAGGGCGTCGGCGACGCCGTCACCGTCGAGATCGACCAGGCGAAGCTCGGGATCTCCGTCGGGGAAGCTGGGGGCCGTGGGGTGGTGACGATAGCGCGAGGCCTCGAAGCCGCCCGAGGGCCCGAGGCTGTAGCTGCCCGAGCTTTCCCCCCGGGTGACCAGCAGCTCGATCCGGCCGTCGCCGTCCGCGTCGAGGAGCTGCACGCCCGGGGTGCCCAGCGCGACGCCGGCTGGCGCCAACCCCAGGGGGCGAGGCCCCTCGAAGCAGCCTTCGCCGAGGTTTCTCCAGACGCGGGCGCGCCCCGGGGCCAGCTCGATCAGGTCCGGCAGGCCGTCCCCGTTCAGATCCACCAGGGCCACGCTGGGATCGGACAGGGCCGTCGTCGGCGCGCCCTGCACGGGCACCAGCGCCCGCGCGATGGGGGAGAAGCCGCTGTATCGCAGCTCCAGCGGAGGGTTGCGCTCGACGCTGGCGCCGTCCTCGCCGTAGACCTGGATCTTCGTCAGCAGGGATCGCCGGTTGCCCTCGGCCTGGGCATAGGTGAGCGCCACCCCGCGCCACAGGTGCTCGGCCCGCTCGCCGGTGCGGATCTCGATCCGGCGGACCCGGCGCGTGGTGCGGACGGGGAAGCCCGCGCGGGCCACCGTGAAGGGGTCGGGCCGGTCCTCGTAGACCAGCCGCACCCGCACGCGGTAGCGGCGATCGTCGCCGTCCCCCAGATCGACGTAGCGGATCTCGCTCAGGTAGAGCTGGGGCCCGTCGTGGCGCGCGTAGGCGTACTCGACCCGGTTGCCGTAGGCGTCCTCGGTGCGGCTGAGCGCCCAGGAGAAGATCTGGTCGGGCAGATCGGGGTCCGCCACGACCGCCTCTACCCCATCCACGGTCGCGCCATATACGCTGCGCCGGCCATCCTGGGTGCAGACCTGCCAGGTGCCGCCCCGACCGAGGCCGATCCGCTCGATTCGGGCGTGCAGCCCCTCCACCCGGGGTTGATACAGGACCCGCTCGCCCACGCGCCGGGGCACGAGCTCCTCGGCGCCCGACAGCACCATCCTGTCGGCGTCGGCGGCGAAGGGGTCCGCGTCCCGATAGCGCGGCAGGCCCCGCTCGGTGCGCCGCGAGATCTCGGGCACGTCCAGGCTCCACCCCAACCCGAAGGGGCCCTGGGGCGCGCCGCTGCTGTAGCGCAGCGTGAGCGAGGGCGTGAGGCCCGCGCGGCCGGGAGGCAGGGGCAGTGGAAAGCTCAGGTTCCCCGTACCCGACTGCGGGTCGGCGCCGAAGGTCTCGCCCAGCCCGGCGATGGCGCCACCGCCGCGAGGGAGCGTGGGCGCCAGGGTGGTGCTTCCGGTAGAGGTGGACATTCGGATGGAACTCGCGCTGGCGCATGTAGGACTCAGCACGTCGCCCACGCGGCGACATGAACATCCTATCAGAGGTTGACCTGCGCACGACCAGCTCGTTGGTCTGCTATACTCGCCACACCAGCCTGCACCGAGCCCTCATGCATCCTCCCAGGAGAGTTCCCAGCGCTTGCGCCAGGCGGGGTCCCCGTGACTGGCCCCACCGCCATGCTGACCGTGGCGCGCGCGAGCACCCCCCGGGGCCGAATCCCGCCGGGGCGCCTACCCGGCGGGATTCGGAGGTCGAGCTGGTCCCCGGAGGAGCCATGGCGCTGGTGATGTCCCGATGTCTCTGGTTCTTCATCATTGTCGAGACGCTGCCGGGTTGCTTCTTCGTGTCCAAGGAGGAGCTGGAAGCGCTCGAGGGCCGCGAGGAGGACAGCAGCGATGGGTCCGTCGACGACACGAGCGGGCCCCCTCCCGACGACACGAGCGGGCCCCCTCCCGACGACAGCGGAGACACCGGTACAGCCTACTCGAGCTGGGAGCTGGACACCGGGGAGCCCGCGGCGAGCTGGGAGCTCGACGCCGGTGAGGGGCCCCGCTACTACGGCGTCACGACCGGCTGGGATCTCACGGGCGATGGCTGGACGGATCTCGCCCTCGGAGAGACCTACCTGGACGGCGGCAGCTACACCCGCGGCCGCGTGAGCCTGTACGCGGGCCCCGTGGAGTCCGGGGGCGTGGTCGGGGATGCGGATGTCGTGCTGCGAAGCGACGACGAATTCGCGATGGTGGGCTGGGGCCTGGACAGCGCGGGTGACAGGACCGACGACGACAGCGCTGTGCTCATCATCAACGCGCCTACCTGGACCGGGGACGGGTCAACCGGCGGCGGGGCCGCCTTCGTGCTGGTGGGTCCCCTCGAAGGCGTATCCATTGATGTGGAGGATGCCTGCGCCATCTGCGTGGTCGCCGCGGATGAAGACTGGGGTGGGCTGAAGGCGCACCCCGCCGTCTCGGCCGGCGACGTGAACGGCGACGGGACCGAGGATCTGGCGATGGGCTGGTTCAGGGACCCTGGCACCGGTTATGGTGTCTGGGATGTCTACCTCTTTTCGGATGGCGGACCCGACACGACGTCCGAGGACGCCACCGCGTCCACCTTCGGGTTGGACGGCTGGGAGGAGGTCCAGTACGATGGAAACGACGAGTGGCTCGCTGGAGGACGAGATCCTTCAGGTGACGGCTACGACGACCTGCTGGTGGGGAAGTGGTTCGAGCGTACCTCTCCCTTTGGTGAGATCCGCCTCGTGGAGGGAAGTGGCGACGACCTCTCGACGCTCTTCGAGGACTACACGATCGTCGCCGAGGGCGACGGTGTCGGTGAGGAAGGTCTGGGCTTCGTCTGGGGCCAGGCGGGGGACGCCGGAGATCTGGTGTACTACACCGACGCCGAGTCCGGCCTGTACGTATATGGGGTGGATCAGGGCACGACGCAACTCCTCAGCGTCGACACCGACGCCGGCCAGTCCGCAAAGCTGGCAGGAGCGGGGGACGTCAACTCAGACGGCTTCGTCGACATCACCGTCAGCGTTCAGGTCGGTGAGGACGAGGCGTGCACCGCGGTCCTGGCTGGGCCGCTCCTCGACCGCACGACCGTGTCCTTGGAGGACACAGACTGGCTGGTCAACACCTCGGGCGAGGCTGGCTGGGTGAAGCTGGCCGACCTCTCGGCAGACGGCGTGAGCGACCTGCTGATCGTAGAGCACGCCGGGACCTCGGCCTGGCTGTACACCGGCAACCTGACGCCCTAGCGCGCCGACGCTGGCGGGCTGGTGTGACTCGTCAACACCGGAACATCCTTTCGGGTTCGCGCGCCAGAGGTACACAGGGGAACATCGTGGTAGCGTTCCTCGTTCGATCTCGCCGTGAGGCCCCATGCCCATCCCCGGAATCTTCCCGCCGCCTCTGCCCTGCGAGACCCCCGTGGCCAGCGTCGCCGCCGAGCTCCACGCGGCGCTCGACGCCTACGCCGCCTCTCCTCCTGACCTGGCGCGCTTCTACGGGTCCGCGGCGCGGGTGTCGGCGGGCCTGGGCTGTCTGAGCGGCGTCCTGCCCCGTGAGGCCGTGGCCCAGCTCTACGAGGTGCAGGCGATCCTGGCCTATGTGCAGAAGGATCCAGAGGTGTCCACCGCGCTTCTGCGGGGCGCTCGGGCGGTGGGGGGGACCCTGCCTGCGAAGATCTCCGCCAACACCCCGAAGCTGGCGGAGCTCGACCGCGCAGCCCAGGCCGAGGGCGCGGCGCCGACACCCGTGGCGCCTCCGCCCGGCCTCAGCCTGTGGGTGGACGGCGCGGCGTCGTCCAGCCTTCCCACGGATCGGCCCTATCTGCTGCAGGTGCTCTGGGCGGACGGCGCGGTCCACTACACCGGCCTGCTCCCGACCGGCGCCACCCCGGAGCTGAGCCGGCTCGCACCGCCGGTAGCGCCTGAACCGGTGCTTGTACAAGTGCCGGTGGAGTCGCCCCCCTGTCCGCCCCTGCCGGCGACGCCCCGGCCCCGCCCCGCGCCCGGCCTCGTCGCCGGCGCGATCGGGAGCACCGCCACCGCCGCGGGCCTCTACGCGCTCGCGGCGCTGGCGAAGATCGAGATCAACGATCCGACGACCCCCACCAGCGAGCTGGGCGGCCTCGCGGCGCGGGCCAACACGATGCAGTGGGGCGCCATCGGCGTCGGCGCGGTGGCGGTGGGGCTGGACGTGACCGCCCTCATCGCCGCCTTCCGCGAGCCGGAGCGCTGAGATGCCGCCCGTGACCGAGACCTCCGCCTCGCGCCGCCAGCTCCGCATCCTCGGGGCCATCGGGCGGGGCGGCTTCGGGACGGTCTACCTGGCGGAGGCCCTGTCCGCAGGTTTTCAGAAGCAGGTGGCGGTCAAGGTCGCCAACACCGGGGCCTTGGAGGGCGCCGCCGCGGCCCGCCTGCTCGACGAGGCCCGCCTGCTCGGGCTCGTGCGCCACTCGTCGATCGTGGCGGTCGAGGGGCTGATCCTGCTGGACGGCCAGCCGGCGATGGTGATGGAATACATCCGGGGCGTATCTCTCGCGCGCCTGGCCGAGCACGGCCCGGTGCCGCCGCGGGTCGCGCTGGCGATCGTGCGGGAGCTGGCGAGCGCCCTGCACGCCGCGTGGAGCACACCGGGCCCCGACGGCCAGCCGCTGAGTCTGGTGCACCGGGACATCAAGCCCGCCAACATCCTGCTGACCGCCCAGGGCGAGGTGAAGCTGCTGGACTTTGGCCTGGCCCGCGCCGACGTGGGGTCGCGCAACGCGCTGACCTCCCTGGGCGTGGTGGCGGGCACCGCGGAGTACCTGGCGCCCGAGCGCACCGAGACCGGCGGGTTCGGGCCCGCGGCCGACATCTACGCGTTGGGCGCCGTGCTCTACGAGCTCATCCGCGGTGAGCCCCTGGGCCAGCTCCGCGGCAACCCGCGCCAGTTCGAGCGCACCCTGGACGGTCGGCTGAACCTGCTGGCGGCCCGGGTGGGCGTCGACAGCCCCATCCTGGCGCTGGTCGAGAACATGCTGGCGTACAAAGCGGAGGCGCGCCCCTCGGCCCGCGAGGTCCGGCGGGACTGCGACCGGCTGCACGACGCCATGGAGGGCGAGCGCCTGCTGGACTGGGCCGAGGACCTCGTCCCCCAGCTCCTCGACGCCGGCGACCAGCCCACGGCGGACCCCCGGGCGGGGCGTATGTTCTCGGGCGAGCCTCTCAGCCTGGACGCGCCGACCCTTTTGGCCCAGCAGATCCCCATCGAGGAGCCCACGGATCTGAACGAGGTGGCCCTCGAGGAGCCCGGCGTCTCAGAGGGGCTCCTCAGCCCGGCCCCGGCCGCGCCCGCCCCGGCCATCGCCGAGGCCCCGGCCGCGCCGAGACCCATCCGTCGGGTCCTCGCCTGGGTGAGCGGGATGAGCGCGGTGCTGCTGGCGCTCACTACGCTGGTCACCCAGTGGCACGCACTGGTCGGGGCGCTTACAGGCGCAGGGCCCGGCGCGGTCGCAGATCAGCCTGCGCTGGCGAACGAACCCAAGGCGGTTGAGTCAGCATCAGCTACCGCCTCCCCGCCGCCCGCCGCCGTCGCGCCGGAGCCCAGCGCGCCCGCCGCCGCCGCGCCGGAGCCCAGCGCGCCCGCCGCCCTCCCACCCACAACACCCGCGCCGGCCGCCCGGGCGGGCGTGTCTGTGCGTGGTCAGGCCACCCAGGTCACATTCTCCCAGGGCGGGAAGGTCGTGGCCCGAGCTCAGCCTGGGGCGTCCGCCAGCCTCGACGCCGGGGCCTACGTCGTCTCCGCCAGCTTCGAGGACACGGGCCTGTCTCTCTTCAAGATCGGCCGCGTGGACCTGGCCCCGGGAAGCCGCGTCACGATCACCTGCCAGGAGGTCGAGCACACCTGCTCCTGGTGAGACCGCGTCTTGGCGACGCAGCAGCATCGCCCAGGCCAGCTGCAGGAACCAACGGAAGCTGGCGGCGCCCCCTGGCCGCTCCCGCTGGACCGGACCGCCGAGAACGCGCTAAAACACCGCCCCGTGCACATCCTCCTGACGCTCCTGCTGCTGTTCGCGCCCCTCGCGCGGGCGAAGACCTCGACGCAATTACCCGGCTCGGGCCTCATCCTGGATCGGTGGACCACCGAGGACGGCCTGCCGCTGAACCACGTCATCGACGTCGCGGTGGATCCGAGGGGCTTCGTCTGGCTGGCCACGCTGGACGGCCTGGTCCGTTTCGACGGGGCCCATTTCCGCGTCTACCGCCGCTCCGAGCTGCCGGAGCTGCCCAGCAACCGCCTGGTGAGCGTGGGCTTCGGCGCCGACGCGAACCCCTGGGTCGTGACCGAGGAGGGGGATCTGGTCCGCCTGGAGGGCGACCAGGTGAAGGTCTGGCGGCGGAACGCGGAGGGGCTCGGCTACGGGCTCCTGTTTCGCGCCGAGGGGCAGCTCTGGGTGCGGTCGATGAGCGGCGTGGTCCGCCTGGACACCGCGCCCGTGTCCGTGCAGGACCCTCCAGACGAGCCACCGCACAACGTGGGGAGCGGCCCCACGCTCGACCTGCCGATCGACTTCCGCGTTCGGAGGAGGACCCTGGCGCCCGACGGCAGCCTGTGGATCGCCACGGACGGCCAGGGCCTGCTCCACGCCCGCGCCCCGCTGGTGAGCACCGTGGGCGCCGACCAGGGCGTGATCTCGACGGTGTTGGAGGACGGGGCGGGGCAGGTCTGGGCGAGAGGGCGCTGGGGCGAGCTCTTCCGGGTCGAGGGCGACGCCCTGATCCCCTGGCGGGCGCCGGACCTGTCCATGGAGCGCGGCCTCGCCAGCATGATGGCCGGACCCGGGGGCGCCCTGTGGCTGGCCACGCCGATGGGCGTGTGCGCGCTCACCGGCGACACCTGCGCGCCCGTAGACCCCGCGCGCTGGCGCCTGCACGGCGAAGACGGCCGCGCGATGCTGAGCGCCAGCGACGGCCGGGTGTGGATCGGCCGCGAGGACGGGGTGGCCGTCGGGGAGCGCGACGGCGCGGGCTGGCGCTGGCGGACGATGCCCCAGCCCGAGGGCGCGCCGGTCAGCGCGACGACGCACCTGGTCGAGGCGCCGGACGGCGCGGTCTGGGCGGCGACCCTGGGGACGGGCGTGATCCGCTACGGGCGCGACGGCAGCCAGGGCTGGACCATGGCGAGCGGCCTGTCCAGCGACCGGATCCGCGCCCTGTGGATCTCGAAGGAGGGCGTCGTCTGGGCGGGCACCGAGGACGCCGGCCTGTGCCGCCTGACCCGCGCCGAGGACCACGCGCGGTGCCTCAGCACGCGAGAAGGCCTGTTCGACGACAGCATCCACAGCCTGCAGCCGGACCGCCAGGGTCGGCTCTGGATGAGCACGAACCGCGGAATCTTTTATGTTCTGTTGTCTGAACTCGAAGCATTCTTCGGGGGAGCGCGGCCCAGCGTCGTCAGCCTGGGCTTCGACGAGCGCGACGGCATGGTCAACCGGGAGGCCAACGGCGCCATGGCGCCCGCGGGCGCCACGGATCGGTCGGGGCGCGTCTGGTTCCCGACCCAGGCCGGCCTCGCGCGGATCGATCCCGACCGGATCCCGACCCCCGCGCCGCCGGTCGTGATCCTCGAGTCCGTCCGGGTCAACGGGGCGCCCATGGCCCTGGACGGCGCGCTGGTCCTGTCGTCCGACCAGCGCACGCTGAGCCTGGCCTGGACCAGCCCCGAGATCACCTGGCCCGAGCAGCTCCGCTTCCGCTACCGCCTGGTGGGCCTCGACCCCGACTGGCGCGGCCTCGACACCGCCCGCGAGGCCACCTGGAACAGCCTCCCCCCAGGCGATCTGCGCTTCGAGGTCCAGGCCTGCCTGGGCGGCACCTGGGGCCCGGTCGCGGCGCTCACCCTGGACCGCCAGCCGGCGTTCACGGAGACCCGCGCCTTCCCGCTCTCGCTGGTCCTGGGCGGGCTGGCGGTGGGAGTCCTCGCCCTGGTGGGGCAGCGGGTCCGGGCCCGACGCCGGGAGGAGGAGCTCGAGGCCCTGATCTTCGCCCGCACCTCCGATCTGGCGCGGACCAACCGGGCGCTGACCGAGCAGAGCGCCCGCCTCGCCGAGGTGGACGCCCTGCGGAAGCGCCTCATCGCCGACCTCTCCCACGAGCTGCGCACGCCGCTCACGCTGATCACGGGGCCGCTCGAGGAGCTGGCCGCCTCCGGGGGCGTGCCGCCCGGGCCCGGCCGCGAGACCCTGAGCGTCGCGCTGCACAACACGGCGCGGCTGGAGGCCCTGGTGGACCAGCTGCTGGACCTGGCCCGGCTGGAGAGCGGCAAGATCCTGCTCCGGGTCCGGCGCCGCGATCTGAGCGGCTTCATCCGGCGGGTGGGCACCCGCTTCGAGCCCGAGTGCGCCCGCCGTCGGCTGACGCTCCGCTTCGACCTCCCCGAGTCCGGCGCCGAGCTCTACTTCGACGCCGATCTGCTGGACAAGGTGCTGAGCAACCTGCTCGGCAACGCCCTCAAGTTCACGCCCGACGGCGGCGAGATCACGGCGCGGCTGGAGATCCCCGGAGACGACGGCCCGGCCCGGGTCGAGGTCAACGACACGGGCATCGGCGTGCCCATCGCCCTGCGCGGCCGCCTGTTCGAGCGCTTCGTGCAGGGAGAGAGCGGGGACACGCGCCGCTTCGAGGGCGTGGGCATCGGCCTGGCGCTGGCCCACGATCTCGTGGCGCTGCACGGGGGCGAGATCGGGGTCGAGGCCCAGCCCGAGGGGCCCGGCAGCCGCTTCTGGTTCACCCTGCCGCGCGGGGTGGATCACCTGGCCCCCGAAGACCTCCAGCTCGGCGACGACCCGAGCTCGCCCGTGACCCCGCTCCCGCCGCTCGCGCCGCCCGAGCCCGGGCCCGACGAGGGCGAGCGCCCCCGCGTCCTGGTGGTCGAGGATCACGCCGAGCTGCGCGACTTCCTCGTCGCCCACCTTCGGCGCTTCTTCTCCGTGCGCGCCGCCGCCAGCGGCCCCGAGGCTCTGGCCCTGGCGACCGCGGACCCGCCCGCCGTCATCGTCAGCGACGTGATGATGCCGGGCATGGACGGGCTCGAGCTGTGCCGGCAGGTGCGGGCGCAGCCTGCGCTGCGCGCGGTGCCCATCCTGCTGGCCAGCGCGAAGGTCACCGAGGATGACCGGGTGGCGGGCCTCGAGCTCGCCGACGACTACCTGAGCAAGCCCCTGCGCATGCGGGAGCTGGTGGCGCGGATCCAGCGGTGGGTGGCCCGCGGCACCCCAACGGGCCCGGCACCCGCCGACCCCTCGGGCCCTCCCGACGCGCGCGAGGGGCTGGGGCAGGTCGACCGGGACCAGATCGCGAAGATCGAGGCCACCGTCGCCGCGCGCCTCGCCGACCCGAACTTCGGCGTCGAGGAGATGGCGAGGGCCCTGGCGTTCAGCCGCCGCCAGCTCCTGCGCGAGGTGCAGCGCCTCACCGGCCAGAGCCCCAGCGACCTGCTGCGCGCCCGCCGCATGGAGGAGGGCCGCCGCCTGCTGGAGACCGGCGCGGTGAGCACCGTGAGCGAGGCCGCCGACCGCGTCGGCCTGAGCCTGGCGTACTTCTCCCGGACCTACTCGGCGTGGTTCGGGGCCAACCCGAGCGAGGCGCTGAGGCGGACGCGGGACTGATCGCGGCGCCTTGTCGCGCCGGGACATCGCGTTGACGCACGGGGACATGAGGTGCCCCGCCGTGTGCGCGCCGGGACATCGTGTTGACGCACGGGGACATCACGCGCCACGCCGTGTTTACGCCGATTGAAGGTTGGTTAACTCTCCGAACGAACGCAGCCTTCGCCGCAAGGGAGAGCCCATGTACCCACACGTCAACGAGGTCTCGGACCGCATCATCGCGCACGTCGAACAGCGGCTCGGCCGCCCCGTGAGGGGCCCGGTCACGCCCAGCTCGAGCCTGGCGGCGGACCTGAACCTGGACTCGATGGAGAGCCTGAACCTGCTCTCCGAGCTGGAGGACCACTACGGCGTCACCCTGCCCGTACAGATGTTTCAGCGCGCCCGCACGCTGGGCGACGTGGCGCGCGGCGTGGCGGAGGCGCTGCAGTCGTGCGCGGGGAGGGCGAGCCGATGACCCTGGCGCCCACCCTCACCGCCGCCCTGGATCAGGCGGCCGAACGCGATGATCTGGGCTTCACCCACATCAGCGACGAGGGGCCCTCCCGGCCCGTCTCCTACGCCGCGCTGGCGAGCCGGGCGCGTCGGGTGGCCGCGGCGCTCCAGGCCGCCGGCCTCCGCCAGGGCGACCGCGTGGCCCTGATCCTGCCCGACTCGGTGGAGTTCATCGACACGATCTTCGGCTGCATGGCGGCCGGGATCATCGCGGTGCCCATGTACCCGCCCCTGAATCTGGCCCAGCTTCAGGTCTGGCTCTCGGGCTGCGCGCACACGCTCCGGTCCGCGGGCTGCGCGCTGATGGTCACCGACGCGGCCGTGCGCCCCCTCCTGGGCACGCTCATGAGCGCCGCGCCGAGCCTGCGCGGCGTCGAGACCCTGGCCACCCTGCTGGACCGCGTCGCCCCCGACGCCAGACCGCGGGCGCCGCGGATCACGCCGGACGACGTGGCCTTCCTCCAGTACACCTCGGGCAGCACGAGCCGCCCCAAGGGCGTGACGCTCACCCACGGCAACCTGGTGGCCAACACCGGCGCCATCGGCGTGGGCCTCGCCCTGAGCCGGCACGACCCGCGCCCCGGCGTGAGCTGGCTGCCGCTGTACCACGACATGGGGCTCATCGGCTGCGTCTTCACCCCGGTGGTGTACGCGATGGGCGGTGTGACGCTGATGTCGCCGCTCCTGTTCCTCAAGCGGCCGAGCCTCTGGCTGCGCCAGATCTCCGAGCGCCGGGCGGCCTTCACCTTCGCGCCGAACTTCGCCTACGGCCTGGCGAACGCGCGGGTCAAGGACAGCGAGATCGCCGGGCTCGACCTGTCCTGCCTGGTCGCGGCGGGCTGCGGCGCCGAGCCCATCCAGCGCGCCACCCTGCAAGCCTTCGCCGACCGCTACGCGCCCTACGGCTTCCGGCGCCGGGCCTTCCTGCCCTGTTACGGCATGGCCGAGCACAGCCTGGCCGTGACCTTCGTGGGCTTGGAGGACGATCTCCGCGCGGATCGCGTGGCCCCGTCCGCCCTCGCGCGGGGCCGGGCCCAGGCACCCGAGGGCGAGGCCGCCCTGGACGTGGTGAGCTGCGGCAGGCCCTTCCCCGGCCACCAGATCCGGATCGTGGGCGAGGGCGGGGAGCGCCTGCCCGAGGGCGAGGTGGGCCAGATCCAGCTCTCGGGGCCGAGCGTCATGCGCGGCTACTGGGAGGACCCCGAGCGCACCGCCGCGGTGCTCCAGGACGGCTGGTTGAGCACGGGCGACCTGGGCTACCTCAAGGACGGCGAGCTCTACGTCACCGGCCGGATCAAGGACCTCATCATCGTCAACGGCCGGAACTTCTACCCCACGGACCTGGAGTGGCAGGCCAGCCTGGTGCCCGGCGTGCGGCGCGGCAACGTGGTGGCCTTCGGCGTCCAGGACGCGCGCCTGGGGAGGGAGCGGGTCGTGCTGGCGGTGGAGTGCCGCGAGCTTCACCGCGCCGACGAGATCCGCGCCGCCGTCACCGCCGCCGTGCTCGAGGCCCTGTCCCTGCGCCTGGACGAGGTGCTGCTGCTGGCGCCCGGCAGCCTGCCCAAGACCTCGAGCGGCAAGCTTCAGCGCGCCCGCACGGCCCAGCTCTACCAGGAGGGCACCCTGGGTCAGACCGGTACCGGGAAGCTGGGTGTAGCCCTTCAACTCGTAGCCTCACGCTGGGGCTACCTCAAGGCCGGCATGCGCCGGCGCGACCCTCAAAGCAAAGAGACCCGAGGCTCCGATGTCTGAGCGACCCCACTGGACACAACACGACCTGAGTCATTTTCGCAGCACCACGGGTGACGATGTCTTCGACATCCACCACCACTTCGCTCGCTGGAGCGAGGGGTCGAGGCCGGGCGGCTATGACCTGTACTTGAAGTCCCTGCGCGGCGCGCCGGCGCCCCGGGTGCAGCTCCACGCGGACGGCCAGGACCTGTTCAACCTGGCCTCCTACAACTACCTGGGCCTGTCCTGCCGGCCCGAGGTCATCGAGGCGGCGGTCGAGGCCGTGCGCTACTTCGGCCTGGGCGCCGCGGGCTCGCCCCACCTGAGCGGCCTGCTGAAGATCCACGAGGACTTCGCTTCGGAGATCGCCGACTTCAAGGGCACGGAGGCCGCGCTGCTCTTCCCCAGCGGCTACTCGGCCAACGTGGGCACGCTGGCCGCCCTGGTGGGCCAGGAGGACTGGGTCATCGCCGACATGAGCGCCCACGCCAGCATCTTCGACGGCTGCCAGCTCGCCGGCGCCCGTCTGTCCCTGTTCCGCCACAACGACATGTCCAGCCTGAGCAAGCGCCTGCAGGGCGCGCAGGGCCGCAAGCTGGTGGTGGTCGAGGGCGTGTACTCCATGGATGGGGACATCGCCCCCCTCGATCAGGTGGCCGAGCTCTGCCAGAAGCACGGCGCGCGGCTGATGGTGGACGAGGCCCACTCGGCCTTCGTCTACGGCGAGCACGGGCGCGGCCTCGCCGAGCACTTCGGGGTCGAGGACGTCGTGGACGTGCACTTCGGCACCCTGTCCAAGAGCCTGGGCGGCATGGGCGGCTACGTGGCCGGATCGAACACCCTCATCGACTATCTCCGGGCCTACGCCCGCTCTCAGGTCTTCTCCTGCGCCCTCTCCCCGCCCGTCGTCGGCGGGCTGCGCGCCGCCCTGGCCATCGCGCGCGCCGAGCCCCAGCTCCGGGCGCGGCTGTGGGAGAACGTGGCGGTCTGCCGGGAGGCGCTGCTGGCCGAGGGCGTGGACATCGGCGACTCCACCTCGCAGGTCATCCCCATCATGATCCGCGACGACAACGGCATCTTCGCCATCTGCCGCGCGCTGGAGGCGGCTGGCGTCTACCTGAACCCCATCCTCTACCCCGCGGTCAAGCGCGCCCAGTCCCGCTTCCGCGTCTCCATCTCCGCCGCCCACCACCCCGAGGAGCTGCGCCAGAGCGCCGCGATCATCGGCCGGGTCCTGCGCGAGCACGGGGTGATCCAATGACCCGCTATGGCTTCTCTCAGGCGCTCGGCGCGTTCTTCCTGGCGCCCTCCAGCGCGCTCCGCGCCCTGCTCCCAACCGGGCTCGCGCCCCTGGAGGCCCGGCCCGGCCACGGGGTGGTGGCGCTGACCGCCTTCGACTTCACCGAGAGCGAGGTCGGCGCCTATGGTGAGCTGGTGCTCTCGGCGCTCGTGGCGCCCTACGCGACCCGGCACGGAGAGCTGCCCACCGCCGCGACCTTCCCCTTCGTCCTGGCCAGCACCACGCCCGAGAGCCGCGCGCACGCCGCGGAGCGCTGGTATCTGCCCGAGCACGACCGCTGCCTCGAGATGGCCTTCACCAAGGACCCGGGCACCCACCGGGTCGAGGTGCGCGACGGCGGGGCGCCGGTGCTCGACCTCACCGTCACGCGCTGCGCGCCCTCGGCGGGCGCCCGGCTGTACCAGGTCTACTCGCGCCGAGACGGCCGCACCCACCGTGTGGACCTGCACATCGACGGCCCGCTCGAGCAGCACGACCGGGAGCGGGGTCGGCTCGAGCTGCACGACCACCCGCTGGCCGCGCGCCTCGGCGCCCTGCTGGCGGACGAGACACCCATCCTCGAGCAGTCCATGGGCGCCGGCGAGCAGCGCTTCCAGACCCTGCTGATCCACGGAGGTGCCCCATGAGCGCGGCCATTGGCTTCTCGCTCCAGCCCATGCCCCTTTGGCTCAACGCCGCGAACCGGCTGGCCGCTCTGGTCGGCTCCGGGTCCGACGCCCTGACCCCCGAGCGCCTCATGGCGGACGCGGGCCGGAGCGCCGGCCTGCCGCCGGACTTCCCGCCTTATGTCGCCGAGACCCTGGAGATCCTGTGCGCCTCGCTGCGCGACGAGGGTCGGTTGCACTGGTTCGGCTACATGAACCTGCGGACCCTGCTGCTGACCGGGCTGGCCACGCTGCTCCGGGTCGAGCGGGCGTTCAAGGACCGGCCCGAGCTGGCCCGCACGCCGCTCCACTCGCCGGTCATCGTGCTCGGCCTGCCGCGCTCGGGCACCACCTACCTGCACCGGCTGCTGTCGGCGGTGCCCGAGGCCGCGCCCGTCGAGTTCTACAAGCACATCCACCCGCTGCGGAGCGGCTGGCCGGACCTGCGCCGGGTGCGAACCGAGCTCGAGTTCCGGCCCTGGCAGCTCGCCAGCCGGGCCTACGCGCTGGACAGCATGCACCTGGTGCGGCCGGGCCTGCCCGACGAGTGCAACCTGGGCATGCGCCTGGGCGGTCGCTCGATGATCTACTGGGGCACCGCGCCGACCTACACCTACCTGCGCTGGCTGCTGGCCCAGGATCTGCGGGAGAGCTACCAGCTCTACCGGAAGGTGCTCATCCTGCACCAGCTCGAGGCCCCGGGCCGACGCCTGACCCTCAAGTGCCCCCACCACCTGGCCTGGCTGCCCGCCCTGGCGGAGGCCATCCCCGAGGCCCACCTGGTGCTCACCCACCGGGACCCGGTCGAGGCGGTGCCTTCGGAGTGCAAGCTCGTGCTCTCCTCCCAGGCGCTCAGCACCCGCGAGCTCGACTGGCGCCGCACCGTCGAGGGCAACCACCTCAAGGTCCACACCTTCGCCAGCCGCGCCGTGGCCTTCGCCGACGGGCCCCAGGGGGGGCGCCTGATCCACGTGCCCTACCGGCGCCTGATCCAGGATCCGGTGGGGCTGGTGGCCGACATCCACGCCCGGGTGGGGGCGCCATTCAGCGAGGCCCACGGCGCGCGCATCGAATCCTTCGCGGCGGAGAACCGCCAGCACAAGCACGGCAAGAACCACTACACGCCAGAGCAGTTCGGGCTCTCGCCCGCCCGGCTCGCCGAGGAATTCGGGCCCTACCGGGAGCGCTTCCGTGCCGAGATCAGCCGCAGCTGACGAAGCGCCCGGGACAGGGGGCGAGCGCCGCCTGCTGGCGGTGCTCGTGCTCATCCAGCTCGTGACGGTGGTGGACTTCACCCTGCTGCTGCCGCTGGGCCCGGACCTGGCGGCGCCCCTGGGCCTGGAGACGGCGCGGCTGCCCCTGCTCGTCGCGGCGGGCACGGCGGCGGCGGCGGCGGCGGGCCTGCTGGGCGGGGGCTGGCTGGAGCGAGCCCCGAGGCGCCGCGCCATGGTTGGCCTGCTCCTGGCCCTGGCGGTCGCGGCGGGGGTGGCGGCCGCCGCGGGGGGCTGGCGGACCCTGCTGGCGGCGCGGCTCGGGGCGGGCGCGGCGGGGGGGCAGGCCATGGCGCTCAGCCTGGTGGTGCTCAGCGACGCGGTGCCCGCGGCCCGGCGGGGCCGGGCGGTCGGGGCGCTGATGGCGGCCAACGGGCTGGCGGCCATCGGCGGCGTGCCGCTGGGCCTGTGGATGGCTGAGCACCTGGGCTGGCGGGCGCCCTTCGGGATGGTCGCGCTCGGCGCGGCGATCGCGGCGACCCTGGCGAGCGGCGCGCTGCCCTCGGGGGCCGGGCGGCGGGTGCACGGATCCGCGCTGGCGCCGCTGGCCCACCGGGACACGCGGCGGGCCCTGGCCCTGACCGCGCTGGTTGCAGCCTCCTCGTTCCTGCTCAACCCGAACCTGTCGGCCTTTGTGCAGCACAACCTGGGCTTCCCGCGGGAGCGGCTCTCGGGGCTCTACGCCCTGGCGGGAGGGGTGGCGCTGCTCAGCACCCAGCTCACCGGGAGAGCCGTGGATCGCTGGGGATCGCTGGCGGCTGGGGCGGGCGCGGCGGCGCTCTTCGCGGCGGTGGTCCTGGGCGTGGTGGTGGGGCAGGGCAGGGTGCCGGTGGCGGTAGGCTTCGTGCTCCTGTTGAGCAGCCTCCAGAGCCGGAACGTGAGCGTGCGGGCCCTGGCGACCCGGGTGCCGCGGCCCGAGGAGCGGGGGCGCTTCATGTCCCTGCTGTCGGCCTCCCAGCAGCTCGGCGCGGCGGCGGGCGCGCTGGGTTCGGCGGCGCTGCTGGGGACGGCGCCCGACGGGCGGCTGGTGGGCATGCCCGTCGTGGGGCTGCTGGCGGTGGGCATGGCGCTGGGATCCCTTCCGCTGATGGCCGTCGTCCAGCGCGCCGTCGGGCAGATCGACGATCCATAAACATCAAAATATTCAATCTGGAGTGATGATGAGAACGCTGGTCACCGGCGCAACGGGCTTCATCGGGTCGCGCCTCGTCGAGCTGTTGGTGGCGCGCGGGCACGAGGTCGTCGCGGCCAGCCGCGGCGCCGAGGGGCGGGTCTGGCCCGCGGGCGCTACCCCGAGGGCGCTGGACATCACCGACCCGGCCACCTTCGGGCGCGTCTTCGACGGTGTGGACGCGGTGGTGCATGCGGCGGCCTTGGTCAGCGACTGGGGGCCCCGCGAGGACTTCTTCCGTCACAGCGCGACGGGCACCGAGAACGTGCTCCGGGCGGCGCAGACGGCGGGTGTGCCGGTGTTCGTGCACGTCTCGAGCATCGCCGTCTACGGCCTCACGCGGGAGGGCCCCATCCCCGAGCACACGCCCCGGATCCCCGAGACGGACCCCATCGCCTACAACGCGGCGAAGTCGGCGGCCGAGGGCGTCATCGAGCGGGCCCGCGCTGAGGGCTACCCCGCGACCATCGTGCGCCCTGCCAACGTCTACGGCCCCGGCGCGCCGAACTGGACCGTGCGCCCGGCGGCGCTGATCCGCAAGGGGCTCATGGGCCTGCCGCCCGGCGCCGGGCCGTCGAACACCGTGTACGTGGACAACGTCGCCGCGCTGCTCATCGCGACCCTCGAGGACGAGCGCGCCCGAGGGGAGACGCTGCACGTGGTGGACCCCGAGCGCCAGGACTGGGGCGCCTTCTTCGGCCAGTACGCCGCCGCCCTGGGGGGCCGGGTGCCGGTGCGGCCCCTGTGGTTCCTGCGCGGCCTCGCCACCGCCAGCGAGGCCGTGGCGCGCCTCACCGGCTGGCCCCCGCTGGTCTCCCACGACGCGCTGGCCTACCTCCTCGCCCAGGGCTGGTACCCCATGGACCGGTGCGAGCGCGTCCTGGGCTTCTCCCCACCCGTCTCCGCGAGCGAGGGCATGGCGCGCACGGTGGCCTGGCTCACCCGGTGAGCGGGACGCGCGGGCTCGGGGAACTGGAGAGCAGGTGCCGGAACAGGTGCCAGGCACGCAGCTCGCCCGGGGTTGGCGGCGCCGGCGGTGAGGGAGCGACCCGACGGGGCGTGGTATCCTCGACCGGGGCGGAGGGGCACCGTGCGCACGAGCTCAGGTTTGACCTTCATCGTGCTGACCTGGGCGGCGGTGATCCTCGCGAGCTGCGCGCCCGAGGTCGTCGCCCAGAGCCCCCCCTCCCCGATGTGCGCCGGGACGCCCATGGAGGGCGCCCTGGCGGACGTTGACGCGGACGACGGCTCGCTCGGTACGGTCCCGTGCGACCTCATCGAGGGCGACCCGCCGGGGAAGCGATGCGCGGGACCCCCGAAGCGGGGGATCGACTGCTTCGATCTCCCTTCGAGCCACCCCAGCGAGGGGCGCGCGGGCGGGACGCAGGACGCTCCCCCCGCGCTGGAAGCGCCGGGAGCTCCGCGCCCCTGCCAGTGCACGATAGACGAGGACGGCGTCCAGATTGCGGGCAACTCCTATCCGCGGGGCTCGGCCTGTCCCGAGACCGCCTGGCCGTGCACCCCGGAGGTCCCTGCGGCGGGCAGGTGCGTCATCGACCAGATCGACAAGACGAATGAGACGAAATGGACCTGCACGATCAAGGACAATAAGGTCGCGTATGTGCAGGCGCCCTATGGCGCCGGCTATCCGGTGCTGGACGACGCCTGCAACAGACAGAGCTCCAGGGACGCCTGTGGGCCCGTGAAGACCAGCGTCGAGACCCATGACAGTCTCCAGTGTGATCTCTGCTGGAGGCTCTACGTCAAGGAGCGTCGATGGGACCCGGCGGAGGGCCGCAGGCTGACCGTCTGCATGTGGGGCAGCATGCTCACCGCGACGAAGACGAGGCCGAAGACCTTGGCGCTCGCCGGGACCTGCAAGTGGGTCGAGAGGCCCGCGCTGCCAGGAACGTGGGGCTACAGCCCGCCGACGCCCGGCCTCTGCGCGCCCGCGGGCGACGGGACGGAGGCCTGCGTCGGGACCTGCGACCCGGCGAAGCTCGACCCCTCCAAGGCGTGCGCGAAGGTGCCGATCCGCTCCAAGTGCGAGCCGCAGATCATCCCCTGAGCCCGCTACCGCTCACCCGCTCCGCGCCTGGGTAGTGGCTCGCGCGGATGCCGACCGGCTCCCTGGCGCCCCCCGGGGATGGGGAATAGGCCAGGACGCAGCACTCACGGCGACGCGGGAAGGGACAGGTGGACACGGAGCACCTCAAGGCCTTCGTCCAGATCGTCGAGGCCGGCTCCATTCAGGGCGCGGCGCGAAGGCTGGGCCTGTCGCGATCCGCGCTGCGGCATGGCCTCGAGCAGCTCGAGGCCGAGATCGGCGCCCCGCTCCTGCACCGCGACCCGATGGGTGTGCGCCTCACCCCCGCCGGGCCGGGCGCCTCCCCGCCCTTCCTCGCCAACCCGTTGCTCCGGTGAACCGAGTGATGACCGACCCATCACCTCGCGGCCTCGAGCGGAGCGCCTTCACCGCGTTCGCGGCCGTCCTGCTCTCGCCCATCGTCGCGCAGGGGCTCTGGCGGCCGCTGGAGCATGTCTTCGGCGCCGCGGGCACCGCACAGCAGATCACCGGCTCGGCCCTGGTGATCGGCGCGATGGGCGCTCTGGTCCGCCCCTTCGTCCGCGACGCGGCGCGCCCGCTGCTGGCGCTCCCGGGCGTGCTGGCCGCGCTCGCCCTGTCCGCTGGCCTGTCGCTGGGGCTCGCCGGGCTCGGGGCGCTGCTCCCGGCCGCCCTCCTGAGCGGCTGGCTGCACGGCTGGCTGCCCCCGCGCCTCCCCGCGGCCTTCGACGGGCTCGCCCACCGCAACCGTGGCCTGGCCGCGCTCTACGGGCTGGTCGCCCTGTCGAGCGTCCTCTCGCTGGCGCGGGTGACGATCTTCATCGGCGACCCGACGGCGGTCGAGGATCAGGCCCTGCCGGGCGAGAAGTTCACCGAGGTCCATAGCTGCCTGACCGCCTACGTGCGCGCCTCCGCGCTGGCGCGGCAGGGGGTGGACGACCTGTACGCGGACCCCTGGTGGTACGGATCGCTCGGGCTGCCCCCGCGGCCGGCGGGGGAGGAGGACCCCTACGCGCCCTTCGGGCTCGACAACTTCAACTACCCGCCCACCTTCCTGCTGCTCATCTCGCCGCTCGCCCCGCTGGACAGCGACTTCCTGGCGCAGCGCGCCCTGTGGTTCGGGCTGAGCGGGCTCTGCGCGGCGTGGGGGCTCTGGGTCGTGGCGCGCTGGATCGGCGGCCCCGCGGAGCACCGGATCCTGCTGCTGGCGCCGATCTTCCTCGCGAGCATGCCGGTCCTCCTGGCCCTCCAGATCGGCAACTTCCACCTCTCCGCGCTGGTGCTGACCCTGGTCGGCATGGTGGCCCTCGATCAGCGCCGCACGGCGATCGGCGGGGCGCTGTTCGCGACGGCCATCCTCTCCAAGATCTCCCCCGGGCTGCTGGGCGTCGTCCTGCTGGTGCAGCGACGCGCGCGGGACGCCGCGATCGTCGCGAGCTTCGGCGCGCTGCTCCTTCTGTTGTCGGTGCTGGCTTACGGCACGAACCCGCTCCTGGCCTTCCTGAGCACCGCGTTGCCGCACCTGAGCTCGGGGGCGGCGTTCCCGCACATCTCCACCCCCGACGGGATCGCCACCAACATCGCCCCCTTCGGCTTCGCCTTCAAGCTGAAGGTCCTCGGCCTCGACGTGGGTGATCCGTGGCGACTGGGCAAGCTGATCTCCCGCGTCTACACGCTCGGGCTCCTGGCGCTGACCGTCGCGTCCGCCCGTCGGCGTGGCGATCGCCGCGACCAGGCGATGCGCTGGATGGCGCTCCTGGTCCTCGCCGCGCTGCAGAGCCCCTTCAGCGCCGCCTACGCGACCCTCAGCCTGTTGTGGGCGACCACCCTGCTGTCCGTCGAGGTGCGGCGCTGGTGGGAGGCGGTCGCACTCGTCGTCCTGTGGCCGGTGATCCTGATCGTGCCCTCAGGGCTGGACCTCGCGCAGAAGTCCGTCCTCGGCATGGCGCAGACGACCCTGATCATCGGCCTCTCGGCCTGGCTGGCCCTGCGCCCGCCGCCCCCTGATTCGATGAGCGTCAACGGATGAGCGTCCGCGCCGTCAGCGCGATGCGCTTCCGGGCGACGTCCACCTCCAGCACGCGGACCGTCACGCGGTCGCCGGGCTTGACCACGGCGTGGGGATCCCTGACGAAGTGGTCGGCGAGCTGAGAGATGTGGATGAGACCGTCCTGGTGCACGCCAATGTCGACGAAGGCGCCGAAGGCCGTGACGTTGGTGACGACGCCCTCCAGGCTCATCCCGGGGCGCAGGTCGGTGAGCTCGCGCACGTCCGCACGGAAGCTGGGGGCGCGGAAGGGCTCGCGGGGGTCGCGGCCGGGGCGGGCGAGCTCGCTCTGGATGTCGCGCAGGGTGAACTCCCCGACCTCGGCCGAGAGGTAGCGTCGGAGGTCGATCTTCGAGACGATCTCGGGGTGGCCGATGAGCGCGCGCAAGGGCTGGCCGAGGTCGGCGGCGATGCGCTCGACGAGGGCGTAGCGCTCGGGGTGGACGGCGGAGGCGTCCAGCGGGTTGGGGCCGCGGACGCGCAGGAAGCCGGCGCACTGCTCGAAGGTCTTGGGGCCGAGGCCCGGCACCTTCAGCAGATCCTTGCGGCTGCGAAAGGCCCCGTTCTCCGCGCGCCAGGCCACGATGTTCGTGGCGAGCTTCGGGCCGATGCCGGCGACGTAGCCCAGCAGGGCGGGGCTGGCGGTGTCGAGCTCGACGCCGACGTGGTTGACGCAACTCTCGACGACCTCGACGAGCCGGGCCGCCAGCAGGGTCTGGCTGACGTCGTGCTGGTACTGGCCGACGCCGATGGCCTTGGGGTCGATCTTGACGAGCTCGGCCAGGGGATCCTGGAGCCTGCGGGCGATGGAGAGCGCGCCGCGCACGGTGACGTCGAGGTCGGGGTGCTCGGCGCGGGCGAGCTCGGACGCGCTGTAGACGCTGGCGCCGGCCTCGCTGACGGAGACGACGGGGGCGCTGAGCCCGGCCGCGGTGAGGGCGTCGCGGGCGAAGGCCTCGGTCTCGCGCCCGGCGGTGCCGTTGCCCACGGCGACGGCCTCGGGCGCGTGCTGGCGGACGAACTGGACAAACTCGCGCGCGGCCCGCGCGGCGGCCTCACCCCCGGTGTGCGGGTAGACGGTCAGGGTCGCCCGGTAGCGGCCGGTGGCGTCGACGGCCACGCACTTGCAGCCGGTACGAAAGCCGGGATCGACGCCGACCACCGGGCGACCGCCGAAGGCCGGCGCCAGCAGGAGGCTGCGCAGGTTCTGGGCGAAGACGGTGACGGCCGCCTGGTCGCTGCGCTCCTTGAGGAGGCCGGAGACCTCGCTCTCGATGCTGGGCATCAACAGGCGCTTGTAGCCGTCCTGGACCGCCGCGAGCAGCTCGGGGCCCAGCGGGCTGCGCGGCCGGTGTCCCACGCGGGCGAGGATGGCCGAGAGGAGGCGATCATCGTCCACCTCCAGGCTGACGCGCAGGATCTTCTCCTCCTCGCCGCGCCGCATCGCCAGGTAGCGGTGGCTGGGGATGGTGGCCACGGGCTCGCGGTGGTCATACCACTGGTTGAAGCGGGTGGGCTCCTTGGCGTGGGCGGGGACGACCTTGGAGACGACCTGTCCGGCGCGGGTCAGGGCCTCGCGGGCGAGGGCGCGCACCTCGGCGCGCTCGGCGACGCGCTCGGCCACGATGTCGCGGGCCCCGGCCAGGGCGGCGGCCTCGTCCTCCACCCCGCGACTGGGATCCACGAGGCGCCGCGCCAGGGCGGAGGGGTCCGCGCGCTCGGGCTGGTCGAGGATCAGGCGGGCCAGCGGCTCGAGCCCGCGCTCCAGGGCGATGGTGGCCCGCGTCCGGCGCTTGGGGCGGAAGGGCAGCCAGAGATCCTCCAGGGCCGCCTTCGAGGGAGCCTGGAGCACGGCCGCGCGCAGCTCGGGGCTGAGCTGCCCCTGGGCCTGCAGCGCGTCCAGGATGGTGGCGCGGCGCTCGTCGAGCGCGCCCAGATAGGCCCGTCGCTCCTCGATCTCCCGGATCTGCGCCTCGTCGAGCCCGCCCGTGGCCTCCTTCCGGTAGCGGGCGATGAAGGGCACCGTCGCGCCCTCGTCGAGCAGGCGGGCGACCGCGTCCACGCCCGCGCGGGGCAGCTTGAGCTCGGCGGCGACCCGGTGGTTCAGCTCGGGGGAAGGGGCGGTCATGGCGGCTCCGGGCGGGCTCGGGCGAGCCCGTCCTCGGTGGGTATCTCGGGAAGAGCGTGCGCGCGCCGGGATACCCTGGACCGATGACGCAGATCCAGGCCATGGCCCTGTCGCTGGGGGTCGAGGTGCCCATCGCCCTCGCCCTCGGGCCGCGCGCGCTCCGCACCGGCCTCGCCGGCCTGGCGGCGACGCTGATCACACATCCCGTCCTGTGGCTGGCCTGGTTCCCCCTGCGCGAGCGCATGCCCTGGCTCGTCACCGCGCTGGCGCTGGAGGGGGCGGTCGTGGCGGTGGAGACGCTGGTCTACCGCTCGGCGCTCGCGCTGCCCTGGAGGCGGGCGCTGCTGATCTCGGCGGTCGCCAACGCGGCCTCCTTCGGGGTGGGGCTGCTGTTCGGCTGAGGCAGCGGCAGCAGCGCCAGGAGCAGGAGGGGGAGCTCCACCCAGGCATGCACGCCGGCCGGCAGGCTGTAGATCCCGCGGGCCATCGCGAAGTCGTGGTTGAACAGGGCGAAGGAGAGGAGCGCGGCGCCGACGGTCAGGAGGAGGAAGCGCGAGCCGTCCGTGACCGCCAGGACCTCCGGCCAGCCCTCGGGCGCGCGGCGCAGGCGAGGGAGGAGGCCGAGCACGGCGACGTAGTGCATGCACTGGGCGAAGACGAGGGCCTGAAACGCGGCCTCGGTCCAGGGGCGCTCGCGCCAGTCGGGGGCGAGGAAGGCGCTGAAGTGCCCGGCCAGGGGTCCGGTGGGCAACACGCTCTGCTGGGGCAGGTAGAGGCCCAGGCGGGCGAGCGCGTCCATGGGCAGGCCGGAGGCGATGAGGAGGGGGATGACCCCGAACGCGAGGCCCAGGCCGAGCAGGACGCGGCCGCGCCCCTCGCCCCGGTGCGCGTCCAGGAGGAAGCCCACCGGCGTCCAGTTGTGGGCCATGGCCAGCGCGAACAGCGTGTGGACGGGCGAGATCGCCACGCCCAGGGCGAAGAGGCCGACCAGGCCCGCGCCCCAGGCCCGCGCCCCACCGCCCGCCCGCCACAGGGTCGGGAGGGCGAGCCCGCACAGCGCCAGCACCAGCCCCAGCTCGGCCTGGGTCGCCCCCGTGCCGCTCCACCACTCCGCCTGCCGGCCCCCGCGCAACACCAGGACGCCGCCCAGCCCGACCCCGAGCCCGAGCCTCAGCCGCGCGCCCAGCTCCGGCCCGAAGCGCCGCGCGACGTAGCGCAGCTCATAGAGGACGTGCGGCATGCCGAAGACGGCGAGGGTCAGGCTGTAGACGAGGAGCGGCGCCGCCGTGGACGCCAGCGCGCACACGACCAGCCCGACGACCGCCAGCGCGATCAGGGCCGCTCGCGACGCGCTCGCCGACGCCTCAGCCCGAAGAGCAGGGCCGCGCCCGCGCCCCCCGCGGCCAGGCTGGCCGACGAGCTCTCCGAGCGCGCCGCCTTCCCGCCGCAGCAGCCGCCCGCGGGCGCCACGTCCGCCGAGGCCGTCCCGCCCGTGAGGGTCGCCAGGACCAGGAGCACCAGGAGCCGCTTCATCTCTCCTCCTTCCTCGTGGGCGTGGGGAACGCGCCAGGCCCGAGCATAGCACACCCAGACCCGCTCCCCGTTCACCCGCCCGCTCAGCCCACGCGCAGCAGCTCGGCCTCCCCGCCGCGGCCGTAGAAGATCGTCCGAGAGTGGACCCCGGGCGGCACGCGCACCCCGTCCCACACCACGCACTCGCGCAGCGCTGAATCGGCCGGGATCACCGCCCGCGCGCCGATGATCGAGGTGTGAACGTCCCCGTGAACCTGTGCGTTTTCACCCACCCAGCTCCCGCCGGGGCCGCGCTCCCCGCGGGTCCAGGGGTCCACCGGGAGCTTGAGCCTCCCGGACAGCGCGTCCAGGTTGGCCTGCAGGTAGGCGGGCGGGGCGCCGATGTCCACCCAGGCCCCGCGGTGGAGGATGGAGCCCAGCCGGCCCTCCTCGGCGAGCTTGCCGTAGAGGCTGAGCTTGATGCAGCTCTCCCCGTGCTCGCGCGGGTCGGGCACGCGGGCGAGGGCCGCGCCGGTGAGCGCGTAGACGCCGGTGAAGTGGGTGCCGGGGAGGGCGCCGGGCAGGTCCACGAGCCCGGCGATGCGGCGCACGAGGCCCTGCGCGTCGGCCTCCACCGCCGTGATCTCCGCGCCCGGGTCCTGAGGCCGCAGGGCGAGGGCCCCGCCGTCGGGGGGCATGGCGCCCAGGAGCCCGCCCAGGTCCACGTCGGAGAGCACGTCGGCGTTGACCACCACGAAGCCCGCCGGGTCCAGGCGGCTCATCGCCGCGCGCAGGCCGCCGCCGGTGCCCAGGACCTGGGGCAGCTCCACCTGCACCTCGCAGCTGTTCTTCACCGCCCAGGCCGCGACCTGCTCCCACAGGTAGTGGGCGTTGACGATGACGCTCTGGTGGCCGTGCGCCCGGACGTGGGCGAGGGCGTGGTCCAGCATGGGCACGCCGCAGACGGGCAGCAGGGGCTTGGGCCGGACGAGGGTGAGGGGGCGGAGGCGGGTGCCGAGGCCGGCGGCGAGCAGGAAGGCGGTGTGCATGCGATCCTCGAGGCGCCCCTCGACGTATCCCGGCCCGAACCGGATAGGATGAGGCCATGCAGACCATCCCCGCGCTCACGCTCGACCGCTTCCAGAAGTCCGCCGACGCCGTGATCTTCTACGCGCAGCGATCCCAGGTCTGGCCGGGCACCGAGCCGCCGGGCCCCGCCGTGCCGGCGCCGGAGGGCTGGGTGGGCTTCACCGGGCGCGCCAGCCACGCCCAGCTGGCCGGGCTCGCGCGCACCCTGGACGCGCTGGGGGCCGGGCGCGGGGGCACGCTGGCGATCCTGGCCGACACGAGCCCGATGTGGGCGGCCTGCGACCTGGCGAACCTCTGCCTGGGCGGGGTGACGGTGGGGGTCTACCCGAACCTGCTGGGGCCGGACGTGGCGTACCAGCTCCGGCACTCCGAGGCGCGGGTGCTGGTGGTGCAGGATCGCGCGCAGTACGACAAGATCGCGCCGCACCTGGGCGAGCTCCCCGAGCTCCGCGCGGTGGTCTCGATGGAGCCCGGCGCCCCCTGCCCGCAGCTCCTCCCCGGCGAGCCCGATCTGGCCTTCCTCGCCGCGCGCGCGGCCGAGGTGCAGCTCGACGACACGGTCACGCTCATCTACACCTCGGGCACGACGGGCCACCCCAAGGGCGTCATCCTCACGCACCGCGTGATCATGGACACCATCCGCATCGTGCACAAGGTGTTCGCGATGAACCCGGGCGACCGCGGGCTCATCTTCCTGCCCTTCGCCCACATCCTCCAGCGCTACGCGCTCTACCAGGGCCTGGCCTTCGGGGCGGAGGGCTGGTACTGCCCCACGCTCCAGGACATGCCGAAGGTCCTCCCGCAGGCTCGCCCGCATGCGATGGCCACGGTCCCGCGCTTCCTGGAGAAGGTGAAGGCGGGCGCCGAGGCCCGCGCCGCCGAGCGTGGACCCAGGGCCTCGAAGATCCTGGGCTGGGCGGTGGGCGTGGGCAAGGCGCACGCGGCGGCGCTGCGGGAGGGCTACGTGCCGCTGGGGCTGCGCCTCCAGCACGCCCTGGCCGACCGCCTCATCCTGTCCAAGATCCGCGCGCGGCTGGGCGGATCGCTGCGCCACATCGTCAGCGGCGGCGCGGCCCTGAACCCCGACGTGAACGCCTGGTGGGAGGGCCTGGGCATCAAGGTGCGCGAGGTCTGGGGGCTGACGGAGTGCTGCGGCCCCGCCACCCTGGTCCGGCTCGACGAGTGGCGTCCGGGCACGGTGGGGCGCCCGCTGCCGGAGGTGGAGGTGCGCCTGGACGCCGACGGCGAGGTGCAGATCCGCGGGCCCAACCTCTTCCGCGGCTACTACCGCGACCCAGACGCGACGGCGGCGGCCATGACCCCCGACGGCTTCTTCCGCACGGGCGACATCGGGCGCATCGACGCCGACGGCTTCCTGAAGATCGTGGACCGCAAGAAGGAGATCCTGGTCACGGCCGGCGGCAAGAACATCCCCCCGGTCAACATCGAGAAGAAGCTGGAGGGTGGACTGCTGGGGCAGGCGGTGGTGATCGGCAACGACCGGCCCTACCTCGTGGCGCTGCTGGCGCCGGACCCGGACGTGCTGGCGGCGACGGCGCGCGAGCGGGGCTGGGAGGGGGACTACGCCGCCCTCGCCCGGCGGCCGGAGGTGTACGCGGCCTTCCAGGCGCGGGTGGAGGAGGTGAACCGCGGGCTGGCCAGCTTCGAGACCATCAAGCGCTTCGCCGTGCTCCCGGCGCCGCTGACCCCCGAGACCGGCGAGCTCACGCCCACGCTCAAGCTCAAGCGCCGGGTCATCAGCGAGCGATACGCCACGGAGATCGAGGCCCTCTACCAGGGGCCGGACCGCGGGGATCGATAGGGGGAACCCTGTTCAGTGTCGCCGGGGCTGGCGCGCGCTATGTGAGCTAGCGTAATCTGAGGTGGAGCCGCTCCGCTCCCCCTGACCCCTCGCCCCGGAGGGTAGCATGGCCCAGCCCCTGGCCGCCCGGACGCATCACGTCGACCTGCGCGACGCGGCCGGCTTCGTCAATGAGTACAAGGCCAACCTGTGCCATGGCTCGATGGTCGCACCCTGGCTGCAGCCGCCGGGCATGGGCAAGACGGTGCCCATCGTGGTGGACCTGCCCGCCGGCTTCCCCTCCATGAACCTGCGGGCCACGGTGGTCATGCCCACGGCCGGGCTGGTGGTGTTGCAGGTCCAGCTCGAGGACACCGACCGCGACGCGCTCCGCGCCTGCGCCGAGGCCTGCGGGTACAAGGCCGAGGCGCCGGCCCCCGCCCTGTCCCCTGTCGCCCGCGCGGCCCCGCCCCCCGCCGCGCCCCCGCGACCGGACGAGGGCGCCTCCGCCGTGAACCTCTGGCCCGAGCTCGCCGAGCTCATGAGCGTGGGCGCGCCGCCCGAGCCCGAGCACCCGGGCAGCCAGGAGGGCGAGCTCGAGCAGACCCCGGCCGAGGAGCTGCTGCTCGCGCTCGGGCGCAGCGGGGCCACCGGCAAGCTCACCATCGGCGACAACCAGCAGAGCACGGAGATCTTCCTCGACCACGGCGCCATCGTCGCCGCCGTGGATCGCCCCGAGCGCCCCAACCGCCGCCTGGGCGACATGCTCGTGCGCACCGGCAAGGTCAAGCCCCGCGACCGGGACCTGGCGCTCCAGCAGTCGCAGAAGGAGGGGGCGCCGCTGGGCGAGGTGCTGGTCAAGCGGGGCTTCGTCGCCGGCCCGGTGCTGCGCCAGGCCCTGGAGGCGCAGCTCCTGGCGCGCACGTCGGAGCAGCTCCGCCGCCGCACCGGCCACTACACGTTCACCGAGGGGGCCCGCCCGCGCCGCCGCTCGGGCCTGCCCCCCATGCCCGCCGCCGCCGCGATCTTCCGCTGCAAGGTGGACACCTTCATGCAGCGCACCCCTCAGGAGGCGGAGGAGGCGGAGGCGGAGATCTTCTGGCTCTACGTCTACCGGGCCCCGGACGCGCCCACCACGCCCGAGGCGCTGAGCAAGCGCGGCCTGGACCGGGACGAGCAGCGCTTCTGGGATCTGGTGATCACCGGCCAGTACACCGAGCGTGAGCTCTACGCGGTGAGCGATCTGGGCAAGCGCCGCACGCACGCGGTGGTCATGGCGCTGCTCGACGTGGGGCTGGCCACGCTGGAGAAGCACATGCACCCCACCTTCCGCCTGGCGAAGCTCCGCGAGGAGCTGAACCACAAGCTGCGACAGGTGGGCGGCGGCAGCCACTTCGACGTCCTCGATCTGCACTGGATGGCGGACACCCGCGACGTCGAGGAGGGCTACCGCAAGGTGGTCAACGCCTTCGGCCTGCACGAGCTGGACATGGAGATCCCCGCAGACGTCAAGCGCATGAGCGACGAGGTGCTGGAGCGGGCCAGCGAGGCTCGCCTGGCGCTGCTGCACCCGCGGGATCGGGCCGAGTACCGCCGCACGATCCTCGAGCAGGCCCAGATCGACAACGCGCTGGAGATCCTCGTCCGCCAGGGCAGCATCGACTACTACCGCGGGGCCCTGCGCGACGCCGAGTATCGCTACGCCCACATCATCGAGCTCGATCCATACAATGCCGACGCGAAGCGCACGCTGACCGCCATCCGCGCCCGGCAGGCACACATCGACGCGGGCGAGCCCGACCCGGAGGCTCGCCCCGATCATCTGCCCTTCTCGGACCGCGAGCGCTGAGGGAGGCCGCGCGCCAGGACGCTGTACGCCTGTAGGGGCGCGCGGCGTGCTATCCTCTCCGATGCTCCTGTGATCTCCCGCAGGGCTCCCAGCGTCGCCCCCCAAGCCGCGGAGTCTTCCGTGACCCGTCTGACTGCGCTGCTCCCCCTCGCCCTCCTGGCCTGCGACCAGGAATCCGGGATCAAGGTCCTGAACGAGGAGCCCTCCGCCACGATCATCTCGCACGGCGACGGCGCCGAGGTCGAGGCCGACGTCCCGTTCACGCTGCTGGGCTCGGTGAGCGACAAGGAGGCCGACGCCGACCTGCTGGAGGCGGCCTGGTTCGCCGACAGCGACGAGCTCTGCCCCGCGCTGGCCCCGGACGAGGACGGCCGCACGAGCTGTGAGGCCATCCTGTCCGAGGGGGAGTACCGGATCACGCTGGAGGTGCGCGATCCGGGCGACAGCACGGGCACGGCGACGATCACGCTCTTCGCCACCACCGAGCCCGTGGTCAACACGGCCCCCGGCTGCACGATCACCTCCCCCGAGGACGGCGCGAGCGCCTCGCCCGGGGAGACCGTCACCTTCGCGGCCCTCGTGCAGGACGCCGAGAGCGACCCGAGCGCGCTGAGCGTCATCTGGTCCAGCGACCTCGACGGCACGCTGGACAGCACGGGCGCGGACGCCGAGGGCGACGTCTCCTTCTCCACCGCGGACCTCTCCCTGGGCGCGCACCTCATCACCCTGCTGGTCACCGATCCGGGCGGCGAGACCTGCACGGACCAGATCAACCTGGGCGTCGGCGACGCCCCGGAGGTGTCCATCGACACCCCGCTGGACGGCGAGCGCGTCCAGCAGGGCGAGGTCCTCACCTTCGTCGGGACGATCGCGTCGGACACGGACGCACCCGAGGCCCTCACCGTGGTCTGGAGCTCGGACCTCGACGGCGAGCTGGACGACACCCCCGCCGCCGCGGACGGCACCGCCACCTTCAGCACCGCCGACCTGAGCCCGGGCGCGCACGAGATCACGCTCGACGCCACCGACTCCACCGGGGTCACGGGCTCGGACAGCGTCTCGCTGACCGTCAACGGCTGGCCCTCCGCCCCCACCGTCTCCATCACGCCCGATCCGGCCTCCACCAGCGACGATCTGGTCGCGACCCTCGTGACCCCCAGCGAGGACCCGGAGGGGTCCGCGGTCAACTACACCTACGAGTGGACCCGGAACGGGGAGGCCACCGGCTACACCGGATCGGAGGTCCCCGCCTCGGCCACGGGCGACGACGAGACCTGGACCGTCACGGTCACGCCCGACGACGGCGAGGTCTCCGGTCCCTCGGACACGGCCAGCGTCACCATCGGCAACTCCGCGCCGGTGCTGAGCTCGGTCACCCTCAGCCCGGACCCGGCCTATGAGGGTGACACGCTGACCTGCACGCCCGGCACGGCCACGGACGCCGACGGCGACACCATCACCTACACCTACGCCTGGGACGTGGACGGGGCGACGCCTGCGGTCACGACCGCCACGCTCTCGTCGGCCTACTTCGCCAAGGACGACGACGTCACCTGCGTCGTCATCGCGTCGGACGCGACCAGCTCGGACGACCCGGTGGAGTCCAACACGGTCACCATCGAGAACACGAAGCCCGAGGTCTCCGACGTCTCGATCTCGCCCGCCAGCCCGAGCGTGGGCGACACGCTGACCTGCGACTACACGTTCGCCGACGCCGACGGGGACAGCGATCGCTCCACCATCGCCTGGAAGATCAACGGGACCAGCGCGGGCAGCGGCACCACGCTGTCGTCTGGCTTCGACGGCGACGACACGATCTCCTGCACGGTCACGCCCAACGACGGGGACGACACCGGGACCGCGGTCAGCGCCAGCGTCACCATCGGCAACACCGCCCCCGTCCTGGCCAGCGTCTCGCTCACGCCGACCTCGGCCTATGAGGGCGACACGCTGACCTGCACGCCGGGAACGGCCACGGACGCCGACGGCGACACGGTCAGCTACACCTACGCCTGGAAGGTGGACGGGTCCACGGTCGCGCCGACCTCCACGACGCTCTCGTCGAGCTACTTCGGCAAGGGGGACGCCGTGGTCTGCGTGGTGACGCCGACCGACGGGGAGAGCACGGGGACGGCGGTGACCTCGAACACGGTCACCATCGACAACACGGCGCCCTCGGTGAGCAGCGTGAGCATCTCGCCCACCAGCCCGACCGCCAGCTCCACCCTCACCTGCAGTTACACGTTCTCGGACGTGGACGGGGACAGCAACAGCTCGACGGTGCTCTGGAAGATCAACGGATCGAGCGCGGGCACCAGCACCACGCTCTCCAGCGGCTTCAACGGCGGCGACACCGTGAGCTGCACGGTCACGCCCAGCGACGGCGAGGACAGCGGAACCTCGGCCAGCGCGAGCGTGACCATCGCGAACACGGCGCCCACCCTGGCCAGCGTCTCGCTCACCCCCACCGCGGCCTATGAGGGAGACACGCTCACCTGTACGCCAGGCACGGCCTCGGACGTGGACGGCGACACGGTCAGCTACACCTACGCCTGGAGCGTGGCGGGCTCCACCATCAGCCGCACCTCCAGCACGCTCTCGTCTACGTACTTCAACAAGAACCAGGCGGTGTACTGCACGGTCACGCCGACGGACGGGACGAGCTCGGGCACGGCGGTGGCGTCCAACACGGTGACCATCGAGAACAGCCTGCCGGTCGTCACGGACGTGGACGTCACGCCGTCGAGCGCCACGGCCAGCTCCACCCTGACCTGTAGCTGGAGCTTCGACGACGACGACGGCGACTCGGACGCCAGCACGGTGCTCTGGAAGGTCAACGGGGTGAGCGCGGGCACCAGCCGCACCCTGTCCGGCGCGTTCGGCGGCGGCGACACGGTGAGCTGCACGGTCACGGCCTACGACGGCGAGGACAGCGGCACCAGCGACTCGGACAGCGTCACCATCTCCAACACGGCGCCCACGCTGGCCAGCGTCTCGCTCACCCCGACGACGGCCTATGAGGCCAGCACGCTGACGTGTACGCCCGGGACGGCGACGGACGTCGACGGGGACACGGTCAGCTACACCTACGCCTGGTCGGTGGACGGCGCGAGCCCCGGCGTCACCAGCGCCACGCTCAGCGGGACGTACTTCTCCAAGACCGACGAGGTCAAGTGCGTCGTGACGCCCTCGGACGGCACGACCACCGGCACCGCCGTCAACTCCAACACCGTCACCATCGCGAACACGGCGCCGGTCCTCGGGACGGTCTCCCTCTCACCGAGCTCGGCCTACACCAACGACACGCTGAGCGTCTCGACCAGCAGCTCGGACGCGGACGGTGACACGGTCAGCTACACCTACAGTTGGATGGTGAACAGCGCCACCGTGTCCACCAGCGCCACGCTCTCGGGGACCAGCTCCTTCAGCAAGGGCGACGTGGTGCAGGTCACGGTCACGCCCACGGACGGCACCAGCAGCGGCACCGCGGGGACCGCCTCGACCACCATCCTCAACTCGAGCCCGGGGGCCCCCACCCTCGCGATCACGCCGGACATCGCCGACGCGGGGGAGGAGGAGCTGCTCTGTTACGTCGAGACGGACAGCAGCGACGCGGACGGCGACACGATCACGTACACGATGAGCTGGACCGTGGACGGCGTGGCCTATCCCGACGGGTTCAGCGGCACCTCGGGCCCGGACACCACCGAGTACCCGGACGACACCGTCCCCGCCGCCGACACCGACCTGGGCGAGGACTGGATCTGCACGGCCACCCCGAGCGACGGCGCGGCGACGGGATCCACCGACACCGCCAGCGGCACCGCCCTCGCATTCTATGAGGTGGGCTACTCGTCGCCCCCAGGCACGTATGGCTCGGCCGCCGCCGGGTACATGCTCGGCCCGGCGATCACCGTGACCAGCGACACGACCCTCTACGGGCTGGGGGCGTACCTGTACACCGCGGGCAGCACGATGCGCCTCGCGCTCTACACGAGCGCCGGCAGCACGCCGAACACGCTGGTGGCCTACACCGGGACGGCGACCACCACGACCGGCGCGAACGAGCTCCTGCTCGACACGCCCGTCGCCCTCAGCGCGGGGACCTACTGGGTGATGGGCGTGTACGGCTCGACCACGTACATCTATTACGGAGCGAGCACGAGCACGACCGTCAAATACAAGGCCTACAGCGTGGCCAGCACGCCGTCGAGCTCCTTCGGCACCGCCAGCTCGTACTCGGGCTATCCCATGGCCTACTACCTGGTGGTCGCGGACTGAGTCCGCCGACCACCAGGCCTCGCGCGCTCAGCCGCGGCTGGGGAAGATCCCTTCCAACGCGATGATGAAGTTCACGCACAGGTAGGGGTTCTGCACCTCCACCGGCGCGTTGCCGCCCGTGAACGAGACCGAGATCGCGTGCAGCGCTGTGTCGGGCACCCCGGAGCTGTAGGGCCCGGTCGGCGGGATGTCGGAGCCGTAGGTCCCCAACACGTTGTTGGTCGGCGAGGGGTTGTCCCCGGCCGCGCTGGTGGCGTGGAGGGCGTGGTTGTGGGAGGGGAGGTTCGCGGTCGTCAGCGTGGTCGAGGAGCTGCCCGCGGCCTGACCGAGCTGCCAGTCGTTGGAGTTGCCCGAGTGGATGGCCACCCGACCCTGGAGGTTGGGCAGGCCGAAGGTCGTGACCCCGTCGCCGCCGTAGGTGGTGCCCAGGATGGAGAACAGGGCAGGGTTATGATTGATGCTCAGGAGCTGGCCGTTGCACAGGGCCCAGCCCACTGGGGCAAAGTTGCCCGCAAACATGGTGATCTCGCCGATATAGGGTTCCGCGCCCATGGGACTCTCCTCGTGAAGGGGGGACGCGACCGGATGGCCGCAGGGCATCATACCGGACGCGGCGCCTCAGGGCTGCTCCTCCAGGATCACGATGGAGCCCGCGGCGACCTCATAGCTGCCGGTGACCGCCTCGGGGTCGGTGAGCCAGATGTTGGCCGAGCTCGTCGGGTCCGCGTCTGGGAAGTCGCCGAAGTAGCCGTCGTAGCTCTCTTCGTCCAGGCTGCCCGGGATGTCGTAGTACTGCTGCGTGTCGACCACGCGCCCCCAGGTGCGGCCCGAGGGCAGGCTGAAGGTGACGGCCTCATCCTCCAGGTTGATGAGGATGGCCAGCTCCGGCTCGTCCCAGTTGCCGTCGTCGTAGTAGTGCAGCATCAGGTGGCGACCGCCCCAGATCTCGTCGCTCTCCTGGTTGTCCGCGTCCTTCCAGGCGTAGGGCATCCCGCCGTCCCAGGTCTCCGGCGCCAGCGCGTAGGTGTGGGCGCGACGAAACGCGACCAGATCGCGCACGAAGTCATGCATGCGCAGCCGGAACAGGTTGTTGGTGTTCTCGCTGGTCCACTCGCCCCAACGGAACCAGTTCCACTCGTTGTCCGACCAGGTGGAGTAGGCGTTGTTGTTCCCGTACTGGGTGCGCATCCACTCGTCACCGCCCAGCAGGGTGGGCGTGCCGTGGCTGATCAGCAGCCCCACGAAGAGGTTGCGGATCGCCTGCCGCTTCTCGGGGGCGAAGCTCCAGTCCGCGGAGTGGTTGTTGCTCTCGCCGCTCTCCGGGTCGCACCAGGCGGAGCAGGCGTCGTAGCAGCAGATGGGGTTCAGCGGCCCGCAGCCGTTCTGCTTTTCCTCGTAGCTGACCAGATCAAACATGGTGAACCCGTCGTGGATGGTCACGAAGTTCACCGAGTGCCAGGGCTGGCGACCGTTCCAGGCGTAGCGGTCGTAGCTGCCGGTCATGGCCCCGCCGCCGGAGATGGCGCCCTGGTAGTCGCCCAGCGCGTAGCCCTGGTTGACGAAGCTGCGCCACCAGTCGCGGAAGTTGGCGTTCCACTCGGCCCAGCCGTAAGGGATCGGGGAGTCCTCGTCCACCGGGAAGCCTGTGGACGGGTCGTAGGCGGTGGTCCAGGGCTCGGCGATGATGCGCGTGTTGTACTGCTGGAGGACCGGGTCGTCGGCGATGTCCTGCAGCACGGTGCTGGCGACGTCGCTCCAGCCGTTCTCGTAGCCCAGGTCCTCCTCACCCAACACACCGGCCAGGTCGAATCGGAAGCCGTCGACGTGCAGCTCCTCGACGTAGAATCGCAGCGAGTCGATGATCATGCGCCGCATCGGCTCGTGGTTGGCGCGCGTCTGGTTGCCGACGCCCGTGTGCTCCCAGTAGAACTGCCCGTCCTCCGTCAGCACGTAGTAGCTCTGGTTGTCGAGCCCGCGCAGGTTGTAGAGGCTCGCCACCTCCAGGCTGTCCAGGTCCACCGCGTCGGAGGGATCGCAGAGCCCGTCCGAGTCGTTGTCGTTGAAGAAGAGCTTGGTCCGCCAGAGCCCGCCCTCGCCCGTGTGGTTGAAGACCACGTCGACGATGACCTCGACCCCCTGGCTGTGCAGGCGGTCCACCATCTCCTTGAACTCGTCCAGCACCTCCGTGACCTCGCCGGTCTGCTGGTACTCGGCGGAGTAGCCGATCTCCGGCGCGAAGTAGGAGATGTTGTTGTAGCCCCAGTAGCCCCCGTCGCTCGGCTTCTCGTGGACGGGCAGGAGCTCGACGGCGTTCACGCCCAGATCGGCGAAGTAGCCGGCCCCCTCGCCGAGCCCGCGGAAGGTGCCGAAGTGCTCGACCCCGAACGCGGTGCTGCCGGCGTTCTCGGAGAAGCCCTTGACGTGGACCTCGTAGATGACCAGGTCGCTCCAGCCGTGGCCCTCGTGGTCCTGGCTCTGGCGGGCGGCGCGCCACGCCTCCTCGCTCTCGCTCCACTCGTAGTCGCTGTCGATCACCACGCTCTTGGCGCCCGCGGCGTAGGTGGAGTCGTCGGCGTAGGGGCCGCTTGCGGGGTAGCCGCCGCCCCAGTCGTGCTCCCGGTGGAAGGCCTTGCTGTAGGGGTCCGTCAGCAGCTTGTTCGGGTTGAAGCGGTTGCCCTCCTCGTCCACGTCGGCCCGGAAGCCCTCCATCGAGCCGGGGTACCAGTCGGGGTCCTCCTCCCAGTTGGGGCCCCAGGCCACGTAGCCGTAGTGCTGGCCGGCGCCCACGCCCTCCACATAGAGGTTCCAGACGTCGCCGTAGCGCGTCATCTCCAGCTCTCGGGTGGGCTTGCTGGACTCCGGGTCCTCAAACAGCAGCAGGTCCACGCGGGTCGCGTTCTTGGAGTAGACCGCGAAGTTCACGCCCTCGTCGATGAGGGTGGGGCCCATGTGCTCCAGCGCCCCGATCTCCTCCCAGCTCAGGCTGGGGGCCTTGCCGTCGGTGGCGTAGAGGCGGACGTAGTCCTCGCTGTGGCAGGCCAGCAGCAGGGCGAGCGGGAGCGGGCGGGCGAGCAGGCTGGCCATCGTGCGACCTCGGGCGATGGCAGGGGCTTAACCCGCTCGGCCGCGGCGCCGCTCAGCGCTTCGTCGCCTCCAGCGCCAGGCGCGCCTCCTGCACCAGGCGGCGATCCTCCTCGGCGTCCCCGGCGAATTCCTCCACACGCTCCCACCAGCCCAGCCGGGCCAGCGACGCGACGCGATCCGACCCGCCGGCCAGCGCCCGCGCGACGTCCGCCTGATGCTCCTGGTGAGCGCGCAGGGGCAGGACCCGGTAGCCGTCGCTGCCCGAGGAGTAGAGGCGCGCGCCGTCCGGCGAGAACCGCACGTTGACCCCCGGGCCTTCGTGCTGGGACACGGCGCGCAGGAGCGCCCCGGTCTCCGCGTCCCAGAGCTTGACCTGCCGGCCGTAGCCCGTGGTCGCCAGGAGCGCGCCGTCGGGGGACCAGTCCACGCCGATGGTCGGCCCGGCGTCGGAGTCGATCTCGCCGACCACGACCCCCGCGCCGAGGTCGAAGAGGAAGGTCTTGCCGCCGCTGCAGGCGACGGCCGCGCGCGTCCCGTCGGGAGACCAGGCGGTGTGGAAGCAGATCGCGCTCAGCGAGAGGCGCTTCAGCACGCTCCCGTCGGCCGCCGAGAGCACCAGCAGCCCGTACTCGTCGCCGACATGACCGGCGGTCAGTAATTTTCCGTCCCGCGCGGAGAGCGCCCAGGAGCCCGCCCGGAGCCCCTGGCCCAGCGGGGTGACGGCGCCGCTGTCGGGGTCCACCCGCAGGATCTTCCCCTCGACGTCCACGGTGGTGAGCCCCTCGGCGGTCCAGGCGAGGGAGACCGTCCGCACGGGGAGGGGGATGCTGCGGACCGCGCCGCTCTCCGGGTCCAGCACCGCCACGCCGTCGTAGCGCACCGCCGCCGCGATCCGCCGGCCGTCCGGGGAGAACGCGAGCTGGCGCACCCCCGTCTTCCAGCCCGACCAGGACCGCAGGGTGCGCCCCGTCGCCGCGTCGACCAGGGCGAGATCTCCCTCCTCGCTGCCCACCGCCAGGCGCTGACCGTCCGGGCTCACGGCGAGGCCCTGGAAGAGCCCGACCATCGGCTGCGGCGGCTCGCGCGCGGGGAAGGCCGGGAGCAGGTAGATCAGCACGCGCCCCTCGGCGCCGGCGATGGCCATCAGGCGGGCCCGCGGCGTGGCCGCCACCGCCGTCGGCTGGTCGCCCGGCCCGACGTAGTCCGCCAGCGGCGCGCCCGTGGCCAGGTCGAAGACGTGGATGGAGCCGTCGAAGCTCTGCGCCCAGCCCACCGTGTCGTCCGGGCTCAGGCCCACGGCGCTCACCGGCTCGCGCTCCACGCGCCAGCCCTCGCCGCCCTCGACCTGGAACACGCCCACGCCCGTCGGGTCGCCGTAGAGGAAGGTGCGCCCGTCGCCGCTGAGCTCGGCGCCGCTGACGCCCTCGGTGGAGAAGCGGGCCGCGGGCTCTCCCGCGCGCCAGACCGCGCCCAGCTCGTGCCCGGTGCGGGTGCTGTCGGTCACCCAGGCCCGCCCGCCCGCCTCGGGGCGCCAGCTCGAGGCCTCCACCGCGGGGGCCGAGAGCCGCCTCAACGTCGAGGCGCCCTCGTCGAGCTGCCAGATCCCGAACTCGCCGTCCCGCACCCAGGGCACGCCCCCGTCCAGGCCCACGTCCAGGACCTTCTCCGGGGCGGGGACGCGCAGCGCCTCGTCGCTGCCCAGCGCCACCCGCACCAGCGCGCCGTCCACCAGCAGGGCCCCGACGCCCCGCCCCGCGTCCAGGGCCCCCGGGCCCGCGACCTCCCCCAGGCGCTGCGCCGAGCGCTCCACGCAGCCCACGGGATCCCAGCGCACCAGGCGCCCGTCGTCCCCCCAGGACCAGACCTCGCGGCCGTCGGGGGAGAGGGCGAGGGCGCGCACCGCCGCACCGCCGTGGGGCGCGCAGCGCGCGACGGGGGGAGGGCTGTCGGCGACGTGCTGGGACCAGGCCAGATCCAGCCCGACGCGGTCCAGATCGCGCCCGCGGATCAGCGACTCGGCGTTCTGGAGGCGCCGCTCGGCCTCCAAGGCCAGGCCCTGGGCCTCCAGCGCGTCCGCCAGGGCCACCTGCGCGGCCACGGCCTCCTCCACCGCTTCGCGCTCCGCCGTGCGCGCGCGATCGGCCGCGCCCACCGCCTCGTCGCGCGCCACGCCCAGCTCCTGACCGTGGCGCCAGGAGGCCAGCAGCATCAGGCTCAGCCCGATCCCCGCCGCCGCCGCCGCCGTCCGCAGCGGCCCCTGGTGGCGGTCCATCCACTTCGCCAGGCGCTCGGAGCTCGTGGAGCCGACGTGGACCAGCGGCCGGCGCGCCAGCACGGCGTCGATGTCCTCGCGCAGGGCCACCACGGAGGGGTAGCGATCCTCCGGCCGCACCGCCATCGCGCGCAGGATCACCCGCTCCAATTCCGCGGACAGCGCCGGCTGCGCCAGGCGGGGCGGGCGCAGCTCCCCGCGCCGCACCCGGTCGATCAGATCGTCGCCGCTGGGGAAGGCCGGCTGGTCGGTGAGCAGCTCGTAGAGCACGGCGCCCAGCCCGTAGATGTCCAGTCGAGGCGTCCCCGGCAGGCCCTGGCTCTGCTCCGGCGCCATGAAATTCGGCGTCCCCACGACCCCGCCGGTGGGCGCCAGCTCTTCGCCCGTGGCCGGGTCGAAGGGGACGGCGGCGCCCCAGTCCATCAGCAGGACCTCGCCGAACTCCCCGACCATGACGTTCTCGGGCTTGAGATCGCGGTGCAGGATCCCCGCGGCGTGGGCAAAGGCCACCGCGTCGCAGATCTTGCGGAAGATCTCCAGCCGGGCCTCCGTCGGGCCCACGCGCCCCTCGACGAGCAGATCGCGCAGAGACCGACCTCGGACCCGCTTCATCGCCAGGTAGGGCCGACCGTCCTCGGTGAGCCCGAGGTCGTGGACGGGGATGATGTTCGGGTGCTCCAGCCGCGCGGTGACGTGCGCCTCGGACAGGAAGCGCGACCGACCGCCCGGGCTGGGATCGATGAGCAGCTTGATCGCCACCTCGCGGTCCAGCCGCAGGTCGGTGGCGGCGCGCACCTCGCCCACGCCCCCCTGGCCGATCAGCGCGCCGAGCTGGTAGCGCTCCTGGTCGCCCTCCGGCAACGCGCCTTCCGACGCCGGAACGTCGGGCTCGTTGGACCAGGTGGAGCGATCGTCGTCGGCCATCGGGCACAGGATAGCGCAGAGAACTGATGAACGGGAGGGGGCCCCGCGCGCCACCTCGCGAGATAGGATGAAGGACAGGAGGTCTCCGATGCCGCGCCGCGAGGACGTTCGCTACAAGGTGGTGGTGAACCACGAAGAGCAGTACCGCCTGGTCCGCGAGGATCGCTCGGCGCCCGTCGGTTTTCACGACGCCGGGCGCAAGGGCTCCATGCCCGAGATGCGTTCTGCCATCCGCGAGCTGCTGGCCGAGCTCCGCCACGACCGTCGTGAACAGAACATCGAGGAGCTGTTGGACGAGGAGGATCGCACCGAGGCCACGACGGACGAGCACGTCCCGAGGTAGGCGCTCAGCGCGCGACCGCCTCCACCCGCTCCAGCACCTGCTTCGCCGGCAGGATCTCGGAGAAGCTCACCACCTGCGCCGGCGGCGCGCCCTTGTCGGCGGCCAGCTTCCGGCTCACGGCCAGCACCACGTTGGGGGGCAGGTTCTTCAGCCGCTTGTCCAGGTAGCCCTTGCGCCACCAGCCCACGATGTCCAGGTGGGCGGTCCGCCCGCCCTTCTTCAGCGTGAAGTCGGGGACCATGAGCTCCTGGCCGCCCAGGTCCAGGGCCTCGCCGGGGGAGAGGCTCCAGCCGCTGTCCAGCTCCAGAAAGCGGGCCTCGAAGTGCTCCTCCACCCGGCTCTTCCAGGCGCCCACGTCCCGCGCCGGGCTCACCAGCCCGCTCGCGTGCGAGAGGGTCAGGCGCTTGCGCAGCCCGCGCTTTCCCCAGCGCAGCTCCGCGTCCAGCCGCCAGGGCGTGCTCAGCAGCGCGAGCGTGGGGAAGAAGAGGGCGAGCTGCAGCCCGTAGCGCGTGGACTGCTGGAGCAGGGAGAGCGGACCGTCCACCTCGAAGCGCCAGTCCTCACCCGCGTGCGAGACCCGGTACATGAGGCCGTGGAATTTGAGCGCGCGGTAGAGCTGGCGCACGCGCTTCGGGTCGGGCGAGAGCAGCCCGATCTCCAGCTTCTCCGCCCGCAACAACATGCTCTGGGCCAGCGCCATGTTGTAGCGCTGCAGCAGGCCCTGAGGATCGGGCAGCTCCACCCCCAGCAGGGTCTGCTCCTCCTTGAGGTCGGCGTAGAGCGCGCGGGAGAGCTCGGCGGCGGTGCTGCCCAGCTCGGCGGCGACCGCGGCCAGCACGTCGTCGGCGGTGCGGCGACCGAGCGGTCCGGCGTGGCGGGCGAGCGGGCCCAGGCGGGCGGCGGCGGCGAACACGCGCTCGCGGAGCTCGGGCGGGGGGAGCGGGGCCTGGGTGGCGAATTCGGCGCGATCCTGGAGCACCTTGGCCAGGCCGCGGGTCAGCTTGATGTCGGTCTCCAGGCCCTCCACCTCCCGGGCGGCCTCGTCGACCTGCCCGCGGGTCCAGGCCCCCTGCTCCGCCTCACGGTAGAGCGCGATGAGCTGCTCGGCCCGCTCCAGCAGATCCTCGTCGTCCGTGCGCACGAAGCTGGGCGCGATCTCCTTGGCCTTGATGCGCACGCGGAGCAGATCAGCGGTAAGCATCGTGATCCCTGCGCCGCGCGCTGGTGCGCTCCTCCGACGTGCCGGCGGAGACGATCTCGTAGAGGACGGCCTGCTTGCCGTGGCCGGGGCGCAGGATGCGGCCGAGGCGCTGGACGTGCTCGCGCACCGTGCCCGTCCCCGACATCACGATGGCCACCTCCGCGCTCGGCAGGTCCACCCCCTCGTTCAGCACGCGGCTGGTCACCAGCACCGGCAGGCGCCCCTCCTCAAACGCGGCGATCAGCGCGCGGCGCTCCTTCAGATCCGTCTCGTGGGTGATGCAGGGCACCAGGAAGAGGCGGCTCACGCGGTGGGCGCTGGCGTTGTCGTTCGTGAAGATCAGGGTGCGGCGACCGGCCTCGTCCTCCAGCAATTCGGCTAGCAAATCTAGCTTGCTCTCCGTGCCGTGGGCGATGGCCTTGCTCTCCTGGAAGGCCTTGAAGGCGGCGCGGCCGGCGCGGCTGCGGGCGGCGTGGCGAAGGAAGACCTGCCAGCCGCCGGGGCGGCCGATGGGGATGCGGTGCTGGCCCAGGAAGCGGGTGTAGGTGGCGCGGGCCTCCCGGTAGCGCTCCTCCTCCTCCGGCGAGAGGTGGACCGTGAGACAGACCGTCTCGTAGTCGGCCAGGAACTCGCCGGAGAGGTCCACGATCTCGCGGCGGAACACCACGGGGCCGATGATCGGCGTGAGCGTCTGCTCGGCCTGGTCCTGGCGCTCGTAGGTGGCGGTGAGCCCCAGGCGGAAGGGGGCGATGCTGGCCTCGGCGGCGCTCAGGTAGCTGGGCGCGGGGAGGTGGTGGACCTCGTCGAAGACCAGCAGGCCGAAGCGGGCGCCCAGGCGCGGCATCTGCATCCAGGCGGAGTCGTAGGTCGTGACCGTGAGCTCGTGCACCTCGTTGTAGCCGCCGCCCACCACGCCCACCGGCCGGGAAAACGCGCGCCGCAGCCGGTCGTACCACTGGCCCACCAGGTCCAACGTGGGGGCGACCACCAGGGTAGAGCGCTTCGTCTCGGCGATGGCCAGCTCGGCCACCACGCTCTTGCCCGCGCCCGTCGGCAGCACCACGGTCCCGCGCCGCAGCGCCTCCCGCCAGGCGCGCACGGCCTCGATCTGGTAGGGCCGGTGGGTGCGCTCGGTCTGGAGACTCAGGTCGTCCAGCGTCTGGTAGCCGCGGGCCTCATCCTGGAGCTCCACCCCGTCGCGCCGCGCCCGCAGGACCACCTCCGGGTACAGCCACGCCGGTCCGCGGGGCAGACCGACGCGATCATCCTGGCGGAAGCCGTCCGGCAGGACCTCGAGCGAGGCCCCCTCGACCACCAGGGAGCCAGCATGGAACCGGAGCTTCCACATGGCGGGGCTCATAACATGGGCGGGATCGGGCGCCGAGCGGAGGAGGGTCAGGGCGCCCCCGAGGACCCGCCCGAGGAGCCCAGGAAGGGCTGAAGCTCAGCGCGCGCCACCCAGGAAGAGGTAGGCGCCCCCGCCGATCGTCTCGGTCTCGTCCAGCCCCCAGATGGGGCCGGTCAAGAGATCGGGGAAGCCGTCGCCGTTGGTGTCCCCCGCGCCGACGACCTGTCCCAGCGCGGGCAGGTCGCCGCCGAGCGCCGCGTCGCTGTCGGCGCTGGTCTGCGCCCCGGAGAGCGGGCCATAGAAGACGAAGACGGTGCTGATGAGGTCGTCCGTCGTCCCGCTGGCGGCGATGTCGTCGTAGCCGTCCCCGTCCTGATCGCCGATGCCGTCCAGATCGTGGCCGAGCCACTCCGAGGGGAGGTGCCCGGAGATGGTCGCGGAGGCCGACGCCACCGTGATCGTGCCGCGGCTCTGCCCGCTCATGACCGCGACCGCGCCACTGAACGAGTAGGCCGCGAACGCGCTCAGCAGGAGATCGTCGGTCCCATCTCCATCCTGATCTCCTCCGAAGGCCAGGAAGAGCTGGGGGTAGAGCTCCCCCTCACCGAGGATGTGCGCGTCGGCGTCCTCGAGGGAGCTCGTCCCCGAGAGTGGGCCGAGCGACAGGTAAGATCCGCCCGTTGTGGTCGTGGAGATGAGCAGGTCGGACACCCCATCCCCGTCCGCATCGCCCGTCCCGTCCACAGCATAGCCGGCCGAGTCATCGTCGGCGCCGATCAGCTCCGCGTCCGCGCGTTCCGTCAGCTCCCCGCCCGCCGAGACCGGGCCATGGACGACATAGGTATGGCCAGGGTCGTGCCAGCCGCTGAGATAGGGGACTCCGACGACAATGGAGGACATCTCCTGATCTTCGAGGTGTGGGGCGTGAGACACGCTCTGATAGATCGTCCCGTCTCCTTCGCAGGGGATGGTGAGCGCATGGCCTGCCTCCGAGACGTCCAGCACCCCGGATCCCGGCCCATCCACCACATAGAGCACGGATCGGTCGTGCTCCGAGTCCTCCTCTCCGCTGGCGACGAGCCCGATGTCCGCGAGCCCGTCCCCGTCCAGATCGCCGAGGCCCGACGAGGTGTGGCCGAGGTACGCCTCCTTCCACTCGCCGAGCCAGCCCGCCTGGGCCTCCGCGAGGTCGTGCTCGCCCACCTGGGGCCCGAGGAAGAGCCAGACGCCGCCAGCATAGAGCGCGACGTCGGAGAGCAGCTCGGACGCGATGAGGAGATCGTCGAGACCATCACCGTTCACATCGCCCGCATCCGTGTTGAACAGACCTGCGCCATCCGCCCAGGGGGTGTCGGTGCTGAAGACCGCGTCCGCGTCGGTAGACGGGATCGCGCCCCACAGACCGCAGAGCCTGCTCCCAGGTACCTCTCCCTCGTCCGTGAGCGCGTCGCAGTCATTGTCCAGGTGATCGCAGACCTCCAGAGCGCCCGGCCAGATGGTGGGGTCCTGGGGGGCGCAGTCGTCAGCATCCACGAAGCCATCCTGATCGCTGTCGCGCGGAGGCGAGGCGGTGTCCCCCCCTGTCTCCGAGGCGGTGTCGTCCACGGGACGCTTGTCCGGCCCTGCGCAGGCCAGAAGGCCAGGCAACAGGCTGAGCGGTCGAATCATGGGCATGCGCCCGGCTTCGTCCCGAAGCTGTGCTCACAGGTCGTGTCGTAGCCCGGGGTCGAGCAGTTGTCGCAGTAGTCGTTGGTCCCTGCGTCACCTCCGCCGTCGTTCTCGATGCCGCTCGAGCAGATCGAGGCAGGTCCCCAGAGCGTGTCGTCGCCGGGCCCTCCCCAGAGGTGATCGCGATACAGCGCACCGCCTCCGGGCTCGAGCCCACCACACAGCGTGTCGTTGTCTGCGTCGCCGAAGAGCTGGTCCGAACCAACTGAGCCAATGACCACGTCGTTGTGGCTGCCTCCATGGACGATGTCGTCGCCGTCGTCCCCGTTCACCGTGTCCGCTCCTCCCTGCCCGTCGATCTCGTCGTCTCCGTCACCTCCACTGATGGTGTCCTGATCGGACCCGCCATAGAGGAAGTCCGCCCCTCCATCTCCCGTGATGGTGTCGTTCCCCAGATCGCCATAGATGAAGTCCGTCTCCGCCTCCCCGGAGATGGTGTCGTTCCCGCTGTCGCCATGAATGGTGTCGCTTCCGTCTCCCGTGGGCGTACCGCAGATGTCCCCGCAGATGGTGTCGGCCCCGTCGTTCCCGTTGATGATGTCGCCGCCGTCCGAGCCATGGATGAGGTCGTCTCCGCTGCCGCCCGCGATCTCGTCGGTTCCGTCTCCGCCGTCCAGGAGGACGTCGGAGTCTGGGCCTCCGTCGATGATGTCGTCGCCGTTCTGACCGTAGAGGGTGTCGGTGCCATCGTTGCCGCTGATCTGATCATCTCCATTCAAAGCGTGGATCTCGTCCGCTCCCGCTCCGCCGTAGAGATCGTCGAGGTAGTCTGCGTCTTCGCTGTTGCTCCCATAGATGAGATCATCCCCATCTCTCCCGTCGGCCTTGCCCACGAGTGATTGCGTGGAGTATGGTCTCAGGTCACCGTTGGCGTTGAAGTAGATCTCATCGTTGGATTCGCTTCCCAGCACCTCAACTCTCGTGTAGCTCGTCGCGTCGAACACGCAGCAGAAGTCGGCGATGGGCTCGTCTGAGCCAGAGGAGATGCCCATGATCTGGTACTGATTGGCGTCGTACTCATGCAGAAACGCAAAGGCCGTCGCTGATCCTGATTCCCCATTCCGTGCCAGGTCGCATACAATCGTTGTTCCGGATGCCTGGCAGATGTCTGCGGTCCCCATCTCTCCACTGCATGGCCCTGTGTAGGTGCTCGCGCACAGTTCATCCGCGCGCACAGGACGCGAGCTCAGACAGAAGAAGAGTCCCAGTAGCGCTCCGACTCGATCTTGACGAGTCCGGTTGTAGGAGGAGAGGGGGGGGGGACACACGGTTACGCATGACAACTCCTGACTTCGAGGATGCACGAGATACAAAGAAGACCTCTTGCTCGTAAGTAAGGCACCAGCGGATGCGCATGTCAAGATGCGCGAGCCGATGAGGTCCATTAGGTTCTATTTGGAGGTCTCCATGAAGGAGCCCGCGGTCCGGCTGTTCTCGGTGGCGGAGTACCTGGCTCAGGAGCAGGCCAGCCTGGAGAAGCACGAGTACTTCGAGGGCCAGATCCGGGCGATGACCGAGAGGACGGTCAGGCATGGGGTGACGGCCAGGCATGCGTTCCTGATCAGCCAGACCAACATCCTCGTCGGCCTGGGCCTCCGCCGCGGCCCCTGCGCGATCTACAGCGCGGATCTCCGCGTCCGTGTGCAGGAGTCCGGGCTCCTCACCTACCCGGACCTCTCCGTCGTCTGCGGCGCGCTGTCCTACGACCCTGAAGACCGCCACGCCATCACCAACCCCACCGTCCTGTTCGAGGTCCTCTCCCCCTCGACCGAGCGCTACGACCGCGGCGAGAAATTCCACCACTACCAGAAGATCCCCACCCTCCGCGACTACGTGCTCGTCTCCTCCCGGGAGCCGCTGGTCGAGGTCTACCACCGCCTGGACGACGGCGCCTGGCGCTACACCGCCTTCGGCCCCGGCGAGCTCGCCCGCGTCGACAGCGTGGGCCTCAGCCTCCCCGTAGGCGAGCTCTACGAGGGCGCCCCCGAGGACCCGCCCGAGGAGCCCAGGAAGGGCTGAGCGCGTCTACACCCACATCGCCGGCACGGCGACGGCGTCCTCGTCGAGCAGCTCCAGATCCGGCCCCCCGTGGACGACGACCAGCGGCCCCCAGGCGTGCTTGGGGAAGGTCTGCTGAAAGGCCCGCGCCCCGCGCAGGTGGTGTCGGTTCGGGCGGGAGCTCAGCTTGATCTCGAGCAGGTGGAGCCGTCCATCGCGCTCGACGATCAGGTCCACCTCCGCGCCGCCGTGCGTGCGCCAGCACCAGAAGCGGGGGCCGGCGCTCAGCCCGGAGCGCTGCCGCATCAGCTCCCCCACGACCCAGCTCTCGAAGAGCGCGCCGAGGGCCGGGTGGGCGCCCAGCGCCGGCACCGATGAGATCTGCAAGAGGGCGGCTGCGAAGCCAGTGTCCGCTACGTGGTACTTCGGGCGCCCTGAGACGCGCTTGACCGTGTTCGCCGACCAGGCGTCGAGGAGCGAGCCCTGAAAAGAGGCGACCACCACGTCCAGCCAGGCCCGCGCTGTGCGGGGGGAGAGCCCGATCTCGCGCCCGAGCTGGCTCAGGTTCAGCTCCTGGGACGTGAGCGCCGCCAAGAGCCGCACGAAGCGCGAGAACTCCTGGGGGCGCGCAAGGTCCCGGAGCGCGGCCACGTCGCGCTCGACGTAGGTGCGGAGGTAGGACTCGTGCCAGTCGGCGAGCTCGTCATCGTCGAAGGTCAGGAGGCCCGGGAAGCCCCCTCGGAAGATGGCGGGCAGGAGCTCCGCCGGATCGGCGCGGGTCGGCGGCGTCGCCCGGAGTCGCTCCAGCAGCTCTGGCGCGTCCCGCGCCTCCACCAGCGCCCCCAGCAGGCCCGAGCCCGGCTGCCCGAGCAGCTCGCGCCGGCTCATCGGGTGGAGATCGAAGAGCCCCACGCGGCCCGCCAGGCTCTCCGAGAGCCCGCGCGTCAACGTGAGCTGCTGAGAGCCCGTGAGCACGTAGAGCCCGGTCTGCCCCCGGTGCTCGTCCACCACGCGCTTGAGGGGGGCCAGGAGCTCCGGGGCATGCTGGACCTCGTCCAGAAGCAGCGGCGGCGGGTTCAGGCGGAGGAAGAGCTCCGGGTCGGCGCGCGCGTTCCCGACATCCAGCACCGGATCGAAGGTGAAACGCCGCAGGCGCCCGCCGAAGAGCTGATCGAGCAGGGTGGACTTGCCGACCTGCCGCGCTCCCGCGAGCGCGACGACGGGGAAGCGAGCCATGGCGCGCTCCAGGCGCGTCTCCAGGTGGCGGTGAAGATATCCTGCCATTTCGTGATCTCAGGTATCAGATTGGCAGGGAATTTTACCCCCGTCAACCTGCCCGAGCTCAACGACCCGCCTTCGCCTCGGCCTTCTGAATCAGCGCGTCGCGCTCGCCCTCGGCCTTCGTCACCAGGGCCTCGCCCTTCTTCTGGGCCTCCTTCTTCAGCTTCTTGGCGTTGTCCGCGGCCTCCTCGCGCAGCTTCTTGCCGGCCTCCTCGGCGGCGGCCTTCTTCACGGGGTTGCTGCCGGCGTCGGTGACCAGCTTGTTGGCGGCCTTGTCGGCCTCCTTCTTCAGCTTGTCACCCGCGCTCACCGCCTCGGCCACCAGCCTGTCCGCCGCCTTCTGGGCCTCGGCCACCAGCTTGTCTCCGGCCTCCTTTGCCGCGGCGAGCGCCTGGTCCACGACCTCGCCCACCTTCTCCTCGACCACCGCCGTGGCCTGGGCCTTCAGGTCCTCCAGGAGGCCCGTGCGCAGGGTGACCTTCGGGTCGGCGAAGGTCCCGCCCACCACGATGGTCAGGTCCACCGGGCCCTTCACGCTGACCTTCTCCAGGCCCAGGGAGGCGCCCAGCCCGGCGGCCTGCAGCTTCTCCAGCGGCACCTTCGTCTGGATCTGGAGGTCCAGGGTCTGGTCCAGCACGCCCGTGCTGCCTGCCAGGAGCGCCACCGCCCCGCCCACCAGCATGGCCGTCTTGTCGAGCCGCACGCGGCCCTGCTGGATCTCGAAGCCCAGCCCCTCCTTGTCCAGCTTCAGCTCTTTGAAGCGCTCATCCTTCAGCATCCCGGCGGCCTTCTCCAGGAAGCCGGGGCTCAGCGTGAGGCCGAGCGCGCTCAGCGTGCCCTTGGAGTACAGGCTGCTGAGGTCCGGCACCATGTCCGGGCCCAGTCGGGTCTTGAGCGTGAACGTGCTCTTCAGCTTGCCGCTGGCCCCCTTCGCCACGGGGGCGATCTTCTCCAGCGTCTCGACGGCGTCGATGAGGCCGCCCAGCCCGAAGTCCGCCAGATCGATGTTCATCTCCACGTCCGCGCCGTCCGGCGTCGGCGCCGCGTAGAAGCCGCTCAGGCCCACCCGCCCGTCCAGGAAGCCGAAGCTGAGGCCGCTGAGATCCGCGCGCCCGTCGGCCACCGCCAGCTCGCCGCGCAGATCCTGGAGATCGTAGGGCGGGTAGATGACGCGGTCGGCCTCGATGTCGATCTTCAGCGCCAGATCGGTGGGCACCGTGGCCACGCCGCTCTCGGCGGGCGCGTCGCCCTTGGCGCTCTCCTCGTCCTCGCCCGCGAAGGGCGTGAGGTCGAGCTTCTGCGAGCGCACGCTCAGCGCGCCCTTGAGCGGGCCCGCGCCGAGCGCGTAGGCGTAGACGTTCTGGAGCGCCCCCGTGACGGCGATGTCGGCCTCCCCGATGCGCAGATCGCAGGCCCGCAGGTCCACGGTCTGCGGCGAGAAGCCGGCGTCCAGGCGCTCGAAGCGGTAGACGATGGGGTCGCCCTCCTCCTGGTAGGAGAGCCCGCTGGCGGACACGGTCCCGCTGGCGGAGGCGGCGTTCAGATCCCCGGCCTCCAGCGCCGAGGCCCGCCCCTTCACCGCCAGATCCAGGTCCAGGACGCCGCCCAGCTTCGTGCCCTCCACGGGGAAGCTCTGGGTGAGCTTGCCCAGGTCCAGGCGCCCCTTCGCCGTGAGATCCAGGTCGGGGTCGGTGGTCGGGTGGGTGACGCGCAGCCGGCCGGTCAGCGGGCTCCCGTCCACCGAGAGCCCGAAGCGCGCGAGGTCCACCACCATCGCGTCCATCGGGCCGCCCGGGTGGTCCACCTTCAGGTCCAGCTGGATGTCGCTCAGGCCGGTGGGCAGGCTCGGGTCGCGGAAGCTGCCGTCCGTCAGCGCCAGGTTCAGCGCCAGCGCCGGGAGATCCTCGCCCTCCGCGCGCAGCAGGCCCTTGATCTTGCCGTCCAGGGCGAGCCCGCCAGAGATGGTCATGGCCCCCATGTCCTTCTTGTAGACCGAGGGCACCAGCGAGAGCACCTCTTTCAGCGTGGTGGGCAGGGCCTTGAAGGCGAGGTCCAGATCCCAGTCCTCGCCCTGGGGCGTGGCCGAGCCCGAGAGCTGGAGCGGCAGCGCGTTGAGCCGGATCTCGTTGTCCCCCAGCACGATCCCGCCCGTGCCGAGATCGTAGCGGAGGTCCAGCTTCGTCCCCAGCTTCACCGCGCGTAGCAGGCCCACGCCGCCGTCCTCGACGGTCAGCGCGCCGATGTCGGTCTTCGTGCGGAAGTCCACGACCTCGCCGTCCAGGCCGCCCTCGCCCTCGTGGTCCAGATCCTCGGCGAGGACCAGCATCCCGCCAGCCTGATCGTCGTAGCGCAGGACGCCGTCCTGGATGTGGGTGCGCTCCAGGCGCAGGGTCATCGGCGCGCTCTCGGCGGCGGGCTCGGCGGGGGCGGGCTCGGCGCTGGGCTCCCCGCCGAGATCGGTGTTGGAGCGGCCCTCCTTGTCGGTCAGCAGCGTGATCTCGGGCCGGTCCAGGCTGAGGCCGCGCACGGTGTAGGGCCCGCCCGAGAGCGCGCTCATCAGCTCCACCGTCACCTCGGCCTGCGCCACCTTCGCCAGCGTGGTGCCCTCGAAGGGCGCCCGGTTCTTCACCTCCAGCCCGGTGAGCTGGAGGGTGAGATCGGGGAAGCTGGACAGGATCGTCACGTCCACGCCGTCCCAGGACACGTCGGCGTTCAAGGCCGAGGACAGCTCGCGCTGGGCCGCCGAGACCAGCCGGTCCTTGAACAGGACGGGCAGGCCGACGATCAGCAGCAGCAGGGCGAACAGGACGACGCCAGAGATGATCAGGGCTCTACGCATGAGGCTCTCGGGAGAGGTGGACCCCTCGATCTATCTCGATGGGTCCAGACCGGTCAGCCCCGCGAAAGGCGACCCGCCTACTGGATGCAGACGTTGGTCTTGGAGCTGTGGGCGAAGAAGTCCACATAGCCCAGCGCCACGTCGTCGTAGAGCAGGCCGTAGAGGTCGCCGTCGCCGGCCAGCTTCAGCACGTAGTAGAGGTCGCCCTGGTCCCAGGCGTGATCACCGAACTTCCCGATCACGCCGTAGTCGTAGGTCGGGTTGCCGAAGGCGTCGATCTCCCAGGCGAAGGCCTCGCCCGTGAGCAGGTCGAGCCGGATGCTCACCCACTGGCGATAGTCGCGCTCGTGCTTCTGGAGGGCGGTCTGGAGGTCGTCGAAGTACGCGTAGTTCCACAGCAGGCTGGAGTAGCTGCCGTCCTCGTCCATGACGCCCAGGCCCTCGGTGTTCGAGTAGCTCCAGTAGAAGACGTCGAAGCGCAGGTAAGCCGCGTCCACCAGCTCATAATCGAAGGGCGTGTAGCCCTGGAGCACGAAGGGCCGCGCCGCGTCGGCGATGATCTGGTCGGTGTTCGCCACGCCGTTGCCCCACCAGGTCGCGGCGTTGGCCAGGAAGAGGGCGGGCATGGCGTAGAGGGCCGCGGCGGGGTCGTCCACCGAGCCGGCGCCGCCCTGGGTCTGGGTGTTGTCGCCGAAGGTGGCGTAGGCCATCATCGGCGTATCGACGTAGCAGTCCGCGGCGAGGGCGCTGGGGGCGGCGAGGGCGGCGAGCAGGGAGAGGGCGATCATGGGGGCTCCGTGCGCCGGTCAAACCGGCGGAGAGGAAAGAATGAAAGAGTCT
>CAZTOW010000061.1:0-56443 GCA_964615375.1 uncultured Enterobacterales bacterium
CCAGTCCGGATCTGTGGAGGGGGGCATGGGCGACCATGGTCTCTACTCCGACTGATATCCAGCGGGCGTATCACGGCGTCGTCAGGGCGCGCCTCAGCGCACCATCCCGGCCAGCGAGCGCCGCTCCCCCGGGGCGAGGGAGAAGGGCGCGAGCTTCGAGCCGTCGAAGGCCACGATCTGCCAGCGTGGGTCGTCCAGCGGGCGGGCGAACTCGAAGCGCACCGTCCGCGGCTGCCCGTCGGGCAGGGTCTCCAGCACCTCGGCCGTGTAGTCGGGCAGGCGGACCCGCTCGCCCACCTGGAAGGGGAGCCCGGGATCGCGCAGGAGCTGATCCTTGGGCGCCCAGAGCCAGCCCTCGGGCACCGTGAGCGTGAGCGTGCGCTCGCCCGTCCGGGCGACGTCCACGGTCGAGCCCGCCGGCGCCAGCAGCGCGATCCGGGCGGGAGGGGTGCGCATCTCGGGGTGAAGGAGCAGGTAGCTGGTGATCAGGCTGTCGCCGTTGACCACGACCAGCAGCTCGGGCGCCACCTCGCGCTGCACCTGACGCACGCCCTCGCGCACCACCCACTCGAAGGCGAAGGGCACCCCGAGGATCTGGACCAGGAGCAGGAGCGCCGCGACGGGGCCATGAAGCACGAGCATAACAGATGTTACAAGATTGTTATTCGTGTTGCTGGCGTCGCGATCTCCCAGCAGGCCGCCCTGCTCCGCCCTGAGCGCGATCAGCGCCGCCGCGGACGCGCTGGCGAAGGTCAGCAGCCGGGCCATGGTGAAGGTCGCGCACACCGGCAGCAGGGCCAGCAGGAAGGAGAGCGCGAAGAAGCGCGCCTCCGCCCGCTGTTGCAGGGCGGGCCTCAGCCAGAGCCCCACCCCCGCCAGCGTGAGCAGCCCGCCCACCTGAAGGGCCAGCCGCAGCCCCTCGGGCGCGAAGGCGAAGACGTCCACGGGGGCCTGCGCCCACTGCCCGAGGGCGAGGATGGGCAGGCGCTCGCTCAGCTCGCTGAGGTAGCGCAGCGGGTCCGCGCCGGGATCGATGTAGAGCCCCGAGCCGTGCGCGGCGTAGCCCATCGCCGTGTAACACAGCCTCCAGGCCAGGATCACGAGGATCACCGGCGCCAGGGCTCGCGCCCGCTTCAACCAGGGCTCCCGGGCCATGGTCAGCTCCCAGGCGCCCATCCACGCCGCCGCGCCGATGCCCGACTCGCCCCCCAGGAGGGCGCCGGTGAAGGTGAGCAGGCAGCCCGCCAGATCGCGCCCGGCCCCTCCCTGCCGCCACCGGACATACATCCAGGCGGCCAGCGCGCCGAGACTCAACGTTACAAGCGCGTTTCGGTTGGACAGCCACCAGATGGGCCAGGCGTGCGCGTCCTCCACCGCGAACAGCAGCAGCGCCAGCGCCGCGACCGCCCCACGGCCCAGAACCTGACGTAACAGGCCCCCTACCGTCACCAGGCAGAGCATCCACCAGGCGACGCTGTGCAGGTGCTGGAGCCAGATCCGGTCCCGCCACAGCGCGTCATCCAGGGCGTGCGTGAGCGCGCTCAGCGGGCGGAAGAAGCTGAGGTGCAGCTCCGGGTGGGTCCACCAGGGGAGGATCCCCTGATCGATCATGAGCTGTCTACCCGCCGCCTCCCCGGGGACGAAGCTGAACAGCGAGAGGACGGGGTGCGGATCAGGGAGGAGCCAGCGCTGCTCGAGGTGCATGCGCAGGACGTAGTCGTCGATCACCAGCCCCGCCGGCAGCGAGCACAGCCCGAGGAGCAGGCCGAGCAGCAGGATCCAGCGGCGCGCGAGAGGGTGGGCGAGGCGGTGCATCCCGCCAGCCTGCCACACCCCTCCCGCGGCCGCCAGACGCGGGCCTCAGCCCTCTCGCTCGAAGACCGCCGCGGCCCCCATGCCTCCGCCGATGCACATGCTGACCACGCCGTAGCGGCTGCCGCGGCGCTTCATCTCGTGCAGGAGGGTGGCGGTGAGCTTGGCGCCCGTGCAGCCCAGCGGGTGGCCCAGCGCGATGGCGCCGCCGTTGACGTTGACCTTCTCCGCGTCGATGCCCAGCTCGCGCACGCAGTAGACCGCCTGGCTGGCGAAGGCCTCGTTGATCTCGAAGAGGTCCACGTCGGAGAGCGCGATGCCCGCCTTCGCCACCGCCGCCGGGATGGCCTTGGCCGGGCCGATGCCCATGATCTCGGGATCGACGCCGACCACCGCGTAGGCGCGCAGCACGCCCAGCGCCGTGAGGCCCAGCGACTCCGCCTTCTCCCGCGACATGATCACGGTGGCGGCGGCGCCGTCGCTGACCTGCGAGCTGTTGCCCGCGGTGCTGGCGCCGTCCTGGGCGAAGGCCGGCTTCAGCGCGCCGAGGCCCTGGGCCGTGGTGTCGGCGCGCACGCCGTCATCGGCCTTGACCACGACGTCCTTCCACTTGCCGTCGCCGAAGACGCGGGTGCTGACGGGCACGATCTCCTCGTCGAAGCGCCCGGCCGCCTGGGCCGCCGCCGCCTTGTGGTGGCTGCTGGCGGCGAAGGCGTCCTGATCCTGTCGCGACACGTTGAAACGTTTTGCGACGTTCTCCGACGTGATGCCCATCGGCGTGTAGATCTCGGGCGCGCTCTCCATCAGGCTCGGGTTGGGGCTCGGCCGATCCCCGCCCATGGGGATCTGGCTCATGCTCTCCACGCCGCCGGTGAGCGCCACGTCCATCCAGCCCGCCTGGATGCCCGCCGCCGCCTGCGCGAGCGACTGGAGGCCGCTGGAGCAGAAGCGGTTGATGGTCATGGCGGGCACGTTGTTGGGGACGCCCGCGGCCAGGGCGGCGACGCGGGCCACGTTCATGCCCTGCTCACCCTCGGGCATGGCGGTGCCGACGACGACGTCGCCGATCTCGGCGGGGTCGAGGGCCGGCACCCGGGCCAGCGCCCCCTTCATCGCGGTGATCAGCAGGTCATCGGGGCGCGTGTCCTTCAGCGGGCCGCGCTTGGCCTTGGTGACGGGGGTGCGGACGGCCGCGACCACGACGACGTCACGGGGATTCTTTCCAGTCATGGGGTTCTCCGTAGTCGAAAGAAGTGGTTACAGCTCAGTTACGCAGGGGCTTGCCCTTCATGAGCATGTGCTGGATGCGCTCCTGGGTCTTCTCCATTCCGCACAGCGACAGGAAGGCCTCGCGCTCCAGGTCCAGGATCTGATCCTCGCCCAGCCAGGTCCCCGCCGGCACGTCGCCGCCCGTCAGCACCCAGGCCAGCTTCTTGCTGACCGTGACGTCGTGATCGGTGGCGTAGCCGCCCTCGTGCATCTGGTAGAGGAAGAGCTCGATGGCGGCGCGCCCGCTGGAGCCGGGCAGCTTGAAGCGGCGCTTGCGCGGCGGCTTGTAGCCGGCCATCGCCAGCCCCAGGGCCGTGCGCTTGGCCTCGTGGATCAGCGCGTCGGGGTCCAGCACCAGGCGGTCGGTGGGGCGCAGGTAGCCCATGGCGCGGGCCTCCTCGCCGGACATCGAGACCTTCGCCAGGGCCATGTTCTTGAACACCGCCTGCACGAAGGGGTTGGGGTCGTACTCAGTGCCCTCGACCACGTCGCCCAGCGCGCGGGCCAGCATCTCCTTGCAGCCGCCGCCCGCCGGGATCAGGCCCACGCCGACCTCGACCAGGCCCATGTAGAGCTCGGCCGCGGCCACCGTGGCGGAGCCCTGCATCCCCACCTCGCAGCCCCCGCCCAGGGCGAGGCCGCGCGGGGCGGTGACCACCGGGCGCGCGCTGTACTTCGCGCGCTGCAGGACCTCCTGGAGCTTGCTGATCATGCCGGTCAGCTCGCCCCAGAGGCCCTGCCCGGCGGCCACGCCGACCATGAACAGGTTGGCGCCGGCGCAGAAGGCGTTGCCGCCCTGGTTGCCGACGACCAGCCCCTCCCAGCGCCCGGCGTCCAGCTCGTCCAGCGCGGTCTCGTAGAGGCCGATGATGCCGTCGTCGAGCGCGTTCATCTTGGAGTGGAACTGCAGGCAGGCGACACCGTCGCCCAGGTCGATCAGGCTCGCCGAGTCGTTCGAGCGGGTCACGGTGCCCGGCCGCGCCCGCACGTCGTCCAGCAGCAGCCACTCGGGCGCCATCGGCACCACGAAGCTCCTGCCCCCGTTCGGGTCCCAGGCCGTCATGCGCCCGCTCGCGTCCCGCTCGTAGAAGCGCTCGCGCCCGGCGGCCAGCATGGCCTCCACCCAGGCGGGCACGCTGAGGCCGTCGGCCTTCATGCGGTCCACGGTGCCGCGCACGCCCAGGATGTCCCAGGTCTCAAAGGGCCCGGTCTCCCAGGCGAAGCCCCAGCGCATGCCACGGTCGATGTTGACGATGTCGTCGGCGATCTCAGGCACGCGGTTGGCCGCGTAGATGAGCGTGTCGGCGGTGCAGGCCCAGGCCAGCTGACCGGCCGGATCCTGGGCGTTGACCAGGATGCGCAGCTTGTCCTCGGTGCGATCGGCGCCCTTGGCCTGGCCCAGGCTGGGGAAGCGCACCTTCTTCTGGGGCAGGTACTCGCCGGTCTTGAGGTCGCGGGTCAGGATGACGCGGGCGCCGCTGGCGTCCGTGCCCTTCTTGTAGAAGCCGCGGCCCGCCTTCTCACCGACCGCGCCCTCGGCGATCATCTGCTTGAGCCAGGCCGGGCTCTGGAAGAGATCGCGCTTCTCGTCGTTCGGGGCGCCGTCGTAGACGTTGCCCAGGACGTGGTCCAGCGTGTCCAGGCCCACCAGGTCGCCCGTGCGGAAGACGGCGCTGGAGGGGCGGCCCATGGGCGAGCCGAAGATGGTGTCCACCTCGTCCACGCCCAGGCCCAGGCGCTCCATGTGGTGGAAGACCGAGAGGATGCCGAAGGTGCCGACGCGGTTGGCCACGAAGTTCGGCGTGTCCTTGGCCCAGACGATGCCCTTGCCCAGCACGCGCTCGCCGAAGCGGGCCACCGCCTGCGCCGCCGCCATGTCCGTCTCCGGGCCGGTCACCAGCTCGAGCAGGCGCATGTAGCGCACGGGGTTGAAGAAGTGCATGACCAGGAAGTTCCTGCGCATCTCCTCGGGCATGGGCCCGGCCATGGCCGAGAGCTGCAGCCCGCTGGTGTTCGACGCCACCACGCTGCCCGGACGGCGGTTCGCCGCCACCCACTCGAAGACCCGGTGCTTGATCTTCAGGTTCTCGACGACCACCTCGATGATGAGGTCGCAGTCCTTCAGCTTGTCGGCGTCGTCATCGTAGTTCGCCGCCGTGATCAGGCTCACGTCGCTGGCCCGGTAGAGGGCGGCGGGCTTGAGCTTCGTGATGTTGGCGATGCCCTCCTGCGCCAGACGGGAGCGCGGGAAGCCGGCGACGAGGTCGCGCGGCACGATGTCGAAGAGCACGGACGGAATGCCGGCGTTGGCGAGGTGGGCGGCGATGCCCTGCCCCATGACGCCTGCGCCGAGCACGGCGACCTTGCGAATCACCAGGTTCTGAGCCCCGGACTGTACGGACATCCTGCCTCCTCCCGGCGGGCGCTGCCGGCCGGTGAATGAGCGTTCATTCAGTGAGAGGAGACTATCCGGGTCCGGGGCGGACTGCCAGCCCTGGCGCGCTGAGCTACCGAGATCGGGCACGCCGCCGCCGCGCGGGCAGGGACGTCGTCCGCGCGCGGAGGGATCCTGGGGGCGAAGCTCAGGCCCTCAGGGCAGGACGTCCTCGATGTCGCCCGCCTCGATGTCGGCGTCGATGCTGACGATCACGGCGCCGGGGGCCAGCAGCGTGTACGTGGGGATGGCGCCGTCGTTCTCGAAGCGGCCGCCGATCTTCCACTCGCCGTCGGCGAGCACGGGGTAGTCCAGGCTGTACTCCGCGGCCCAGCCCGCCAGATCCTCGGTGGCCGGCGTGTCGCCCGTCAGATCCTCGGCCTGGAGCTCCAGCACGATGAAGCCGCGATCCCCATAGTTCTGGTACAGGGACTCCAGCCAGCTCGTCGCCTCCTGGCTCTCGTCGCACCACATGGTGCCGCTCACGACGAGCACGGCGCGGTCGCAGAAGGCGTGCAGGCGGACGATGTCGCCGTTCTGGTCGTAGAGGGCGAAGTCCTCGGCGACGTCGCCGACGTCATTGCCGGTGGGGATGAGGGTGTCGCGGCAGCTGCCGATGGACCAGCCGCCCGAGTAGGGGTGGTCCGTGGCGTCCAGGGGGTCGGTGGTGGACTCCTCGCCGTCGCCCCAGCCGTCACCGTCGGTGTCGGCGTTCAGGGGGTCCAGGCCCACCGCCACCTCGGCGCCGTCTTCTACGCCGTCGTCGTCGGTGTCCTTGCTCAGCGGGTCCGTGCCGAGCTCCTCCTCTGAGCCGTCGCCGAGCCCGTCGTCGTCGGTGTCGGCGTCGTCGGGGTCGGTGCCCTGGGCGGCCTCGTCGATGTCGGAGACCCCGTCATCATCGGCGTCTCCCCCCACGCTCTGGCTGGCGCCGGTGTCGTCGTCCTCGCCCTCGCCCTCGCCTTCACCCTCGCCCTCGCCCTCGCCGGAGGAGCCGGAGTCAGGGTCGGCGGTGTCCTGGGATGACTGATCACCTGTTTCCTGATCAGGGGTGTAGATGATCTTGTCGCCCGAGCCAGTACAGCCCAGGACAAACAGGAGTGCCAGAAGATGGGAGCCTGCCGCTTGCATCGCCCCTCCGAGTCCGAATCATAACGGAAGCGCGAAGTCTAATCACCCCGCCAAGGTCAGGATCCGACCGCCATCGGACTTGACCAGGAGGGAGCGCTGTTCTACAGTGCGTGACCCTCGCGGTCACCTGCACACGGGAGAGGTCATGGGCGTCGTCGATAGCGGAATTACGGCTCGCAAAGAGCGTCTCGAAGAGATTCATCGCACCTTCGCGCTCTTCGACCTCGACGGGGACGGGTGCGTGAGCGCCGAGGAGCTGGGGCAGGTGCTCCGGGCCCTCGGCCAGAGCGCGACGCCGGCCGAGCTCGCCGCCATGGTCCGCACCGTAGACGCGGATGGGAGCGGTACCATCGAGCTCAACGAGTTCATGGCCCTCTTCATCCCCACCGACCCGAGCCTCTCCGGGTCGGGGGCGGACGACGATCTCCGTCAGGCCTTCCAGGACTTCGACCGGGACGGGGACGGGCGCATCTCGCTGGCCGAGCTCCGGCGCGCCATGCAGGCCCTCGGCGAGGAGGTGGACGCGCCGGGCCTCGACGAGATGCTGCACCGCGCGGACGCCGACGGGGACGGGCAGGTGGACTATGACGAGTTCGCGCGCATCATGGCGGGGGGCTGGTTGCCCGTCCCCTGAGCCCGGCTCAGGCGAACTGCTGGCGGTAGGCGCTCATCACCTGCTGCCAGCGCTCCTCGCCCCAGCGACGGCGGCGGGCGGCGATGACCCAGAGCACGGGCTTGCGGGCCTCCTCGCCCAGCAGATCGGCGAGGCTGGCCTGACAGGTGAACAGGGCGGTGACCGCCGCCAGCCGATCCCCGCGCGCCTCGTGCAGCTCGGCCACCGAGAGGCAGGCGAGCAGGTAGAGCACAGGGTCGGGGAGCCCCAGCGCGGCCTGGCGCGCCGCGTCGGCGTCGATGAGGGCGCCCTGGAGGTCTCCGGCGGCCTGGCGGCTGGCGGCGCGGGTGAGGCGGGCCTGCCCGACGAGGGAGAGCTGGCCCGCGCGCTCGGCGTCGGCCAGGACGGCGTCGATGCTGTCCACCGGCAGCTCGGGCGCGCGGGGGGCCTGCCGGAGGAGGGGGAGGCGGCTGAGCCGGGCGCTGAGGGTGGCGCCGGGATCGCCCTCGGCCAGGGCCAGGGCCCGCCCCGTCAGCGCGAGCGCGTCAGACGGCTTGGAGATCAGCTGTAACGTCATGATACGCGCTGCGACCGCCTGCTGCTCACGCCCGGTGTCCTGGGCGCGGGAGAAGTCGGAGATGGCCTCGGCCAGCAGCGCGTCAGCGCGGGCGGCATCGCCGGTCCCCAGCGCCATGCTGGCGAGGTGCATCCGACAGCGACCAGCCATGGCGTGCTCACCCGAGGACGAGAAGTCGGGGAGCGCCAGGGCGAGGAGCTCGGCGGCCTGCGCGGCGTCTTGGGCCAGCCGGGCCTCGACGAGGGCGCGGATGTAGCGGACGCCGGCGATGTCGCGCGTCCGCCCGGCCGCCTGGTGCAGGGTGAGGGCGCGATCCAGGCGCGCCCGGACGCCGGGGAGGTCTCCCGTGGGGATGAGGGCGGCGGCGGCCTGCTGGAGGGCGTCGGCCTCCTCCGCGGAGCTGCCCGAGGCGCGGGCGGCCTCGGCGCGGGCGTCCTGGGCTCGCACGACCTCAGGGGTCTGGGTGCTCATTCATCCGACCTGCGCGCTGGTGGGTTGCTTCGCCTGTTGTAGCAGAGCATCCACCGCGTTCATGTCCTGATCGAGCTGCCCCTGCTTCTTGAGGCGCTCGTTGCGGTGCGCCTGCGTCCAGGTGTTGATGGTCGCCATGGCGGCGGCGTGGCGCTGGCGCTGGGCCTCGCGCCCGGCCTCGAGCTTCTGGAGCCGGTCCAGCAGCGTGCCCTCCGCGCCCTGGAACTGCTGGTTGGCGGCTTGAGACTCGGCCTTGTCCTTGGCCAGGCGCGCGCTGATGGTCAGCAGGCCCGTGTAGCCGGTGTTCATCCAGTTGTCGGCGGCGACGTCCAGGCGCTGCTGATCGGCCACCACGCCGATGCCCACGAGGAGCTGCTTCTGGGTGTCGGTGCCCGCGCCCTGCGTCTTCTGGAGCCCGGTCTCCAGGCCCTTGGGATCGGCCGCGCGCACCTGGTCGCCGCCGAAATCGTCCGGCAGGATGCCGGCGATGCGCATGAGCCAGCCCACCATGTCGGTCACGCCGCTCATGAAGCCGGAGATGGGGCTGATGATGCCGCCGGCCTGCTCTTTCTTCTGCTCGAGGTCCTCCCTGGCCTTCTCGCGCTTCTTCTCCTTCTCCTCGAGCGTCTGCTTCTCCTTGTTCGCGCTGTCCAGGTTCTGCTTGCCGACCTGCACGGCGCGGTCGGCGACCTGCGCCTGCGCCGCCGCCGCCTTCTTCTGGACCTCGAGCTGGGCCTTCGCCTGGTTGAGGTCCTGGACCTCCGCGTCGATCTTCGCCCAGTTGTCCGCGGCGTTCGTGAGGATGCTCTCCTGCTCGGTGGGGGGAGGCGGCAGGAGCTGGAGGTCGGTCCGGGCCAGGTCCACGCGGTCCATGAGCGCCTGGACCTGGGGTCGCAGCGCGTCGCGCGCGGACTTCTGGTCCTCGCTCATCCCCATGCGCTGGTCCGGGGTCATCGAGGCGTCCACGGTGGCCTGGGAGGTGGCCTGGCCCAGGTTCAGCAGCCGATCGCTGTACTCGGACTGACCCTCGGTGAACTCGTCCCTGCCCGGCTGGAACTCCTGGCGCCGCTCAGAGAGCGCGATGGCGTTGTCCCTGCGGACCTCGTGCCGCTCGCCCTCCACGTAGCTGGCCCGGTTGCGCTGGGCGTCGTCGGCGCGCTGCTTCTTGATCTTGTAGAGCGCGGGGTCCGACTTCTCCAGCGCGCTGTCGGGTATGTCCGAGGAGCCCACGCTCCCGTCGTCGGGCAGGCCCTTCAGCGCCTCCAGGGGCTCATCCAGGCCCGATCGGGTCATGCTGCCGAACATCCGGTCGCGCCAGGCCTTGGCCTGGTCGCCGGTGAAGTCCTCCGAGGCGTGGTGCTCCCGGAACATCATCTTGTCCAGGATCGCGCTCTTGTACTTCTGGTTCCCGCGGTCGTAGCGCCCGCGGTCCACGCTGGCCTGCTTGCGGGCGCTCGTCGCGTCCGAGCCCACCTGCTGCCAGAGCTTCGCCTCCTTCTTGCTGACCTTGTTGCTCATCATCCGGTCGGTGAGCGTGCCGTGCAGGTTCTCCAGCCCGTTCGCCTTGCTCTCGGAGCCCCCGGCGACCTTGTTCTTGTCGCGCAGGCTCACGTTCTGCTCGTGGATCTGGTTCATGCCGGACCGGTTGGCCCGCATCTCCTTGCCGATGTCCCGGAAGTCCTTCTTGTTCCCCTTGGCGGTGAGGTGATCCGTGTCGAAGGCGATCTTGAACAGCTCTTTGAGCTTGCTGTGCTTCTCGTCGGTCTTCGGGCCCTTGTTGGAGGCGTCGCCCGTAGGCGCGGCGATGGTCTTGTTCCCGAACATCCCGCTGAGCTTCTCGGTGCCTTTCTGCGTGGCCTTCTCCGTCCCGGTCTTGACCACGCGGCTCGAGGCGTCCTCGGTGAACGAGCTGACCTGCTTGGAGAGCTTCTCGGCGCGCGCGGCCTGCAGGGCGGGGTCCGCGTCGGAGAGCATGATCTGGCCGGCGCGCAGACCGATGGGCACGAGGCGCATGAAGGTGAGCGCGGCCCCGACGATCGCGTTGATCTTGCCCAGCAGCATGCCGGCGTTGGCCGCCAGCGGGATGATGGGGGCGATGATCCCCACCAGCGGCAGCAGCAGCGGGAAGAAGACCGAGGCGAGCGCCAGCGCGCTCCCCAGGCCCGCGATGAGCAGGCAGACGCCCGAGATCTGCCCGATGATGGTGTTGGCGCCGTCCAGCCAGTCCAGCACCGCCTCGACCTTGTCGATGGTGTCGCCGGTGTTCCACTTGGCCTTGGCGCTGTCGAACTTGGCGCCCGACTGCTTGAACCAGGCCTCCGGCCCCATCTTGAAGATCTCGACCGCCGTGAACACGCCGCCGGCGAAGCGCATCTTCTTGAGCGCGCCCGCCATCACGCCCTGGATGAGCCCGGCGCTGACGCCGTTGACCAGGCCCTCCAGCGCGCCCGCGCCGAGGGCGCGGCCCACCAGCGAGGCCTTGTCGCTCGTGGCCATGCCGGTGTCGCTGCGGTGCACCCAGTAGTCGTGCCAGGCCTTCTCGTTGATGTACTCGTTCAGCTCGCCCTGGCTCAGCTCGGCGAAGTCCAGCAGTCGGCCGTCTGATCCCGTTCCCGTGCCCGTGCCGCTGTCGCCGGTGTCGGAGCTCGTGCTGGAGTCGTCGCTCGTGTCGGAGCCTGGCGGGACGTTGTCCTTGGAGCCGGGCTTGTCCTGGGTCGGGGTCTCCTTGGGGCTCGGGTCGCCCTTGTCGCCGCCGGTCTCCGGCTTCTGGTTCTCGGGGCCGTCCTCGGGCGCGTCCTCGTCCTGCTCCTCGGCGTTCTCGGGCTCGTCGGGGGTGTCCCCGCCGTCGTCCTCCTGGTTCTCCGTCTGCTTCTCCTGGCCCTGGAGCTCGGGCTGATCGCCCTGCTCCTCCTCGTCCTCGCCCTGGGTCTCGCTCTCGGTGTCCTGGAGGAGGGGGCTCTGCAGGTCGGGGGTCTCGGTCGCGCCCTGCTGGGCCTCGAGCGCGTCGGGCGTGAGCGGGTTGGGGGAGCCGTCCCCCGAGTCCAGCGGATCGACCAGCGGGTCCATGAGCTGGTCGAAAGCCTTGGATTTTCCCTGCTTGTTCGCGCCGGCCTCGAGATCGGGCTTGCGCTGGATCTTCGCGAGGTCCCTGTCCTCGAGCTGTGTGGTGACCTGGCCCATGCCCCGCCCCGCTCTGCGGCCTGGACGCGCGCCGCCACGACGATCATGACCGCACAGATGTTCCGTGTCAACCGCCGCCAGCGCCGCGCTTGACCCTGCCCTTGCCGTCCCGCTCCGCAGGACCTATGATAGTCAGAGATCAGCCCTGGGGAGTGTCCATGTCCGCCCAGCTCACGTCCGCCGCCGAGATCGCGCTGTCCAACGCGATCTCCCTGCCTTCTGGCCGAGAGGTCGTCGTCCGCAGCGGACCTGAGGAGGTCGTCGAGGTGCGCAGCCCCGACGGCACGGTGGAGGTCTCGGTCGTGCTCACCGAGCAGGGGCCCGTGCTGCGCGTGACCGGCGGGCGGCTGGAGATGCAGGCGGAGACGCTCGCGCTCAAGGGGCGCCGCGTGGAGATCGACGCGAGCGAGCTCGCCACGATCACGAGCGGCGGTGAGGTGGTCGTCCAGGCGCCGATGATCCGGCTGAACTGAGGTCTGCCATGCCCGCCGCCGCCCGCATGAACGACATGATCAAGCAGGACGCGCCGCACTGCCACGCGCCCATCCACCCGCCCGCGCCGGTGCCCACGCCCTCGCCGCACCCCGCGCTCCCGCTGGCGATCCTCTCGCCCTGCGTGCCCACCGTGATGATCGGCGGGGCTGCCGCGGCCGTCATGGGCGACCAGAGCGCGCCCTGCAGCCTGCCCAGCTGCGTGCCCGGCGGCCCCGGGATCATCGCCAAGGGATCGGCCACCGTCATGATCGGGGGCAAGGCCGCCGCGCGCGTGGACGACATCACCCAGCACGCCTCCTGCGTGGCGCCCATCCCGGCGCCCGTGGGCAAGGTGATGCCCCCCGGCTGCCCCACGGTCATGATCGGCGGATGAGCAGACCCAAGGCCGAGGATCGATGAGGCTCAGGCACCTCGAGGCGTTCCGTCCGGTCTGCCCGGCCTGCCGCTCGGTCGAGCAGGCGGCCCCCCTCTCGCTGGTGGCCGTCTACCGCGAGGAGGGCGATCACATCGTGGAGGGGATGCTGCATTGCAGCAATTCCGCCTGTCAGCGCGAGTACCCCATCCTCGACGGGATCCCCCTCCTGGTCACGGAGATCCGGCGCGTCATCCAGGAGCAGCAGGCGCCCCTGCTGCTGCGGAGCGATCTGTCCCCCGAGATCGAGAGCCTGGTGGGCGACGCGCTGGGGCCCGGCTCCAGCCTGGACACCGTGCGCCAGCACCAGAGCGCCTACGCGAGCGGCCACTGGTCGGACCTGGACCCCGACGACGGCGCGCCCTCGGCCGTGCTCCCGCTGGTGCAGGCCGCGCTCGAGCTCTGTGGTGGCGTCGGTGGCGGCGCGGTCGAGGGCCCCGTCGTCGAGCTGGGCTGCGCGGTCGGTCGGGCGAGCTTCGCGCTGGCCGAGGCCACGGACGGCCTCGTGCTGGGACTGGATCTGCACCTCGGGCTGCTGCGCGTCGCCTCCCAGGCGCTGCGCCGGGGGCGGGTGGTCTACCCGCGCCGCCGGGTGGGGCTGGTCTACGACCGGCGCGACTTCGCCGTCTCCCTGCCCGGCGCCGAGCGCGTGGACTTCTGGCTGGCCGACGCCCTCGCCCTGCCGCTGCCCGCCGCCAGCGCCAGCTTCCTGCTGGCGCTGAACCTGCTGGACTGCGTGTCCGCGCCCTGGATGCTGCTCTCGTCCATGGCCCAGGTGCTCCGGTCCGGCGGTCGTGCGGCGCTCTGCACCCCCTACGACTGGGCGCCCTCGGCCACCCCGCTGGAGGGCTGGCTCGGCGGCCACTCCCAGCGCGGCCCCGAGCGCGGTGACGCCGAGCCCGCCCTCCGCGCCCTGCTCGACCCGGCGAGCCCTCGCTACGCGGGAGGGGGCCTGCGGCTCCTGGGGGAGCGCGAGGCGGACTGGCGGGTGCGGCTGCACGCGCGGTCGGAGATGCGGTACCGGGTGGATATGTTGGCGTTGGGGCGGTGAGCGCTCACCCGGCTGACCCTTCCCGTGGTCGATGAGCCTCTGAGCTCTACGCGCGGCGGAGGGGCTCAGCGTGAGCGCGGTAGAGGGCGTCGAGGTCCGGTGGAACGTCGGCCACGTGAGGTTTCTGGTTTATTATGAACAGAGGACTTTGGTAAGCGATAGCGCCCATAAAATGTTTATTTTTCCTGTCGCTGGGCTTGCTGTCTGACTCCACCCTGGGTAGAACTGTTGCGCGCTGCACGACCAGCTCACGCCGATGGAGCTCAACAGCGCACACGGGAGGCTGCGGATGGAGATGACCATTCGCCAGGAGCACCTGGCGCCGATAGACTGGCCTGGGAGGTCTATCGTGCAGACCCTGAACCCGGATCCACTCGTACCGTCCGTTCCACCAGGCCAGGACGAGCTCCCTTACGACTTCGGGCCCCCTATGGAATCACGACGTCACCGCACGATGATGAACATGCTCATCGACTCGCTGGAGCTCTACTGGGGCGAGGAGGCGCCGGGCTACGCTGGCGGGAACATGGCGATGTACTTCCACGAGAGCCAGGTGGAGCACAACGACTTCCTGGGACCGGACTTCTTCGTCGTCCTGGGCGCGCGTCCCGGGCGCCGCAAGAGCTGGGTGGTCTGGCAGGAGGGGCTCACGCCCGACGTGGTGGTGGAGCTGCTGAGCGCGCGCACCGAACGCCGGGATCGTGGCGACAAGATGCAGATCTACGCGCGCACCCTGCACGTCTCGAACTACTACCTCTACGATCCCTTCGACGCGCGCCTGGAGGGCTACACCTTGGAGCACGGGCGCTACACGCCTCTGCAACCCAACGCCTCTGGTCGGTTGCCCTGCCCGGAGCTGGGCCTGGAGCTGGGTCCGCACCTCCAGTACGACACGATGGAGGGCGAGGAGGTCCCCTACCTGCGCTGGTTCCTCCCCGACGGCACCCTGCTCCCCTCGCCACGCGAGCATGCCGCACTCGTGCAGGCCCGCGCCGACGAGGCCACCGCCCGCGCCGACGAGGCCGTCGCCCAGCGAGACACCGAGCGCGCCCGCGCCGAGGCAGCCGAGGCCCGCCTCCGCGAGTTGGAGTCCCGGCTGCGAGACGGCTGACCGCCCCATCCAGCTCCGGCCCCATCCACTCCCAACACAATACAACTCTCCGCCGCCCTCACCCCAACCTGGGGCCCAGAAGGCGAAGCCCCCAGAATCCCTCCCGAGCGCGGCGGCGACCCCCCAACCCGCCCCGACCCCTCTCGCGTCGCCCTCTGAGCGCTCTGTGTCTCTGTGGTTTACTGCTCGAGGGATCGAAGGAGTATGCCGAAATTACGGACTTGCCGACATTTCTTCGGGCAGATCACCACAGAGGCACAGAGCGCTCAGAGGTCGACGCGGCCAGAACTCGGCGGCGGGGCGGACGGATCGAACGCGCTTACAGGGAGACGGTCCCCATCCACAGACCGATCCCTACTCCCCCCCCACCCCCAGCTTCAGCCCCAGGTTCCCCATGTGCGCCACCGCCCGGAAGGCGGCCTTCGCCCCCATGTTCAAGGCCCCCGACGGCCACGGACACCCGGCCGTGGGGCTGACCTGCAGCGGCTGCCCCAGCGCGACGGCGACGATGTCCGGCAGGACCGGCTGGCCCGGCGCCGCGGGCGGGGAGGTGGCGGCGATCTCGGCGACGAGGTTGGCGATGCAGGCCTCGGGGGCCTCGTTCATCACGCCCTCGGCGGGGTCGGGCATGCGGTTGTAGGCGTCCCAGAGGGCCAGCGACCAGAGCTGGGCCTGGCCGGGCGCGACGGGCGGGCGGGGGCCGGTGTCCGCGGCCAGCAGCGCGTTCTCGAAGGCGCGCAGGCCCGTGGCCATCGTGTGGGCGGACCAGCGATCGTTCACGCGCGGGTCGGCCCCGCCGCCCGGGGCGCCGTCGGAGGATCCGAAGACCAGGGAGGCGCGCTTGGACAGGCCCCAGGCCCCCATGCGGTCCACGCCCGCGTCCACCACCGCGTACTTGTCCGGGCAGACCAGCTCGGGGTCGGGGTGCCACAGCAGCACGTAGGGCGGCAGATCCTGGCCGAGGATCTCGGCCAGGCCCAGGCAGCGCTCGGTGTTCTCCGGCGCGTCCCGCAGCTTCGCCATCTCCGTCGCCGCGTGCTTCTTGGCGTTGTCCGTGGCCTGCTGATCGAAGGTGAGCGCCTCGGCGGTGCCCATGCGCGCCCCGCCCATCTCCACCGCCACCGCCTGCGAGAGCGGCGCCGAGAGCGCGATCTCCGCCTGCAAGGCGCGGGTCGTGTCCTGGTCGTCCAGCTCGCCGGCCAGCTCCTTGCGCTCCTCCACGCAGGCGGCCTCCGCCACCAGCGCCGCGTCGCGACCGGCCTCCGCCGCCATCGCCCGCTCCTCGGCGATGGCCGCCTTCTCCTCGGCCTCCTGCGCCTTGGAGTACTCCCTGTATGCTAGAAAACCTAGTCCAACCCCGATGCCGCTCATGAAGAGGAGCGGGCTGAAGAGGGCGGGCGAGATCCCCGCCTTCTTGGCCTGGGTGGCGATCCAGGTCATCGCCCGCGCCTTGGGATCGGCCAGGGTCGCGGCGGCGGTGGGGATGATCCAGAAGGCGGAGCTCATGGCGCTCTCCACCTGATCGGCGCGGCGCAGGCGACCGGCGCCCACGCCCGCGCGGGCGCCCTGGGCGACCTCGGCCTGGACCTCCAGCGTGAACACCACGCTGCTGAGATCGTCGAGCGAGGCCTCCAGCCGCGTGCCGCTGCGCCACTCGCTGCCCATGGTGGCGATGCTGCGGACGTCGGGGCGGAGGATCTCCAGCTTGACCGCGCCGGGCACGTTGCGCGCGCGCAGCACCCGGGGGTCGCCCGGGCGGCCCTCGCGGATCTCGGCCTCCAGCAGCAGGGTGGCGCCGGGGGGAGGGGCCTCGTCGGCGCGGCGCAGCACCGTCTGGCGGAGCTGCGCGCTGGACTCAGCCGGAGCGCCGCCGTTGGTGCTCTCCTGGAGGAGGAGCACGGCGAAGATCTCGCCCGCCTCGAGGCGGATCGCGACGCGGCTGGGGCGGGCCTGGGGCTCGAAACACTGGAGGGTCAGGGCCATGGTTCACTCAGCCTGAGGGGGTGGACCCTTAAGAAGGGCCTGCACCGCCTCCCGGTAGGGTTCGACGAAGACCTCGGAGCTCGATCGGTCGTTCTTCTCGAGCTCCCGGGCCAGGGCCGCGAGGCAGACGGGGGTGTCGAGCGGGCGCCCCTCGCCCTCGGCCCAGGCCAGCGCGCGCAGCGCCGCCCCGCGGATGAGGCCGCCGCTGATGGCGAACTGCCGCGAGATGAAGCCCAGATCGATGCCGTCCACGCCGTGCCCCTCGGCGAGGCCGCGGGTGAGCATGCGGGTCCACAGCAGGTGGCGCGTGGGCTCGTCGGGGACGGGGATGACGATGTAGTCGTCGAAGCGCCGGAAGAAGGCCTCGTCCAGGTCGCGCGTGCGGTTGGTGGTGGCGACCAGGGCGCCCTCGAAGCGCTCCAGGCGCACCAGCAGGTAGCTGACCACGGTGCGCATCCCGTCCGGGCCCTCGCCGCTGCTCTCGCGCTGGCGGAAGAGGGCCTCGGCCTCGTCCAGCACCAGCACGGAGCCGGTCATCTCGGCGATGTCGAAGATCTGGCCGAGGAATTTCTCGGTCTCGCCGAGCCACTTGGACAGCACGCTGGAGAGGTCGAGGCGCATGAGCGGGCGGCCGAGCGCGTTGGCCAGGGCCTCGGCGGCCATGGACTTGCCGGTGCCGGGGAGGCCGCTCAGCAGGAGGCGGTAGCCGACGCCGCGCGCGGCGGGCCAGCGCTTGGGGAGCACGTCGAGCCGGTAGCGGGCGTGCAGCAGCCCCTGCTCGAGCTGGCGGCGGGTGGGGACGCTGACCAGCAGATCCTCCCAGCGCGTGTCCACCCGCACGGGGATGGCCAGATCGGTCTCGGGCACGCCGGTGGTGTCGGCCTGCATGCGCGCCGCGCCCCGGCCGGGCTCGCCGCGCAGGGTCTCTGTCAGACGCGCGTCGTACAGGCCGAGCGAGCGACCGCCGTGGAGGGGGAGCTCCACCCAGTGGAGCTGGGCCCCTGCGGCGCGGGCGGCGACGCGGGCCTGGGCGGGGGAGGGGCAGAGCAGGACCCGCCGCCCCCGGGCGCTGCGGGTGCGCCAGAGCAGCTCCTCCAGCAGGGGGGCGCTGGCCGGGGTGTTGTGCGCCCAGGCGTCGACCACCACCCCGCCGTGCGCGGTCAGCGCCACCGCCACCTGACCGGCCAGCCAGGGGATGGAGACGCCGCTCTCGGGGATGCGCAGGGGGCGCCAGGCGTGCTCGCCGAGGGTGGTGGCGGCCTCGAAGAGCAGGCCCTCGCGGCTGGAGCCGTGCCAGACCTCCCAGGGGCTCGGGGTCTCCTCGGGCGGGCGCGCGGAGGCGGGCGCGGGCGCGAGGCCCAGCACGACGCGGCCGGCGTAGGTGAGGCGCAGGGCGGAGCTGCCGGGGAGGATCGGGTCCTCGCGCTGCTGTCCGACCACCTGGAGCACGCCCCAGGCCGCCAGGGTGTCGACCGCCTCCGCCGCGTCGTCGAGCCCCAGGCCCACGGTGGCCCCGTGCTCGCACAGCCAGCGCCAGGAGATCACGCCCTTGCGCTGCTGCTCGTCCTCGCGCTGCGCCTGCTCGGCCAGCTCGCGCACCAGCTCGACGCCCGTGAGCAGCCGCAGCACGAAGCCGCAGGGCTCGGGCAGGTCGAGCCTGGCGAGGGCCGCGAGCGTGCGCTCGAGGACCTGATCGGGGTAGCTCAAGAAGCCTCCCGCCCAGGGGTGCGCGGGTTCTGGTTGCGGGCCATGACCGAGACGAAGGAGCTCGGCGAGAACACGGGGCCGCCGGCCAGGGTGAGCCGGATCTGGATGTTGAGCGCGGCCTGGAGCGGGCGCTGGAGCGCCTGCATGAGCAGGGCGAACTCGTGGTTGGTCAGATCGTGGACCGGGATGAGGGCGACCTGGGCCATGGCCGGGGCCTGGATGACCTTGATCGCGGCGCGCAGCCGGGCGGCCTCGGCCTCGCCCTCGGGCCCCGCGAGCGCGCGGCTGTCGGCCATCGCGTGGGTGTAGGTGACGAGCTCCTGCGGGTAGGGCAGGGGAGCGAGGGGCACCTCCAGCGTGCGCTCGAGCTGCACCCCGGCGGCGAGCACGGAGAGCGCCGAGAGCGCGATGGGCGGGCTGGCCGAGGTGCGCTCCTCGGTGCCGCGACCGGGCTCGTTGGCCACGGCGATGTAGCGCGCCGTGATCGTGATCCCCGGGCGCCACCACAGGCTCGGGGGGCGCACGAAGACGAACTGACCGTCGGTCACCGTCCACTCCTCGCCGTCCTCCCCGGGCTTCGCGGTCTCGTACCAGCGGCGAAGCGGCTCGGGCATGGCGCCCAGGCTGGGGAAGGGGCTCGGGTCACGGGCCGCGGGGGCCCGGCCGGTGGGGGGCTTGGCGTCGGGGTAGACCGAGGCCAGCGAGGACCCGATGGCGGTCCCGAGCTCCAGCCAGCTCTCCGGGACGAAGGTGGCCCGCTCCGAATTCCGGTCGGCCCCGCGCAAGAGGGAGACGCCGGACGCGTTCTCCATCATCTTGGGCTCCGGCCCTACGCGGTAGGGGAAGAGCACGATGTGGCTGGAGACCGCTCCCTTGGGTGGGAACTGGCCATAGACCTCGACGGTCTCGTAGCCGGCCTCCATCAGCACGCGGCGCGACCAGCGCATGAGGCCGTCGTGGACCTCGCGGGTCACCTGGGCGACGTGGGCGTAGACGTTCATTCGACCTCCGGGAGGGCGGCCTGCCCTCCGCCCAGGCGGAGCTGCGCGCGGACGCCCAGGAGGACCTCGAAGCGCTGGTCCATCTCGTAGTAGCGATCCTCGTCACCCGCTAGAATCACCATCCCGTACTGCCCGCGCACATAGGGCCCCAGCACCGCGCCCGGACGGTAGGGCGTGAACGTGGCCGAGGCGGTCTCCGAGCGCCGCAGGGACCAGCCGGCCCAGTATTCGCCGGTCACGTTGCCCTCGAAGCCGTTGAAGCCGCTGCCCAGCAGGAAGCCCACGCGGAGCCCGTGCTGCACGCGACCGAGGCGGCTGGTGCCGTCCGGGGCGTTGGCGCCCCAGGGGGTGCGGGTGCCGCGCAGCCACAGCGGATTCGGGTCGGGGGCGAAGCGCAGGCCCGCCACGGCGCCGGCCCGGAGGCTCCAGGCGGCGGAGTAGTCGGGCTCGCCCTCGCTGTTGATGCGGCCGGTGCCGCCGGGCAGCAGGAGGATCTGGATCTCCGGACCGACCTCCACGGCGATGCGCGGCTGGTCGAGGAACCAGAACTCGTACAGGCTCGACATGTCGAAGGAGAGCCCGTCGGTGTTGGCCGTGGACAGCTGCTCGCCGTCCGAGCAGAGGGCCAGCGTGCTGGGGTCGTTGACGTCGTCCAGCACGCTCTCGCTGTCCGGGCAGGAGTAGGTGACCTGGCGCCAGGGGAAGTAGCCCAGCGCGCCGGTGAGCTGGAAGTCGCTGTGGGTGTGGCGGCGCCAGCGCGGCGTGGGGCTGCCCGCGCTCACCGACTCGGTGGGGTGCCAGGCCGGGGAGATCAGCGTGTGATAGCCGACCTCCTCGGACATCTGGACGTTCTGCGACCACAGGGCCACGCGCATCCAGTCCTTGGGCCCGACGCGCCGCTGCTCCTGCATGTAGGGGCTGCGCGGGCGCCAGCTCCAGAGGTGCTTGCCGCGCTTGCCGCGGTTGACGTCGTAGAGCAGGAACATCACCGATTTTTCGGTGCTGGCGACGCGCTCGAGCGGCGGGCGCACCAGGCTCTGGAGGTAGGCCACGGGCGCCGCGGCCTCCCCGACCAGGATGCGCTGGCGGGTGTCCTTGTGGTTGACCAGCCCCGACAGGCGGCTGGCCTGGGTGAGCGAGATCTCGTCGGCGCGCTCGGGGTCGTCCGACGAGAGATCCACCGTGCGCTCGCCGGAGCTGTAGACCTCCTCCCCGGCGTCCTCGGCCGTGGCGCCGGCCACCACCGCCTCGTCGCTGGTCACGCCCTCCTCGGGGAGCTGGCCGCGGCCCAGGCGCTCGCGGGCCTCGATCTCCTTGCGCTCCTTGCGGGAGAGGCCGGTGACGGGCACGGTGCCGCGGAAGTCGCCGTCCAGCAGCGCCGCGCGCACCAGCGTGGGCACCAGCTCGGGCGGGGTGATGACGGTGTCCTCGCAGACGGCGGCGGTGCGCATCACCAGGCGGCGCTTGCCGCTGTCCTCGCCCAGGGACTCGGTGCCCCAGAGGATGTGCCAGCCGCTCCAGACCCGCCAGCGGACGCGGTAGAGGGCCTGGCCCGCGGGGAGCCCGACCAGGCGCTCGACGGAGGGCTTGGACGTGCTGGGATCGTCCACCAGGATGAAGGGCACGGAGTCCCGCGCGCTCCACAGCACGGCCTCGGCGCCCTTGAGCCCGTCCTTGGCCGAGACGACGACGTCCAGGTCCACCGCGCCGAAGGAGGGCTCGGACAGCGCCTCGATGCGGTCGCGCGTGGTGCAGATGGCGATGGGGTCCACCGCGCCGGGGCCGTCGGGGATGGCGCTCGGGTAGAAGCCGTGCCGGGCCAGCACGCTCTTCCACTGATTGGCGGTCTGGGTCTCCTGGTCGGCGGGCGTCGCGCGGAAGCCCTCGCTGGGGTCGAAGCGCCCGGAGACGTCGAGCTCGACGTGGTCGAGCAGGAGGCGGGTCAGCACCTCGTCCTTCATGTCCTCGGGGAGCCGGTCCACCAGGGTCTCCAGCCCGACGCGCTTGATGAAGCGCGAGACGTCCGGGGCGCGGCCGGGCATGGACCAGGCGTCGATCCACTTCTCCAGCGAGGCGTCGTCCAGGGCCAGCAGCGGCGCGGCCCCGGGGCGGAGCAGCTCGTCGAGGCGCTCCAGCACGGCCGCGTTGAAGGCGTCCAGGAAGTCCGGGGGCGGGTTCTTCCACTCGTCGAAGCGGGTGACGTAGTCCTCCACCACGGCGGGCGGGAGCTGGTCGTAATTGATGGAGAAGGAGCGCCCCGAGCTGAGCAGCTGGGGCATCACCATCCCGCTGATGAGCGCCTCGTCGTCGGTCTGGCCCTCGGAGGCGGCGACCACGTCGCGGGCGCCCGCGTTCTCCTGGAGCTTGCTGGGCGGCGTGTCCATGGCGATGAGGGCGGTGAGCACGCGCAGGTGGGTCGGCGTGTACTCTTCCAGGGCGAAGCGGAGGATCTGCGTGCCGACCAGGTGGTAGAAGCGCTGGAACTCGCCCAGCGCCAGGCTGCGCGCCGCCGCGTAGCCCTCGTCGGACTGGAAGCTCACGGCCTTGAAGGCCTCGCGTCGCATCGCCTGGACGTTCAGGTCGGCGGGGTCCAGGCCCGGCTTCTTCAGGGTCGCCGGCGCGATGAAGTGCGCCAGCGGGGCCAGATCGGGGTCCTGCGACTCGCGGGCGGTGTCGTAGGGGTACATCTGCTCGAAGAAGGGGCCGGAGCTCTGCGGGTCCCCGTCCATGACGTCGTAGGCGTGGCGCTTGCCGTCATAGGCCAGGCGCGAGGCGAATCGCCCCTTGATCAGCGCCATCTCCGGGGGCGTGGGCACGCCGCTGGGGCGGTGGTAGCGGATGTCGCGGTAGATGGGGGCGCCGATGATGGTGCCGTCGGGCAGCTCCTCCAGGTTGGCCGGCAGCGGGCCCTCCTGGAGCCAGCGGGTGGGGCGCATCCACTGGCTCGGCTCGGGCAGGGTGTAGAGCCAGCGCTGACCGCGGGCCGAGCTCTCCCAGATGCTGCCCGGGGTGGGCAGGTAGAAGAGCCCGGCCGCGCCGAGGGTCTCCTGGACGACGTCCTCCTTGTCGTTCCAGCGGTAGGCCATGCCCTCCCAGAGCTGCGCGCTGAGGTGCGAGATGTCCTCGCGCAGCATCCGGGTGGCCTTGTCGGGCACGGAGCCCTCGTCCCAGGCGGCGCTCATGTCCAGGAAGTCGACGAGCTCCACGCAGCGGCCATAGGCGGCCTCGACGGGATCGCACTCCTGGTCGTCGGAGCGGTCGGCGAAGCCGAGCCAGCGCACGGTGGGGGCGAGCGCGTTGGTGGCGGCCTCGAGGGCGGCGGCCTCGGCGAGCTCGGTCTCCGAGCGCTCCTTGGCGTGGCCCTGCTCGGCGAGCCCGAGCCCCACGAGCCCCGTGGCGAGGATCAGCGTGCTGACGCGGCGGAGGGGCAAGGACATCAGATTCGCCTCAGATGGTCGATGTGGCGGAGCTCCTCGAGCTGCTGTCGGACCTCGCGGAGGAGGGCGCGGGCCTCTGGGCTCTTGATCGCGAGCGCGTTCAGGGCCTGGAGCAGCTCTCGCTCGGTGGGCGGCTCTCGGGGAGTTGGGGGAGGGGACGCCTGGATGGGGCGCGGGCTCGCCGGAGACGCGGCGCGACCGGGCTCCTGCGCCGCCGCCTGCGGCGCACGCCAGGAGAGGGTAGCACCCCCGTCGGAGCTCGATGTCGAAGAGGGTGATGGCCCGCCAGGAGATTTGGGAGGAGGCCGTGCTTCGCTGGATCGTGTACTGCGATTCTGTGCGGTCTTTGTCCCCCCCCCGGCGCGAGCGCTCCCCCCGGCGCCGGGCGCGGGCTCCTCGGGCTCACGGGAGGGCGGGTGGACGTGGACCAGGCGCTGCTCGGAGACCGGGGCGGGGCGACGCCCGCCGCTGGCGCTGGAGCCGCCGCTCGCCCTCGGCGCCACGCTCGCGCCGGGCTGGGGACCGCGGAGGGTCTGGCCGGGCGCGGGCTCGGGCGCCTCCTCCTCCTCGGCGTCCGCGGCCCGAGGCGGCTGGATGTGGGTAGGCGAGAAGAGGGTGACCGGGGCCGAGCGCACCGCGCTGAGCCCGCGAGGGCGCAGGCCGGCGGGGCGGGGCTCGGCGCGGGTCCGAGACTCGGCGCGGGCGCGGGCCTCGGTCCGGGGCCCAGGCGCGGCCCTCCCCGGGGCGGGCGGCGCGGAGGGCGGCGCGGAGCCTGGCCCGAGCTCGGGCTCCTCGGGGGCGGGCGGGCGCAGGAAGGGCGTGTCCACCAGCCGACCCAGGGAGACCGGACGCCCCGCACCCGCGCGCACCAGGGTGTCCGCGCGGAGCGGGGCCCGCCCGCGGAGGGGCGCCGGGCGCGCCGGGATGTGTCTTTTTACACTAGGTTGGGTAGTGCTGGCGGGCGCGCTGGCGGGCGCGCTCGGGGGAGCGCCGGGCTCCGGCGGGAGCTCCTCCGGCTCGGGCGGGCGCAGAAGGGTCTGGTCGGAGGGCCGGATCGCGCGGGCCAGCGCCTGCTGAACGGGGGCCGGGAGCCTGGCCACGGGCACGCGCAGGAGGGCGCGGGCGGGGGCGGCGGGGCCGAGCTCGGGCAGGACGCGCCGCACCAGCGCCCGGGGGAGCTCGGCGAGGCGGCGGGGTGAGCGGGCCACCTCCCGGAGCAGCTCGCGGGTCGCGGGGCGCAGGGCGGCCGGGCTGGGGAGCGGGGCCGCGGGGGCGCGGGCGGGGGCCTCGGCGCGGGACTCGGCGCGGGTCCCGGGGGTGGGCGCGGGCTCGGCGCTGCCGGGGGCGGTCGGGCGAGGCGTCTGCGCCGAGATCGCGGGCTTCGTCCGGCGCGGCGGGGGCGCCAGCGGGTGAGGGGTCGGCCTCCCGGGCGCGGGGGCCTGCTGGGAGCCGGGGCCGCGGCGCTCGGGCCGGGAGCCGGGGCCGGCGCGGGGGGCGGCCTCGGGGCGGGCCTCTCGCTCGGCGCGGGGGGCGCGCTCGGCGGGGCGCTTCGGGGCGGGGCGCGCCGGACGCGGCGTGGGGCCAGGACCGGTCGGGCTGGGGCCGGCGGCCTCGGGGGCGGGGCTCGCCTCCGCGGCGGGCTCGGGCTCGGGCGGGCGCAGCAGGGTCTGGGCGCTGGCCTGGAGCAGCCCGTGGGGCAGGAAGCGCCGCGCCCGGGGGGCGAGGGCGCCGGGATCGCTGGAGGGCGGGGTCCAGGGGGTGGCGCGCTGAAGATCGGGGGCGCGCAGGAGCAGGGGCCCGCGCAGGGTCGGCCGGGTCGTCGGTCCGGTCTCCCCTGAGCCGGACTCCCCTGGGCCGGTCTCCCCTCGTCGAGTCTCCCCTCGTCCAGCCTCCCGCGGTCCCCGCTCCCTCGCCCCGGCCTCGGAGGCGGGGCGCTGGGCGGGCTCGGCGCGGGGGAGGCTCGGCGCGCGGGCGGCGCGCTCCGGGGCGGCGCGCTCCGGGGCCGCGCGCTCCGGCCGGGTCGGCGCGGGCGGGGCGGAGATCGGGGCGCTCGGGGCCTCCGGTCCGAGCTCCGGGGCCTGGCGCTCGGGCGGTCGGAGCTCCGTGCGCGGGGCCTCGGGCGGTCGGAGCCCGGTCGGTCGGGCCTCGGGTCGCTGGGTCTCGCCGAGCAGGGAGGGGGCTCGCAGGCCGGTCGGCGGCGCGGGCTCGCGGGGGGCGCGCGCGGTCGGGCGGGGGGCCTCCGCAGAGGCGCGCTCCGGGTCGGCGGATCGCGGCTCGGCCCGGTCGGGCGGTCGCGGCGATCTCGCGGGTGGCTCCTGGAGGGTAGGCGCCTCGGCCCGGAGCGCGGGCGTGCGGCCCTTCGGGGCGCCCCGGGGGGCCGCTCCCGAGGGCGTCGGCGCGGCGCTGGTCGCGGGGGAGCTCGGGCTCGTCGGGGGCGGGGTGAGCGCGCCCTCCTCCTCCACCGGGCGCGGCGCGCGCAGGAGGGGCATGGGCCCGAGGCCCTGAGGCGGGGGAGGCTCCGGCCGGGCCCCGGGGGCGCGGCGGGGCGTGAGCGGCGTCCCCCGTCCAGGGGACAGGCTCGACGGCGGCGGCGGCTCCTGCGCGTCGCGGGCGCGGGCCTCGCGGGCCGGGGGGCGTCGGGGGGGCGGCGCGGCGCTCGCGGGGGCGGTCGGGGCGGCGGCGCCGGGGAGGGGGGCGCCCTCGGGGGGGAGCTCCTCGGGCTCGGGGACCGGCGGGCGCAGCAGCACGCGCTCCACGTCCACCCGACCGCGGGCCAGCGGGGCGCCGATCTCAGCGAGCGGGGCCAGCAGGCTGGGCGCCCTGGCCAGGGTCCCCGCACCGTCCCGGCGCGGCACGGAGGCCCGGTAGAGGGCCTCGGCGGGGCTCAGCTCCAGGGTCTCGCGCGCCGGGGGGCGGGCGGGGGGCTGGGGGCGCGAGGCCGCCGGGGGCCGAGAAGCGGGGAGGGGAGCGGGCTCCGGGCCGGGGGAGCGCGGGCTCGCGACAGATTCGTTTTCTGTTTGAATCGGGCGCGCGCTCGAGGGCTCCCGGCCTCGCTCCTGCGGGATCGGCGCCTCGTCGCGGGTCTGCTCGGGCGGCTCGGCGGTCCGGCGCGGCGCGCCACGGGGAGCGGGCTCGGGCTCCGCCTCGACGGGGCGGCGGCGGGCCTCGGGGGCCTCGGGACGGGCGGCGCTCGGGGGCGGCGCCGGCCGGGGAGCGGAGGGGCGGGCCTCCGGGGGCTCGGGCTCCGGGGCCTCGGGCTGGGGGCGGGCGCGGCGGGTCGGGGGCTCCTCGGGGGCGGGCCGGCGGGCCTCCGGCGCGCGGGTCGGCGGCTCGGCGGCGGCGGGGCGGGGTTCCGGGCGCTCGGGGGGCGCGGGCTGGGGGGGCCGGGCCTGACGGGGCGGGGGAGCGGGCTCCTCGCGGACCTCGGGTCGCGGCGGGGATCGGGGCTCCGCGCGGGGTTCCGGTCGAGCCTGGGGTCGGGCCTCCTCCCGGCGCTCCGGGCGCGCGCTCCGCTCGGCGGGGGCGCGCTCGGTGGAGGGCCGCTCGCCGGGGGCGCGCGCGCTGGGGGCCCGCTCGATCGGGGCGGGGGTGCGGCCGGGCGGGGTTGGGGGCTCGGGCTGGGCGGGGACGACCAGGGTGACGGTGCGGACGGGGCCGCGGAGCGGGCTCTTCGGGGCGCTGGCGCCGCGGACCTGGGGCGCCCGGGGCTTCGGGGTGGCCCAGACGGGGCCGGGCGGCGCCTCGGGCTCCTCCTCCAGGAGCAGGCCGCGCCAGCCGAGCAGGAAGGTCTGGCCGACCATGGCCTGCCACCACAGCAGGCCCTGGGTGGCGCGCCAGAGCGAGGCCTCCGCCAGGTCTCCCTCGCCCTTCGGGCCGCGCAGGCTCGGGCCGCGCAGGTCCGGGCCTCGCCAGCGCAGCGCGCGGAGGCGGGAGCTCGCGCGCAGCTGAGGTGCGGGCCAGCGCGGCGCGGGAGGATCGACGCTCATCGACTGAGCCTCCGCAGCTCGTCGACGCGCTCTTCCTCACGCTCCTGCTCGCGCAGGAAGCGGGCCAGCGCGAGGACCAGGCGCTTTCGCGCCTCGCCTGTGAGCAGCGGGCCAGCCTCGGTCAGCTCGCGCTCCAGCTCGGGCGGCAGCGGCCCTCCTCGGCTCATCCCAGGCCTCCGCTCATCCCTTGCCTCCGCCCGGCGGCGGGGGTGGGCCGCCGGTCGCGCCCGGCTCGGCGTCACCACCCGGACCCGGCCAGTAGGCGACGCGCTCCTCGGGCACCGGCGTCCAGAGGTCGGAGAGGCGCCGCAGACCGGCGACCCCGATGACGCCCAGCACGGCCAGCGCGCCGAGGAAGAGGCCGTGGCGGCTCGCCCGCTGGGCCTCGGCGGCCTGCGCCCAGGTGGGCTCCTCCAGGCCGGGGAGGGCGATGGGCTTGCGGCCGAAGAGCAGCCCGGTGGTGTAGCCCCAGGCGCGCAGGCCCAGCGGCTCGCCGGCCAGGCCCTCGCTGAGGTTCAGCCAGGTCTCGGCCTCGCGATCCCCGCCCTCGGGCACCTGCACGAAGAGCAGCTCGGGATGGTGCAGCAGGTAGCCGACCCCGTCCTGCACGCCCGCGCCGGCGATGGGCAGCGGCGTGGAGGGGTTGCCCAGGTAGAGGCGCCGCAGGGCCTCCACGATCTGCCAGTTGGGGATGATGAGGACGGTGTAACGCCCGGGATCGGTGGCCGTGCCCGTGGTCGGGTAGAGGTAGGGCACGCTGGCCAGCAGGTCCTTGATGCCCGGCTCCTCGCCCTCGCGCCGGGGCGGGGAGAAGAGGGGCTGGTCCACCAGGAGCTTCTGGTCGCCCCAGCTCAGGCTGACGTGGACGTCGGCGTCGTTCTCGCCGGGGCCGACCACCACGTCCAGGGCCTGGCGGGTGCGCACGGCGCTGGGGGCGGGGGCGCCGGCCAGATCGGAGAGGCGGAGCGGCAGGCTGCGCGGGATGGTGAGCTCGGCCGCGCCGCCCTTCTCCAGCTCGTTGCACCAGCGCAGCGAGGCCCCCCAGATGTCGGAGGGGACGAGGTCCAGGCTGCCCTCGCCCTTGGAGCCGCCGGAGGTGGCGGCGTCCAGGCCGGGCGAGCGCTGCAGGCAGGCGTCGGGCGGGCCCAGCAGGGCGGGGACGGGATCGCGCTGGCCACCGAAGTACTTGCGGTCGGGCAGGCCATCCTCGGGGGTGAGGGGAGCGGTGGGGTCGCGCCCGTCGCCCAGGTAGCTCTGCTCGCTCTTGTCGGTGTCCGGGGGGTCCAGCAGGAAGGCCTGGCGCAGCCCGGTCTCGTCGCCGCCGATCCAGGCGCGGCCGACCTTGTGCTCCATGCACAGCTCCATCTCGAGCTGCGTGCGGACGAGCTGCTTGTAGCGGATGCCGCCCTCGCCCTCGATGGAGACGCTGATGGTGCGCGGCATGAGGGCCGGCTCCAGCCGGAGCGCGGGCTGGCCCTTGCCCAGCGAGACGCGCACGTCGTCGCGGGTGAGCGGCGCGGCGCCCTCGGCCCCCTCCAGGAGGATGACCAGGGCGGGGGCGAGCCCGGCGGAGACGGACTCGGCCTCGAAGACCCCGAGCCCGTCGGCGGCCTTGGCCACGCCGCAGGAGCCGCTCATCCCGGGGGCGGCCACCCAGACATAGGTGCTCGGGGCGGCCTCGCCGGCCTGCGCGCGCTCGGCGGCGCGTTGACCCTGGAGGGCGGTGCTGTCGTAGACGCCCACCAGGCTCCAGGGGGCGTCCGCCGCGAGGGCGGGGCTGGACCCGAGCAGGGGGGCGGTGAGGAGGAGGAGCTCAGCGTACACGTCTACCCCGCGCTGACGTAGTCTTCGAGCTGCGGCGGACGGAAGGCCGCCGCGTCCAGGTGGGAGTACAGGGCCTCGCCGATCTCGACCTCGTAGGCCCGGACCACGCCCTCCGCGCCGATGACGATGACGTCGCCGTCGCGCAGCGTGACCGTGTCCACGGTGTTGTCGATGACCTGGACCGACTGCTCGGGGATGTGCTCGTCCCAGGCGTAGGTCTGCACGCGCTTGCGGCGAGCGCTCCCGGGCGGCAGGTAGGGGCGGAGGATCACCATTCGACGCACCTGCCCCTCGGATCCTTCGAGCTGCGTGGACTCTTCTTCGCCCTTGATGGTGATCGTCACCACCTCGCCCTGGGTGCTGCGCGTGACGGGATCGGGCTCGAAGCGGGCCTCTCCCCAGATGTGCATGGGGAGCGCGGGCGGCGGGCGGGTCCACAGCGGGCGGATGGGGTCGTCGAGGTCGGCGATGCGGGCGCCGCGCACGGGCACCAGCCAGGGGTGGACGACCCGGATGCGCTTGGTCTGGAGCGGGTTGAAGCGCAGCGCGCCCTCCGGTGGCTGATCGAAGGGGTTGGCGGCGTCCTTGGCGATGGGGTCGGCGCCGCTGGTGGGCATCACCTCGTGCAGGAGCACGGTGCGCGCGATGGGGTCGGGCTTCGGCCAGACCAGCGCGGCCCAGACCAGGACGTGCAGCGAGCCCACGTAGGCCTGGTTGAAGTCCAGCCCGCCCAGCGGCCCGAAGAGCAGGTGGAGCAGCAGCAGCCCGCCGCCCGGCCCCAGGAAGGCCAGGGCGTAGGGGAAGAGGTCCGGCCGGTAGGGGCGGCCGTCGCGGAAGCCCGCGGCGCGGCGCTGGTTGAGGTTGCGCACGCGCCCGGCCACCAGCCCGGCGGACAGGAAGCTGATCCCCATGAGCCCGGAGGAGGCGGCCTCGGACGCCAGGGGGAGGGTGTCCACCCCGCTGGCCAGCCCGAGCCAGCCGGAGAAGGCGGGGGCGGCGATGGCGAAGAAGACCCAGAGCAGCCCTGGCGTGCGGCCAGGCGGGACCCAGGCGGTCTCGCCGTCCTCGCGCCCGATCGCCAGCAGGGTGACGATGACCAGCACGCCCACCACGGTCCCCACGGCCCAGAGGAGCTCGCGGGTGGCGCCGGCCTGGTAGGCCGCGGCGAGGATCAGCGGGGTGATGGCCATGGCGACCCGCCGCAGCCATCGCCCCATCGTGCTGCGCCGGGGGTTCAGCATGGGGTGGGACCCGGCGCCGATCTCGCGCCCGCGCAGGACGAGGGCCAGGGAGAGGTTGGCCGCCATCCAGGGGACCAGATCGTCCCGGGCGGCGAGGTTGCCCACGGGGATCGTCGGCCAGACCATGAGCCCGGCCACCCAGAGCGCCAGCAGGTCGGCGCTCTCGGAGAGGGCGTCGGTGACCGCGCGGCGAGCTCGCTGGATCATCACTCTCCTCCCGCGGCGGCCTGCGCCACGTTGCCCTGGGCGAACTGGCGGATGGCCCGCTCCATGTTGGCGCGAGCGGTGTTGACGCCCTGGCGGCAGGGCGCGTCGAACTGCGCCATCTCCCGCTGCAGGCTGAGGTAGGGCTGGATGGGCGCGCACCAGGGCTGCGCCTCGGCCACCTTGATGGGCTTGTCGTTGGCCAGCCGCTCGACCTCGGTGGACCACTTCAGCAGCCACTCGTAGCGCTCGGTCTTGGGGTCGCCCATGGTCTCCATCGCCACGCTGGCGAAGCACTGGGTCGCGACGTGCCCGCAGCGCCCGACGCTCCAGCCGGAGCCGGAGTTGGAGCGCATCATGCCGCCGATGCTGTCGGCGGCCAGCCCGTCTGCGCCGCCCGCGATGCGGCTGCCGGTGGTGGTCTCGCCGGCCCACTGGACCGGGGACTTGCCGCCCACCAGGAAGCCCTCGTCACCCGCGGGGAAGTAGTTCTGGGCGACGAGGTTGAAGGCGCAGACCTGGGCGGCGCTGGGGGTGCGCCAGCCCGTGGCGGGGAGCCCGTGCCAGGGCACGCGCAGCTCGTCGAAGGAGCCGCGGCCCAGCCGGGCGCCCTCCACCGGCGGGTCGTTGTCGTAGCACATCGCCAGATCCGCGTCGGGCGTGACCCAGGTCTCCTCGCTGAGCGAGGTCGCCACGCGGAAGACGGTCGCGCAGACCTGGCCGCAGAGCTGCTGCTCCTCGCTCGGCCAGCCCTCGGGGTCGAGACTGGCCAGGAGCGGGTGGACGGGCGAGTAGCTGATGAGGCGCTTGCGCACGACCTCCCAGCAGATCCCGGCGTCGAGGCCCTGCTCGAAGGCGCCCAGCGCTGCGTCGAGCTGGAGCTGCCGCTGCACCCCGCCGCTCTGGCTGTAGGTGGCGGGCACGGGGAGCGTGAGATCCCAGAGCGTGGGGACCGCGCGCCCCACCCCGCTGGGGATCGCGCCGGTGAGGGTCAGGTGGCACTGCCAGAGCGCCACGTCCGTGCTGACCTTGGTGTTGGGCGTCTCGCCGCCCAGCCCGAAGCGCGAGGACACGTAGCGGGCCAGCACGCCCTGGCCGCCGGCGGGAGTCTCCCCGCCCAGCTTCTTCCAGATCTTGGTGGCGCCCAGATCCTCGTCCACGCGGTCCACGTCTCCGCAGAGGCCGGCGTAGCGATCGGAGGAGAGGCCCTCGTGCACGCCCTCGTCGAAGCAGCGCACGGCGTCGCCGCTCTGGCCCTGGGCGGCCACGGAGACCATGAGGCGGCGAAGCGCGGCGGACGAGCTCTCCTTCTGGCCGCCCGCGAAGCGATCCTCCCGGTTGAAGGGGGCGCCGACGTGGGTGGCGAAGACCGCGCCCTCCACCCGGCTCTCGGCGCGGGCGCGGTAGGTCTTGCAGGCCTTCTCCAGCGTGGTGGTCAGCTCGCGCAGGCTGGCGATGGACAGGGCCTCGTCGTCCAGGAAGCGGCTCGGGTCGGCCACCAGCATCCCGCCCCCGCGGGCGAGCGGCTGGGCGTAGGGGTAGGGGTGGCCGAGCACGTTGAAGCAGGCCTGGGCCGCGGCGAGCTCGCCGAAGTTGTAGGTGGCCTCGCGCTCGACCCGGTTGCCCTCCCACCCGTCCAGCGAGCGGTCCAGGAGCCCGCACCAGGCGGCCTGCAGGTCCTCGTTGGAGACGGTGGTGCTCTCTCCGCTGCCGTCGTCCCCGCACCAGGGGTCGTCGGGGAAGGTCTCGCCGGTCTGGGAGAGCCGGGAGATCTGGCAGCGCAGCTCGTCCACGAACTTCTGGTGGTCGGCGGAGCACACCGACATCGCCGGCTGCGGGGCGGGGGCAGGCGGCTTCTGCGAGGGCTGAGGGTTCGGCTCGGCGGCGATGCGCACGCCCACGGCCAGGCCGCCGACCATGGTGAGCACGGCCGCCATCGAGGCCAGCGCGCGGGCCACCTGGCCCACCCACTTGGTCCGCACCACGCGGTCCGACAGCGCGCCCGGCACGATCTCGATGGGGCGCGCGGGCCAGAGGTCCAGCGCCCGGGTGAGCCAGCCGGCCTGGGCGAAGCCGGCCCGCCCGCCGGGGAGGACCAGCGGCGGCCCGAGGACGGGGGTGTCGGTGAGCGCCTGCTGCGCGTCCGCGTCGCTGATCCCGGCCGCCAGCCCGAGCCAGTCGTCGAGGGCCACCGAGGGCGCGCGGGTCGCCCGGCTGAAGACGCCCGGGGGCACCAGCGTCGTGTGGCCGCGGTGCAGGGAGCGGTCATAGGTCAGCTGGCCGCGGACCACCGTGATCAGCGAGCGTCGCGCCGGCACCCCGGCATAGGGGTCCTCACGCTCCTCCTTGACCTCCACCACCGCCGGCTTCGTCTCGAAGGTGCGCCCGGGGCTGGTGGTCTCCAGCCAGTTCTCGTCCTCGTCCTTGCGCCCGCGCTGCTGGGCGCGCGCCCGCGCGTGGACGCCTGGGGGCGGGTGGGCGGCGCGCACGGCCATCTCCGCCGGCCACTCCAGCACGATCACCGGGCTCCAGGTCCCGCGCCCGTCGTCGGTCACCGTGAGGTTCTTCCACCACACCTCCTCGGTCGCCGCGTCCAGCAGCCCGCCCGCGTAGGGCGGGTGGCGGTCGGGCGGGCCGGGGGTCCCGTCGTCGAACCAGGTGCTCGCGAAGGTGACCCAGAAGCCGGCGATGCGCGAGCCGCCCTCCCCCTCGGAGAGGAGGACGTAGAGGCCCGGCTGCTCCCCCGAGGGGTTGCGCGCCAGCAGCTCGGCGAGCCGCTCATCGCGGATCCGACGCTGGACCGAGGCGAGCGCCTCGCGACCCCGGGCCAGGACGGCGCCGGTGTCGAAGGCGAAGGGACCGACCAGTGCGTAGCTCAACGCCGCCTCCGCCAACGGTAGCCCAGGGACACCAGCGCCACGCCCACCAGCGCGAGCCCGCTCGGGTCCACGCCGCGCCGCGGCGAGCCCGTGCTGCACCCACCCTGCGAGCAGGGGCTCTCGCTCCCGCCGCCGCACCCGGTGCCCTGACCCACGAAGCAGCGGGCGCAGGCCGGCTCGGCGCAGTCCACGAGCCCGTTGCAGTTGTTGTCGATGCCGTCCAGGCACAGGCTGCAGTCGCCCGGCGCCTCCGGGTCCAGGTAGAGGCCGAGCAGATCGTCGGGGCCCTCCACCTTGCCGCGGTTGGACAGGTTCTCGCTGTCCGAGCAGTCGCCGCCCACGTCCTCCGAGATGACCTCGGCGAGCGCCTTGCTGCCCGGCTCAGGCTCGCCCCAGCACCCGGCGAACACGCCCTCCAGCATGGCCTCGGGGCTGTAGCGGGTGAGCTCCTTCCACCAGCGCTTGTCCCGCGACAGCAGGTCGTCGGGGTCGGCGTTGCGGAAGTTGCCCTGCTCCAGCGTGCCGTCCGGGTAGGGCGTCACGAAGTCCGCGGGCGCCGTCAGGTCGCCGCAGCCGTAGGTGCCGTCCAGGCGGAAGCACTCCCACTGGACCACGAGCTCGCGGGCCTGCAGGATGCGATCCCGGGTCCAGACCGTGCGGGTCACGGCCTGCTCGGGGTGATCGCTGCAGCTGGCCTCGACGTCCAGGTTGTCCTGGACCTCGGCGTCGTAGAAGTCCTGGTCGGCGTCCGTGTCCAGCGTGAGCTGGACGACGGTGCAGGACCCGGTGACGCCCTCGCAGGAGCTGGGCCAGGAGACGTCCAGCCCGTCCTCCCGCATCGCGCGGCAGGCCTCGGCCTTCATGCACAGCTCCAGCATGGACTGGGTGCTGCCCGCCTGGACCGCGTCCTGGAGCCCCTGCTCGCCGAGCACCACGCTGAGGCGGTTGGCCAGGAAGGCGTCGCACTCCGGCGCGAGCTCGCGGGGCAGGACCATCGGGATCACGCCCACGTCCAGCTCGGAGGGGCTCATGGCCCGGCCGCGCGGCCAGGGGCGACCCTTCGGCGCGCGGGGGCGCGGGCTGGCGCCCGTGTCCGCCGTGTCGGTGGCGCTGGTGTCGGTGGCGCTGGTGTCGGTGGCGCTGGTGTCGGTGGCGCTGCCCGTGTCCGTGGCGCCCGTGTCCGTGGACCCTGTGTGAGAAGACCCAGTGTCGGTGGACCCTGTGTGAGAAGACCCAGTGTCCGTCGTGCTGGTGTCCGTCGTGCTGGTGTCCGTGGAGCCGGTCTCGGTGGAGCCCGTGTCCGTGGAGCCGGTCTCGGGGGTGCCGGTCTCGGGGGTGCCGGTCTCGGGGGTGCCGGTCTCGGGGGTGCCGGTCTCGGGGCTGCCCGTCTCTCCGATCTCCTGGTTCAGGCCAGGCAGGTAGACCAGCAGGTAGAGATCCTCGCCCAGCTCGCCGTCCTCCGGGCCCCAGGCGCCGCAGGTCGCGAAGTTGTCGCGGTCGCCGTCGGTGCCCTCCTTCTCGCCCTCACACACGTCGAGGAAGCCGTTGCAGCGCTCCTCCTCGGAGATCGGGCTGGACAGGTAGCAGGTGTCGCTGCAGTCGCCCAGGTTCTCCGAGGTGGAGCAGCCCTCGTAGCTCAGCACCGTCTGGCTGCGCTCGACGAGATCGTCGGTCGTGCAGCCCAGGTAGCCGTCCCCGTCCAGGTCCAGCTCGCCCACGTTGACGTAGCCGGGAACCACGCCCTCGTCGCCGTGGGCGTTGGGGACCCCGTCCTCGTCGATGCTGTCGGGCACGCCGTCGCGGTCGGCGTCGCCGATGAAGGCGTCGGCGCCGTTGCAGTCGTTGTCCATGCCGTCGCAGACCTCCTCCTGGTCCGGGCACCGGGCCGGGCAGAGGTCGTCGCAGTCGCCGTCCGTCTCGCAGAGCTGCGAGGCCCAGACGCGCTTGCCGCCGTCGAAGTGCGTCGCCTCGTCGTCATAGTCGCGGCTGACGACGATGAGGCCGGTCTCGGCGTCGCAGGTGACGCGCATCTCCGTGCCGCTCCAGCAGGTGACGGTCTGGTCGATGGAGACCAGGTCGTCGCAGACGCTGCGGTCGGGGCAGGTGTGGTTCAGGCAGCAGTCCGGCTCGATCTCGCCGTCGCCGCCGCGGCAGTCGGCCAGCCCCAGCTCGCTGGCGAGCCGGATCTCGGCGCTGGAGCTCACGTTGGTGGGCAGCAGCGGCAGCGAGCCGTCGTCGTCGCAGTCCAGCTCGACGAGCGGGACGTAGCCGTCACAGTCGTTGTCGTCGCCGTCCACGTACTCGATCAGCTCCTCCCCCTCGGCTCGCGGCTTGATCGTCGAGTCGCGGTCGTAGCAGTCCGAGCTGTCCTGCGTGTAGCACTGCTCGTCCTCCGGGTTGTACTCGACGCCGTCCCCGCACTCGTCGGACTTGCGGTCCGTGCACATGCAGAGCTTGTCGTCGGGGTCGGTCGAGCCGTAGCCGTCCTTGTCCCGGTCGGAGTACAGGTAGACGCAGCCGCTGGCCTCGTCGCCGCCCGTGTTCTCGGGGAGGTTGCTGGCCTCGTCCACCTGCAGGTCGCAGTTGTCATCGATGGCGTTGCAGACCTCGGCGGCGCCGGGGTAGCGGTTGGCGTTGCTGTCGTCGCAGTCGCCGTAGGTGCTGGAGTAGCCCTCGTCGGGGACGAAGCAGAGGAAGAGGCCCTCGCCCGTCGCGTCGCCGAACAGGTCGCCGTCGGCGTCGGCGTAGTACACGTCGCCCGAGCCGTTGACGGCGTAGGTGGTCTCGCCCTCCTCGTCCGTCTGCGTGTTCAGGTCGCCGTTGCAGTCGTCGTCGATCTGCGTGTCGGTGGCCTCGCAGTCCTCGTCCACGTAGGGGCGGATGTCCGCCGGATCGTAGCCCGAGCTCTCGTCGTAGCCGTACTGCTCCTCGAGCGCGTCGTAGCTGTCCACGCAGTCGCCGGTGGCCAGCGTCTCGCCGTCCTCCACGAGCTCGCAGTCGGTCCCCGCCTTGGGCTCGCCGTTCTTCAGCTCGCAGTCCGCCGGGTAGTAGGTGGGAAGGCCCGCGTACTCGGCCTCGATGAAGCCGTCGCCGTCCTGATCGTAGTCGCTGTACTCGTCGCAGTTCTGGTCGAGCCCGTCGTACCAGATCTCATCGACCAGGGGGTTGACGGTCTCGTCCGTGTCGTCGCAGTCGTCGCCGTCCAGCGCGCCGGAGCCGGAGATGACGGCGCCGTGGGTGTCGTAGGTCAGCTTGCCGACGTTGGAGGTGTCGACGTAGCCGTCGCCGTCCTGATCGTAGTCGTCGTCCTGCTGGCAGTCGTCGTCGATGCCGTTGTACCAGGTCTCGCCGTTGCCGGGGCCGACGTCCGGATCCTCGTCGTCGCACTCCCCGCCGATGACGCTGGACCCGTCGTCCACGGTGTCGCCGGTCCCGGGGTCATAGGTCGCGCTGCCGAAATACTCGTCGGCGACCGCGCCGTCCTCGTCCTGGTCGTAGTCGTTCTTCTCGTCGCAGTTCTGGTCGATGCCGTCGTACCAGTTCTCGTCTACGCTCGGGTTGACCTCCGCGTCCTCGTCGTCGCAGTCGTCGCTGGGGAAGGCGCCCGGCTCCACCACCTGGCCATCCCCCGGGTTCGTCGTGACGAGGCTCTCGTAGATCGTCGGGACGTAGCCGTCGCCGTCCTGATCGTAGTCGGTGTACTCGTCGCAGTTCTGGTCGTAGCCGTCGTACCAGATCTCGCTCACACTCGGGTTTACGGTGCTGTCCTCGTCGTCGCACTCGCCGCTCTCGGTGGTCGAGCCGTCCTCCACCGTGGAGCCGTCGCCGGGGCTCACGGTGAGGGCGTCGGCGTAGTCGTCCTCGACGTAGCCGTCGCCGTCCTGGTCGTAGTCGCTCGCCGAGTCGCAGTTCTGGTCGTAGCTGTCGTACCAGATCTCGTCCACGCCGGGGTTGACGTCCTCGTCCTCGTCGTCGCAGTCGCCGGTCCCGGTCAGGTCGCCGTCGTCGATGACCTCGCCCGTGCCCGGATCGATGGTCTCGGCCGTGGCGTAGGCGTCGTCCACGTACAGATCATAGTCCTGGTCGAAGTCGGACAGCGCGTCGCAGTCCTCGTCGATGCCGTCGTACCAGATCTCGCTGGCGTCGGGGTTGATCGTGGCGTCCTCGTCGTCGCAGTCGCCCGCGTCCAGCGTCGCGGCGTCCACCACGGTGGTCTTGCCGCGCACGGTCGTCTCCAGCCCGTCATAGTCGTCGGGCACGAAGCCGTCGTAGTCCTGGTCGTAGTCGCTGTTGCCCGAGCAGTCGTCGTCGTAGCCGTCGTACCAGGTGTCGGTGACGTCCGGGCTCACGTCGTCTCGACGATCGTTGCAGTCCAGCGGCTGCGGATCGGTGCAGGCCGCGTCCACGCTGCCCGTGCAGGAGTCCGCCGTGTCGTCACAGTAGCAGTCGCCGTCGTCGTCGTAGACCTTGGTGCCGTTGTCGACGGTCCCGTCGCAGTCGTCGTCCACGCCGTTGTTGGTCTCCTCGGCGTCCGGGTAGACCGTCTCGTCGTCGTCGTCGCAGTCGCTGGTCCCGTAGGTCGTGCAGTCCTTGTTGACGGAGCTGGAGCAGATCGTCTCGTTGGAGCAGTAACAGTCCCCGTCCAGGTCGCGGGCGGTGGTCCCGTTGTCGGTGGTCCCGTCGCAGTCGTCATCCACGCCGTTGGCCGTCTCCGTGGCGCCCGGGTTCACCGAGTCGTCCGCGTCGTCGCAGTCGCCGGAGGTGTCCGAGCTCAGCGCCTCGCCCGAGTCGTCACAGTCCGTGTCCGAGCTCGTGACGGTAGACGTGATCCGGTAGGTGTCGTCGTCCGCGTCGACGTAGCAGACCTCCTGGTCGTCGCAGTTCTGATCGATGTTGTCCCCGGTGGTCTCGCTCTTGCCCGGGTTGATGGACGAGCTCGTGTCGTCACAGTCGCCTGTCGAGTCGGTGGCGAGCGCCTCGCCGGAGTCGTTGCAGTCCGTGTCCGAGCTCGTGAACGTCGTGCTGAGACGGTAGCTGTCGTTGTCGGCGTCGTAGTAGCAGAGCTCCGTGTCGTCGCAGTCCGTGTCCTCGTTGTCGCCCGCCACCTCGGTCTCCGAGGGGTTGACGTCGGCGTCCAGATCGTCGCAGTCGGTCGCCGGGGCCGTGGACACCGCCTCGCCGGAGTCGTTGCAGTCCTCGTCGGAGGAGTTGGTCGTGGTCGTCGAGTAGCTGGAGTCGCGGCGATAGCCGTCGCCGTCCGTGTCGATGTAGCAGACCTCGCGGCCGTTGCAGGTCTGATCGATCTCGTCGCCCGCCGTCTCGGTGGCGCCCGGGTTGATGCTGCTGTCCGCGTCCTCACAGTCGGTGCCCGCGGTCACGCCCGAGCCCACCGTGTCGTCGCCGTAGCCGTCGCCGTCGTCGTCGTTGCGGCAGGAGGTCGTGCTCTCCTTCTCGGCGGAGCCGGGGAAGGTGTCGACGTCGGCGTCGTCGCAGTCGCCGGAGCTGACCGAGCTGGCGGCCTCGCCCGAGTCGTCGCAGTCCGAGTCCGAGGAGGTCACGGTGGTGGAGGCGCGGTAGGCGTCGCCGTCGCTGTTGACGTAACAGACCTCCTTGTCATCACAGTTGGAGTCCTTCTCGTCGCCGGTCGTCTCCGAGTCGCCGGGGCTCACCGTGGCGTCCGTGTCGTCGCAGTCGGTGCCCGCGGTCACGCCCGAGCTCACCGTCTCGTCGCCGTAGCCGTCGGCGTCGTCGTCGTTCATGCAGGCGGTGGTGCTCTCCGTCTCGGCGGCGCCCGGGAAGGTGTCCGAGTCCGAGTCGTCGCAGTCGCCCGAGCTGACCGAGCTGGCGGCCTCGCCCGAGTCGTCGCAGTCCGAGTCCGAGGACGTCCTGGTCGTCGTGGTCCGGTAGCTGTCGTTGTCCGCGTTGGCGTAGCAGGTCTCCTTGTCGTCGCAGTCGCTGTCGATCTCGTCGCCCGTCGTCTCGGTGGCGCCCGGGTTGATCGACGAGCTGCTGTCGTTGCAGTCGGTCCCCGCCGTCACGCCCGTGCTCACGCTCTCGTCGCCGTAGCCGTCGCCGTCGTCATCGTTCATGCAGGAGGTGGTGCTCTCCTTCTCGGCGGAGCCGGGGAAGGTGTCGGCGTCCGAGTCGTCGCAGTCGCCGGAGCTCACGGAGCTGGCGGCCTCGCCCGAGTCGTCGCAGTCGGAGTCGGTCGAGCTCTTGGTGGTGGAGCTGCGGTAGCTGTCGCCGTCGGCGTTGGCGTAGCAGACCTCGTCGCCGTCGCAGTCCTGGTCGATCTCGTCGCCCGTGGTCTCCGTCGCGCCCGTGTAGACGGTGGCGCTGGTCTCGTCGCAGTCGTAATCTGACGAGTTGATGACGTTGCTGCTGGTGATGTTCTGCGTGGCCGTGTACCCCGTCACGTTCTTGGTCGTGTCGGAGCTGCTGTACGCCACGTCGCAGTCGGAGCTCTTCGGGCAGCAGCAGACGGTCTCGTCATAGCGCCCGTCGCTGTCCGCGTCGTTGACCCAGGCGCGCTCGCCTGAGCCGTCGCAGGCCCCGGACGCGCTGATGTCGATGACGGTTCCACCTCCGGCCGTACATGTGACCGCCGCATGCGCGACCGCCCCCGCCGAGATGAGCAGGAGCGCGAGGAGAGCCCGGATGATGTCCGCGAGATGGCGGTTCATGTTCCTGTCCTCCCGCCCCCTTCGGGGCGTTCCATGAGCACGAGGCACTGCTGGCGGAGGAGCTGAATCTGCTCCCACTCCAGCCAGGCCCACTCGGCGATGGAGTCGCCGATGTTCCGCTCGCCCGTCGGCTCTTCGCCGTCGGGGTCCAGCGGCTGTCGCACGAAGTCCAGCGATCCCGGCCGCGGCGTGTGGCTGTCGTACACGCGCCTGGCCGTGGCCTCCTCACCGTCCTCGTCCACCTTCCGGCGCAGCGGCACATAGGAGAGGGGGATCGAGGCGCCCGGCTCGTTCTCGTCGCGCAGGCGCTCCGTGGACAGCCAGGTGCGGATGGCGTCGCCCTCCACGCGGGGGACCCAGAGGCCGATCTGATCCTTGGGCGGGTTCGGGGGCGCCACCGGGATCCAGACGTCGCTCTTGTAGTCCTGCACGAGGGTGGGCTTGCCCTCCTCCGTGGGGTTCTTGCGCCCGCCGTAGCGCATCTCGAGCGGCAGCAGGCCCACGTCGAGCTGAAGCCAGACCTCGTCCCCGCCCTCGGCGATGATGTCGCGGAGCCGCATCGGGCCGATGGCCAGCCAGGCGCGGTTGTTGGGCCGCGCGTAGGTGAGACGGGAAGCTAGAGATCCTAGCCAGATCCAGGCCGAGACGCGGCTGGCCTTGCGCGTGGCCAGGGTGGCGGCGTTCTTGATCCGCTCGGAGCCCGCGCCGCCCCAGATGGGGAGCATGTCGTGGATGATGGAGAGGGCCTGCGAGACCGTGATCACGTCGGGCAGCGAGATCGTCCCCAGGTGGACCCAGCGCTCGAGGCCCGACGGCCGGGCGTCGCCGCGGTCGTTGTCGCCGCGGCCCCAGGCCACCGTGTCGATGCGCTCAATCCCGTTGAGCACGTCCACGTCCACGCTGAACAGGCTCACCACCTTGAGCTGGATCTCGCGCTCGGCGCGGCGGAAGGGCTGGCTGCAGCGCCCGCACCACTCCCCGGACTGCCAGACGCGCTCGACCGGGTAGATCTGCCCGCAGGCCTCGCCCCAGAGGGTGGCGTTGTTGCAGGCGACGATCTTCCCCTCCTTGGGCGCGGGCTTGCCCAGGCCCGAGGCGTGGCCCCTGGCCGGGGCGTAGCGCAGGAGGGCCAGCAGCTTGACCACCAGCGCGGTCGGCCAGAGCCGGCGGTCGCGGAAGCCCAGCGTGCTGATGGTGGCGATGCCGAACAGCAGGCCCCACTGGCCCACGCCCAGCTCGCCGTACCAGCTTGGGCGCAGCAGGGTGCCCGGCAGGTAGGGGTTGTCGGGCACGCCGCCCACCTTGCACAGCGCAGGACCCGTGTCGGCGCGGCCCAGCAGCTCGGTCCGGGTCAGGTCCGCGGTCTGCACCACCAGCCCCTTCAGCGTGTCCGTGCAGGCGGTCCCGAAGGCGTCGCGCACCCAGCCGGGCAGGAAGAAGAGGAGGGCGCCCGTGTAGACCAGGGCCAGCAGCACCATGCTCCAGGGGTTGCGGCGCCGCACGATGAACATCTGGCGGCTGGCCATCCAGCCGGTCAGCGCCACGCAGGCGCCCAGCACCACCGAGAGCTCCACGGGCGTGAGGCCGCGGGAGGCGGTGGGCGCGGCGAAGAGGCCACGGGCCTGGTACCAGGCGTAGCCCACCAGCATGAAGGGGACCGTGATCTCCAAGGCCCCCTCGGCCGCGCGCCAGCGGCCGAGCGACTTCAGCGGATCGACGCTCAAGACTGGCCTCTCAGCGCGGCGGCGCCCACGGCCTTGTAGGGGCCGGCCCCGTCGGCCGGGCCGATGATCTGGAGGAGCTCGGTGGCCGCCCGCTCGACGGACATGTGGAGCTGCTCGAAGAGGCCGTCCAGCAGCCGCACGCGGTCCAGCGTGGTGGTGGAGCGGGACAGCAGCGAGATGCGCGCCGCCTGGAGCGCGGAGGCGCCCACGGTCTGGTAGCGCACCCAGTTACGGCCCAGCACCTGCTTGTCCCACACCGAGCCCTCGGGCTCGGCGCGCCAGACGGTGCGCTCCAGGCTCTCGAAGCGCTTGAGCAGCGTGCGCACGGCGGCGTGCTCCGGCTGCCAGACCCGGGCGAGATCCGTGGCCCAGTCGCGCATGTTCCCCGTGGAGGCCGCCAGCGGCAGCAGGTGGGGGAGGTCCGCCTGGTCCGGCTTCACGAAGCCGATGACGGGGGTGATCTTCTCCCGCGCCACCGCCACCCCGCCGCCGGGGCCCTCGCCCATGCGCCCCGGCTCGGCGCGCGTGGACAGCACCAGCACGCCCTGGACCGCCGGGCCCGAGGACGTCGGCCACTTCGCCCGCAGGGGCGCGTCGATCTTCAGCAGCACCCGCCGCCCGTCGCGCGTGGTGAGCACCGCCGTGCCCTTGCTGACCACCGCCTCCTCGCTCTTGCCCTCCGGCCGCACCGTGCCCGGGGGCCCCGCGCTGGACGGCTCGCCCTCCAGCTCCAGCCCGGAGAGCACGAGGCCGTTGGCGTTCGGCCACATCAGGTCCAGCCAGGCGCTCAGCAGGCGATCCGGCGCGTTGGCCACCGCCTGCAGGCTCTCCAGGTCCAGGAGCGCGCCCTCGACGGGTCGGAACATGTTCTCAGCGGCGTTCATCAGCTACTCCGAGCGTTCTTGGACTGCGAGGACACGGGGCGCACCGTGGTCCACACCGGCAGGAGGCGGTAGAGGTCGCGGGGGAGGGGGCGCGAGAGGTCGGCCTCGGCGAGGACGTCCTCCTTGCGCACGGCGAAGGCCGCCCCCGCGCGGGGCTGGAAGCGGACGAGCCCGCTCTGGACGCGCAGGGCGGGGCGGCTCTCCTCCACCCGGCGGCAGGCCCACCAGGAGGCGGAGTGGCAGGCGAAGACCTCGCCGGCCGTGGCCGAGGGCGCGGTGGCCTCGTCGTCGTCCGAGGGAGCCTGCGCCTTCACCACGCCCAGCGTCTGCTGGCCGAGGCCCGCGGCCTCCAGCGCCTCCCCGGCGCGCTCCACGGTCCCGCGGTAGGGGCGCCAGGAGGGCATGAGCGCGGAGAGCCGCCGCAGGCGGGCGCGATCGTTCTGGTGGACGCCGCGATCCACCCCGCAGGCCTCGACCAGGCTGGCCAGGACCCGGGGCTCGGCGCTGGCCGGGCTCCACAGCAGGCCGCGGCTGGCCACCACCCAGCGGGGGCGGGCGAACAGGAGCTGCAGCCCCTCCCAGGCCGTGGCCTCCCCGGCGGACTGGGCCCCCCAGGCCTCGTGGGCCACGGAGGGCGGGATCACGGCGGTCACCGGGCCGGCCTGGTAGATGACGACGTTGCGCGCTGGCTGACGCGCCGAGAGCGGCTGCCCCGCCGGGTCCAGCGAGGCGTCGGCCCAGGCGAGCCCGTCCGCCTTCTCGGCCGCGGCGAGCTGCGACCAGGCGAGCACCGGCTCCTGCAGGGCGAGTGAGTGAGCGCTCATTCAAACTCTCCGCCACCGTCGATGCGCGCGACGGCCGCGTTGAGCAGGAGCTCCGCCCGGTTCGGCGTGCCGCTGCGCCCCTTGTGGTCGCGCAGGACCCCCGAGAGCCCGGAGAGCGAGAACGCCGGCAGGGTGATCGCCTCCTGCGGCGCCTCCTCCTCGCCCGCGTCCACCACCGCGCTGGGCCCCGTGGTGAGGGTCAGCGGCCAGTAGCGGGTCACGATGGCGTCGCGCACCGTGGGGATGCGCTGGGAGAGCAGCTTGACCTGGCGCCGCACCACCTGGCGGGCCCACTCCAGGTCGGCGTCCGACAGGTCGCCCGACGCGGGGCCCAGCACCACCAGGATGCGGTCCGGGCCCGCGCTCTCCAGGGCCTTCGCCAGCGCGCGGGTCTCGGGCTCCTCGGGCGCGCCCAGCTCCTTGTCGGAGGGCTCGGGCGGCCAGAGGGCCGTGGTCAGCAGGGCGCGCTCGGCGTAGGTCCAGACGCGCACCACCCAGCCCAGGCCGCGGTTGCCGAGGGCCTGGCGCACCATGCGCTCCCAGTCCGCGGGCAGCACGGGCAGCCCGGAGGAGGGCACGGCCATGCGGTCGATGGCGGCCTCGGGGCTCTCCCGGTCGGCGCCGAAGAAGGTGCCCAGCGGGTTGGTGACCCGGGCGATGCTGGGCGTGGTCTCCGGGGGCTGCTCGACCAGGCTGATGGCGCCCGGCGGGACCTCGCCCTCCTGACCGTCGGTGCGGCGGTACCACTCCAGGCGCAGGCGCGCGCCGGGGCGCAGGGGGCGGACGTCGCCGCGGGCGTCGGGCGCGTTGAGCTGCACCTTGCCCTCGCTCGGGTCCACCGCGACCCCGGCGTAGTCCTGGATGGCCTTGGCGCCCTCCACCGAGATGTGGCTGAGCGGCATCTTGCGCAGCACGGCGGCGGCGCTCTCGGGGATGGGCTGCTCGAGGAGCTGCTCGATGACGTCCGGGCTGACCACGTCCTCAAAGAGCAGGCTCACGCTCTCCGGGACGTTCTTCTGGACCACGTAGCGGCGCCCGTCGCGCACCGCCGGCAGGTTCGCCACCATGACCGCGTTCAGCATCACGCCGTGGGGCGTGCCGGCCACGGCCAGCAGGAAGCCCGTCTGATCCGGCGCCAGCGGCACGTCCAGGGCCAGGACCCCGGCCAGCCCGCGCGTCCCGGCGGGCGGGGGCGCCGGCAGCAGCCAGGCCACGCGGTGCTTCAGGGGGTTCTGGCTGGGGGCGCCATTGCTGTCCAGGCCCCAGCACTCCAGGTAGGGCATGCGCTCCAGGTCGGCGTCGGCCAGCACCAGCGCCACCCGCACCGTCTCCGCCTCCGCGCGCAGCGTGGGGATCTGGATGTGCAGCACCGTGCGGGCCTCGCCGCCGCCGAAGGTGCCGCCCGCCAGGCGCGCCCACAGCCCGCGCTCCAGCGCGCCCGAGAGCCAGGAGGGCTCCTCCGGCTCGTCCTTGGGGGCCGGGCGGAAGCCGCGCTGCAGGCTCGGGCGCAGCACCGCCAGCTTGGTGTCCTGGCTGCTGACCGTCTTCCAGATGGACTCCACCACGGTCGCCGGGATCGGGGAGGCCCGCCGGGACAGCAGCTTCGCCACCGGGAAGTCCGTGGGCACGCCGGGGATGAGGATCTTGCCCTCCTCCGGGCTGGGCATGGGCTTCTGGCCGCGCATGCGGCCGGGCAGCAGGGGGTGGTCGGAGAGCTGCACCGGTGGCGTCCAGGTGCTCTCGTCCAGGTTGCCCCAGTCACCCTCCAGATCGCCGCCGGTCCAGACCCCGCCGGGGGCCGAGCGGGAGAACGCCCCGCCCACGTCCACCTCGGCGATGAGGGCCACCTGCTCCTGGGCCACCTGCGCGGCGCTCAGCTTGAGCCAGCCGATGTTGCGCTCGCCCACCCGGGCGATGGCGCCCTCCATGGCCTTCAGCAGCTCGCCCGCGTTGTTGGTCATGGCGGTGAAGCGCACGAACTCGCGGTCGAAGGCGGCGCTGCGCTGGGGAGCGTGCCGCCAGCCCAGCAGGGAGCCGATGCCGGCCGGGTCCTGACGGCGCCCGGCGCGGAAGAGCTCGCCGCCGCGGATCTCTACGAATGAGGCTAGTTTCGCCTTCCTGAGCGGGACCTCGCGCTCGACGGCGACGAACTCGATGGTCTCCTTGCGCTCGTTCTGGGGCGTGAAGAAGCGCCAGGGAGCGGGCAGGTCGGCCTCGGTCCGCAGGGTGCCCTCGGTGCCGGGCTGCACGACGACGGCGCCCACGGCGGGGTGCGCCGGGCGCAGGTGCCCGCCCAGGATGTGGAGGAGCTGCTGCACGACGGCGAAGGGGTAGCGGTCGAGCTGCTCGCTGAGCACCTCCACCAGCCACGCGGCCTCTTCGAGCAGAATCCAGCCTGGATCAGTGGGATCGTCGGGGCCGCTCGCGTAGCGGGGCAGGCGCTCGGCGAGGCGCTCGCGCACGTCCCGGAGGAGCGCCTTCCGATCCAGCTTCAGGAGACCTGGAGGGGGAACTCGCACGAATGCTCCAATCAGGGTTCGATGAGGGCCTGGAGCGAGAGCGGGCCGGAGGGTGTCTCCACGTCCAGCAGCACCTCGAGGGCGGCCTGCATGCCCATGGCGAGCAGGGCCGACTCCGCCAGCGGCACGTCGCGCCGCCGGATCTCCTCGCCGCCGCCGCCGACGCGGGTGAGCTTGACCTGGCAGTTCAGGACCTTGACGTCCGGCAGCCAGCGGCGCAGCGCGTTCTCCACGCGCCAGCGGGCCTCGCCGATGCGCTGGCTGGTGGCGGGCTGACCGATGAGGTCGTCCAGGTCACACCCGAAGTCCGGCCTCCAAGGCAGCGTCCCGGGCCGGGTCTCGAGGATCGTGCGGATGCGCTCCGCGAACGCACGATCCCCACGCACGTAGGGGTCGCGTTGACCGAGCGGGAGCGCCGGATCCAGGATTTCAGACAAGTCACCCCTCCGGCGGCAAGCTGTCGGAGTAGAAGCTGATGGTGGTCCGGTACCCGCTCTGCGGGTCCAGGGTGTGGGTGGTCTCGCGGATGACGAAGTCGCCGGACAGCGGCCAGCCCGCGCCCTCGATGGTGAGCTTGGCGCCGCTGATGGCGTCGGGGATCCCCGTGCACTGCACGGTCCCGCTCAGGAAGCTGTTGGCCGCCTGCTGCAGCGTGCTCTTGGCCAGGCCCTTGGCCTTGGACGTCGAATTCACCTTGGAGTTGTCGATCTCCTGGACCATGGCCCCGTACTCGGCCTCGGCCAGGTCCGCGCCCGTGTCGCCGCCCGAGATGCACTGCAGGTCGCTGGCCTTGGCCTCGCCGGACACCCACTCCGACTTGGTGTAGTCGTAGCCCTTGACCTTGACGCCCGTGACCACCCCGTTCAGCGAGTAGCGCAGCGAGATGCTCTCGATCTGCTCGCCCCACTTCAGCGTCACGCTGGAGGCCTGGTAGGCCGTGCTCCGGCGGGCGAAGCGCAGGGTCTTGCCCTCCTCGATGCGCACCAGGTAGTCGTGCTCCTGGGCGATGCGCAGCAGGTAGGACCCGTAGTCCTCGTTCAACTGCAGGCTGTAGTCGCCCGTGGGGTCCACCGCCTCCACCTCGGGCGTGAGCCCGCACTCGCCCGCGATCTCCTTGATCGCCGCGTCGTCGCTCCCCTTGCGCACCTTCCGGGCCCGCTTCTTCTTGAGCTCGTGGAACTTGTCCAGGCCCTGCAGCGTGATGACCCAGGGCGCGGACGTCGAGCGCGCGTGGCTCACCTCCACGATGCTCCCGTGGACCTCCCGCTGCGAGCTCCCCTGGCCCAGCTTGATGATGAAGGCGGTCCCCGGCTTCGCCAGGTCCACCACCTCCGACGGATCCTCGGGCACGACCATCTTGATGGTCAGGGAGTCGATCGCGTTGATCGACTCCTTGAACTCGGCGGACAGCAGGTACTTGAGCGTGGACCCCGTCAGCGACTTGCCGCCGAGCGTGATCTCGAAGGAGGGAGCGCCGGTGTTCGCCATGGAGACCTCCGGGCGCGACTCAGGACGGGGAGTAGGTCTGGCTGAAGAATTCGGAGGAGCTGCTGGCCTCGGCGAAGGCCTGCCCGGTGAGCCCCAGCGAGACCATCGCCCGCTTGGGCGCGCCGTTCTCGTCGAAGAGCAGCACCTCGACGTCCAGCGAGCTGATCACGCCCAGGAAGCGGAACTCGTCCCACTCGAACACGATGGCCGGCGGGCGGATGACGTCCGAGCTGATCTTCATCGGGAGGGTGAGCTCGTAGAAGCTCTGGATGTCCTCCAGCACCGAGTCGTCGGACTCGGACTCGTCGAGCAGCAGCGACACCTGCATGGTGTCGCAGGACCCGTTGCCGTACTGCAACGAGCCCCAGGGCTGCAGGGCCGGCTTCTGCTCGGCCCAGTTCACCTTCCGCCCCAGCTTGAAGCTCGTGGGGTTGAAAGGCACGGTGATCGACAGGCTCGAGTCGTCCAGACAGGTCAACTCGGCCTTGGTGACGGAGCTGGCGAGAAGGCTAGATAACATCGGGTAGAAGCACCATGTAGAGATCGTTGTAGACGAGGGTGAGCTCTTCGATGGGCACAGCCGACTGCCCCGCGTCCAGGGGGGCGGCCTTCCAGGAGATGGGCCAGGCGTCGGTGATCGCGTAGATGCGCAGCGGGATGCCGTCCCGCTTCATCTGCAGGATGATCATGTCGCGGCGGAAGTCCTCGCCGAGCTCGACCATCTTGCACCAGTCATAGAGCAGCGAGAGGTTCATCTGCCCGGTCTTGAGCGTCATCCGCCCGTGCTTGACCGGACCGGGCAGGACGTGCTTGCCGTCGTTCTTGCCCCCCTCCTGGTACTCGTAGAGCTCCACCTCGCGGCTCATGCCGTCCACGCTCTGGAAGTCGCCGAGGATCCCCTCCAGCCACATGACGCGGAAGAGGAAGGCGATGTCTACGGGGCGCTGCCCCTCCAGCACGGCGCCGAAGCCGGCGTTCACCATGCTCATGAGCAGATTGATGCTCATAGGACCTCCAGACTGGGTTGGGCGCCGGGCCGGAGCGAAACGCGGATATTGATGCTCTGGCTCCAGGGGCGGAGATACGCGGCGACCGTGGCGTAAAGGCCAGGATTCTCAGGGTTCCTCACCGTCCCGCCCCGGATGTCGGGCGGGCCCTCCCCGTCGGGGCCCGTCAGCAGGCCCCGGCCGGAGTAGGCGCGCACCGAGCGTTGGAGCGCGATGGCGAGGGCGATGGCCTGCGTGTCGTCCACGGTGTTGAAGACGAAGCGCTCGGCCTGCTCGACCAGCAGACGGTGGATGTTCTTGACCACGCGCAGGGCCGGGACCGGCCAGAGGCCGACCGGGGCGCGGAAGCTGGGCTCCGACTGCACCGTGGCGAGGTCGCGCTCGCCCTGGAGCTGGAGCGTGAGGTAGGCCGTGGCGCGATCGTCCTCGACCACGGTGGGCGTCTCCAGCGAGAGCAGCGCGTGGCGGCCGCGCGGCAGCGAGCGCCCCGGGGCCAGCGGGACCGGCCTGCCCACCAGGGCCCGGCCCGTGTCGTCCCCGTCGGCGGACATCAGGCCCGCCAGCGCCGCCGCGCCCGAGCGCCAGCCGTGGCGGGCCAGGGCCGAGCCCGAGCCCTCCCAGCGCACCAGGCTCACGTCGCAGCCGATCAGGCCGCGCAGCAGCTCGAGCTCCTCGTCGTGGCTCGCGCCGGGGTCGTCCAGCAGCGCCACCTGATAGCGCTCGGCCCAGCGCTCCCGGCCGTAGCGGGCGCCCTCCAGGAGGGCGTCGACCCGGCCGCGCATGGGCCTGCTCGTCCCCGGGCCCACCGCGATGGGGCCGCCCATGTCGGGGTAGACCAGCACGGCGCCGGTCAGCTCGGAGAGGAAGGGGTCCAGCGCCTCGTGGACCTCCAGGCGCCCGAATTCCCAGGGCTCGGCCCCGCCCACCCGGGCCAGGACCAGATCGATCGAGGGCGCCCCCACGCTCAGGGCCAGCCGCAGCGCGTCCCGGATCCGGGAGCGGTGCGGCCCCTCCAGCCCGGGCAGGCCCTCGGCGCTGTCCCGGGAGTTGAGGCGCACATGTTCGACCGAGTGTGAGGTGTCGCGGTGCCGGGTCGCCTTGACCAGCGAGCCCGGGTAGAGGTCGGCCAGCCAGGGGCTGTCCGGCGCGCAGATGCCGACGATCGCGGCGGAAGGCGCGTCATTCCTCGCCGCGGCGCCGCCCGTGGTCCCCAGACGCACGCTCACCCCGCGCCGGGTCGGCCGGGTCGCGACGTCCGTTGCTGCCGCGCGAGCGGGGTACAGGGGGTCCATGGGATCTCGGTCTCTTGGAGGTTCTTCGCGCTACTTCGTCGAGTCGAGTACTCGCTGGTTGATGCTGCTGATCTGGCCTACCCACTCGACGCGCTCCTGGTGTGACAGGGCAGCGATGTCCTCCAGGCTCCAGTGCAGGTGGTAGGCGATGAACGCCATCTCCGTCCGCAGCTGGGGAAGCGGGTAGGCCACCGTCACCCCGATGGGCCGTCGGGCTCCGGGATGGCGTCTTCGCCATAGGTGATGCGGTAGACGGCGTACTCCAGCGCGCGGACGTCCCGGGCGTGGAGCTTCTGGATGTCGGAGACCGTGATCAGCGTCTTGGTGCCGAGCCGGGTCACGGTGCGCGACAACAACAGGGTCTTGTAGACCAGGTCGTTGGGGCTCTTGTTGTACTCTGGAGACATACCGATCCACATCTCGTCACCGCCGGTGACGGCGCGGACCTCGGCCTCCCGGGTCAGCTCGCCGTCGGGGCCCTTCACTCCCACAGGGAGCTCGACCTGCTCACGGCGCGCGACAGGGTCGTTTCCTGCCATCCTCTGCTCCTCTCGGATCTTACGGTTCTAGGACGGGATCGGAGGGGGGACCCGCGCCCGGGCCCTCGCGAGCCCGAGCGCGGCCGGGAGGCTCAGGCCTCCTGGACGACCCGCTCCAGGCTCAGCGTGATCTTCTCGACGGCCGTGTTCGAGCCGCCGGCGTCCATCTCGGGGAGCTCCCACTTGCTCGGGTAGGCGTTGTAGAGCGAGTACTTGCGCACCACGTTGCCGTCGTGACGCAGGAACTCGATCGACACCGTGCGGCGATCGTGGTTGCCGTTGACGATGCTCTCACGCCACTGAGCGAACTCGTCGAGGCCGGAGTACACGCGCTCGAGGGTGATGTCCTCAAACGTCGTGCGGCCCGGGGCCTTGCGGACGGAGCGATCGAGCCCGTGCTTGAACTCGATGTTCTCCGTCGTGCTGACGATCGGGGAGACCTTGATGAAGCCGTCGAGGGGATCGTTGATGCCCTCCACGGTCACGCGGAACTGAAACGAGCCGATGTAGTTGTTGGTGGGGTTCGGACCGGCCATGGCTTTCACGCCTCGAGATGTTGTGTGCTTGCTGGAGAAGGCCGGCGTGTACGAATCCACGCCGACCGGGTACTAGAAATGCTAGTCCAGAAGACCGCGGCCTGCGGTGGCCTAGCCCTCCGCGACCTCGGAGCGCATCGGGCTCTGCCGGAAGCGGACGCGGATGAACTCCGCCGGGTAGACCGGGCGGATCTCGACGTCCACCGTCAACAGGCCGCTGCGCACGTCCACGTCGGGGTTGTTGTCGGAGTCGCAGCGGACGCTGAAGGCCTCCTGCCAGCTCGCGCCGTCCAGCATGCCCTGCATGTAGAGACGGTAGAGGAAGCTGGCGATCGTGCTCCGCAGGTCGCTGCGCGTGGTCTGGGTGTTCGGGAGGAACACCGCCCACTGGATCGCGTCGCGCACCGAGCGCTCGACGAAGAGGAAGAGGCGGCGGACGTTGATGTAGGTCCAGAGCGGATCCGCCGCGACCGTGCGGGCCCCCCAGATGCGGATGCCGGCCTTGGGGCGCTGACGGATGATGTTGACGCCCTTGACGTTCAGCGCCTCCTGCTCCTTGTCCGAGATCGCCGTGACGATCTCGGCCGCGCCCATGAGCTGCTCGTTGGCCGGGGCCTTGGACACGCCGCCGCCCGGCTTGAGGTCGGTGGCCGCGATCACGCCGGCGACGTGGCCCGCGGGGGGGGCGATCACGAAGCGGTCGTGCGGGCCGGTGCTCAGCGGGTTGTCCACGACCAGCCAGGGCGCGTAGGCGGCGCCGAAGCCGGTGTCGTCGCGCGGGATGCAGCGATCCAGCACCTCGTCCGCCGAGTAGCCGGCGAAGCGGAGCTCGGCCGTCTGCGGGCTGGGGATGGTCTCGAGCTCGGCGATCTCGTAGGGCGAGTTGCCCGTGGACCAGCGGAACGCGTCGACCGGGGTGCTGCGCGGGTTCTTGGTGAGCAGGTAGCGCGGGGCCTCGAGGATGGCGAAGAGGTCACCGCGGCCGCGCGGCCCGGCGTACTCGAGGATCGCCTGCTGCCAGGCGAACTCGAGGCCGGGGGCGGCGAGCATGGCCACCGCGGACACGCCGTCGAAGCTGTCCTGGAGCAGCTTGCGCTTGTTCGGACCCGCCGCGCCGTGGGCCTGCACGCCCATCGCCACGAAGGCCGTCTTGCCGCCGTTCTCGAAGAAGCCCTTCACGGCGAGCTCGAGGCGGCGCATGCCCGGGTGCGAGCGGAGCCAGCGATCCCAGGAGGAGCGGGACTCCGGGGACAGCGCGTCCCAGGTGATCTCGGCCTTGGCCTGGTTCATGTTGGGGTCGCTCTCGACGAGGATCTCGACGAAGAGCTGCTTGCCGAAGTCGCGGCGCCAGACCTCGAAGCCGTCGAGGCTGTGCATCGCCGGGGCCGTGCCCTGCAGGCGCTCCTGGATCGCCTCCAGGTTGATGGTCACGGTCTTGCCCGAGGGGTCCACCACACCGAGGTTGCCCGTGTGCTTCACGCCCACGTCCACCGCCTTGCTGGCGATGAGCTGGACGACCTGCATCTCGTCGGCGCCCCAGGCCAGGTCCCACTCACGGGTGCCCGCCTCGGAGGTCTTGACGCTCATCAGGGTGCGGCGCACCGGGATGCGCAGGAGCGTGCCGTCGGGGTTGCGCAGCGTGACCACGTCCTCACCGCTCGGCGCGTCCACGTCCCAGCTGCCCGGCAGGGTCTCGCGGACGATCTGCTGGAAGCGGTTGGAGGAGGCCGGGCGGGTGGCCGGGGTGGCGCTGCCCGCGGCGCCGCGACCGCGACGACCACCGCCCTCGGCGGGGGCCGCGCCGTCCGCCGGGGCCGCGCCATCGCCCGCGGGGGCGGCGGCGGCAGGCTCGGAGTAGGGCAGCAGGCCGCGGAAGGCCAGCGCGCGGTTCCAGGTGAGGGCAGCCTGGTCCTCGAGGGTGGGGAGGAACATGCCAGAAGCCTTGCCCCGGCCGCTGACGAAGCTGGTGGGGAGCGTCAGGATCCCCACGAAGCCGGTCTCCGTCGTGCTCGAGGCAGCGACGGGGCGGGGACCAGCAGAGATCTCCTCGATATATACGCCGGGAGTGCGATATTCAGGCATCGACCATGCTCCGGTATTCGGTTAGAACGGGTGTCAGAGGGAAGATCCGCCCTTGTCTTCTGCTTTTTTGCCCGGGCGGTTGGACATGAACGGTGGCAGAACCGTGAGAGTTCCCGCCACGACCATCTGCGAGAGCGCATGACGGCAGGGGCCGAGGTTGGACTGGGTGCGGAGCGCCATGAGGGGCCATCCGAAATTGCGCTCGCCCAGCAAGATGTCCTGGTGAAAGTTCGGTGTGCGGCCTTCGGAGGCGGCCTTGATGCGGGCCGCGCGGACGTGCTCGCGTCGGAGGGGGGAGTTGTTCTCGAGCGTCAATTGATCGCCACCTGGCCACCCTTGATGGTGACCTTGGAGTCGCCCTTGACCTCGACCTGCCCGCCCTGGACGGTCACCTTGGAGTCACCCTTGACGGTGACCTCCTTGCTCTTGACGGTGACGCTGTCGGTGCCCTCCGCCTCGATGGTCTTCGACGCCGTCACCTTCGCGTTCGTGCAGTTCACCTCGACGTCGCCGTCGGGGATCTCGATCTTGAACAGCTTGGTCCCGGTGAACGTGATGGAGCCGGCGGAGACGTCCCACACCATGTGGTGCTCCTCCTTGGCCGTCATCATCGTGATCACCTCGGTCCCGTCGGTGTCGTCGAAGGTGATGCGGTGGCCCGAGCGGGTGCGGATCTCCTTGATGTTGTTCTTGCCGTCGCTGTCGGTCTGCACGGGCTTGTTCTTGCCGTTGTAGACCGCGCCGATGCAGACCATCTGGTCGAGCGCCTCGCCCTGCCCCTGCAGGACCAGCACCTCGTCGTCCACCTCGGGCAGCCAGACGTAGCCGAACTGGTTCGAGGCGTAGGGCCCCACCAGCCGCACCCAGGGCAGCTCGATCTCCTCCGAGAACCCCTCCAGCTTGACCTGAACGCGGTGCAAGCCGTCCGGGTCTTTGGTGCTGACCACCTTCGCGGTGTACAGCACGCGGGGCGGGGGGTTGGAGGGGTGACGTTCGTTGCCCATGGCCTCCGGCTCCAGCACGATCCGTGCCAGGGGTCCGGGGCGCCGCGCGCGGTGCGACACTGAACAGAATTTCGGCATTCGAGGCCCCGGCGACCCGCTGACTGGAAACCTCAGTTCCGCCGGGGAGACTCTTTCGCATCAAACATGATGCGCTCGCATCATCGCGGAGGGGACCCCCCGGGGCGCCGCGGGCGCCGCCGCACCCGGCCAGACGGAAAGGTGCCCCGAGAGTACAGGCCCGGGTCGCGCACCCTTGACGTGTCACCATGGTGGCCCACGCATCAAGAATGATGCATGGCGCAATAGTCGCCTGTAATGCTGACAGTAAATCGAATTGAATACCGGAAATGATGTTCAGGTTTTATCGCAAGCGCGCGGGCGGGCATCATGGCGTCAACGCTCCCCCGGTGCCGCCTTGGACCAGGACCTGCTCCACTTCGCCGACGCCCTCCGCCGCGAGTCCAGCCTCGAGGGCGCCGCGGTCGTCTTCCTGGACCGCGCCCTCGGCCTGGCCTCCGGGCGGCTCGGGCCCAGCGCCGCCCTCAGCGCCTGGATGCAGATCTCCTCGGGGCGGCCCTTCGTCGTGGCCCACACCCCGTCGGCGGCCCCCGTCACCGGCCTCGAGGCCACGGGCGAGGCCTTCTGGGCGCTCATGGGTCAGCGCCGCGCCGCCCTGGGGGTGGACCTGCGGCGGGGGCGCGCCTGGCAGAGCCCCGGCGAGCGGGGCGCGGACTGGCGGCCCGAGGAGCGCCTGGGCGGCGAGGGCACCCACCTCCTGATGGTCCCGCTCTACAGCGCCGGCTCGCGCCTGGACGGCGTCGTCGGACTCGTGACCCACAGCCCCGGCCGCGGCCCCTTCGAGCGCGCCTTCCCCGAGCTCTCCGCCGAGCTCCAGGCTCTCTGCGACCTCTTCGCGCCCACGCTCTCCCTGCTGCCCCGCCGCGGGTCGCGCCCGCTGGACGACCTCGGCCCCTGGCTGCCCGTGGTCGGCCGCAGCATGGCCCCCGTCGTCGCCACCCTGGACGCCTACGCTCGCCTCGACGAGATCCTGCTGCTGCGCGGGCCCACCGGCACGGGCAAGTCCCGCCTCGCCACCTGGTGCTGGTCCCGCAGCCCGCGCGCGGCCGGGCGCTTCGTGGTCGCCAATCTGCTCGGCGTGCCCGAGAGCGCTCAGGAGAGCGAGCTCTTCGGCGTGCGCAAGGGCACCTTCACCGGCGTCGGCGAGCGCCCCGGCCAGATCCCCTCGGCCGAGGGCGGCACCCTCTTCCTCGACGAGATCGACAAGCTCTCGCTGGCCACCCAGGCCAAGATCCTGCGTCTGCTCGACGAGCGCCGCTACCGCGTGCTGGGCGACGCCGTGGAGCGCGAGGCCAACGTCCGCTTCATCATCGCCAGCAACGCTGACCTCGAGGCCCTGGTCCAGAGCGGCAAGCTGCTGGAGGATCTCTACTACCGCGTCAACGTGCTGCCCGTCCGCGTCCCGCCCCTGCGCCAGCGCCAGGACGAGATCGCCCCCTGGGCCCTGTGGATGGCGCGCAACCTGCACCAGGGGCGCGTGGGCAACGACGGCGTGGACTTCTCCCCCCTGGCCCTCGACTTCCTCTGCGACCAGCCCTGGCCCGGGAACCTCCGCCAGCTCCACAACGTCGTCCGCCGGGCCTACGCGCTGGGCGCGATGGCGGGCCTCGAGCGCCTCGGCCCCGGCGAGCTCCCCGGCGAGATCCTGATCGGCCGGGAGATGGTCGAGCGCGCGCTCAAGGACGAGCCCGAGCTCGGCGACCAGCCCGGGGAGGGCGATCTGGAGGCCCTGCGCCGCACCGCCCTCGGCGTCGTCCGGCTCGTGGAGCGCCGCCGGGCCGCCGGGCTGCCCCCCCTCTCCGAGCGTGACGGCGACCTCGAGCTGGCCGACGCCTTCCGCGGCCTCGTCCTCTCCATCGCCGTCGAGCGCACCGGCGACCTGCGCCGCGCCTTCGAGCTCTTCGGCCTCGGCGCCCGCCTCCGCGGCGGCAACCACCTGCGCACCTGGCGCCAGGCCGAGGATCAGGTCGCCCTGCTGAGCCAGGCGCTGGCGGAGGAGGGGCGCGGACGTTGACGCGGACCTCGGGCTGTATTCTCCATAGAGGTTCAGCAGAGGGAGTCATAGTCTTGGTTTGTGTATGAGCTTCAACCACAGGTCTCCACTTCCGGTTGTGGTTCCCGCTCGAAGATTTATAGCCAGGGTCCTATATTATCGCGCGCCCCGTTCCAGTTTCTTTCAGCGTGAATACTCCTGGAGCCTCCTCACGGCGTGTTGTCGGCGTCCAAGCCGCCGGCTCGCGGGGGCGCGGGGAGCGTGGAGATGGCGCGCTTGACGACGCACCGGACCCCACCGAAGATGTGCCCAAGCCTCCCACCCCACGCCCGCCCATGCCACCTCGGGACCTCCTCCATCGTCCCCGCCTGATCGACGCGCGCGCCTACGCCACGCAGGCCCACGGCGACCAGCGCTACGGCGTCCACCCTTACGTCTTCCATCTGGACGCCGTCGTGGAGCAGCTCCTGCGCTTCCACCCTTCGGGTCTGGAGGAGGAGCTCCTGGTCGCCGGCTATCTCCACGACGTCGTGGAGGACACCTCCGTCAGCGGCGAGCAGATCCGCGCCGCCTGGGGCTCCCGCGTCGCCGAGCTCGTCCTCGCCGTCACCAAGGAGCCCGGCGACACCCTGCGCGACGGCGAGAAGCTCACCTGGAAGAAGATCGTGGAGACCGAGGGCGCCGTCCGCCTCAAGCTGGCGGACCGCATCGCCAACGTGGACGCCTGCTGGACCATGCGGAGCAAGAAGCTCTTCCGTTACAAGAGCGAGTACGCCCGCTTTCGGGGTGCGCTGTACACGAACGCGCCCGGCGAGGAGCAGGCGATGTGGGAAGAGCTGGATGGGCTGATCGGGTTTGGGTGAGGGGACGGAGTCGGGATCGGCGGCGGCATCGGTATCGGCATCGGTTTCGGCATCGGTATCGGCATCGACATCGACATCGACATCGACATCGACATCGACATCGACATCGACA
>CAZTOW010000062.1:0-53237 GCA_964615375.1 uncultured Enterobacterales bacterium
GACATCGACATCGACATCGACATCGACATCGACATCGACATCGGCATCGGCATCGACATCGGCATCGCAATCGGCATCGGCATCGGCATCGGCATCGGTCTTGGGGGCGGAGATCTGTTGTGAGAGGGAGAATTCCCCCTCATCCGCCCTTCGGGCACCTTCTCCCTCCGGGAGAAGGGGAGGGTGGAGTAAGCCTTTCTGTCCCAACCCACTCTGACGAATCTACCTGTAGGCACTTCTCAACCAACACAGAAGTAGCCTCAGCCCCACCCATCCTCTCTGTCGCCAGCGGAGCGATCCAGCTAGTCTCCCCCTCTCCCTCCGGGAGAGGGTGGCCGAAGGCCGGGTGAGGGGGAAGCTCTCTCCTCCACAACAGACCGCCGCCCCCCACACCGATGCCGATACCGATACCGATGCCGATGCCGATACCGATGCCGATGTCGATGCCGATGTCGATGTCGATGTCGATGTCGATACCGATGCCGATGCCGATGCCGATGCCGATGTCGATGCCGATGTCGATGTCGATGTCGATGTCGATGTCGATGTCGATGCCGATACCGATACCGACCTCCCCCCACTACTCCCCGACCACCCTCCCCACCGGCCACACCCCCCCGACCTCCGGCTCCGCGATCCACCCACAGGCGAAGATCCCGTCGTCACTCCGCGCCTCACACAGATACACCGCCACCGCCCCCAGCGGCTGATCCGCGCGCACCATCGCCGTCCCCGCCGGCAACCTCCGCGACACCCGCCGCGTCTCCGCCTCCACCAGCCGCTCGCCCAGAGAGCTCTCCAGGATCCCCCGCGAGCCCTGCGCCTCGACCGCCGTGACGATGGACTCCTCCAGCTCCACCAGTCGGTCCTCGGCGAGGCGCTCCACGTGGAGCCCGTGGCCCTCCAGCCGCGGGACAAGCGCCGCGGGGAGCACATAGGCCAGGGGCCGATCCACCACGACCGAGCCCTCCCACCGCGCGTAGTGCGGCACGGTCACGGTCACGGGCTCGCCGTCCAGCGCGTAGGGCTCGCGGGTGAGGATGGGGACGGGCTGGTCCTCGGCGTGGAGCTGATACCGCACGGCGATCCGCTCGGGCGGCTTCGCGCAGCGGTCCAGCAGCTCCACGATCTCCGGGCCGCGCTCGGCCACAAGGCCGGCGGTGGCCTCGAGGAAGGCGCGGGTGGCCTGGACGCGCTCGGGGAAGGGCAGGTAGCTGTAGGTCTCCGCCAGGATGTCCAGACGGTTGGTCAGCCCGCGGTAGTTCGACCCGAAGCGCGGGTGGTGGGTGTAGGTCATCCAGCCGGGCTCGTCGCCGCCCTCGTCGCGCACGAAATTGCCGTAGAAGAAGGTCTCCAGGCCGTGGGCGGCGCGCACGCGGCGGGTGATCTCGGGGAGGAGCTGCTGGCGGGCGAAGGCGACGGGCTCGGCCCGCCCCGATCGCGGGGTGTGGGGCGTGTCGTAGGTGAGCGCGTAGCGGTGGATGGAGCCGTTGGTGGCGTGGCAGTCCAGGGTCAGGTGGGGGCGCCAGCGCTGGTAGACCTCCCGGGCCATGAGCCGCATCTCCGGCGCGTCCTGGCGCAGGTAGTCGCGGTTCAGGTTGATGCCGCTGGCGTTGGTGCGGGTGCCGACCCCGGTGTCCGGCCCGATCTGGCCAAACAGGCGCTTGATGTCCAGCTTGCGGTTCGCCGGGTCGATGCGATCGTTGCCGTCGGGGTTGAAGAGCGGCACGACCACCAGGGTCAGGTGCTCCAGCAGCTCGCCCGCGGAGCTCTGGAGGAGGTCCCGCATCCAGGCCTGGCTGGCCTCCTTGCCCTCGACCTCGCCGGCGTGGATGCCGTTGATCACCAGCATCACAGGCAGGCCGAGCGCGTGGGCGGCCTCGGGCGTGTGCGCGCCGTGCGCGGAGAGCACGACGAGGGGCAGGGCGCGGCCCTCGGGGCTGTGGCCGAACAGGCTCACGCGCATCCGAGGGTCCTGGCGGGCGTCCAGCGCGTCGAGGAAGCGCATCACGTCCGCGTGCAGCGAGGTCTCGCGGAAGCTCGTGGCCTCCGCGCGGGTGAGGGGAGCGGATCCGGTCATGGTCCTCCCATAGCGCGCCCGGATCCGCTATGCTGCCCGCGACGGAGAACCCATGCCCAAGAAGCGCAGCCAGCTCTGCCAGCGCACCAAGATCGAGTCCTACCGCTTCCTGGACCACCTCGTCGTGGTCGTGGAGGGGTCGCTGCCCAGCCCGGGCTGGGACGTGGACATCGAGCAGCGGCCCAGCCATGACGGCGTGCTCAGCTTCCAGGCCGTGCGCCGGGCCCGCGCCGGGATGTGGCCGCAGGTGGTGACCCCCTTCCGCTACGGCGAGCTCTTCGAGGTCGAGAGCGTGCCGCTGGAGGTGGAGGTGGTCCACGCTGAGGGCGCCGATCGCGTGCCCGTGCGCACCGACCGCGTGGGCCTCGCCGACCCCGCCCTCCAGGGCCAGCCCCCAGTCGGCGCCCCGCACGAGGGCCCGCTGGTCCACAGCGCGACGGGCTTCTCGCCCGCGCTCTCCTTCGACGAGGCCTTCGCCGACGCCCTGCAGAACCTCCCCAGCCACGAGGTGAGCCACGCCGACGAGATGGCGAGGATCAAGGTCGAGGAGATCGGCGCCTTGTTCGGGGGTATCGCTGGCTTCCACCAGATGTACGTGAAGATCCGGCGCGAGATCGCTTGACGGTCCGGGCCTGGAGAGGTACATGGTTGGGGCTTCGCGGGACCACTCCCGCGTGAGCCTTCAAATGACGCGGGGTGGAGCAGTTCGGTAGCTCGTCGGGCTCATAACCCGAAGGTCGTTGGTTCAAATCCAGCCCCCGCATCCATTTCGAGTACACGGCGCCGGTCTTCGCTCACGCGGAGATCGGCGCTTTGCTTTTCGGCCTCCCGCGCCCCTCAGCCCAGGACCGCGTCCTCGGGGATGCCCAGCCGGCGCGACAGGTAGGCCGTGACCAGGATCTCCGCCTCGCGCACGACGCGGGCGCGGAAGGCCGCGTCCCGGCTCACGCTCAGCCCCTGCAGCGTCCCCAGGACCAGGTTCGTGACCTCGCTGATCGCGGCGCGGTCCTCGTCCGCCAGCGTGGGCGCCACGCGCGCCAGGGTCGCGCCGATGAGGCCCGCCATCAGGGCCGACTCCGCCGCCATCCCCGCCGCCAGCGCGGGGTGACGGGCCTGCTCGATGAGGGTGCGGAAGCCCGGCCAGGCCACCAGCAGCTCGTTGAAGGCCCGCACGCCCAGCGAGACGTGCTCGGCCAGCGTGAGCCCGGTGGGCGGGGGGAGGCCCTCGCCCAGCGCCCGCATCCGCGAGGCGTAGCGCTCCGCCAGAGCCACCAGCAGCGCCTCCTTGTCGGGGAAGAAGCGGTAGAGCCCGCCGACGGAGACCCCCGCGCGCGCCGCGACGTGGTTGGTCGTCGCCGCCTCGTAGCCCATCTCCAGGAAGACCTGATCGGCGGCGTCGAGGATGGACTCGACCCGCTCGCGGCTGCGGCTCTGCTGAGGCTGGCGGCGCAGGCTCATGCCGCACCGCCTAATTCGTCCGCGCGCTCCAGGTCCGCCGCCCCTCCCCGTTTCATGGATGTGATCGAAACGACACGGTCCTGTCACACAGAGAAGGGACGCACGGCGAGGTGAGCGCGTGGGACGACCGGGAGCGGGAGACAGGCGTAGTGACATCGCGCAGGCGGGCCTCGGCCTGCTCGCGCTGGCGACCCTCGCCGCGGCGACCCTGGGCGTCTCCCCCTGGTCCGACGCGGGGCGGCCGGCGGTGATCGTGGCGGCGCAGGAGTACAGGGTCTCCGCGCTCTCTCCGGGGCGCTACGCCTGGACCCTGGAGGACGGGAGCCGGGCCGGGGGGCCGGGGCTGCTCAACCAGAGCCTCTACCAGTTCGAGCGCAACGACCTCGTGGCGCTGAGCCTGGAGCCCTCCCTGCGCTCCGGCGCGCGGGTGGAGGCCGGGCAATTCCTGGGCACGCTGCGCTCCTCGCACATCGAGGGAGAGCTGGCCTCGCTCCGCGCTCAGCGGGCCTCGCTGGCGGCGCGGCAGGCCCTCCTGGAGGCGGGCGCCCGGCCGGAGGCGGTGCAGCGGGCCCGACAGGCGGTCTCCGTGGCGGAGGCGCGCGACGCCGGGCTGCGCAGCGAGCTGGAGCGCTCGCGCAGGCTGGTGGCGGACGGGGCCGCGGGGGCGGCGGAGCTGGACGTCCTCACCCACCAGGTGGAGGTCTCCTCGCGGGAGGTCGCCCTGGCCCGGGCGGATCTGGCGCTGGCCTCGGTCGGGGCGCGGCCCGAGGAGGTGGGCGCCCTGGTCGAGGAGGCGCGGGCCATCGACGCGCGCGTGGCCGAGCTGGAGGCGATGAACGACTCGGTCCGGCTGCTGAGCCCCATCACGGGGGTGCTGGAGCTGGGGGCCAGCGCGGAGGCCGACGGTGAGCCGGTCGTGCTGCGGGTGCGGGCCGTGGACACGCTCTTCGCGCGCTTCCCGGTGCCCGCGGGCACGGCGCTGAGGACCGGGGACGCGGTCTCGTTTCAGACCCGGGCCCTGCCGGGGCGGGACTTCCAGGCCCAGGTGACCGAGGTGAGCTCGGCCGCGCGCCCCCTGGCCGGCGAGCCCGTGCAATGGGCGACCGCGGAGATTCACGGCGTGGACGGCGCGCTCTCCCCCGGCTGGGTGGGGACGGTCGGGCTCCCCGGCGCCGGCGCGGGCGGCCTGCTGGCCTGGATCGGCCTCCCATGAGCGCCTACGACGACGGCGGGCGCTACGAGCTCAAGTACACGCTGCCGGTGAGCATGCGCGAGGCCATCCTGGCGCACGCGCGCGGCCACATCGAGCCAGACCCCCACGGCGAGCTCCTGCCCTTCGGCACCCGCGGATACCGCGTCCACAGCCTGTACTTCGACACGCCAGAGCTCTCCGACTATGCCGAGCGCCTGGAGCGCCGCCAGGTCCGCGTGCGTCTGCGGGCCCGCACCTACGGCCAGCTGGGCGAGCGCCACCCGGTCTTCCTGGAGGACAAGCGCAAGCTGGACCACTGGGTGGTCAAGCAGCGCGTGAAGATCTGCAACAGCGACCAGCTCCTGGCGACGCCCGGCGAGCGCCCCTGGGCCTACTGGGCGGAGAGGCTCACCGGGAAGGCCAGATATATCGCCGATCACTTCGTGCGCCGCGTGGACGGGGAGGGGCGCGTGCCCGTCAGCATCGTCCATTACATGCGGGAGAGCTTCGCCGACAGCCGCCCGGAGTACCGCGAGGTCCGGCTGACCCTGGACCACGCGCTGAGCGCCACCACCCAGGACCTCGGGCTCGAGCTGCGCGCGCCCCCCGACGTGGATCTGCTCCCGCCCGACTACATGGTCGTGGAGCTCAAGTTCGGCGGCACCCAGCCCGGCTGGATGCGGACCCTGGTGCGCGAGCTCGGGCTGGTCTCCGAGCCGCTGTCCAAGTTCGCGCTCAGCGTGGCCGCGGGGAGACGCGGCGGAGATCGCCGTGATCTGGAGGCGCTGCTGCCGCACGGCGTCAAGCACACCGGATGGAGAGGGGCCGCATGACGGGCTTGGAGTCGCTCAACGTGTTCCTGGCCCCGCCGCAGTCCAGCGGGCAGATGGCGGTCTCGCTGGCCCTGGCGGTGCTGCTGGGGGCGGTCTCCGCCCTGGTCCACCGCTTCACGCGGCCGGGCCTCGCCGCCCGGGGCGAGCTGGAGGCGGCGCTGGTGATGCTCTCGGTGGTCAGCGCGCTGGTCATGCTGGTCATCGGAGACAGCCTGGCCCGCGCCTTCTCCCTGGTGGGCGCGCTGGCGATCATCCGCTTCCGCACGCGGGTCCAGAGCTCCTGGGACATCGCCTTCGTGTTCCTGGCCCTGGCCCTGGGGATCGGCTGCGGGGTGCTGGCCTGGCGGGCCGCGCTCATCGGCGCATCTGTCGCCACCCTGGTCGCGCTGGGCATCAGCCGGCTCGGGGTCACCCGGCCCACCGAGGCGCTGCGCCTGCGCTTCGATCTGGGGGCCTACGGGGGGACCGAGGCGGGGGTGATGGGGGTGCTGGACCAGCACGGCCTCGCCCGGACCTTCGAGGAGGTCATCTCCCTGCGCTTCGGCGAGACCCTCTCCTACCGCTACCAGGTGCTCCTGCCCCAGACCGCGCGCCTGGACGCCCTGGTGCGCGATCTCTCGGCGGTGGAGGGCGTGGAGCGCGTGATCGTGTCCGCGGTCGAGCGCCCCGACGAGGGGGAGGACACGGACTGAACACGTTCAAATTTCCGGGCCGCCCCACAGCCAGGTGAGGTGGGCGGGCAGCGGGGTCGGGCGGATGTGGCCGATCTCCCAGCGCCAGCCCGGCCGCTGGAGCGGGGCCACCAGCTCGGCCAGCTCGTCCGCGTCGTAGATCTTGAGGCAGCTCACCAGCCCGTCCCAGACGCTGGTGAGCTGCAGCACGGGCAGGACGTAGGTGAGCGGGATCCACCGCCAGTCGAAGGGGCGCACCAGGGGCAGCACCAGGGGCACGACCACGGGCACGCCCAGCATGGCCAGCGCCTGCGGCCACTGGCGCCCCACCACCTCGTAGACGGCGATGGGCTGCCCCGCCTCCATCGCGTCGCGCAGCACGCCGCGGGCGATCTCCGGCGGGAGGTGGTGGAAGGCGTTGAACACGAGGCGCAGCCCGGTGAGCTCGGGCGGGACCTGGGTGGCGTCGACCGGGTCGGGCCGGAAGTCCAGGCTGCCCGGGTGGCTCCGCTTCAGGGCCTCGAAGGCCGGGATGTTGGGGAAGAGGTCGGTCAGCGTGACGTGCAGGTCCAGCCCCCGGCGCCGCAGGGCCGCGCAGAGCTCCACCGTGGGGCCGCCGCTGCCCGAGCAGAGGTCCACCATCTGCGAGACGCCCCTGCGCGCCACCTCCGGCGCCAGGTGCTCGGCGATGACGCGGCTGACCCCGACCAGCTCGAAGCCGCGGCGCAGCGCCCCGGTCATCGCCGCGCGGCAGAAGACCGGGAACCAGGGCTGATCTTCGATCTCGGGCAGGGGGATGCGTCGCATGCGTGCTCCCGGGCTCGCGCGCCCGTGGCGCCTTGGATAACCCGAAGGGATGCAGCCCTCCCCCGACGTGCTCGCGGAGGCCACCCGCACCTGGGCGGGCCTGACGGTGGGGTGCGCGCCGCGGGACGCCCAGGTCGAGCCCGAGGGGACCCTGGTGGTGGGCCGCTACGCGCTGCGCGGGGTGCTGGGCCAGGGGGGCGGTGGGGCCGTGTTCCGCGCCTGGGACCGGCTGGATCGGGAGGAGGTCGCGCTGAAGCTCGTGCCCGTGGGGGAGCCCGCCCTGGAGCGCCGGGCGCGCCGAGAGCTGGCGGCCCTGCGCTGGCTGCGCGTGCCGGGGGTGGTGAGCCTGCGGGATGACGGCCACCTGGGACGCCACCGCTTCCTGGTGATGGGGATCGTGGCGGGGCGCCCCTTCCCGGGGGAGCCCAGCCCCCCCTGGCCCGTCCTGCGGGAGCGCGTCGCCGACCTGCTGCGCACCCTGGCCGTCGTCCACCGCGCGGGGGTCCTGCACCGCGATCTGAAGCCGTCCAACGTCCTGGTCACGCCCGAGGGGAGGCCGGTGATCCTGGACTTCGGGATCGCGCGGGGCGGTGCCCTGGGGCCCTCCAGCCCGGAGCGGGAGTTCACGCCGGGCTACGCCGCGCCTGAGCAGGTGCGCGGCCAGGACGGGGACGCGCGCTCGGACCTCTACGCGCTGGGGCGCATGGTGGAGTCGGCCCTGGGCCCGGACGCTCCCGCGGAGGCGCGGGACTGGGCGTCGAGGCTGGCGCGTCCGCGGGCTCGGGAGCGCCCGGCGAGCGCGGAGGAGGCGCTGGCCCTGCTGCCGGCGGCTCCCGGCGGGCGAGGGGAGGGAGCGCGGGTGAGGCTGCCCGAGCGGGTGAGCGGTCCCGCCGATCTGGAGCCCCTCTTCGCCGGGCCGGAGCGCTTCCTGCACGGGCCCTCGGATGCCGCGGCGGCGCTGTGGACGCTGGCGGGGCCCGAGCGGGGGGCGCTGGAGGCGGAGCTGGACGCCTGGACCGCCACAGATCTCGCCCGCTGGGAAGGGGCGCGCTGGGCGGTGGACCGCGTGGGCCTGAGCCGCCTGCTGCTGCTCCGCGCGCCCGAGGGGGCGGCCCTGCTGGAGCCGTCCGGGGAGCTCGCCCGGAGACTGGCCGAGCGGCTCCTCGGCGAGGGGCGGGTGCATGAGGCCCAGGCGGCCCTGGAGCGGGCGCTCTCCCTGGCGCGGGGGGAGGAGGACGCGGCTGGGGAGCTGGGCGCGCTCACGCTCTGGGCGCGGGTGGCGCTGGCGGCGGAGTCCGCGCCCGCGCTGGAGCGGGCGATCTACGAGGTGCAACGCTCGACCCTTCCGGCGGAGCAGGCCGGTCCCCTGGAGCGCCTGCTGCTGGCCATGCGGTCCGCGCGCAAAGGGGAGGGGGCGCGGGCGCTGGCGACCCTGGACGAGGGGCCGCTCCCCCAGGATCCAGACCTGGTCGGATGGACCTGGTCCTGTCGGGTGGCCGCGGCGCGGGCCCTGGGGCTCGAGGCCGAGGAGGAGGCGTTGGCGCGGGCCCAGGGCTGGGCGGGGCAGGACCCGGCGCGGCGGGCGCGGGCGGACGGGTGGCTGGGGAACCTGCGCTACCGGCAGGGGCGATACGCGGAGTCCGCGGCGTTACACCTTGGATCCATCCCTGGAAGGGAGCTGCCCACGTCCCGGCTGGGCGCGCGGGTGAACGGGGCGATGGCCCTGCTGGAGGTGCCCGCGCTCGACCGCGCGGAGCGCGAGGCTCTGACGAGCGTCGAGGAGGCCCGGCGCTTGAGGAGCCCGAGCTTCGAAGCCATCGCCCGCTGGCTCGCCCGCCAGGCGGCGCACCGGCGCGGGGACGCGCTCACCTCTGACCCGGAGGCGGTGGACGGAGCGGCGGCGCTGGGCCCTTACCTGGAGGAGCTGCACGCGACGACGGAGGCGGCGGTGGCCTGGTGGTCCGGCGAGCTCGCGACCTGCGCGGCGCTCGCGGCCCGCGCCGAGCGCGCCTGCGGGAGGACATTGGATACAGATGTCCAACATTGCGTGGCCGCGCTGCGCCTCGCGGCCGAGGCCCGCCTGGGACTGGACGTGACCGGGGAGCTGCCTGGAGCGACGGCGCGGGCCCTGGGGATCCAGCGCCCCTTCTTCGCCGTGCAGGCGGCGGGCCTGCTCTGGGTCGCGGGGTGCAGAGACGAGGGCCTGCGCGCGCGCGCCCGGGAGCTCGCCGAGCAGACGCCGCGCCCCCGCTGGGGGGAGCGGCGCGACCTGATCTCCTACGCGGACGCGCAGGAGATGATGGGGCTCAGGTGAGGTCAGAGAAGCTCAACGTGAAGTCGGCGTGCTTCGTATAGGAGCGTCCGGACGGCAGGCTCCCCTTCAGGAAGGCGTTGGCCTTGGGGTCCACCGCGCCGTTCCCCGTGCCGGTCTGCTGCAGCTCTGCCTCATCCTGGCTCACCAGCAGGTGGTAGTTGTCGAAGAACTGCCAGATCTCGCGCCACTCCTCGGTGGAGCCCGAGACATGCCGGAAGCGGACCATGCGCCCCGCCTCCTCGAAGTTGTTGTTCCCGTAGGGCTTGAACATCAGCTTGAAGGTGGCCCAGTCGCGCACGGGCACGCTGTTGGAGGTGGGGTGGCGCTGGTCGATGTCGTTGCTGCTCAGCGCGCTCTCATAGGTATATTGCGCGGAGGCATGCTTGTAGTAAGGCTGGCCGCTGTTGTGCGCGCTGATCGACTCGTTCCGATGCCGCGTCTCGACGGCGCTGGTCCAGCGGTGCTCATAGGCGCCCGAGGCGGAAGAATTGAAGAGGGTCTTCTTCCAGCGCCATCCCGTGCTCCAGGTCATGCTGCCAGGCTTGCGGATGACCCAGCTCTCCTTCCAGGTCCCCGAGATCGCCGACCCCAGGTTGGGGGTGCTGGCGTTGACGTCCTCGGCGTAGACCTCGCCCCAGTTGGAGCCACCGTTGGGATCCTGAAGGTCGCTCGTCCCCCAGCCCATCTCCGGGCCGAAGAGGCTGGGCACAGGGACGAGCGTGACCGCGGACGTGAGCGGCGACAGCGCCAGAAACGGGAGAGGGGAGGCCACCGGCATCTTGCGCGCCGCGTCGATGGCGGCGGGGAGCCGGGGCACACGACCGACGCGATCCTGCGGGTCGGGCTGTCCCCGATCCGGCTGCGCGGGGGCGGTCTTCAGCGCCTCGAGGATCTGCTGGGTCCGCAGCGTGCGGTTCAGCTTCTTCGCCGCGCCCTGCACACAGAGCGCCGCCCCCGCGATCACCGCCGAGGCCGCGCTGGTGCCGCTGAAGCGGTCCGTGTAGCGGCCGGGCCCGTCGCTCCCGTAGGGGGAGCTGGCGCTGACCCCGGTGGTGAACAGGCCGTCGCCCGGGGCGCAGAGGTCCACGCGGGCGCCGTGGTTGCTGGTCCCCAGCCGCTCGTGTCGCGAGGCTCCAGCGTTCCAGGCCGTGGCGCCGACCAGCAGCGCCCCGCTGTCCAGCAGGTCGGCGCTGGCGGGGTCCAGGTGCCGCCCCATCCGGCGGAAGCGCCTCCGCGCGGTCTGGACCCAGATCCAGGAGTCCCAGGCGTCCAGGTCCTGGCCCCCGTTCCCCGCCGCCTCCACCACCACAAGGCCGCGGGTAGTCGCGACGCGGATGGCGCTCAGATCGGCGGGATCCACCTCCACCGGCATCGGCCTGGAGATCCCGCGTTGGGCCTCGATCAGCAGCACGTCCCCGTCCTGGACCGCTGGGTGCAGGGCCGCCGCCAGGATGGCCCGGGCGATGTGGACGGCGTCCGGCTTCGCGCTGCTGGCGTCGAAGGTGGACGAGAGCAGCACCGCGCGCACCTGGGGCGCCAGCCCCACGCCGCCCCTCTGGTTGTCCCGGGCCACGACCACGCCCAGCACGTTCGCGCCGTGCCGCCGCGCGAAGTCCACGGTGAAGGCGTCCAGACCGACCGCCTTCGGATCCCGGGCGTAACTCGCCAGGTTCGCCCCGCCGATCAAGGTGTACGGGCGCCCCGTGAGATCCTCGTGGTTGAGCTGCCAGCCGCACTCGACGTCGATGAGGGCCACGCCGCTGCCGTCGGCGCCCGCGGTCTTCCAGGTCTCGCGCGCGTCCAGCCCCTGCGGCGTGCGCAGCCAGCCCTGATCGCCCACGCGCGGATCGTCGCCCGGGTTCACCGGCAGAGAGGCCGCGCGCTCCTGCCACACCGCGCGCAGCTCGGGCCTCGCCCGGGGCAGACCCTGAAGGCGTCGGGCCAGCCCCGAGCAGGACCCCGTGTATATGCGCCAGGTCTCGCTGAGCCAGAGGAGGGGCCTCTGTCGCTCGTCCGGGGCCTCAGACGCGGCGATCTCCAGGTTCTCCACGTCGCCCCAGGGCAAGGCGCCGATCAGCGGCTCCACGATCACGCTCGGGTCCAGCCCCAGCGACAGGCGCACGTCCGCGGCGCTGCGCGGAGAGGCCGGGTCCTTCTGGTAAGATACGAGGGTCCAGCCGCTACCTTCGCAGCAGCCGCGGGAGAGCATCTCGGACATGGTCACTCCTGAAGAGAGGGTGAGGGATGCGGGAGCCGGACACCATTCGCACGGACGATAGCAGGCGCCGACGCACTCGACGCAACCCACCGCGCGAGCACCTCGCGCTGGCCGTGATCGGGTGGCCCGCGGCGCCCGATCGGGTGGGGGAGCTGCTGTTGGCGCCCGCGCCATCGGGCACCTGGATCTTCGGGCGCGGCGCGGGGCCAGCCTCGGCGCCCCGGGTCCTGCTCTCCCGCCAGCGCCCCGGCGCCACTGCGCCCGCCGAGCCGGCGACGGGGGAGCGCCTGTCCCGCGAGCAGCTCGCGCTGACCTGGGATGGAGACGCGCTCCTCGTGCGGGGCCTCGGGCAGCGCGCCCTGCTCGCCGAGGGCAGGCCGGTGGTGGAGGCCGAGGTGCGCCCCGGCCTCGTGCTGGAGGTGGATCGCGAGCTGCTGCTGCTGGGCGTGCGCCGCCCTCCCACCCTGCCTGCCCTGTCCGACCGCGCCGCCCACCCCTTCGGCGGGCCCGACGCGGATGGAATCGTCGGCGAGAGCCCCGCGGCCTGGGAGCTGCGCCGTCGCCTGGACTTCGTCGCCCGCCGCCGCGAGCACGCCCTGATCACCGGGCCCAGCGGCGCGGGCAAGGAGCTGGTGGCTGCCGCCCTGCACCGCCGCTCGCCCTTCGCGCAAGGCCCCTGGGTCAGCCGAAACGCCGCCACCATCCCCGAGAGCCTCGTGGACGCCGAGCTCTTCGGCAACTGCCGCGGCTACCCGAACCCAGGCATGCCCGACCGCGAGGGCCTCGTGGGCGCCGCGCACGGCGGGACCCTCTTCCTGGACGAGTTCGCCGAACTCCCGCCCCAGGTCCAGGCCCACCTGCTCCGCGTCCTGGACGCGGGCGAGTACCAGCGCCTCGGCGAGACGACCACGCGCCGCGCCCGCTTCCGCCTGCTCGCCGCCACCAACCGCCCGGAGAGCGCGCTCAAGCACGACGTCCTGGCTCGCCTCACGCTCCGGGTGCCCGTCCCTGGCCTCGAGGCGCGCCGCGAGGACATCCCGCTCCTGGTCCGCCACCTGCTCGGCGCCATCGCCGCCACCGAGCCCGACCTCCGACGCCGCTTCTTCCAGGGGGAGGAGCCACGCCTCAGCCTCGGCCTGATCGGCCAGCTCGTGCGCTGGCCCTACACCGCCCACGCCCGCGAGCTCCGCGCCCTGCTCTGGCGCGCCCTCTCCGAGAGCCCCGGCGACACCCTGGAGCCCCTCCCTGAGCCGCCCGCCCCTGCGCCTGCCCAGGACCCCGACGATCCGCCCGAGCTCGAGCCCTGGGTGGGGCGCCCCGCCGCCGAGATCCCCGCCAGCGTGCTCCAGGCCGCCCTCGACCAGCACGGGGGCGTGCAGGAGAAGGTGTGGCGGGCGCTGGGCCTGGAGAGCAGGTACCAGCTGAAGCGGCTGATCCGACGCCATGGTCTGGTGGTCCGGAAGTACGGGTGAGCACAGGTAGAGCATGCATCGCGCGTGCCAGGATCATGAATCGATATAACAGACGTTACTCGATTGATATTCATCGATCGCTCACGCCATCCCATCCATCGGCGCGCCCATCTGTGCGCCCTTTCGGGCGGTCGGAGCAGCGCCTCTCAGCCTCGGCGTGTATCTGTGGAGCATGTCCGTCCTTCGACTCCTCGGCGCCACGGTGGATCTGGATCGTGGGCGCGTGCTCCGGCGGGGGCGCGCGCTCGAGCTGACCTCGCTGGAGGCGCGCCTCCTCTCCTACCTGCAGGAGCAGGGCGAGATCATCAGCCGGGAGCGCCTGCTGGAGCAGGTCTGGGGCTACCGGCCCGGCGTGCAGAGCCGCACCGTGGACACGACCATGCGGCGCCTGCGGGAGAAGGTCGAGCTGGATCCGGACGCGCCGCGACATCTGATCACCGTCCACGGACGCGGCTACCGCTTCGTGGCGGCCCCCTCCCTGAGCCCGGCCGGTCCCGTCTTCGGCCGCGAGGCCGAGATGGAGGCGCTGCGCGGCGCGCTGGCGCGGGCGCGGCTGGTGAGCGTGCTCGGGCGCGCGGGCCAGGGGAGGAGCACGCTCGTGCGCGAGGTGGCTCGCCGCTGGGGGCCCGCCGCGGAGCTGCGCCTGGACGGCGCGCGCGGGGTGCCCGATCTGGACGCCGCCCTCGCCCGCGCCCTCGGTCTCCAGAGCCTGGAGGGGCGCCGGATCCGAGAGCTCTCCCGTGTGGGCGAGCAGCTCGTCCTGCTGCGCACGGAGGGCGGCAGCGAGCGCGCCCTGGCGAGGCGCTGGGTCAGCGAGCGTCTGGAGGGGGAGCTGCGCGTGGTCGTGGTCGGCGAGGAGCCGCTGGACCTCCCAGGAGAGGAGAGCCTGCGCCTGGCCGGGCTCGACGAGGGCGCGTCGGTGGCGCTGCTCCGCGCCCGGGTGGGCGCGGGTCCGTCCGACGCGGAGCTGAGGGAGGTGGCGCGATCCTGGGACGGGTGGCCGCTGGCCCTGCTGCACGCCGCCGAGCGCCTGCACCTGGGCGCGCGCGGCGCGGATCCAGAGCCGGCGTTACAAGAGGTGCTCTCGCGATCCTGGGAGGAGACGGATCCAGAGGCGCGGGAGGCGCTGGCCTGGCTGACGGTCGGCGTGGTCCCGCCCGCGCTGCCGGAGGGAGCCCTGCCCTGGCTGGCCCGGGACCGCGGTCGCCCAGAGCTGCCCCCCGCGGTCGCCCGCTGGGTGCGCCAGCGCCCCGAGGGGGAGCGGATCGCGCTCCTGGCGGCCCGGCGACGGATCGCCGAGATCGAGGCGGATCCGGGCGGGAGGTGGGAGTCCGCGGCGGAGCGTGTGCTGGCGGACGCGCTCCCGCCCGAGCTCCGCGTCGAGGCGGCGCTGGCCCTCGCCGAGCGCGCGCTCTCCGCGACCACCGTGGCCCAGGCCCGGGGCTACCTGGACCGCGCCCGCGCCCTCGGGATGAGCTCCGCGCAGGCCGCCCGGCGCGCGATCCTGGAGGCGCGCATCCGCGACTCCCTGGGGGACTGGTCTGGGGCGAAGGGGCTCCTGCGAACCGTCATGGAGGACGCCGAACTGCCGGAGGAGCTCCGCGCGGAGGGCCGCATCCGCCTGGCCTGGACCTGCGCCGTCTGCCGGGACCCCGAGGGCGCGCGCGCGCTCCTCCGCGAGCCCGCCCCCACCCCCTACACCGCGCTGCTCCAGCTCGGCGCCGAGTCCGTGATCGCTCAGCTCTCGGGGCTCCCCGAGGCGCTCCCGCTCATGCGCCGCGCGCTCCAGGAGGCGCGCCGACTGGGTCGCCGCGAGATCTTCGCGCGCTGGGCTCCACAGCTCGCCATCCTGCTCCACATCGCCAACCGCGACCGGGAGGCCGAGCAGGTGCTCCGCGAGGCCATCGTGGCTCAGGCCGAGGTGAACGACGTGCGGGGCGAGATCGCCAGCCGAATCGGCCTGGCCCAGCGCCGCTACGATCGGGGCGCGCTGGCCGAGGCCCTGTCCGAGCTCGAGGCCGCCGAGGTGCTGCTCGCGCACCGCGACCAGCCGCGGGACCTCCAGGTCGTCCTCGGCATGAGGGCGATGATCGCGATGGAGGAGGGCCGGCTACGGCTGGCGCGCTCCCTGCTGGAGGACTCCCAGGTGCTCGGGGAATTCACCTTCGCGCCAGGGGTCATCGTGGGCCTGCTCGGGACGCTGAGCGCGCTGCAGGGCGAGCTGGAGACCGCCAGGCTGCAGCTCCAGGAGGCGCTGGTGCGGCTGGAGCGGGGGGCCACGCCCGAGCGCCACCGACGGGTCGCGGTCGCCCGCCTGCTGGCGGTGCAGCTCGAGCTCGGGGTGAGGGTGGACCCCGCCGCCTGGCCGCCAGGGGGCAGTGAGGACGCCGTGGAGGCCGCCGTGGACGTGGAGCGCCTCCACCTCGCGCTGCGGGCCGGGGCGCTCGAGGAGCTCCGGGCGGGCTGGCGGGCGCTGCCGCCCCCTCGCAGCGGGAGCGCGCGCATCTCGCGTCAGCTCCTTCGGGCGGCCATCGAGAGAGCTGGCCTGAATCCTGATGAAACGCTGTAACATCGCGTCACCTCCGAGCGCGTGGGCCGGGGCTACATTGGGACTGCCAACAAGGAGGTCCCATGATCCTGTTCCTGGTGTCCCTGGCCATCGCGTCCGATGATCCGCCGACCTCGAGCGACCCTCCGCCTGTCTGCCTCGTCAACTTCAACCACGTCTGGAAGAGGATCCCCATCAAGCCTCCGCCCAACGTGCGCGCCGAGGTCAGCAACCCTGGCGCTGAGCCCATCTCCGTGGGCGCCGAGGAGCTGGACGCCTACGGTGAGCGCATCGCCTGTGAGGACCTGGGCGTGGTCCCCGCCTACAGCACCGTCATCTTCGACACCCGGCATTACTCCACGGACTTCAACCTCATCTGCTCCGGTGACTGCGAGGTCCTGACCTACGAGTGAGCCCCGCCGCGCCCCCTGCCGTCGCGGGTGGGGGGCGCCCTCGCCGTGGATCCTGCGGGCCCAGGGGTCTAAGATCGGCTCCATGCACGCCGATCTGCTCCTCTCGCTCCTCCTCCTCGGGTGCAGGGCCCGCTCCGACGCCGAGACCGCCCCGGTCGAGGGCGCCCCGGTCCAGCTCACCGACGAGCGCCTGGTCCTGAGCGGCGGCTTCGCCGATCCCGGCGTGGTGTACTTCCAGACGTACTATTGGATGTACGTCAACACGGTGGGCGGCGTAGACGAGGGGACCACCGTGTACCGCTCCGCGGACACGATCACCTGGGAGCCCGCCGCGGGCGTGCTCTTCCCGGGCGTGGCGACCGGGCGGGCGGTGCTCATGGGCGAGGAGCTGCGCTTCTTCTACCCGGGCAGCCCGGACGGCGAGGAGGGCTCAGCGAAGGCCATCTTGAGCGCGATCTCCACCGACGGGACCACGTTTACCGACGAGCCCGGCGTGCGCTGGCGCTCGGAGGAGGGCGACGCGGGCGGCCCTACTCTGCTCGCGCGCGAGGACGGGAGCTGGGAGGCCTGGTTCCACGTCACACAGCCCGGGGAGGAGGACCCGGCGGTGGAGCGCGGTCGTATCGGCTCCGCCTCCAGCCTGGCCGGCGCCGCCTGGACCGTGGACGAGGGCTGGGCGCTGGAGGCCGATCCAGAGGTGGAGGGCGTGGAGCCCGAGGCACAGGTGCTCCACCCCTTCGCGCTGGAGCGGGGCGGCCTCCGGTGGATGTTCTACAACGCGCACGCCGTCCTCTACGCGGCGGTCTCCGAGGACGGGGAGTCCTGGACCCGCCTCGGCGCCCTGGGGGAGGGGGCGGACCTCTGCGCCGCCGAGCTCCAGGACGGCGTACTGTGGGCCTGGTACGGGCGTTACGCCGACGAGACGGGGGGCGAGGTCTGGACCGCGCGGCTGGACCTGGACGCCGACGCCGCGAGAGCCGCCGTGCAACGGGGACGCTGAATCGGGTATCATGAAGCTGCAACCAAGGGAGGTCAGAGGACCATGCTCGTCGCCGCGCTCCTGTCGCTCGCCCTCACCGCCCCGGCCCAGGCCGCGCCGCCTCCAGATCTGCGGGTCTACTGGTCCAGCCTCAACGTGTTCCGGCTCGGCCCCACGGGCCTGGAGAGCCAGAACCGCGTGATGATGCAGAAGCGCCTGATGGACAGCGACTCGGTGCTCTTCGAGAACACCTTCCTGTCGGGCGGCGTCGGCCTCAAGCTCAACCCGGCCTACGTCAAGGCGGGCCCGGTCCTCGAGCTCCAGCCCATCGCGCTCTTCAACCTCCGGGTCTCCTACGAGTTCGTCTCCTACTTCGGGAGCTTCGGCTACCTCCAGAGCTGGCCCGAGCCGACCTCGGCCTACTCCTTCGAGCTGAGCGAGCGCGACCGCAACCAGCTCGACGGGCTCAACTACGTCACCTCCGGCCACCACCTGCTCATCGAGCCCACGGTGCAGGCGAAGGCGAGCGTGTTCGCGGTGCGGTCCAAGACGGCCATCGAGTACTGGGACGTGACCCTGCACGACGATGAGCTCGTGTTCTACGACGCCACGCTGCACACGCTGGTCCCGGGCAAGGGCTGGACCTTCGCCAACGACAGCGACCTGCTCTTCGTCGGGAAGCACCACCTCACCGCGGGTGTACGTTACAGCGGTGTTTTCCCGCAGTATGCCGCCAACGACTTCCAGAGCGGCGAGGTCTCGGCCAGCGCCATCGACGGCAGCGTCCACAAGGTCGGGCCGCTGCTGGCCTGGTCCTTCCACATGCGCGAGTACCAGCCCAAGGGGCTGTCCAAGCCCACGCTGCTGCTGGTGGGCGGCTGGTACCTCAAGCACCCGAACCCGGTGGAGAGCGCTTTCCCCTACATCCTGGTGGGCTTCGGCTTCACCCGTGAGCTCCTGGGCGAGAGCTCAAGCGGCTGAGCCGCGACGGGCGCGCGCCACGGCCAGGATCGACAGGCCCGTGGGCAGGGGGAGCCGGCTCTCCAGCGGGAGCAGCGCGGTGGAGAGCGTGTTGTAGAGCCCGAGCTGCGCGGCGGGGAGCCGCTCCTTCTCCAACATCCCGCCGGAGAGCGCCCAGCCGGCCAGGCCCAGCAGGTTGAACCAGCGGGTGTGCTCGATCTCGAAGCCGGCGCCCTCCAGGCTCGCGCGCAGCGTCTCCATGGTGTAACGTCGCTTCCGGCCCATCGCGCGGTCCAGGGAGCCCAGCATCCCGGGGTGCGCGGGGCCAAGCATCACCAGCCGCCCGCCGGTGGGCTCCAGCAGGCGTCGCGCCGCCGCCAGCGCCGCACCCTCGTCCTCGAGCTGGTCCAGCACGTTGATCGCCACCAGCGTGTCCACGCCCGCCTCCAGCGCCGGGGGCGGCGGGTCCCCGAGCTGCCAGCGGATCACCTCCACCGTGTCGTGCAGCGCGTAGCTCGACCGCAGCGTGCGCACGGCGACCTCGTGGGTGTCGGCCGCGATCACGTCGCCGCAGCGCAGCATGTAGTCCGTCACCGCGCCGAAGCCCGCGCCCACCTGCAGGATCCTGCGGCCCAGGAAGGGGCGGATCGCCAGGAAGAGCTGCTCGTTGAAGGCCCGCATCCCGCGCATCTTCTGGAGCGTGTCGGTCAGCGCCTCCGCCTCCACGTCGCGCTCCCCGAGCCGGTGTCGCGCCAGCACCACCAGCGTGTCCACGGCGTCCCGCCAGCCGATCTTCTTGCCCAGCGCGTAGCCGCGCCCGCTGTAGGAGATCGGCACCTCGAAGATCCGCCAGCGTTGCCGCGCGATCTTCACCGTCAGCTCCGGGTCGATGCCGAAGCGCTCGCTCTCCAGGTGGAGCCCCCGCAGCACGTCCGCGCGGAAGACCTTGTAGCAGGTCTCCATGTCCGTGAGATCGAGGTCGGTGGCCAGGTTCCCCAGGAGCGTCAGCAGCCGGTTGCCCTGGGTGTGCCAGAAGTGCAGCACGCGCCGGTCGGAGGCCAGGTAGCGGCTGCCGTAGACCACGTCGGCGCGGTCCTCCAGGATCGGCGTTACAAGTTTGGGATAGTCGCGTGGATCGTACTCCAGATCCGCGTCCTGGATGAGGATGAGGTCTCCTGTGGCCCGCTGAAGGCCCGAACGCACGGCCGAGCCCTTCCCCCGGTTCTCCGGGTGAAACAGCGTGATGATCTCCGCGTCCTCCATGAGGCGCGCCGCGTCCAGCCCCCGCCGGCTCAGCACCGGCCCCACCACGGCCCTCCAGTCCTCGCGCAGGGACTCCACGATGGCCCGCGTGCCGTCGGTGGAGAGATCGTCGATGACCACGATCTGGCGCCGGAGGGAGAGCGGGCGCAGATCGACCGCCAGGACCTGCGCGATCACCGATCTCAGCGTGGAACGTTCGTTGTACACGGGGATGACGATCGAGAGCGTCTTCATGGATCCTGATCAGATGTTCGGTGTCGATTCGCCGCGACCCTATCACGCGCGACCAGGGGCGCGCGCCTCGGACAAGGGATCGTCAAGAGCGGATCGGCGGTAGCACTCTCCTCGGCGGGGGGTGTCCAAGGGCTGAGGAGGTCCCCATGCGCGCAGCCCACGCCCGTCACGAGCTCGACCCGGAGGAGGGTGAGCTCAACCTCACGCCCTACCTGGATCTGGTCATCAACCTGGTCGTCTTCCTCATGGCCAGCATGATGGCCATCGGCAGCCTGCGCCTCATCGACATCGAGGCGCCCGCGGTCTGCTCGGACTGCCCCGACGCCCCGAGGCGGAGCCTGCCGCTGACGCTCACCCTGAGCGCGCGGGGCGCGTTGATCGCGTCCTCGGACGGGTCCGTCCCCTCCGAGCTGCTGCCGGGACCGCTGGACGACGCGCGTCTCACCGAGGCGCTGGCGAGCTGGAAGCAGCGCTACGGGCTGGACGAGCGCATCACGGTGAGCGCCTCAGCCGATCTGCCCTATGTGGAGCTGGTCCGGGCCCTGGACGCGGCCCGAGAGGACGCGGGCGCGCCGCTCTTCCCCCAGGTGAGCCTGGCCGTGGCGCAGCAGCGCTGAGCGCCCGCTGCTATCCTCTCGTGGGGGAGGGACAGATGTCCGGCGCAGAGAGGCTGCTCTGGCTGCTCGGCGAGGAGGATCCACCCGACGGGGCGCCGAACCTCGCCGAGGAGGCGCTGGCGGTGACCCTCGGGCTGAGCGCCTGGCAGGTGCTCCCCTGGGTGGCTCCGCGGCTGGCGGTCTGGGCGGGGCCAGCCCGCTCGCAGGCCCGGCGTCTGGCGGAGGACGTGGCGGTGGCGGTCCACACGCACGCCCGCCTCCAGATCCGCATGTCACATCGGATACAGGACGCTTTCTCGGCGGCGGGCATGGACTTCGTGCTGTTGAAGGGCGCGGCCGTCCGCGCCGCGATCTGGCCCGACCCGACCCTGCGCGGCGGCTGGGACACGGACCTGGGCGTGCTGCCGGGCCGGGGCAGGGAGGCGGAGGCGCTGGGGCGCTCGCTCGGCTTCACGCCGGTCTGGATACGGCCGGAAGATCGCGCCATGCTCCCCATCCCACGGCTGAACCGAGCCCTCTTCGAGGCGCGTCACTACGAGCTGTGCATGATGGTGCGCGAGGCCGTGATCGAGGATCTCTCCCCCGCGGTCCAGGACGCCATCCGCCGCGCGCTGCCCCTGCTGAAGGCGCCGATCTGGACGGAGCGGGGGGGCGAGCTGGTCGCTCGGAGCTCCCTCGATCTGCACTTCGGCATCGGGCCGACCACCGGCGTCGCCATGATGATGCGCGACGCCGAGGAGCGCGTCGTCCACGGTCGCCGTGCCCTGTGCCCCCCGGTGGAGGCCATGGCCCTGCACGCCGCGCAGAAGCTGGTGCGGGAGCGCGCCGGGCTGCACCAGCTCGCCGATCTGGGGCGTCTGCTGCCGCGGGTCGTGGCCGAGGGCCGCCAGGAGCGCCTGGAGCGCCTGCTGTGGGCCGAGCTCCCCGAGCTCCCCGCGCGGAGGCTGCTCCACGCGCTGGACCAGGGGAGGCTCAGCCCGGTTGAGATCCACGCGGCCCTGCTCGGCCCAGAGCGGAGCTTGGACGCTCATCCTGTGCCCCTCCCCCCGGAGCGGGGCGAGGCCTGAGGCTGGTGCGCGCAGCACCTGGCACCTGTGCTATGCTCACCCGGTCAGAAGTTCAGCATGGTGGACGTGGAGAGCGGGCGATGACTGAGCATGATGGGGCGGGATGTCCTCTTCGAGACCAGGCATTTCTGGACGCGCTCGTAGAGAGGGTGGCCGCGCGGGTCGCCGACCGCGTCTGCGAGCGCCTGGGCGCCCCCGCCGCACAGCCTCCCCCGGAGCAGGCCATGGAGATGGGCGCTCAGCTCCTCGGGGATCCCACGAACCTTCGCCAGCTTGTGCGCACGGTGATGCAGGCCCTGACCACCCCGCTGTCCCCGGTGGCCGAGCAGGACATGGCGGCCAGCGCGCCCCTGCCCCTGCACCGCGAGCGTCTGGACGACGAATAGACCACTGTTTAACCTCCATCTCGAGGAGCCCTCATGGATCTCGTCCGCCGCAACCCCTCCCTGGACCACGCCACCGTCGGCGAGCGCGCCCTGCTCTACGCGGGGGAGGGTGATCTGGTCCTCCTGCTCTCTCCCGAGGCCGCCGCGCTCTGGTCGCGGGCCGAGGAGGAGCGCGACTCGGCCGAGCTGCTGGCGCGCGCCACCGCCGAGGCGCCACCGGACGTCGCCACCCAGGCCCTGGCCGAGCTCCGCGCAGCGGGCGCGCTCCTGAGCCCCGGCGCTCGGCCGCCCGCGATGCAGGCCCAGGAGGGTCGCCACGTCCGGGTCATGGCGGCGGCGGCGGCCCTGGGCGCGCTGGAGATCGCGGCGGGCGCCCTGGGCTTCGGCGAGGCCTTCGCCGCGACGGCGGGCGGTGGCGGCGGTGGAGGGGGCTACGGCGCAGCCGGGCTGCTGTGAGCGAGGGGCGCTGGCGTTTCGGGGGGCTGGTGGCCGGCTTCGACCCCGGCGCTCCCCGAGCCCGCGCCTATCTCGAGCACGTCTACGGCGCCTGCAGGGTCGATGAGCCCGCCGATCTGCGCTTCGTCCTGGAGGCGCGAGGGGGGCAGAGCTCCCTGCGCCCGGAGCGCCCGGAGCACGCGCTCCCGGTGGAGACGGAGCGTTCCCTGCGGCGCTTCTTCGGCGCCGAGGGCGAGGAGGTGCCGCCCTCCTGGCCCGTGGAGAGCGCGGTGGCGATGACCCTGCGCGCCTGGGCGGAGGGGGTGCTCCTGCACGCCGCCGCGGTGGAGGTCCACGGGCGGGCCCTGCTGCTGGTGGCGCCCTCTGGGGGCGGGAAGACCACGCTGGCGCTGGCGCTGGCGCGGAGAGGGCACGGGCTCCTGAGCGACGAGCTGGTCCCCGTCCGCTGGGAGGGGGCGCAGATCCTCCCCTTCCCGCGGACGCTCTTCGTGCGCTCGGAGGCGGATCCCGAGGGGCCCCGCGCCGTGGTCCGGCCGGAGGGCCTGCGCCGGGCCACCCCCGGGCCGCTGTGCGGGGCGCTCTTCCTGGGCCCGCGCGAGGAGCGCGCCGCCCTGCGCCCGCTCCGGCTCACGCTCGGGGATCCAGGCCTGCTTCAGCCGCTCACCCAGAGCTTCCTGGTGGCGGCGAGCTGGGGGCCGGAGCCCGGCGCCTGGCTGCTGCGGCACGCCCGCGTGCAGGGCCTCCTGGCCCGGGTGCCTGGTCAGCGCCTCGCGCTGGGCGGGATCGAGGAGACGGCGGACCTCATCGAGGGCTTCGCGGCGCGCTGTTGAGCTCGTGTTCCAGCACCTGTAACGCCTGGTTCACGCTGCTCCGGTGCACGCGCCCCTGCGCCATCCGCGCGCGGAGCTGCACGATCAGCGCGCGCACGCCCGCCTCGTCTCCCGTGCGGAGCCGCGCCTGGCCCAGGACCATCTCGGCGAAGAGGATCTCGGCGAGCTCGGCCCGGCCCCGGGTCAGCGCGCCCACGGCCTGCTCGGCCACCGCCAGCGCCTCAGGATCACCGCGCGCCAGCAGGAGCCGGGCCTTCGCCACGCCCAGCACGCCCTCCGCCCAGGGGCCCGCCCCCGCCGCGCGCGCGTCCGCGACCTGCACCTGCGCCTCCGCCTCGGCGACCGCGCCCTCGTCCAGGGCCAGGTGCGTCAGGAGCGCGCGGGTCCAGACCGACCAGCGGAGGTTACCGGTCTGATCATGGAGCTGTAACGCCTGGTACAGATGCTCTCGGGCGCCAGCGGAGTCGCCCAGGTCCAGCGCGCAGAGGGCGAGCTGCCCCAGCACGTTGCCCAGGAGCCGCGGCTGACGGGAGCGCCGGGCCAGCTCCGCCGCGCCCTGCAGCCCGGCCCGCGCGCGCTCCGGCTCCCCGTCGTCCAGGTCGACCAGGGCGAGGTAGGCCCGAGCCTGGAGCTCGGACGAAGGGACGCCGCTCTCCCGAGCCAGGGTGATCGCCCGGTCCAGGTGGCGTCGAGCCGCCTCGCGGTCGCCCAGCAGGCGCGAGGCGTGGCCCAGGTTGCACAGGGGGATGACTGTGCGAAAAGACACACTCCCCAGGAGGGAGGCGTCGAGGGCCACCTGAAAGGCCGATCGGGCCTCCGCCAGGCGCTGCGCGTCCAGGAGCGCCACGCCCAGGTTGTTGGCGATGGTCGAGATCAACCCCGCGTCAGGCAGATCGCGCGCCTCCTCCAGGAGGTGCGTGTAACCGTCGATCACAGGCGCTCCGCGCTCGCGGGCCAGGTCCAGGCGCTGCACCTCCAGGCGCAGGCGGCGGAGCGGGAGAGGGGAGGAGGCCAGGCCCAGCTCCACCTCTCGCAGCGCCTCCTCCGACCGCCCCAGCAGCCTCAACAGGATGGCGCGCAGCGCCCGCAGAAGCTCCCTCAGATCGGGTGCGTCGTCTGCCTCGCAGCGTTGGAGGGCCTCCTCGGAGGTGCGCATCGCCTCGTCCAGGCGCCCGAGGTGGCGCAGCGCGGAGGCGCGGGCGTAGAGCAGGGCCGCCGCGCCCCAGCCGTCGGCGGCGCCCGGGAGGGCCTCGTCCACCAGGGGGAGCACCGCCTGTACCGGCCCCGCCGCCAGCAGCGCGCCCGCCGCGCCCACCGAGGCCCCCGTCGCCACCGCGTCGTCCCCGCGCTCGCGGGCCCGCCGGGCCGCCACTCGCAGGTCCTCGAGGCCGTAGACGGCGCGGCTGAGGGCGGCGGATCCATCGCAGCCAGCCAGCGCGTCGACCAGGCTCTCCCCGCCCAGCTCGGCGAACCAGGCCCCGTGACGGGCCTCGGTGGGGCCCGGGTTGATCAGGTACTCCTCGGCGAAGCCGCGGAGCGTCAGCAGCATCGCGTAGTGGCCCATCAGCACGTGCTGGAGCAGGCTCTTCTCCACCAGCGACTCCAGCAGCGCCGCCGCCGGGGGGGCGTCCCGGCCGCAGCGCAGCACGGCCTCGGCCGCCGCGGTGGAGATCATCCCGCGAAACACGCTGAGCTGGGCGAAGGCGGTCTGCTCGTGGCGGCTGAGCCCGTCCCAGGACAGCTCGATGGCCGCCGCCAGGGTCCCCTGGCGCTCCGGCCGCCGACGGTCCACCAGCAGCGCGGGGTTGACGGCCCCGCTCGCCGAGGTCACGCGGGCCTGCAGGGCCCTGGGGCTCAGGGTCCGCAGGCGGGGGGCGGCCAGCTCCAGGGCCAGCGGCAGCCCGTCCAGGGCCCGCGCCAGCGCGCTGAGCTCGGCCACCCCCTCCGGCGACCGATCCAGCCTCGCCCCGGCCTCCTCGGCGCGGCTCACCAGCAGGCGAACCGCGGCGCTCTCCAGGACCGCCTCAGTCGCGGCGCCCTCGGGCAGGGTGGGCAGCGGGGCCAGGGCGAAGGTGCGCTCGGTCGGAAGACCCATCGGCGCCCGTGAGGTGATGAGCAGCTGGACCCCGGGCGCGTCCCTCAGCCAGCGCTCCAGGAGCGGGCGCGCGTCCGGGCCGAGACTGTCGGCGTCGTCCAGCACCAGCAGCTCGCCCTCCCGGCGGGCCAGCGCCTCCGAGACGCGGGCGACCGGGTCCGCTCCCAGCTCCAGCCCCAGGCACACGCCCAGGTTGTGCAGGAGGTCCTCGGCTCCCCGCGCCCCCGCCAGCGCGCAGACCTGCACGCCGCCCGGCCAGCGCCCCTCCTCGGCCACCGCGCGCGCCAGCCGGCTCTTGCCCACCCCCGCCGGGCCGATGAGCGTGAGCGCCCGGGTCGCGGGCTCGCGCAGGAGCGCGCTCAGCGTTTGACGCTCCTCCTCCCGCCCGAACAGCGGCCCGTAAGACCCGTGCGCTCGGTTCATCGCGCTGCCCTTATCCAGGTGGACGACCCGGCGCTGAGCTACCATGGCCTCATGCGCGTGCTCTTCCTGGAGGTCGACACGGAGCGGAGCTGGGCGCTGGCCTCGGTGGGGCCGGCGACCCTGGGGGCCTGGCTGCGGCGCGCGGGGCATGAGGTCAGCTTCATGCGAGCACGCCTGGACATGAGCGAGGACGAGGTCGTGCGGGAGGTCGCCGCCCGCGCCCCCGAGCTGCTGGGCGTCTCGCTGACCACGCGCCAGTGGCTGCGGGCCCGGGACCTGGTGGGGGCCATCCGGCGGACCCTGGACCTGCCGGTGGTGGCGGGCGGGCTGCACCCCACCTTCGCGCCCGAGCAGGTGCTGTCCAGCCCCGGCTTCGACTGGGCCTGCCTGGGCGAGGGGGAGGAGACCCTGCTGGAGCTGGTCACGGCCCTGGAGCGGGGCGCGCCCACGGGGGACATCCCGAACCTGATGGCCCGCGGGGCGGCCCGACCGCGCCTGCGCCCGCCGCTCGAGCCCCTGGACCGCCTGCCCTGGATGGCGCGCGACCTTCTCGACGAGACCCCCGGCGTGGTCCACATGGCGACCCAGCGCGGCTGCCCCTTCCCCTGCACCTACTGCGCGGCGCGCATGTACGACGAGCTCTACGGCCAGCAGGGCCAGGAGTACGGTCGGCGGCGCTCGCACGACGACGTGATGGCCGAGCTCCACGCGCTGCGGGCCCAGGGCCGGCTCTCCTTCGTCATCTTCCTGGACGACACCTTCACGCTGCACCCCCGCTGGGTGGAGGAGTTCTGTCGGCGTAACGCCGAGGAGCTCGCCGTGCCCTTCTCGCTGCACGCCCGCGTCGAGACGATCAGCCCTGGTCTGCTGGAGCAGCTCGCCCGGGGCGGGTGCCGGATGATCACCTATGGCGTCGAGAGCGGCTCCGAGCGCCTGCGCCGAGAGGTGATGAAGCGCCCGGTGAACAACGAGCGCTTCCGCAAGGTCTTCCGTTGGACGAAGGAGGCGGGCATCCTGCTCACCGCCAACTACATGCTCGGGCTGCCCGGCGAGACGCCGGAGGATCTGGACATGACGGTGGCGCTGGCCGACGAGCTGGACGCGCTGGACTTCGGCTACTTCGTGTTCTACCCCTACCCGGGCACCGCGCTGTTCCGGGAGTGCCGGGATCGCGGCTATCTCCCGGACGGATACGAGGAGATGCCCGCCAACCACCGGCGCTCCATCCTGCGCCTGCCCACGCTCACGCAGGAGCACATCGACGACGCCTACGAGCGCCTCACCGCCCTGCGCGCCCGCCGCTACGCTGAGCGGGACGGGGCCTCGCGCGCGGAGGCCACCGGGCACGTCGCCCACAGCGCCCGGACCGGCTGATGCTGGCGGAGCGCGGCTGGGAGAACCTGGGGCCCTTCCTGGAGGAGGGGGAGATCGAGGCGCTGCGGGCCGCGCTCGCGGGCTGGTCGGAGCGGGCTCGACCCAACGCCTACGGGCTGTTGCACCACAACCTGTGGTGGGAGCTGCCCGCCTTCGAGGCCCTCGTGCGCGAGGGTCGGCTGGCCCGGCGGGTTCAGGACCTGTTGGGGGTGAGCCGCGTCCAGCTCTTCCAGGACAACCTCGTCTGCAAGCTGCCCGGCAACCCCACCGAGATCCAGTGGCACCAGGACTTCTCCTACTGGCCCCTGGACCGCCCGCTGGGGCTCACCACCTGGCTGGGCCTGGACGACGCGGACGCGGAGAACGGCGCGATGTGTTTCGTCCCCGGCAGCCACCGCTGGGGCGAGCGGACCCCCGCCGACTTTATCCGCGGCAGCGGCCAGCCCCCCATCCCCGGCCTGCTCCCCCTCGATCCCGAGGCCCACCCCCAGGAGCTCGCCCTCGCCCGCGCCGGCGAGCTGCTCGTCCACCACCCTCTGGTCTGGCACCGCTCCGGCCCCAACCTCTCCCAGCGCCCCCGCCGCGCCTGGACCGTGACCTGGGTGCTGCCGGAGGTCCGGTGGCGCAAGGCGCATGCGCCCCATCCGTACAACTGGAGCCTGGGGCCGGAGGAGGGGAGCGCGGTGGTGGGGGAGGGGTTTCCGGTGTTTGGGGTGTGATCTGTGCACGTTGAGGCTGGGCGATGGTGGAGGCTGAGCTGGAACGGGTGACAGACCACGCGGGTGGCTATTGACGATCGCGTCCTGGTGCCTATCTTCGCGCTGTCCAAGGGGGGACAACATGACGAACCTGAAGCTCAGCATGAGCGGCGGCGATTCGCGGACTCGAATCCGTGGTCGAATCAGGAAGAGTGTCAGTTCAGCGGCCTGGGAGGCTGTACCAGGGCTTGACGAGATTGAGCTTAGCCGACTGGTTCACCATGAACTGACACTGGGTGCCGGGAAGTACCAGTACCAGTTCTGGGTCGAGAAAGGCCCTGAGTTGAAGGTCACTGTCGCGAGCATGGACACGGGAGAGGAGCTCAACTCAAGGGAGCTTACGCCAGAAGCGAACGGCATACATGCTCTCGATTTCGAGGTGAAGTCATGATCGCAACGATGATCAGCCTCTTCATCATCTCTACAGCCATGGCTCAGTCGGTGGACAGGGTCAGCGCTACTCCCATGCGGAACTCCTCCGCGACTTATACGCTGACGTTCGACACTGGGCAAAGTGCCAACGTGAGCCTTGGTGCGGATTTCTTCCTGCCTGTAGGGGAGTCGTTACGACACGAGCTCTTTATCATTCCCGAGCTCTCGTTCAAGGGATCCGGTGACGTGGTCGATGTTCCGATCGCCAGCGGAGTGCCCAGGGGTTCGAGTGGAAAGTTGACCTTGGGCGGGGTGTTCTTCAGATCCGATGAGAAGTCGAAGGTGGTATTCGACCGGTATGATCGTGCGGTTGAGTTGTGTCGTGCGATAGATCCGAAATTTGTGGATACGGGTAATGGTGACGAATTGTGTCCCCAGGGGAAGCCTCTACTGCAGTTCTCGAAGCTGGTTCCCGACAATGCTTCAAGGTTGGTCCCTGCGGTGTTCGTCAACGTTGGTGTATCCTACTCTGCCGCCAACTTCACCTGGCGTGAGCTCGACGACCAGACCACCCCAGCCACGCTGGGCGTGGAGCAATCCGTGGATCACCCCACGTTCAAGGGCACGTTGAACGCGGCGTACAACCCGAAGGGGTCATACGTCATCGTCGAGGGCTTGGTACATGTCGAGAGTGACTGGTCCGCGTCGGGCAGCACACTGTCCTGGTGTGGGACGGAGGAGTATCAGGTGGGCGACCAGATCGCTAGCGTAGAGGCGTGTGAAGAAAGTATCGTCGGGGCGCCCACCAACAGCAGATCCTTCGGCGGCTCGGTGGCGGTCGGGATGGTGGACGATGCGTTCGTGTGGCGGTGGGCCCTGCAGCCCAGCTTCGAGTCGGCCAATGGTGATCTGACAGCCGGGCTCGGGGTGCCGCTCTACGTCAACGTCACCAAGCTGAACAACATGTCCGAGAACTCGAGCAAGAACATCCTCAAGTTCACCCCCTACGTGAACATCCCCCTTGGGGTGTCCCCTGTGGAGCCGAGGGTTGGCGTCGCCGTCAGCATCTACAACGGCAAGCAGCTCGTCGATCCCACTCTCTCCAACCTCTAACACTCCGATCGGGTGACCCAATGTTGAACAAAGCCTACCATCCAGTCCCCGTCGCCCTCGAGCACAGCGGCAAGTACATGGCCAGCGGCGAGGGCAACCCCACCTGGATCTACCGCTACACCGTCGAGCACGCAGGCACCAAGAGCGAGCGCCGCGAGGGCGAGCTGTGGGTGGATGAGAAGCTGGTGGCTCCGCCGACCACAGGCGGGGTGATCGAGACCCCCTGGGGTCGGATGTACTGGGCGACCGGCGCGTACCGTGCAGGCTGGCTGGTCGCGGGCCCTCAGGACGAGCAGGTGCTCGGAGACGCGGTGGCGTTCGCGCGGCTCCCGGGGAACGGTCGCTGGGTCGCTGACGCGGAGAATTGGAGCTACGGCATCGAGATCTCCGCGGCCTACAGCAAGTCCGAGCGTCGCACCGGGACGCTGTCCCAGGCGGGGAGCCCGCTGGAGGGTGGCGAGGACGGTCAGACCTTGAAGACCCCCTGGGGCGTCTGCCGCTGGTGCGATCGCTCGCCTTATGAGCAAGGCTGGCTCTTCGTCGGGTGCTACGACCGTCCCTGGACGCTCTGATGTCCACGCCGGTCCCGCGGCGCGACGACGCTCTCGACTGTCTGCGCTGCGGGGCCTGCTGCCTCGCGCCCTCCGCGGGCGCGCTCGGCTGGGCGGGGCCCCTCTCCCCAGAGGAGGCGCTCACGGTCGATGGCCCGATCGTGTCCTGCGCGGCCGGTCAGCTCGTCGCGACGACCGGCGCCTCGCCCAACCGCTGCGTACACCTGAGGGGCGAGCCTGGGGTGGCCGTCACCTGTGCGATCTACCCCCGGCGCCCCGCCGCCTGTAGAGACATGCCCCCCGGCGACCCGGTCTGTCTTCACCTGCGTCGGACGACGCTCGCCTGAGCGCCCACCCGACGCAGGTCGCATGCGTCCCCTTCGGCGCTGCCCCCCTCCACCCGGGAGCCCGCGTGGACCGTCGATCGCTCCTCGCCGCCGGGTGAGGGCGCGGCTCAGGCCGCGGCGCAAGTCCGACAGCGCCCCGAGATGCGCACGGTCAGCTCCGCGCCCACCAGGGCCTCGGGGACGGCGCCGTCGCGGGTGCGGAGCACCAGCTCGGGCAGGCAGGTGACGGTCTGGCAGGACTCGCACATGAAGTGCGGGTGGTCGATGGCGACGCCCCGGCAGACGTCGTCCAGCTCGAAGCGCCAGACCTTGTCGCCCAGGTCCAGTCGGCGGAGCAGGCCGATCTCCGCCAGATCGGAGAGCACGCGGTAGACCGTCGCCCCGTCGAAGCCGGGGCCGAGGCGCGCCATCACCTCGGCCTGGGTCATGGGGCGCCCCTGCTCGTGCAGCTCGGAGAGCACGGCCACGCGAGAGCCGGTCGCGCGCAGGCCCAGCGACCGGAGGCGCTCCTTGAGCTCGGCGATGTGATCCTCGTGCAGCTCCATGCGGACACCCGGCGACAGGAGGAGCTTATCCTGGCGCCGGGCCACGGCCCACATGCGCACGGCGGGCTCTACTCGACGCTCAGGTTGAAGCTGACCTCGGCGTCGGTGTCCCCGCCCAGCGCGCTGAAGCCCCCGCTGGCCACGGTCTCCGCGGCGCCCTCGGTCTTGACCGCCGCGCCGCTCTCCGGGGGCATGTGGCGCAGGGTGACGGTCAGCTGGCCGCTCCCCAGGCCCAGGGTCTGCGCCGCGCAGGCCAGCCCGACGGGCAGCCCGTTGGCGTCCTGGTCGGCGTAGCTCAGCTCGAGGACCGCGGCGCTGTTCTCGCCGGTGGCCTCGCTCTGCACGCCGCCCCCCGTGTAGAAGACCTGGTGCTGGTCACCCTCGTCCTCCACCTCCACGGTGATGTCCTCCGCGGGGTCCTCGAGCTCGTTGAGGAAGGAGACGCCCACGGCGTACGCGCCCTCGGGGAGGGTGATGTCGTCGATGACCGGGCTCCCGTCGTTCTCCGGGTCCGCCCAGGTGAACGTGAGCGCGTCGCCGCCCGCCTCCGGCGTGAACTCCAGGACGACCGTGGTGATGACCTCGTTCTCGTTCTCGGGCTCCCCGGTCTCCTTGACGTCGTCGCAGGCGGCGAGCAGGAGCAGGGGGAGCGCGAACAGAGGCAGCGTGCGGGAGCGAATATTGGATGGCATGGCGTCTCCTTGAGTTGGGTGCAGGGTCCCGGGATCAGAGATCGAGCGCGATCCGGACGCGGACATCGCGGCCGGGCTGGTCGGCGTAGTACCGGAGCAGGCTCGTGTACTCGCGGTACGCGGTGTTCAGCAGGTTCTCCGCCTCGACCCCCAGGCGCAGCTCGCGGCGCCTCAGGGCCAGCGTGGCCTCCGCGCCCGCGCTCAGGAGCGCGTAGCCGTCGGGGGCGGGCGCGAAGTCGGCCGCGGGATCGACCCGGGACTGGCGGGCCACGCCGTCCACGCCGACCCGCAGCGTGAGGCCGCCGACGCTCCCCGGCGTGGGCGGGCGTCCGATCAGCTCCACCGTGGCCCGATCGGGCGGGATGCCCACCAGCCAGTCGCCCGTGTCGGCGTCCAATCCACGAACCAGGGAGGCGCGGACGTCCAGCCCCAGCGGGAGCTCCGGCCCCAGCTCGAGGTGCGCGTCCGATCCGTACATCCAGGCGTCCACCGGGTGAAAGGCGTAGGTCGGCCAGGCGCCGCGGATCGTGACGTCGTAGTGCAGACTGCCGTCCTCGTTCAGCTCTGGCGCGAAGTAGACGTAGTTCTGGATGTGGCTCCCGTAGAGCGAGGCCTCCGCGTGCAGCCAGGGGAGCGCCACCCCCAGCGTGGTCGAGCCCCCGCGCGTGCTCTCCACCGGCAGATCGGGCGAGCCCAGGGCGTAGACCGGGTACGTGGGCGCCGCCCCGATGAGGTAGAGCTCGTCCACGTTGGGGAAGCGGCTCGCCGTCGAGAGCTCGGCCTTCAGGTCCAGCCGATCGGGGACGAGGTGGACCAGCGCGCCGGCCGTGGCCGACACCGCGTGGTAGCGGGCCGGGCAGGCGTAGAGGGACCCCTCTTCCGTGCAGCGGGTGGCGTCCAGCGTGCCCCGGCGCAGGTGGCGGTCGTACTCGGAGTCCTCGAACCAGGCGGTTCGACCCAGCAGATCAGCGCGCAGCCCGATCTCCCACTCGGCGCGCGCGCGGGCCAGGCGCTCGAAGGCGAAGAGGCCGCCGCCGAGGGCGCGGTAGTTGGGCAGGAGCGGCAGACCCCGGTAGACGTTCTCCTGGAAGCTGCCCTGCAGGCCGAGCCCGCCGCTCAGCGTCCCGCCGAGGAGCGCGCGATCGGGCCAGGCGTAGCTGGTGTCCAGGGAGTGGGTTCGCAGGGTGAAGTCGTACTGTGGGCCCGAGATGGCCTCGCGGACCTGCTCGTACTCCTCGCGCCGGTTGATCTGGAAGGCGTAGGTCGCCTGCAGCGTGCCCCCGCTCCCCAGCAGCCGCACGAAGTGGGCGGCCGCCAGGTCGTGCCGCACCGCCTGGTAGGGCCGGTCGATGGTGTAGGTCCGCTCCCACAGGTCCGCCGTGGCCGGGCGATCCGCAGCCAGGTTGGCCTCGAAGTCGGCGGGCGTGCTGTTCGACACGCCGTAGAAGACGCCGGCCCGCAGATCGTAGTGGCGCAGCGTCAGGCGCAGCGCGTTGTCTCCCCAGCGCAGCCGCGCCGCCCCGCCCGCGTTCCAGACCTCGCTGGCCGTGTTCCCCAGCACGTAGTCGGGGGCGGAGAGGGCGGCGCCGCGGCTGTAGTTCGCCTCCGCCCGCAGGCTCAGGCTCGGGGCCTGCTCGGGCACGAGGTCCACCCGCGCCGCCGCGTAGGGGCGCAGGCCGTTGGTGGCGAAGGTGGCCAGGGTCTTGCCGTCCAGGCCCGGCGCGTCGCGCATCGTCGGCGGATCGACCAGGATCACGCCGCCGATCGCGTCCGTCCCGTAGCGCACCCCGGCCGCGCCTCGCACCACCGAGATCTCGCCCGCGGAGAAGGGGTCCACCTCCGTGGCGTGATCCGGCCCCCACTTCTGGCTCTCGTGGCGCACCCCGTCCACCAGGACCAGCAGGCGGCGCTCCTGGTGGCCGCGGATGATGGGCTTGCCCCCGTCGGTGGTCCCGCCGGCCATCACCACCCCCGGCACGCTGGCCACCGTCTCGGCGAGATCCGCCCCCGAGGCCCGCTCCAGCGCCGCCTCGTCGAGGGTCTCCCGCGCGCGCAGGTCCGAGCGATCCGGGCTCGTCGCCGTGACCACCAGCACGCCCTCGTCCTCGCCCTCATCCTCCTGGCCCTCGGGGACCTCTCCCCCGGCGTCCTCGTCCCCGGCCTCGCCCGCCTCCGGCTCCTCCGAGAGCGCGCGCGCTCCCTCCGCGGTCCAGGCGACCGGGGAGAGCGCGAGCGCCAGGAGGCAGGCCTGAGAGGTCATATGGATCGCTATTACGACTAAATCGCAATAGCAATTAATTAGTGAAGATCTCGGGCCGCGCGCGCGGCCTGTTGAGCCTGTGAGCCCCGCCTCCCTAGCGCGGGCTCCGCCCGCATCCCATCGGGGGCGCAACACGGTCTGTAGGACCCCGCTTGCCGCTCGCCGGGCGGCTCCGCCGCCGTGCTGCCCCTGAGATTCGTGTAGCCAGGAGACGAAATCCGGCTGTAGTAGATCAGCCCCTCGGCGCGCGCCCCGAGAACAGCGCCGCGCAGCCGACGACCTCCACCGAGACCTGCTCCAGCCGGCGCCCCAGCTCCCGCTTCAGGGTGTCGAGATCGTCCTGCTCGTTGCAGAAGATCCCCTTCTGGTTGTAGGCGGCCATCAGCCGCTTCGCCATCCAGCCGCGGGTCACGCCGCCCGTCAGCAGGGTGGAGCCGAACAGGACCGCGCCCGGCCGCAGGTGGGGGAGGAGGTGATCGAGGACCACCGCCTTGGAGGCCATGTCTCCGGGGAGGCAGTGCAGGAGGTAGTTGATGGCGACGGAGTCGAAGGCTGGCGCGTCGAGCGCGATGGGCTCCAGCACGTTCCGGCGGTGCTGCTCGGGCTTGTAGCGCGCGATCCGCGCCGCGGCGTGGCCGAGCGCGGCCGGGTTGAGGTCCATCAGCGCCACTCGCGGCGCGCCCGAAGGAAAGCGGCAGCGGTCGAGGAAGAACCCAGTTCCGACGCCGACGTCCAGGTGGTTGTCGCTGACGTGGGCGTCGTAGTGCCGCAGGATCCGCGGGGTGGGGCAGCGCCAGATGAGGCGGTTGGAGAGGCCCAGCACCAGCAGATCGTAGATCCCCAGCACCTGCGGCGTGTAGACGGCCTGCCCGGCCTCGACCTGCTGGGGCGTCGCGGACATCAGCCGACCTTCGGCGGCACCAGCCAGCCGAAGACGACCACCGCCAGCGCCGCGCCCAGGGCCTGGGCGCCGATGAACAGCGGCACGTCCCCGGGGAGGATCCCGGCGAAGGTGTCGGTGAGCGCGCGGGCCAGGGTGACGGCCGGGTTGGCGAAGGAGGTGGAGGCGGTGAACCAGTAGGCGCTGGTGATGTAGGCGCCCACGGCAAATGGCGTGGCGGCGGGGTTACGGCGCGAGACGCCGAAGATCGTGGCGAGGAGGCCGAAGGTGGCGATCACCTCGCTGAGCCCCTGGGCCAGCCCCCCGCGGCCGTGGGTGGAGAGCGTCACCGCCGGCAGCTCGAACATCCCGTGGGCCAGCAGCACCCCCAGCGCGCCCCCCAGGATCTGCGCCGCGATCCGGCCGGGGACCTCCGACCAGGGCCGCGCGCCCGTGGCGGCCTCGGCCACGGACACCACCGGGTTCATCTGCGCGCCCGACACCGGCCCGAAGGTGAGGATGAGCGCGATGAGCCCCGCCCCCGTGGCCAGCGCGTTGCACAGCAGCGCGAGGCCCACGTTCCCCGCGCACAGACGCTCGGCCATGATGCCCGATCCAACCACCACCATCAGCAGCAGGGCGGTGGACAGGCCCTCGGCGACGAGGACGCGGGCCAGGCCGACCGGCGCGGGGGAGGCGAGTTCGGAGGAGGGGAGGCTCGGGGGGTTCGCAGACATCCTGGCGCGCTTATCTACAGGGGCAGAAAATCGCCACCGGGGCTGCATCGATCTGCAGGCCGCCGCGTCTGTGATGGTGTAGACCCTGATGGACAGGGCACACAGGAGCCGACCATGAACGACACCGCCGCTACCCCCGCCACCAACCCCGCCCAGAGCTCCGTCCACGACGCGGTCCGCGCCCGCTACGGCGAGATCGCCCGCTCCAGCTCGAGCTGCTGCGCCCCGAGCTGCTGCTCCCCCGCGGCCGAGCCCGAGCCCCGCCCCGCCGCCTCCCTCATCGGCTACTCCGCCGACGAGCAGGCCCAGGTCCCCGAGGGCGCCGATCTCGGCCTCGGCTGCGGCAACCCGCAGGCCATCGCCGCCATGAAGCCGGGGGAGGTCGTGCTCGACCTCGGCAGCGGCGCGGGCTTCGACTGCTTCCTCGCGTCGCGCGCCGTGGGCCCCACCGGCCACGTCATCGGCGTGGACATGACGCCGGAGATGCTCGGCCGCGCCTGGACCAACGCCAGCAAGGGCGGCTACACCAACGTCGAGTTCCGCCAGGGCCAGATCGAGGCCCTGCCCGTGGCCGACCAGAGCGTGGACGTCGTGATCTCCAACTGCGTCGTCAACCTCTCGCCGGACAAGCCGGCCGTCTACCGCGAGGCCTTCCGGGTGCTGAAGCCGGGCGGGCGCGTGGCCATCGCCGACGTGCTGGCCCACGAGCCGATCTCGGAGGAGGACACGGCCAACCTCGCGCTGCTGGTGGGCTGCATCGCCGGGGCCGCGACCACCGAGCAGGTGCTGAGCTGGCTCCAGGAGGCGGGCTTCGTGGACGTCGTCATCCGCGAGAAGCCGGGGAGCCAGGCGCTGATCGACACCTGGGCCCCCGAGGTCCCCGCCGCGCGCAAGGTCTACTCCGCCACCGTCGAGGCCCGTCGCCCGTGAGCGCCTGTTCGCCCTCCAGCGAGGCCGTGCTCGCCCGCTTCGAGGGCGAGCTCCGCGGCTTCATCGCCCGCCGCGTGTCCGGCCCCGACGCCGACGACGTGCTCCAGGAGACCCTGCTCCGCCTCCACCTGGGGGTGGGCGGGCTCCGCGACGGCACCCGCCTGGCGCCCTGGGTCTACCGCGTGGCCCGCAACGCCATCCTGGACCACCACCGCCGCCAGCGCGCGCGCCCGCGGACCGTGCCCGACGACGAGCTCCCCGAGATCCTCTCCGGGGCGCTCCCCGAGGAGCCCGACGCCGAGACCCGCGCCCGCCTCGCCACCTGCGTCGAGCCCTTCCTGCACGGGCTCCCCGACGTTGTTGCTGAGGCGCTGAGGCTCACCGATCTCGGCGAGCTCAGCCAGGCGGAGGCGGCGCGGCAGCTCGGGCTCCCCCTGCCCACGCTGCGGGCCCGCGTGCAGCGCGGGCGGCGGGGGATGCGCCGCCTGTTCGAGGTCTGCTGCGCGCTCTCACAGGACGCGCGCGGGGCGGTGATCGAGGCCATCCCCCGCTGCGGCTGCGGCGCGGCCGAGTCCTGAGCGCGCCAGCGACGCGGAGAAGAGGACCAGGGCCCCCACGCCCACGCCGAAGACCGTGTCGCCCACCATGCGCGCCCAGCGGAGATCCTGCATCATCGGCTGCTGGAGCAGCTCGGCGCTGCGGGCGTACCAGAGGCCGTGCTCCACGCTGGCCACCCCCTGGATGAGCCCTACCGGCAGCAGGCTGAGCGCCACCATCGCCGCGAGGCCCAGGTTCATCCCCCAGAAGGCCACGCTGAGCGGGCGCTCCGGCCAGACGGCGTCCGGGCGCAGCCGGCGCAGCACCAGCAGCACCAGCCCGAGCGCCAGGAAGCCGTAGACCCCGAACAGGCTGGTGTGCCCGTGGACCGGGGTGGTGTTCAGGCCCTGCAGGTAGAAGAGCGCGACGGGCGGGTTGATGAGGAAGCCGAAGAGGCCCGCCCCCACCAGGTTCCACAGCGCGACCGCGGTGAAGAAGCGCAGCGGCCAGCGATAGCGCGCCATCCACGGCGCTGCCGCTGCATAACGAGCGTTCTGCCAGGCCTCGTGCCCCACCAGCACCAGGGGGATCACCTCCAGCGCGCTGAAGGAGGCGCCGATCGCCATGACGCTGACCGGCGTGCCCGAGAAGTAGAGGTGGTGGAAGGTGCCGGGGATGCCGGCGCCCAGGTAGAGCGCCGTGCTCAGCGCCACGGCGCGGGTGGCCGAGCGCGCCCCCACCAGCCCCATCCGATGGAAGACCACGGCCAGCGCGGCGGTGGCGAAGACCTCGAAGAAGCCCTCCACCCACAGATGTACCACCCACCAGCGCCAGTACTCCATGATGGAGAGGTGGGTGCGGGCGCCGAAGAAGAGGCCGGCGCCGTAGAGCAGGCCGATGAACAGGACCGAGACCGCCAGCAGGCCCAGCAGCGGGCGCTCCGGCCCCCGGGTGCGCAGCGCCGGCCACACCGCGCGCAGCACCAGGAAGAGCCACAGGTTCAGACCGCCGAACAGCGCGATCTGCCAGAGCCGCCCCAGCTCCACGTACTCGTAGCCCTGGTGCCCCAGCCAGAAGCCGAGCCCGTCGCTCAGGAGCTGCTGCACGCGCGCCCACTCGCCGGCGAAGGAGCCCAGCACGACCACCAGCAGCGCGCCGAAGAGCACGTTCACCCCAAGGCGCTGCCCCCGGGGCTCGCGTCCGCCGATGGCCGGCGCCAGGAACAGCCCGAAGGTCAGGAAGCCCGTGGCGATCCAGAACAACCCGGACTGGATGTGCCAGGTGCGGGTCACGGCGTAGGGCAGCCAGCGCCCGAGCGGGAGCCCGTAGAATTCCTGGCCCTCCACCGTGTAATGCGCGGTGGCGGCGCCCAGCAGCGTCTGGAGGGCCAGCAGGCCCACCACCACCGCCGCGTACTTCCACAGCGCCCGCATCGAGGGCGTCAGCGTCAGCCGGTCCAGCGGGTCGGCCTCCGGCGGGGCAGGGGAGGGCTCCTCCGCCCGGCGCGAGGCGTGCCACCACACCATCGCGCCCACGCCCGCCAGCAGGGCGAGTACGCTCAGCGCCGACCAGAGCAGGTTGGCCGGGGAGGGCACGTTGCCGATCAGCGGCTCATGCGGCCAGTTGTTGGTGTAGGTGACCGCCTCCCCGGGGCGCTGGGTGCCGGCCGCCCAGGCGGTCCAGAAGAAGAAGTCGGCCAGCAGGGCCCGGCGCTGGGGATCGGGGAGAGGATCCTCGGCGATGGCGTAGGCCTCGCGCAGCCCGCGCAGGGCGGGATCCTCGCCAAACAGGGCGGCGTAATGCCCGGCCACGGCGGCCATGGCCTCGGCCCGCGCGGCCGAGACCTGGATGACCCCCGTGGCCGGGTCAAGGGTGTTCGTGCGGAGCTCGGCCCGCAGGCGCGCGCGCAGGGCGGCCTGGGCCTCGGCGTCCAGGGCCTCGTAGGGCACGCCATGATCCGCCTTCGCCCAGCCGTCCAGCAGGGCCAGGGCCTCGCGGTGGAGCCAGTCCGCCGACCAGTCGGGCGCCTGGTAGGCCCCGTGCCCCCAGATGGAGCCCACCTGCTGGCCGCCCAGGGACTGCCAGACCTCCTGACCGGCCAGGATGTCCTCGCGGGTCATCAGCAGGGCGCCGTCCGCGGCGCGGACCTCGGCGGGGATGGGGGGCGCGTGGCGGTAGACCTCACGGCCGAAGTAGCCGAGCACGGCGAAGGCCGCGCCGACGACGAGGACGAGCAGGGAGAGGAGACGACGATCGCTCACGGTGGGCTCCGGGTGGGAGGGAGCCCTCTGGAGATGCATGGGGCGTGCCATGCCCGTGAGATAAGGTGTAACGTTTGTTACATGAGCATTGATGTAATAATGACATCATCCGAATCGTGTCATTACAACATCAACTGTTGTCAGTTATACATCATGCATGCACACCGCCCCGCTCCTCGACGTCGCCCTGGACCTCAGCACCTCGCTGACCGCCGCCGATCGCTACCAGCGGCTGGTGGAGGCCCTGCTCCGGGTGGTGCCCGCCGACGCGGTGGTGCTGCTGCGCCTGGAGGGGGGCGCGCTCCAGATCCTCGCCGACGTGGGGCTCGTGCCCGAGGCGCGCGGGCGGCGCTTCGATCCGGGCGAGCACCCCCGCCTCTCGGCCATCCTCGGCGCGGCGGGGCCGGTGCGCTTCCCCGGCGAGGACCCTCGGCCGGACCCCTACGACGGGCTCATCGCCGGGGGCTGGCAGGTGCACGAGGTCCACTCCTGCATGGGGGCCGCGCTGCGCGTGGGCGGCGAGGTGGTGGGCGTGCTGACCGCCGACGCCTGCAGACCCGGGGTCTTCGAGGGCCTGGACCCCGAGGTCTTCGCCACCTTCGCCGCCCTGGCTGCCGCCGGGCTGCGCACCGCCGCGCTGATCGAGGCCCTGGAGGAGCGGGCGGAGCGGCGGGGCGCGCTCTCGCGGCGCCTGGTGGCGGAGGTGCTGAGCCGGGAGGGGGGCGAGCTGGTCGGCGCGAGCCCGGCCATGCGCGACCTGCGCGCGGAGCTGGAGGCGGTGGCGGGCTCGGACCTGGGCGTGCTGCTGCTGGGGGAGACTGGCGTGGGCAAGGAGCTGGCGGCGCGCACCCTGCACGCCCGCTCGGCCCGCGCCGACGCCCCCCTGGTCACGGTCAACTGCGCCTCGCTCACCGAGAGCGTCGCCGAGAGCGAGCTCTTCGGGCATGCGCGCGGCGCGTTCACCGGGGCCGTGGGCGAGCGCATGGGGCCCTTCGAGCTGGCCCACGGCGGCACCCTGCTGCTGGACGAGGTGGGCGAGCTGCCCCTCTCCGTCCAGCCTCGCCTCCTGCGGGCCCTCCAGCAGGGCGAGGTCCGCCGTGTCGGCGCCGAGCGCCCCCGCCGGGTGGACGTGCGGGTCATCGCCGCCACGAACCGGGATCTGGCGGAGGAGGTCCGCATCGGGCGCTTCCGGGCGGATCTCTACCACCGCCTGGCGATCTACCCCATCCACGTCCCGCCGCTGCGGGCGCGGGGGGACGACGTGCTGCTGCTGGCGGGCCGCTTCCTGGAGATGGCGCGGGCCAGGCTGGGATCGGGGCCGCTCCGGCTCAGCGAGGACGCCCGCGAGGCCCTGCTGGCCTGGCCCTGGCCCGGCAACGTCCGCGAGCTGGAGCACACCGTCCTCCGCGCCGCCCTCCGCGCCACCGGGGCCCGCCGGGGGGCCCCCGCCACCCTGGAGGCCCGCCACCTCGCCCTCGGCCCCGCCGGCCCCGAGCTCCCCAGCCCGCCCCCGTCCCGCCCGCGCGAGGATCCGCCTCCTTCGCGCACGCTGGCGCAGTCGGTGGACGCGCTCCAGCGCTCCCTGGTCTCCCAGGCCCTCCGGGCCAGCGGCGGGAGCTGGGCGGAGGCGGGGCGGAGCCTGGGCGTGGATCGCGGCAACCTCCAGCGGCTGGCCCGGCGCCTGGGCGTGTCGCGGGAGGGGGAGATCGGCTGATCCCGCCCTCCCGGGAGGCCATCGCGGGCGCTCGCCGGTCTCCCGGGCGCTCGATCGGGGGGTTATCCTTCCGGGCCACGGAGGTTCCCCCCATGCCCACCCTCTCTCGCCGCGCGCTCGACATGCAGGAGAGCGCGATCCGCAAGCTGGACGCGCTCGTCGCCCAGCAGCAGGGCGTGAGGTTTCGCCGCCTGAACATCGGCCAGCCCGACGTGCCAACCCCGGAGCCGCTGCTGGAGGCCATCCGGGCCTTCTCGCCGAGGGTCATCGCCTACGGGCCCGCCAGCGGGACCCCCGCCTGCCGCGAGGCCGCCGCCCGCTACGCCCGCCGCTGGTGCCCCAGCCTGGACAGCTCGGACGTCGTGATCACCCACGGCGGCTCGGAGGCCCTGCTGTTCGCGTTCAGCGCGGCCTGCGATCCCGGCGACGAGATCCTGGTCCCCGAGCCCTACTACACGAACTACAACGGCTTCGCGACCCTGGCCGGCGCGGTCGTGCGGCCCATCCGCACCCGCCTGGAGGACGGCTTCGCCCTGCCGCCCGACGAGGACCTGGACCGGCTCCTGACGCCGCGCACCCGCGTGCTGGTGCTGAACAACCCGGGCAACCCCACCGGCATGGTCTACCCTCGGGACGAGTACGAGCGCGTCATCCGCTGGGCGGCCAGCCGGGACCTCTTCGTGGTCGCCGACGAGGTCTACCGCCGGATCTGGTTCGAGCAGGAGCCGCCGTCCGCCCTGGAGATGGACGATCTGCGGGACCACGTCATCGTGGTGGACTCCACCTCGAAGACCTGGTCGGCCTGCGGGCTGCGCCTCGGCTTCCTGTACTCGCGGAACCCCGGCCTCATGGAGCGCGTGGAGCGGCTGGGGCAGGCTCGTCTGGGCGCGCAGCCGCTGGCGCAGGAGGTGGCGAGGGCCGCGCTCACCCTGCCCGAGTCCTACTACGAGCAGATCCGGGCGGTGTACGCCGAGCGGGTGGGCGCGCTCTACACGGCGCTGTCCGATCTCGGGCTCACCGAGGTCCCCCGCCCGAAGGGGGCCTTCTACCTGATGGCTCAGCTACCGGTGGAGGACGCGGACGACTTCGCCCGCTACCTGGTGACCGACTTCCGGCGCGACGGCGAGAGCGTGGTGGTGGCGCCCGGCACGGGCTTCTACGCGGATCCCGAGGATGGGAGGCGCCAGATCCGCCTCGCGGCGGTCTCGGACGCGGACGAGCTGCGCCGCGCCGTGGGCCTGCTGGGCGCGGCGCTCCAGGACTACGCACTCCGGGACGGCGCGCTTCGGGACGGCGCGCGGCGCTGAGGCGGTTGGGTCAGGGTCGCCGTGGGGGAGGATCGCGAGGGTGAGGCTCAGGGCACCTCTGGTTTCGAGCCGACCCACGCGCCCGTCGCCGGCGCGTTCCGTCGGTGTGGAGCCTGGCCGCTGCACCAGGGGCGCTCCACCAGGGCCTGCTGGAGGGAGCGGGCGGCCCTGCAGAGGGCCAGATCATAGCGCTCGCGTCGATCGCCGATGCGCAGCGTGAGCTCCCCTGCGCGCGCGGAGGCTCGGGCGCGCAGGATCACGGCGACGCTGGCCCAGCTCTCCCGACCCCTCACGCTGGGGAGCGCGACATAGGCTCCCGTGAACAGATGCTGCTCCTCCTGGCGTGAGCGATCCAATACAAGGGGCTCGTCGCCGATCACACGCCGGATGAGGGGGAAGACGCGCTCATGCCCGGATCGACGAAAGAGATCCGCGTTTCGCCCCGCGCCGAGATCCACCGTGCAGACGTGGACGAAGCGGCTGTGAAAGGGCGGGAGGATCTCCTCCTGGAAGACCGAGGTGAAGGAGTACCCCCGGCTGGCCGTCACCGAGGTCTGCCCGGCGATGTGGCGGTCATCATCGCAGAGACGGAGGCGCAGGCGCGGGCTCAGGTCGGGCTCGCTCAAGCGGAGGAGCGTGACGCCCTCGCGAGCCAGCGCGCCCGCGCGCGTGTCCAGGCTCTCGACGGCGCGGACACGCTCCTGCTGGAGCGCGCCGGCGACCCCCAGCCCGAGGCTCCTCGCCGCGGCGCTGACGTCGCCCCACAACGAGACCGGATCCATCGCCACCGTCGACAGGGGCACGCGGTACAGCCGCTGGGAGGCGAAGAGCATGCGCGCTCCTCAGGGCGCCCAGGTGAGGCTGAGGCCGGCGGACCACCCCTCCCGGGTCTCCTGGCTCACCTGGTCCCCGGTGCGCTCGCGCGCGGGCCAGTCCAGCAGGTTGGTCAGCTTCAACCGCGCGGTCCACCTCTCCCCCAGGCCCTGTGAGCCGACGAGGTCCAGGCGATGCACGGGCTCCTCATAGGTGTCGGGGATCCCCGAGGTGCCCACCTCCACGATGCGCGGGCCGAACACGTTGTAGAGCAGCGAGACGTTGGTGCGCCGGTCGGGATCCTCGTAGCTCAGCGCGGCGTTGAGCACCCAGGGCGACTGACCCTGGAGCGGACGGACCTCCGAGGTCTGGTTGCCCTCGGTGTCCGACAGGTCCACGCGGCTCCAGACCAGCGCGCCGTTCGCGCTGGCGTACACGTCCTCCAAGACAGGGTGGAGAATGTCGAGACGCTGCCGGAACTCCGTCTCTGCGCCGAGGTTGGTGGCGCTGGTGGCGTTGTCGAAGGTGCCGACGCTCCCCGAGACCGCGCTCACGGCCACCACCGACTCGATGGGGTGGTCGAAGCGCTTGAAGAAGGCGCCGAGCGACAGGCTCTCGCCCGCGCGAGGGTACCACTCCCAGCGCGCGTCCACGTTGTGGATGGCGGCCCGCTCCAGCTCGGGGTTGCCGTAGAGCAGGCGCCCGGAGCGGTAGTCGTAGTAGGCGACCTGGGAGAGCTCGCGCAGCTCCGGGCGCGAGAGCGTGCGCCCATAGCCCAGGCGCACCAGCATCTGGTCCGGCTCCTCCTGGGGCCCGATGCCCCAGGTGGCGGTGACGGCGGGGAGCAGGTCGGTGGACGTCAGAGACGCCTCGACCGGCGTCTGGCTCGCGTCGAAGAGCTCGAAGGTGGAGACCTGCTGGGTGGAGCGCTCGACACGCAGGCCCAGCAGGGTGGAGAGGCGCCCCGTCCAGGTGATGTCGCCCATCAGGAAGCCCGCCTGGAGGCGTTGACTCGCCGAGTAGTCGTCGGAGCTGGTCGTGTTCTCCTCGATCTCCAGAAAGCCCGGGTCCCCGGCGTCCTCCGCCCCGATGTTCTCGTCCACCAGGATCTCGGTGATCGGCGCGCTGAGATCGATGCCTTCGCTGCCTTGAAACTGATACGAGAAGCGCCGCGTGGTGGAGCTCCGGGCCCGGGCGATCCCCTGTGCGCCTCCGGTGAGCTTTACCGACCCGAGCGCCCTGGACAGCTCCAGGCCCAGGTCCGCGCTGCGGTCGTCCAGCGCGCCATAGAGGAGCTCGTTCCAGGATCCGCGCTGAGACAGCACGAGGCCTTCCTGGGTGTCCAGGTAGGTGTACTCACGCTTGTCGGGCTGGACGCGCCGGGCCAGGGCCAGGGCGGCGCGCGCGCTGAGCTCGAGCTCTCCCAGGTCGAGCGCGCAGGTCAGCTGCTCGAAGAGGAGCTGGGTCTCCTCCCAGTCGATGCGGGTCGTCTGGCTGTCGTTGCTGCCGGTTGGATCATCGGCGTGGTAGACCAGCGCCGTCCCCGCGCTGGAGCGCATCAGCAGGGTCGTGCTCCCCAGGCGCAGGCGCTCGGACTCCAGTCCCAGGTTGAGCGCGCCGCCGAGCCGGATCCGATTCTGCGTCTCTACGAAGTCCGTTCGTCGCTTCAGCTCGAGGCCGTCGCCGCTGTTGCTGTAGGTGGCCTTGTAGCCTTCGTCGACGTTCCAGCCGTTGCTGAAGACGAGGCCACCCAGGGCCCCGAGCTCCACCCCACCTGCGGGGCGCCGCCCGCCCGCGCTCACCGACAGGCCCAGATCGGGCGGCAGGCGCCTCGGGTCCAGGCCCCAGCGGTCGGAGATGAGCTCCCCGTAGCGCTCGAGCTCGTCGGCGGTGTAGCCCCCGTCGGAGAAGATGCCGCCCGCCTTCAGGGGCTCGCTGTCGCTGGCCGCCGCCACCTCTTCGGGCAGCGCCCGGTAGCCAGCGCCGAAGCCCAGCCAGTCCGTGGGCCCCGCGTCCCCGAAGTCCGCCTCGGCGAGGGTCGTGCCGGCGTCGTAGCTCCCGGACAGGGTCACGGAGAGCACGGGCTCCTCCGGCGTGGAGCGCGTGCGGATCTCCACCACGCCCCCGCCGAATTCCGCCGGGCGGTCGGGCGAGAACGTCTTCTGGACCACCACCGCCTCGATGAGCGAGGTGGGGAAGAGGTCCAGGGGGACGACCCGCTTCTCGGGCTCGGGGCTCGGGAGCGAGGAGCCGTTCAGCAGCGTGGCCGAGTAGCGGTCGCCCAGCCCGCGCACGTAGACGTACTTCCCGCCGATGACCGTCAGCCCCGTGACGCGCCGCAGCGCGCTGGCGGCGTCGCTGTCTCCCGCGCGGCTCATCTGCTCGGCCCCCAGCACGTCCGAGACCGTCGCCGCCTCCTGCCGCTCGTCCAGGAGGCTCGCCGCGCCGCCCGCGATCCGCGGCGCGCGCACCATGAGATCGTCGAGTTGGAGGCCGGCGCGCGCCATGCGCAGCTCCAGGGCCACGGTGTCGTCGGCGACGATCCGCACCGTCTGGTCCAGCGCGCCGTACCCCGCCCGGATGGCCGTGATCTGGCGCTCTCCCTCGGGGAGGCTGAGGCTGAACCGCCCCTTGTCGTCCGTGGTCGCCTCGATGGGGAGCCCGCGCACGAAGAGCCGGACCCCGGCGAGCGGCTTGCCGCTGTCCTGGTCGACCAGCGTCCCGGTCAGCGTGCCCGGGGGGCCGGAGGGCAGATCCGGCCGCTGGAGCGCGGCGTCGGGGGCCTCGATCTGCACGATGGGCGGCGCGCCGGGCGTGACCAGCACCTCGGTCGTCCAGCCCGGCCGGACCGCCACCCCCGGCACCGTGACGCGCTCCCCGGAGGGCAGGGTCAGGTCCACGTCGGCGGTGGCCTCATCCACCGGCAGCGCCCAGGCGCCCGCAGCGTCCGTGCTCCCCCGCTGGCCGGCGAACTCGACGGTGGCGCCCTCGATGGGGGCGCCGTCCGGCCCGAACACGATCCCCTGGATCCCGGCCAGGGCGGCGGGCAGCAGGGCCCAGATCACAGGCAACCCCAGGTGGGATCGCAGCTCGCCATGGCTGCGCGGAGCTCGTTGGCGCGGCGGAAGGCGTCGTCGGAGCTGATCCCCTTGAGCCAGCCCTCGGCGCGCTGGTTGTCCCCGAGGCGGAACCAGGCGAAGGCGAGGCCGTAAGACACGCTGTCGTCGCGGGTGAGGCCGAGGCGCCCCAGCCGGTCCTCCAAGGCCACCGCCCCGTCCCAGTCCTCGGCCTCCAGGAGCAGGCCGAGCCGCTGGCGCGCCTTGGCGACCGGATCCGTTACCTGACCGTTGGTCAGTAAAGCCGCTCTCAGATCGCCCGCGCGCCGCCAGGCCTCGGCGGCCTCCAAGGCCAGGGCAGGGTCCAGCTCGGCGGCCCGGACCAGGAAGCGGGCGGCGTTTCGCGGCTGGGCGTCATCGAGCGAGACGCGCGCGGCCTGCACCAGCAGGTCGCGATCCTCACCGAGGCGCAGCAGGGCCGCCTCGAGGATGGTCAGGGCCTCCGCTGTCTCGCCGCCCCGACGTAGCGCCTCGGAGATGGCCACCGCGTCATCCGCGCTCACGTCCGCGCGACCCAGCAGCAGCTCGCCGCGGGCGCGCGCCTCGCGGAACAGGCCGAGGCGGACCAGCAGGAAGATCTGCTGGCGGCGGATCTCCGGGTTGTCGGGCAGGGTCGCGGCCCCCTCCTCCAAGGCGGCCCAGGCGCGATCCAGCTCGCCGCGTCGCTCCTCGGCCTCCGCGCGGAGCAGCCAGGTGCCAGGGAGGCTGGCGCCTACCGCCCCGGCGCGATCGAGGGCCGCGACGGCCTCGGCGTGCTCGCCGTTCGCGTGCAGGGCCCGCGCGAGGTTCAGCTCCAGGAGCTCCCGGCCCTCGACGGCCACCGCCAGCGCCCGCCGAAAGGCGTCCACGGCGCGCGGCGCGTCCTTGTCGTGCAGGGCCACCAGCCCGAGCAGCGTCCAGTAGCGGGGCAGGTCGATGCCGGGCTGCTGCGGATCGAGGGCTCGCAGGATGGCGCCCGCGCGCTCCCAGTCCCCCTCGCGCACCAGCATGCCCGCGACGGCGACGCGATCCTCCTCCACAGGCGCACGGCGCGGCGCGGCGAGGGCGAGGCCGGAGAGCAGCAGGAGCAGCGGGAGTCTGCGCATGCTCACTCCAGCTCGAAGCGCAGGGTCTGGCGCACCCGCACCGCGACGGGCACGCCCTCGTTGCGGCCAGGCTCGAAGCGCCAGCGCGCGACGGCGTCCAGCGCCGCCTCGTCGAAGACGCCGGGCGGGCTCGACTCCACGACGTGCGCGTCCACGGCGCTCCCGTCGAGATCGACGACGAAGCTCAGCGTCACGCTGCCGGTCTGACCCTGGGCGCGGGCCCGGGCCGGGTACTCCGGGGCGGGGCGCTCGGTCGGGCGAGGGGGCTCGCCCACGGCGTCCTCGTCCATGACCTCGGCGCCGACCTGCTCGGTGAGCGCGCTGGAGGCGGCGCCCATGGCGGCGTCCGCCCCGCTGGCGAGGCCGAAGTCGAGGCCCGTGAGCCCCGCGGCCAGGGGCGCGGAGGCCGAGGGCGCCGCGCGGGCGGCCTTCTTCAGCGGAGAGGAGCGCTGGCGCCGCTGGGCGGCGGGGGGCCTGGCGGGCTGCGCGGCCATCGCCATCTCCACCACGGTCGCCAGCTCCGGGGTCTTGCGCTGCACCTGCGCGTTCATCCCCAGGCTCAAGGTGATGACGCCCAGGGTCCCCAGCGCCCCGCTCAGCAGGGCCCCGGCGTGCAGCGAGAGCGGGCTCCTACTCGGCATCGGTGACCACGCCCACGTCCCTGGCGCCCGCGAGGCGACAACGGTCCACCACCTCGATGAGCTTGTCCGCGGGCACGCGGCGATCCGTCACGACCAGGACCGTCTTGTCCCCGCTCTGACCCAGCGCGTCGCGCACACGACTCTGCACCATCCACGGACGCACCGGGGCGTCGTTGACGAAGACGTTCATCGAACGGTCGATGTAGACACGCAGCGCGCGGGTGTTGGCCGGGCCGCCGCTCTGGGCTCCGGGGCGCTCGATCTGCAGCTCGGCGTCCTTGGCGAAGGTCGTGGTCACCATGAAGAAGATGAGCAGCACCAGGATGCAGTCGATCAGCGGGACCACGTCGATGTGAGGATCGCGGTGCTCCACCTTGTGCCGCCTCATGGCTCCCCCTTCCAGGCGCCGCTGAGCATGGCCTTGAGCTCCTCGATCTCGAGCCTGAGCTTGTGTTGTTTGTGGAACAGGATGCCGCCCATCAGCAGCCCGGGGACCGCGATCGCCAGGCCCATCTGCGTCGCGTACAGAGCCTCCACGATGCCGCCCGCGATCCCCTCGGAGGCCGCCGACGTCGAGGACTGCCCCAGCGAGCCGAAGGTCTCGATGAGCCCGGTGACGGTCCCCAGGAGGCCGAGCAGCGGCGCGGCGGCCACCAGGCACTCCACCAGCCCGGTGCCGCGGGTCAGCTCGTCCTCCAGCTCACCCATGGCCTCGTCCAGCAGCTCCCGGCGCACCGGGAGACCGCCCGCGCGGACCAGCGCGATCCCGCGCCAGGCGGCCTCGTCGATCAGGCCGTAGGTCCGGGTCGGCGGGTCGTCCCGGAAGGCGTGCAGCAGCGCGCTCAGCGTCCGCCCGTCCCCGCGGCGCAGCCGGAGCAGGCGCAGGCCCAGAGCGTACCAGAGCGCGAAGGCGGTGACGAAGAGCGCCGGCATGACGGTGCCGCCGTAGCGCCAGAGGTCGTAGACCTGGAGCAGCAGGGCCCTCACGGCGCCGGCTCCCTGGTCTCGTCGCTCACGGGGCGGCGCTCGAGGGCGTTGAGCAGCGCGAGCGCCCCGCGGTCCAGGGTGTTCTTGATCCCCTCGCCGATGCTGGCCAGCACGTTCCCAGCCAGCAGCGTGGGGATGGCCACCGCGAGGCCGAGCGCGGTGCAGATGAGGGCCTCGGCGATGCCCGCCGACATCAGCTTGGGGTTGCCGGTCCCGTGCTCCGTGATGACATTGAAGGTCGCGATCATGCCCGTGACCGTCCCCAGCAGGCCGAAGAGCGGGGCGCCGGCCGTGATCACCGTGAGCGCGGAGGCGAAGCGATCGATGCCAGGGGTCTCGCGGAGGATGCTCTGATCGACCACCCGGTCGAGCTCGTCGCGGCTGCGGTCCCGGGCCATCAGCACCTCGCGCAGCATGCGGCTCACCGGTCCCCCCGTGGCGTCCGTGAGCGCCAGGGCCTGCTCCACGCGGCCCGCGGCGACGTGCGCGGTGACCTGCTGGACCAGGGGCATCCCACCTCGCCTCGCGAAGAGCAGCGTGATCGCCCGGATCAGCGCCAGCAGGGCGCTCACGCAGCCCAGGCCGAAGACGAACTGGCCCATGGTGCCCGCCTCGATGAGGAGCTGCTTGAGCCCGCCGGCCTTCTCCGCCTCCTCCGCCTTCTTCTCGGCCTCGTAGAGGTAGACCTCCAGGTTCGGCGGCTGCTGATCGGCCGCCAGGGCCGCCACCGTGGCCTGCCCGCTGGCGCGCCGGAGCTGCAGGCGCCCCTCTCCCGCGGGCGCGAGCGAGCCCTCCCCCGCGGCCGAGCTCCCCCAGCTCGCGACCATGCCCCAGGCGTAGATCCGACCCTGGGTCAGCTGGCCATCGGGCAGGAAGAAGGCGTCCTCCCGCCAACCCACCGCCCTCTGGGCATCGACCCGCGCCACGGCGGCCTGAAAGACCCCCGGCAGCGCCGCCGTTGGATCGGCGGACGGCGTCAGGCCCAGGGTCTCCTCGGCCTGGTGGACGGTCGTGCTGAGCAGCAGGCTCGCGTCGTCCATGGCCGCCGTCTCGCGCTCCAGCGCCTCGAAGTCGTCCTCGGCCTGGTCCGCGCGGCGGGTGATCGCCACGAGGCGCGCCTGCAGCGTCTCCAGCTCGCGTTCGGCCTCAGCCGTCCGCCCCTCGCGCTCCTCCCGGAGCTCGCGCTCGCGCTGCTCGAGCTCGGTGCGCTCAGCGGTGAGGTAGGCGTACTCCTTCTGATAGGCCTGCTCCAAGGTCGTAGATGGCCCGCCGCTCTGGGCCAGGGCCGCTCCGACGATCCACCCGAGCGCGCTCATGGTGACCTCGGGGCCAGGGGGTTCGGGAGCACGAAGGCCCCGCTCCGCACGCCGTGGCGCAGCTTCTCGAACAGGGTCTCCACCGCCTTCGCGTCGTCGCGGGAGCCGAAGGTCTGCCAGCGCCAGCCCTCGCCCGTGTGCACCGCCGCGCCGGTCTGCCCTCCATCGGTGCGGAAGTAGAGCGCCACCATCCCCAGCCGGGCCACCTCGGCCAGCACCTCCCCCTCTGGAAGCGGGATGATCTGTCGGTCGAGGGCGCTCTCGCGGGTCAGCCGGAGCTCGTCCTCCACGAAGGCCCAGAGGCGCGCGGCCCCGGACTCCGCCGTCAGCGTGCTGGCGTCGAGCTGCCGCGTGAGCTCGTCGAGCTCATGGAGGCGGTCGGCCGTGCGGAAGGGCAGACCTCGCTCGACGCTGGCGCGGACCGTCGCGATGGCCTCCCGAAGCGCGGGCCCCAGCGCCGCGTTGGCGCTGGCGTGGTCCTGCAGCTCCGCGCGGCGGGTCGCGCCCTCGCCCTCGATCTGGGCCAGACGAAGCTCTTCGCGTCGGATCTGGACCTCGATCTCCATCTTCTGCGCCTCGATCGCCTTGAGGCGGGCGCGAAGATCATCCTTTTGAAGCTGAATCTCCGAGGCTCGCGTCTCCACCTCGCGTCGAAGCGAGGCCAGCTCGGCGGCGCGGGAGTCGACGCGATCAGCGGCGATCAGCCCCAGGGAGAGGCCGAAGAGGAGGAGGAGGGAGGGGGCGCGCATGGTCTCAGTTCGCCGCCCAGGTGGTCCAGCCCGCGGTCCAGTCCTCGCTGGCGCTGAAGGCCCCGATGTAGTCGGCGCTGTCGAACCAGGCGTCGGAGGGCGCGCTCCCGGCGCCGAGCAGCTCCGAGCCCGAGCCAGGGCGGAGGTCGGTGTCGGAGCTGAGGCCGAGGTCCGAGAGCAGCAGGTTGGAGCTGTCGCTCTCGAAGACGTCCTCCTCCGTGCCCGTCTCCGTCTCCTCCTCGCTGTCCTCGTAGGGCGCCGAGCAGGCCAGGGCCGAGTGCGTGATCGAGAGATCGCCCGCGGAGAAGGCGTCGTAGGTCGCCTGATCGCGCACGGCCAGGCAGCCCAGCGAGAAGCCCGTGGCGGCGAGGTTGTAGATCTCCGGCTGCGAGCCGCGCCGCAGGACCAGCCCGAAGTTGTCCTCGGCGATGGCCGCGTCGCCCACCAGCGTGAGGTTGGAGATCGTCGGGCTGGACTCGGGCGAGGCGGTGTTGTCCTCCTCGTTGTTGTCCGTCTCCATCCCGTGGTTGCCGATGTCGGAGGCCTGGATGACCGCCGCGAACTGGATCTTGCCCTGGAAGCCCAGGTCCCAGTCGATCCCGTCGTCGCCGGGGGAGGTGATGAGCAGGTGCTTGACCTGAGCCCGCCCGCCGAAGAACTCCACGCCGTCGTCCAGGTTCATGTGGACCTGGACATAGTCGATCTCCGTGCCGCTCCCGACCCCCTGGAGCCCGAGGCCGTTGATCTCGTTGTCCGGGCTGATCTCCGTGCCGCCGAACTCGATGACCACATACCTCAGGACGCCGCTGTCATCCGCCGGATCGTCGCCGCCGTACACGCCCGTCCCGCCCTCGCCCTCGGCCTCGCAAGGCGTGGTCCCGTCGGTGCAGGCGTTGATGGGGGCGCGGCCGTTGAGCACCACGCCGCCCCAGTCGCCGCGCGCCCGGGAGCCCTCCGGCTGGTCGGAGGTGAAGCGGATCGGCGCGTCCGAGGAGCCTTCTGCGTTGATCTTCGCGCCGCGGGTGACGACCAGGAAGCCGTTGGTCGCCGACTCGCCGTAGACGGTCGTGCCCGGCTCGATGGTCAGCGTCACGGCGGAGCTGTCGTCGCCGACGGTGACCGCGCTCCTCAGCAGCCAGGGCTTGTCGGCCGTGAGCGTCATGTCCTCGAGGATGGCGCCCTCCAGGACGCAGGCGCCGTTCTCTTCGACGCAATTCGCGTCTCCCGAGTCATCTGGCCCAGACGTGTCGTCCGTCGTGTCCTTGTCCTTGCAGGCGACGAGAAGGGGGAAGGCGAGCATGAGCACGGCGGCGCGCATCGGGACTCCGATTCCTCGGGGAAGAGCGGTCGTTCCGCGATCCGAGGCTCCTGGTCTATCGGGGCCGTGCGACGGGCCCGTGACAACTCAGAGAGGAGTCAGCGTCTGTGAGGGGGCGTCACGGTGGCGCGAGCGTGCCGACACGGTGTCGTCAGGTCGAGGCGCAGCCTGAGCGTCGCTCACTGGCCACGAAGCTCCTCCTCGGAGCCGTGGCGCCCTCGCGCGCCCGCACCCGGGGCGTGGGCTGGGGCAGTACAGGCGCATCACGCTACCTGGACACCGTCTGTCCCCTGCGCGGCGACCTGTACGTGAAGCCCGGCGGCGCTGGGAGGGGAGGAGGGGGGAGGAGGGAGGAGGGAGGAGGGAGGAGGCCGGCGCGCACCTCGTCGGCGGCGCCGGCCCGCCCAGCGAAAGGCAGATGCATGCATCTTCTCTCACCGGGCTCACCTTTCTTGTATAATCTGCTGAGGAGCGACGCGCACGCCGATAGTTGTACTGAACGGATGCTTGGATATCTTGAGCGCCTGCTCAACCCGCGCTGGGCGCCGTCGCCAGGCCGCGCTCAGCCCCAGGCGGCGGCGTGCTCCTGCGCCCAGTCGCCGACAGAGGTGGCCGGACGGCCCAGCACGCGCTCCACGTCCGGGGAGAGGCCGGCGGTGTAGCCGGCGCGCACGGCGTCGTAGAGGCTGGACATGATGGCCACGCCCTGCTCGGAGGTGCCGTAGGCGCGCAGGCCGTCGGCGAAGCTCTGGGGCGGGATGTCCACGAAGCGCACCGGGCGGCCGATGGCGGCGCCGATGCGCGCGGCCACCTCGTCATGGTCCAGGGACTCGGGGCCGGTCAGCACCCAGGCCTCCCCCGTCTGGTCGCCCAGCAGGGCCGCCGCCGCCACCTCGCCGATGTCCCGGGCCGCCACGAAGCCGGTCCTGCCCTGGCCCGCCGGCAGGTAGATGACGCCGTCGGTCTGGATGCCGTGCCCGTAGAACTCGATGAAGTTCTCGTGGAAGAAGCTGGGCCGCAGGTGGACCCAGTCCAGGCCCGAGCCCTCGATGGCCAGCTCGATGACCCGGTGGCCGCTGGCCGGGATGTTCTCCACGCCCGCCGCCGAGAGCTTGACGATGCGCTTGACCCCGGCCGCCTTCGCCGCCGCCACGATGGCCACGCCCAGCTCCGCCTCGTCCGGGCGGAAGGGGGGCTGGGCCAGGTAGAGCGCGTCCACGCCGTCGAGCGCCGGGCCCCAGGTGCTGGGGTCGTCGAAGGACCAGGCCACGGCCTGCGCGCCCTCCGGCAGGCGCGCGCTCTTCGGGTCGCGGGTGGCGGCGCGGACGGTGGCGCCGGCGGCCAGCAGGGCCTGGACGGTGTAGGAGCCGGTGGTTCCGGTGGCGGTGAGCACGAGGACGGTGCGGGACATGGGCTTCTCCTTGGGTCTGTTCGGCGCGACGGCGCCATCGACACCCCCAGGTTAACCCAGAATGTCCTGACGACAGGAAGAATTTCCGATGTAACCTAGACAAAAAT